>NZ_QZVQ01000003.1 GCF_003660445.1 Croceibacterium ferulae | reverse complement strand
GTGGATGCAACGGTCGAGGCGATCATCATGCGTTGCGCGATGCCCCTCCACCAGCCTGCCGCTGGTCCCCCTCCCCATGCTGCGCACGGGGAGGACTAAACGTCCGCTTTGGGGCGAAAGCTGCCGCGATGTACAACCACCGCAACACGCTCAATGCGCGTGGTCGTGCCCGTCCCCGCCGCCCATCGCCTCCAGCACATCCTCCAGCCGGGCCTGGTCGCCCAGCGCCAGCACGTCGCCGGCGGACCCTGCATGCAACGGCTCACCCGCCCAATCGCACATCAACCCGCCGGCGCCCTCCACCACCGGTACCAGCGCGGCGAAGTCGTGCAGCTTCAGCCCGGCCTCGCACACCAGGTCCAGGTGACCGGCGGCGAGCAGGCCGTAATTGTAGCAGTCGCCGCCCATGATCATGCGCCGGTGATCGGTCTTCTGCGCCAGCGCCATGAAGGTGTCACCTTCCTCGGCGGTGAAATAATGCGGTCCGGTGGTGGCAATCGTGGCCTCCGCCAGCTCGCGGCAGGGGCGCGTGCGCACCGCCACGCCGTTCAGCGTGGTCGGCTGGCCGGTCACCCCCACCCAGCGTTCGCGCTGGATCGGCTGGTCGATGATGCCCAGCACCGGAAAGCCCTTCACCAGCAGCGCGATCAGCGTGCCGAAGGTCGCGCGGCCCGCCATGAAGCTGGTGGTGCCGTCGATCGGGTCCAGCACCCACTGCCGGCCGGACCGACCTTCGCTGACCCCGAACTCCTCCCCATGCACGCCGTCCTGCGGCACTTCCGCCGTCAGGATCCGCCGCATCGCCTCTTCCGCCGCGCGATCGGCGATGGTGACCGGGCTGGCGTCCCCCTTGCGCTCCGCATCCAGCACCGTGCGGAACTGCGGCCGGATGGCATCGCCGGCGACATCCGCCAGACGGTGCGCCAGGGCGAGTTCGGCGGAAAGGTTCATGGAAGCCTCAATCGAACAGGCTGGAGACGCTGCTCTCGTCGGCGATGCGGCGCATGGCCTCGCCGATCAGCGGGGCGACGGTGAGCACGCGGATCCGTTCGCAATCGCGCGCGGCCTCGGTCGGCAGGATGGTGTCGGTGATGACCAGTTCGGTCATCGCGCTGCCCGCCACCCGCGCCACCGCGCCGCCCGACAGCACGCCATGGCTGATATAGGCGGCCACGCTCTTCGCGCCCTGGTCGATCAGCGCCTGCGCGGCGTTGCACAGCGTGCCGCCGGAATCGACAATGTCGTCGATCAGGATGCAGTGCCGCCCGGCCACGTCGCCGATGATGTTCATCACCTCGGATTCGCCCGGCCGTTCGCGGCGCTTGTCCACGATGGCCAGCGGGGCATTGTCCAGCCGCTTGGCCAGCGCGCGGGCGCGGACCACGCCGCCGACGTCGGGGGACACGACCATCAGGTCCTGATGGCCGTACCGCGCCAGGATATCGGCCGCCATCACCGGCGCGGCATAGAGGTTGTCGGTCGGGATATCGAAGAAGCCCTGAATCTGCCCGGCATGCAGGTCGACCGACAGCACGCGATTGGCACCCGCCTCGGTGATCAGGTTGGCCACCAGCTTGGCGGAGATGGGCGTGCGCGGCCCCGGCTTGCGATCCTGCCGGGCGTAGCCGAAATAGGGCACCACCGCGGTGATCCGCCGGGCGGAGGCGCGGCGCAGCGCGTCGATCCCGATCAGCAGTTCCATCAGATTGTCGTTGGCGGGGTAGCTGGTGGACTGGACGATGAACACGTCCTCCCCCCGCACATTCTCGTTGATCTCGACAAAGATCTCCTCGTCCGCGAAGCGGCGCACGCTGGCATCGGTCAGCGGCAGTTCGAGATATGCGGCGATCGCACGGGCGAGCGGCAGGTTGGCATTGCCGGCGAGAATCTTCATGGGTGCGTGACCGATCCCGTTTGCTGTGTCGGCCGGGCGTCTAGCCCAGCGTCACACGATTGCAACCTGCATGGCGGTCACCTGCCCGACACCCGCCGGCCCGGCATCGGATCGACCAGCCGGATGGTGACCCGGGCCGCGCCTGTGTTGCCGTACTCCTCGTGCGTGTAGAAGAAATCGGCGGGCAACAGCAGGGGCGGCACCGCTTCGTTCACGAACAATACCAGTTCCCCGCCGCGCGGCGCGGTGAAGCTGCCATGCCAGATCGACAGGCAGTCGATATCCTGCCGGAGCACCAGCGGTTCGATGTGCACGCGGTCGCCGAATTGCAGCAGGCCGGGGCCGCGGCGGATGGCGATCACCGGCTGCAGGTAATTGGCGCCGATCACCCGGCGCAGCAGCACCCCGGCACGGCCCGCCACCCCCAACTCGCCCGCAGACCGGCCACGCGGCGTCGTCGGCATGCCGCCATCCTGCCATTGCGGTCCGATGACCTCCAGCTCTACCGCGTAGCGCGCGCCGCTCCGCACCCGCAGGCCGGTGCTGGTGCAGGTGGCGCGGGTCGACAGGGCGAAGCTGTGCTGCTGCAATGGCTGCGTGGCGAGGGGGCGCGGGCACAGCGCCTGCCCCCGCTCCAGGCTGGGCAGACGCAGTTGCGTGGCCAGGCCGATCGCCAGCCAGACAAGCAGCGCCGCCAGCAACAGTGCCGCGATCGCCGGCAGCACCCGCCATTTAATGAAGCGGAGCGACCGACGATACAGAGCGGAGGTGCGCAGCCGCTTCACCCACGACGTGTCCGGCCGCGCGAACGATGGGCCATTTGGCATCAGCGTCGCGCGCCAGACCTCGCGCGCCGTGTCACGCATCCGTCGATCGAGCCGCCCGCTCCAGACCTGCAGCGCCCCGATGGCGGCGACCAGCACCAGGAACCAGAAGCTGTTATCGGCAAAGGTGTCGATCCAGCGATGCAGCATGCCGGGCAGGACGGTGTCCAGCAGCCGGATCACGCCACCGCCCCAGCTGCGCCCATCGGCCAGCACCGGGGGGTTCGGCAGATGCTCCACCATCCATGGCATCAGCACCAGCAGCAGCGTGACCGCCAGCGTCAGGAAATAGGCGACGCGGCGCAGCCATACCCGGTCCCAGGCCGGTTCCAGCGCATCCGCCCGCGCCTGGCCCAGCGTTCCATCCTCCATCCGGGCGCGTATGTGGGCGGCAACCATCGGCTGCGGGGTCTGCGCGTCTGCAGGCGGCGGCGGCCGGGGGCTCTCGCTGTCGGCCAGGGCCACGGTCTCGCCCTTGCCTTCGGGCATCAGCGTCAGGCGGGCGGGCAGGTTGATCGGCGCATAGCCGTCGGTCCCGTCCCCGATGCGCGCGGCGACGCTTTCATGCACCCGCACCCGGGTCAGCAGACCCTTCTGCCGGGCGGCAGCGCCCGGCAGGTCCGGATCGGCGATGATGGAATCATTGCCCGGTTCATTCAGCCAGGCGGCGATGTTGCGCGGCTGGTACCGGTAATAGGCGCCCATGCCCGCACGACTGTCGTGCAGCGGGCCGGCACTGTTGGCCAGCGCGCGGAAGCGGTCGGTGATGATGTCCAGCGTGCGCAGGCCGGCCTTGTTGGCCTCCTCCATCATCCACAGGAAGGACACGAAGCTGAGGCTTTCGTCCGGATATCCGCCGCCCACATCGGCATGCATCCCGGTAAACCAGACCTGCCGCAACCGGTCGGGCGCAACGACGTCGCCCGCGACCAGCCGCCCTTCGTTCACCTCGTCCCACAGCAGGGGGTGAAAGGCGTCGCGCGCATCGTCGATCGCCAGGGCGTGGCGGGCGCATTGCACGCGGGGGTTCAGGCAGTAATCGGGCATCGACAGCGCGTAGAGCCAGTTGTCGATGCCGCGAGTGATCTCCACGATCGGTCCGCCATAGGCGGCCACGGTGTCCCAGACGCCGATAAAGCGGATCTCCGGCCGGTAATTGTCGGCCCGATTGTATCGGCGGCGGCGCCAGGCGATGCGCCAGCCGGCGATCAGCCACCCGCGCAACCGGCGCCATGCCCGCGTCGGCCATTGCAGCTTGCGCGGCAGGAAATCGGCGCGGAAGGCGCGATAGGCATCACGGGTCAGCCGGTGCAGGTCCGCCTCGTCCCGTGCGGCGACCAGGCCCTGGCTGGCGATCAGGGCGATGACCAGCCGCATGGTGAAGGCCCCGCGGCTGAACCCGAAGCCGTAGATCGCATCCCCGCCTGCGGGCGGCTCGCCGCCCCGCCGCTGCCCCGGCGCCGGCCGGTAGTTGCGGCAGGCGAAGCGGTAGAGTTCCAGGATGTTGCGCCTGAGGCCGAAACCGAAAATGCCTGCCAGCAGCGCGACCGGCCGCAGCGCGGATGTGCCCACGCCATTGTCGTAGAAGGCGATCTGCTTGCGCTTGCCGGCGGCGGCGGGGCCCAGGTCCACCGCCTCGTACATGCGCCACACATTGGTCTTGAACAGCTTGGCGCTGCTGTTGCCGGTCCCGTCGGAAAACAGGACGATCGCCCTGCCGGCGGGCGCATCCGGCCCAGCTCTCGCGGCTTCGTCGTGCTCCATCGGCCCGGCCATTGCGCTGCCCTCTCTGCCCCGGAGGGAAGGCTGCGCCCGGCGCGGCAGTCAGTCAATCGGTTTGCTGGCAACTGCGAAGGCCGCCGCAAGTACGCCGCGCCTATTTCAAGGCTTTCGCCAGCTCTGCCTTGTTCATTTTCGATCGGCCGGAAATATCGCGCTTGCGCGCTTCGGCCATCAACTCGGCCTTGGTCGGTTCGCCCTTGCCGCCGTCCCGGTAGTGGGCAGTCTTTTCGGCGACATCGTCCGGCCGGGCGGAGAACTGCTTGCCCTTCTTCGAGTCCCGCCGCTTCTTGGCGCTGGTGCGGGCATAGTCCTCGTCGGACAGCGCCTCGCGCGCATCCCTGGGCAGATAGCGTTCGCCGGTCTCGCCGCTCTTCCCGCCCGACTTCGTGCCCCAGTCTTCCTCGGTCCACTGGGTCAGGCTGTTGTCGGCATCCTTCTTGCCGAGGTAGCCGCCGCCTTCGTGCTTGTATTCCTGCACCGCCAGCTGCGCCTTGCGGGCGGACCACTGGCCCTTCTTCCCGCCCTTGTCGCCGGCGGTAACCTCGTCCTTGACCTTGTCCCACAGCTCGGGATCGTCGCGCTTGGCAGTCTCGCTCATGGCACACACTCCTGGCCCGTCCGCGCCGAAACGCGGGACGGGCCGGGAAAGTGCCGGGCGTCAGGGGATGCGGTGCTCGCCCTTGATCCAGCGCACGGTGCCGGTGCTGGCGCGCATCACCACGCTTTCGGTGGTCATCACGCGGTCGCCGTTGGAGCGGCGGCGGCGCTTCACGCCGGCCATCAGCGAGCCGTCGGTGACGCCGGTGGCGGCGAAGATGCAGTCGCCCTTGGCCAGGTCTTCCAGCTTGTAGACGCGGTCCAGGTCGGTGATGCCCCACTTGCGCGCGCGTTCCCGCTCGTCATCGTTGCGGAACAGCAGGCGGCCGTTGAACTGCCCGCCCACGCAGCGCAGCGCCGCCGCGGCCAGCACGCCCTCGGGCGCGCCGCCTTCACCCATATAGATGTCGATGTTGGTTTCCGGATCGGTGGTGGCGATCACGCCCGCCACGTCACCATCGCCGATCAGCACCACGCCGCAGCCCAGCGCGCGCAGCTTGGCGATCATGGCCTCGTGCCGCGGACGGTCCAGCACGCAACAGATGATGTCGGACGGGTCGACGCCCTTGGCCTCTGCCACGGCGCGGACATTCTCCTCCACGCTCTTGTCCAGGCTGATGATGTCCGCCGGGTAGCCGGGGCCGACCGCAATCTTGTCCATGTAGACGTCCGGCGCGTTCAGCAGGCCGCCTTCTTCCGCGGCGGCCAGCACGGCCAGCGAGTTGGGGCCGGCCTTGGCCGTGATGGTGGTGCCTTCCAGCGGATCGAGCGCGATGTCGATCTTGGGCCCCTTGCCCGGCGCGCCGCCGACCTTTTCGCCGATGAACAGCATGGGCGCCTCGTCCCGCTCGCCCTCACCGATCACCACGGTGCCGTCCATGTACAGCTCGTCGAACGCCTTGCGCATGGCTTCCACGGCGGCGGCGTCGGCGGCCTTCTCGTCACCCCGGCCCACCAGGGCGGCGGCGGCGATGGCGGCGGCCTCGGTCACGCGGACCATTTCCAGCACCAGCACGCGATCGAGCACGCTGCTGCCGGGGGAGGGGTTCTGGGTGGCCATGCGCAGGTGCTCCGTGACGTGGAATGTTGCTGGCGGGGTTAGGGTGCGGCGCAGCACTTGTCGAGCATGGCTTGCGCTGCCTGTGGGACAGCGCGATGAAGGCGGACAGGCAGGCGGGCAAGGGAACATGGCCGATGCGGATGATGCCGATTGCCCTGCTGCTGCTCGCCCTGCCCGTCACGGGATGGGCGCAGGACGCCCCCGCGCCGCAGCTGACGGCCGAACAGGCCCTGGCCAATGCCGCCGCCCGCTACACGGTCCGGCAACCCCGGCCCGAACCCTGCCCCGAAAGCAGCGGCGATGTGATCGTGGTCTGCCGCCAGTTGGAGGAATGGACCGGCATGGGCCTGTCCCCCACGGAACAGGCGATCGCCAACGGGACGATGCCGCCCGACCCGATCCCCAGCGCGCCCGATTTCGACGGCCCATCGACCAATGTGGTCATGCGCGGCTGCTTCATCCCGCCCTGCCCGGGGGAACCGGCGCTGCTGATCGACCTGAAGGCGATACCGGAGGCGCCGCCCGGATCGGATGCGGCCCGCTATGCGGGCAACTAGGCCCTAGTCGAGCAGGCGCAGCACCAGCGGCGGGCGGGCCAGGCTGGGCGATTCGCGCAGCAGTTCCAGCGCGTGGGCCACGCCGCGTTCCGGCCCTTCATGCGTGACCATCGCCACCAGCACCTCGCCCCCTTCATCCGCCTGTCCCTGCTGGATCAGGCTTTCGATGGACACGCCCGCATCGCGCATTGCGGCGGTGATCTCCGCCAGCACGCCCGGCCGGTCCGCCACGATGAAGCGCAGATAGGCGCGGCTGGTGCGGGTGGCGCCGTCGGCGGCGGCGAGCGGCTCCAGTTCAGCCACCGGCACGCTGAAGGGCGGGCCGGTATCACCGCGGGCGATGTCGATCAGGTCCGCCACCACCGCGCTGGCGGTGGGGCCTTCGCCCGCGCCCGCGCCCTGGAACAGCAGCCGGCCGCTGAAATTGCCTTCCGCCACCACCGCATTGGTGGCCCCGTCCACAGCGGCCAGCGGGTGGCTGCGCGGCACCAGGCACGGCTGCACCCGCTGGAACAGGCGCGTGCCGCCCTCCTCGCACTCCGCCATGCCGATCAGCCGGATAACATAGCCCAGCGCATCCGCCCGGGCGATGTCGGCCGCGCGGATGCGGGTGATGCCCGCCACCTCCACCTGGTCGAACGCCACGCCCGCGCCGAAGCCGATGGCGGCCAGGATCGCCAACTTGTGCGCGGCATCGGTACCTTCGATGTCGAAGGCCGGGTCCGCCTCGGCATAGCCCAGCGCCTGCGCTTCCTTCAGCACGTCGCCGAAGTCGCGGCCGGTATCCTCCATGGTGGACAGGATGTAATTGCAGGTGCCGTTCAGGATGCCGTAGATGCGGGTCAGCGCATTGGCGGCCGCGCCTTCGCGCAGGCCCTTGATCACCGGAATGCCGCCGGCCACCGCGGCCTCGAACTTCAGCGGGGCGCCGCGCCCTTCGTTCGCGCCTTCCGCCACGCCGGCCAGCTCCATGCCGTGATGCGCGATCATCGCCTTGTTGGCGGTGACCAGCCCCTTGCCCAGGCCCAGCGTGCGGCGCGCCAGCGCCAGCGCCGGCCCATCGCTGCCGCCGATCAGTTCCACTACCACGTCCACATCCGGACGGTTGGCCAGCAGCGCCAGATCATCTTCCCACTGGTAGACGGACAGGTCCACGCCCCGGTCGCGCGCCCGGTCCCGCGCGGACACCGCGACGATCTCGATCGGCCGGCCCGCGCGCCGGGCGATCAGCGCGCCATTGGCGGTCAGCAGGCGGATCACGCCGCCGCCCACCGTGCCGAGGCCAGCGAGTGCGATGCGAAGCGGTGCTGCGGCCATGATCTGTCCCTTGTCCCCTGTGCGCAGCCGCCCCCCATGGCGCTGCGGCCGGCCCGGTTAGGGCAGGCGCGCACGGTTGGCTAGTCGCCGGGTGCCGCGCGCGCTGCCCCTAGCTGCGGGTGCGGGTGCAGGGGCCCAGCGCGTCCAGCACCACCTGGTAATCGGCCCGCGCCCGCTGCCGGTCGCTGCCCGGCGGCGTCAGGAAGGCATCGTTGGGCAGTTCGCGCGGCAATCCGCAGGCCAGCCGCAGCCAGCCGGGGGTGTCCGGCGCCGGCGCGGTGGCCGACTGGTCGATGATCTCGCTCCACGACACGCCCCATTGCGGGGCCATGTTGGGCCGGCGTACCACGGAGATGGAGGCGGGCAGGCCGGTTTTGGTCTCCACGAACATCTGCGTCTCCGATTCGCCCGCCAGGTTGCCGGGGGTGTAGAGCACGTGGCGCACGCCGGTGACCGGCGGCGGCACGTCCCCGCCGGAGAACTGCCCGATCACATTGCGCAGCCGCGCCTCGAAGGCCGGGTCGGCCGGGATCATGGCATCGGGCTTCACCAGCTGCAGCTGCCCAGCGCGGCCGGGCACCGCATCGGCGAAGATCACGAAGCGCTGCCGGCGCAGCTTGGGCGCGCGCCCCTTCTCGGTCAGCGGCATGTCGGCCAGGAAGCTCAGTTCCTCCCCCACCGGCACGGGGGCTGCCAGCAGTGCCTGCGTGTCCGCTTCCAGATACAGGCGCGTCTGCCCGGGGGCGAGGCCGGGGGCACGGGCGCGACCGACCTCGGCCTGTCGCCGCACCTCGACCACCGCCACGATCCGGGCGGCTTCCACCAGCCCGGCGACATCGGCATAGGTCAGCCGTCCGGCAGGCCCGGATGGCAGGGTGGTAGCGGTGCCATTCTGGGGCATGTTGCTCCCCTGCGCGGCGCGCGCGGCGGCGGCCGGCGCGCCGGAATCCTGCGCCAGCACCGGCCCTCCAGCCGTGGCCGACAGCGCCAGCAGCGCGGCGGCCACCGACGGTAAATTACGAAGCGCAGTCGCGCGGGCAAATTTCTGCATTGCCAAACCTCTTTTCCCAGCAATCATGCTTTGTCAGCAAAGTATCGGTCCGCATCGCAGCTTTCCAGCGATGAATCGGGGTTGAACCGCCAAAAGCGTTTGCTCAAGCCTGAAGTGCTGGTTAAGACCTGATCGCAGGGGCCCAAACAGCATAAAAAACTAGGGTTCCTGATGTCCTTCGGGGGTTTGTCAAACGCACCGGTTCTGGCCGGGCGTACCTTCGTGCTGGACAAAGCTTCGCTGCGGCTGGCAGGATGCGAATCCATAACCAACCGTTGCCGGCGTCGGGTGACCCAAAGTCCCCGGCGGCATCTATGAGCCGAACCGTTCCGCGCCTTTGGCGTGGAATTGATTGAAACGGAGTGAAGGGACTGGATGGCTTACGCTGACCAACAGATGAGCGGCAGTCGCATGGTTGCGATTGTCATCGTTGTCCTTATCCACCTGGCCATCGGATATGCCCTCATTACCGGCCTTGCCTATTCGGCGGTCAAGTCGGTGGTTGAGCGCGTGACGACAGTGGATATCGAGGAACCGCCGCCACCGCCGGAGGAAGAGCCACCGCCACCGCCGCCAGACGAACCGGTACCGGTCACGTCGCCGCCGCCGGTCGCCCCGGCACCGCCGGTGAACATTGCGCCTGCGCCGCCGCCGATCAACACGTCGACGATCATCCCGCCGCCGGCTCCGCCTACCCGGATCGTGCCGCCTGCGGCCCCGCCAGGGCCGCCGACACCTCCGGCTCCGCCGGCTGCACCGTCCCGTGCCCGGGGCGCAACGCCCGACGGCCAGGGTCGCTGGGCTGCCCGGATCCAGGAAAACTATCCGTCGCGGGCCATTCGTGACGAGATCGAAGGCCGCGTGGGCGTTCGCGTCCAGATCGGCGCCAACGGCCGGGTCACCGCCTGCACCGTCACCAATTCCAGCGGTTCGTCCGTCCTGGACGAGGCCGGCTGCGAAGGCATGACGCGTTATGCGCGATACAACCCGGCGCTTGACGATGCCGGTAACCCGACCACCGGCAGCGCGTCGACGACCATCGTCTACCAGCTCGACCGATAGTTTACCTGTTCAGTTCTTAGAGACAAAGGACCACCCGCATGCTTATCGACATTCTGGCCGCCGCCGGCGGCGAAGGGGCTCCGGCCAACCAGTTCGGCTTCCTCGAAGCCATGGAACAGGGCGGCGTGATCGCCTGGAGCATTCTGACCGTGCTGGTCATCATGTCCGTCGGCTCGTTCTACATCCTGATCACCAAGCTGCTCGAGCAGAACAAGATCATGAGCCAGTACAAGACGGTTCGCTCCACCTTCTGGCGCGCCAACAGCCTGTCGGAAGGCGCCAGCAAGCTCGAGAAGAACAGCGCATGGCGCCAGGTCGTCGACGATGCGCTGGCCGCCGAGGTGCAGCACAGCAAGATGACCGACTCGCTGGAAGCGCATGACTGGATGCACGGTTCGCTGGCCCGTTCGGAAGCGGCCATCAACTCCAGGCTGGCAGGCGGCCTGCCGTTCCTCGCCACCGTGGGCGCCACCTCGCCGTTCGTCGGCCTGCTGGGCACCGTGATCGGCATCTACCGCGCGCTGATCAACATCGGCCTCGCCGGTTCGGCCTCCATCGACAAGGTCGCTGGCCCGGTCGGTGAAGCGCTGATCATGACCGCCATCGGCCTGCTGGTCGCCGTGCCGGCCGTGCTCGCCTACAACTGGCTGCAGGCGCGCAACAAGCGCATCGCCGAGATGCTGAGCGGCTTCTCGACCGACATCCTGGCCAACATCACCTCGCGCGGCGCGGTGAAGCCGGCGCTGGTCGGCAACACCAAGGCTGCTGCTCCGGCTGCTGCCACCAAGACGGCTCCGGTGTCCTCCACCGCCACCAAGCCGACCACCGCGACGACGACGACGGCCGCGCCGAAGGTCTGACACGCGGTTCATCGAACGACCTGAGCGGGACGGGCAACGGCATGCGGGCCGCCCGTCCCGCCGGGAAGTCCTAAATACCAGACAGGAACAGACAGATGGCAATTTCATCAGGTGGAGGCGGCGGCTCGACGTCGATGTCGGAAATCAACACCACGCCCCTGGTGGACGTGATGCTGGTTCTCCTGATCATCTTCCTTATCGCCGTCCCCGTCGCCATCCAGACGGTCGAACAGCTGGAAGTGCCGATCATCGAATCGACCGAATCCAAGGACAAGGTGGAAAACCTGCTGCTGACGGTGACCACCACCGACGCCGCGGGTCGCACCGCCGGCACGCAGCGCAGCGGCTTCACCGGCGCGATCCGTGAAGGCGAATGCCGCGTCTACGTGAACAACACCACGCTGGTGGATTCGGAAGAACTGTACGATCAGGCCTTCGGGAAGCTGGACGCCATCGTGCAGCGCGCCGGCGGTCCGGAAGCCCTGCGGAACGATCCCGACCTGATCCCGCAGGTGCATATCCGCGGCGACAAGGATGCCCCGTGGCGCTGCGTTGCGGGCGCGATCTACAACGTGCAGGCGGCCGGCTACCCGACCGTGGGCTTCATTTCCAACCCGGTCGATCCGAACGGTTGATCGGGCGCAGCAAGGAGTAACACACCATGGCGATGTCCGGCGGCAAGGACGACGGCTCCCCGATGATGGAAATGAACACGACGCCGTTGATCGACGTCCTGCTCGTGCTCCTCATCATGTTCATCATCACCATTCCGGTGGCCACCCACTCGGTCGATATCGACCTGCCGGTGCCCAGCGATTCTCCCACCGACAATGTCGATCCGGTGACCAACAAGATCGTGCTGACCCAGCCGGGCGAGATCATCTGGAACGGCGAGCTCATCAACGAGAACCAGCTGGTCGCCAACCTGCAGGAAACGCTCAACTTCGCGGTCGAGCCGGAACTGCAGTTCCAGCCGGAAGCCCTGGCCAGCTATGACCAGTCGGCCAAGGTCCTGAACATCATCAAGGGTTCGGGCGTCAGCAAGTTCGGCTTCGTGGGCAACGAACAGTTCCGCACCTTCGACAAGCAGTAAGCCTTGGCGATGCGGATGCGGCCCTGACGGGTCGCGATGAAGGGGCGGGTCACACCGCCCCTTTTTTTGTGCCCGCCATTCACCGTGGCATCCGCCCGCACCCAGCCCGATCTCGCGCAGCCCAGGACCGCCATCATGCCGATCAACCGCACCATGGGTCCGCGCGAATGGGGGCTGCTGCTGGTCCTGTCCGTGCTGTGGGGCGGATCGTTCTTCTTCATCGGGGTGGCGCTCGCCGGTCTGCCGCCGCTGACGCTGGTCCTGGCGCGCGTATTGCTGGGCAGTTGCGTGCTGTTCGCGGTGCTGCGCCTCACCGGCGGTGCGGTGCCGCGGGGCTGGCGCGTGTGGCGCACGCTGGCCGCGATCGCACTGCTGAACAATGTGGTGCCGTTTACCCTGCTGACCTGGAGCCAGACGCAGATCGCCAGCGGGCTCGCCTCCATCCTCAACGCCACCACTCCGCTCTGGGGCGTGGTGGCGGCGCATCTGTTCACCGTTGACGAGAAGGCGACCCCGGGCAGGCTCGCCGGCGTGGCGCTGGGCTTTGCCGGCGTGGTGCTGATGATCGGCGGCGATGCGCTGGCAGGCATGGGCGGCGCGGTGCTGGCGCAGGGCGCCTGCCTGCTGGCAACCCTGTGCTACGCGCTGTCCGGCATCTATGGCCGGCAGATGAAGGTGCTGGGCGTGGCGCCCATCTCCGCCGCCTGCGGCCAGCTCGCCTGTTCCACCCTGGTGCTGCTGCTGCCGGTTATGCTGGTGGACACGCCCTGGCGCCTTCCGATGCCCTCGCCCGCCGTCTGGGGCGCGCTGGCCGGGCTGGTGCTGCTGTCCACCGCGCTGGCCTTCGTGATCTATTACCGCCTGCTGGCGACGGCGGGGGCGACCAATCTGCTGCTGGTCACCTTCCTGATCCCCGTCACCGCCATCGCGCTGGGGGCGCTGTTCCTGGGCGAGGTGCTGCAGCCCCGGCATGCCGCCGGCCTCGCCTTCCTGGCCGGCGGCCTGGCGGCGATCGACGGGCGCCTGCCGCGCCGGGCGTGGCAGCGCCTGCGACCCGGCGCACGCTAAAAAGGCCCGCGCCCGGTCGCCTCGCCTCAGTGCGGCGTCGCGCCCAGTTCCACGCCGGTGCGATCGTGCAGGGCGAAGCGGTCCACGATATCGGCGCTGGCCCGGTTGTAGCCGATGACCTGCACCTGCGCCCCGTCCCGCCGCAGCCGAGCGACGATCTTGTCCAGCGCGCCGACGGCCGAGATGTCCCAGAAATGCGCGGCCGCGACGTCGATGGTCACGGGCACTGCGCCCTCCGTCCCGAAGGCGCGGGTGAAGCGGTCGACAGAGGCGAAGAAGATCTGCCCCGTCACGCGGTAAGTGACGCCGTCAGCGGTGCTGTCGCGCTCCACCCCGAACATCCGCTGCACCTTGCCGGCGAAGAAGATGCCCGACAGCAGCACGCCGGCCAGCACGCCCAGCGACAGGTCGCGCGTCGCCAGCACCACCGCCACGGTCGTCAGCATGACGATGGAGGAGGTCGCCGGATGCCGGCGCAGGTTCGGGATGGAGTTCCAGCTGAAGGCGCCGATCGACACCATGATCATCACCGCGACCAGCGCCGCCATCGGCACCTGTCCGACCACCTCGCCCAACACGGTCAGCAGGAACAGCAGGAACGCCCCGCTGGCGAAGGTCGACAGTCGCCCGCGGCCGCCGCTGGTGACGTTGATAATCGACTGCCCGATCACCGCGCAACCGCCCATCCCGCCCAGCAACGCGGTCACGATGTTGGCTCCGCCCTGCCCGGCGCATTCGCGCTGCTTGTCGCTGTCGGTATCGGTCATGTCGTCCAGGATCTGCGCCGTGAGCAGCGACTCCAGCAGCCCGACCGCCGCCATCGCCAGCGAGTACGGGGCGATGATGCGCAGCGTCTCCCATGTCAGCGGCACCTGCGGCAGCGTCCATGTGGGCAAACCGTCGGGCAGCAGGCCCATGTCGCCTACCCTAGTGACCGGCAGGTCCAGCGTGATGGCCAGAACGCTCAGCACCACGACCGCCACCAGGGTCGATGGCACGGCCGTGGTGATGCGCGGCAGCAGGTAGATGATCACCAGCCCGCCGGCGACCAGTGCATAGGTGTGCCAGGTGACGCCGGTCAGCTGCGGCAGCTGCGCCAGCAGCACCAGGATCGCGAGCGCATTGACGAAGCCGGTGATGACCGATCGCGACACGAACTGCATCAGCAGATGCAACCGCGCCGCTCCCGCCACGATCTGGATCAGGCCCATCAGGATGGTGGCGGCGAACAGGTACTCGACGCCATGATCGCGCACCAGCGGCGTCACCAGCACGGCGACGGCTGCGGTCGCGGCGGAGACCATGCCGGGCCGCCCGCCGATGAAGGCGATCACCATCGCGATGGTGACGGAGGCGTAGAGGCCGACCCGTGGATCGACCCCGGCGATGATGGAAAAGCCGATCGCTTCGGGGATCAGGGCTAGCGCGACGACGATGCCGGCCATGATGTCACGGCGTGCGCCCGCCATGTCCGTGAACCATTCACGGCGGTAGGATTGTGTAAGGAGTGACATTGCGGTTCCATGACCGGGCACACCACGCCTTCGCGGCGTGGCTTTTTCATCGGTCTGTCAGTGCGATGTTGTCCGGCGGATCGGCGGCCGGAATAGCCACCCGGTGTTGCACCGGGTCCATGTGATTGCCGGCCCCTTAGACGAGGTGTGCCGCCGGGCGCAACATGCAACCGAACTGGCGGCCGCTACTCCGCGGCGTCCAGTTCCGGGTAATGGCGGAAGATGCCGTCCTCGTTGAAGGCCTGCCGCCGGCCGGATGCGAGATAGGCGGCCACCCCCGGCAGCTGCGCCACCGCATCACGCATCCGCTGCAAGGCGGGATACTTGTTCCGCACCGCCGCCATCCGCTGCGGAAAGGCGTAGTCGAGCCCCTCCAGCAGCTGGAACAGGCTGGTATCGACATGCGTCCAGCCCGCGCCCGCTACAAACGGCCCGTCCGTCGCGCCCAGCGCCGCTTCGAAATGGTCGAGGAACTTGGGAATGCGCTCGGCCCGGAACTCCTGCGCCCGGCGCGCCGCCGCCTCCTTCTGGTCATCGTAATACAGGCTGTTGGCCAGCGGATGGTGCGTGGCGTGCACCTCCGCCACCATGTCCGAGATATCCAGCTGCAGCTGGGTCAGCTGCAACTGGACCAGGAAGGTGTCGCCGGCGAAACCGTGCTTGTGGCCCAGATAGGTGACGATGTGGGCCACCTGCCCCACCACCAGCGTGCCGCCGCCTTCCGCCATGTCGCTGTCCACCAGATAGGGCGGAGCGAAGGGCCGGATACCGCTGCGCCCCTGCAGGTCCTGTATCAGCGCCTCCGCGCCCTCCTCGCACCCCTTGTCGGCATAGGGCTGCCCGGCAGCTTCCAGCGCCACACGGACGAACTCGCCACGCCCGGGCAGGCCCGGCCAGTACCACAACTCATACGCCATGATCGGCCTCCTGCTTCATCGACGGTTTGCACATCGAAGCCGCGCGGTTGCCGGGAAGTTCCCTGCCGGTGTGGTCGGCGGATTGTGGCGCGTTCAACGTTCGGGAAACCAACCCCGCCGCTCCAGCTTGTCTGTCGAGAGAATACGCCCACGCGACAATGCAGGAGGAAGTGATGGACACGCCCGACAACGCGCAGCCGCCCTTGCCCGAACAGCAGCAGGACACGCCCGGCACCACCGCGAAGATGAACCCGCGCCCCGATCATGGCGAGGACAGCTATCGTGGGTCGGGCAGGCTGGAAGGCAAGAAGGCCGTCATCACCGGCGGCGACAGCGGCATCGGCCGCGCGGTCGCCATCGCCTTCGCGCGGGAGGGGGCGGACGTGCTGATCTCCTACCTCAACGAGGATGAGGACGCGCAGGATACCGCGCGATGGATCGAGCAGGCGGGGCGCAAGGCGGTGCTGGTGCCCGGCGACATTGGCTCCGCCGACCATTGCCGCGCCATCGTGGACAAGGCGGTGTCGGAGTTCGGCAGGATCGACATCCTGGTCAACAACGCCGCGCACCAGATGACGTTTGAGGATATCGGCGACATTCCGGACGAGGAGTGGGAAGCGACATTCCGCACGAACATCCATGCCATGTTCTACCTGTCGAAGGCCGCCGTGCCGCACATGCGGGAGGGCGCCGCGATCATCAACACGACGTCGGTGAATGCCGACATGCCCAAGCAGACGCTGCTGCCCTATGCCACCACCAAGGGCGCGATCCAGAACTTCACCGGCGGGCTGGCGCAATTGCTGGCGGACAAGGGCATCCGCGTGAACTGCGTCGCGCCGGGGCCGGTCTGGACCCCGCTGATCCCCGCCACCATGCCGCCCGAGGAGGTGAAGGAGTTCGGCAAGAGCTATCCCCTGGGCCGCCCGGCCCAGCCAAGCGAGCTGGCGCCGCCATACGTGATGCTGGCCAGCGACGAAGCGAGCTACATCTCGGGCGCGACGATCGCCGTCACCGGCGGCAAGCCCATCATCTGAGGGGAACAGCATGTCCCGCAATCTGAAGATCGCCGGTTCGCTGGCTGTTGCCGCGATCGCCGCCAAGGTCTGGGCCGCCCGCCGGCAGCCAGCCGGGCCAAGTGCCTACCTCCCGATCGACAAGCCGAAGCCTGTCGCAGAGGGCATCTGGATCGTCGATGGCGCGCCGATCCATGCCATGGGGCTGACCATGCCGGTGCGGATGACCGTGATCCGGCTGGGCAACGGATCGCTGCTGCTGCACTCCCCCATCCGGCATTCGCCGGCCCTGGCACAGGCGATCACCGAATTGGGGCCGATCAGCCACATGGTGGCGCCGACCACCGCGCACTGGCAGTTCATGGCAGGCTGGCAGCAGGCCTTTCCCCAGGCGGTCACCTGGGCCGTGCCGGGCCTGCGTGACCGGGCGCAGGTGAAGAAGTCCGGCCTGCGCCTCGACCGTGATCTGGGCGAGACGGCGCCGCCGGAATGGTCCGGCACCATCCGGCAGGGGCTGGTCCGCGGCCTGGGCCTGGCCGAGGCGTGGCTGCTGCACGAACCCAGCCGGACGCTGGTGCTGACCGATCTGGTGGAGAACCTGGAACCGGCAAGGCTGCCGCCGGTCACCGCGCTGGCGGCCCGGCTGGTACGCGGGAATGTCGGCCGTCCCGCGCTGCATGTGCGTGCCGCGCTGCTGGCCGGCGGGGAGCAGGCCCGGTCAGACATCCGCACGATGGTCGAACTGGCGCCGGACAAGGTGGTGTTCGCCCACGGCGCCTGGTTCGCCACGGACGGCGCGGCCCGCCTGCGCGACGCATTCGCCTGGGTGTAACGGACCGGCCCTGTCCCGGCCGGCCGGAAAGTGGACAAGCCTGCTTGCCCGCGCCTAACGTGCGGGCAACACGCCTTTCTTTCCCCCGGAGATCTCGATGCGCCTGCTGGCCCCTGCTGCCCTATGCCTTACTGCCGCCTGCACCACCGTGGGCGGAGAACAGGCCGACCGCATGATCTCGCCGGTCCTGACCACGGCGGAGGCGCGTGACGAATATACTTTCGCCCGGCCTGAAATCGCGCGGGTCACCCATGTCGACCTCGACCTCGCGCTCGATTTCCGGGCACAGACGGTGGGCGGCACCGCCACGCTCGACATCGCCGCTGCGTCCGGTGCGCAGGAGATCATCCTCGACTCCAGGGGCCTGCAGATCAGCGGGATCACCGCGCCCGGTGGCAGCCAGATCCCCTTCACCGTGGGGGAGACCATCGCCGGCAAGGGGGAGCCGGTAACGGTGCGGATCGGCGATGCCCGGCAGATCACGGTCAACTACACGTCCGGCGCCGGGGCGGACGCGCTGCAATGGCTGGCGCCGCAGCAGACCGCTGGCGGCGAGCACCCCTTCATGTTCAGCCAGGGGCAGGCGATCAACAACCGCACCTGGATCCCCACGCAGGACAGCCCCGGCATCCGCCAGACCTGGCACGCGCGGGTCACCGCGCCGGCGACGCTGGACGTGGTGATGTCGGGCATCCGGCAGGGCGATGCGCAGGATGTGGGTGGCGGCCGCCGCGCCTTCACCTTCACCATGGACCAGCCGGTCGCGCCCTATCTGATCGCGGTGGCCGCCGGCGACATCGACTTCCGCCCGCTTGGCCCCCGTTCCGGCGTGTGGGCGGAGCCGGCGACGCTGGACCGCGCCGCGGCCGAGCTGGTGGACACCGAAGCGATGATCGATGCGGCCGAGGGGCTGTATGGCGACTATCGCTGGGGCCGCTACGACATGATCGTGCTGCCGCCCTCCTTCCCGTATGGGGGGATGGAGAACCCGGTGATGACCTTCCTCACCCCCACCTTCATCGCCGGCGACCGGTCGCTGACCGGGCTGGTGGCGCATGAGCTGGCGCATAGCTGGTCGGGCAATCTGGTCACCTATGCCAGCTGGCGCGATGGCTGGCTGAACGAAGGCGTGACCTCCTATCTGGAAAATCGCATTTCGGAAGTGGTGTTCGGCGACACCCGCGCCGGGCAGGAACGCGCGCTGAGCTATGCCGGCGTGGTGGAAGCGGTGGAGGAACTGGGCGCCAATGCACCCGGCACCGCGCTGCGCACGCCCGACGGGCTCGATCCGCTCGATTACAATTCGACCATCACTTACGACAAGGGCGCGCTGTTCCTGCACACCGCCGAAAGCATCGTCGGCCGGGACCGCTTCGATCCGTGGCTGCGCAGCTGGTTCGACCGGCACGCGTTCCAGCCCGCCACCTCCGCCATGTTCCTTGCTGACCTGCGCGAGAACCTGATCGGCGGTGACGCGGCACTGGAACAGCGGCTGATGCTGGACCAGTGGGTCTATGGCACCGGCATTCCCGCCAATGTCGCGCGCGCGGATGATCAGGCTTTCGCCGCGGTGGATGCGGCGGCGCGGGCCTATGGCGCGGATCGCACGCTGGATGCGCAGGCGTGGACCGGCTGGTCGGCGGCCGAACAGATGCGCTTCCTGCAGACCCTGCCGCAGACGATCTCCGCAGAGGAGCTGGCCCGGCTGGACCGCACGCTGAACCTGTCCGCCACCGGCAATACCGAGGTGAAGTTCCTGTGGCTGCAAGCCGGTTTGCGCAACCGCTACCAGCCGGTGGTGCCGCAGGCGGAGGCGTTCCTGGCCAGTGTCGGTCGCAACAAGTTCGTGGAGCCGCTGTTCAGGACCCTGACGGAACAGGGCGAGTGGGGTCAGCCGATCGCCCGCCGCATCTACGACCGGACGCGTCCGACCTACCATTCCTTCACGCGCGGCAAGGTCGACCGGCTGCTGGGCGTGACCGGCTGAGGAGATCTCTGTCCTCCCCATGCGCAGCATGGGGTGGACAAGCGCCGCCTCTCAATCCCCGCGCATCGCCTCGCCCGCCAGGCTCTCCGCCTCCAGCAGCAGGTCGTCGTCAGACGATCCCTGCGGCAGCGCCTCGCGCCCGATCATCACCATCACCGGCACGGCCAGCGGGCTGACCCGGTCCAGCCGGACATGGTTGAGCTGCGCCGCGGCGCTGTCCAGCAGGTCGCCCAGCCGCCCCACATCGGTCATCCGCGCACGAGCATCGGCCCAGGCGGCCTCGATCAGCAGGTGGTCGGGCTCGTATTTGCGCAGCACGTCGTAGATCAGGTCGGTGGAGAAGGTCACCTGCCGCCCGCTCTTGCGGGTGCCGGGCTGCTGCCGCTCCACCAGCCCGCCGATCACCGCCACCTCGCGAAAGGCGCGGCGCAGCAGGTGCGATTGCGTCACCCAGTCCACGAATTCATGCGTCAGGATGTCGGGCGACAGCAGCGGCGCGGGATCGTCCACCGGCTTGTAGCCCCACACCGCCAGCGAGTAGTCATTGGCGACGAAGCCGCCGGGCATCAGCCCGCGCTCCTCCATCCGCTTGGTGATCAGCATGCCGAGCGACTGGTTCGCGTTCCAGCCGATGAAGGTATAGTAGACGGTGTATTCGCGCTTCGCATGGGGGAAGCTTTCCACCAGCAGGCTGTCCGGCCCAGGCATCTCGCTGCGCCAGTCCTGCACCTCCAGCCACTCGCGCACATCGTCGGGGAAGCGGGCCCAGCCAGCGCGATCGACCAGCAGCTCGCGCACACGGTCCGCCAGATGGGTGGTCAGCGGCAGGCGCAAGCCCCCGTATGAGGGGATCATGGCCGCCTTGGTGCTGGCGCGCACCAGCAGTTCCATGTCGTGCACCTGCACCACTTCCACATTCACCCCGGCGAACTGGAAGGTATCGCCCGGGCGCAGCGCGGCGGCGAAGCGTTCCTCCACCCGGCCCAGCGATCGGCCGGGCCGGTTCTTGCTGCCGAAGCGGACCTCCAGCATCTGCGAATCGACGATGATGCCGGCATTCAGCCGGTGGCGTGCGGCCTGTTCCGGGTGCGTCAGCCGCCAGCTGCCGTCCGCCTCCTGCGTGATCCGGCGAAACTTGTCATAGGCCTTCAGCGCATATCCGCCGGTGGAGACATAGGCGAGCACGCGGTCCCACACCGCCTCGTCCACCCAGGCGTAGGAGAGCGTGGAGCGGATCTCCGCCAGCAGCGCCGCACCATCGAACGGGGCGGCGCAGGCGCAGGCCATCACATGCTGCGCCAGCACGTCCAGCGCGCCGGGGCGGAAGTCCTCGCCATCGCGCTGCCCCTGATCGACGGCCTCCTTGGCGGCGGTTGCCTCCAGGAACTCGAAGCGGTTGCCCGGCACCAGCAGCGCGCGGGAGGACTGGTCCAGCCGGTGATTGGCGCGGCCGATCCGCTGCAGCAGCCGGCTCGATCCCTTGGGCGCGCCCATCTGCACCACGCAGTCGATGTCGCCCCAGTCCACGCCCAGATCCAGGCTGGCAGTACAGACCAGCGCCCGCAGCCGCCCCTCCGCCATCGCGCCTTCCACCTTGCGGCGCGCTTCCTTGCTCAGCGATCCGTGATGGATGCCGATGGGCAGCGTGTCCTCGTTCGCGTCCCACAGATGCTGGAAGATATATTCCGCCAGGAAGCGCGTGTTGGCGAAGATCAGCGTGGTGCGGTTGGCGCGGATGCGTTCGTACAGCTGCGGGATCGCCCAGATCGCCGCATGGCCGCCCCACGGCACGCGCGCATCCTGCGGCAGCAGGATCTCCACCTCCGCCGGGGCGCCGGCCTCTCCCTGCACCAGCCGGACCCGGTCGACCTCGCCCCACGGCGCCAGCCAGCCGCGGAATGCCTCGGGATCGGCCAGGGTGGCGGACAGGGCCGCACGCTGCAGGCCGGGCGCGATTTCCTGCAACCGGGACAGCGCCAGCGCCAGCAGGTCGCCGCGCTTGTCGGTGGCGAAGGCGTGCACCTCGTCGATCACGATGCGCTTCAGCCCGGCAAACAGCTCGAAACTGTCGGAATAGGACAGCAGCAGGCTGAGGCTTTCGGGCGTGGTCAGCAGCACGTTGGGCGGCCGGCTGCGCTGCCGCTTCTTGCGGTCGGACGGGGTATCTCCGCTGCGCGTCTCCACCGTCAGCTTCAGGCCCATCTCGGCCACGGGCGTCATCAGGTTGCGCTGCACATCATGCGCCAACGCCTTCAGGGGGGAGACGTACAGCGTGTGCAACCCGTCCGGCACGGCACCGCGCGACGGGCAGAAGGCCGCCAGCGTGGGCAGGAACCCCGCCAGCGTCTTGCCCGCGCCGGTGTCGGCCACCAGCAGCGCATGGTCGCCGCCTTGCGCGGCATCGAACATCTCCTGCTGGTGCCGCCGCACGCGCCAGTCGCGCTGCGCGAACCAGCTGGTGATCTCGGGCGGCAAGGTGGCGGCGGGCATCTTTGACATATGGCGGCTCCACCCCGCCGGGCCAAGCCGCGCCTGCCAGTGCGCCCAGTTGCGAAGGCTGTGCGCCGAACGGTTGCAACCATTGCCGCCGGCGAACCGTTCTCTTGCCATACCCCGGCCGCACCAGGCGTGGCCGGGCGGGATCGGCGCTGCAGGGCTGCCCCAGCCGATACCCGATTGTTGTTGGCAGCGACAAAGCTGGAGAGAACGCATGAACCGCAATCAGAATGGTCGCAATGACCGCTACGACAACCGCCAGAACGAACAGTTCAGCGACCGCGACTACTCCTATGGCGACGAGAACCGCTCCTACGGTCAGATGGGCGAGAGCGGGTGGAACAATGACGATTTCGGCGGGCGCGGACGGTATGATCGCAGCGGCGGCCGTGGCGGCCAGGGCTATGGCGGCAGCCAGAGCCGCAGCTTCGGCGGCGGACAGTCGCGTGGCTATGACACGTCGGAGGACGGCCGTTCGCGCGGCGGCTATGGCGCCAGCCGGCCGACCAATGGCGAACAGCGCGGCTTCGACAGCTTCACGAGCAACGATTTCGGCGGCCACGATTTCTCCGCCCCGCGCCAGAACCGGGCACCGGGCACCAGCTATGGCAATTACGGACCCTACGGCGCCAGTTCCGGTGCGGGCAGCTTTGGCGCGGCGCCGTCGCGCGACCGCTACGGGTCCGGGCGCGACGATGAACGCGGCTTCTTCGACAAGGCGGGGGACACGGTCGCCAGCTGGTTCGGCGATGACGACGCCGCCCGCCGGCGCGAGCAGGATCACCGCGGCTCCGGCCCGGCAAACTACACCCGGTCCGACCAGCGCATCCTGGAGGATGTGTGCGACACGATCACCCATGATCGTGACGTGGACGGGCGGCAGATCCAGGTGACGGTGCAGGATGGCGAGGTGACGCTGGATGGCACGGTGACCAGCCGCCAGCAGAAGCGCCACGCGGAAGACCTGACGCACGACCTGTCCGGCGTGAAGCATGTGCAGAACAATCTGCGCATCAAGGACAGCAGCGACACGGCTCGCGACGGCGGCCGGACCTCCTCCCTCGGCCGCAGCGGGACGGATAGCTCCCTGACCTGACGGCACGGCCGATCACGGCCTGCACAAGGGGGCTCGCCTGACGGCGGGCCCCTTTTCGTATGCTGGCAGACCGTCGGGGATAGTCCTCGAGGGTGCAGCCGTTCATGCACTTGTGCTAATCGCCTGACCATGATGCTGACAGACAACACCAGGATCGATCCGCGTGCGGAAGATCGCGTTCAGGCGCTGGGGATGCTCGAGATTCTCGACAGCCCGCCGGATCGCGAATTCGACCTGATAGCGCAGCTTGCGGCCGAACTGCTCGGCTGTCCGATCGCGCTGGTGTCACTGATCGATGCGCAGCGGCAATGGTTCAAGGCCCGGTACGGCCTGCAAGTGTCCGAGACACCGCTGGAACAGTCCTTCTGCCGCGTTCCCGTGCGGCTCAACCGCCCGTTGATCGTGCCCGATGCGCAGGCCGACCCGCAATTCCGCGACAATCCGCTGGTGAAAGGCGATCCCAATATCCGCTTCTATGCCGGCGTACCGCTGCGGATAGAGACCCGGCCGGATCGCCCGCCGGTGCCGATCGGCACGTTGTGCGCCATCGACAATCAGGCGCGGCAGGCGACGTCGCAGGACCTGCAGGTGCTGGAAACGCTGGGCCAGGTCCTGGAAACCCTGCTGGCGGCACGTCTCGCCGAAGCGCGCGCGCGCCATGTGGCGGAGCAGTACGGGCAGGCGCTGGCCGAGAAGGAGCGGCTGCACCGGCAATTGCAGCAGGCCGAACGCCTGGCGCAGATCGGATCATGGCGGTTCACGGTGGCCGACGAACGCGTCGAATGGTCTCCCCAGCTTTATTCCATCTTCGAACTGCCGCCCGGCAGCGCCATCGCCGTGGAGGAAGCCTATGACTTCTTCCCACCGGAAGATCGCCAGCGGTTGCAGGATGCGGTGGACCAGACCGTCCGCACCGGCCGGGGCTTCGATGTGGAAGTGACGATGGTGACCGCCATGCTGCAAGAGCGACGGGTGCGATCGCTGGGCGAGATGGAACTGCAGGATGGCCAGGCCGTGGCCGTGTTCGGCGTGTTCCAGGACATCACCGAGCGGCACGAACTGGAGACCGCGCTGCGCGAGGCGGCCGACGTCGATGAACTGACCCGGCTAGGATCGCGCAAGCGCTGCAACGCGCATCTGGACCAGACCATCGCCCGCTGTCAGGCGGACGGCGCGCCGCTGGTGCTGGTGCTGATCGATCTGGACCACTTCAAGGCGGTGAACGACCAGTGCGGCCATGCAATGGGGGATGAGGTGCTGCGCCGGGCGGGGCAGGCGCTGCGCGCATCCTGGCTGGCCGGGTCCTTTGCGGGGCGGATGGGGGGCGACGAATTCGTGCTGCTGCTGACGGAACCGGACCTGCTGGCCGACCTGCCGGGCACGATGCGCCGCCTGCTGGCCACGCTGCGGCAGGATGTGGAATGCCCCGGGGCGAAGGCGCCCATCGCCGTGTCGGGCACGCTGGGCGCGGCCTGGCTGGCACCCGACTGCATGGACCGGGCCACCTTGATGAGCCGTGCGGACCAGGCGCTGTACCAGGCCAAGAACGCGATCCGCGGTACTGCGGCGATCGCCGGCCAGGAAGGCGCACTGATCGCCAGCTAGGGGCCGGCCCTAGTCCAGCAGCTGGTAATGGATCGGCTTGAAGCTGCCGCCATTGGAGGCATAGGCCGAACAGGCCGTCAGCCCGATCACGCAATCCATGGCTGCGCGCAGCGTGATGAAGTCGCCGGGCGCCGACACCGGGGGATCGACCTGCAGCGTGCCGTCAGGCGCCACCGGCACGTTCATGAACAGGTTGAAGGCGGTGGGGATCGCATCCGGCTCCACGCCATAGGGCGCCAGCGCCTCCGCCAGATTGCCGAAGCAGCCGCGATGCACCGGATGGTCCGGATAGAAGTGGCGAAAGGTCGCCTCGCTGCACGGGGTCAGCAGGAAATCATGCCGGCCGACGCTGTCCTCCACGATCTCCAGCAGCACGTTGGACCGGTTGGACCACAGCCGGTTGCCGGTGGTGAGCGCGATGGTCTCCTCGTAATCGAAGGTGCGCCCATTGCTGATCACCTCCCTTGTGTCGGCGGCGCTGAAGGCCAGCAGGTCGGACACCTGCACCCCCATCGGATCGATCACCTTCAACAGCTGCCCTGCGCGCAAGGTGAAGGCGGCCCCGCTGCGTGGCGGGATGACGTGCAGGCTCATTCCGGGGCCGATTCGCTGCGCTTGTCATGGAACGGGCAGGTCCAGTCCTCGCCAACCTGCCGGCCGGAATATTGCCGCGCCTCGCTCGTCTCACCATAGCGGGACAGCATCGGATTGACCGATCCGGCCAGCGCCACGTCGCGCTGCAGGATGGTCTTGCGCATCTTCTCGTACCGGCCGGCATCGCGCAGATGTTCGAACTGTTCATGCAGGTTGAACACCAGCGTGGGGTGGCGGAACCGGCGCGCCGGGCGGCTGGCGCCGGGATGCAGGCCGACCACGAAGAACGCCTCCCCACCGAAGCTGAGCGAGAAATGCGGGTCGGTCGGGTCGGAGCTGACGCGCTGGTCATAAGGTTGCCCACGCCACTGGTCCTTGTCGGCCAGCGATTGCAGCCGCTCCCACAGCAGCGCCTCGAACTGCTCCTCCGTCAGGTCGGTTGGCGTGTCATAGACCACCGCCAGCGAGCGCAGCCCTTCCGGGTCGGCGCGCCAGCCCTTGGCCCATTCCAGCAGTTCGGAGTGGATCTTGACGTCGTCCCACGCGCTTTCCAGCGAATGGCCGACGATCACCTTCAGCGTGCCGCGGGCAAGCGCCGACTTGGCCCCCACGCAGGGAAAGCCCGCTTCCGCGATCTGCGCGAACAGTTCCTCTCGCCGCAAGTCGGCGATATCATCAGCGATCAGCATGGGTGCCCCGGTATCCTTCGGGCGGCCAACGGATGGGCGTCGAGAGGTGTTCCGGGGTTAATGGATGTTAGTTCCGGGGGGATTTCTCCGTGGCATCGGCAACGGTCTGGTCCAGCGTGGCGCGATCCAGGCCGACAAGTTGCGCCGCCCGGTTCCGTTCCGCAGCCGAAAAGTCGGCGTAGCTTCGCCGTTCGCCCAGGGCCGCCTGAGCAAGCTTCATGCGCTGCTGTATGTCAGGCATCGCCTGGATCATGCGCGGCGTCACCTCCATGCCGGCAGACATGATCTGCGGATCGGCACTCAGCGCAAGCCACTGGCCTGCATAGGCCTTGCCGACGGGTGTGGCGAAGAAGGCTGCCATCTCCTCCAGCTCGGACTGCGTGAAGCGGCGGGCATGGGCCTCGGCCACGGCCTGACGCATGGATGGCTCCATTGCGGCAAAGACCTGCTCCAGGGCATCTGTGGCCACGGCCATGGAGACAGGGGTGCGTTGATCGTATGCCGAGTCGAACAGGCGTGCCAGTTCGGCCTGGCTGGGTTCGGGCACCGCCTGCCATTGCTCCACCGACAAGCCGAGCTGGTTGACCACGAAGAGGGTGTCGATCTTGCCCAGGCCGAGCAGTCCCAGCATCGGCCGGTAGGTCGTTCCAGCCAGCTTCGCCATCAGGCTGGCATAGCTGCCCGGCACCACGATCTGCTGCGCCAGGACGCTTGCCGCCGGCATGCGTGCCTCCTGTTCCGGCGTCAGCGGATCCGGCGGGAACAGCGCCTGCGCGAAGCCGCGGATGCCCTCGTCGGTCGCTTGCGCCTCCTGCGCCGCCACCGGGGTGGCGGGCAGGAGGGCGATGGCGCCCACTGCGAACAGAAGGCGCCGCAGCATCAGTGTGCCGCCTGTTCGCCGCGCTCCAGACCGGATGCCGCGAGTTGCTCGTCGATCTGGCCCATCAGCCGGTCCAGACCTTCCTGGGTGTAGCTTTCGGCGCGGGCGACCAGCACGTCCTGCGTGTTGCTGGCGCGCAGCAGCCACCAGCCATCGTCGCTGGTCACGCGCACGCCATCGGTGTCGTTGACGTCCGCATCGGTCTTCGACAGCCGGTCCTTCACCTCGTCGATCGCGGCGAACTTTCGGCTTTCGTCGACCTGGAAGCGCATCTCCGGCGTGTTGAGCATCGCCGGCATGGCGCTCCTCAGCTCCGTCACCGACTTGCCCAGCCGGGCGCAGGCGGCGATCAGGCGGATGCCGGCATACAGCGCATCGTCATACCCGTAATAGGTGTCAGCGAAGAACACGTGCCCGCTCATCTCGCCGGCCAGCGGAGAGCCCGTTTCCTTCATTTTGGACTTAATCAGGCTGTGGCCCGTCTTCCACATCAGCGGCTTGCCGCCATGTGCCGCCACCTGATCGAACAGCGCGCGGCTGGCCTTCACGTCGGCGATGATCGTCACGCCCGGCTGCCGCTGCAGCAGGTCCTCGGCATAGATCATCAGCAGCTGATCGCCCCAGATGATGCGCCCTTCGCCGTCGATCGCGCCGATCCGGTCGCCGTCCCCGTCGAAAGCCACACCGAAATGGAGGTTCTTCTCCGCGACCAGCCTTTGCAGATCCTTAAGGTTTTCCGGGACAGTGGGATCGGGATGATGATTGGGGAAATTGCCATCAACTTCGGTGAACAGCAGATGATGCTCCCCCGGCAGACGGGCGGCGAGCAGCTCCAGCGCGGGGCCGGCGGCGCCGTTGCCCGCGTCCCAGCCGATCCGCAGCTTGCCGAGCTCTTCCGGGTCCACACCTTCCAGACCGGTCAGCAGGCGCTCTATGTAAGCGTCCATGACATCCAGCGCGTGCACTTCGCCCGTTCCGTCGTCCCAATCACCTTCCGCCGCCATCCGGCCCAGCGTCTGGATGTCGGCGCCAAAGAACGGACGCCCCTGAAATACCATCTTGAAGCCGTTATAATTGGCGGGATTGTGGCTGCCGGTTATCTGAATGCCGCCATCAACCTGTTCGTCTGACGCCTCGGCATAATACAGCATGGGCGTCGCCCCCATGCCGATCTTGCGTACGTCGCAGCCGCTGGCGGTCAGGCCTTCGACCAGCGCATGTTCCAGCATCGGGCTGCTGACGCGGCCGTCATAGCCGACCGCCACCAGCTTGCCGCCGGCGCGGCGCAGCAGCGTGCCGAAGCCGCGGCCGATGGCGCGGGCATCCTCCGCCCCCAGCGTTTCGCCGATGATCCCGCGAATGTCGTATTCGCGCAGCACGGTTGGGTGGAACTGGTGGCTCATTGGTCCTCCTTGGACGATGGAATCTGATGTTCGACGGGCAGTTGCGCGATCAGCAGGTCGCGCGCCTCGTTGGCGCGGTGCACCATGGCGGTACTGCCGCCCCGGTCCGGGTGGACGGTGGCGATCAGCCGGCGATGCGCGGCGTGGATGTCAGGCCGGGTGGCGCCGGCGGGCACGGACAGCAGCTTGCGCGCACGATCGGTCTGCCGCTGCAGGCGGGTCGGCTTGGCCTGCCAGGGCCAGCGACCGGTGACCATCCACCACACCAGCACGGCCAGCAGGGCGATGATCAGGAATTTTGCCATGCTCAGGCGGCCTGGTAATCGGGCGCGGCGGCGGAGCTGCCGGCCACAGGGGTGAAGCGCGGCAGGTTCAGCGCCGCGACCAGCGTGCGCAGTTCCTGCCGGGCGACCAGGTGGCTGGTGCCCAGCTCGCCCAGATGCCCCTTGTCCAGCAGGGTCAGCCCGCTGGGGAACAGCTCGCGATAGATCACCCGTTCGGACAGGCCGTGCGCCACGCGGAAGCCGACCCGCTGCGACAATTCGTACAGCGCCTGGTCGATCCGCTTCTGGTTGCGCGCGTCCAGCCGCTGCACGCGGTTGCGCACCACCAGCCAGTCCATCTCCCGCCGACGCTCGCCGTCCTCCAGCTGGCGCATGGCGCGCTTCTTGCGCGCTTCCCAGATCAGTTCGGCATAGAAGCTCAGCCGCCGGACCTTGAAGGTCTCCGCATCCACCTGGCCGATCAGGTCGAAATCGACAAAGCTGTCATTCATCGGCGTGACCAGCGTGTCCGCCTGCGCCGCCGCATGGCGGGCCAGCGGATCGTCGCGCCCGGCGGTGTCGAACAGCACCACGTCCATGCCCTGCCCCAGCTCCGCCACGCGCTCTTCCAGCGCGGCGATGTCGGCCGGGTCGTCACCCGTCGGGGCGAACACGTCGAACCGGGCGCCGGGCAGCTCGATCTCCCGGCGCTTTTCCGTGTCGATGCGATTCTCGAAATAGCGGTGCAGCGTGCGCTGGCGGTGATCCAGGTCGATCGCCGCGACCCTGGCCCCGCCATAGGCCAGCGCGACCGCGACATGCACGGCGGTGGTCGACTTGCCCGTGCCGCCTTTTTCATTGGCGAACACGATACGGTGCGGGGCGTGGGGGCGCGGTTCGGAAGCCATCGGCGGTGCTTGTAATGCTGCGCCGCGGCGCTGCCTAGCCTTCCATCGCTGCTTGCAGCACGGGGGCGAGCCAGCGGGCGACCTCGGCCACCTGGTCGTCCGCCTCCAGCAGGTCCTGCCGGATCTCTATTTCCAGCCATTGCAGGGCATTGGGGAAGGCGTGGCGGGGGACCGTGTAATCGGTGTCGTCGAAGGCGTAGGGCTGGTTGTCCCCCACCGTCAGTCCGGGCACCTGCCGCAGGCCCGCCAGCACGCGGCGGCCATAGTCGGAGCCCGGCCCGCCATGGATCACGCCGGCCTGCCACGGGCGCTCCTCCGCGCCGAAGACCGGCGTGAAGCTGTGCAGCGCCACCAGGATGGTCGGCAGGCCCGCCACGCGGCGTTCGTCCAGCAGATCGGCGATCGCCCGGTGATAGGGCTCGTGAATCGCCGCGATGCGGGCGGCCCTCGCCTCACCGGACAGATCCCTATTGCCGGGAATGGCGGTGCCGTCGCTGACATGCGGCATGGCGTCGGCGCTGAACGGGTCGCGGTTGCAGTCCACCACCAGCCGTGAATAGGTCTGCGAAACAAATGTTGCACCAAAGTGTTCAGCCAGCAGCCGCCCCAATTGTCCGACCCCTATGTCCAGCGCGATATGCCGGCGCCGATCCGCTTCCCCCACGCCCAGCGTGCCCAGGGATCGCGGAATCAGCGCCCCGGCATGATCGCCCAGGAACAGCAGGGGCCCGGGCGCGAGAGGCGGCCCGATCAGGGTGACGGGGGCGGGGTCTGCCGGGCAAAGCACTGGTTCGGTCATTCCGGCAGGAGAAGCCCATGCGCATGGTTGCCGTCAACACATACAGGGGGTCTCGCCCATGCTGATCCGCACCGGTTTCGACATCTGCTTCCGCACCTGGCAGCCGATCCCGACCAATCTGTTGCTCAGTGTCCTGCCCGAGCACGAACCGCAATTGCGCACGCTGCAGCGGATCGTAACTGAGCCGGAGATCCAGCTGCACCATTTCCGCGACGGGTTCGGCAATCACGCCACCCGCTGCGTACTGCCGCCCGGCGACACCTGGGTGCGCAGCGATTTCGTGATCGAGGTGCCGGACACGGCCGATCCGGTGGTGCCCGATGCCGTGCAGCATCCAGTGTCGGAGCTGCCGGACGAGGTGCTCGTCTACCTGCTGGGCAGCCGTTACTGCGAGGTCGGCCGGCTGACGCAGGAGGCGTGGGGCGCGACTTCGCACCTCGCCAGCGGATGGGACAAGGTGCAGGCGCTGGTGGCGCTGGCGCATGACCGGGTCGAGTTCGGGTACCACCATGCGCGCAACACCCGGTCCGGCTCCGACGCCTGGCATGAACAGGTCGGCGTGTGCCGCGACTTCGCCCATCTGGCGGTGACCCTGTGCCGGGAGATCAACATCCCGGCGCGCTACTGCACCGGCTATCTGGGCGATATCGGCGTCGATCCGGTCGACGCGCCGATGGATTTCTCCGCGTGGTTCGAGGCCTATATTGGCGGGCGCTGGTACACTTTCGACGCGCGCCACAACCGCCCGCGCGTGGGCCGGATCGTGATGGCACGGGGCCGTGATGCGACCGACGCGGCGATCACCACCCATTTCGGCCCGGCGAACCTGGTGCATTTCCATGTGCATACGGACGAGGTGGCCGATACCGACCTCAGCCGCCCGCCAACAGAGACGGTCGTGCCGCAGTTCGAGGGCAAGTTCGGCTAGGCTTCGCCCGCCCGCACCGCCGACACCACGCTGCGCCCGCCATTGCGCGGGCGCAGCAGCGTCACCCCGGCCAGCACCGCGATATTGGCGGCGAGGCCGATCACGCCGAGATTCAGCCCGCCGACTGGCACATTGCCCAGCCACAGCGCCAGCACCAGCCCGTCGCCCGCCACGATCCCGCCGATCACCGCCGCCACCGGCACGCGGGGCAGCAGCAGGGCGGCGATGAAGCCGGGCAGGGTCTGCACCACCCCGAAATAGAACAGATTGTTCAGCCGAGCCATCAGCGTGCCCCCGCTCTCCGCGCTCAGCAGGCTGAGCAGCAGGAAGGCGGCGACGACCCACCGGCTCCAGCGCTGCTGCGCCGCGCTGCCCAGGTTCGGTGCCAAATTGCGCGTGACCAGCGGGCCGATCGCCAGGCACACGCTGGACAGGATCACCAGCCCCGACAGCGCCACTGCCGCCATCACCAGCCCCATGGCCGCCGGATGCAGCAGCACCTCCGCCACGGCCAGGAACACGTAGTCAGGCTCGGAAGGCACGATGCCATGCCCCTGCGCATAGGTGGCGGTCGCCATCAGCAGCGGGAACATCAGCATGTAGAGCGGGGCCGCCACCTGCGCGCGGCGGATCGCCTGCGGGTTCTTGGCGGAAAACAGGAAGGCCCAGTTCTGCGGGATCATGGTGAAGCCGACCGCCTGCAGCAGGATGGTGGAGATGGCGAACACCATGTCCGGCTGCGTGGCGGCGGGCGCGGGTACGGCTTGCGCTACGGCCGGCACCGCCTGCCAGTCCGCGATGGCGAGCCCGCCCACCAGCAGGATCGATCCCATCATCAGCAGGTCCTTCAGCACCGCCACGAAGGCGGAGGCGCGCAGGCCGGCGATCACCACATAGGCGAAGCACAGCAGCCCCGCCGCACCCGTCAGCAGCACCGGCCGCGCCTCCGGTGCCAGCCCGCCCAGCACCAGCCGGAGGCCGGTGAACTGCATGGTGCCGATCGGCAGCAGCAGGATGATGGAGGTGATCGCGATCAGCAGCTCCAGCGGCCGACTGCCCCAATGGTCGCGGAAGAAGTCAGGGATGGTGGCGCTGCCATACAGCCGCCCCGCCCGCCAGATCCACGGCCCCAGGAAATAGATGCAGCAGCAGGCCAGCAGGATGTAGCCGAAGAACCACAGCACAAAGGCGTCGCCACCATCATAGACCCCGCCGGGGAAGCCCAGCATGCTGGCAATGGAGTAGGTCTCCCCCACCGACAGGAAAAAGAACAGCACCGCGCCGAACTGGCCGGATGCGGTGAAGAAGGCGCGCGCGCCCTGCTGCCCATGCCCCCGGCGGGACCACAGTGCGATGCCGAGCGACAGCGCCATGATGGCGAGAAACACAGCCAGCGTCATGCGCGCGGACCCCAGCGATAGCAGACCGCCAGTAATGCGGTGGTCACCGGCGCGCACGCGAACAGGCACCAGTTTGCCAGGCTGATGCCCAGCAGGCGGGGTGCATCATCGGGCACCAGCAGGGCGCTCGCCAGGATCAGCGCCAGCGGCAGGACCAGCCCCACCAGTACCGGCCAGAGGCGGCTCATTGTTCGGGCAGGTCGCGCCAGCAGGTGACGTCCGCGCCCGGCGGCGGGGTGGCCGCGAACACACCGCGCGCCACCGCGCGGGCCAGCGTGTCGGCGGCGATCGTGCCGGCTTGCAGCACGGCCATGTGCCGCGCCATCTCCTCCACCGGCGCTTCCCGCTTGCCCGTGGCGAGCGCGAACACCACGTCGCCGTCGAACGGCGTGTGCACCGGGCGGATCGCGCGGGCGAGGCCGTCCTGCGCCATGATCGCCACGCGCTTCAGCTCCGTGGTGGTCAGCGCCAGATCGGTGGCGACGCACGCTATGGTGGTGTTCTCCCGCGCCCGCGCCAGCTTGGACAGGCCCCATTCCTCCGGGTTGGCGCGCAAGGCGCGGGGCGGCAGGCCGCCAAACTCGCCCTCCAGTTCGAACGGGCTGGCCCAGAAGTGCCGCGTGCCCGGCGCCACGACAGACCCAAGCGAATTGACCGCCACGATCGCCCCGACGGTGAAGCCGCCGCTGGCCAGCGTGGAGGCGGAACCGATGCCGCCCTTCAGCCCGCCCGCCATCGCACCATAGCCCGCGCCTTCCGTGCCCAGCGCAAACTCCGCGCCGGCGGCAGCCAGGGCGCGGCGGCCCAGATCGTTGTAGGGCGGCTGCGCGCCCCATGCCTTGTCACCGCCATTGGCCAGGTCATACAGGATCGCACCCGTCACGATGGGCGACACCGGCACGCCCGCGCTGGCGAGGCCGCCATAGCCGATGCCGCGCGCGCCCAGCTCCGCCGCGACGCCATCGGCGGCGGCGAGGCCGTAGGACGATCCGCCCGACAGGGTCACGGCGTTGACCGCATGGACCAGATTGTGCGCGTCCATCACGTCGCTCTCGCGCGTGCCCGGCCCGCCGCCGCGTACGTCGATTGCCGCCTGCAACAGGCCGTCCCCCAGGATCACTGTGGCGCCGGTGCGAATACGTGGATCGTCGGCCTGCCCGACGGTGAGGCCGGCCACGTCGGTGATCAGATTGCGCGGCCCGGTGCGCGCCGCCGCCTCCGCCGTCTGCGCGCGAAGCGGCCCGGCCATCAGCAGGCCGGCCACTCCGGCCCCGCCGGCCAGCACGCTCCTGCGATCAAGTGTCATGCGCTGCATCCCGCTGCCGTGGCGTTTCTGCCACTTCTTCGCAAGCAAATCGAGGGGCGGGGTGTGCAGGTGCAGCAGGACCGCTATTGCGCCACCGCCATGAAGATCCTGCTGCCTGCCGTCACCCTGCTTGCCCTCACCACCCCGGCCTTGGCGGAGGAAGCGGAGGGCGAGCCGATCCTGGTCACCGCCCAACGGCGCGAGCAGGCGGCGCAGGATGTCGGTATCGCACTCAGCGTCATCGACGATACCGTTCTGGCGCAGCGCGGCATCACCAATGTGAACGGGCTGGCCGATGCCACCCCCAGCCTGGAGATCGAGCCGGCCTTCGGCGGCGGCGCGCCGCAGTTCCGCCTGCGGGGCGTCGGCTTCCAGGATTACGCCACCAACAATGCGCCCAGCGTGGGCGTCTATGTCAACGAGGTCGCCCAGCCGGTGCCCGCGATGACGCAGGGCCTGCTGTTCGACATCGCCCGGGTGGAGGTGCTGCGCGGCCCGCAAGGCACGCTGTATGGCCGCAACACCACCGGGGGCGCGGTCAATTTCGTCACCAACCGGCCAACCGATGCGCTGGGCGCCGGCGCCACGCTGGAACTGGGCCGCTTCGGCGCGCTGCTGGGGGAGGCGCACCTGAACGCGCCGCTAGCCGATGGTGTTTCGCTGCGGCTGGCGGGTGCCACGCAGCAGGGCGGCGCGTACCAGACCAACCGCGACAATGGCCGGAGCCTGGGCGATGCGAACCGGCTGGGTGCCCGCGCGCTGCTGGCGATCCGCCCGGCGGGCAGCGGCTTCGATGCGCTGCTCGACCTGCACTGGGGCCGCGACCGATCCGAAGCGGTCGGCCTGTACCTGCTGAACGACCTGCCCACCCGCGCCGGCGCCGGGCCGGTGATCCCGGCGGACCGCGACCGCTTCGCCACCGGCTGGGGCATCTCGCCGCGGCTGGCCGCCGATACCGGCCTGGACGAAGGCGCGAAGCCCGGCGTGGACAATGACAGCCGCGGCGCCTCCGCCCGGCTGGCCTACGATTTCGGCGCGGTCACGCTCACCAGCCTGACCAGCTACGACCGGCTCGACCGGCGGCAGTTCGGCGACTGGGACGCCAGCGCCAGTGTCGAGGCGGACACCTTCTTCGGCAGCGAGGTGGAGGTCTGGTCGCAGGAGCTGCGCCTGGCCGGCAGCACCGGCGCGCTGGCCTGGACTGCGGGGGCCTACTGGTCGCAGCAGCAGCTGGACGAACGCTATTTCAGCGACTTCATCGACGTCTACGGCACCTATGCCCGCGTGACTTACGCGCAGGAGGTCGAGTCCCTGGCGGTGTTCGGGCAAGCCGAGCTGGCGCTGTCGCCGCAATGGAAGCTGGTCGCCGGCCTGCGCTACGAGGAGGAGACGCGCGAACTGCAGGGGTTCGGCTCGGCGTTCGGCGGTGCGCAGGCCCTGCCGCCCACCGACGCCCGCACCCGCATGCAGCCGCTGACGGGCAAGCTGGCGCTGGAATGGTCCCCGGCCGACGACCTGCTGCTCTATGCCTCGGCCAGCCGGGGCGTGAAGTCGGGCGGCTTCACCACCTATAACACCGGCGATCGCAGCGGGATCGAGCCCTTCGCGCCCGAGACGCTGTACGCCTACGAACTGGGCATCAAGAGCCAGCCGGCACCCTGGGCGCAGGTCAATGCGGCGGCGTTCTGGTACGATTACCGGGACCAGCAGGTGCTGTCCGCCGTCTATGGCGCGAACGGGCCGGTTGGGCGCTTCACCAATGCGGACCGCTCGCGCATCGCCGGGGCGGAGGTGGAGCTGGCGCTGACCCCGCTGCCCGGCCTGCTGCTGGCGCCCTTTGCCGGGTTCAAGCATGGGCAATATCTCGAGTTTGAGGATCTGGACGTGCCCGCCAGCCGCGCCGCGAGGCAGGCGGTCTTCGTGGACCGTGCCGGCGAGACGATCCCCTTCCCGCGCTGGTCCGCCGGCGCGCAGATCGCCTGGGAGCTGCCGCTGAACGGGCTGACCCTGACGCCCGGCTCCACGCTGACCTGGCGCAGCCGCTACCCTTCATGGCTGGGCGAGACCTACGACATCCCGGCCTATTTCGTGGCCAATGCCGAACTCGCGCTGGCACCGGCGGACGGATCGTGGCGGGTGGCGCTGTGGGGCCGCAACATCTTCAACCGCGAATACGACCTGACGCGCAATTTCTTCACCAGCGCCGATATCGCGCAACCGGCCCGGCCAGCCAGCTACGGCATCAGGATCAGCGCGGAATATTAAAGGCAGGCGCCCGCCGCCGCCAGCCGTTCGCGCATGACGCTGCGCAGCTCCTCCGGCCCCTCGATGCGGACCTCCCCGCCCCAGGTGAACAGGTGGTCGGCGATCTCGCGCAGGCCGCCGGCATGGAACCGCACCAGCAGCTCGTCACCATCCTCCTCCACCACCTGCCCGGGGTGGAAGCGCCAGGCGCGCGCGCGTGACACGGCGGCCGGGGCGACGCGCAGGACCACGTCGTGCCCCTCCTCCCGCCAGATACCGAAACTGCCCGCCATCCAGGCGTCCAGATCCCATGTCTCGTCGGGGCAGCCCGGCTCGTTGCCGATGCGCGGGTCGCTCATGCGGTCCAGGCGGTAGGGGGCGGGCGGGCGGTCCCGGCCCGGCATCTGCCCGATCAGATAGGTGACGGGGCCGTGGATCAGCCCGACCGGAATCACCCGGCGCCAGCGCGGCTCGTCCCACCCTTCGCGAAGATAGTCGAACTCCAGGCACTGCCCGGCCATGATCGCGCCCTGCACCTGCGCCAGCGCGGACGATTCGCCCGGCGCCAGCGGACCAGCGGGCACGAATTGCCGCTGCAGCCGGGCGAGCGGCTCCAGATCAGGGTCCAGCTTGCGCTTTTCCCGGTCGTCGAGCGCGGCGCGCACCTTGCTGCCGAGCGTCTCGAGCAGCGGCGCATGGGCTGCCCCTTCGCGCCGTGCTCCTTCCGCCGCGGTCTGCAGCGCGGCCAGTTCGGCGGCGTTGGGTCGGGTATAGACCCGCCGCAAGGTGCCGCGAATGCGGAACCGCTTGCGGCGTTCGACTACGTCCTCGTCCAGCTCGAAATGCAGGCGGATGACGTCGCGCAACCGCTCCGCCGTGCGGCGATCGGTGCCGATCGCCTCCGCCATCTCGTCCAGCGTCAGCCCGTCGGCCGTATCGTTCAGCGCACCGACCAGCGTCAGCAACCGGTCCAGCCTGGCCATACGCGCCATGATCCACCCCCCCTCAGGACATTACGACCGCAAATGTCGTATATCGGGCAGCCGGTGTCAAAGGGGAAGGAAAGTGGAGCGGGTAGCGGGAATCGAACCCGCATAGCCAGCTTGGAAGGCTGGAGCTTTACCACTAAGCTATACCCGCTCGCGCCAGGCGCAAATGCCACCGGTCGCGACCGATCGCAAGCGTGATGCGCGGCGTTCTCCCTAATCCTGCGTCAGACGCTGCGCCGCGCTCGGGCCGCGCTGCTCCTCTTGCCCAGCAGAGGCGCCTCCGCCTTCAGGCGCGGCGACGGTGATCTCCACCCGGCGGTTGCGGGCGCGACCGGCGTCGTCCGGCGTGCCGTCCGGCCGGGCATTGGGTGCCGCCGGGTTCTGTTCGCCCAGCGCGATGACGCGGATGCGCGCCTTGTCGATGCCGTGCGCGACCAGCCAGTCCGCCACGGCCTGCGCGCGCCGGCGCGATGTGGCAAGGTTGGCACCGTCCGTGCCGTCGCTGTCGCTGTGGCCGCGCAGCACGATCGGCCAGCCTTCCTTCAGCGCCTTCGCCTCCAGCATGCCGGTCAGCTGCGTCTCCGCCTCCTGGGTCAGTCGGGCCCCTTCCGGAAAGGACACCGTCAGCGCCAGCGGCTCCGGCGGGAGGTCGACGGCGGGCTCGCTGGCCACGTCAGGACGGATGATGGAGGCGACGGCGGTTTCCGACGGGGTGGCGCTGGGCACGCTGATCACGGGCGGCTCCTGCGCCGTGGGCGAAGCCTCGGGCGCCGGATCGGACCCGGCATCGCGGCATCCGGCCAGCAATACGGCACCCAGCATTCCGGAAACCAGCAGGGTCGTTCGGATGGTGGCTGTCATGTTGCTCCCTCTGCGGTGATGGTCTGTTCGCGGCGGCCGGCGCGCCGGGCGGCGGCGTCCTCCGGCGTGCGCTGGCGCGGCGGGCCGAAGGAGATGATGGTGTCGCCTTCCTGCGGCTCGGGCGCGCTGGCATGGGTGAAGAAGCGCATCTGCCCGCCGGGGCGCAGCAGCAGCAGCGTCTGCGCACCTTCGGGCAACGCCTCGCGCGCCTCCGCCAGGCCGAACTGTTCCGACAGGCGGGTGCGGCGGAACACCCAGCCTTCGTCCTGCCAGGCCGCCAGCTGTTCGGGCGTGATCGCATCGGCGAACAGCGCGCGGCCGCGCAGCGATGCGGGCAGCGCGCGGTGGTCTTCCTCGTCCACCCGGTCGCCCAGCTGGTAGACGCGGTCCGTGCCGATCTCCGGCGCGAACTCCGAACAGACCAGCGTGTTGTAGGCCTCGTTGTCCGTGGCGGCGACCAGCACCTGGAACGGGGTGAGGTCCAGCTTGTCCTCCGTCGCCTCGTGCAGGATCTCGCCGTGATAGGTCGGCAGGCCCGCGGCCCGGGCGGGCTTCAGCCGGGTCCAGTTGCCGTCCACCAGCAGCACGGGCGTTTCCAGGTCGTGCATCTGCTTGGCCAGCGCCACGGTCCACGGGGTCGCGCCGACGATCAGCAGGCCGGGGCGCGTCTCCCCCTTGATCTTCAGCAGCCGGGCGACGAGGTTCAGCGTGAAGCCATGCGCCACGATGGTCGCCACCACCACCGCGAAGCTGAGGCCGATCAGGATGGAGCCATCGGCATAGCCGAGCTCGTTCAGGCGCAGCGCGAACAGGCCCGAAATCGCCACCAGCACGATGCCGCGCGGCGCGATCCATGCCACGAACAGCCGCTCGTTCCATGGCACGGAACTGCCCAGCAGGCTGAGCAGCACGGTGGCCGGCCGCACCAGGAACAGCAGCGCCAGCAGGAAGGCGCCGAAACGCCATTCAAAGCTCGCCAGCTCTTCCACGTTCAGGCTGGCCGACAGCAGGATGAACAGGCCGGAAACCAGCAGCACCGCCACATTCTGCTTGAAGGAGTGGATCGACCTGAGGCCCGCCGCAGGCATGTTGGCCAGCGCGATGCCCATCACCGTCACCGCCACCAGCCCGGCCTCATGCGCGATCAGGTTGCAGCCGACGAACACGCCGACCACCGTCACCAGCAGCACCGGCGCCTTCAGATATTCGGGGATCAGGCCGCGGGGGAACGCCCAGGCGATCAGCCAGGCCGCGCCATAGCCGATGCCGCCCGCCAGCACGGCGGCGACCAGCAGCGGCCCGACGACCTCCACCAGGGTGGCGCCTTCCTGCGACAGGCGGAAATATTCGTACGCGATCACGGCGCACAGCGCGCCGACCGGATCATTTACGATGGCTTCCCACTTCAGGATACCGGCGGGGCGTTGCTGCACGCTGCCCTGCCGCAGCAAGGGCATGACCACGGTGGGGCCTGTCACCACCAGGATGCCGGCGAACAGGATCGCGACCGGCCAGACCAGGCCGGCGATGTAGTACAGCGCCAGGCTGCCGAACAGCCAGCCCAGCGGCACGCCGAAGACGACCAGCCGCCACAGCGCGTCGCCCACCTTGCGCAATTCGCGAAATTCCAGGCTGAGGCCGCCTTCGAACAGGATCAGCGCCACGCCGATCGAGACCAGCGGCTCCAGCAGGTCGCCGAAGGCGGCGTGCGGATCGATCAGGTGCAGACCCGGTCCGGCGATGAACCCCGCCGCCAGCATCAGGACGATCGCCGGCCAGCCGGTGCGCCAGGCAATCCACTGCGCGCCGATCCCCAGCACGCCGATCAGCGCGATTACAAGTGCCTGATGTTCCATGACCCCGTGGCGTAGAGAAGATACCCTGCCCTGCCAATGCGCGGCCGGGCCAAAGGTGCCATGGCGGCCAGCCGCAGCCGCTCAGCAGTGGAGCAGGGCTGCGGGCGTGATACTTTGCTCCGCCAGCGCCGTATGGCCGCCCGCATCGTCCAGCGCGATCACGAACAATGCACGGTCGACAGTCGCGCCCGCCTGCCGCAGCAGCCGTGCCCCGGCCAGCGTAGTGCCGCCGGTCGCCAGCAGATCGTCCACCAGCAGCACGCGCTGGCCGGGCCGCACCGCCAGGGCCGACATCTCCAGCCGCGCGGTGCCATATTCCAGCGTGTAGTCGGTCGCCATCACCGGCGGCGGCAGCTTGCCCGCCTTGCGCAGCGGCACGAAGCCGATGCGCAGATGCGCGGCCAGCGCCGCGCCATAGATGAAGCCGCGGGCTTCCATGCCGGCGATCACGTCCGGCAGCGGTCCGGCCTCCGTCGCGAGGGCGGCCAGCAGATCGATCGCGTGGGCGAAGCCGGCGGCATCCGCCAGCAGCGGAGACAGGTCGCGGAACAGGATGCCCGCGGCGGGGAAGTCCGGAACGGTGCGGACCAGCGCCTGCAGCCGTTCCGGCCCTCTCACGCCTCGTGGTCGCCCGGTGTCGCGGTGGCGGTGACCGCGCCCTTGCGCTTCTTCGGCTTCACCGGCGCCCAGACCTGCTTCTTGGCATACCAGGCCAGCACCGTGGCAAACAGCAGGAAGCCCAGCACCGGCCAGCCGGTCTGCTTGCGCCGCACCAGCGTGGGTTCCGCGGTCCAGGTCAGGAAGGCGGACACATCCGTCGCCATCTGCTCGATCGTGGGATCGGTGCCATCGGCATAGGTCACCTGCCCCGGCGTCGTCAGTGGCGGCGCCATGGCGAGGTTGAGGTTGGGAAAATACGGGTTGAAGTGCAGCCCGGCCGGCGTTTCAAAGTCGGGGAACTCCTCCTTCAGCCGCTTGCCGTCGACGGAGAAGGTGTCCGGATTGCGATAGCCGGTCAGCAGCGAACGGACATATTCCGTGCCGTGATGGCGCGCCTTGGTGATCAGCGACAGGTCGGGTGGCACGGCATTGTTGTTGGCCGCCGCCGCCGCCACGTCATTGGGATAGGGCGAGGGGAAATAGTCGGTCGGCGTGCCCGGCCGGGTGCTGGCCTCGCCCGTGACCGGGTCGATGCCGGGAACGACCCAGCTGGCCGCCTCCGCCTTCACCTCGGCCTCGGTATAGCCCAGCTCCGCCAGGTTGCGCAGCCCGACCAGCTTCAGCGAATGGCAGGCGGAGCAGACCTCCTTGTACACCTGGTACCCACGCTGCAGCTGCTGGTAGTCCCAGGTGCCGAGCGCACCGTCGAACTGGTAGCTGGCGTGGCGCGGGGCCAGGTGGAACTCGTGCTCTGCCGTGGGAGAGACCTCTTCGGTCGCAAAGGTCCAGGCACCGAAGACAAAGGCCAGCAACACCACGAAGGTGAAGACCAGGCCGACGAGGATGCCGATCAGGCGCGTCATGTGTGTGTTCCCTCTCGCGCCAGATCAGACGGCAGGCCGGGCGTTTTCGCCCTGGATCATGTGGCCCTTCACCGTGCCGTCATCGGCAGGCGTGCCCAGTACGGCGTCGGTGATGGAGTACGGCAACGGCTCCGGTCGTTCCACCAGGCTGACGATCGGCAGGATCACCAGGAAGTGGAGGAAGTAGTACGCCGTCGCGATCTGGCTCAGCATCACATAGGGCTCTTCCGCCGGGGCGCCGCCGCACCAGAACAGCACCGCCATGCACGGGATCAGCCCGAACAAGAAGAACTTGCGGAACAGCGGCCGGTAATGCCCGGACCGCACCGGCGAGCGGTCGAGCCAGGGCAGGAAGAACCAGCACAGGATCGCGCTGAACATGGCCAGCACGCCCCACAGCTTCGCCGGCAACAGGAAGTCCGAGGTGAAGGCGCGCAGGATCGCGTAGAACGGCCAGAAATACCATTCGGGCACGATATGCGCCGGGGTGGAGAGCGGGTTGGCCGGGATGTAATTGTCCGGATGGCCCAGCGCGTTCGGCAGGAAGAACACGAACAGCGTGTAGATGATCAGGAATACGCCCAGCCCGAACCCGTCCTTCGCCGTGTAATACGGGTGGAACGGCACGGTGTCGGACTCGCTCTTCACCTCCACGCCCGTGGGGTTTGACGACCCTGGGATGTGTAGCGCCCAGATATGCAGGATCACGACGCCCGCGATCACGAAGGGCAGCAGGAAATGCAGCGAATAGAAGCGGTTCAGCGCGGCGTTGTCCGGCGCGTAGCCGCCCAGCAGCCAGATCTGCAGCGGCTCGCCCACCAGCGGGATCGCGCCGAACAGGCCGGTGATGACCTTGGCGCCCCAGAAGCTCATCTGGCCCCAGGGCAGGACGTAGCCCATGAAGGCGGTGGCCATCATCAGCAGGAAGATGACCACGCCCAGCAGCCAGATCATCTCCCGCGGGGCCTTGTAGGACGAGTAGAACAGGCCGCGGAAGATGTGGATGTAGACCACCACGAAGAAGAACGATGCGCCGTTGGCATGGGCGTAACGCAGCATCCAGCCCCAGTTCACGTCGCGCATGATGTGCTCGACCGAATTGAAGGCGACCAGCGCGTTGGCCGAATAATGCATCGCCAGCACCACGCCGGTGACGATCTGCAGCACCAGGCAGAAGCCCGCCAGAATGCCGAAATTCCAGAAATAGCTGAGGTTGCGCGGCACCGGGTAGCCGGCGCCCACCGCATTGTAGACAAAGCGCGGCAGCGGCAGCCGTTCGTCCAGGAAGCGCATCAGCGGCGCCTTGGGTTCGTAGGCCTTGGCCCAGGGAAAGCTCATGGTTCTGGTCCCTCCCCGCTCAGCCGATCACGACGGTCGTGTCGGTGGTGAATTCGTATTCCGGCACCAGCAGGTTCGTGGGCGCCGGCCCTTTGCGGATGCGCGCGGCCGTGTCGTAGTGCGAACCATGGCACGGGCAGAAATAGCCGCCGAACTCGCCCTTGTTCTCGCCCTCGCCCGCACCCAGCGGCACGCAGCCCAGATGGGTGCACACGCCCATGGTGATCAGCCAGTTGCCATGGCCGGCCTTGGTCCGTTCGGCCAGGGTCTGTGGATCGCGCAGCGAAGACACGTCCACCGCATCCGCCGCGGCGATTTCCTGCGGCGTCAGGTTGCGGATGAAGACCGGCTGCTTGCGGAACACCGCCTTGACCGCCTGGCCCGGCTGGATCGCCGACAGATCAAGCTCCGTCGTCGATTCGGCCAGCACGTCCTTGGACGGGGCCATCTGGCTGATCAGCGGATACAGCACCGCCAGCCCGCCCACGCCGGCGGCGGAGACTGCGGCGATGTTGATGAAATCACGCCGGCGCACGGGGTGCGTACCGGAATCGCCATCTGTGGTCATCGCGTCATCGGGGGCGGCGCCCGTGGTGCTTGCCATCACTCTACCCTGTTGGTCGCCCGCGCTGGAGCCGATCCGCGCGCAACCTGTCCCTTGTTCTCCCGCCGCGCTGTTATCCGGTTTCCCAGATACGGCCCAGGCACGGCATTGCCCCCATGCCTAGCGGAGGGGCGGGTGAGTGCCAACAGTGATTTGGCAGCGGCACGTTTTGCGATCAAACGATATGGGCGCGCACCGATCGGCGGCGATCGGGCAGACCGATCAGGGACAGGTGCCGGCCATAATCCGCCTGGCCCCGATGCGTGGCCCGGCGAAAGGAGAAGAACCGGCCCACATCCGCATAGGTGTCGCAGGGCAGCACCGCCACCTGCCCGACCCCGCCATCCACCAGCCGGGCGGCGACAAAGCCCGGCAGGTCGAACTGCCAATGGCCCACGCGCGTGCCGGGCGCGAAGAAGCGGGCCTCGCCCCCATCCTTCCCCTTGGCGGCGAGGCGGGTGCGGAACGGGGCGTCGACCTCGTAGCTGGCCTGGCCGATGGTGGGCCCGATCGCGGCAGCGATGTCGGCCCGGCGGGCGCCCAGCCGCTCCATCGCGGCAAGCGTCGCCTCCACCACGCCGCCCACTGCGCCCTTCCATCCGGCATGCGCCGCGCCGACCACGCCGGCGGCGCGATCCGCCAGCAGGACGGGCGCGCAATCGGCGGTCAGGATGCCCAGCAGCAGGCCCGGCCGATCGGTCACCAGCGCATCGGCCTGCGGCCGCGCATCATCCGTCCACTCGCCTGCCTCCACGCAGGTGGTGCCATGCACCTGGTACACCCCCACCAGCCGCGCCCCAGGCAGGACGGCCTCGGCAGCCCGGGCGCGGTTCGCCTGCACGGGGGCGAGCGCGGGATCATCGGACGGCAGCCCCCGCAGCCCCATGTCGCCGGCCAGCGCGGTGCCGAAGCCGTGCGGCACCCCCGCCAGCGCGTCGCTGGTCAGCATGTCCTCAGCCAAGGGACCGGCTCACCTGTTCGAAGGTGTCGCGCGACAGGCGCGGGGCGGCGGCGATCCGCTCCAGCTGCTCGCGCATCAGCGCAGCCCGGCCCGGCTCGATCCGGCGCCAGCGGCCCAGCGGCGGCACGAAGCGGGCGGCGGTCTGGGGATTGAGCGGGTCGAGCGCCAGCACCGTATCCGCAATCATGCGATAGCCTTCGCCGTCCGCGGCATGGAAGGCGTGCGGATTGCCGACAAAGGCCATGAACAGCGAACGGGCGCGATTGGGATTGCGCAAGGTGAAATCGGGGTGCTGCGCCAGCGCCTGCACATGGGCCAGCGCCTGCGGATGCAGCGATTGGGCCTGCAGCGCGAACCATTTGTCGATCACCAGCGCATTGCTGCGGTGGCGGTTGTAGAAGTCCAGCAACCGCGCGGTCCGCTCCGGCGAGTTCAGACCTGCCAGCACCATCAGCGCGCCCTGCCGGTCGGTCATGGTGCCGCCGGGCTGGCAGGCTGCGTCATATTGCGCGGCGGCGAGTCGCGCCGCCAGCGCGGGATTGCCCGCGGCCAGGAACACCAGCGCCTGCGTCTTGACCTTGCGCGCGCCCTTGGCCGCCGCGTCGAAGCCGTTGCCGACCCGGCTCGCCCGGTCGTGCAGCGCCACCAGCTCGGCCTCCAGCTGCTGCGCCAGCCAGCCCTTCAGCTCCTCGCGCGCGGCATGGATGCGGCCGGGATCAGCGACCGGCAGCTGTTCGGCCAGGTAGGTCTCGCCCGGCAGGATCAGCAATTCGCCGCGCATCAGGTCGTCGATGCCGTCATCGGCCAGCACGGTGGCCAGCACGTCGCGGATCGCCGCCCGGCCGCCCTCGGTCCCCAGTTCCTCTGGCGCATCCCCGCGCACGGCGGACAGCAGGTGGCCGACCACCAGATCCTGCATCGCCTCGTACCGGGCAAAGGGATCGTCGTCGCGCGCGGCCAGGAACATCAGGTCCGCCGGCGCCACGTCGCGCCGGATCACCACGGGGGCGGAGAAGCCGCGATTGATCGACAGCACGGGCGCCTCGCCTGCATGCGGCAGGGTGAAGCTTTGCTCGGCCGCGGTCAGCACCAGCAGCGTCTCGGTGCCCAGCACGCCGGTCGCACGGTCGTGCAGCGCCAGCCGCAGCGGGATCGGCACCGGCTGCTTGCCCTCCTGACCCGGTGTCGCGGGCGTGCTCTGCGACAGGGTCAGCGTCACGCCATCTGCACCCGGCGCGACCGCGACGCGCACCTGCGGCGTGCCGGCCTGGCTGTACCAGCGGCGGAACTGGCGCAGGTCCATCCCGGTGCCGTCCTCCATCGCGCGCACGAAATCCTCGCAGGTCGCGGCTTCGCCATCGTGGCGCTGGAAATACAGGTCGCAGCCGGCGCGGAACCGTTCCGGCCCCGCCATGGTGCGCATCATGCGGATCACCTCCGCCCCCTTGTTGTACACGGTGGCGGTGTAGAAATTGCTGATCTCGCGAAAGGAATCGGGCCGGATCGGATGCGCCAGCGGGCCGGAATCCTCCGGAAACTGGACCGATCGCAGCACCCGCACATCCTCGATCCGCTTGACCGGCGCGCTGCCCATGTCCTGGCTGAACAGCTGGTCGCGCAGCACGGTGAAGCCTTCCTTCAGGCTCAGCTGGAACCAGTCGCGACAGGTGACGCGATTGCCGGACCAGTTGTGGAAGTACTCATGCGCGATCACGCCTTCGACCGCGTCATAATCGCCATCAGTGGCGGTGTCGGGGTCGGCCAGCACATATTTCGTGTTGAAGACGTTCAGCCCCTTGTTCTCCATCGCCCCCATGTTGAAATCGCTGACGGCGACGATGTTGAAGATGCCCAGGTCGTATTCGCGCCCGAACACCTCCTCGTCCCACCGCATCGAGCGCTTGAGCGACTGCATGGCGTGGTCAGTGCGGCCCTCATCCTCCGCGCGGACATAGATCGCCAGCTGCACCTCGCGCCCGTTCATCGTGGTGAAGCTGTCGCGCTGGGCCACCAGGTCGCCCGCGACCAGCGCGAACAGATAGGACGGCTTGGGCCAGGGGTCGTGCCATTCGGCCCAGTGTGTGCCGTCCTCCCCGGCACCCTTGCCCACCAAGTCGCCATTGGACAGCAGCACGGGGAAGTCGGCTCGTGGCCCGCTCATCCGCACGCGATAGGTGGACAGCACGTCGGGCCGGTCCGGGAAGAAGGCGATGCGGCGGAAGCCTTCCGCCTCGCACTGGGTGCACAGCATGCCGCCGCTGGCATACAGGCCCATCAGCTGGCTGTTGGCCATGGGGTCGATCCTGGTGGTAATGCCGACGGTATGGGCACCGCCGGGCAGGGTGACCAGCAGGTCCGGCCCTTCCATCACCCAGCTGTTCAGCACTTCCCCATCCACCAGCACTTCCAGCGCGGTCAGTCCGTCGCCGTTCAGGCGCAGCACCGGCGTGCTGTCGGCCGCCGGGTTGCGCGCCACCTCCAGTTCGGCCCGGATGGTGGTCTCGGTCAGGCCCAGCGTGAAATCGAGCCGCACATTGGGCACCAGCCACGGAAACGGGCGGTAATCCTCCCGCAGGATCACCGGCGGCTGCGGCGGCAGGGGCGGGGCGTCGGCCAGATGCGGGTTGCCGTCGGGCGTGGATGGGGTGCGGGCGATATCCATGGCAGATCCGGGCTTTCTTCGACTTCTGGCGTGCGCGATGCCGCCTTATGCCGCTAGAACGTGCCGATGTCGTATCTGTTCATCTTTGGCCTGGGATATTCTGCGAGTCATGTGCGGGAGGCCGCTCTGGCCGCCGGCTGGCAGGTCGGCGCCACGGGCAGCGCGGGCGACATGGCCTTCGATGATGCGGAGGCGGTCGAACGGGGATTGGCGGGCGCCAGCCATATCCTGTCCAGTGTTCCGCCGGCCGATGGCCGCGACCCGGTGCTGGACCGTTACGGTCCGCTGCTGACGGGCAAGACAGCGGCCTATCTATCCTCGACCGGCGTGTATGGCGATGCGGGCGGCGCCTGGGTCGATGAAAGCGCGCCCACCGGCACCGGCCGGCGCACCGCCCGCAGCGCGGCGGATGCCGCCTGGCTGGCGCGGCAAGCGCGGGTGCTGCGCCTGCCGGGCATCTACGGGCCGGGCCGCAGCGCGCTCGACCGGGTGCGGGAGGGCCGGGCCCATCGCATCGACATTCCCGATCAGGTGTTCAGCCGGGTGCATGTGGCGGACATCGCCAGCGGCGTGCTGGCGGCGCTCGCCGGCCCGCCGGGCGCCTACAATTTGGCGGACGACCTGCCCGCCAGCCAGAATGCGGTGATAGATGAAGCCTGCCGCCTGCTCGGCCGCGATCCGCCGCCCATGCAGTCACTGGAGGAGGCGCAGCTGTCCCCCATGGCGCGCGGCTTCTACGCGGAGAACCGCCGGGTGGCGAATGGCCGCGCCGGCCGGGTGCTGGGCTGGCGGCCCGCCTTTCCCGATTACCGCAGCGGGCTGCTGGCCTGTAACTCCGCCGGCGGCTGACGCATCGGCGCCGCGCGCCCGCGCAGCGCCACAATCAGCCCGACCATCGTCAGCGCCGCGCCGCCCATCGCCAGCGGCGACCAGACATAGCCTTCGAACAGGGTCGACAGCGCCATTGCCACGACCGGCACCATCACGCCGTTATAGGCCGCGCGTCCCGGCCCAAGATCACGGATCAGCCGGAAATAGAGCGGGAACGTCACCACCGATCCGATCAGCGCCAAATAGGTCACTCCCCCCCAGTAGCGCGGAGAGGCCGGCAGCACCGGCGCACCGTTAAGCGTCCACGCCAGCGCCACATTCGCCACCGTGCCCCACAGCATGGCCCAGGCCAGCAGCAGCAACAGCGGCCGCCGCTTGGCGATATCGGTCGCCTGCAGCACATTGGCCGTGCTGGCGGACAGGATCGCGCAAACGGTCAACGCAATGCCCAGGCCCACCTGCCCGGTCGGTGGCGCAAGCGCCGCCTCGTGCACCAGCAGCAGCACGATCCCGCCAATGCCCAGCAGCGATCCCGCCACGAAGCGGCGGGTGATCGGCTGCCCCAGGAACAGCCGGCCCAGGATCGCATTGGGCACGATCAGCAGGCCGAACAGCACCGCCACGATGCCCGATGTCAGGTGCAGTTCCGCGCGGTAGACGAAGTTGAAATTGCCAAAGAACTGGAACAGCCCCAGCAGCACCGCCACCAGATGGCCGCCGACGGTCATGGAAAAGCCCCGTCGCCCCGACCGCCGGTTGCTGATCGCCGCCAGCACGAACATGCCGATTGTGGCAATGCCGAAACGATAGGCGACCGACCAGCTGGGCGGCGCCGCGGCCAGCCCGTCCTTGATCACGAACCAGGTCGATCCCCAGATCAGCGCCACCGCCAGGAATGGCAGCGCGATGTCGGGCCGCAGCAGCGCATGGCCGGGTTTGGTGCCGATCTCGATGCTCACAGCTGCGCCAGCGCGCGGGCCAGTGCCCGGGCGTCCTCCTCGCGCGTGTCCCACGCGGTCACGAAGCGGGCAGCATCGGCGCCCCAGTCGTAGAAGCCGAACCCACGGTCGCGCAGCGCCTGCCGTTCCTCGGGCGACAGCCGCACGAACAGCTCGTTTGCCTCCACCGGATGCAGCAGGCGTTCGCCCGCGCTGCCGGCGATCTCCGCCGCGGCGGCGTTGGCGGCGCGGCCATTGGCCAGCCACAGGTCGCCTTCCACCATGGCCAGCAGCTGCGCCGCCAGGAAGCGGCCCTTGCTCTGCAGCTGTCCGGCCTGCTTGCGCCGGCGGCGGGCCACATCGGCCAGAGCGGGGTCGAAGAACACGATCGCCTCGGCGCTCATGCCGCCATTCTTGATGCAGCCGAAGCTGAGCGCATCCACGTCGCCGCAGGCCGTCGCGGCATCCGCGTTCAGGAAAGCGGCGGCATTGGCGAAGCGCGCGCCATCCATGTGGAGGTACAGCCCGCGCCCGCGCGCCAGGGCGGACAGCGCGGCCAGCTCCTCCGGCCGGTAGACGCAGCCCAGCTCGCTGGCCTGTGTCAGGGTGATGGCGGTCGGCTGCACCCAGTGCACGCCTTGCGGAATGGCATCCAGCCGCGCCGTCAGGGCCTCCGGCGTCAGCTTCGCGTCGGCGCCCTCCACCAGCATCAGCTTGGCGCCGTGCAGGAAGAAGCCGGGCGCGCCGCCTTCATCGTTCTCCACATGCGCTTCTGCATGGCACAGCACCGCGCCATGCGGCGGCACCATCGGGGTCAGCGCCAGGCAATTGGCGGCGGTGCCGGTGGCGGCCCACAGCACGGCGACCTCCCGCCCGAACAAGGCGCCGAACGCCGCGTCCAGCCGCTGGCTCAGCGCATCGCCATCATAGGGCGCATCCGGCGCATCGGCGGCGCGCAACGCGTCCCAGATGCGCGGATGCACGGCGGCGGTGTTGTCGGACAGGAACTGCATCAGGCTGCCATGGCTTTGAAGGGGATCAGGCGCAAGAAGGAGAACGCGGTCGTGTCCGCCCTAAACATTACCAGCACTGACGAGACCACCCATGGCGCCTATCGGGCCGAGGTGCCCGGTGCGGCGCGCGGCGCGGAGCTGACATGGCGCGCCCGCGGCTCCACCCGGATCGCCGACCACACCTTTGTCCCGCCGGAAGCGCGCGGCGGCGGCGTCGCGATGCAGCTGGTGGAGGCGCTGGTGGCCGATGCCCGCGAACAGGGCTTCACGATCGAGCCCGCCTGCTCCTATGTCGAAGCCGCCTTCCGCCGTCACCCGGAATGGGCGGAACTGCGCGCGCCCACCCCCAGCTAGGTGGCAGGGGGATCGGGGGCATGCAGATTGGCGGCGGAGAAATCCACGGCCGCCATCCGCGCCAGCAGCGCCGAATGGATCGCCCGCGCCTGCTCCACCGGCAGCCCATGCAGCGCCAGGGTGCCGCCGGCGAGCCCCAGATGCAGGTCGGCATACTGGCCCAATCGCGCCAGCGGTCCTTGGCGCAGCTCCGCCGATTGCAGCTTTGCCGGCGCGGCGATCGCCAGGCGCGGGGACAGCCAGCCTTCCCGTGAGTACAGCAACCCGTCCGCCAGCGCATGGCGGTTGTGTCGCCACAGATAATACTGGCGGAAGGCCAGCACCACGGCCACCAGCCACAAGGACACCGCCGCCGGCAGTGCCGCACCGGCGGGCAGATCCAGCGGCAGCACCAGCATGCCCAGTCCGATCAGCCCGGGCAGCACGGCCGACAGCACCATCCGGTGATTGCGCCAGCCGGCCGATGCGCGCTGCCATGCCTGCCCCTCGCCCGGCAGCGGCAAGCCCGCCAGCGCGGCCACCGGCGCGACCTCCGCCATTTGCGCGAAGGGCACCAGCGTGTGGCTCTGGTCCTTGCTGTCCTGCGCCAGGCTGATCGCCTGCAATCCGTGCCAGCCCCAGCGGCGGCGCAGCAGGCCCGTGCCCAGCACCAGCGCCTGCACCCGTTCCAACGGCATCACCACGTCGCTCAGCGTCAACAGTCCGCGCCGGCGGCGCAGACCGCGGCTGGTCTCCTCCAGCCGGAAGCCCCAGTCCCGCAGGGCCGTGCGCACGATGCCGGTCAGCAGCCCGACCGGGATCAGCAGCAGCAGGCCCAGCACCGCCGCCACCACCTGCACCGCCAGGCCCAGGCCGAGCAGCCAGTGCAGCGGCCCACCGCCGATCTCCCGCCATTCGCGCCAGTCATACAGCTCGAACGGCAGCAGGAAGTCGAGCTGCTGCGCCGCACCCGCCAGCACGGCAAGCACCACCAGAGAGAACTCGAAGATGCCGAACAGCAGCAGCCGGGCGGGTGTCAGCACGAACAGGGTGCGGGCAACCTCCTGCTCCTGTACCATCGTCGCATCCGCTGGCGCGTCGACCACCCCTGCCCGCCGCGCGCGGACCGTGTCGCGCAGGCGCGCGCCTTCATCGCGGGTGACGAAGGCCAGCTTGGCCTCGTCCTTGCCGCCGGTGCCGGTGTCGAAGGCCACCTCCGCCAGCCCGAACAGCCGCGCGACCAGCGGCTCGCGCAGGGCGACGTCATGGATGCGGTCATAGGGGATCGCGCGCACCTGGCGCGACAGGATGCCCTGTTCGATGCGCAGGTCGTCCGGTCCGATCAGGTAGCGGTGATGCCGCCACGCCAGCACCACCCAGCCCAGCGTAACCACGAGCGCCACGACCAGCAGCCCCGCCATGATGCCGCGATCGCCAATGGTGCGCGCACCGGCGATGGCGGCGACGATCGACAGGGCGGCGCGCGGCAGGCTGGCCAGCACGCCGGCGACCATGCCGACCGGCGCGGTCCGCCGCCAGTCTCCCGCCGCGACCTCCGCTGGCCCGCTCACCGGGAATGCAGCGCCACATGCGCGCGGATCGCGTCGCGCATGGCCAGCGCCTGCCCATGCGCCAGGCCGGTCAGCGCCACGCTGCTGTTGTGATTGCCCGCCGTATGCAGCACCAGCGTGCCCAGCCCGAACAGGCGCTCCAGCGGGCCCTGCGTCACATCCAGGTGCTGCACGCGGCCGAACGGTACGGTGATGTCGCGCCGCCACCACAGCCCGCGCACCACCCGCAGCGCGTCTGTTCCCCAGCTGTAGCCCCGCGCCCGCCAGCGCCGCAGCGGCAGGCGCAGCAGCAGCCACCCCGCCGCCAGCACCACCGGCACCGCCACCGCGCCGGGTGGCAGCAACTGCGCCACCTCCAGCGCCAATGCGGCGATCACCGGCACAGCCAGGGCAATTCCCGTCAGCAGACGCACCAGCCGGACATAGGCGGGATCGAGCGGGGTCAGCGGCTCGTCTGCAAGCGGGGGCGCGTCATCCATAGGTGTGGTGTATGCGTGATACACCCGCCCACGGCAAGCGCGTCGAAGATCACATGATCGGGCTGGGTTCCGTGCCGTAATAGCTGGAGACGCGATCCGCATAGGCCTGGTTGAACTCGGGCTCGTTGCTGGCCCAGCTCGGCCCGCCTTCCAGGACGCGGCGATCGATCGTGACCACATATTCGTCGCTGGTCACGTCATAGTCGAGCAGGCTGAACGGCACCGGATAATAGCTCTTGTTCATGCCCAAAAAGCCGCCGAGGCTGAGCACCGCATAGGTGGAGCGGCCCGTGCGCTTGTCGATCATCAGCGCCTTGATGTGGCCCAACCCGTCACCATCGCGGGAGCGGACCTTCAGGCCGGAGGTTTCGGCGCTGGCCAGTGTCAGGGCCGCTTCGGAATTCGCTGTCATGCAGGGCTGCTTTCGGTTCGGCGGCGCGGGATCCGGGCCGAAGGCCGCGATCCCTCCGCAGGTGAGTACAGCAGCAACCCCCACGCGCACCTGCCGTTCCAGCGCGCACCGGCGGCAGGAAGCGGCGAGGGACAGTCATCAGGAGGGGATGAAGGGCAGCTTTGCCCCAACGCAGAGATGCGGGCCGATGGTGCTGCTAGGGAGGATTGAACTCCCGACCTCACCCTTACCAAGGGTGCGCTCTACCACTGAGCTACAGCAGCTTACCATCCGGCTGGCCGGCGGCGCCTGATTCTTCAGGTACCGCGGCAAGGGCGCGCCATTGGCCGCCCGCCTCCTACTTGTCAAGCATGGCTGCACCCGGCAAGCATCCTGGCGATGACCAAAGGTGCCAGCCCCACCCGCGAGGAACGCCTCGCCGCGCAGCTGCGCGAGAACCTGCACCGCCGCAAGGCGCAGGGCCGCGCCATGGCCGCCAACGCACCGGCGGAGCAGGCCGGCGCGGACACGCCCGGGGCGGTGGGGCAGCATCTTCCCAAAGCCCCCCCGCCCCGCTAGGGCGCGCACCTCTCCTGCCCACCAAACCGGAGCGTCCCGCCACCATGCCCACGCTGATCCTTGTCCGCCACGGCCAGAGCCAATGGAACCTGGAAAACCGCTTCACCGGCTGGTGGGACGTCGACCTGACCGAGCAGGGCGTGACCGAAGCCGCCGCCGCGGGCACCCTGCTGGCGGAACGCGGCATCCTGCCGACCCTGGCCTACACCTCCGTGCAGCTGCGCGCGATCCGCACGCTGCACCTGGCGCTGGAAGCCTGCGGCCGGCTGTGGATCCCGGAGGTGAAGGACTGGCGCCTGAACGAGCGGCATTATGGCGGGCTGACCGGCCTGAACAAGGCGGAGACGGCGGCCAAGCATGGCGAGGAGCAGGTGCATGTCTGGCGCCGCAGCTTCGACGTGCCGCCCCCGGCGATGGAGGAAGGCGGCCCGTTCGATCTGGCCAGCGACGCGCGCTATGCCGGGCTGGACATTCCCGCGACCGAAAGCCTGAAGCTGACCATCGAACGCGTGCTGCCGTATTGGGAAAGCACGATCCTGCCGCAGCTGGCCGCGGGCGAGACGGTGATCATCAGCGCCCATGGCAATTCGCTGCGCGCGCTGGTGAAGCATCTGTCCGGCATTTCGGATGACGACATCACCGGGCTGGAGATCCCCACCGGCCAGCCGATCATCTACCAGTTCGACGATGCGATGCAGCCCGGCGAGCGGCGGTACCTGAAGGATATCTGATGGCGGACGCGCCCTCTACCCTGCCGCCTGTGGCCATCATCATGGGCAGCCAGTCCGACTGGGGGACGATGCGCTGCGCCGCCGAGGTGCTGGACGCGCTGGAGGTGGGTCATGCGGCGCGGATCATCTCCGCCCATCGCACGCCCGACCGGCTGCACCAGTTCGGCAAGACCGCGCATGAGCAGGGCTTCCGGGTGATCGTGGCCGGCGCCGGCGGCGCGGCGCACCTGCCCGGCATGGTCGCGGCGCTGACGCATCTGCCGGTGCTGGGCGTGCCGGTGCAGTCGCGCGCGCTCAGCGGCCTGGATAGCCTGCTGTCCATCGTGCAGATGCCCGCCGGCATTCCCACCGGCACGCTGGCGATCGGCCCGGCCGGGGCCACCAATGCCGGCCTGCTGGCGGCCTCCATCCTGGCGCTGACCGACGAGGCACTGGCCGCCCGGCTGATCGCCTGGCGCACCGCGCAGAGCGAGCGCGTGGCCGAAGCTCCGGTGGATGAGGGCGCGGCCTGACCATGGTGCCCATCCTTCCCGGTTCGACCATCGGCATCCTTGGCGGCGGACAGCTTGGCCGCATGCTCGCGATCGCCGCGGCGCAGCTGGGCTATCGCTGCCACGTCTATGCCCCGCCGGGCGACAATGTCGCGGCGGAGGTATGCGTCGAAGCGACGGAGGCGGCGTGGGACGACGAAGCCGCGCTGACCCGCTTTGCCGCGGGCTGCGACGTGGTCACGTACGAATTCGAGAATGTTCCGGTGGAGCCGCTGGGCCTGCTGCCGGCCGACAAGCTCGCCCCCGGCCTCGCCGCGCTGGAGATCGCGCAGGACCGGCTGCGGGAGAAGGACTTCGTGGAGGGCATGGGCGGCCGCCCGGCACCCTATTGCCCGGTGGACGATCATGACGATCTGCGGGTCGCCCTCAACGCCATCGGCCTGCCCGGCATCCTGAAGACCCGGCGCGAGGGCTATGACGGCAAGGGTCAGTGGCGGCTGATCACGCCGGACGACGTCGCCGCGCTGGACCTTTCGGCCGGCGGTTTTGTCTATGAAGGCCTGGTGCGCTTCGCGGCGGAGTTCTCCGTCATCCTGGTGCGCGGGCGCGACGGCGAAGTGCGGTTCTGGGATTCGACGCAGAACGTGCATCAGGGCGGCATCCTGGCCACCTCCACCCTGCCCCCCGGCCCGCTGGTGGCCGGGCAGGTGGACCGGGCGCGCGATCTGGCGCTGCAGGTGGCCAAGGCGCTGGATTATGTCGGCGTGCTGACCTGCGAGTTCTTCGCGGGCGCGGACGGGCCGGTGTTCAACGAGATGGCGCCCCGGGTCCACAATTCCGGGCACTGGACGATCGAAGGCGCGGTCACCTGCCAATTCGCCAACCACATCCGCGCCATCTGTGGCCTGCCGCTGGGCGACACCACCACCCGCGTGCTGCCCGTCACCATGCGCAATCTGCTGGGCGACGACGTGGCCGACCCGGTCGCGCTGCTGGCGGACGGGGCGGCGCAGCTGCACCTGTATGGCAAGGGCGATGCGCGCGACGGGCGCAAGATGGGGCATGTGACCCGCATCGGCTGACATGGCAGGGCGGCGAATCATCTTTGTGGTGGCCCGCGCGGCGGACGGCACCATCGCGCTTGGTGGCGACGTGCCGTGGAAGATCCGCGCGGACCTGCAGCGATTCCGCCGCCTGACCACCGGCCTGCCGATGGTGATGGGCCGCAAGACCTTCGACAGCCTGCCCGGCCTGCTGCCCGGCCGCCGGCATATCGTGCTGACACGCCAGCGTGACTGGCAGGCGGAGGGTGCGGAGGTGGCGCATGATGTGGACGCGGCGCTCGCCCTGTCTGGCGTTGGTGATGTGGCGGTGATCGGCGGGGCGGAGATCTTCGCCCTGTTCGAACCCCATGCCACCCGGCAGGAAATCACCGAAGTGGACGAACAGACCGGCGGCGAGGTGCGGATGCCCGCGCCGGGTTCGGACTGGGTCGAGGTCGCGCGCGAGGCGCATCCCGCCGCCGATGCCTGGCCGGCTTACGCCTTCGTCACTTACGAACGGCGCGCAGCGTGATCCGCTGCACGCATCGCGACACGCTGCCGGCATCCCTGCGCGGCGCGATCGTCGCGCTGGGCAATTTCGACGGGTTCCACCTGGGTCACCAGCGCGTGGTGGCCGAAGCGGTGGAATGGGCCCGCAGCGAAGGTCGCCCGGCGATCGTCGCCACCTTCGATCCCCATCCGGTACGCCATTTCGCACCGCACGTGCCGCCGTTCCGCCTGACGACCCTGGACCAGCGGCAGGAACTGTTCGCCGCCGCCGGGGCGAACGCCATGCTGGTCTTCGGCTTCGATGCGGAGCTGGCCGCCATGCCGGCGCCCGCCTTCGTGGCCGAACTGCTGGCCGGGCGCATGGGTGCAGGCGGCGTGGTCACCGGGCAGGATTTCACCTTCGGACAAGGCCGCGGCGGCAGCACAGCCACCCTGGCGAGTGACGGCGCGCGCTACGGCATCACCGCGCGCACCGTGGCGCCGGTCACCGCCGGCGGGCTGACCGTCAGTTCCAGCCGCATCCGCGATTCGCTGAAGGCCGGCGAATGCGAGGTGGCGACCGAGCTGCTGACCCGCCCCTTCGCCGTGCGCGCCCGGGTGCAGCATGGCGACAAGCGCGGCCGCACGATCGGGTATCCCACCGCCAACATGGACATGGGATCCTACCTGCGGCCGCGATACGGCATCTATGCCGTGACGGTGCGCGACCTAAACAGCGGCCAGGAATGGCAGGGCGCCGCCAATCTGGGCGTCCGCCCGCAATTCGATCCGCCGGTCGAGCTGCTGGAGCCGTTCCTGTTCGACTTCTCCGGTGATCTCTACAGCCGGGAGCTGGAGGTGGCGCTGCGCCATTTCCTGCGGCCGGAAGCGAAGTTCGATTCGCTGGACGCGCTGGTCGCGCAGATGGATGAAGATTGCGCCCGGGCCCGCAGCTTGCTGGCGGCAGGGTAGGTGGAACTGGCGGCAGAGGCCTTCGCGCTGCTGGTGGCGGTCGCCTTCCTGGCGGGCACGGTGGATGCGATGGCCGGCGGCGGCGGGCTGCTGACGATCCCCGCCACGCTGGCCGCCGGCATCCCGCCGGTCGCGGCGCTGGCGACCAACAAGCTGATGAGCTCGCTCGGCACCGGTTCCGCCGTGATCGCCTATGCTCGCGCCGGCCATGTGAACCTGCGCGCCTTTGCCGGGCCGGTGGCGGCCGCCTTCGCGGGCAGCGCGGCGGGCGCGGTCACCGTGCAGCATGTGGACCCGACCTTCCTGGGCGCGCTGGTGCCGGTGCTGCTGATCGCCATGGCGCTGTATTTCTGGCTGGCCCCGCCGATGGGCGATGTCGACCGCAAGGCCCGGCTGGGTGCGGTCGGCCTGTCGCTGGTGTGCGGCGCGATCGGCTTCTATGACGGGTTCTTCGGCCCCGGCACCGGATCGTTCCTGACGCTGGCGCTGGTCACGCTGGGCGGGCTGGGGCTGGTGCGCGCCATCGCCAATACCAAGCTGATCAACCTGGCCACCAACCTGTCTGCTCTTGCAGCGATGATCGCCGGCGGCCATGTGCTGTGGGTGCTGGGCCTGGCCATGGCCGCCGCCAACGTGGCCGGCAACCAGCTGGGCGCGCATCTGGCGATCCGTTATGGCGGACGCGGGGTGCGCCCCTTGCTGGTGGTGCTGAGCCTGGCCATGACGGCGCGGCTGCTGGCCGATCCCGCCAATCCGCTGTGGCAGCTGCTGCCCGGTTGACAACATTCCATACTGATGGGTATGGAAAAGCTGCATGGCGACAAACAGGTCCGCGGCCCAGATAGGCTGAAGCCCGCCACCATGCACGAAGCCCGGCTGAACCGCAGCCGACCACCGCATTCAGTATCGGGCAACGGCCGGGTGTGCATCAGGCATCCCACGGCCCTGTGCCACTGGAGTCAACTGCCATGTCCCTGTTCAAGAATGATGTCGTCCTGTCCTTCCTCGCTGGCTTCGGCATCACCGCCACCGCGCTGCTGGCGACGATCGCCACCGTCTGACATGACGCTGTCCCGCCGCCTGCCCGTCCGCCTCGCTCCGCTGCTCGCAGCGGCGGCGCTGGCCGCCTGCGCGCCGGCGGCGGCGGCCGACGCCACCTTTGAAGCACCCGTTGCGGCGCGCCCAGCAGATGAACAAGGCGGGCTCAAAACCGCCTATTTCGCCGGCGGCTGCTTCTGGGGTGTGGAGGCGGTGTTCAGCCATGTGAAGGGCGTGACCAGCGCGGTCAGCGGCTATCACGGCGGCAATGCGGCCACCGCCAGCTATTATCGCGTGTCCAGCGGGTTGAGCGGCCATGCGGAAACGGTGCGCGTCACCTATGATCCGGCGCAAATCCGCTATGACCAGCTGTTGCGCATCTTCTTTTCCGTGGTTGCGGACCCGACCCTGCGCGACCGGCAGGGGCCGGATCGCGGCAGCCAGTACCGTGCCGCGCTGATCCCGGTCAGCGCCGAACAGCGCGAGGTCGCCGCCGCCTATCTGGCGCAGATGCGGCAGAGCGGCGTGTGGAGCCGCCCGATCGTGACGGCGATAGAACCGGCGCGCCAGTTCTTCGAGGCGGAAGCCGAGCATCAGGACTTCGCCCGCCGCAATCCGCAGCACGGCTATATCCAGCGGTGGGACGCGCCCAAGGTGGCGGCGCTGCGCCGCATGTTCCCCGACCATTACCGCGCGACCTTCCGCAGCGGCTGATCCCCGCCTATATCCCGTCGCATGGCGAAACATGCGCATCACGAACATAGCGGCCCTGATCTGGCGGCGGAGGCCGAAGCCGCGCTGACCCGCGCCGGCGAACAATGGACCGCCATGCGCGCCAGCGTGTTCGCCGCGCTCGCCGCGCAGGCCCGCCCGGTCAGCGCCTATGACATCGCGGAGGAGGTCGGCAATCAGCGCGGCAAGCGCGTGGCGGCCAATTCGATCTACCGCATCCTCGACCTGTTCGTGCGCACCAACCTCGCCAACCGGATCGAAAGCGCCAATGCCTTTATCGCCAACACGCATCCGGGCTGCCGGCACGATTGCATCTACCTGATCTGCGACGATTGCGGCGCGGCCACCCATCTGGACGATGACCGGCTGACCGGGGCCCTGCGCGATGCGGGCGGCAAGGCAGGCTTTGCCGATGTGCGCCCGGTGGTGGAATTGCGCGGGCTGTGTGCGGCCTGCGCGGGCTGATCGCTTCGCACATAATCGACAGGCCGCCCCCGCCTGTGTAAGTCACTCAAGATGAACGGTCCTTCCACCCCCCTGCTCGATCAGGTCAACCTGCCCGCCGATCTGCGCCGCCTGCAGCCCAAGCAGCTGCCCCAGCTGGCGGACGAGCTGCGGCAGGAGATGATCGACGCGGTCGGTTCCACCGGCGGGCACCTGGGCTCCGGCCTGGGCGTCGTGGAGCTGACGGTCGCCATCCATTACGTGTTCGATACGCCGACCGACCGGCTGATCTGGGATGTTGGCCACCAGGCCTATCCGCACAAGATCCTGACCGGCCGGCGCGACCGGATCCGCACCCTGCGCCAGGGCGGCGGCCTGTCCGGCTTCACCAAGCGGACGGAGAGCGAATACGACCCGTTCGGCGCGGCGCATTCCTCCACCTCCATCTCCGCGGGCCTGGGCTTCGCCATCGCCAACAAGCTGATGGGGGCGAACGGCAAGGCGATCGCCGTGATCGGCGACGGCGCGATGAGCGCGGGCATGGCCTATGAGGCGATGAACAATGCGGAGGCTGCCGGCAACCGGCTGGTGGTCATCCTGAACGACAACGACATGTCGATCGCGCCGCCGGTGGGCGGCCTGTCGGGCTATCTCGCCCGGCTGGTGAGCGACGGGCGGTTCCTGGGTCTGCGCGAACTGGCCAAGAAGCTGGCCCGCAAGCTGCCCCAGCCGCTGCATCGCGCGGCCAAGCTGACGGACGAATATGCCCGCGGCATGGCCATGGGCGGCACCCTGTTCGAGGAACTGGGCTTCTATTATGTCGGCCCGGTCGACGGACACGATCTGGACCAGCTGATCCCCGTGCTGGAAAATGTGCGCGACGCAGCCGAAGGTCCGTGCCTGATCCATGTCGTGACGCAGAAGGGCAAGGGCTACGGCCCGGCCGAGAGCGCGGCGGACAAGTATCACGGCGTGCAGAAGTTCGACGTCATCACCGGCGAACAGAAGAAGAGCGCTGGCGGCCCGCCCGCCTACCAGAACGTGTTCGGCGAGACTCTGGCGAAGCTGGCAGAGACGGACCCACGCATCTGCGCCATCACCGCCGCCATGCCGGGCGGCACCGGCGTGGACAAGTTCGGCACGCAGCATCCTGACCGCACCTTCGATGTCGGCATCGCCGAACAGCATGCGGTGACCTTCGCCGCCGGTCTGGCGGCGCAGGGCATGCGGCCGTTCTGCGCGATCTATTCCACTTTCCTGCAGCGCGCCTTTGACCAGGTGGTGCATGATGTGGCGATCCAGAACCTGCCGGTCCGCTTCGCCATCGACCGCGCCGGTCTGGTGGGGGCCGATGGCGCCACCCATGCGGGCAGTTTCGACGTCACCTATCTCGCCACCCTGCCCAACATGGTGGTGATGGCCGCGGCGGACGAGGCGGAGCTGGTCCACATGACCTACACCGCCGCGCTGCACGACAGCGGCCCCATCGCCTTCCGCTACCCCCGCGGCAACGGCACCGGGGTGGCCATGCCCGGAACGCCGGAGCGCCTGGAGATCGGCAAGGGCCGCATCGTTAAGCAGGGCAGCAAGATCGCCATCCTGTCGCTCGGCACCCGCCTGGCAGAGGCGCTGAAGGCGGCCGACCAGCTGGAGGCAAAGGGGCTCAGCACCACGGTCGCCGATCTGCGTTTCGCCAAGCCGCTCGACACCGATCTGATCCGCAAGCTGATCGCCACGCATGAAGTGGTGGTCACGGTGGAGGAAGGCTCGATCGGCGGCCTCGGCGCGCATGTGCTGACGCTGGCGAGCGATCTGGGCCTGACCGATGCCGGCCTGAAGATCCGCACCATGCGCCTGCCCGACCTGTTCCAGGACCATGACGCGCCGGACAAGCAGTATGATCAGGCCGGCCTCAACGCCCCGCAGATCGTGGACACGGTGCTGACCGCGCTGCGCCACAACAGCACGGGCGTGGAGGAAGCGCGGGCCTGATTCACCGGCCTAGCTGGCTGCGCTGTCCTGCCGCCAACGGGCCGCCAGCATGGCGCGCAGGAGATCGACGTAGCGCCAGCCATCCGCACGGGCCGCGATGGCGGACAGGCAATCCTGATCGTCCCGTCCGGGGCGGCCCGGACCGGTCATGTTCGGTTTCATGTTGAGGTCGAACAGCCGGAACGTGCCATGCCCGTCCGCCCGGCAATCGATCCGGATCGCGGAGCGCGCATCAACATGGGCGGCCGCCGCGGCGCAGCTTTCCAGCATGGCAACGATCGCCGGATCCTGCAGGCGCGCTTCATCGATGGCCATGCTGTTGGCGGTGACCGGGACATCGCCATTGTACGGCGCGACCCCGCCACGCTGATCGAATCGGTACACCGGCCGCAAGGTCCAGTGCCGCTGCGCGTGGCTGCCGTCAGGCCGCGGAGCGATGGGCGGCATCACCGTGACCGTCATCTCGTCACCGCCCAGATATTCTTCCACCATCAGCATGTCGCCGAAGGTGGCCGCCTGGATCAGGTCAGCCGCCGCCGACCAAAGGGCCGCCAGATCGTCGACGAGCGTCACGCCCTGGCTGCCCCGCCCACGCACGGGTTTGACGATCAAGGGAAAGACCATGTCATGCTCGGCACAGGACTGATCGACATCCGCCAAGGTATGGACCCCCTCCCGGGCGGTTCCGGACAGCAGGAACGACCGCGCAACCGGCAATCCGGCTCCCGCCAGCATGCGGTTGGTGGCGAACTTGTCGTCGAACGCCTGCATCGCGGCTGGCAGCTGGCCGACGATGTCAAAGCTGGCGAGGACGCCTTCAAGGGGGTGCCCGGCGAACAGCACGGTGTTCGCCCACAGGACCGAGGCCCCCGCCGCAACCGCCGCGGCGATCCCTGCGGCACTGTCCGGAAACACCCAATCCATCGCCGTGGCGGGATCCGGTGCCGACACCGGGGTCACGACGGCCTCGCCCGCCAGCCGCAGCGCATGGGCGATGTCCGCACCGCCATCGGAATAGCCGCCCGGCTTCGCCTCTTTCCGCAATCCGTCGATCACCGGCGGCGGAAGGGCCTGGTACAGGACGGCGACGGACATGGTGATCTCCTGAACGGCTGCGGCTGAACTCGGTGCCTCTCCGGGACAGCCGGACCCCCGTCAAGCCGCCCTAGACCCCCAGCCGCGCCCGCACCGGCGTAGGATCGCTCCACCCCTCCAACCGCTCGGCCAGTTCGGTCAGATCCGCCGGCAAAGCCACGTTCAGCGTCACCAGCTGGTCGCCCCTTCCGCCGGCCTTGCGGGTGAAGCCGCGGCCTTTCAGGCGCAGCACCTTGCCGCCGCCGCTGCCCGGTGCGACGGTCAGCATCACCGGGCCGTCCACCGTGGGCACCTTGACCTTGGCGCCGGCCACCGCCTCGTCCAGCGTGATCGGCAGGTCCAGCCGCACATCATCGCCATCGCGGGTGAAGAAGGGGTGCGGCTGCACCTCGATCGTGACGGTCGCGTCGCCGGGGCCGCCCGCGCCGGGCTCGCCCTTGCCCTTCAGGCGCAGCTGCGTGCCGTCCTCCACGCCCGCGGGCAGCTTCAGGTCGATCGTGGCGCCATCGCTCAGCGCGATGCGCTGCGGCGCCAGGGTCGCGGCATCGATGAACGCGACTTTCAGCCGGTAATTGACGTTGGCCCCGCGCTGCGGCGCGCGCCGTCCGGCTCCTGCACCCATGCCGGCGCCCATACCCGCTCCGCCCATGCCGCCCATGCCGGGGCCGCCTCGCCCGCCGAACAGCCCTTCGAAGATGTCGCCCAGATCGGCTTCCTGCCCGGCGAACTCCTCGAAGCCGCGCGCACCACCGGCGCGACCGCCCATGCCGGCCCCGCCGAAGCCGCCACCACCGAAACCGCCGCCGCCGCCGGCGCCGAAGGGGGAGGCCGGGTTGCCGTCCGCGTCGATCTCGCCCCGGTCAAACCGGGCGCGCTTGTCCTTGTCGCCCAGCAGGTCGTAGGCATTGGTGATCTCGGAAAAGCGCTGCGCCGCCTTGGGATTGTCGGCATTGCGGTCGGGATGCAGTTCCTTCGCCAGCTTGCGATAGGCGGACTTGATCTCCGCCTCGCTGGCCGAACGGGTGACGCCAAGGGTGGAATAGGGATCTGCTGCCATGGTGTGTTAGCTAGGGCCCAGACCCACAAACGGCAACGGTCGTGACGGAGCGGCTTTTGGCACCGGGCAAGGAGCAAGGAGGGAGCGATGGTAATCCATCGTGACCGACGCGCGACGCTGCCCGGTGCCAAAAGCCGCCCGCCGCTTCGCGGTCGCCCGGTCGCGCCCGCCGACTGCGTCGCGGCACTTGCGCGTGGCGCCGCCACGCGCTGCGCACCGCTTCTTGCCGGACGAACACGGCCGGGCGATCACGGCCATTGCCGTTTGTGGGTCTGGACCCTTGGTAAGGCAATGGCGGAGAGCAAGCGGCTTTGCCAGCAGGCCCCACCGCTCTAAGGTCGCACCATGACCGATCAGCATGACGCCATCCCCGACATCGATCCCTTTGCCCTGTTCGCTGAGTGGTTCGCCCAGGCGCAGGACAGCGAACCGAACGACCCCAACGCCATGGCGCTGGCCACCGCCAAGCCCGATGGCCGCCCGTCGCTGAGGATGGTGCTGCTGAAGGGGTATGATGCCGCCGGCTTCGTGTTCTACACCAACGCCGAAAGCCGCAAGGGGCGGGAAATCGCCGCCAATCCCTGTGCCGCGCTGCTGTTTCACTGGAAATCGCTGCGCCGGCAAATCCGCATCGAAGGGCTGCTGGAGGAGGTGAGTGCGGAAGAGGCCGACGCCTATTTCGCCTCGCGCGGGCGCGCCTCCCAGCTGGGCAGCGCCGCGTCGGACCAGTCGCGGCCGCTGGACGACCGGCAGACCTATCTGAACCGGGTCGATGCGCTGGAACGGGAACTGGCGGGGGCGCCGGTCCCGCGCCCGCCGCACTGGACCGGGTTCCGCCTGGCGCCGGCCAGCATGGAGTTCTGGCAGGACCGCGCCGCGCGCCTGCACGAGCGGCGGCAGTTCAGGCAGGCGGCCGATGGCAGCTGGACCAGCACGTTGCTGTACCCGTGAGCCGGTCCGTCCCTTACTGGCATGTCGATGCCTTCGCCGCCCGGGCCTTTGCCGGCAACCAGGCCGCGGTGCTGGAGCTGACCGAGTGGCTGCCCGACGCCGCGATGCAGCAGATCGCGGCGGAGAACATGTTCGCCGAAACCGCCTTCGTGCTGCGCGATCCCAGCGAGGTGGCCGATTGGGAGCTGCGCTGGTTCGCGCCGGGTGGCGAGGTGCAGCTGTGCGGGCATGCCACGCTCGCCAGCGGGCACACGCTGCTGGAGCGTGACGGTGCACAGCGCGTCACCTTCCGCACCCGCCGCGCCGGCCTGCTGGAGGTGCGGCGCGATGGCGCGATCTATGCGCTGGGCCTGCCCGCGATCCGCGTGGAAGCGACCAGCTGGCCGGAGGTCGTGGCGCTGCTGGGCGCGGAGCCCGCGGGCGTGTGGCGGCGGGAGGATGGCTACAACCTGTTCCTGTTCGAAGACGAGGCGGCGGTGCGCGCCTTGGCGCCCGACATGGCGGGGCTGGCGCGGCTGGGGCCGGACCACCAGTTCATCTGCACCGCGCCGGGCACCAAGACGGATGTGGTCAGCCGGGTCTTCGTGCCGGGCGTCGGCATCCCGGAAGACCCGGTCACCGGCAGCGCCCATGCCGTGCTGAGCACGTTCTGGGCGCCCCGGCTGGGCCGTGACAGCTTCACCGCGCATCAGGCATCGGAGCGCGGCGGCGATGTCCATTGCCGGCTGGAAGGCGACCGCGCCTGGCTGGGCGGTCCTTGCGTGACGGTGGTGGAGGGGCGCTTCACCCTGCCTTAGCGGTACACCGTCACCAGATCGGCCAGCGCCCGGACCAGCGCGGGCCGGTCCGCCTGATCGGTCTTGCCCAGCCGCACCACGGTCAGTTCCTGCCCGGGCGCGACCAGCACATATTGCCCCAGATGGCCCACCAGCGCGAACAGGTCCGCCGGGCCGGCCTGCGGGAACAGCACCTGCCGCTCGCCCCCGCTCGGCCGGTTGAGCCACAGCGCCCCGCCATAATCGGGGGAGGCGGGGCTGGGATCGCGCATCAGCTCCACCCAGCCGCGCGGCAGCACCTGCGTGCCGGTGGCGGCAACGCCTTCGCGCCGCAGCAGCTCGCCCAGCCGGGCCCAGTCCGCCGCCGTGGCCCAGACCATTGCGCCGCCGACCATCGTGCCCTGCCGGTCATGTTCGGCCGTCAGGCGGCGCAGCCCCAACGGTACCGCCAGCCGCGTCTGCAGATAGCTGGAGACCGCCGCCTGCCGCTCCGCCGGGGAGCCGTCTGGCGCCAGCACGCGGGCCGCGATGTCCGACAGGATCACGCTGGTGGGCGTGGAATAGGTGAAGGTCGTACCCGGAGCATGTTCCAGCACCTGCGCCTCGGCCCAGGCGGCCATGTCGTCGCGCCCGTCGCCGAACATCATGCGCACTTCCGCCGATTCGTACACCGGATCGGCCATCTCCTGATGCTTCAGCCCGCTGCGCATCTGCAGCAGGTGACGCACCGTGATCTCACCCCGCGGATCGCCGGCGCGCTGCCACAGCGGCACCGGAGCCGGCCCGTCCAGCGCCAGCCTGCCGTCCGACACCAGCAGGCCGATCAGCAGCGCGGTGACGGTCTTGGACATGGACCAGCCCTGGAACCGGCTGTCCGGCCCGAACCCTGCGGCATAGCGCTGCGCCACCACCTCCCCATCGTGCAGCACCAGCAGCGCGCGGGTCTCGCCGATGCCCTCCGCCGTGAACAGCGCATCGACCGCGCGCGCCAGCTCGGCCCGGTCGGCGCCCGGCCTGGCCACGACCACCGACAGCGCCTCGGCGGAGGGCGGTGCGGGCGCGGTCGGCGCCTCCGTGCCGCAGGCGGCAAGCAAGACTGGCAGCAGCAGGGTGGTGGCGATAAAGGGGCGGCGGCGCGGCATGGCGCGCTTCTTCCGGCAGGGGCAGGCGATTGGCAACGGCAAATGGGGCAATGGCAGACCGGCAGGCACCGCGCGCCCGATTCTGGCCGCGCCTGCTGCTGGCGGTGCTTGCGCTCGGGGCCGGCGGGCTGTGGTTCGCCTGGCCGACGCTGGACGCCTACGCCACCACCGCCGCCAGCTTCGGGGCGCGCACCGCCTGTTCATGCCGGCACATCGGCGGCCGGACGCTGGACGACTGCACCCGCGACTTCGAACCCGGTATGGGCGCCGTGTTCCTGAGCGAGGACGAGGAGGCACGCAGCGTCACCGCCACCATGCCCCTGTTCGCCCGCCAGACGGCCACCTACTCACCCGGTCCCGGCTGCCTGCTGGAGCCGTGGGAAGCCGAGCGCTAGGCCTCCGTCCCCTCGATCCAGCCGCCGCCCAGCACCCGGTCCCCGGCATAGAGCACTGCCGCCTGCCCGGGGGCCACGCCATATTCGGGCGCGTGGAAGCGGATGGTCGCGCCGGCCCCGTCGCCCAGCGGCCCTTCCAGCGTGACCGGCACGGGCCTGGCCATGGACCGCACCTTGGCATGGAAGGGCTGGTCGGGCGTGGCGGCGGGCAGCGGACCGATCCGGACCGTATCCTCCAGCCGCGCGGCGCTGACGGCCAGCAGGCGGCGCGGCCCTACGCGGACCTCGGCACTGGCGGCGTCGATCCCGGTCACATAGAGCGGTTCGGGCTGTCCGCCGATCTCCAGCCCGCGGCGCTGGCCGACGGTGAAGTGGATCACACCCCCGTGGCTGCCCAGCTGCTCCCCCGTCTCGGCATGGACGATCGCGCCGGGCGCCACCCCTTCGGGCCGCACCTTCTTCACCACGCGGGCATAATCGCCATCGGGCACGAAGCAGATGTCCTGGCTGTCGGGCTTGCCCGCCACGGCCAGCCGCATCGCCTCCGCCATGATCCGCACCTCCTGCTTGGGCAGGTCGCCCAGCGGGAAACGCAGAAAGGCCAGCTGTTCGGCCGTGGTGCCGTAGAGGAAATAGGACTGGTCACGCGCGGGATCGGCCGCCCGGTGCAGTTCCGGGCCGGCGGCGCCCGTCACCCGGCGCACATAATGGCCGGTCGCCAGGCAATCGGCGCCCAGCTCGCGCGCCATCGTCAGCAGGTCGGTGAACTTGGGGCCCATGTTGCAGCGGATGCAGGGGATCGGCGTACGGCCGGTCAGGTAATCGTCGGCAAAGCGTTCCACCACCTGTTCGCGGAAGCTGCTTTCGTGATCGAACACGTAATGCGCGATGCCCAGCCGGTCGGCCACGCTGCGCGCATCGCGGATGTCGTCGCCCGCGCAGCACGCCCCCTTGCGCCCGGTTGCCGCGCCGTGATCGTACAGCTGCAGGGTGATGCCCACCACCTCCGCCCCGGTGGCGGCGGCGAGGCCGGCGACGACGGAACTGTCCACCCCTCCCGACATCGCCACCACGATGCGGCACTGCGCAGGCGCACGCGGCAGGTCGAACAGGCGCGCGGCATCGGAGGCCAGAAGGGTCGTCATGATGGGCGGCCCCCTACACCATCCGCGCCGGTTTGACCATTGGCGGCGCTTAACCCCCTGTTTGCCAAAGCACGCCTAAGACCGCCGGATGATTGCCGGAGAATCCCGATATGGCGGGCGAGCGGCGGCGCCGTTCCCCAACACGCCGTTAACCCAAGCCTTTCAGCCCGTGCCAAGACCGGCAAGGCCATGCTGCCCGCGAGATACGGGACCATGAGGGGGCGCACAGGATGAAGACGCAGGCAGGTACGACGATCAGCGGCAGCGATGGGGAGCGGCCAGCGGCGGGCGCCGCCCCGTCCGTGATCGGACCGCTGGGCCTGCCCATCACCGTGGACGACCTGCCCCCGCCCGACACCCGGCGCTGGGTGATCCGGCGCAAGGCGGAGGTGGTCGCCGCGGTGAATGGCGGTCTGCTGACGATCGAGCAGGTGCTGGACCGCTATGGCCTGACGCTGGAGGAGTTCGCCGGCTGGCAGCGCGGGTTCGACCGGTCGGGAATGCGCGGGCTGCGCGTCACGCAGATCAAGCATTATCGCGATCAATATCAACGACAACTGCGCTATTGAACCAAGCCCGATCCATCGGTCGCCGCCCAGGCACGTCCGGTCGCGGGGAACGCATGGAGCAAGCCCCCGTTTGTCGCCTGTACGAAGCCGCTGCGCAGGTCCGCGCAGGGGAAGAACAAGGAGACAGGGCATGGGTTGGATTGTTGCGATCATTGTAGGCGGTGTTGCGGGCTGGCTGGCCAGCATGGTCATGAACCGTGACGCTTCCATGGGGATCTTCTGGAACATCGTGGTCGGCATCATCGGTGCGTTGATCGGCAATGTGCTGGCCGGCGCGCTGTTCGGCGTGCAGGGCACCATCCAGACCTTCAACATCACCGGTTTCATCATCGCCATCGTCGGCGCCGTGGTGCTGCTGGCGATCGTCAATCTGGTGCAGCGCGGCCGGGTGCGCTGAAGCACCGGCACATCGGCTGACCCGGCCTGCCCAGTGCAGGCCGGATGCTGAAAACAGGGGCGGGGCGCCAGTGGCGACCCCGCCCCTTTTTGTTGCGCGCGCCGTACAGCCTCTGAAACAAGCGTTCGTCGGGCCACATCGGGCCTTGATGGAAGGTGCATTGCTACAAGTTGCGGAGGTGACTACACCGGCGGGCGGACAATGGCCCGTGACGACCCGCATGCCCGGGCCACCGGCAAAGCCGTTGCAAGAGGCTGATGGCGCAGATGAATTACGAACCCAAGCCGCAGGAATTTGGCGCGGCGGCAAATCCGGCGATGTCCGATTCGGATCCCGTCACCCATGGCGGGGAAACCCACGTGACCGTGGCGGAGGATGATGCCGCCCGCAAGCGCACGCGCCGTCGCCTGCTGATCACGGCCGGGGTGATCGTCGCGCTGCTGGGCGGGCTGACCTTTCTGCTGAACCATGGCGGCGCCAACACCGACTTCGCGCCGCAGGACGTGGCGCAGTCCGTCACGGTTATCTCGCCGGGCCGCAGCTCCGTCGCCGGCACCATCACCGCCACCGGCACCATGGCCGCGCGCCGCGCCATGCCGGTCGGCGTGGTGGGCGAAGGCGGCAATGTCGTGTCCATCCCCGTGGAAGCGGGCGACTGGGTGCGGCAGGGGCAGGTGCTGGCGGTGATCGACCGCTCGGTGCAGACCGAACAGGCCCGCAGCCTGCAGGCGCAGGTGGACGTGAACCAGGCCGATCTGGAGCTGGCGCAGGCCAATCTGGAACGCGCCAACCGGCTGGTGGATCGCGGATTCATCAGCCAGGCCAATATCGACCAGCTGACCGCCACGCGCGATGCGGCGCGGGCGCGGGTGCGGGTGGCCCAGGCCCAGTATCGGGAGGCGCAGGCGCGCAATGCCCGGCTGAACATCGTGGCCCCCGCCGCCGGGCTGGTGCTGGAACGCAATGTGGAACTGGGCCAGGTGGTCAGCGGCGGACAGGCCGCCCTGTTCACCATCGCCCGCGGCGGCGAGATGGAACTGCTGGCCCGCGTGGGCGAAGGCGAGCTGGCGCAGATCAGCACCGGCGTCCCGGCGGAGGTCGTGCCGGTGGGCACGGACCGGAGCTTCACCGGCCAGGTCTGGCAGGTTTCGCCGATCATCGACCAGGGCAACCGGCAGGGCACCGCCCGCATCGCCCTCCCCTATGACGAGGCGCTGCGCCCCGGCGGCTTCGCCACGGCGCGGATCAATGCCGGCGCGGTGGTCGCGCCGATGCTGCCCGAAAGCGCGATCCAGACCGCGACGGACGGCACCAGCTTCGTCTATATCGTCGGCCGCGACAACAAGGTTGCCCGACGGCCGGTCCAGCTGGGCCGGGTTGCGCCGGAAGGCATCGCCGTCACGCAAGGGCTGGACGGCAGCGAGCGTATCGTGCTGCGCGCCGGCGGCTTCCTGAACGAAGGCGACACCGTGCGGCCCGTGGCCCAGCGCCCCGCCGCGAGCTGAGGCGAGCACCCATGAACTTCGCCAACATCTCCGCCTGGTCGATCCGCAATCCGCTGGTCCCGATCCTGGCCTTCATCGGTCTGATGCTGGCGGGCATCGTCGCCTTCATGTCCATGGATGTGCAGAACAACCCGGACATCGAGCTGCCGGTGGTGATCAGCGTCATCAGCCAGCCGGGCGCCGCCCCGACGGAGATCGAGAACCAGATCACGCAGCGGGTCGAGGCCGCGATACAGACACTGGAAGGGGTGGAGAACATCTACTCCACCGCGGAGGAAGGCGCCAGCGTCACCTCCATCGAGTTCGCGCTCGGCACCGACATCGCGCAGGCCGTGAACGAGGTGAAGGCCAATATCGACCAGATCCGCGGCGAGCTGCCCGACGGGATCCTGGAACCGCAGATCTACCGCCAGCAGACCAGCAGCGAGCCCATCGTCTTCTTCGGCGTCGCGGCCGACGACATGACGATCGAGCAACTGTCCTGGTTCATCGATGATGTCGTGACCAAGCGGCTGCTGACCGTGCCCGGCCTGGCAGAGGTCAGCCGCAATGGCGGCGTCGACCGGGAAATCCTGGTGATCCTGGATCCGCAGCGGATGCAGGGGCTGGGCGTCACCGCATCGCAGGTCAATGCCGCACTGCGCCAGCTGAACCTCAACGCCGCCGGCGGCCAGGCGGAGATCGCGGGATCGCGCCAGTCGGTGCGCGTGCTGGGCAATGCGCAGGATGTCTACGAACTGTCGCAGACGCAGATCGGGCTGGGCGACGGGCGCACCGTCAAGCTGTCGGACATCGCCCGCGTCAGCGATGCCTATGGCGAGATCAGCAGCCTGGCCAAGATCAACGGCCGGCAGGTCGTGACTTTCGGCATTACCCGCGCCCGCGGCGAATCCGACGTGTCCGTCTATGACGGCGCGGCGGAGGTGCTGAAGGCGCTGCAGACCGAGAATCCCGGTGTGCGTTTCACCCGCCTGTTCACGGAGGTGGACTATACCCGCCAGCAATATGACAGCTCGATCAACGCCATGATCGAAGGCGCGGTGCTGGCGGTGATCGTGGTGCTGATCTTCCTGCGCGACTGGCGCGCGACGGTGATCGCCGCGCTGGCCATCCCGCTTTCGGCCATCCCGACCTTCTGGTTCATGGACATGCTCGGCTTCACGCTGAACAGCCTGTCGCTGCTGGCGCTCGGGCTGGTTGCCGGCGTGCTGGTCGACGACGCGATCGTGGAGATCGAGAACATCGTGCGCCACATGCGCATGGGCAAGAGCGCGTTCCAGGCCAGCATCGACGCGGCGGACGAGATCGGGCTGGCGGTGGTCGCCACCACCATGTCGATCGTCGCCGTGTTCCTGCCGGTCGGGCTGATGCCGGGCATCGCCGGGCAGTTCTTCAAGAATTTCGGCCTGACCGTGGTCGTCTCCGTGCTCATCTCGCTGCTGGTCGCGCGCATGATCACACCCATGATCGCGGCCTATTTCCTGAAGGCGGAAGGCCATGCCGAACATGGCGGCGGCCGGTGGATGGACGTGTACATGCGGGCTCTTGCCTGGTCGATCGATCGCACGAGTGCGGATCGGCGGCTGCGCGCCCTGGGCCCGACGGGCGAGTTCCATCGGCGCTGGTTGCCGATCGCGGCCCTGCTGTTCGGCCTCGTCGGCCTGGCTTTTGTGGTCGGGGCAATGGCGGTGATCGGCGGCGTGGTCGGCGGCGTTCCGGGGCTGGTGGACATGAAGGCGTGGGTCGGCCTGTTCGGCTTTCTGCCGGATTTCCTGGCGCGCGCGGCGGCCTTTGTCGTGCTTATCGCCTGCCTGGGGCTGCTGCTGGCGGCGGCGGGCCTGGCCGGCTGGCTGGCGGCGCGGCTGATGCTGCTGGGCACCAATGTGCTGGCGCGGATGTTCGGCCATGCCTTCCGGGACTGGTATGTTCATCGCCGCGGCCGGTTCGGCGCGCGGATGCTGGATCACCGGGTATGGATGATCGGCACCGGGGCGGCTGCGCTGGTGATGACCGGGCTGCTGGGGATGAACCTGCCCTCGCAATTCTTCCCCAATTCCGACAGCGACTTCTCGCGCATCAGCGTGACGATGGTGCCCGGCACCACCCTGCGCCAGACCGAAGCGGTGATCGACGCGATCGCCAACCGGATGCGGCAGGAGCAGGAAGTGCTGCTGGCGATGGGCATCGTGCGCGAGGGCGAAGGTTCCGTGCGGCTGGTGTTCCGGGAGGACCGGGTGCGCACCAGCCTGGAGTTCGAGCGGGAGCTGGCCCCGGCGTTGCAGGAATTCCCCGATGCGCGCGTGAACTTCCAGGATCCGCAGGGTGGCGGCGGTGGCGGCAGCGGACGGGCGATCAACGTGATGCTGTCCGGCTCCGACACGAAGGTGCTGGAACAGACCGCCACGGTGCTGGCCGGACAGATGCGCGGTGTGCCGGGCGTGATCGCCCCTCGGGTGGAGGCGGACCTGCAGCGGCCCGAGCTGATCATCACCCCGCGGGAAGATCTGGCCGCCAGCCTGGGCGTCACCACCAGCGCGCTGAGCCAGGCCATCCGCATCGCCACGCTGGGCGACATCGACCAGAACGCCGCGCGCTTCAGCCTGTCGGACCGGCAGGTGCCGATCCGCGTGCGGCTGGACGAATCCGACCGGCGCGACATCAGCAACATCCGCAACCTGCCCGTCCCCACCGCCGGCGGCGGATCGGTGCCGCTGGAACGGTTGGCCGACATCTCCTTCGGCGCGGGGCCGACCGCGATCCAGCGCGTGAACCAGGACCGTCGTGTCTTCGTCAGCGCCGACATCGCCCCCGGCTTCGCCAGCGGCGACGTGAAGCCGGCTATCGATCGCCTGCCGATCATGCAGAACCTGCCGACCGGCGTTTCCAACGCGCCCGTCGGGTCCGACGAATGGCAGGCGGACATGATCAACAACTTCGCCATTGCGCTGGTCAGCGGCATCCTGCTGGTCTTCGCGGTGCTGGTGCTGCTGTATCGCCGGCTGGTGTCGCCGCTGGTCAACATGGCCAGCCTCGCGCTGGCGCCGCTGGGCGGCCTGCTGCTGCTGACCGCGATCGGCCAGCCGATGAGCCTGCCGGTGTTCATCGGCATGCTGATGCTGTTCGGCATCGTGGGCAAGAACTCCATCCTGCTGATCGACTTCGCGATCGAGGAGATGGCGGCCGGCGGCGACAAGCAGGCCGCGATCATGGAAGCCGGGCACAAGCGCGCGCAGCCGATCATCATGACCACCGTGGCGATGACCGCGGGCATGATCCCCACTGCCCTGTCGCTGGGTGGCGATGGCGCCTGGCGCGCGCCGATGGGCACGGTGGTGATCGGCGGCCTGCTGCTGTCGACCCTGCTGACGCTGATCATCGTGCCCGCCGGCTTCAGCCTGGCGGACGGGCTGGAGAAGCGGCTGGGGCCATGGATGCGCCACCGTTTCCTGACCTATCGTCCGGGTGACGAAGTGGGCCCAACCGCGGTGGCACAACCTGCCGAGTAATCCGACGCCCGATCGCGCCCGCCGGATGCGCGCCACCGCCACGGCCTTGCTGGTGGCGATGGCGGGCCTGTTCGCGCTCGCCCACGGCATGGAACGGGCGGGCGGCCATCCGGCCTGGGCGTGGGTGGCCGCCTTTGCCGAAGCGGCCATGGTGGGCGGGCTGGCGGACTGGTTTGCCGTGACCGCCCTGTTCCGCCACCCGCTGGGCCTGCCGATCCCGCACACCGCGATCATCCCGCGCAACAAGGATCGCATCGCCGACACGATGGCGGGTTTCCTGCGGGCCAATTTCCTGACCCCCGCGGTGATCGCCCGCCGGCTCCACCACGCCAATCCGGCGCGGATGCTGGGCGAGTTCCTGCAGCGCCCGCAGGCGGAGCGCGGCACCAAGCTGCGCGCCGGCGTCGCCGGGCTGCTGGCGGATGTGCTGGAGTCGCTCGACCCGCAGGCCCTGGGCGAGCAGGTGCGTCACCTGCTGGCGAAGCAGGCGGGCCGGCTGGAGCTGGCGCCGATGATCGGCCACGCATTGTCTGCCATGATCGCCGGGGGGCGCCATCGGCCGCTGATGGACATGCTGATCCGCTGGCTGGGCGGCGTGCTGGAAGGGAACGAGGCGCTGGTGCGTCGCATGGTCAGCGACCGCGCCGGATCGGTCATCCGCTGGACCGGGCTGGACGAGCGGCTGGGCAACAGCGTGGTCGACGGCCTGTACCGGATGCTGGCCGAACTGCTGGTCGATCCCGACCATCCCTTGCGCGCCAAGGTGGATGAAAGCCTGGCCCGGCTGGCGCACGACCTGGTGCACGACCCCGATACCCGCGCCAGGGTGGAGGCAGCCAAGGCGCGCATCCTGGCCAACCCCGCCGCCGCCGAATGGTGGATGGGCGTGTGGGAACGGCTGCGCACCGGCCTGATCGCCGCCGCGCGCGACCCCGCCGGCAGCGGGTTGGGATCGCTCGATGCCAGCCTGGCGGAACTGGGCCGCGGGCTCGGCAGCGATGCCCGCCTGCAGCTGCAGGTCAACCGCTTCGCCCGGCGCACGCTGGTGGGCGTGGCCAGCCGCTATGGCGGGGGCATCGTGGCGCTGGTGTCGGACACGGTGAAGCGGTGGGATGCCAACACCGTAACCGCTCGGATCGAAGGGGCGGTGGGCCGCGACCTGCAGTTCATCCGCATTAACGGGACATTGGTGGGCGGGCTGGTCGGCCTGACGCTGCACGCGATCACCACCGCCCTGTGATCCGGATCGCCACCGAACGGCTGGTGCTGGAGCCGCCGAACCGCAGCGACGTCGCGGCCATGCGGGCGATCACCGACCATGCCGACACCAACCGCCATCTGGGTGGCCCGCAAAGCGAGGCCGAGTTCTTCACCCGCTTCGCCCGCAATGCCGGCAGCTGGACGCTGTATGGCTATGGCGGGTTCATGGTCCGGCTGGCCGCCAGTGGCGAGACGGTGGGGCAGGTCGGCGTGTTCCATGCCTGGCGCGGGCTGGGCGATGATGTGGACGACATGCCCGAGGCGGGCTGGATCCTGCGGCACGACATGGTCGGGCAGGGGCTGGCGCGCGAGGCTGTGACGGCGGCGCTGGACTGGTTCGACACGCACCACGGACCATCCCCCATCGTGGCGCTGATCGCGCCGGACAATGCGCCTTCGCTGGCGTTGGCGGCGCGGCTGGGCTTTGCGCCGGTGCGCGACACACTGCTGGCCGATGCCCCGGTGCGGGTGTTGCGCCGGGAACCGTGCGCTAAGGATGAAGGCGGAACAGGATCGAAGTCGTGAAGAACGACGTCATTGGCTTGCCTGTGGTGTCCAGTGCGGGAAGAAACACCGCTTCATTTGCAAAAAGCTCGCAAGCATCGGTAGTGATCCTGTCGTTTCGGCTACCCGCGATGACCGTGCAATCGCTAGCGGTGCCGGCCTCGTCTACCAGCATGCGCATGTGCAGGTCGGCCTGTTCGTTTCGCATCACTGCTGCAAGAGGGTAGTTCTGCTGGACCTTGGTTACCAGCGCCTCCGCGTTTTGCAGCTTGGGTCGCTGGATCATGGTCTGATGCGCGATCGGGTCCAGTCCCCATTCCGGCAGACGGCTTTGCGAACAGGCGTCCAGCACACCCAGTGCATCCGCCAGCCGGGTGGGCTGAAGCCGCAATGTGTCGATCCCTTGCGACAATTCGATCCGGTCAGCCAGGGCGATGGCTCCCGGTGCGAGCCTGGGAGCGACAGTGCCGTAAGGCGATTGGGGGTCGGGCGCCTCCGCCGTCGACGCGGCGACGTTCTTCTCAGCATCTCCTTCCGGCGGTCTCGTCAGGTAGGCGGAACTGGCGACCAGGACGTCATCGGTTTCGCCGAGCTTGCCTTCCATGAAATCCACCGGGCGCCGCCCCAACGGCCCGTCGCGATCGGCAAAGGCGAGCATGATCGTTCGTTGGTCGAACCGGCGAAGTGGACGGCCGGTCAGGGTGAGCGAGAACTTCTCCCCCGGTGCCCATTGGGTGAGCATCAGCGTGACCCGGTCGCTTCCTTCGCCCAGCTCCCTTACCAGGCGGCAGCTGTCGTCGCCATTATCGACCACCCAGTTGCTGCCGGGCGCATCGGTCAGCACCACTTCGCGGGCGGTGACCGGACTTGGCGACAGGGCCAACGCGGCACAGGCGAGCGGGAGGACGATCTTGCATGTGTGATGCATCTCGGGTGTCGGACTCACGTTATGGCGCTTGATCACGGATCGATCCTGCAGCCCGGTCAAGGCGCCTGCATCCGGAACAGGATGGAGGTGGCGTAGAAGGACTTCATCGGCTTGCCGGCGGCGTCCAGCGCGGGAAGGAACAGGCCCTCTGCCGTGAACTGTTCGCAGGCATTGGTGGTGATGCGGCTGGTCTCGCTGGCGGCGGTGATCGTGCAATCGGTGGCGATGCCGGCCTCGTCCACCAGCATGCGCATGTGCAGGTTGCCCTGTTCCCCGCGCATTCGCGCCGCCAGCGGGTAATAGCGCTGGATTCGCCGCGACAGATCTTCGAAGTTCAGCGGTTCGGGCGCCTGGATCATGGTGGCATGCGCCGCCCGATCCAGCCCCCATTCGGCCAGCCGCTGGCCCGAACAATCATCCAGCACCGCCAGCGCATCGCCCAGCCGGGTGGGTTCCAGCCGCAGCCGGTCGCGCCCCTGCACCAGTTCGATCCGGTCAGCCGCAGCCCGTGCCGCGGGCGGGAGCATCGGCGCCGCGGTGCCATATTCCGGCGGACGGGCGGCCGGGTTCGCCCCGTCCGGCGGGGGCGGCGTGAGATAGACGGAATGGAAGATCAGCGCGGCGGCATTGTCGCCCAGCGTGCCCTTCACCGGCCGTTCCGGGCGCGGCCCCAGCGGGCCGGCAGCATCGCCGAACTGCACCTCCACCGGGCGCCCGTCGTCGAACCGGCGCAAGGGGCGGCCGGCCACCACCATGGAGAAGCTCTTGCCCGGCGACCATTGCGTGATCAGCAGGTTGACGCGGTCGTCCCCTTCGCCGAATTCGCGGATCAGGCGGCAGCTGTTCTCCGCCCCGTCCATCACCCAGTTGCTGCCGGGCGCGCTGGCCAGCGCCAGCTCCGCCGCATGGGCCGGACCGGAAAGTAGGCAGGCCAGCGGGGCGGCGGCGAGCAGGAGCAGGTGGGCAAGCATTGCGTTGTCTCGCACGAGCCGCATCATCACTCTCCGGTTTCCAGAGTATATGTGACGGTTGTGGCCCAGAAGGAGCGGACAGGCGCGCCCGATGCGTCCAGCGCCGGGTTGAACTTGGCGCCGCGGGCAAAGATCCGGCAGGCCGATGCGGGCAGGTCGGAGTTCGTCATGGGCGTGATGGTGCATTCCCCGACCGATCCGTCCGGCTCCACAATCATGCGCACATGGATCGCCCCCTGCCCCCCTTTGTCCAGCAGTGCTTCAGGCCAGTTGTTGTGGATGCGCTCACTGAGCTGCGCCAGGTTGCGGGGCCATGCGATGCGGGTCAGCGTGCGATGTGCCTCGGCATCCAGGCCCCATTCGGTCAGCCGTGCTCTGGAACAGGTATCGAGCACCACCAGTGCCTGAGGCAAACTCGCGGCTTGCAGGCGCAGCGTGTCGTCCCCCTGCACCAGTTGGATCCGGTCGGCGATGGCCATGTCCTGCGCTTCCAGGAAAGGCCACAGGTCGACCGGAGGCGAACCGTCGGCGGAAGAATCGGATTGACGGGTAAGAGTGACAGCGGGGAATATCATGGCCGGGCCACGATCATTCAGCGTGGCCGGATACCCCAGCCGATCTCGCAAGCCTGAGGGGCCGGTTGGCTCGCCAAAGCCGATCTGCGTCATCCGCTGTTCCGCGAATGCAGCCAACGGCTGGCCGGCCAGCAGCATGCTCAGCATCTCCCCTGGCGCCCATTGCTCCAGCTTCAGGAAGACGCGATCTTCCCCCTCCCCGAACTCGCGCGCCAGTCGGCAGCTGTTCAGGCCGTTATCCATGATCCATTTGCTGCCCGATGCCTGGGCCAGCACCAGTTCCGTCGCGGCGGCCGGACCGGACATATGGGCAGCGGCGAGTGCACCTGCGGCGAGGAGTGTGCGGAACCTGCCGGTGTGATGCATCTACCATTTCCCCCCTCGTGCCCTGCCCGCGAATGTGCCAGCGCAGGCAGGAGGTTGGCAAGGCGGGATCGCAGCAGTGGGCGAATCCGCCGTGAAGGTTAGTGGTTGTTCGCGGCCCTGCCCCACCCCTATAGCCCGCCCCAATCTGCCAGTGGGCAACATGGGGAATGCGCGCGCAATGAAGATCGCGGTGTTTGGTCTGGGTTATGTGGGGCTGTCGAACGCGGTGCTGCTGGCGCAGCACAATGAGGTGGTCGCGGTCGACCTGGTGGCGGATCGGGTGGACATGCTCAACCGGCGGCAATCGCCGATCGTCGACCCTGAACTGCAGGACTTCCTGGCCAACCGCCCGCTGGACCTGACCGCCACGCTGGACGCGGGTGCGGCGCTGGCGGGGGCCGATTACGTGATCGTGGCGACGCCCACGGATTACGACGTGGCGACCAACAAGTTCAACACCGCCAGCGTGGAGGCGGTGATCCGGCAGGCGGCCGCCGCCAATCCCGATGCCACCATCGTGGTCAAGTCGACCATCCCCGTCGGCTTCGTGGACGATGTGCGCGCGCGGCTGCACACCGAACAGGTGATCTTCAGCCCGGAATTCCTGCGCGAAGGGCGCGCGCTGCACGACAATCTGCATCCCAGCCGGATCATCGTGGGCGAACGGTCCGAACGGGCGCGCATCTTTGCCGAATTGCTGCGGCAGGGTGCACAGAAGCAGGATGTCGAGATCCTGTTCACCGACAGCCGGGAGGCCGAGGCGATCAAGCTGTTCGCCAACACCTACCTCGCCATGCGGGTGGCGTTCTTCAACGAGCTGGACAGCTACGCCATCGCCGGCGGCATGGACACGCGACAGATCATCGAAGGGGTCGGCCTCGACCCCCGGATCGGCACCCACTACAACAATCCCAGCTTCGGCTATGGCGGGTACTGCCTGCCCAAGGACACCAAGCAGCTGCTGGCCAACTATTCGGACGTGCCGCAGAACCTGATCCGCGCGATCGTGGATGCGAACAGCACGCGCAAGGATTTCCTGGCCGAACAGATCATCGCGCGGGCGCCGCGCCGCGTGGGTGTCTATCGCCTGGTGATGAAGGCGGATTCGGACAATTTCCGCCAGTCATCGGTGCAGGGCATCATGAAGCGGATCAAGGCCAAGGGGATCGAGGTGGTGATCTTCGAACCGGCCATGGAGGACGCGCTGTTCTTCGGCTCGCGGATCGAGCGCGACCTGGCAACCTTCAAGGCGGATTGCGACGTGATCATCGCCAACCGGCTGAGCCCCGAGATCCGCGATGTGGCGGACAAGGTCTTCACCCGCGACCTGTTCGGCGCGGACTGAGGCGGAGCCCTCCCCTGCGTGGGGAGGGCTCCGTCCTTACAGCTTCGACGTCAGTTCCGGCACCGCTTCGAAGATGTCCGCCACCAGGCCGACATCGGCCACCTGGAAGATCGGCGCGTCCGGATCCTTGTTGATGGCGATGATGATCTTGGAATCCTTCATGCCGGCCAGGTGCTGGATCGCGCCGGAGATGCCGACCGCGATGTAGACCTCCGGGGCGACGATCTTGCCGGTCTGGCCGACCTGGTGATCATTGCCGATATAGCCCGCGTCCACGGCGGCGCGGCTGGCGCCGATGGCGGCGTGCAGCTTGTCCGCCAGTGGCGTGATGATCGCCTCGAACGTTTCCGCATCCTTCAGCGCGCGGCCGCCCGACACGACCACGCCCGCACTGGTCAGTTCGGGCCGGTCGCTGGCGCTGTCCTCGCACCCGACGAAGCGCGACAGGCCGGCATCGCCCGACCCGCCGACCGGTTCCACGGGCGCGCTGCCGCCGGCAGCCTCCGCCTTGGCGAAGCTGGTGCCGCGCACGGTCAGGACCAGCTTGGCCTCCGCGCTTTCCACCGTGGCGATGGCGTTGCCGGCATAGATCGGGCGGGTGAAGGTGCGTTCGCCTTCGATCGACAGCACGTCCGACACCTGCATCACGTCCAGCAAGGCGGCAACGCGCGGGGCGATGTTCTTGCCGTTGGAGGTGGCCGGGCACAGCAGCGCATCGTGGCTGTCCATCAGCGGCACGATCAGCGCGGCGACGTTCTCCGCCAGCATCTGCCCGTAAGCCGCATCGTCGGCCAGCAGCACCCTGGCGACACCGGCGACCTGGGCCGCGGCATCGGCGGCCTGCTGCGCCTCTGCGCCGGAGCCGGCGACCAGCACGGTGACATCGCCGCCCAGCTGCGTGGCGGCGGTGATGGTGGAAAGGGTGGAATCCTTCAGCGCGCCACCGCCATGTTCGGCGAGAACCAGGGCCTTCATGCGACCACTCCCATATCCTTGATCTTCGCGACCAGCTCGTCGACCGAACCGACCAGCACGCCGGCGGCGCGCCCGGCAGGCTCGCTGACCTTCAGCACCTTCAGCCGCGGGGTCACGTCAACGCCGAAATCCTCCGGCGTCTTCGTGTCGATCGGCTTCTTCTTCGCCTTCATGATGTTGGGCAGGCTGGCATAGCGCGGCTCGTTCAGGCGCAGGTCGGCGGTGACGATCGCCGGCATGGTCAGGGCGATCGTTTCCAGCCCGCCATCGACCTCGCGCGTGACGTTCACGCTGTCGCCGGCGATCTCCACCTTGCTGGCGAAGGTGCCCTGCGGACGGCCGGTGAGAGCGGCGAGCATCTGGCCGGTCTGGTTGCAATCATCGTCGATCGCCTGCTTGCCCAGGATCACCAGGCCGGGCTGTTCGGCCTCGAACACCGCCTTCAGGATCTTGGCAACGGCGAGCGGTTCGACCGTCTCCTCCGTCTGCACCAGCACCGCGCGATCGGCGCCCATCGCCATGGCGGATCGCAGCGTGTCGGCCGCCTTGGCCGGGCCGACGGAGACGACCACGATCTCCTCCGCCTGGCCGGCTTCCTTGAGCCGGACGGCCTGTTCGACGGCGATCTCGTCGAACGGGTTCATGCTCATCTTCACATTGGCCAGGTCCACGCCGCTGCCATCGGCCTTCACGCGGGGGCGAACATTGTAGTCGATCACCCGCTTCACGGGGACGAGGATCTTCATCGCGGGCATCCTTTTGCACCTGTCGCTCTGGGCTGTCTTTGCGAGCCGCTGTCAGGCGGTACGCCTTCGCCAAGGGGCAGCCTTGCGTCAAGACTGTGGCAGGTGGAATGCCTGTGGGGGCGATTAGTTCTGCTTGGCCCGCAACGCAAAAGGGGCGCCGTTGCGGGCGCCCCTTCCAGGTATCGGCAGCAGGTGGCCCGATCAGGCGGCCTGCTTGACCTCCGCCACGATCTTGCGGGCGGCGTCGCCCAGATCGTCGGCCGGGACGATCGCCAGGCCGCTATTGGCCAGGATTTCCTTGCCCTTCTCCACGTTGGTGCCTTCCAGGCGGACCACCAGCGGCACGGACAGGTTCACTTCCTTCGCCGCGGCGACGATGCCTTCGGCGATGATGTCACACTTCATGATGCCCCCGAAGATGTTGACCAGGATGCCCTTCACCGCCGGATCGGCCAGGATGATCTTGAACGCCGCGGTCACCTTCTCCTTGTTGGCGCCGCCGCCGACATCCAGGAAGTTGGCCGGGAACATGCCGTTCAGCTTGATGATGTCCATCGTCGCCATCGCCAGGCCGGCGCCGTTGACCATGCAGCCGATGTCGCCATCCAGCTTGATATAGGCGAGGTCGTACTTCGAAGCCTCGACCTCCATCGGGTCCTCCTCCGTCTCGTCGCGCAGGGCGGCGACGTCGGGGTGGCGGTACAGGGCGTTGGAATCGAAGCTCATCTTGGTGTCGAGCACCAGCAGCTCGCCGTCCTTCGTCTCGACCAGCGGGTTGATCTCCAGCATGTCGCAATCGAGCGCGGTGAAGGCGTCGTACAGCTGCTTGGACAGCTTCTGCGCGGCCTTGGCCAGGCCACCTTCCAGCTTCAGCGCGAAGGCCACGGCGCGACCGTGATGCGGCTGGAAGCCCGATGCCGGGTCGATGGTGATGGTGGTGATCAGCTCGGGCGTGTCATGCGCCACGGTCTCGATATCCATGCCGCCTTCGGTGGAGACCACCATGGCGACGCGGCCGGACGCGCGGTCCACCAGCATCGACAGGTAATATTCCTTGGCGATGTCCACGCCATCGGTGACATACAGGCGGTTGACCTGCTTGCCGGCATCGCCGGTCTGCACGGTGACCAGCGTGTTGCCCAGCATGTCGGTCGCGTCGCGCTGCACGTCCTCGATGCTCTTGGCCAGGCGCACGCCACCCTTGGCCTCTTCGCCCAGTTCCTTGAACTTGCCCTTGCCGCGGCCGCCGGCATGGATCTGCGCCTTCACGACATAGAGCGGGCCGGGCAGCGACTTGGCGCCGGCGACGGCTTCCTCCACGCTCATGGCGGGCACGCCCTTGGGGATGCCGATGCCGTACTTGGCGAGGAGTTCCTTGGCCTGGTATTCGTGGAGGTTCATGCTGGCGGACCTTCTCTTGCAGGAATGAGGTTTGCGGCCGCGCATAAGGAAGGGGGCCGCGGGTTGCAAACGCTAACCGCCCACTCCATTGCTGCATCGCACCCATGATCGATCGCGCACGTCTGGAAGCCATCTGCAGCCAAGCCGGGGCCATGGCCATGAACCTGTGGCCGGGCGGCGGCCATGCGCTGCGCCACTGGAGCAAGGGCGCGGCCGGGCCGGTGAGCGATGCCGACCTGATGGTGGACGCATTCCTGAAGCGCGAACTGACCGCCCTGCTGCCCGCCGCCGGGTGGCTGAGCGAGGAAACGGTCGACGCGCCCGACCGGCTGCAACGCGACCTGGTGTGGCTGGTCGACCCGATCGACGGCACGCGCGACTTCATCCGCGGGCGGCCCGGCTGGTGCGTATCGGTCGCGCTGGTCAGCGCCGGGCGGCCGCTGATGGCGACGCTGGTTGCCCCGGCCCGCCACGAAGTATGGAGCGCGACGGCGGGCGCTGGCGCGTTCCTGAACGGCGAACGGCTGACGGCGAGCACGCGCACGGAGCTGCCCGGCGCGCGCATCCCGGCCGATTCGCTGCCGCGCAGCGACGCCGACCTGGTGGCCGTGGCCAAGCCCAATTCCATTGCGCTGCGCATCGCCATGGTGGCGGATGACCGGGCGGACCTGCTGGTGACACAGCGCTGGGGCCATGAATGGGACATCGCCGCCGCCATCCTGATCGCGCGGGAGGCGGGCGCGGCGGTCAGCGATGCGAACGGCGCGACGATCACCTTCAACAAGCGCGTGCCGCAGGATTGGGGCGTGCTGGCCTGCGCGCCGGCGCTGCACCGTGCGGCGGTGGCGCGCTGGGGTGGCGCAATCTCCTAGCTTCGCCCTTGCGACCTGGATCGCCGCGCTTCGCTCGCGATGACGAACGGAGGGTTGAAATTGCAGTGCGGCCCCTGCGCGGCTAAGGCGCGGGCAGCATGACCGAACCGCGCGACTATCGAGACACCGTCTTCCTGCCCAAGACCGCCTTCCCCATGAAGGCCGGCCTGCCGCAGAAGGAACCGGAAATCCTGGCCCGCTGGCAGGCGGCGGACCTGCACGGCCAGTTGCGCGCCGCGCGCGACGGTGCCGAGAAGTTCATCCTCCACGATGGCCCACCTTACGCCAATGGCGACATGCATATCGGCCATGCGCTGAACCATGTGCTGAAGGACATGGTGATCCGCACCCAGACGCTGCTGGGCAAGGATGCGCCCTATGTGCCCGGCTGGGACTGCCACGGCCTGCCCATCGAGTGGAAGGTGGAGGAGCAGTACCGCAAGAAGAAGCTGAACAAGGACGAGGTCCCGGCGGACGAGTTCCGCGCCGAGTGCCGCGCCTATGCCGCCCAATGGGTGGACGTGCAGCGCGAGCAGCTGAAGCGGCTGGGCGGGATGGGCGACTGGGACCATCCCTACCTGACGATGGACTACGCCGCGGAGGCGACCATCGTGCGCGAGCTGCTGAAGTTCGCCGAAAGCGGGTTGCTGTATCGCGGGGCCAAGCCGGTGATGTGGTCCCCGGTGGAGAAGACCGCCCTGGCCGAGGCTGAGGTGGAGTATGAGGACATCACCTCCACCCAGATCGACGTGGCGTTCGAGATCGTCGAGTCGCCGGTGGCGGAGCTGGTCGGCGCGTATGCGGTGATCTGGACCACGACGCCGTGGACGATCCCGGTGAACCAGGCTTTGGCTTATGGGCCGGAGGTTGAGTATGTTGTCGCGCAGGTCGTCGTCGGGGCTTCCGTGGACGGAAACGCTTCGGTTGATGAGGCACTGGAGAGCCACCCTCTTCGTCATCTCGCGGGTAAGCACATCCTCGTCGCTCAACCCCTGCTTGCAGCGGTTGAAAAGCGCATCGACCAGAGTTTCGGAGATAGTTGGCGTGCAGCGCTTACACCGAAGCAGACCATCCTAGGCTCCGACCTCGCCGGCACCAAGGTCCGCCACCCGATGCACCATCTCGGCGGCTTCTTCGCGGACCTGCGCCCGATGCTGCCCGGCGGCTTCGTCACCACCGACAGCGGCACCGGCCTCGTCCACATGGCACCCGACCATGGCGAGGACGATTTCGAGCTGTGCCGCGAATATGGCATCGGTCCCAAGTTCGTGGTGGAGGCTGATGGCCGCTACCGCGCGGACTGGCCGTGGCTGGGCGGGGCGGCTTCGGTCATCAACCCCAAGTTCAACGCGCCGGAAGGGCCGATCTGCACCGCTCTGCAAGAAGCCGGCGGGCTGCTGGCGGCCTCTGCCGACTACCGCCATTCCTACCCGCATAGCTGGCGGTCCAAGGCCAAGCTGATCTTCCGCTGCACGCCGCAATGGTTCGTGCCGATGGATCAGGCGATGCAGCCCTTCGACTTCCCCGTCGCGCCGCTGGGCGGGATCGGCGGCGCAGTGGCGCTGGGCACCGAAGCGCATCCGCAGGCCACCTTGCGCGAAACGGCCGTGAAGGCGATCGCCGATACGCGCTGGGTGCCGGAAAAGGGCCGCAACCGCATCGGCAGCATGGTGGAAGGGCGGCCCGACTGGGTGCTCAGCCGCCAGCGCGCTTGGGGCGTGCCGATCACGCTGTATGTCCATCGCGGCACCGGCGAGTACCTGGCCGATCCGATCGTCAATCAGCGCATCGTGGATGCGGTGCGCGAAGGCGGCGTGGATGCCTGGTATGCAGGCGACTTCCTGACGGATGAATACGCGGCGGACGATTACGAGAAGATCACCGACATCCTGGATGTGTGGTTCGATTCGGGCTGCACCCATGCCTTCGTGCTGGAGTCCGGGCGCTGGCCGGCGCTGCAATGGCCGGCCGACCTGTATCTGGAAGGGTCCGACCAGCATCGTGGCTGGTTCCAGTCCTCCTTGCTGGAAAGCTGCGCCACGCGCGGCCGGGCGCCGTACAATGCGGTGCTGACTCATGGCTTCACCATGGACGGCAAGGGCGAGAAGATGTCCAAATCCAAGGGCAACACGATCAGCCCGCTGGACCTGATGCGTGATTACGGTGCGGACATCATCCGCCTTTGGGCGCTGAGCGTCGACTATACCGAGGATCACCGCATCGGCGACGAGATCCTGAAGGGCGTGGCCGATGGCTATCGCAAGCTGCGCAACACGGTCCGCTACCTGCTGGGCGCCTTGGAAGGCTACAGCGAGGCCGAGGCGCTGCCGGTGGCCGAGATGCCGGAGCTGGAACGCTACATGCTGGCGCGGCTGGGCGTGCTGGATGCGACCTTGCGCGGGGCGGTCGATGCGTTCGACTTCAATACCTATGTCCGCAGCGTGGGCGAGTTCTGCAACGAGGAACTCAGCGCCTTCTACTTCGATATCCGCAAGGACAGCCTGTATTGCGACGCACCGGCTGACCTGCGCCGGCGGGCCTGCCGGACGGTGATGGACACTTTGTTCCATGCGCTGGTCCGCTACCTCGCGCCGGTGCTGGTGTTCACCGCCGAAGAGGCCTGGGGCACGCGTTACCCGGATGCGGGCAGCGTGCATCTGCTGGAATGGCCGGAAGTGCCGGTGGCCGAGGCGGACGAGGCGCGCTGGGCGCAGCTGCGCGCCTTGCGCGAGCAGGTGCTGGAAGCGATCGAGCCGCTGCGGCGCGAGAAGGTGGTCCGTTCCAGCCTGGAGGCGGAGGTCGGCGTGCCGGCCGCTGCGGTGCCCGCGGATGTCAGCGATGCGCTGCTGGCGGAGCTGTTCATCACCGGCGCGGTGACGCGCCACGATGGTGACGGCGTGCTGGTGGCCAAGGCGGACGATGCCAAGTGCGGCCGCTGCTGGCGGCTGCTGCCCGAAGTGCCGGAGGATGGCGCGCTGTGCGACCGCTGCGCCGAGGCGGTGCCGCAGGTGGAGGCCGCGCGATGACCCGCCCGACAAGGAACCGGGTCCTGGGCCTCGCCCTCGCGGTGCTGGTCTTCGTGGCGGACCAGTTCACCAAATGGCTGATGATCGAACCGCTGCAGCTGCAGCAGCGGGGGCACATCGACCTGCTGCCCTTCTTCGACCTGACCTGGACGGAGAACCGGGGCATCTCGCTCGGCCTGTTCAGCGCGAACACCGATCAGGCGCGCTGGATGCTGCTGGCGGTGACCGGGCTGATCGCGGCGGTCATCGTGGTGTGGATGATGCGCGAGAAGCTGCTGGGCGACATCGCCGCCCTGGCGCTGGTGCTGGGCGGCGCTGTGGGCAATATCCGCGACCGGTTCCTGTATGGCTATGTCGTCGATTTCGCCGATTTCCAGGTCTGGGGCTATCGCCCGTTCCTGATCTTCAACCTGGCCGATGCGGCAATCACCATCGGCGTCCTCATCCTTCTGGTCCGTGCATTGTTCATGCGCGAGACACGCGAGCCCCGCCACGGCGCGGGGGGAGCGGACACTTCCGCGGAGACTCTCTGATGCGCGTTTGCCTGACCCTTCCTCTGATCCTTGGCGCGGCACTGGCCGGATGCGGCGGCGGCAATGCCGGCCTGCTGGACCGGGAGCGGCCGGACGAGTTCGCCGTGCAGCGGCAGGCGCCGCTGATCGTGCCGCCCGATTTCCAGCTGGTTCCTCCGGGCCCCGGCGCCCCGCGTCCGGGCGAAGGCGCGACGGAGCAGGCGATGGCCGCCCTGTTCGGCGGACCGGCGCAGCGCAGCGGCGTGGAATATCGCGCCGTGCAGGCGGCGGGCGAGGCGGATCCGGGTATCCGGTCCAGTGTGGGCGATACCGCGACCAACACCGTGAACAAGGGCGCCGCGACCCAGTCCATCCTGGCCGCGCCGGAAGGTGACGGGCAGGATGCCAGCGCCGCCATCCCGGCCGCGCCCACTGCTGCCCCTGTCGAGCCTGACGAGGATTGATGCCGCGCCCGCGCGGCTCAGGCCGCGCGGGCCTTTTCGGGCCGGGTCAGTGCCCCGCCCTCATGCCTCCGCCCTCATGCCTCCGCCACGTCCACCTTGCTGACCAGCAGCTTGTCGATCCGGCGGCCATCCATGTCGACCACCTCGAACCGCCAGCCCTGGTCCTCGCACGCCTCGCCTTCCACCGGCAGGCGTTTCAGCAGCCACAGGATGTAGCCGGCCGCCGTGCCGAATTCGCGGTCGTCCGACAGTTCGATGCCCAGCCGCTCGGCCAGCGCATCGGCCGACATCGATCCCGCCACCAGCAGCGATCCGTCCGCCCGCTCCGTCAGCAGCGGCTGGTCGCCTTCGTCCTGGTGGCTGGCGAAGCCGCCGGCCATGGCGCTGAGCAGGTCGGCCGGGGTGACGATGCCTTCGAAATGGCCGTATTCGTCATGCACCAGCACCATGCCGGTGCCGCTGGCCTGCAGCACGGTCAGCGCATCCATCGCGTCCAGCTGGTCGGGCACGACCTCCGCCTTGCGCATGGCCTGGTCCAGCCGCACGGCTTCGCCCGCCAGCAGCAGGGCCAGAACTTCGCGCACCTTGACCACGCCCACCACCTTGTCGGGCGTCCCGTCCGCCACCGGCAGGCGCGAATGGGGGCTGGCATCGATGGTGGCGCGGATGCCGGCTTCGTCGGCGTTGAGGTCGATCCAGTCGAGCTCCGTGCGCGGGGTCATCAACTCGCGCACGGGGCGTTCGTTCAGCCGCATCACGCCAGACAGGATGGTGCGTTCCTGTTCCCCGATCACGCCCGAATGGCGGGCGTCGGCAAACATCATCTGCAGCTCTTCCGCGGTCAGCGCGGATTCGCCGGAGGCGCGCATGCCGAGGAGGCGCAGCAGGATGGAGGACGACTTGTCGAGCAGCCACACGAACGGCGCGGCAACCCGGGCCAGCAGCGCCATCGGCCTGGCCATCAGCATGGCGACCGGCACCGAAGCGCGCAGGGCGAACTGCTTGGGCACCAGTTCGCCGATGATCAGGCTGAGATAGGTGGTGACCGCGATCACCAGCGCGAAGCCGGCATTGTCCGCCATGTCGGCCGGGACGCCCAGCAGCTCCAGCCGCTCGCCCACCGGGCCGCCCAGCGCCGCGCCGGAGATCGCGCCGTTGACGATGCCCACCAGCGTGATGCCGATCTGCACGGTGGACAGGAACTTGCCCGGATCGGCCGCCAGCTCCAGCGCGGTGCGGGCCGCGCTGCTGCCGCGATCGGCCGCCATGCGCAGCTGTGCCGGCCTTGCCGATACGATCGCCAGCTCGCTCATGGCAAAGATGCCGTTCAGCAGGATCAGCGCGGCGAGGAGGGCGAGGTCGGACCAGGGGAAGGGAGACATTGCGCCTCCTGCGCTAGCAGATCGTGTAGGCGAGTCGAGACTCGTGCGTCCGGTATCCGCCGGAACGGGGTGCAGCAATGTTTGTTCACATAAGCGCAGGGCCGCGCATGGCATCAACCATGCCGGCACCACACAGGACAAGGATGCACCCTTACATGATCAACTCAGAACAGCCCCCGCGCGCCCGCAACCGGCGGATCGGCCGCATCGCCATCGCCAGCATGGCGGCGGTTTCGATGCTGGGCCTGTCGGCCTGCGTGACCGACCCCAACACCGGCGAACGCAGCATCAGCCGGGCGGCAATCGGCGGCGCGGGCGGCGCGGGCCTGGGCTATCTGCTGGGCGGGCTGATCGGCGGCAAGACCGGGCGCATCCTGGGCGCAGGGATCGGCGGCGTGGGCGGCGCGGTGATCGGCAACCAGATCGACCAGCAGATCCGCGAGCTGGACGAGGCGACCGCCGGCACCGGCGTCGATGTGACTGAAACGCCGGACGGCACCGGCATCCTGGTCAACCTGCCCGAAGTGACCTTCGCGGTGGACAGCACCACGATCAGCCCGGCGTTCCGCAGCGCGCTGGACAGCGTGGCGCAGAGCATGATCCAGTATCCCAACAGCCTGGTCGATGTGATGGGCCACACCGATTCCACCGGTGCCGACACCTACAATCTGGACCTGTCGCGCCGGCGCGCCGAATCGGTCGCCAACTACCTGGTCAGCCGCGGCGTGTCGCGCGCCCGGCTGGAGACGGTGGGCTATGGCGAGCAGTACCCGGTCGCTGACAACAGCACGGCCGAAGGCCGCGCGCTGAACCGCCGGGTGGAGATCCGCATCACCCCGATCAGCACCGAAGAAGTGAACAACGCGCGCAACTGATCGCTGCAGCACCTGACCCCCGCCCTTCACCGGAAGGGCGGGGGTTCGTGTGTCAGTGGCGGAAGTGGCGCATGCCGGTGAAGACCATGGCGATGCCCGCTTCGTTGGCGGCGGCGATCACCTCGGCATCGCGGATCGACCCGCCCGGCTGGATGATCGCGGTCGCGCCGGCGGCCACGGCCATGTCGATCCCGTCGGCAAAGGGCAGAAACGCGTCGGAGGCCATGGCCGAACCGATCGTGCGCGACTGGTCCCACCCGGCCATCTCCGCCATCTCGGCCGCGCGCAGGGCGGCGATGCGGCTGGAATCCTTGCGGTTCATCTGCCCCGCGCCGATCCCGGCGGTGACGCCATCCTTGGCATAGACGATCGCGTTCGACTTCACATGCCGCGCCACCGTCCAGGCGAACAGGCAATCGGTCAGTTCCTGATCGGTGGGCGCGCGCTCGGTGACGACCTGCAGGTCGTCGGCCGTGATCGCCCCGCCATCGCGGGTCTGCGCCAGCAGGCCGCCGGCGATCGGCTTGACCAGCAGGCCCGCGCGGCGCGGGTCGGGCAGTTCGTCCACCAGCAGCAGCCGCAGGTTCTTCTTGGCGGCAAAGGCGGCGCGCGCCTCCTCGTCCGCGGCGGGGGCGATCACCACTTCGGTGAAGATCTGGCAGATGGCCTGCGCGGTGGCGCCGTCCAGCGGGCGGTTGACCGCCACGATCCCGCCAAAGGCCGACACCGGATCGCAGGCCAGCGCGGCCGTCCAGGCATCCAGCAAGCTGGCGGCTTGCGCCACGCCGCAGGGATTGGCGTGCTTGACGATCACCACGGCGGGCTCACCACCGGCAAATTCCGCCACCAGTTCCAGCGCGGCATCGGCATCGTTGTAATTGTTGTAGGACAGCGCCTTGCCCTGCACCTGCTGCGCCTGCGCCAGCCCGGGCGCGGCGGCGCCCAGCGGTGTGTAGAGCGCGGCCTGCTGGTGCGGGTTCTCGCCATAGCGCAGTTCGGCCAGCCGGCGCGCGGGCAGGGCCAGCATGTCGGGGAAGGTCTGCCCCTGGTCGGCGGTGGCGAACCACTGGCTGATCATGCCGTCATAGGCGGCGGTGGCGGCGAACGCCTTGGCCGCCATGCGCCGGCGGAAGGCCAGCGTGGTGGCGCCGTCATGCTCCGCCAGTTCCTCCAGCAGGGTGGCGTAATCGGCCGGATCGGTGACGATGGAGACGAAGGCGTGGTTCTTGGATGCGGACCGCACCATGGCCGGGCCGCCAATATCGATGTTCTCGATGATCTCGTCCCGCTCCGCCCCGCGCGCCACGGTCGCCTCAAACGGGTAGAGGTTGACCACCAGCAGGTCGATCGCGCCGATATCGTGCGCGTCCATCGCGGCAAGGTGTGCCTCGTCATCGCGCACGGCCAGCAGGCCGCCATGGATCAGCGGGTGCAGCGTCTTGACGCGGCCATCCATCATCTCGGGGAAGCCGGTCACGTCCGACACGTCCAGCACGGGCAGGCCAGCATCGCGCAGGGCGCGGGCGGTGCCGCCGGTGGACACCAGTTCCACCCCGCCCTTGGCCAGGCGGCTGGCCAGGTCCACCAGCCCGGTCTTGTCCGACACGGACAGCAGCGCCCGCCTGATCGTCACGTCACTCATGCCATTCATACCTTTTCAAACCGCCAGGCGATCTCCGCCCCGTCGCGTTCCAGCGTGCCTTCCAGCACCAGCTGCTGCACCGGATGTGGCAGGCCCTCGCCATCGACCCACAGGCTTTCATCCACCACCAGCTGCTGGCCGGGGGCGTGGAACACCCATTGCGTACCATCGGGCAGGGGCAGCAGCGCCCCGTCACCGGCGGGCAGCAGCGCGGGCTCTATCTCCGGACCCAGATGGAAGCGCAAGCCATAGGGCACCTTGGCGCGGCGCCCCTTGCGGCCAGTCGGCTCCAGCCGGTCCTCCCCCAGCAGCAGCGTGCCGTCACCGCTCAGCGTGACGATGCGGCGGTGGACCAGGCCCAGCCGCGCGCCATAGCCGTCATGGCTGGCCTCCACCTGCGTCGCTTCCCGCCGGCCATCGGGCAGGGTCGCACGGCGGCGGTCCACTTCAACCTCGCTGACCCCGGCCCCCAGCCTGCCCGCGACCTTCACCGCAGTGCTGTTGGCATCCCCCAGCACCAGCGTGGAATGGGCCGCCGTGGAGCGCAGCATCTGCTCCAGCCGGGTGGGCACCTGTCCGCCAGCAACGGCCGCGCCGCCGCAATTGACCACGATGCGATGCGGCCCGGCCGACAGCTCCACCGCAAGGGTGGAGGCGCAGCCGCACAGCGAATGGCGCGCAAGCGGCGGGGGCGCGGCGTCCATCAGCAGCACGGTGCGCTGCCGGTCGTTGATCCCGGCGGAGATCCGCTGGTACCCCCACTGCCGCGCATCCACCAGCGGCCGGGCGCGCACATTGCTGGCGTCGACCAGCGCGGCGATGCGCGCCGGTGCGATCGCGCCGGCACCCTGCCAGCTGCTGAGACCCCCGTCGCTGTGCAGCACGGTCAGCAGCGGAGGCACCAGCAATTGCAGCATCGCACCGATATGGGCCGGCAGCGGGCGACGGGTGGCGCGGTAGCAGGCGGCGAGTTCGACCAGCAGCTCGATCGCCTCGATCTGGGCCAGCGGGCTGCGCGACAATACGCCGCCATCGCGGCCGACCAGCTCCCCCACAGCCTCGCCCAGCCCGGCCTCGCCATGCAGGCGGCGCGGCTGTCCGTCAGGCAGCAGCAGGCCGGCGGCGGTGACCGCGCACCAGCCGGCCAGCGCCTCCAGCGGGCTGTCCGCCCGGCCCGCCTGCCGGTCCAGCCAGGCGGCATGGTCGGCAATGGCGGCCAGCACGCGGGCGCGGAACACCTTGTCGCTGCCCGACAGGATCAGCGGCGCATGGACCAGCCAGGCGAGCAGGCGATGCCCGGCATGGCCGACCTTCCACCCGGCGCCCTTGCGATTGGTCAGCCGGTTGGCGTCCAGCCAGCCGCGCAGGATCCGCTCGGCCACCGGAGCCCCCTGCGCCACGGTCCCGCCCGCGGCCAGGTCGCGCAGCCAGGTGAAGCCATGCACGCTGCGTTCCAGCGGCGGGGACAGCGGCGCGGCGGCGGCATAGTCGATGTCCACCAGCGGCGTACGCACGCCGTGGATCAGGAAGTGCCCGGCGCGCAGCGCCAGCCCGGCGGGGCGGCTGCCGGCCAGCGGGCTTTCCACCGTGGCCAGCAGGCGTGGACGCAGCGGCCGGCCGAAGGGGCGCGACAGGGTGCTGCCCGACAGGCCCATCCGATAGGCCACCCGCACCAGCTTTTCCCCCGCATGCACCTCCGGCGCGAAGGAGACAGCCGGCAGCGCATCCTCGATCAGCGGCGGATCCACCGGCGCCGGGTGCGGCACCGGGCGTGTGGGCGCTGGCGTCGGCGCGGGGGCGGCAGCTGGCGCCGGGGTTGGTGTGGGCGTCGGAGCCGGAGCCGGAGCTGCTGAAGGCACCGCTTCGGCGGCAGGTTCCGCCGCCACCTTCGGCCGGCGCAAGCGCTGCAGGATCGGCGTGGCCGGCTCGGCCACCGGCGCCGGCGGGGGTGTCGGCTCCTCCGCCTCGAACTCTCGCGGGCGCAGGAAGCGGTTGCGCGGGTTGCGCCCCTCGCCCGACTCGCCGCCCCCGCTCATCGCGTCAGGCCTGCCCGGTCCCGCGCAAGGCGGCGATATTGGCGGCGTAGCGATCCGGCCCGCCGGCAAAGGCGGCGCTGCCGGCGACCAGCACGTCTGCGCCCGCCTCCACGCATTGCCGCGCCGTGGTGGGGCTCACACCGCCATCCACCTCCAGCCGGATGTCGCGGCCGGTCTTGTCGATCATCTTGCGGATCGCCTCGATCTTCTTCAGCTGGCTGGCGATGAAGCTCTGCCCGCCGAAGCCGGGATTGACGCTCATCACCAGCACCAGGTCGATCTCGTCCAGCAGGTAGTCCAGCATCTTGGCCGGCGTCGCGGGGTTGAGCGAGATGCCCGGCTTCGCGCCCGCCGCGCGGATCGCCTGCACCGTGCGGTGGGTGTGGGCGCCAGCCTCCGGGTGGACGGTGATGTAGTCCGCGCCTGCCTTGGCGAACGGCTCGATCCACAGATCCACCGGGCTGACCATCAGGTGCACGTCGAAGGTCTTGGCGCTGTAGGGCCGCATCGCCTGCACCACCATCGGACCGAAGGTGAGGTTGGGCACGAAATGGCCGTCCATCACGTCCAGGTGGATCCAGTCGGCACCCGCCGCATCGATGGCGCGCACCTCCTCCCCCAGCCGGGCGAAATCTGCGGACAGCATGGAAGGCGAGATCAGCGGCGCGGTGCTCATGCGCCCATCGCTTACCGATGGTGATCGGGCGCAACAAGCGGGAACAGGGGTGCGGCGGGCCATCGGGCAAGCTACAAGCCCGGCCGTGCCCGCTGTCTCCATCATCTGCATCTATCTGAACGGCGAACGCTTCCTGGGCGAAGCTATCGACAGCGTGCTGGCACAGGATCGTGGCGACTGGGAACTGCTGCTGGTCGATGACGGCAGCACCGACCGGAGCGCGGCGCTGGCGCGGTTCTATGCCGCCGACGACCGGCGCATCCGCTGCCTGGCGCATCCGGGGGGCGGCAATCGCGGGATGAGTGCGGCGCGCAATCTGGGGCTGGCCCATGCGCAGGCCCCGTGGATCGCCTTCATCGACGCGGACGATCGCTGGCGGCCGGGCAAGCTGGAGGCGCAGCTGGCGATCGTGGAGGCGGAACCACGGATCGCGCTGCTGGCGGGCACGGTCAATTACTGGGGCAGCTGGGAGGGACGCGCCGATGTGCTGACGCCGACCGGGCACCGCCATGATTGCCTGGTCCCGCCGCCGGAAGCCGCGCTGGCGCTGTACCCGCTGGGCGCGGCAGGGGCGCCCTGCCCGTCCGACGTGCTGGTGCGGCGCGATGCCTTGGCGGAGGTCGGCGGGTTCGAGGACCAGTTCACCGGATCGTTCGAGGATTGCGCCGCCTTCGGCAAGATCTTCGCCACGCTGCCCGTGTGGTTCTCCAGCGAGGTCTGGCTGGATTACCGCATCCATGCCGACAGCTCGGTGGCGGGAATGATCGGCGGCGGGCATTACCCGGCCCGGCGGCGGTTCTTTCTCCGCTGGTATCGCGACTGGCTGCGGCGCAACGACGTGCCGGTGGTGGCGCGCGCCGTGCGCCGGCGGCTGGTGCGCGACCGGCTGCGCCCCGCGACATACCGCCATACCGCCATCGGCCGGCTGGCCTTGTGGCTGCGCGGGATTCTGCGGCGATGAGCATCAGCGTCGTCATCCCGGCGCACAATGCGGCCCCTTGGCTGGCGGAGGCGATCGCGAGCATCGTGGCGCAGGACGTGCCGGCCCGGATCATCGTGGTGGATGACGGCTCTGCCGATGACACGGCGCAGGTCGCCACGCGCTTCGCCGGAGTGCAGGTGCTGCGCCACGATACGCCGCGCGGACCTTCGGCGGCGCGCAACAGCGGTGCGCGGGCGGCCACCGGCGATGCCGTGCTGTTCCTGGATGCGGATGACCGGCTGCTGCCCGGTGCCCTGGCCCACGCGGCAGCATGCATGGCGGCGCATCCACAAGCCGCCTTCGTCTATGGCGCGCACCGGCGGGTCGACGCGGAGTGGCGCCCACTGACCCCGCCGGCGCTGGAACGCTGCGAACCGGATGCGCGGCTGGCCTTCCTGCGCACCAATTGCGTGGGCATGATCGCCACCGCCCTGTTCGACCGGGCCCGGCTGCTGGAGGCCGGCGGCTTCGACGAGGCCCTTCGCCAATGCGAGGATTACGACCTGTTCCTGCGGTTGGCGCTGCGCTGGCCGGTCGCCTGCCACGATCATCTGATGGCCGAATACCGCATCCACGGCACCAACGCGTCCGGCGATCCGGCCCGTGTGCTGGCCGCCGCCTGGGCGGTGCAGCAGCGGCACATGCCGGTGGACGCGGAGGGGCAGGCCGCGGTGGCGCGGGGGCGGCGTGGGTGGGCGCGCGCCTATGCGCTGGCCGCGTGGAGGAGTTCGGGGCGGGAAACGGCGGGTCTATCGCTGGCGCGCATTGCCGGGCAAAGGTGGCGCATGGCCCGCCTCGCCCCCGCTGCATCGCTGATCGCCGCCGCCGTGTGGGCCGCGCGCCGTGCCCTGCCGCCCGCCGCCTTTGCCAAGGCGAAGCGCCGGCTGACCGGCACGCCGGAACCGGGCCGCGCCAATCTGGGCGACATGGACCGGCCGACGCCGATCAGCCCCAATTTCGGCTATGACCGGGGCACGCCGATCGATCGCTTCTATATCGAACGGTTCCTGGACCGGCACCGGCCCGACATCGCCGGCCGCGTGCTGGAGGTGGGGGATGCCGAATATTCCCAAAGGTTCGGCGGCGCCGCGATCACCCGGCAGGATGTGCTGCACGCCCATGCCGAGAACCCGGAAGCGACCATCGTCGGCGATCTGGGCCAGCCGGGCCTGCTGCCCGCCGATGCCTTCGACTGCCTGGTGCTGACGCAGACGCTGATGCTGGTGTGGGACATGCCCGACGCCGCGGCGGAGCTGTACCGGGCGCTGAAGCCCGGCGGCGTGCTGCTGCTGACCGTGCCGGGCACCAGCAGCGTGGATCGCGGCGAATGGGGCGCGAACTGGTTCTGGTCGCTGACCGGCTCCTCCGTCACGCGCATGTTCGAACCCCTGTTCGGGGCGGAGAACATGACAGTGATGGTGGAGGGCAATGTCTATGCCGCCACCTGCTTCCTGCACGGCCTGGCGCAGGAGGAGGTGCGGACCGAGTGGCTGGAGCAGGCCGACGCGGCCTATCCGATGGTGGTCACCCTGCGCGCGGTGAAGGCGGGCTAGGCTCTACGCCTCGTCCTCGTCGGCTTCTTCCACCTCGTCCTCGGCCAGCGGGCCCTGCGGACTGTCCAGTGGCGCGGGGTAGAGGGGCGAGCCGGGGCGGGCCTGGCGTCCGTCCGGCAGGATTCCCGGCAGCGGGTCGCACTCGGCGAAGGGCCAGCTCCGGGTGCTCAGCCGGGCATGACTGCCCCAGCGATGGCCCAGCCGCGCCAGGCCGCGGCGGGCGGCGAAGCTGAGCCGGTCGGCGGCGAACATCAGGGCGGCGGAGCGATCGTCCCCCCACAATTTGCGCGCCGCGCGGCGGACATTGGTCCAGTCGCCCGACCGGGCAAAGGCCGCCACCGCGTTGCGATTGGCCGCCACCAGCGCGAACTGCGCCTGGCGCCCATCCAGCTGCGCCGCGTGGACGAAGCGTTCGACCACCGCGATGTGGCCCAGCGCCATGCGCGTCTGGTCCGCCGACATCTGTGCCGCATGCAGCCGGTAGCCGACCAGATATTCGGGGACATATTCCAGCTTGTACCGCATCAGCAGGCGCAGCTGGAAATCGAAATCCTCGCTGCCGCCGATGCCGGCCTCCGCATAGGACGGGTCGAAGCCCCCCACCTCCAGCGCGGCTTCGCGCAGCACCAGCAGGCTGGACCCGTTGCCCACATGATTGACCAGCAGGTGATCGTAGAAGAATGACCCGCGCTTGCCCGCGCCATAGCCGCTGGCGATCACCTGGTCGTGTTCGTCCACCATGCGGAACAGGGTATAGCAGCCGACCCAGCCTTCCTCCGGCGGATGGACCTGCAACGCGGTCAGCTGCTTCTCTATCTTGGCCGGATGCCACAGATCGTCCGCATCCAGGAACGCGACCCAGGTGCCGCGCGCCAGTTCGGTCCCGCGATTGCGCGCCCGTGCCACGCCGCCATTGGGGAAGCTGTGCACGCTGACGCGGGGATCGCGCGCCGCGATCTCCTCCGCAATGGCGCGGGTGTCGTCCGTCGATCCGTCGTCCACCACCAGCACGTCCAGCGCGGGCCAGGTCTGGGCCAGCGCGCTGGCGATGGACCGCGCGATGTACCGGCCCATGTTCCACGCCGGGATCACCACCGTTACATGCGGCAAGGCGGCCGGCCAGGTCGCTAAACGGGTGCTCGGGTCCACGCGGCATTCCGCTCCGGCTGTTACGGTTGAACCGGCCGCCATCGCCGTCCGGGTCGGCATTGTAGAACGTCCGCCCCGCCCTGCCCATATGGAGAATGTACGATTAAGCACGAGTTCACCGCTCCTGCGGCAAAACGGGGTCGTTCACCAACCCTTGGTCTGCCGCGATACCATTCGCGGCCGGGCCTTATCATGCCAGCTGTTTACGGAACCCTTCGCTTGACCTCATTTCGTCGCCTCCGCCGTCTGCCCGTCGCCGCTTTCACCTGTGTCGCCTTGCTGGCGGGCACGGCGATGCCGGCGCAGGCGCAGTTCCAGAACGAGATCGGGCACAATCCGGCCCTCTGCCGCGCCGACCGGGGGCCGGCGATCTTCATCACGATAACCGGCATCAAGCAGGGTGGCGGGACGTTGCGGGTGCAGCTGTATCGCGGCATCAAGGCCGACTGGCTGCAGAGCGGACGCTGGATCAACCGGATCGAACTGCCCGCGCGCGGCGGCACGATGCAGGTGTGCATGCCCGTGCCGGTAGCCGGCACCTATGCCATCGCGGTGCGGCACGATGTGAACAATAACGGCCGGACGGACCTGCGCACCGATGGCGGGGGCATGAGCAACAACCCGTCCATCAACATCTTCAATTTGGGCAAACCCAGCTACACCAGCACCAACTTCAATGTGCCGGCGCGTACGGTGCAGCCGATCGCCATCACCATGAAGTATATGTGACGGCAGCAGGGCCAGCAGGGGCGGCCTGGTCGCCGCCCCTGCTAGCCCGTCGGCCTCAGCCCTCGCCAGCCTCGGCCGTGCGGCGTGCCTCCAGCCATGCCTCGGCCTCGGCCTCCTGCGCGGCTTCGGATGCGGCGCGGCTCGCGGCATCGCGTTCGGCGCGCAGTTCCTGGATCAGGATGGCGCGATCGTCGCGCTGCTCGGCCACGGGCTCCGCACCTTCGTCCGCATCATTGTCCTGCGGCAGGTTCTTGCCGGCGCGGGCCACCGCTGCATCCAGCTCCCGCTGCGAACACAGGCCCAGCGTGACGGGATCCTTTGGCGTGATGTTGCTGATGTTCCAGTGGCTGCGTTCGCGGATGGCATCGATCGTGGTGCGGGTCGTGCCGATCAGCTTGCCGATCTGCGCATTGCTGATTTCCGGGTGGTTGCGGATGATCCAGGCAATACCGTCGGGCTTGTCCTGCCGCTTGGACACCGGGGTGTAGCGCGGGCCCTTGGTTCGGCTGACATCCACCGGCGCGCGGTGCATCTTCAGGCGGTAGGCGGGGTCCGCCTGCGCCTTCTCGATCTCCGCATGGGTCAGTTCACCGGAATGGACCGGGTCGCGGCCGGTATACTTCGTGCTGGTGAGGTCGTCCGCCATGGCCTGCACCTCCAGGATGTGCAGCCCGCAGAATTCCGAGATCTGCTCGAAGCTCAATGCGGTGTTGTCGACCAGCCAGCTGGCGGTCGCATGGGGCATCAGGGGGGTGGGCTGGGCCACGTCGGCTCTCCGCTCGATAAACAAAGGGCCGCCCCATCGCGGAGCGGCCGTACCGGAACAGATGTAACCCTTATGGATGCGAACGGCAAGAAGATCAGGCGAAAGCGGGCCGTTTGTTACCGTCGCGCAGCGCACCGGCAGGCTCCAGCGCGTGCAGGAACTGGTCGGCGCTGGCGGCCCAGGTGAAGGATCGGCCATGCGCCAGGCAATCGCCGCGGTCCAGCCTGACGGCGCCGGCGATCGCATCCTCCAGCCGGTCCGCCATGGCGCCGCTGGCGGGCGTCAGCACGTCCAACGGGCCGGCGACCGGGTAGGCGGCCACCGGCGTGCCGCAGGCCAGCGCCTCGATCATCACCAGCCCGAACGTGTCGGTCCGGCTGGGGAAGACCAGCACGTCCGCCCCGGCATAACAGGCGGCCAGCGCCGCGCCGCTCTGCCTGCCCAGGAACAGCGCCTGCGGAAACTGCGCCTGCAGCCGGGCCAGCGCGGGGCCGTCGCCCACCACCACCTTGCTGCCCCCGTGAGTGTTGGCGAGGAACGCCTCCACATTCTTTTCCGGCGCCACGCGGCCGACATAAAGCTGGATCGGCCGCGGCAGGTCGAAGAACAGGTCGGGCGGGGCGACATCGGGCCCGAAGGCGGCCAGATCCACCCCGCGCCCCCACGGGCGCACCTGGGTCAGCCCCTGCGCCTGCAACTGGTCGCGAATCGTGCCGGTCGCCACCATGATGCCCGCCGCCGGGCGGTGGAAGTGGCGGATGTAGGGCCAGAACAGCCGCGGATCGAGCCCGGTGCGCCGCGCCAGATAGTCCGGGAACTGCGTGTGATAGGCGGTGGTGAAGGCCCGGCCCCGCCGCACCGACCAGCCGCGCGCGGCCCAGCCCAGCGGACCTTCGGTGCTGAGATGCAGCGCGTCGGGCGCGAATTCGTCCAGCAACCGGCCGACCCGTCCGGCGCCGGTCATCGCCAGCCGGATCTCCGGATAGGTGGGACATGGCAGCGACCGGAACATGTCGGGCGAGATCACGCCCACCTCGTGCCCGCGGCTGCGCAATTGCGCGGTCACCGCCGCCAGCGTGCGGACCACGCCATTGACCTGCGGGGCCCAGGCGTCGGTGACCAGCGCGAGGCGCACCTGGCCCGCCTCAGGCCGCGCGCAACCGGGTGACTTTTGCGCTGTCCTGCGCTGCGGCACGGGCGGCCATCTCGTCTGCCCAATGCAGGATCTCCATCCGGCCGTCCGCATGTTCGACCAGCGCGTTGCACCCTTCCACCCAGTCGCCGTCGTTCCAGTATTCGACACCGTCGATGGTGCGGAACTCCGCCGTGTGGATATGGCCGCAGACCACCCCGTCCACGCCCCGGTCGCGCGCCGCGCGGGCCACCACCTCCTCGTAGCGGGAGATGAACTCGACCGCGTTCTTGACCTTGTGCTTGGCCATCTTGCTGAGCGACCAGTACGGCATGCCCAGCCGCCGGCGGGCCGCATTGGTCCAGCGGTTCAGCTCCATGGTGATGCCGTAAAGCGCGTCCCCCACGAAGGCGAGCCAGCGATGCGCCAGCATCACCGCGTCGAATTCGTCGCCATGGGTCACCAGCAGGCGGCGGCCATCGGCGGTGGTGTGGAAGGCGGCGCGGCGGATCTCGACCCCGCCGAAGCTGAGCCCGGTGAACTGGCGGAACATCTCGTCATGATTGCCGGGGATGTAGACGATCCGCGTGCCGCGCTTGGCCCGCTTCAGGATGCGCCGCACCACATCATTATGGGCGGCAGGCCAGAAGAACTTCTTCTTCAGCCGCCAGCCATCGATGATGTCGCCCACCAGGTACAGCGTGTCGCTGTCCGTGCGGTCCAGGAAATCGAGCAGCAGCCCTGCGTTGCAGCCGCGCGTGCCCAGATGCACGTCGCTGATCCAGATGGTGCGATAGCGGCGCCGGTCGCCCGGCTCCACCGGTTCGGGAAGGTCGGGCTCGCCCGTCAGGTCCAGCGCCGGAAACATCCTGAGCGCGCCGGCATTACCGACATCCGCATCCAGATAGGTATCGAACATTGTCGCCCCCATTGCTGCATCGTGCATGCTGGCGACATTGGCAGCGTTGTGTGACAGGGTTCGGCCAGTTTGCGGTCACTTGCGAGACTGTATGACCGCTGGAAGGCAGGCGTGCCACAGCTTCAACGGGGGACAAAGCCCTCCGCCGTCAGCGCCTGGGCGTCCAGATCCAGCCCGCCGGCGGCGGCACTCCGCCGGATAAGGTCGCTCACGCGCTCCAACTGGACAGCGTCCTTTGCAGCAGCCGTGACCGCCTGGTCCATCAGCAGGGCCTGCAGCAACATCTCCTCCGCCATCATCTGCCGCATGGCATCATCGTTCCGCGCCAGCGCGGGGACAGCGGCCAGGGCCGCGCCGGCCTGCCGCCGGACCGCGGCAGCCTGCGCGGGATCGAGGGTGGCCTCCGCCCCCTGCGCACCATGCCAGGCGATGATCCACCACAGCGTGCAGGCATCCGCCAGGTTCGTCGCCGTCAGACCTGCCGTCTGCATCACCGTGTCGATCTGCGCGAATATGTTGGTGCTGGCGAAAAGGGCCGCCAGCGCGTCCGCCTCCGCCGCGTCCCGCATGCGGACGGACGCGACAAACTCCGCCAGCCGCGCCTCGCGACGCGATATGGACGGGCGGTAGGGAAAGGTCGCCGGCCCGGCCTGGCCTGCAACGGCGCCGCTGCTGCCCTGCACCACCCGCTGCAACACCGCGCCGAGGGCCGGCGCCTCATCCCCCTGGGGTGATGCGGGCTCCGGCTCGCTTTCCACGGCCGGGCATCGACCGTCCGGACAGGGATTGGTCACGACCGGCGACATCAGGGCAGGCATGTCGAACCAGACCTGCGCCGCCGCCGGCGTCGTGCCGGCCATCGCCGCTGCCGCGGCCAGCACCCCTGCACAACGCCAGTTCGCCATGCCTGCCACCCTCCGCCGAATCACTTGCAGGAAGGCACCTACGATCACGGCGTTGCAGGCCTGTGGCAAGAATGATCAGCCGGCTGCCACATCCAGCACGATCTTGCCCACATGGTCTCCCGCCTCCATCCGGCGGTGCGCCTCTGCTGCGTCGGCCAGCTGGAAGCTTTCGTCCATCACCGGGCGCAAGGCACCATCCATCACCAGCGGCCAGGCGTGCTGCAGCAGATCGGCCGCCAGCGCCGCCTTGAACGCGGCCGGGCGGGCGCGCAGGGTGGAGCCGGTCAGCGTATGCCGCTTCATCATCACGCCCGCCATGTTCACCTCCGCCTTCGCCCCACCCAGCGTGGCGATGGTGACCAGCCGGCCATCCGGCGCCAGGCAATCGAGATTGCGCTGGGTGTAGCTGCCCGCCACCATGTCCAGCACCAGGTCGACACCCTCCCCGTCCGTCAGGGTCATGACCCGCTCCACGAAATCGGCGGTGCGGTAATTGATCGCGTGGTCGGCGCCGATCTCCAGCGCTTCGGCGCATTTGTCGTCGGTGCCGCAGGTGACGAACACCTCCAGCCCCTTCAGCGTGCCCAGCATGGTGGCCATCGTGCCGATGCCGCTGGTGCCGCCATGCACCAGCAGCCGCTGCCCCGCCTGTGCAGCCCCGCGCTGGAACACGTTGTGCCACACGGTGAACAGGGTTTCCGGCAGCGCGGCGGCCTCTGCCAGCGAAAGCCCGGCGGGCACCGGCAGGCACAGGCCTGCATCGGCCAGCGCATATTCGGCATAGCCGCCGCCCGACAGCAGGGCGCACACGGTCTGGCCGTGCAGCGCCGGATCGGCGCCTTCGCCCAGCGCCACGATCGTGCCGGCGACCTCCAGCCCCGGAATTTCGGAGGCGCCGGGCGGCGGCGGGTAGAGCCCCCGCCGCTGCAGCACGTCAGGCCGGTTTACGCCCGCATGGGCCACGCGGATCAGCACCTGGCCAGCGCCGGGAGCCGGAACGGGAACGGTGGCGGGCACCAGCGCCTCCGGCCCGCCGCCGGCATCCGGGTCGATGGTGATGGCAGTCATGTTTTCAGGCAATTGCGAGTCCATGCGCGGCCATTCCCTTGCTGGCGGATCAATTGCGGCACCTAGGGAGTCGGCCCATTGACAGCAAGCGGGCGGAGGGTGATGCTGCCCCCAATGGACGACGAGAGCCCTCTGCTCCGCGGCCCCGGGCATCCGTTGGGGCATGCCAGCCTGCTGGCCGCAGAGCCGCTCGACCGCTATTCACAGGACGAACTGACCGCGCGCATCGCCGCGCTGGAGGCGGAGATCGCCCGGGTCCAGGCCCATGCCGACAAGGCCGCCGATCATCGGCGGCTGGCGGAATCGATCTTCAGCAGCAGGCAACACGACTGATGGGGCGCGGCCCCGCCCCGGCCCACTTTGCATCGGCGCTTTCGAGCCCCATATCCTCCATTGTGAACAAACCCGCGGCGCCCAGAGGCGAGTGCGCGCGCGGCTGCGGACGGCCCCGACCGGGGCATGCACGCCCGTTTCTTTCCATCGCCGACCTTCGGACCGCATCCCCGCACGAAAGCACCCCCCTTTATGCCTAGTTTCGCCCAGAACCTCGAGAAGACCCTGCACACGGCGCTGCAGAACGCGACCGAGCGCAGCCACGAATATGCGACGCTGGAACATCTGCTGCTGGCACTGGTGAGCGACCCGGAGGCATCCGAAGTGATGCGCGCCTGCGGTGTCGAACTGGGCGAGCTGGGCAATGTGGTGCGCCAGTATCTGGACCAGGAATATCAGAGCCTGAAGACGGAGGACGACGCCGACCCGCAGCCCACCGCCGGGTTCCAGCGGGTGATCCAGCGCGCCATCCTGCATGTCCAGTCCAGCGGCAAGGACGTCGTCACCGGCGCCAACGTGCTGGTCGCGCTGTTCTCCGAACGGGACAGCTACGCCGTCTATTTCCTGCAGCAGCAGGACATGAGCCGGCTGGATGCGGTCAGCTTCATCAGCCACGGCATCGGCAAGGGCGGCAAGCCGGTCGAAGGCCGCACGCCCAGCGGGACGGAGCAGGATCGCGCCGCCAAGGGCGAGGAGAAGCCGGAAAAGAACAAGAAGGAATCCGCGCTCGACCAGTTCACCGTCAACCTCAACAAGAAGGCGCTGGACGGCAAGGTCGACCCGCTGATCGGCCGTGGGCCGGAGGTGGACCGCACGGTGCAGATCCTGTGCCGCCGGTCCAAGAACAACCCGCTCTATGTGGGCGATCCCGGCGTGGGCAAGACCGCCATCGCCGAAGGCCTGGCGCGCAAGATCGTGGAGGGCGAGGTGCCCGAGGTGCTGCTGGATGCGATCATCTACAGCCTCGACATGGGCGCGCTGCTGGCGGGCACGCGGTATCGCGGCGATTTCGAGGAGCGGCTGAAGCAGGTCGTGTCCGAACTGGAGAAGATGCCCGAGGCGGTGCTGTTCATCGACGAGATCCACACGGTGATCGGCGCCGGCGCGACCAGCGGCGGGGCGATGGATGCGTCCAACCTGCTGAAGCCGGCGCTGTCCAGCGGCGCGATCCGCTGCATCGGTTCGACCACCTACAAGGAGTTCCGCAATCACTTCGAGAAGGATCGCGCCCTGCTGCGCCGGTTCCAGAAGATCGACGTGAACGAGCCGAGCGTGGAGGATACGATCAAGATCCTGCGCGGCCTGCGCTCCGCGTTCGAAGAGCACCACAAGGTCAAGTACACGCCTGACGCGATCAAGACCGCGGTGGAGATGAGCGCGCGCTACATCAACGATCGCAAGCTGCCCGACAAGGCGATCGACGTGATCGACGAGGTCGGCGCCATGCAGATGCTGGTGCCGCCCAGCCGCCGCCGGCGCACGATCACCTCCAAGGAGATCGAGAAGGTCATCGCCACCATGGCGCGGATCCCGGCCAAGTCGGTCAGCAAGGACGACAAGGCCGTGCTCGCCACGCTGGACAAGGACCTGAAGCGCGTGGTGTTCGGGCAGGACAAGGCGATCGACGTGCTCGCCACCGCCATGAAGCTCTCCCGTGCCGGCCTGCGCGATGCGGACAAGCCGATCGGCTCCTTCCTGTTCTCCGGCCCCACCGGCGTCGGCAAGACGGAGGTCGCGCGCCAGCTGGCCAGCATCATGGGCATCGAGCTGAAGCGGTTCGACATGTCCGAATATATGGAGCGGCACTCGGTCAGCCGGCTGATCGGCGCCCCTCCGGGCTATGTCGGCTATGACCAGGGCGGGTTGCTGACCGATGCCATCGACCAGCATCCGCATTGCGTGCTGCTGCTGGACGAGATCGAGAAGGCGCATCCCGACCTGTTCAACATCCTGCTGCAGGTGATGGATAATGGCCGCCTGACCGATCACCACGGCAAGACGGTAGATTTCCGCAATGTCGTGCTGATCATGACCACCAATGCCGGTGCCGCCGACGCGGCGAAGCAGGGCATCGGCTTTGGCGCCGGCACCCGGGTGGAGGCGGCGGAAGAGGCGGTGAAGAAGATGTTCGCCCCCGAATTCCGCAACCGGCTGGATGCGATCGTGCCGTTCGATTACCTGGAGCAGGAGACTGTCAGCCGCGTGGTCGACAAGAACATCCTGCAGCTGGAACTGCAGCTGACCGACCAGAACGTGCACATCCAGTTCGATACCGATGCGCGCGAATGGCTGGCGATCAAGGGCTATGACAAGCTGATGGGTGCCCGGCCGATGGCCCGGCTGATCCAGGACAAGGTGAAGCAGCCGCTGGCGGAGGAGCTGCTGTTCGGCAAGCTTGCCTCCGGCGGCGAGGTGCATGTCAGCCTGAAGGACGACAAGCTGTCCTTCGAACTGACGCCCGCCGCACCCGGTGCAGCCAAGCCGGGCAAGAAGCGTCGCGCCCCCAAGTCCGCCGGACCGGCCGACGCGGCGGAGGAGCAGAGCGGGCAGGACTGACCGCCGGCGCCACAGGATTGGCGTGATGGAGTAGAGGGCGGGCCGCGGGCGTGATGCTTGCGGCCCGCCCTTTTCCGTTCGGGCCGGCATGCGCTAGACATGGGCGATGAAGCTGCCCGCCCTCGCCTCCGCCGCCCTTCTTCTCGCCACGCCGGTCATCGCGCAGGATGCGCCCCCGCTGGCGGAGCGCACCGCGCAGAGCGGCCTGCCGCTCGACCCGATCCGTGCCAGCATGGCGGTGCCCTATCTGGCGCTGGGCTTCACCGTCGATCCGGCGAGTCGCAGCCTGGCGGGCACGGCGGATTACACCGTGACGGTGGATGCGCCGCAGGACCGGCTGGCCTTCGACCTCGATCCGCGGTTTGCCGTCACCGGCATCAGCGTGGATGGGCAACCGCTGGCCCCATCAGCGTGGAGCAACCCGGACGGGCTGCTGACCATCACCCTGCCCCGCCCGCTCGCCGCCGGGGCGCAGGCCCGGGTGGCGATCGCCTGGAGCGGCGCGCCGCATGTGGCCCGACGCGCGCCGTGGGATGGCGGCTTCACCTGGGCGCGGACGCAGGACGGACAGCCCTGGATCGCCAGCGCCATCCAGGGCGAAGGGTGCGACATGTTCTGGCCCTGCCTGGACCATCCGGCCAAGCGGATCGCGCAACTGGACCTGAGCGTAACCGTGCCCGAAGGGCTGGTCGCTGCCTGCAATGGCGTGCTGATCGGGGAGGAGCACGAGGGCGGCTGGGCCACCTGGCGCTGGCGCGCGCGCAACCCCAACAATTACGGCGTGACGCTGCAGGTCGGGCCGTACCAGCTGGCGGAAGCGCGATATCGCAGCACCTATGGCAACACCATTCCCGTGCAATATTGGCACCTGCCGGGCGACCGGCCGGAGGACGTGCAATATCTGCTGGGTGAGATGCAGGACTATCTCGCCTTCTTCGAGGACGTGGTCGGCCCCTATCCCTTCGGCGACGAGAAGGTCGGCCTGGCGGAGACGCCGCATCTGGGCATGGAGCACCAGACCATCAACGCGTACGGCAACGGCTACAAGCGCGGGCCGGAAGGGTATGACTGGCTGGCGCAGCACGAATTCTCCCACGAATGGTTCGCCAACCAGCTGACCAATGCGACCGAAGGCGAGATGTGGCTGCACGAAGGGCTCGGCAGCTACATGCAGCCGCTGTACCTGCTGTGGAAGAACGGGCGCATGGCCTATGACGTGGCGCTGTGGGACCAGCGCAAGCGGGTGCTGAGCCGCGTGCCGCTGGTCTCGGCCGACCCGACCAGCACCGGCGATTACCTGGATGCGGAGAGCGGCTGGGGCAACGACATCTACTACAAGGGCAGCTGGATCAGCCACACGCTGCGCATGACCATCGGCGATGCGGCATTTCGCCGGTCCCTGCGCCGGCTGGTCTATGGACGGCCGGACCCGGCCCCGGGCAACTTCGCGCCGGTGCGCCGCACCACCGCCGAATTCGCGGCCATCGTCAGCGAGGTGACCGGCCGGCCGATGGAGTGGTTCTTCGACGCCTATTGGCGGCAGGCCCCGCTGCCCCGGCTGGTGGAGGAGCGCCAGGGATCACGCCTGATCCTGCGGTGGGAGACACCGTCCGCCCTGCCCTTCGCCATGCCGGTGGAGGTGCGCGTGGGGGACCGTGTGCTGGTGGCACCGATGGCTGACGGAACGGGCATGCTGGAGCTGGGCGCCGGCGATGCGCACTACGTCGTCGATCCGGAAGCCAGGATCCTGCGCGACGATCCGGCAATCACTGTTTGGCAGGTGCAGGAGAAGGAGGCCGCCGACCGCGCTGCGGACTGACAAACCGTAATCGATTGCGTTGCTCTGCTGCTACAGTCGAGGTTAGCGTTAACACGATGGTGCGATAGGGCGTTGACACCGGCCTGATACAAGGTAGCTCTCGAACCAAGCCGGATTCACACGGCTACGGAGACCGGCGCGCAGAGCGCCTGTAAGAGGAGAGGACCACCCCAATGAGGGCTTTTGCTTTTTCGAAGCTGACGCTGTCCGCGTCGATGTTAGCGCTATCCACCGGGATCATCGCAGCGCCTGCCATGGCGCAGCAGACCGGATCGCCGACCAATCCGCAGCCCGGCAGCGAGACCGAGACGAGCGGCCAGGGCGTCGGCGCCCTGCCCACCGGCCTGCCTGCCGCGAACGGTCCGGAGGACGAGATCGTCGTCACCGGCGTGCGCGCCAGCCTTGAGGCGGCCGCCGCGATCAAGCGCAATTCCGTGGGTGTGGTCGACGCCATCTCGGCCGAGGACATCGGCAAGTTCCCCGACACCAACCTGGCCGAATCGCTGCAGCGCATTCCCGGCGTGTCGATCGACCGCCGCAATGGCGAAGGTTCGCAGGTCACCGTTCGCGGCTTTGGCCCGTCCTTCAACCTGGTGACCATCAATGGCCGCCAGCTGGCGACGACCGACGTCAACACGGTCGGCGGCGACGCTTCGGTCGATTTCGGCCGCGCCACCAGCCGCTCGTTCGACTTCCAGAACCTGGCGTCGGAAGGCGTCACCCGGCTGGAAGTGTACAAGACCGGCCGCGCCGCGGTGCCGACCGGCGGCATCGGCGCCTCCATCAACGTCGTGACCCAGCGTCCGCTGGAGGGGGCTGCCGAAGGTCTGCGCGGTTCGATCGGCGGCAAGGGACTGTACGATGCCAGCCGCGACGGTTTCAGCGTCACGCCCGAAGTCACCGGCGTGATCAGCTGGTCCAACCCGGAAGACACGTTCGGCGTATCGGCCTTCGGTGCCTACCAGAAGCGCAAGAGCGCGGCGGCGAGCGCGGTGGTGAATGGCTGGAACATCCGGCCCTACTCCGACGTCGCCACCATTGTTCGCGGCGGCGACAACCCCACGGTGGTGGAGAACGCACCGACCGATCCCAGCCAGCTGGTCGGCATCCCCGATGACAGCCGCTACAACTACTCCACCTTCGAGCGTGAGCGCATCAATGGCTCGCTCACCATGCAGTTCCGCCCGGTGGACGGGCTGACGATCACCGGTGACGCGCTGTATGCGCAGAACGCCGTCAGCGAGGCGCGCAACGACCAGACCAACTGGTTCAACACGCCGTTCGACCGGGTCGTGTTCGACGACGACCCAGTCGTGCGCACCGCCGTGATCCTGGAAGAAGGCAGCCGCTACGCCACCAAGGACATGGGCTTCGAGCAGCAGTACCGCGCCACCAAGAGCGAGCTGCAGTCCTACGGCCTGAACGCCACCTACGAACTGGCCGACGGCCTGACGCTGAGCCTGGACGGCAACCACTCCAAGTCCGAGACGAACCCCGATGCGCCCAATGGCGCCAGCTCCACGCTGTTCAGCATGGGCGCCCCGGTCGTCGACGGCCACTCGGCCGATCACACGGGCGACATCCCGGCGCAGCGCTACACATTGAACGACATCAACGGCAACAATAACGGCGTGCTGGACATCGGCGATCTCGGTTCGCAGGTGGCGCGCACCAATGCGTCGCGTCAGGAACAGCGCGTCAACCAGTTGCGCGCCGACCTTGGCTGGGATTTCGGCGATGGTGACCGGTTCGATGTGGGCGCGACCTATATCGACGCCAAGATGATCAGCGAACGGCAGCAGACCGAACAGATCCTGGGCAACTGGGGCATCACCCAGGCGGGCGACATCGCCGCCTTCGGTGGCGATCTGGTCGAGCAGTTCTGCCAGGGCTGCAAGTACAGCAAGTTCAACGCGACCGACAACAACATCTCGTTCCGCGGCAATGCGGTCGATCTGCTGAACATCTTCTCGCCGATCTATGCCCAGGACAACCAGCCGCTGGTTGACGGCATCCAGGCGCCGACCGACACCAACCAGCAGCGGGTGACGGCGAACCAGTACGACGAGGTTTCGGAGAAGATCCTGGCGGTCTACGCGCAGACCACCCTCAACTTCGACATCGGCGGCCGCGATGCAAAGATCACGGCTGGCGTCCGCTGGGAAAACACCAAGGTGGAATCGGTGGCGCAGCAGGCCATCCCGGCGGCCATCATCTGGACATCCGACAACGACTTCACCGTGCGGGTCAGCGACGAGCTGCAGGACATCGTGGCCGACGGCGAGTACAACAACCTGCTGCCGTCGATCGACTTCCAGCTGGAACCGATGGACGACGTGGTCGCCCGCGTGTCCTACAGCCGCACCCTGGCCCGGCCGGATTACGGCAACCTGTTCGCCTCCACCACGGCAGGCGCGCCGGGCCGCCCGATCGCGCTGGACGGGCAGGCCACGGGCGGAACCGGCAATCCGGGCCTGCGCCCGCTGCTGTCCGACAATATCGACGTGTCGCTGGAATGGTATTATGACCGGTCGAGCTATGTTTCGTTCGGCTTCTTTGCGAAGAAGGTGAACAACTTCGTCGGCTCGGGCACGGTCGTGCAGCCCCTGTTCGGCCTGCGCGATCCCACCAGCGGCGCACCCGGTACCCGTTCGGGTGCTGCACTGGCCGAGCTGCAGGCCCTGGGTCGGGACGCGAGCGAAGTGGAACTGTTCACGCTGACCGCGCTGATCGACCAGAACGGCGGCAACGTGGCGGCGGCTTCCGCGGAGTTCCAGGCCAACATCGTCAACGGCAACCTCGACCAGGCCTATGCGGACAGCATCCTGGCGCAGTTCGACGTCACCGCCAATGCCGACGATCCGCTGTTCCAGTTCCAGACGACAACGCCGATCAACAACGAATCCGCCAACATCTATGGCTTCGAAGTGCAGGGTCAGCACTTCTTCGGCGACAGCGGCTTCGGCGTTTCCGCCTCCTACACCAACGTCAATGGCGACGTCGGTGCGGATCGCGGTGCCCCGATCGGGGTCGACCAGTTCGCGCTGATCGGTCTGTCGGACACGCTGAACGTTACCGGCATCTTCGAGAAGTACGGCTTCTCCGGCCGGCTTGCCTATAATTGGCGCGACAGCTTCCTGTCGGGCCTGAACCGGGGCGGCACCAACCGCAACCCCGTGTTCACCAAGGCATTCGGCACGCTGGACCTGGCCACCAGCTACGACATCACGCCAACCGTGTCGGTGTCGTTCGAGGCGATCAACCTGCTGAGCGCGACGGTCCGGACCTATGGCCGCAGCGAACGTCAGATGTTCTTCGCCTCCGAGCTGAAGCCGCGTTACTTCGTGGGCGCGCGTTTCCGCTTCTGACCTGAACCTTGCCGGGGCGGGGCCGCTTGCGAGCGGCCCCGCCTGCGGTAAGCTTGCCCCATGACCACACCCGTCCCCCTCGACACCATCGACCATCACGATCTGCGCGTGGCCATGCGCCACGGGCCGGATCACGGCGACGCGGTGAACCAGTTGCTGGCGGTGCCCGGCGAGTTCGAACCGCTGGCCCGCGAATTTCCCATCCTGTTCCGGCGCGACGATGCCGGCACCTGGCGCGCCGTGGTGCTGCTGGGGCTGGAGCGCGGGGAAAACCTGTTTCTCGACGGCGACCGCTGGACCAGCCGCACGGTCCCCGCCGTGCAGGCCCGCGGGCCTTTTTCCGTCGCGCTGCGCCCCGACACGGGCGAGGCGACGATCCATGTCGACCTGGACGATCCGCGCATCAGCCGCGACACAGGCGAACCCCTGTTCCTGCCCCATGGCGGCCATGCGCCCGCCCTGCAGCGCGCGACCCGCAGCCTGCAGCTGATCGGCGAAGGCCTGCCCGCCACCGAGGCGATGTTCGCCGCGCTGGACGGCGGCGGCCTGATCGAACCCGTGGCGATCACCGTGACGCTGGACAGCAGCCGCGAGATTGCCCTCAACCAGTATCACACCGTCGCCGCCGACCGGCTGGCCGGGCTGGACGGCGACACGCTGTCGCGGCTGAACCGTGCGGGCGTGCTGCGGCTGGCCTTCCTGGTGCAGGCGTCGCTGGGCAACATGGCCCGCCTGATCGAGCTGAAGAATGCGCGCCGTGGCTGACGCGCCAACCCCTGTGCGCGCCATCGACGCCGCCGGCATGGACACGATCCCCGTGGCCGAGCTGCTGGTGGAGGGCCAGCCGGCCCTGCTGAAGGGCTTCGGCCGGGACTGGCCGCTGGTGCGTGCCGGGCAGGACGGGGCCGGGGCGGCGATGGCATATCTGCGCCGCTTCGATGCCGGGCACCGCATGGTCGGCTATACCGGCGATCCGGCGATCGGCGGGCGGTTCTTCTACAACCACGACATCACCGGCCTGAACTTCACGGCGGAGCAGGTGACGCTGGCCGACTATCTGGCGCGCATGGCGGCCACCGCCGGCGATCCGGCCGCGCCCGCGCTCTATCTGGGCTCGGCCGATCTCGACACCTTCCTGCCGGGCCTGCGCGCGGAAAACGGGCCGGCGCTGGGGGCCGACCTGCTGGGCGCGGAGCCGGTGGCGAGCATCTGGATCGGCAATCGCACGGTCGCGGCCACGCATTACGACATGTCGAACAACATCGCCTGCTGCATGGTCGGCCAGCGGCGTTTCACCCTGTTCCCGCCCGATCAGGTCGCGAACCTGTATCCCGGCCCGCTGGAGCCGACGCCGGGCGGGCAGGTCGTGTCCATGGTGGATCTACGCGATCCCGACCTCGCCCGCTATCCCCGCTTCGCCGAGGCGCTGGCCCATGCACAGGTGGCGGAGATGGAGCCGGGGGACGTGCTGTTCTACCCCGCCCTGTGGTGGCACAATGTGGAGGCGCTGGACCCGTTCAATGCCATGATCAACTATTGGTGGAACCCGGTGCCGCGCTTCGCCGATACGCCGATGAACACGCTGCTGCACGGGCTGCTGAGCCTGCGCGACCGGCCGGAGGCCGAGAAGCAGGCGTGGCGGGCGATGTTCGACTATTATGTCTGGGGCCCGCCCGAACAGGCCGCCGCGCATCTGCCGGAGCATGCACAGGGCGCGCTGGCGCCGCTGGACGAGGTCGGCGCCCGTCGCCTGCGCGCGCGGCTGCTGCAGAAGCTGAACCGATGACGGGGAAAACTGGCGTGCAGAGAGTCGTGATCGCAGGCGGTGGCACCGCCGGCTGGCTGGCGGCGGCCGCGCTGACCCGCCAATTGCGGGATCAGGTGGCGGTGACGCTGGTGGAATCCGATGCGATCGGCACCATCGGCGTGGGCGAGGCGACCATCCCCACCATTCGCAGCTTCCACGCACTGCTGGGGCTGGACGAGCGCACCTTCCTGCGCAGCACCAAGGCCAGCTTCAAGCTGGGCATCCAGTTCGAGAACTGGGCGCGGGAGGGCGACAGCTACATCCACTCCTTCGGCGCGCTGGGCCGCGGCACCTGGATGGCGGAGTTCCACCACATGTGGCTGGAGGCCCGCGCGCAAGGCTTCGGCGGAGCGGTCAGCGCCGCTTGCGCGGAGCACGAGGCCGCGCGCCTTGGCCGCTTCGCCACGGACGAACAGGGCACGCTGAACTACGCCTATCACCTCGATGCTGGGCTCTATGCCAAGGCGCTGCGCGAGCAGGCGGAGGCGCAGGGGCTGACCCGGATGGAGGGCAGGATCGCGCGGGTGGAGCGCGACGGTGCCAGCGGCGACATCGCCGCGCTGGTGCTGGAGGATGGCACCCGCGTCGCGGGCGACCTGTTCCTGGACTGCACCGGCTTTCGCGCCCTGCTGATCGAAGGCGAGATGCAGGCCGGGTGGGAGGATTGGAGCCACTGGCTGCCGACCAACCGCGCGCTGGCGATGCAGACCCGCGCCACCGGTCCGGCCATGCCCTACACCCGCGCCATCGCCCATGATGCGGGCTGGCGCTGGCAGATCCCGCTGCAGCACCGCATGGGCAACGGGCTGGTCTATGCCAGCGACTACCTGTCCGATGACGAGGCACACCATCGCTTCGCCAGCATGGTGGAAGGCGAGGCACTGACCGAGCCGCGGCTGATCCGCTTCACCACCGGCCGGCGCAAGCGCGTGTGGGTGAAGAACTGCGTGGCGCTAAGCCTGGCGAGCGGGTTCGTGGAGCCGCTGGAATCGACCAGCATCCACCTGACCATGATCGCCATCACCCGGCTGCTGCAGCTCTTCCCTTTCAACGGCAGCACGCCTGCCCTCGCCCGCCGGTTCGACGATCTCGCCCAGCGGGAGCTGGAGCGGGTGCGCGACTTCGTCATGCTGCACTATGTGCTGAACCAGCGGCCCGAACCCTTCTGGCAGCGGATGCGCGACATGCCCCTGCCGGACAGCCTGGCCGACCGCATTGCCGTGTGGCGGGAGGCGGCGCACGCCTGGCAGGGCGCGGAGGATCTGTTCCGGGTGGATAGCTGGGTGCAGGTGATGCTGGGTCAGCGGCTGGAGCCGGAAGGTCATCACCATGTGGCCCGGCTGATGCCGCCGGATCGGCTGCAGCAAACCCTAGCCGCCATGCAGGCTGCAACCGCCGCCTCGGTGGCCCGCCTGCCCACGCATCAGCAATTCCTGGATCGGCATGGCGGCGCGCCGCCCGATCCACGCGCTGCCTGAACAACAACAATCGGGGGACATGAGGATGACCGGACATAAGCTGCACTGGCTGCGAGCGCCGATGATAGCGCTACCGATGCTGCTGGCCCCAACCGCTCTGGCGCAGGACGGCCTGCGTCTCGGCGAGCGCGGCTATCTGACGGAGCCGGGGCTGGACGTCATCGTGTTCGACGACATCTACCCCGATGGGCACCAGACAGGCGTCACCATCATCCAGCACGGATCGCGCGTGGCCGCCAATGGCGATCTCCGGCTGGAGCCGGAGCCCGGCCAGTGGTCGCCCATGCCGGTTTCCGCAGGCGAGCGGGTGATCGACCGGGCGACGGGCACCATCACGCAACGCCTCAGCTACCCCGATCCGGCCAAGAACGGGACTGGCTTCAACCCGATCTTCTACCCGGACCTGGACCTCACCTATCAGGTGCGGGTGACGCCGGAGAGCAATGGCGGTTTCCGCATCAGCGTCGATCTGGACAAGCCGCTGCCGGCCGAATGGGTCGGCAAGGTCGGCTTCAACCTGGAACTGTTTCCCACACCCCTGTTCGGCAAGGGCTGGGTGCTGGACGATGCCGCCGGCACCTTCCCGCGCCAGCCCGGCGGCCCGGTGGTGCGCGCGGGTGGCCCGGACCTGCCAGTGCCGCGCAATGTGGACGCCAACGGCCCGGTGCAATCGCTGGTCGGCCAGCCGCTGGCGGAGCCGCTGGCCGAAGGCAAGGTGCTGCTGGTCGCGCCGGAGCAGGATGCGCAGCGCATCCGTATCGAGAGCCGCAACGGCCAGCTGCAGCTGATTGACGGGCGATCGGCGCACAATAATGGCTGGTACATCGTGCGCCAGCCGGTCGCCGCCGGGGCCACCACCGGCGCGGTGGAATGGGTGGTGACGCCCAATGTGATCCCCGGCTGGCAATACGAACCGGTGATCCAGGTGTCCCAGATCGGCTACGCGCCGGAGCAGCCGAAGCGCGCGGTGATCGAACTGGACCCGAACGATGCGGGCGACACGCCGGCGCAGCTGTACCGGCTGGGCGAAGGCGGGCGCCAGCCGGTGCTGTCCGCCACCCCCGATCGCTGGGGCGACTTCCTGCGCTATCAGTACCGCACCTTCGATTTCAGCGGGGTGACGGAGCCTGGCCTGTACCAGATCGGCTATGGCGAGCAGCTGTCGGAGCCGTTCCGCATCGACAGCGCGGTGTTCGCGCGCGGCGCGTGGCAGCCGACGCTAGAATATTTCCTGCCGATCCAGATGTGCCACATGCTGGTGCGGGAAAAGTACCGCGTCTGGCACGGGCGCGACCATCTGGACGACGCGCTGATGGCGCCGACCGACCTCAACCATTTCGACGGCTATGTGCAGGGGCCGTCCACCCTCAACCGCTACCAGTCGGGCGAGCACGTACCGCATCTGGATGCGGGCGGCTGGCACGATGCGGGCGACGACGATCTGCGCGTGGAATCGCAGGCGGGCGAAGTGTGGATCCTCAGCAAGATGGTGGAGGAGTTCGGCCTCGATTACGACGCTACGCGCATCGACCAGGCGACCAAGTCGGTGGAGATCCGCGATCCTGACGGGCGCAACGATGCCATCCAGCAGATCGAACATGGGCTGCTGTCGATCCTGGGCGGCTATCGCGCCATGGGCCGGCTGTATCGCGGGATCATCGTGCCCAATCTGCGGCAATATGTGCTGCTGGGTGACACGGTGAACGTGACCGACAACCAGCCGGGCGGCGGGACCGATCTGGGCGTCGACAACAATGGCGACCCGATCCCGGCCGATGACCGCTGGGTGTTCACGGAGGACAACCCGGACCGGGAGCTGGATGCCGCCGCCGCGCTGGCCGCGTCCGCCCGCGTGCTCCGCACGGAGAGCCCGCAGATGGCGGCCGAGGCGCTGGCGGCGGCGCGCGACATCACCGCCAAGGCGCAGGGGCGCGGCAAGACCCTGGCGCCCGAAGTGTTCGCGCTGGCCGAACTGCTGCAGACTACCGGCGATCAGGCCTATGCCGACCGGTTGGCAACCCTCGCCCCGCGCATCCTGGCCGATGTCGCCAGCACCGGCTGGATGCTGCACAGCGTGCAGGATCGCCTGCCCCCCGCGTTCCGCCGGCAACTGGCGGAAGCGGTCGCCAGTCATCAGGCGCAGGTGGTGCAGAGCGCCCGCACCGACAGCCCCTATGGCGTGCCCTACACGCCGGAGATCTGGGGTGCCGGCTGGCAAATCCAGGAACGCGGCGTGCGGCAGTTCTTCTTTGCCAAGGGCTGGCCGCAGGTCACCGGCAATGATGGCTGGCTGAATGCGTTGAATTTCGTGCTGGGCGTGCATCCGGGATCGAACACCAGCAGCTTCGTGTCCGGCGTTGGCGCGCGTTCCGCCACCGTCGCCTATGGCCTGAACCGGGCGGATTTCAGCTACATTCCGGGCGGTGTCATCAGCGGCACCAACCTGATCCGGCCCGATCTGCCGGAGCTGAAGGAGTGGCCCTATTTCTGGCAGCAGGCCGAATATGTGATGGGCGGCGGGGCCACCAACTACATGTTCCTGGCGCTTGCCGCCGACCGGCTGTTCGGCCGTGAACCATCTGATCAACAACGATAATCGGGGAGCAGAACCTATGAATCGCATCATCCGCCACAGGCTTGCCGCGCTGGCATCCACCCTGGCCCTCGCCGCCGCCATGCCGGCGCTGGCGCAGGACGATCCGCTGACGCTGAACGAGGCCGAATATTACGAAGGGGACGCCGCCAATGTGCTGGTGTTCTCCAACTGGTATGACGGGCTGTTCGCCGATGCCAAGCATTCGGGCGTCGAGCTGATCCAGCAGGGCGAACGGATCGCCACCAATGGCGATGTGCGCCTGTCGCCGACGCCCGGCCAGTGGGACGAGATCGGCCGGCTGGTCAGCCGCAACGTCGATCCCGCCACCGGGCGGATCGAGGTGCTGCTGGAATATCCCGACTACCAGTTCCAGTACCGCATCCTGGCCGAACCGGACGGGGACACGGTGAAGCTGTCCGTGGTGCTGGACCAGCCGCTGCCCGCCGCATTGGCAGGCCGCGCCGGGCTGAACCTGGAATTCCTGCCATCGGCCTATTTCCACCACTCCTGGCTGGCGGATGGCCGGGGCGGCGCCTTCCCGCTGCATCCGGCCAGCGACATGGTTGCGGGTGGCGAGCGCAATGCCGCCAGCGGGCGCGACATCGGCCCTGGGGCGGAGCCGCTGCCGCTGGCGACCGGGCAGCAGCTGATGCTGGCGCCGGAAGATCCGGCGCGGCGCGTCGGCATCCGTTCCGACGCCGGCACGATCAGCCTGTATGATGGCCGCAACCAGGCGCAGAATGGCTGGTTCGTGGCGCGCAGCCTGATTCCCGAAGGGCGGACCGGGCGCGTGGTGGAATGGACCCTGTCGCCCACGCTGGTCCCCGGCTGGCTGCGCGCGCCGGTGATCGGCCATTCCCAGGTCGGCTACACCCCCGATCAGGCCAAGGTCGCGGTGCTGGAACTGGACAAGCAGGACGAGCGCGGCGGCAACGTCACGCTGCTGCGGGTGACGGAGGACGGCACGGAAGCGGTGGCGGCCGGCGCCGCAAAGCCCTGGGGCCGATATCTGCGCTACAATTACGCCACCTTCGACTTCAGCGGCGTGAAGGAGCCGGGCCTGTACCAGCTGGATTATGCCGGGCAGCGCACCGCCCCCTTCCGCATCGGCGCCGATGTCTACGCCACCGCCTGGCATCCGGGCATGGACGTCTACATGCCGGTGCAGATGGATCACATGCTGGTGAACGAGGCCTATCGCGTCTGGCACGGTGAGCCCCATCGCGACGATGCGCGACAGGCGCCGGTCAATCACGAGCATATCGACCTGTACCGGCAGGGGCCGACCACCGACACGAAGTTCGCAGCCGGAGAGCACATCCCCGGCCTGAATGTCGGCGGCTGGCTGGATGCGGGCGATTTCGACATCCGCACGCAGACGCAATATGCCGTGATGCGCAGCCTGGTCGGCCTGTGGGACGATCACCGCCCCGCCCGCGACCAGACGCTGGTGGATCATGCCCTGCGCCGGGTCGAGCTGCACGTGCCCGACGGCAAGCCCGACATCCTGCAGCAGATCGAACATGGCGCGCTCTATCTCGCCTCCATGTACGATGCGGTCGGCTATGCCGTGCATGGCGTGGTGGAACCGGACGTGGCGCAGTACACCCATCTGGGCGATGCGGCATCGAAGACCGACGGCCTGATCTATGACCCGTCGCTGGCCTTTGGCGAGCGGAAGGGCGACCGCAGCGGCACGCCGGATGATCGCTGGGTGTTTACCAGCAAGTCCAGCGCGCTCAATTACGGCTCCGCCGCGGCGCTGGCGGGTGCGGCACGGGCCTTGCGCGGGCACAATGATGCGCTGGCCGACAAGGCGCTGCGTATTGCGCGGGATGTCTGGTCGGAGGAGCACAGCCATGCGCCCAACACCTTCAGCCACGGCAACACCACCGGGGGCTGGCTGCCGGGCGAGGAGTTCACCGCCGCGGTGGAGCTGCTGGTGACCACGCAGGACACGGCCTATGCCGAGGCGATCACCCGGCTGTGGCCCGAGGTGTCGCAGCAGTTCGGCGGTTATGCGACGGTCGCGATCAAGGCGCTGCCGCACATGCCCGCCAGCTATCGCGCACAGGTGGAGCAGGCCGCGCGCGCTTGGAAGGCGGCGCCGCAGGAAACCGACCCCAACCCCTATGGCGTGCCGATCACCACTGGCGGCTGGGCGGGCAATGGCGCGGTGATCCAGGCCGGGCTGACCGACCATGCGATCCACACGGCGTTCCCGGAACTGAGCGACGGCGGCCAAGTGTTCCGCGCGCTGGACTACCTCCACGGCACGCATCCGGCGCACAATTTGTCCTTCGTGTCGGGCGTGGGCGCACGGTCGAAGGAAGTCGCCTATGGCATGAACCGGGCCGATCTGTCCTTCATCGCCGGCGGCGTGGTGCCGGGCGTGCTGGTGCTGAAGCCCGACTACCCGGAGAACAAGGAGGATTGGCCGTTCTTCTGGGGGCAGAACGAATATGTGGTGAACATGACGCCCAGCTATGTCGCGCTGGTTCACGCCGCGATGGCGCAGACCGGCGAGGGGGCGCAGTAACGCAAAGGTGGCGGGCGGCCCGTCGCAGGCCGCCCGCCAGCCTGATCAGGCAGACTTGCCGTCGACCATGCGCGGCAGGGTGGCACCGTCGCGCAGTTCCGCCGGCAGCAGTTCCGCCGGCAGGTTCTGGTAGGAGACCGGCCGCAGATAGCGATCGATCGCCAGGCTGCCGACGCTGGTGGTGCGCCCGTCAGAGGTCGACGGGAACGGCCCGCCATGGACCATGGCATGCGCCACTTCCACGCCGGTAGGCCAGCCATTGACCAGCACGCGACCGGCCTTCAACTCCAGCACGGGCAGCAGGCGCTGCGCCATGTCCGTGTCGCCGCCATCCATCTGGATCGTGGCGGTCAGCTGCCCTTCGGCGTTCTGCAGCACGCGGATCAGCTCGGCCTCGTCCCGGCAGCGGACCAGCAAGCTGGAAGCGCCGAAGATCTCGTGACCCAGCGCCTCGTCCGACAGGAAGGCTTCCGCCGTGGTGGCGAACAGGCCGGCCTGACCGCAGGTACCGCTGCCGACCGCGCCGCGCCCGATCGTCTCGACATGCTGGTGGCTGGACAGGTCCTCGACACCCTTCGTGTAGGCGGCGTGGATGCCGGGCGTCAGCATGGTGGAGGCCGGCGCATCGGCCAGCGCGGCACGTGCCGCATCCAGGAACGCGTCCAGCCCTTCGCCCTCGATCGCCAGCAGCAGGCCGGGATTGGTGCAGAACTGCCCCGCGCCCATGGTCAGCGAACCGACGAATGCGGTGCCCAGCGCGGCGCCACGGGTGGCCAGCGCATGCGGCATCAGCAGCACGGGGTTGATGCTCGACATTTCGGCATAGACCGGGATCGGCACCGGGCGGGCCTGCGCCAGCTTGACCAGCGCCATGCCGCCGCCGCGCGAACCGGTGAAGCCCACCGCAGCGATGCGCGGATCCTGCACCAGCGCGCTGCCGACCTGGTTGCCCGGGCCGAGCAGGTGGTTGAACACGCCAGCCGGCATGTTGCAGGCCTGGACCGCGCGGGCGATCGCTTCCGCCACCAGCGTGCCGGTGCGCGGATGGGCGCCATGGCCCTTCACCACCACCGGGCAACCGGCGGCCAGCGCCGATGCCGTGTCACCGCCGGCGGTAGAAAAGGCGAGCGGGAAGTTGGACGCGCCGAACACGGCGACCGGGCCCAGCGGCACCTTGCGCAGGCGCAGGTCCGGCCGGGGCAGCGGCTGGCGATCGGGCAGCGCGCTGTCGATCCGCAGGCCCAGGAAATTGCCGTCGCGCACCACCTGCGCGAACAGCTTCAGCTGGCCCACGGTGCGGCCGCGCTCGCCCTCCAGCCGGGCGCGCGGCAGGCCGGATTCGCGCATCGCCGCCTCGATCAGGGGATCGCCGATCGCCATGATCTCGTCACCGATGCGGTCCAGGAACGCGGCGCGATCCTCCAGCGGGCGGCTGCGGTAATCGTCGAATGCGGCAGCAGCGGCGGCGCAGGCGGCATCCACATCAGAGGCGCCATGCGTGGTGAACGGTTCGCCGAACGGCTCGCCGGTGGCGGCATCGATGGAGCGGAGCATTTCGCTGGGGGTTGCGGTCTGTGTGGCCATGGTCGGTTCGTGATCCTTGTCGCTGTGGGGGTGCCGGGGACCGGCGCCCTGATTGATCCGTGCTGCAGCTTCCGGTAACGCTAACAGCAGAGCGATACGGGGGCAATGTGGGCTCCGGGATGCGTGAGACAAGACAGGGCGGGGAGAGTTCGGGATGAGACGCACGGGAATCTGGGTGGTGGCAGGCGCTGCCTTGCTGGCCTCCACCGCGATGGCGCAGGACAGCGCGCCGGCCAGCACCGCCCATCCGGAACTGTGGCCCGAGGCGCGCAGCCGCGGCCTGGTCGATCCCGAAACCGAAGCCTTCGTGACGCAGCTGATGGCGCGCATGAGCCTGGAGGAGAAGATCGGCCAGATGATCCAGGCGGATACCAGCGCGATCACGCCGGACGATCTGCGCCGCTATCCGCTCGGCTCCATCCTGGCGGGCGGCAGCTCCCCGCCCATCGGCAAGCCCGACCGCTCGCCCGGCGCCGACTGGGCCGCCACGGTGGACGCGTTCGAAACGGCGGCGATGGAGCCTCGCAGCGGCCACACGCCCATCCCGATCATCTTCGGCATCGACGCGGTGCACGGCAACAACAATGTCGTGGGTGCCACGCTGTTTCCCCACAATGTCGGCCTGGGCGCGACGCGTAACCCCGATCTGATCCGCCGCATTGGCGACGCGACCGCGAAGGAGACGGCGGCCGCCGGTATCCACTGGGCGTTCGGCCCCACGCTGGCGGTGCCGCAGGATGACCGCTGGGGCCGCACATATGAAGGCTATTCCGAGGATCCGGAGATCGTGCGCGCCTTTGCCGGCGCCATGGTCGAAGGGCTGCAGGGCAAGCCCGGCCTCACCACCATTCAGGTCGGGCGGGTGGCGGCGAGCGCCAAGCACTTCCTGGGCGATGGCGGCACCGCCGATGGCGTGGACCAGGGCAATACGCAGGTGTCGGAAGCCGAGCTGATCGCCACGCACAATCCCGGCTACCCCATGGCGATCCGCGGCGGGGTGATGACGATCATGGCCTCGTTCAATTCGTGGAATGGCGAGAAGATGCACGGCAACCGGTCGCTGCTGACCAATGTGCTGAAGGGGCGGATGGGCTTTGACGGGTTCATCGTGGGCGACTGGAACGGCCATGCGCAGGTGGCCGGCTGCACCAAGACCGATTGCGCGGCCAGCTTCAATGCCGGGCTGGACATGGCGATGGCGCCCGACAGCTGGCAGGGCCTGTTCGACACCACGCTGGCGCAGGTGCGCGCCGGCACGATCCCGCTGGAGCGGATCGACGATGCCGTGCGCCGCATCCTGCGGGTGAAGCACCGGCTGGGCCTGTTCGATGCCGCCCGGCCCTTCACCGACCGCGCCGGCGTGATCGGCGCGCCGGAGCATCGCGCGGTTGCGCGGGAGGCGGTGCGCCAGTCGCTGGTGCTGCTGAAGAATGATGGCGTGCTGCCGCTGAGGCCCGATGCGAAGCTGCTGGTCGCCGGAACCCATGCGGACGATATCGGCCTGCAATCGGGCGGCTGGACGTTGAGCTGGCAGGGCGACGGCAACAGCAATGCCGATTTCCCCAACGGGCAGTCGATCCATGCCGGCATTGCGGAGGCGATGGCGGCCGGCGGCGGCTCCGCCACGCTCAGCGTCGATGGCAGCTTCACCGACCGGCCCGATGCCGCGATCGTGGTGTTCGGGGAGATGCCCTATGCCGAAGGGCGCGGCGATGTGCGCACGCTGGAGTTCGAGGCGGGCGACAAGCACTCGCTGGAGCTGCTGCGCCGGCTGAAGGGGGCGGGCATCCCCACCGTGTCGGTGTTCCTGTCCGGCCGGCCCTTGTGGGTCAATCCGGAGCTGAACGCATCGGACGCCTTTGTCGCCGGCTGGCTGCCGGGATCGGAAGGCGGCGGCATCGCCGATGTGCTGATCGCCGGCGCGGACGGTACGGCGCGGCACGATTTTCGCGGGCGCCTGTCCTTCAGCTGGCCGAAGAATGCGGGCCAGTTCACGCTGAACGAAGGGCAGGACGGCTATGACCCGCTGTTCCCGCTCGGCTATGGCCTGTCCTATGCCGAAGGCGGCAGCGTGCCGCAGCTGGCCGAAGAAGCCGGCGTGGATGCGAGCCTCGCCAACACCACGCTGTTCTTCACCCGCGGCCGGGTGCCGGAACCCTATGCCTTGCAGCTGGACGACACGGTTGCGCAGGCGGCGGTGGACAGCCCGCAATTGCAGGAAGGCGCAGTGCAGCTCAGCTGGCGCGGCGCGGGCACGGCGCGGATCGCCGGACCGGTGCTGGGCCTCAGCCGGGAAACCAACGGCGACATGCTGCTGCAGCTGCAATATCGGGTGGACCGGGCACCGTCCGGCCCCGTGCAGCTGATCCTGGGCAATGGAGTGCTGGACGTCGCCACGCTGATGGGCGCGGGCGGAAACTGGCGCACCTTGCGCGTGCCGTTGCGCTGCTTCCAGGCCGCGAGCGGCGACATGGCGGCGGTGGACGCGCCGGTCGCGATCCGCGCCGATGCGCCCTTCACGCTCTCCCTGGCCGAGGCACGGCTGGTCACCGATCCGGAGGGTGCGCAATGTCCTGCAAGCTGATGTCCCGCTGGCTAGCTGGCGCGGCGGCGCTGCTGCTGCTGACGACGGGCGCGGGGGCGCAGGACTGGACCGCCAGCTGGGGCACCGCGCAGATCCGGGTGGAAGGGCAGGATGCGGACAAGGCGCCGCTGCCCGGCCCCGTCACGGTCCGGCAACCGGTGCGCCTGTCGATCGGCGGCCCGCGTTTGCGCGTGCGCCTGTCCAACCTGTTCGGCACGCAGCCGCTGCTGGTGGATGGCGCGGCCGTCGGACTGGTGCTCACGCCGGGCCAGGCGGCGGTGCGGGACAGCCGCCCGCTGACCTTTGCCGGCGCGCGCTGGGTGCGCATCCCGCCCGGTGCGGAGATGTATTCGGACCCGGTCGATCTGCCGACGCAGGCCAGCGCCGATCTGGCGGTGACGCTGCATCTGCCCGCCGCGCCGGCGGTGCGCACCGGCCATCCGGGATCGCGCGCCACTGCCTTCACGCTGGCCGGCGATCATGTGGATGATACCGCCTTCGCCGACGCCACCGCCCTTCTTGGCTGGCACCTGCTGGCCGATGTGGAGGTGGATGCCACCGCCGAAGTCGCGCCCGCGCGCACGATCGTGGCGATCGGCGATTCGATCACCGACGGCTATGGCGTGCAGCCCGACACCTACCAGCGCTGGACCGATCACCTGCTGACCCGGCTGCGCGGCCATGCGGGGACGGAGCATGTTGGCGTGATCAATGCCGGGATCGGCGGCAATCGGGTGCTGCTGGACGGGATCGGCCCCAATCTGCTGGCCCGGTTCGACCGCGACGTGATCGCCCGCAGCGGGGTGACGGACGTGATCCTGCTGGAAGGGGTCAACGATCTGGGCACGCTGACCCGCGATGCGCCCGCCACGCCGGAGGAGCATGCCCGCATCGTGGCGGAGATCACCGGCGCCTACCGCCAGATGGCGGAGCGCGCCCATGCCCACGGCATCCGCCTGATCGGCGGCACGATCACGCCCTTCGTCGGCAACGACTATTACCATCCGGGGCCGGAAAGCGAGGCGGACCGGCAGGCGATCAACGCCTTCATCCGCACCAGCGGCACCTTCGATGCGGTGATCGACTTCGATGCCGCCTTGCGCGATCCGGCGGACCCGGCGCGCATGGCGGCGGTTCATGATTCCGGCGACCACCTGCACCCGTCACCGGCGGGCTATGCCGCCATGGCGGCGGCGGTGCCGCTGGACCTGTTCGCGGACGAGGCCGCAGACGCTGCGCCGATGCTGGCGATCACGGTGGACGACCTGCCGGCCCACGGCCCGCTGCCGCCGGGCGAGACCCATCTGGCGGTCACGCAGGCGCTGATCGCCGCCTTCCGCGATGCCGGCGCCACCGCGCCGATGGGCTTTGTCAATGCGGGCAAGGACGAAGGCGATGGCGAGGCGGTGCTGCGCGCGTGGCGGCAGGCCGGCTTCCCGTTGGGCAATCACAACTGGTCCCACGCCAATGTAACGGCGGTGAACCGGCAGGGCTTCGCCGCAGAGGTGGCCCGCAACGAGCCGGTGCTCGCCCGGCTGATGGCGGGGGAGGACTGGCGCTGGTTCCGTTATCCCTACCTGTCCGAAGGCGACGACGCGGCGACCGTGGCGGCGGCGCGGGACACCCTGCGCAGCGGCAACTACCGCGTCGCGGCGGTGACGATGGACTTCGGCGACTGGGCCTGGAACGGCGCCTATGCCCGCTGCGTGGCGAAGGACGACACTGCCGCGATCGCCGCGCTGGAGGACAGCTACCTGCAGGCCGCCCGCACAGGCGCGCTGAATGCGCGGGCGATGGCGCAGGGCGCGCTGGGGCGGGACATTCCCTATGTGCTGCTGCTGCATGCCGGCGCGTTCGATGCGCGCATGATGCCGCGCCTGCTGGCGCTGTACCGCGAACTCGGCTTCCGCTTCGTGCCGGTGGAACTGGCCCAGGCCGATCCGTTCTACGTCGCCGCGACCGACCTGTCGCTGCCCGGCCCCAGCCCGCGGCTGGACCGTGCGGCAGCGGCTGCGGGCGTGCCGGTACCGGCCGGCGCGGCACAGCCGGGCGAGAACGTCTGCGCCGGATAGAAAAAGGGCGAGGCGGCCATGTGGCTGCCCCGCCCCTGTCAGGCCGGAAGGGTCGCGGGCTCAGCCCTGCATCTCCTCCAGTTCCTTGCCCTTGGTTTCCGTGATGAACCGCTTCACCAGGAAGAAGCTGAGCAGCGCGCAGAAGGCGTAGAAGCTGTAGCTGACCGCCAGCCCCAGCATCGATGCCATGATCGGGAAGCTTTGTGCGATCAGGTAGTTGGAGAACCACTGCGCAAACCCGCACACCGCCAGCGCGGAGCCGCGGATCTGGTTGGGAAACATCTCCCCCAGCATGACCCACATGATCGGGCCCCAGCTGATGTTGAAGAAGATCACATACAGGTTGGCCGCGATCAGCGCCGTGGTGCCCAGGTTGGACGACAGCTGCAGCTGCCCTTCCGCATCCAGCGTCCCGTTGGAGAACACATAGACCAGCATGAACAGCGTCACCGTCATGCCGGCGGAACCGATCAGCAGCAGCGGCTTGCGCCCGATCTTGTCCACCAGCGCGATGGTCAGGAAGCAGGCGGCGATCGATACCACGCCCGACACGATGTTGATCAGCAGCGACTGGTCTTCGGTGAAGCCGGCCAGCTGCCACAGGGTGGAGCCGTAATAGAAGATCACATTGATGCCGACCAGCTGCTGGAACACGGCAAGCACCAGGCCCGCCCACACGATCGGCCGCAGGAAGGTGCCGGGGGCGCGCACATCCGACAGCTTGGGATCGTGCTGCCCGACGAAGCTGTTCTGGATTTCCAGCAGCTTGGCCTTGGCGACCGTTTCGCCGAACAGGCGGACCAGCACGGTGCTGGCATGGTCATGCCGGCCCTTGCCCACCAGGAAGCGCGGGGATTCCGGGATGAAGAACAGCGCCAGCAGGAAGATCGCGGCCGGCACGGCCTGCATCAGGTACATCCAGCGCCAGGCTTCCAGCCCGGCCCACCAGATATTGGTGGAAGCGCCGGCCGCCTGCGCCAGGAAGTAGTTCACCACGAAGGCGGTGGTCAGCCCGGTGATGATCATGATCTGCTGCACCGTGGTCATCCGCCCGCGGATATGCGCCGGGGCGACCTCGGAGATGTAGGCGGGCGACAGCACGCTGGCCGCGCCGACGGAGATGCCGCCGGCGATGCGCGCCAGCACGAACACCAGCTGGCTGCCGGCGAAGCCCTGGATCAGCGCGCCGATCAGGAACAGCAGCGCCGCCAGCCGCAGCACGTTGCGCCGGCCGATGCTGTCGGCCAGCGTCGCGGCGGAAAAGGCGCCGATGAAGCAGCCGATCAGCAGCGAGCCGACGGTGAAGCCCAGCCCCCCTTCGGACAGGCCGAACGCGGTGGTCAGCCCTTCCTGCGTGCCGTTCACCGCGCCGCTGTCATAGCCGAACAGCAGGCCGCCGATCGTCGCCACCGACACGATGGCGGCGATGAAGCCCATATTCGCCCGCTCTGGCGGCGTGGCCATGGCCGTCGCGCCCCTTCCGATGTCACTCATTCCTAGATCCCTCTCCTGAATTGTCAGTGATTATGTCGCGGAGTGCGCTCCGCGATTCCACGATATTTGAGCGCAAAGTCCAGCACCCCGCCATCCGCCAGCTGTCCCACTTTTTCGCGGTACAGCTCTTCCCACGGGCTGTTGCTGGCGGGCACGCCCTGGGGCGGCGACTCTGCCAGGCGCCGGGCGATCTCCGCCTCGTCCACCAGTGCGTCGCAGCGGCCGGTATTGAGGTCGATATGGATGGTGTCGCCATCGCGCAGCCAGGCCAAACCCCCGCCCGCCGCGCTTTCGGGCGAGATGTTGAGGATGGAGGGGCTGTCCGACGTGCCCGACTGCCGGCCGTCGCCCATGGTCGGCAGCGTCAGCACGCCGCGCTGGATCAGCGCATCAGGCGGCTGCATGTTGACCACCTCCGCCGATCCGGGCCAGCCCAGCGGGCCGGAGCCGCGGATCACCAGGATCGTGCGCTCGTCTATCTCCAACGCCGGATCGTTGATGCGGTTGTGGTAATCGTCCGATCCGTCGAACACCACGGCGCGGGCCTCGTACAGGTTCTCCCGCCCGGGTTCGGACAAATAGCGGGCGCGGAACTCCGGCGAGATGACGCTGGTCTTCATGATGGCGAAGTCGAACAGGTTGCCGCTCAGCACCAGGAAGCCGGCGGTCTCCTTCAGCGGCTGGTCGAACGGGCGGATCACCTCGCGGTCGGTCGCCTCGCGGCCGGCGATGTTCTCCCCGATCGTCCTGCCGGTCACCGTCAGGCACGCGCTGTCCAGCTTCCCCGCCCCCGCCAGTTCGCACAGGATCGCCGGCACGCCGCCCGCGCGGTGGAAGCGTTCGCCCAGGAAGCGGCCCGCCGGCTGCACATCGGCCAGCAGCGGCAGGTCGTAACCATGCTCCATCCAGTCGGCGGCACTGATGGGGATGCCGGCGTGGGCCGCCATCGCATTGATGTGCGGCTGCGCGTTGGAGGAGCCGCCGATGGCGGTGCAGGTGCGGATCGCGTTCAGGAACGAACCGCGGGTCAGGATGTCGAGCGGGCGCAGATCCTCATACGCCATGTCCACGATGCGCTGGCCGGTGCGGAACGCCATTTGGCCGCGTTCGCGATAGGGTGCCGGGATCGCCGCGCAGCCGGGCAGCGACAGGCCCATCGCCTCCGCGATCGCGTTCATGGTGCTGGCCGTGCCCATGGTGTTGCAATGGCCGGGTGACGGCGCGCTGTCGGTCGCGCGGCGCAGGAACTCCTCCTCGTCGATCTCGCCGGCGGCCAGCTTGCGCCGGCTGCGCCAGATCACCGTGCCCGATCCCACCAGCTCGCCTTCGTGCCAGCCATCCAGCATCGGCCCGCCGGACAGGACGATGGCCGGGATGTTGACGGTGATCGCCGCCATGATGCCCGCCGGCGTGGTCTTGTCGCAGCCGGTGGTCAGCACCACGGCATCCAGCGGATAGCCGTACAGCGTTTCGGTCAACGTCATGGCCGCCAGGTTGCGGTCCAGCGCGGCGGATGGCCGGCGGCAGTTCTCGAAGATCGGCAGCGTCGGAAATTCGATGGGAATGCCACCGGCGGAGATGATCCCGTCGCGCACCCGCTTGGCCAGATCCACATGGATGCGGTTGCAGGGGGACAGGTCGCTGCCCGATTGCGCGATGCCGATGATCGGCTTGCCCGCCTGCAGCTCCTCCGGCGTCAGGCCGTAATTCATGAACCGCTCCAGATAGAGCGCGGCCATGTCGGATCGGTGCGGTGCGGCGAACCAGTCGCGCGAACGGAAGGGGCGAACGGGCCGGCGTTCCATACAATTACTCTCCTGCCGGGCGCCTCTCCGCGCCCTTATGCTGTTATCGCTAACATGCCGGCGGCAGAGTGCAAGTCATGGATGGGCCGAATGCGGCCTGCGGCGGGGCGGCGCGTCGGACTGGCGGCGGATCAGCGTGTAATCCAGCACGCAGTGCCGCTGATCGGGCGGCGATTGCTGGCGGATGGCGCTGACCAGCAGGTCCACCGCCGCGCGGCTCATGTCGGCGATCGGCTGGTGGATGGTGGTCAGTTCCGGCCAGATGGTGGTCGCCAGCGTGGTGTCGTCGAACCCGCAGACGGTCAGGTCGCCCGGCACGTCCAGCCCGCGGCGGTGCGCCACGGCCACGCTGGCGGCGGCCATGTCGTCATTGCCGGCAAAGATCGCGGTGGGCGCGTCGGCCAGGTCCAGCAGCTGCTCGGCCGCATCCAGGCCGGAGCGATAGGTGAACAGCCCCGGCGCCACCAGCTCCAGATCCAGGACCACCTCGGCATCCTCCAGCGCGGAGCAATAGCCGGCATAGCGATGCGCGCTGGCCTTCAGCGTGGGATTGCCCTTGATGAAGCCGATGCGCCGGTGCCCCAAACCCAGCAGATGCCGCGTCATGGCATAGGCGGCCTGGCAATCGTCGATGCTGACGGCCAGCTGCCCGGCCGGCGGCACCGCGCTGCCGACCAGCACGGCGCGCACCTGTTCTTCCGCCAGCAGCCGGAGCAGGGCCGGCGAATCGCATAGCGGCGGCGGCAGCAGGATGCCGTCCACACCCGATTCGATCAGGTGGCGCGCCACCTCGATCTCGTGATCGCCGGGCTCGCACCGTTCCACGATCAGCTGCACGTCACGCCGGCTGGCCTGGTCCAGGCTGCCGACGAGGAATTCGCTGAGATAGCCGGCGCTGGGGTTGGAATAGAGCAGGCCGATCCGGCTCTGCCCCGCGCCTGCCAGGCTGCGGGCCGCCGGATTGGGCGCGTAGTTCAGCGCGCTGATCGCGCTGTTGACCAGTTCGCGGGTAGCCGGCCGCACATTGTTTTCGCCATTGATGACGCGCGACACGGTCATGGGCGACACGCCCGCGCGCTTGGCGACATCGATGATCGTGGGGGCGGAGCGCTGGCGGCGGGAGGTTTTCACCATGTGAAAGCTGCTGTCACGATCCGGCAGGCGTGGCAATGGGCAAGCTGCCTGCACCCCTTGACACATGTCCGCCCAGCCTGTTCGTTAGCGCTAACAAATTCGACCAGGGAGAGGTCATGACCAATATCAGCCGCCGCCGGGCACTGTGCCTGCTGGCCAGCGCGTCCGCCATCGGGATCACGCCAGCCGCCTTTGCGCAAGGCAGCGACCGCCCGCTTTATCGCGACCCGACCGCACCCATCGACCTGCGCGTGCGCGACCTGCTGGTTCGCATGACGCTGGAGGAGAAGGTCGGCCAGATCATCGCCCTATGGGCCGCCAAGTCGGAGATCATGCGCGATGGCGCGCTGGACTTCGACGCCCGCAAGGCCAGCCGCGCCTATCCCCACGGTATCGGCCAGGTCACCCGCCCGTCCGACCGGCGCGGCGGGCCGGAGGTGGCAGAGGTCGCCGGCGGCACAGGCGCGCGCTGGCGTGGGGCGGAATCGACGGTCAATTTCGTCAATGCGGTGCAGCGCTGGGCGGCGGAAGAGACGCGGCTGGGCATCCCCGTGCTGTTCCACGAGGAATCGCTGCACGGCTACATGGCGCCGGACGCCACCATGTTCCCACAGGCAATCGGGCTGGCCGGCACATTCGACCGCGACATGATGCGCCGGGTGCAGCGGCAGACCGGGCTGGAGGTGCGCGCGCATGGCGCTCACCTGACCCTGTCGCCGGTCGTCGATATCGCGCGCGACCCGCGCTGGGGCCGGATCGAGGAGACCTTCGGCGAGGATCCCTATCTGTGCGGCGAGATGGGCGTCGCCAGCGTGATCGGCTTGCAGGGCGAAGGCAGCACGCTGGCGCCCGGCCACGTCTTCACCACGCTGAAGCACATGACCGGCCATGGCCAGCCGCAGGCCGGCAACAATATCGGCCCCGCCCCGCTGGCGGAGCGGGAGCTGCGCGAGTTCTTCTTCCCGCCCTTCCGCGCCGTGGTGGAACGCACCGGGCTGGCCGCTGTCATGCCGTCCTACAACGAGCTGGACGGCGTGCCGAGCCATGCCAATCGCTGGCTGCTGGGCGATATCCTGCGCGGTGAATGGGGCTTCGATGGGGCCATCGTCAGCGATTATGGCGGGGTGACGGAGCTTGCCAGCATCCACCATGTCGCGGCGGACAAGGAGGGCGCGGCCCGGCTTGCGCTGGCCGCGGGCGTGGATTCGGAACTGCCCGATGGCGAGGCGTTCCGCACGCTGGTGGAACAGGTGCGCGACGGCCGCGTGGCGGAGGCCGCGGTCGACCAGGCCTGCGCGCGCATGCTGCGGCTGAAATTCCGCGCCGGCATGTTCGAGAACCCCTATGCCGATCTGGCGGAGGCGCAGCGCGTTACCGGCAATGCTGAAGGCCGCGCCCTGGCGCTGGAGGCGGCGCGCAAGTCGCTGTGCCTGCTGACCAATGACGGCACGCTGCCGCTGGACCAGTCGCGTGCAGGTACGGTCGCGTTGATCGGCCCGAACGCGCAGGTCGCCCGGCTGGGCGGCTATTCCGGCGCGCCGCGGCAGGTGGTGACGCTGGCCGATGCCTTGCGCGCCCGCCTGCCCGCCGAACGGCTGATCGTGGCGCAAGGCGTGCGCATCACCCAGACGGAAGACCGCTCCGAAAGCGAGGTGCTGCTGGCCGATCCGGCGGAGAACCGCCGCATGATCGCCGAAGCGGTGGAGGCGGCGCGTGGTGCCGACCTGATCGTGCTTGCGATCGGCGATACGGAGCAGACCAGTCGCGAAGGCTTCGCCAGGAACCATCTGGGCGACCGCACCGATATCGACATCGTGGGCGAACAAAACGAGCTGTTCGATGCGCTGCATGCGCTGGGCAAGCCGGTGGTCGTGTGCGCCATCAATGGCCGCCCGCCCAGCTGGCCCGCCATCGCCGCCCGCGCCAATGCGCTGCTGGAATGCTGGTACCCCGGGCAGGAGGGCGGCACCGCCATTGCCGACGCGCTGTTCGGCGACGTCAATCCCGGGGCCAAGCTGCCGGTCACGGTGGCGCGAAACGAAGGGCAGCTGCCGCTGTTCTACAACAGCAAGCCTTCGGTCGGGCGCGGCTACCTGTTCGACACGACCGCGCCGCTGTTCCCCTTCGGCCACGGGCTCAGCTACACCACGTTCGAACTGTCGCCGCCACGTCTGTCGGCGCAAGCAATCGGCTTGGCCGGCACGGTGCAGGTGGAGGTCGATGTGCGCAACACCGGCACGCGAGCGGGCGACGAGGTGGTGCAGCTCTATGTTCATGACCAGGTCGCATCCGTCACCAGGCCGATCAAGGAGCTGAAAGGGTTCGAGCGGGTGACCCTGGCGCCGGGCGAACGGCGCACGGTGCGCTTCACGCTGGACCGCCGCACCTTTACCATGTGGGACATCGACATGCGCGAGGTGGTCGAACCGGGCCGGTTCGACATCATGACCGGTGCGGACTCGGTCAATCTGCAGACCGCGGTGCTGGAGGTCGGCTGAGCCTTGCGCCGCCGGCCGCGACCATGATAGCGTTATCGCAAAATACATCCTGGAGAGGACAATCAATGAAACTGCTTCGTGCCGCCGTGCTGGCGTCCACCATCCTGTGCGCCGCCGCCTGCACCTCCGCCCCGGAACAGGCGGCCGAGGGCGAGGCGCGCTCCTCCGATGGCCGGGAATATCTCTCGCAACCGCTGGTGAGCGAGATCTACACCGCCGACCCGTCCGCCCATGTGTTCGACGGGCGGATGTACATCTATGCCAGCCACGACATCGACGGCCCCACGCCGGAAGACGATCTGGGCAGCCATTTCGAAATGCGCGACTACCGCGTCCTCTCCATGGATCGGGTCGGCGCGCCGGTTACGGTGCATCCGGTGGCGCTGGACGTGGATCAGGTGCCGTGGGCGGCCCGCCAGATGTGGGCGCCCGACGCGGCGTTCAAGAACGGCACCTACTACCTCTACTTCCCGGCCAAGGACAAGCAGGGCGTGTTCCGCATCGGCGTCGCCACCTCCGACAGCCCGACCGGCCCGTTCACGCCCGATCCGCAGCCGATCCCCGGCAGCTTCTCCATCGACCCGGCCGTTTTCACCGATGATGACGGCGCCTCCTACATGTATTTCGGCGGCATCTGGGGCGGCCAGCTGCAACGCTGGGCCACCGGCAATTACCAGGCGAACGGATCGAAGACCGATCTGGAGCAGCCCGACCAGCCGGCCCTGATGCCCAAGATCGCGCGCATGGATGGCGGCATGAAGACCTTCTCCGAAGCCCCGCGCGATGTGCAGATCCTGGACGAGGCGGGCAAGCCGATCCTGGGCGGCGACACCGACCGCCGCTTCTTCGAGGCGGCGTGGATGCACAAATATAACGGCAAGTACTATCTCAGCTACTCGACCGGGGACACGCATTACCTGGTCTATGCCACCGGCGATTCCCCCTATGGCCCCTTCACCTATCGCGGCCGCATCCTGGAGCCGGTGGAAGGCTGGACCACGCACCATTCCATCGTGGAGCAGGGCGGCAAGTGGTGGCTGTTCTATGCCGACACGCAGCTGTCCGGCCAGACGCGCCTGCGCAACGTGAAGGTGACGGAGCTGACCTACAACCCGGATGGCACGATCCGCACGATCAGCCCGTTCAAGTAGGCGCAGTCGAGCGGGGGTGGTGCCGGCATGCGCCACCTCCTTCCGGCCCTCAGCCGACCGGTGCCGCCGCCTCGCGCAGGCGCCGGCGATGCGCCTCGCCCATCGCCTCCGTTTCGGTGAGGTCGACGACATGGATCGTCAGGTCGCCCCGCCGCTGTTCGATGTGGGAGCCGGTCACGTCCCCCTTGGTGGCCCGCACCGTGAAACGCTCGATCCGGTAAAGGCCCGGATTGCCCGCCGCCCCGTCGAACGGGACATAGCGACGGCTCCTGATCTGGCGCAGGATGCCGGGCGCCCATTGGCCAAGCCCGTTATTGCGCAGGATCTCGATATCCGCGGTCCGCCCGTCCGGCCGGATCCAGTAACCCACATCGGCCAGCCGCAGGTCCGAATCGATGAAGCGGTTCACCTCCACGGTATCGTCCGCATTGATGTCCTCGTACCCGGATGCGAACAGCAGGCGCGGAGGGTCCGTCGCGGCCTGTCGCAACCGGGTGGCCAGCGCATCGACCGCGTCATTGTCCCCTTCGCGGACCGCGATCCGTGTTCGGAGGATCTCGCGCAAGTCCCGCATCAGCCGGTCGTCGGCACCGGCAAGGCCGACAGCCTCGTCCGCCAGGCGCAAGGCATCCCGGTCATGCTCCTGCAACAGCGCCAGCCACGCGCGGCGGAATGCCGCACCGGCAGCGAACTGTGCGTTGCCGCTATCCGCAGCCTTGCGCTGGACAGCCCGGTACAGCGCGCCTGCGGAATCCAGCGTCCCCAGGCCGACCATGCTGTCAGCAAAGGCCAGTTCCTGCCCCAGCGTCGCCACGTGGCTCTCGCCCACATGCTGGCGCAGCACCTCCACATTGTTCCGCGCTGACTGGCGCCACAAGCGCGGGTCGCCTTGATGCTCCGCAACGGATGCCAGGGTGGCGTACATCATCGATACCGGCCCGGGCAGCTCGGCCGCATGGTCGCGATTGCGGCGGATCGCGCGTTGCAAGGTATTGCGCGCATCCGTGTAGCGCCCGCTGGCGAACTGGTTCACGGAGAGTTGGAGCGACAGCTCGATCTCTTCCTTGGGCGGGCAGCTGCGTGCGAGGCAGGTGGCCAGCTCCTCCTCGATCCGTTGGCCGACGACGACGATCTCGTCCGCCGGCGCTGAGGCCGGGGCGGCGGAGGCGGCTTGCGCCATGAGGAGCAGCACGGGAGCAAGCATGGCCGGATGCTCATACAGCCCCCGTCGGTTGTCAAGCAGCCGGCAGGCCGCGCCCCCTACTTCGCCAGCGGCACGCCGCCGGCGGGCGGCACTTCGGTGATGCGCGATGACACCTCCCACAGGTTGATCCCGCCCTCCGCCACCGCAGCGTCGATCGCGGCCAGCTCGTCCTCTGCGAAGTCGAGCCGCTTGACAGCATCCAGGCTGTTGTCGAGCTGCTCCACATTGCGCGCGCCGATCAGGGCGCTGGTCACGCGCGGGTCGCGCAGGACCCAGGCGATGGCCATCTGCGCCAGGCTCTGCCCGCGCGCCGCGGCGATGTCCGCCAGCTTGCGGATGCGCGCCAGATTGTCCTCCGACAGGAAACCTTCGCGCAAGGATCGGCCCTTGGTGGCGCGTGAGCCTTCCGGCACGCCGGCCAGGTACTTGTCCGTCAGCATCCCCTGCGCCAGCGGGGAGAAGGCGATGCAGCCGGTGCCCAGATCCTCCAGCGTGTCCAGCAACCCTCCCTCGATCCAGCGGTTCAGCAGCGAATAGCTGGGCTGGTGGATCAGCAGCGGCACCTTGTGCTCCGCCAGGATCGCCGCGGCGGCCCGCGTCAGCTCCGGGCTGTAGGAGGAGATGCCGACATACAGCGCCTTGCCCTGTGCATGCAGTTGCGCCAGCGCGCCCATCGTCTCTTCCAGCGGGGTGCTCTCGTCCACCCGGTGCGAATAGAAGATGTCGACATAATCCAGGCCCATGCGCTGCAGGCTCTGGTCGCAGCTGGCGATCACATATTTGCGGCTGCCCGACGGGCCGCCATAGGGGCCGGGCCACATGTCCCATCCCGCCTTGCTGGAGATGATCAGCTCGTCACGGTGATCGCGGAAATCGGCGGCCATGATGCGGCCGAAATTCTCCTCCGCCGAGCCGAAGGGCGGCCCGTAATTGTTGGCGAGATCGAAATGCGTCACCCCGCGATCGAAGGCGCGGCGCAGCACCGCGCGGCCGGTTTCGAACACGTCGGCCCCGCCAAAATTCTGCCACAGGCCCAGCGAGATCGCCGGCAGGTCCAGTCCGCTGCGGCCGCACCGGCGATAGGGCATCTGCCCGTCATAACGGGCGGGATCGGGCTGGTAGGGGATGTTGGCCATGGCAGTGCGGGTCCGCTCCTGGGATCGGGGTGTCAGCTGACAGAACGCGCAAGCGCCTGCCGGTTCCGCCCGGGCTTTGTAAACACGGCCAGAGGTGTTAGCGGTACCAGCAAAGCCCCGACAAGCGGGCACGATGGAGATGCGAGGATGTTCACCCCCCTGAGGCGCTGGCTGCTGGTCCTTGCCGCGATCCTGCTGCCGGCACCGGCGCTGGCGGAGGACGGCCACGATCTATGGCTGCGCTATCGCCCGCTGGCTGCGGAAGGCGCGGCTGCCCTGCCTGCTGCGGTGGAGCGGCGTGGTGACACGCCAACCCTGCGCGCGGCGGAAGCCGAGCTGATCCGCGCATTCGCCGCCATGGCGGGCGAGACGCAGGGACGCGGCGCGCGCGTGGTGCTGGCCGCTGCCGCCGACCCGCAGGTGGCCGCGCTGGGCCTGCCGCTGGGTGATCTTGGAACGGAGGGCTACCTGATCCGGCAGGTGCGGCTGGGCGACGCGCCCGCGACCCTGGTGACCGGCAACAGCGATATCGGCGTGCTGCATGGCGCCTTCGCGCTGCTGCGCCATCTGGGCAGCGGTGGGGCGCTGGCTGGTGTCGACCTCGCCTCCGCCCCGCGCATCGGCCTGCGCGTGCTGAACCACTGGGACAATCTGGATGGCTCGGTGGAGCGCGGCTATTCCGGGGAAAGCATCTGGGACTGGTGGACGCTGCCCGAATATACCGGGCCACGCTACACCGACTATGCCCGCGCCAATGCTGCGCTGGGCATCAACGGCACGGTGCTGAACAATGTGAACGCAAAGGCCGACAGCCTGACCGCACCTTACATCGCCAAGGCGGCAGCGCTGGCGGAGGTGTTCCGCCCCTATGGCATCAAGGTCTATCTCTCGGCCCGCTTCTCCGCTCCGGTCGAACTGGGCGGGCTGGACACGGCCGACCCGCTGGACCCGCAGGTGCAGGCCTGGTGGGATGCGAAGGCGGCTGAAATCTACAGGGCCATCCCCGACTTCGGCGGCTTCCTGGTGAAGGCCAACAGCGAAGGCCAGCCCGGCCCGCGCGACTATGACCGCAGCCATGCCGATGGCGCCAACATGCTGGCCCGCGCGGTGGCGCCCCATGGCGGCATCGTGATGTGGCGCGCCTTCGTCTATGCCGACACCGACCCGGACGATCGCGGCAAGCAGGCTTATACCGAGTTCAAGCCGCTGGATGGCCAGTTCGCCGACAATGTGCTGGTGCAGGTGAAGAACGGCGCGATCGACTTCCAGCCGCGCGAGCCGTTCCACCCATTGTTCGGCGCCATGCCGCAGACCCCGCTGATGCTGGAGCTGCAGATCACCAAGGAATATCTCGGCTTCAACACGCACCTCGCTTACCTCGGCACCATGTGGGAGGAGGTGCTGGACGCCGACACCATGGTGCGCGGGGCCGGCTCCACGGTGGCGCGGGTGGTGGACGGTTCGCTGGAGGGACACCAGCTGACCGGCATTGCCGGCGTCGCCAATATCGGTGCGGATCGCAACTGGTCCGGCTCCACCTTCGATCAGGCGAACTGGTATGCGTTCGGCCGGCTGGCCTGGGACCACACCCTGCCGGCGGAGGCGATCGCGCGCGAATGGGCGGCGCTGACCTTCACGCCCGATCCGGCGCTGACCGGACCGGTCGTGTCCATGATGATGGGCTCGCGGCAGGCGGTGGTCGATTACATGACGCCGCTGGGCCTGGCGCATCTGATGGGCACCGGCCACCATTACGGCCCCGCGCCGTGGATCGCCGATCTGGCGCGGCCCGAATGGAACCCGGCCTATTACCACAAGGCGGACCGGCAGGGCATCGGCTTCGACCGGACGTCGACCGGCAGCAATGCGGTGGCGCAATATGCCGCGCCGCTCGCCGCCCGCTTCGCCGATCCCGCCACCACGCCGGAGGCGGACCTGCTGTGGTTCCACCATCTGCCGTGGGATTACCGGATGCAGTCCGGCCGCCCGTTGTGGGCGGAGCTGGTGCACCGCTATGATCGGGGGATCGGCAACGTGGCCGAGATGCGCCGGCAGTGGCACGCATTGGCCCCGCTGGTGGATGCGGAGCGGCACGAACAGACCGCCGCCTTCCTGGCGATCCAGCAGCGTGACGCGCAATGGTGGCGCGATGCCAGCATCGCCTACTGGCGCTCCCTGAACGGCCTGCCGATGCCCGGTGGCGCGGCCGCTCCGCCACGTGATCTGGATTACTACCAGTCGCTCAGCTTCCCTTACGCGCCCGGCAACACGGGCTGAGCGGCAGGAACTGCATACCTCCTGTCTCATTGGGAGGAGGTATGCCCGCGAACTTCAGTTGGATCCGGCCGGAGCCGTGGGGCATCCATGTGGTGCCGGCCGATTGCTGGATCGATCCGGCGCGCGAGGTGCCGCACGCGCTGGTGACGCACGGCCATGCCGACCATGCGCGCGGCGGGCACGGGCAGACGGTGGCGACGCCCGCCACGCTCGCCATCATGGAGCTGCGCTACAACACGCGCGAAGGCGCAGTGCCGGTGGAGTATGGCGAGACGATCCGCCTGCCCGGCGGCGTCGATGCGACCTACCTGCCCGCCGGCCATGTGCTGGGCAGCGCACAGATCCTGCTGGAACATGCGGGCGAACGGGTGATCGTGACCGGCGACTACAAGCGCCGCCACGACCCGACCTGCCCGCCCTTCCAGGTGACGCCGTGCGACATCTTCATCACGGAGGCGACCTTCGGCCTGCCGGTCTTCACCCATCCGCCGATCGAGGGCGAGATGGCCAAGCTGCTGCAGCGCCTGGCCGACCAGCCCGACCGCTGCGTGCTGGTGGGCGCCTATGCGCTGGGCAAGGCGCAGCGGGTGATCGCGGAGCTGCGCCGTGCCGGGCATGATCGGCCGGTCTTCCTGCATGGCGCGCTGGAACGCATGTGCCGCCTGTACGAGGATTGGGGCATCGACCTTGGCGAGCTGCGGCTGGTCAGCGACGCGAAGAAGGACGAGATGCGCGGGGCTGTGGTGATGGCGCCGCCATCCGCGCTGAATGATCGCTGGAGCCGGCGCCTGCCCGATCCGGTCACATCGATGGCCAGCGGCTGGATGATGGTGCGCCAGCGTGCGCGGCAGCGCGGGGTGGAACTGCCGCTGATCATCTCCGACCATGCCGACTGGCCCGAGCTGATCCGAACCATCCAGGAGGTAAATCCGCAGGAAAGCTGGATCACGCACGGGCGGGAGGAAGCGCTGCTGCGCTGGTGCGAGCTGCATCAGCGCAAGGCGCGCGCGCTGGCGCTGGTCGGTTACGACGAGGACGAGGACGACTGACGGTGGAAGAGTTCGCCGCCCTGATCGACTCGCTGGTCTACACCACCAGCCGCAATGCCAAGCTGCAGCTGGTGGCCGATTACCTGCGCCGCACGCCCGACCCCGATCGCGGCTGGGCGCTGGCGGCACTGACCGAAGGGCTGGACTTCCCGGCGGTCAAGAGCTCCACCATCCGCAACCTGCTGCACGACCGGGTCGATCCGGTGCTGTGGACGCTCAGCCGCGATTTCGTGGGCGACACGGCGGAAACCGCCAGCCTGCTGTGGCCTCAGGGCCCCGCACTGCCGGGCAACCCGCCCTCCCCGCCGACCGTCAGTGAAGCGGTGGAGCTGCTGGCGGAGATGACGCGCGCCACCGTGGGCGTGAAGCTGGCGCAGCTGCTCGACCGGCTGGATGCCGACGGCCGCTATGCCCTGCTGAAGATGGCCACGGGGGCGATGCGCGTGGGCGTATCGGCGCGGCTGGCCAAGACCGCCTTCGCTCAGGCCTTCGAAGTCAGCGTGGAGGAGGTGGAGGAATATTGGCACGCCATCCCCGCCCCCTACACCGCCCTGTTCGACTGGGCGGCCAACGGCGCAGCCCCGCCCGACACGGCGGCGCTGCCGCTGTTCCGCCCTTTCATGCTGGCGCACCCGCTGGAGGAGCTCGAGGTCGACCTGCTCGACTATGTGGCGGAATGGAAGTGGGACGGCATCCGCGTGCAGCTGGCCCATGCTGGCGGCGAGACACGGCTCTATTCGCGTGGTGGGGAGGACATCACCGGCACCTTCCCCGAAATGGCGGAAGCGCTGACGATCCCCGCCGTGCTGGATGGCGAATTGCTGGTGCGCGGCGCGCATCAGGGGGGTGAGGAAGGCGGCGCGGCCAGCTTCAACGCCTTGCAACAACGGCTCGGGCGCAAGGCCGTCAGCGCCAAGATGCTGGCCGAAGCCCCAGCCTTCGTGCGGTTATATGACGTATTGCAACTGGATGGCGAGGATCTGCGCGAGCGCCCCTGGACGGAGCGTCGCGCCGCGCTGGAGGCGCTGCTGCCACGGCTGCCGGCAGACAGGTTCGACATTTCCGCCGTGATCGCTGCCGACCATTTCGCCCATCTCGCCACCATCCGCGAAGGCACGCGCGACGATGCGATCGAGGGGGTGATGCTGAAGAAGCGCGACAGCCCCTATGTCGCAGGGCGGCGCACCGGCCTGTGGTACAAGTGGAAGCGCGATCCGCTGCTGGTGGATTGCGTGCTGATGTATGCGCAACGCGGCAGCGGCCGGCGCGCCAGCTTCTACAGCGACTACACCTTCGGCTGCTGGGACGGCGACCCGGATGAAGGTGCGGAGCTGCTGCCCGTGGGCAAGGCCTATTCCGGCTTCACGGACGAGGAGCTGAAGCGGCTGGACCGCCATGTGCGGCAACACACGGTGAAGCGGTTCGGCCCGGTGCGGGAGACCGACCGGTCACTGGTGTTCGAGGTCGCGTTCGACTCCATCCACGTCAGCAAGCGACACAAGAGCGGCCTCGCCATGCGCTTCCCGCGCATCCACCGCATCCGCTGGGACAAGCCGGTGCACGAGGCCGACAGGATCGCCGCCCTGCAGGCGCTGGTGCGGGACTAGCGTCCGCTACGTCGCTTTCTCGCCAGTTCCAGCAGCATGGCGGGCGCCGACAGCAGAGGGTGCCGTTCGCGCCACGGCGTGACCTCCACCGCGACACCGGTGTGCCGCTCCACCTTCCACGCGGCGTAGCGGGCCGCGCCGTCGAAGGTCGCCGCCGCGCGCACCAGCCGCACCACGTTCAGCGGCTTGCCCATCCGCCGCCGCCGCCCCCACCAGCGCCGCGCACGCAGGCGCTGCGCGGCGCTGAGATAGGGAATCAGCCTGTCGCCATCCTGATCGAAGGCGATGCCGTCCCGTGCCCAGATGCGGGGCAGCAGGCCGGTGAAATGGGTGCGGTGCGTGGCCAGGATCGTGTCCTCGCGCCCCGGTGCCTCCACCCGCAGTTCAGCCCGATAGGTGGCGCGGAACAGCGCGCGCCAGTAATCCTCCTCCCGCCCCTGCGCCGGGCCCAGCGCGGCGGCCAGCCAGGCGGCGGTCCCGGCCGCCGCGTCCAGTGCCCGCGCCACCTGTGCCGCGCCCGCCTCGTCGCGCTGCCACACCAGCGCCGATGGCTGCACGAAGCGCGCCCAGATGGTCGTGTCCAGCGTGCGCCCCGCCGCCGCCGCCGCGAAGGTCGCCAGGTGCATGGTGGCGATCTTGGCGCGCAGATCCCGGCCATCGTGCCGCCATTCGCGATAGGACACGCGCGGCCACAGCCCCCGCTCCACCGGGCCATCGGTCAGCACATAGAAGTCGAGCACGCCGTCCAGCGAGCCGGTCCTGAGGTTGGAACCGTAGAACAGCACCGCCGCCGCGCCCGCTTCCCCAACGGCCAGACGGGCGGCGAAGGCGGACACGGCAGGGTCGATGGACACAGCCGGCCGGCTCATGGCGTGACGAAGATCAGCCGCGGCCCCAGCGACAGGCGATATCGGCCCGGGGGAAAAGCTTCCCCGTCCAGGATGAACTCCTCGCCCAGCTCCAGGCCGAACTCCTGCCCGCCCAGCAGGTGGTAACCGCGCCGCACCGGGCCGCCGCCGATCAGCCCGGCCAACGCCAGCGGGATGCGCAGCAGCACGCCGGCGCGCGCACGATCGACCAGCGCCATGCGCATCGCCCCGCCCAGCTTGCGGAACGGGCGCACCCCGCCGGGAAACCGCTCCAGCGTGGAGACGAACAGCATGAACCGTTCGTCGGCCCGCGGGCCCTGCACATGCGGCAGCGGGCGGCCGGCCGCATCGCTGAGCCGCATCGGGGTGGAGCGGCGATAGGGATTGTTTGCGCGGCCGAACAACGCCTGCAGCACGGTCCACAGCGCGGTCAGCACCACCACTGCGGCGTTGAACGCGCCATGCCGGTGCGCCCGCTGCCCCAGCGCGACGGCGCGGGTATAGAGGCCGGCACCTAGCGCGAAGCCGACTACGCGCGCCTGCGGATTGTCGACCTCCGCCACGACCAGCGGCCGCCGACGTACGCCGTGCCCCTGCGCCGCGCAGGCCAGCGCCCGGTCCAGCGACCAATCGGCCGGCAGCAACAGGTCGGCCGCCAGCGCGTTGGTCTTGCCGCTGGGCAGCACGATCAGCTGCGGCCAGGCCTGGCCGAACACCGCCGTGCCGCAGGTCAGCACGTCGCGCACCGTGCCGTCGCCGCCATCCACCACCAGATAATCGACCCGCTGCTCGGCAAAGCGGCGCAGGATGTCCAGCAGCTCGCCCCGGCGCGTGGGCGCTTCCACCAGCAGCGTGGCCCTGGAGGTGATCTCCGGCTGCGCGCCGCCGGCATTGCGGTGGCTGCGCTGGTTGCGGATCACGCCGACCAGCGGCACGTCCCGCACAGGCGCGCGCACGGCGTCGGGCGCGCCGGCATCGGCCAGCGGCGCGACCGGCAACTGGTCGAACAGATGGATCGTCGCGTTCATGGTGTCTGCGCGTTTACCTGAAAACGGCAGGATGACCATCACCTGCCAGACGCGCGCGCCCCTGCGTGCGCGTCAATGAACGCAGGCTTGCCCCGCAGCCCCGGTACGATAGGCTGCGCACCATGTTCACCGACCTGCTGCCCGCCGCCACGGCGCTCGCCCCTCGCATCACCGCGCTGCGCCGCGCCATTCATGCGGAGCCGGAACTGGGGCTGGAGACGCCGCTGACGCTGGCCAAGGTGCGCAGCGAACTGGCCGACCTGCCGCTGGAATGGCGCACCGGCACCTCCGCCACCGGCGCGATCGCCACGCTGCGCGGCGCGCGGCCTGGCCGATCCGTGCTGCTGCGCGGCGACATGGATGCGCTGCCCATGGCGGAGGCGACCGGCCTGCCCTTTGCCTCCACCATCGCCGGCCGGATGCATGCCTGCGGGCACGATGCCCACACCGCCTTGCTGGCGGGCGCCGCGCGGCTGCTGGCGGCGCGGCAGAACGAGCTGGCGGGCGAGGTCCGCTTCATGTTCCAGCCGGGGGAGGAAGGCCATTTCGGCGCGCGGCACATGATCGAGGACGGGCTGCTCGATCCGCTGCCCGATGCCGCCTTCGCGCTGCACATCATGCCCGACATGCCACACGGGCAGGTGACCTGCCGGCCCGGCACCATGCTGGCGGCGGCGGACATGCTGCGCATCGCCGTTACCGGGCGCGGCGGCCATGCCAGCCTGCCGCATCAGACGCGCGACCCGGTGCCGGTGGCGGCGGAGATCGTCACCGCGATCCAGGCACTGATCACCCGCCGCTACAGCGCGGCGGAGGCGACCGTGATCACGATCACCACGCTGCAGGCGGGCAGCGCGCACAATGTCATCCCGAACGAAGCGGTGCTGAGCGGCACCATCCGCACCCTGAGCGCGGAGCGGCGGCAGGATGTGCGGACGGCGCTGGCCCGGCTGGCGGACGGCATCGCCGCCGCGCATGAATGCACGGCCGAGGTGACGGTGACGGACGGCTTCCCGCCCACCGTCAACGATCCGCGCGCCGCCGCTCTGGTGGCGGAAGTCGCAGGCGCGCTGCCGCAGGCCGATTACCTGCCGATGGCCCACCCTTTGATGGGGGCGGAGGACTTCTCCTACGTGCTGCAGCAGGTGCCCGGTGCCATGGCCTTCCTGGGCGTGGCCCCCGCCGACAGCAACGATCCCGCCGCGCAGCCGGGCCTGCACTCCACCCGCATGATGCTGGACGAGGCCGCCCTGCCCCGCGGCGCGGCGCTGCTGGGCGGCTGCGCGCTGCATTTCCTGGAGCATGGGTGGCAGACGCCCTGACCTTCGTCATTGCGAGCGTAGCGAAGCAATCCAGGGCCACAAACGCTGCGCGTGCGGCCCTGGATTGCCACGCCTGCTGCGCAGGCTCGCAATGACGAGGGAAAATGTCAGGCACAGATTTTGGCGAACAGGTCCTGCCAATTGGGATTGCCCTGCTCGACCAACGCCGGCTTCTTCTGCCGCGAGCCCGCCTTCAGCTGCTTCTCGCGCGTGATGGCATGATCCATAGTGGCGTGCTGCTCGTACCAGACCAGCAGCTTGCAGCCGTATCGCTTGGTGAACCCGTCCGCCACGCCTTCCCGATGCTGCCAGGCACGCTGCGGCAAGTTGGAGGTCGCACCGACATACAGCGTGCCATTGCGCTTGTTGCACATGATGTAGACCGCGGGCTGGAAGTTGGGGCGCATGGCAAACCTATTCGTCATTGCGAGCGTAGCGAAGCAATCCAGAGCCACGAGCGCTGCGCCCGGTTTCCCTGGATTGCCACGCCTGCTGCGCCGGCTCGCAATGACGAGGAAAGCGTCAGAACTGCAGGCTGGCGCCCACCATCACGTTGCGCGGGGTGCCCCAGCGATACTGGCTGTAGAAGCCGATCTGGCTGTAATATTCCTCGTCCAGCAGGTTCTCCAGATTGGCCTGCAGCTGCAGCTGCTCGGTCAGCTGGTACCGCGCCATCAGGTTGACGATGGCATAGCCGCCCTGTTCGAACCGGGGCGTGATGACCTCGCCACCCGGCAGGGTCAGCATGCCATCGGAATAGGCCCGGCTGCGGTAGTTCACGCCGCCGCCCACGGTCAGCGGCGACATGCCGCCATCGGGGGTGAAGGTGGTGAACAGCTTCAGCAGCTTGCGCGGCTGGTCGGTCAGCACGTCGTCGCCGGCGGCATCCTCCGCCTCGAACAGGCTGAAGCCGGCATTGATGTTCCAGCCGGGCACGATCTCGCCCGTTGCCTCGATCTCGAACCCCTTGCTGACCACGCCTTCGCCCGCTTCGTAAGTGGTGCGCGGCAGGCCGCCGGGGACCGAGGGCGGCGCCTGCAGGGGATTGATCGCCACATTGTCCTGCTCGATGCGGAACAGCGCGATCGTGGTCTGCAGAGCCTCGTCGAAGAACGCGCTCTTCAGGCCCACCTCGTAGGACACGCCCTGCAGCGGATCGAGCTGCACGAAGTCACGGCCGAGCTCGCCCTGCGGCTGGAAGATCTCGGTATAGCTGGCGTAGAGCCGGTGGTTCGGCGTCAGGTCGAACAGCGCACCGGCATAGGGGATGAACACCCCGTCATCGCCGAAGTCGCTGCGCACTTCATAATTGATGCCGGTCTGTTCCCAGCTGGCGATACGCCCGCCGCCGATGAGCTTCAACCGGTCGGACAGGTTCAGCCGCACCGCGCCATAGACACCGGTCTGCTTGACCCGCTCGTCCACCCGCAAGGTGGTCTCGTCCGTGAAGCCGGGATCGGGATACTCGCCCTCGTAGCCGACGAACGGATAGTCGGTCGCCTGATAGCCGGGCACCACCCCGAAAGTGGAGGTGTCGCGCACCAGGTTGGAGTGCAGGCCGCCCACCACGATCTCGTGATCGCGGCCGAACACGTTCACCCGGCCGTTGACCTGCCCGTTGAAGCTGCTCTGCCGGTTGTCGCCTTCATCCTTGTAGGGGTAGGCCGAGCCGATCGTGCCGGTATCCGCATCCACGAAACCGCTGAAATACAGCAGCGTCGCCTGCTGCTGGTTGCGCACGAAGTTGTAATGCACCTGCGCGCGCCAGCCATTGCCGAAATCATGCTCGCCGCTGATGAACAGGTTGCTGTTGGTGGTGTTCCAGTGGCTCCACGGCGCGGAGGTCGTCTGGCTGCGGTCCCAGTCCAGGAAGTCGCCATTGCTGTCATAGGTCGGCAGCGCGCCCCAGGCGACGCCGCTGGGCGTGTGCCGCTGGTGGCTGTAGCCGGCGCGCACCTCGGTATCGGGCGTCAGATCGGCTTCCACCGTGCCGTAGAGGACGTATTTCTCGTTCTCGTACACGTCGATGAAGTTGTCGCCCTGCTCGTAGCGGGCGACGCCGCGGAACCGCACGCGACCATCGGCGGAGATCGCGCCGCCCACATCGGCCGTGGCGCGCACCGTGTCCCATGATCCGTATTGCACATCGGCATAGCCGGTCCAGTCCACGCTGTTGGCCTGCTTGCGCACCATGTTGATGCTGGCCGAAGGCTCGCCCGCGCCGGTCATCAGGCCGGTGGCGCCGCGCACGACCTCCACCCGGTCGAAGATGGACACGTCGATATTGGTCTCGCCCGCGCCGCCCGCCAACGTCCAGGCCATCGGCACGCTGTCGATCTGGTAATTGGTGATCTGGAAACCGCGGGCGTAGAAATTGTTGCGCACATCGTCGATCGTCTCGGACGTGACGCCCACGGCGTTGTCCACCACGTCGGCGATGCTGACTAGGTTCTGGTCGCGGATGCGCTGCGCGGTGATGATGGACACCGATTGCGGCGTCTCGCGGATCGTCAGCCCCAGGCCGGTCGCGGTGTCGATGGCATCGGCGATCGTGTATTTGCCGCTGACGATGATGTCGTCATCCGTGCTGTCCGCGCTATCCGCCCTGTCGCCGGCATCCTGCGCCAGCACCGGCGCTTCCGACAGAAACAGCGCCGGCAGCGCGGCACCCAGCAGCATGGCAGACTTCAGACGCATCATTTTCCCCATCCAGATCGTCCCCCCTCGGGAACACGGATGGCCGCATAGTCTTGCTGAAACTTATTCTCAATAGCTTTCTCAGGAAGCTAGGGTTGCATCAGCATCCGGGCCACGGCGCGGCGGGCGAGCGGCAGGTGCGCCCCGGCGCGCAGGGTGGCGTGGCGCATCACCCGGGCGGGCAGGCTGTCATCGCCATACAGGCCGACCAGCAGGTTGGTGGCGGCATAGATCGGGCGCGTCGCCAGCCGGTGTGCGCCTTCGAACCGGCGCAGCAGCAGCGTCCCACCCCAGTCGGCACCCGCCCCGGCACCGCCGATCAGCCCGGCCAGGCTGGCAACGCCCTGCAACCCCAGATTAAAGCCATGCGCCGTCACCGGGTTCATCCCCACCGCCGCATCGCCCAGCAGCGCGGCGCGGCGGGCGGCGAAATGGGCCGCATAGGTCACGGCCAGCGGATAGACATGCGGCCCCGCCTCCACCTGCATTGCGCCCAGCCGATGGCCATAGCGGCGGGTGATCTCCGCCCCCAGTTCGGCGGGCGACATGGCGGCGACCCGCACCACATCCGAATCCTCCAGCGTCAGCACGGCGGAGGAGCGGCGGCCGTTCAGCGGCAGCATGGCGATGGTGTGGCCATGCTGGAACCACTCGGTGGCGATGCCCCCGTGATCGCCCTCATGCGCGACCCGGGCCAGCAGCATGGAGCGGCCCAGCCGCTTCACCTCCGCCCCGATGCCGAGTGCCTCGCGCACCTTGCTGAAGCGGCTGTCGGCGCCCGCCAGCAACTGTCCGGTCAGCACGCGCCCATCGGCCAGCGTCACGCGCGCGGCGCGGCGATCGGTGGCGACATCCTGCACCGCCACATCGGCCAGCAGGGTGACGTTGCCATATGCGGCAACCGTATCGAACAGGGCGCGGCGGATCAGGTGGTTGGAGACGAGCTGCCCCAGCCACTGCGCCCCTCCGCTGCCCGGATCGAAGCTTAGCGCGAAGGGCGACTGGCCGTTCAGCACCTGCGCCTCCCGCAAGGGGGAGCGGTCCGCCGGGTCGATCCGGTCCCACGCGCCGACCTGCTGCAGGAAGCCGATCGAGCGATGGGTCAGCGCGATATAGCGGCCATCCTCCGCCGGATCGGCCAGCGCGGCCCGGGGCTGCCGCTCCACCACGGCGATGCTGCGGCCCAGCGGCGCCAGCGCCGCCGCCAGCGCCAGCCCCACCGGCCCACCGCCGACGATGATCAGATCATGCTCCATGCCAGCCCAAGTGCGCCCGGCGCCTGCGCGCCACAAGGGTGCAATATGTCCCATGCCGGCGGGAAAACATGCATTTGGCGTTGCAGATATGATCGTATACGCGGATGGTCATGGTCACATAAGAGACCAACAGGGACACATCGCCCATGCGCCGTCGCACCTTCATCGCCGCCATGCCGGCCGTCACGCTTGCGCCCGCCGCTCTGGCCCAGAGCAACAGCGCCCCGCCCGGCGGTGGCCAGGGCGGGGCGCCGATGCCCGCCAGCGATGCCACACCGGCACCTGCCTGGCCGCAGGACGAGGCGCGCTTCCTGCGGCCCGACGTGCAGGCGGGCGACCGGCCGGTGGGTGCCAGCTTCGCCAGCCGCACCGCCGCCTACGGCACGCACGGCGCGGCCGGCACCGCCCATCCGCTGGCCACGCAGGCGGGCATCGCCATCCTGCGCGCGGGCGGTTCGGCGGTGGATGCGGCCATCACCATCAACAGCTGCCTGGGCCTGCTGGAACCGACCGCCTGCGGCATCGGCGGCGACTGCTACGCCATGGTGTGGGACCCGGCGACGCGGAAGGTGATGGGCCTGGCCGGATCTGGCGCCTCCCCCATGGGCCTGTCGCTGGAGACGGTCCGCGAACGGGCGCGCAACGGTGTGCTGCCGGCGTTGGGTGCGATCAGCGTCTCGGTCCCGGGCACGGTGGATGCCTGGTGGACGCTGCACCAGAGCTACGGCAAGCTGCCGTGGCGCGACCTGTTCATGCCGGCCATCACCATGGCGCTGGAAGGTGCGCCGGTGCCGGACATGATCGCCTGGTACATCCGCCGCAACCTGCTCGCCTTCCGCCGCCCGAACAACGGGCTGGAGGAAGCGGACAATGCCTTGCGCACCTATGGCATGGCCGATGGCGCGGGACCGCAGACGGGGCAGGTGTTCCGCAACCCGGATCTGGCGCGCACATACCAGATGATCGCCGAGGGCGGGCGCGATGCCTTCTACGCCGGGCCGATCGCGCGCACCATCGACGCCTATTTCCGCCGTATCGGCGGCTGGCTGCGGGCCGAGGACCTGGCGCGCCACCGCAGCGAATGGGTGCAGCCGCACAGCACCGACTATCGCGGCACCACCGTGCACGCGCTGGGGGAGAACACGCAGGGCATCGCCACGCTGCAGATGCTGAACATGCTGGAACATTTCGACCTGAAGGGTGCCGGCTTCCAGTCGGCGCAATCGATCCACCTGCAGGCGGAGGCGAAGCGCCTCGCTTACGAGGATCGCGCGCGGTATTATGCCGATCCGAAGTTCACAGACCTGCCGGTCGAATGGCTGGTGTCGAAGGAATATGCGGCGCAGCGGGCGAAGCTGATCCGGCCAGACCGGATCGCGCCGAATGTGCAGCCGGGCAACGCGCCCGGCCGGGGCGACACCACCTATTTCAGCTGCGCCGATTACAGCGGCATGATGGTGTCGATGATCCAGTCCAATTTCCGCGGCATGGGATCGGGGCTGGTGGCCGATGGCCTCGGCTTCATGTTCCAGGACCGGGGCCAGCTGTTCAGTCTGCAGAACGGGCACCCCAACATCTATGCGCCCGGCAAGCGGCCGTTCCAGACCATCATCCCGGGCTTCGCCACGCGCGGCAATGATCCGTGGATGAGCTTCGGCGTGATGGGGGGCGACATGCAGCCGCAGGGGCAGGCGCAGATCATCGTCAACACGGTCGATTACGGGCTGGAGATCCAGTCCGCCGGCGACAGCCCGCGCTGGCATCATGAGGGGTCGTCCGAAGTGATGGGCGAGGATGCCCCCGGCCTGCCCGATACCGGCCTGCTCAGGCTGGAAACCGGTGTGCCGGAAAAGACCCGCGCGGAGCTGGCCAATATGGGCTGGACCATCGGCGACCCCGATGGCGGCTTCGGCCGGTACCAGTGCGTCGAACATCGCCGCGACGGAAACAGCCGCGTCTATGCTGCCGCCAGCGAAATGCGCGCCGATGGCTGCGCGCTGGCCTACTGATCCAGATTCCTAGAGGGGACCACCATGTATCACCGTATCGCCGCCATCGCCCTGCTGGCGGGCACCGCCATGCCGCTCACCGCCCTCGCGCAAGAGGCTGACGAGGCGCCCAAGTGGGACGTCAACGCTCCGACTGGCGCCACGGTCCGGCAGGTGCCGCTGCGGGTGGACGAAGGCAGCTGGATGGACCTGGACGTCAGCCCCGATGGCCGCACCATCGCCTTCACGCTGATGGGCGACATCTACACGATGCCGATCGCCGGCGGCACGCCCACCCGCATCGCCGAAGGGCTGGCCTGGGAAGTGCAGCCGCGCTTTTCGCCTGACGGGCAGCGCATCGCCTTCACCAGCGACCGGGGCGGCGGCGACAATATCTGGATCATGAACCGCGACGGCAGCGACATGCGGCAGGTGACGAAGGAGGACTTCCGCCTGCTGAACCAGCCGAGCTGGAGCCCGGACGGGCAGTTCATCGTCGCCAAGAAGCACTTCACCACCGGCCGCTCGCTCGGCACCGGGGAGGTCTGGCTGTACCATGTCAGCGGCGGCGCCGGCGTCCCGCTGGTGGAGCGGCCCGATCCCGTCCACCAGAAGGAACTGGGCGAGCCGGTCTATGCCGCCGATGGCAGCGCGGTGTTCTACACCCGCAATGTCACGCCCGGCCCGATCTTCGAATATGCGCAGGATTCCAACACCAACCTGTTCGATATCGAGCGCTATGACTTCGCCACCGGCGAGGTCAGCACGGCGGTGACCGGCGCCGGCGGCGCGGTGCGCCCGACGCCCAGCCCGGATGGCAAGCGGATCGCCTTCGTCCGCCGGGAAGCGACCCGGTCCAAGCTGTATGTAAAGGATCTGGAGAGCGGCGAGGAGCGCAAGATCTTCGACGATCTGGACCAGGACGTGCAGGAGACCTGGGCGGTCACCGGCGTTTATCCCAACATGGCCTGGCTGCCCGACAGCAGCGCGATCGTGTTCTGGGCCAATGGCAAGATCAACCGCGTGAATGCCGATGGCACGGCCGCGCGCGTGATCCCCTTCGCGGTGGACGACACGCGCGGCGTGATCGACGCGCCGCATCCGGAAATCACCGTCGCGCCGGACCGCTTCACCACCGCCATGCCGCGCTTCGCCAGCGTGTCGCCTGACGGGCGACAAGTGGTGTTCGAATCGCTCGGCAAGCTGTGGCTGAAGCCGGTGTCCGGTGGCGAGCCGCGCCGGCTGACGCGCGGTGGGGAGGGGTTTGAACTGTTCCCCAGCTGGTCGCGCGACGGGCGCCAGATCGTGTTCGTCGGCTGGACCGATGACGGGTTGGGCCACATCCGCACGGTGGCGGCGGGCGGCGGTGCGCCGCGCGACGTCACGCAGCAACCGGGCCATTATGCGCGGCCCCGCTTCAGCCCCGATGGCGAGACGATCGTGTTCGAACGTGTCGGCGATGGCGGGCTGACCAATCCCAACTGGTCGGCCGACCCCGGGGTTTACCGGGTGGCGGCCGATGGCGGCGAGGTGGTGCGCGTGGCCCGCGGGCTGGCCGCGCCACAGTTCGGCGCCGGCAGCGACCGCATCTTCATGATCGCGGAGGGCAGCACCGACGGCGCGAGCGAGCGCCAGCTGGTCAGCACCGATCTCAACGGGCAGGACCGCCGCGTCCATGCGACGGGCGCGCTCGCGACCGACTACATCGTGTCGCCCGACAGCCGCTTTGTCGCGTTCCGCCAGAACTATGCCGCCTTTGTCGTGCCGTTGATGCCAGGCGGGCAGGCGGTGTCGCTGGCGCCCGATGCCAAGGCGCTGCCGGTAACGCGCGCCAGTGCGGGCGGGGCGGACTACATCAACTGGTCCAATGACGGGCAACGCCTGCACTGGAGCCTGGGGCCGACGCTGTTCACGGCGGAGACCACGCAGCTGTTCCCCGCCGCTCCGCGGGACGAGGGCGAACAGGGCTTCACCCCGCCCACTGCCGGCGTGTCGCTGGCGATGGAGGTGGACGCCGCAAAAGCGACCGCCACCGTGGCGCTGACCGGCGCGCGCATCATCACCATGGCATCGCCCGATGGCGGGATCGTGGATGATGGCGTGGTGGTGATCCGGGGCGACCGGATCGTCGCGGTCGGCCCGCGCGCCTCCACCCCGATCCCGGCGGGCGCGATCAACGTGGATGCCACGGGCAAGACGATCATGCCCGGCCTGATCGACGCCCATGCCCATGGCCCGGCCGGCACGGGGGAGCTGGTGCCGCAGCGCAACTGGTCCATGCTGCAGAACCTGGCGCTGGGCACCACCACCCTGCACGATCCGTCCAACACCAGCAGCGAGATCTTCGCCGCATCGGAGATGCAGCGCGCCGGCCTGATCCTGGCCCCGCGCATCTTCTCCACCGGGGAGATCGTCTACGGCGCCAAGGCGGCGGACGTTTATGCGGAGATCAACAGCCTGGACGATGCGCTGGCGCATGTCCGCCGGCTGAAGGCGCAGGGCGCGCACAGCGTGAAGAACTACAACCAGCCGCGCCGCGACCAGCGGCAGCAGGTGGTGGAGGCCGCCCGGCAGGAGAACATGCAGGTCGTGGCCGAGGGCGGATCGCTGTTCGGCATGGACATGAACCTGGTGGCGGACGGCAACTCGACCCTCGAGCATAATGTCCCGCTGGACGTGTTCTATGACGATGTGCTGCAGTTCTTCAGCGGCAGCACCACCAACTACACCCCGACGCTGGTGGTCAGCTATGGCGGGCTGGCGGGCGATCCGTACTGGCGGCAGGCGACGGATGTATTCGCCCATCCGCTGCTGCAGGCACACACCCCGCCCACCCGGTTGCTGGCCGACAATGCTCGCCGCATCACTGCGCCCGAGTCCAACTTCGTGGATGACGACAACGCACGCGAAGCCGCCAAGCTGGCGGAGCGCGGCGTGAAGGTGTCGATCGGCGCGCATGGCCAGCAGGCCGGCATCGGCGCGCATTGGGAGCTGTGGTCCTTCGTGCGCGGCGGGATGACCCCGGTGCAGGCGCTGGGCGCGGGCACCATCGTGGCGGCGCAGTCGCTGGGCATGGCGCGCGACATCGGATCGCTGGAGGCGGGCAAGCTGGCCGACCTCCTGGTGCTGGATGCCGATCCCAGCGCCGACATCCGCAACAGCGACAAGGTGCATCAGGTGATGCTGGGCGGGCGGCTGTACGACGCGGCGACGCTGGACGAGGTGACGACGGGCGATGCGAAGCGCGGCGCCTATTGGTGGGAGAAGTGAGCGTGAGCACCAACATGAACCGGCGCCTGTTCCTGGGCAGCGCCAGCGCGGTGGCCGTCGCCGCCGCGCTTCCGGCGGCCGCACAGGTCGCAGGCCAGGCGAGTGCCACTCCGTCCGCCGCTGATGTGCAGCTGCGCGCGATGCTGGACCGCTTCTTTGCCGCGCGGCTGACCGAAAGCCCGGAAGGGGCGACCCGGCTGGGCCTCGACACCGGCGAACTGGCGCCGCTCCGCTCGCAGCTGGACGACCGCTCCGCCGCGGGCGTCACGGCCGATCTGGCGCGGGCGAAGGCGGAGCTGGCGCAGCTGCAGGCCGTGCCGGTGGCGGCACTCTCCCCTTCCAGCCGGCTGGATCACGAGGTGGTGACCTACCAGCTGGAACATTCCATCAGCGGCGCGGAACGGTTCCGCTACGGTGCCAGCATGGGCCGTTATGCGCCCTATGTGCTGACGCAGCTGAGCGGCGCCTATCGCGACGTGCCGGACTTCCTGGATTCACAACACCGCATTGCCAATGCGGCTGATGCCGATGCCTATCTGGCACGCGTCGCCGCCTTTGCCACCGCGATCGACCAGGACACGCAGCGGCAGGCCGACGATGCCGCGGCCGGCGTGTTCGCGCCCGATTACCTGCTGGACACCACGCTGGGCCAGTTGGGCCAGCTGCGCGACCAGCCGGCGGGGGAGACCGTGCTGGTCACCGCCCTCGCCCGCAAGCTGACGGAGGCCGGCCTGCCGGATGACCGAGTAGCTCGGGCCGTCTCGATCGTGGAGGGCGAGGTGTTCCCCGCACTGGACCGGCAGCGTGCGCTGCTGACCGATTTGCGGAAGCGCGCCACGCATGATGCCGGCGTGTGGCGCCTGCCCGATGGGGAGGCCTATTACGCCGCCGCCGCCGAAGCGGCGACCACCGTTGCGCTGGACGGGGCCGAGATCCACCGCATGGGGCTGGAACAGGTGGCCCAGATCAGCGACCGGATCGACCGGATCCTGCAGGCGCAGGGCATGACGCAGGGCACCGTCGGCGAACGGCTGGTGGCGCTGAACGAGCGGCCGGACCAGCTCTTCCCCAACACCGATCCCGGCCGGGCGGAGCTGCTGGCGGCGCTGAACCGGCAGATCGAGGCGATGTCCGCCCGCCTGCCCGAACAGTTCAGCACCCTGCCCCAGGCCCCGGTGGAGGTGCGCCGCGTGCCCCCGTCGATCCAGGACGGCGCACCCGGCGGCTATTACCAGAGCGCGTCGCTGGATGGATCGCGCCCGGCGATCTATTTCATCAATCTGCGCGACACCTTCAACCGGCCCAAGTTCGGGCTGGCGACCCTGTCCTATCACGAGGCGGTGCCCGGCCATCATTTGCAGGTGATGACGGCGCTGGAATCTGACGCCATCCCGCTGATCCGCCGCCGCGCGGGCTTTTCCGGCTATACCGAAGGGTGGGCGCTGTATTCGGAACAGCTGGCGGACGAGATGGGCATGTATGACGGCGATCCGCTGGGGCAGGTCGGCTACCTGCAATCGCTGCTGTTCCGCGCCACGCGGCTGGTGGTCGATTCCGGCATGCATCATCAGCGCTGGAGCCGGGAGCGCGCGACCGATTTCCTGATCGACACCACCGGCATCGCCCGCCAGCGCAGCCAGAACGAGATCGACCGCTACACCGCCTGGCCGGGGCAGGCCTGCTCCTACAAGATCGGGCACACCCAATGGGTCAAGCTGCGCGACGCGGTGAAGGCGAAGCAGGGTGCGGCGTTTGATCCGCGGGCCTTCCACGATGTGCTGCGCGAGGGGCCGATGCCGCTGACCGTGCTGGAACGGCTGGTCACCGACCGCATGCTGGGGTGACAGGCGGGGGCGCGGCGGCCATCACCACCGCGCCCCGACATTCAGGCCTGCTTGCCTGCGATGTAGGCATCCACCTGCTCGGTCAGCACTTCCAGCGGAACGGAGCCATTGCCCAGCACCACCTCGTGGAAGTCGCGCAGGTCGAACCGCTCGCCGAGCGCAGCTTCCGCCTTCTTGCGCAGGCCGGCGATGTGCAGCTGGCCGACCATGTAGCTGGTCGCCTGCCCGGGATTGTTGAGGTAGCGGTCGATCTCCTTGGCGATGTCGCGCTCCGACACCGGGGAATTGGCCCGGAAGTAGTCGATCGCCTGCTCGCGGGTCCAGCGCTTGGCGTGCATGCCGGTGTCCACCACCATGCGGATCGCGCGCCACATCTGCAGCGACAGCATGCCGAAGCGTGCCTCCGGCGTCTGGTACAGGCCCATCTCGCCGGCCAGCCGTTCGCTGTAGAGCCCCCACCCTTCGATATAGCTGCCATAGAAGCCGAAGCGGCGGAACTTGGGCAGGCCGGGCAGTTCCTGCGCGCGGGCGATCTGGAAATGGTGCCCCGGCGCGCCTTCATGCGCGGCAATGCTTTCCACCTGCAGGCGCGACACCTGCGTCATGTCTGCCAAGTTGACGTAGAAGATGCCGGGGCGCGAACCGTCCGGAGCCGGCCGGTTGTAGAACGCGACGGAGGCGGTTTCCTGCCGCCACGGCTCCACCGCGCGCACTTCCAGCGCAGCCTCCGGCAGGCGGTGGAAATATTCCGGCGCCTTCGCCATGATCTTCGCGATCACGGCGCGGGACTCGGTCAGATACTGTTCCTTGCCGCTGTCATCGTTGGGGAAGCGGTATTGCGGATCGGTGCGCACCGCGGCGATCAGCTCGTCCAGCGTGCCGGCATAGCCCATCTGCTGGCGCGCCGCGTCCATCTCCGCCCGGATTGCCGCCACCTGGTCCAGACCCAGCTGATGGATCTGCTCGGCCGTCATGTCGGTGGTCGTGTAATAGGCCAGCCGCGCCTGATAGTAGTCGCCGCCATCGGGCAGGCTCCACGCGCCATTGTTGCCGGTCGCCAGCGGCTCCACCGCGTCCAGCGCGGCGAACAGCGTGTCGAAGCCCCGACGGAACGGCCCGGCCAGCGCCGCGCTCGCTTCCGCCACCAGCGTGTCGCGCGTGGCGGCATCCAGCTCCAGCGCGGTCACCTTCTCGCGGAAGTCGGCCAGCACGGTGCTGTCCGCGCCATCATCGAACGGCGCGCCGGTGATGACCAGCTCGGCATCGGCGCGGGCGGGCTCGAACACCATCTTCGGCGGCACGATGCCCTTCTGCGCCTGACTGCGGATCTGGCCTGCGACCTCGCCCATCACCCGCTCCGCATCCACGATGCGGGCGATGTAGGCGCGCGCATCCTCCACATTCTCCACCCGGTGCTGGTTGATCAGGAACACCGGGATCTCGCCCGCCGGGCTGCCATTGGTGGACACGGGGAAGCCGTGATCGCGCCAGGCGAACTGGCGCCGGTCCTGCTCCACCGCCTGTTCGAACAGGCGATAGCTGACCCGGCCTTCGGGGCCGAGCCGCGCGGGATCGAAGTCCCGCCGCAACTGCGCCAGCTGGCTTTCGCGCAGGGCCAGCGCGCGGGCGGCGCCGGCATCGGTGTAATCGTCCAGCCGGTCGTATTCGGTCTTCAACCCCAGGCTGGTCATGCTTTCAGGGCTGAGCGCGAGCGAGGCATCGAAGGCTGCGTCAAGAAAGGCGTTGAGCCGCGCGTCCTCCGCTGCCGCACCCGTCGGCGCCGCCGGGGCAGGCGTGCTGCCTGCCTGCTGCGCCGCCACCGGCAATGCGAAGATCGCCGCCGCCGCCAGCAGTCCGGCCCCATATTTCGCCACGACACCCATCATCTGTTCCTTTAACCTGATTGCCGGGTCAGTTGACCCGCTTGACGCTGATGCTGCGGCTGCCATCCACCCGCGCATTGTAGCTGCCCAGCGCCCCGGCGGTGATCGTGAACGGATCGCCGGCGCGCGGGAAGAAGTTGGTCCGGGCTTCGGTGGTCTGCCATTGCGACCCGTCGTCCAGCACGAACAGATGCAGCCCGCGAGAGAACGGGCGCACCTGCGCCAGCGTGCCGGACAGGGAGCGGACTTCCTCCGCCTCGTCCTCCCCGCCGCCCTGGAACAACCGGATCTCGGGCAAGGAGAAACCGAACACGGCGCGCTTGGCATCGCGCACGGCCGCGCGGTCCACCAGCACCACCTGGTTCGCGGCCTGCGCATCGACCAGCGCGGCGGCCGCGCGATCCAGACAGGACAGCCGCTGCGCATCGTCCGTCAGCGGGCGGCAGGCGGCCAGTTCGGCGATCAGCGCCGACGCCGCGGGATCGGCTGTGGCATCCTGCGCCCACACCTGTGGCGTCGCCGCAACCACCATCATCGCAACAAGTGTTCTGCCGGGGCTGCACCGCATCCGATCACCTTTCCGCGCTGTAACGCGCAAGCCACACATGACGGTTGTGTGACGCAAATGCCACTATCTTGTGTAAGATGATACTATCCGCGAAATCTCATTGCTCGCAAGTGCGGAAAATCAATACACTCGTTACCAGTCGCTCGAAAACGCGATCACCCGCGCGGCCGCAACAGGGACGGACCGCCGCGAACAAAAGGGACTTCGAACTCATGAGGAAGCTGACGCGTCAGAAGCTGCTTGCTTCGACCCTGCTGGTGGGCGCCTTCGCCACCCCGGCCTTCGCGCAAGTCGCACCGCAGACGACCGAGAACGTCACGGGCACCCCCAACACCGCCAGTGCACAGGTCACACCGCAGGACGAGACCATCTCCAGCGGCAACGCCATCGTCGTTACCGGATCGCTGATCAGCAACCCGAATCTGCTGGCCGCCAACCCGGTCAACGTGATCGGCTCGGACGAGATCGACCTGCAGCAGGCCACCCTGGCCGAAGAGCTGCTGCGCGAACTGCCGGGCGTCGTTCCCTCCATCGGTTCGGCCGTGAACAACGGCAATGGCGGCGCGTCCTTCGTCAACCTGCGCGGCCTCGGTTCCAACCGCAACCTGGTGCTGCTGGATGGCGTGCGCCTGACCCCGGGCACGCTGGCGGGCCAGTTCGACCTCAACAACATCCCGCTGGCCCTGGTCCAGCGGGCCGAGACGCTGACCGGCGGCGCCTCCACCACCTATGGTGCGGACGCGATCACCGGCGTCGTCAACTTCATCACCCGCACCGATTTCGCCGGCATCGACCTGAACGTCACCGGCGGCATTCCCGAAGCAGGTGACGGCAAGAGCTTCCGCGCCGACCTGACCGTGGGCGCCAACTTCGACGACAATCGCGGCAATGCCGTGCTGTCGATCGGCTACCAGTCGGTGGACCCGGTGTTCCAGGGCAACCGCGACATCTCGCTGGAGCAGATCGACTCCTTCACCGGCGGCGTCGGCGGCTCGGGCACCTCGGTCCCGTCGCGTTTCGGCAATGTGAATCCCACCGGCGCCGATGCGATCATCGGCGGCGCGATCGTGCAGGGTACGCGCCAGATCACCGCGGACGGCACCGCCTTCCGCCAGACTGCAGAGTACGATCCGTTCAACTTCAATCCGGACAACATCTTCCAGACGCCGTTCGAACGCTTCAACACCTATGCTGCCGCGAATTACGAAATTTCCGACAGCGTCGAAGTGTACAATCGCGCGCTGTTCTCCAAGAACACGGTCAGCACGATCATCGCCCCGTCGGGCGCCTTCGGCATCCCCGTCGCAGTCAGCCTGAACAATCCTTTCCTGACGACCGCGCAACGCAACGCCTTCTGCGGCTTCGATACCAACTCGGGCGCCGGCTATTCGCCGCTGTACACGCAGGCGGAATGCGATGCGGCAGCAACCGCCAACCCGGGTGATGCGGCCTACCGCGAGGCGAACACCTCTCTGTCCCGTCGCGCCACGGAAGTCGGCCCGCGTATCTCCGAATACACGACCACCTTCTTCGACTACCGCGCCGGCGTGCGCGGCAACATCACCGCCGACCTGCAATACGACATCTATGGTACGTATGGCGAAAGCGAGAACAAGCAGCTGATCCAGGGCTACACGCTGAATTCGCGTGTGGCGCAGTCGCTGCTGGTTTCCCGTGGAGCCGACGGCAGCGCCATCTGCCAGGACGAAACCGGTGGCTGTATCCCGGTCAACTTCTTCGGCCCGGAGGGTGCGATCACGCCGGAAGCAGTCGACTTCCTGACCGGCACCAGCATCTCGCAGACCAATGTGTCGCAGTTCCAGGCCCATGCGGCCATCTCCGGCGGCGCCGGCTTCGGTTCGCCCCTGGCGACCGAGCAGGTCAGCTTCGCGGTGGCGGGCGAATATCGCAAGTACGACGCATCCAGCCTGTCCGATTCGCTGTCCGAATCGGGTGATCTGGGTGGCGCCGGCGGCGCGAGCCCGAACATCAATGGCGGTTATGACGTGTGGGAGGCGATCGGCGAGGTCATCGTACCGCTCGTAGCCGACCGGCCGTTCTTCGAGACGCTGCAGCTGGAAGGCGGCATCCGCTATTCCGACTACCGCGTGGATGCGCCGTCCAGCCCGACCTATTCCACCACGACCTGGAAGGTCGGCGGTCGTTGGGAACCGGTCTATGGCCTGACCGTCCGCGGCGTGTTCAACCGTGCGGTCCGCGCGCCGAACATCTCCGAACTGTTCAGTCCGGTGAACACCGTTCTGACCAACCTGTCGGACGATCCCTGCGCCAACCTGACCGATGCCGGCGCACCCATCCCGGGCCGTCCGGTTCCCACCGGTGCGCTGCGCGATGTCTGTATCGCTCAGGGTGCCCCGGCGGGCGTGATCGGCGCCATCGCGGTGCCGACCTCCGGCCAGGCCAACACCATCGGCGGCGGCAACCTGAACCTGCAGCCGGAAACGTCGGACAGCTGGACCGTGGGCGTGGTGCTGCAGCCCGACTTCCTGCAGGGCTTCAACGCCACCGTCGATTACTACAACATCGTGGTGACGGACGCCGTCAGCTCGCCCACCCCGGGCGACGTGATCAGCGCCTGCTTCGACGTCAATCTCAGCACCAGCAACCCGGCCTGCACCGCCATCCGCCGCAACCCGATCGACGGGTCGCTGTCGGGTGATTACGGCACCACGCCGGGCCTGCCGATCGGCCTGTCCAACCTGGGCCGGCTGGAGACCGACGGTATCGACCTGGTGGTGAACTACACCCGCGACTTCGACTGGTTCGGCCTGTCGCTGGGCTTCATCGGCAACTGGACGAACAAGAACACGTTCAACGCCAATGTGACCTCGGTCGATAGCCTCAACCGCGATTGCGTTGGCCTGTATTCCGTCAACTGCGGTTCGCTGCAGCCGGAATTCAGCTGGTCGCAGCGCACCACGCTGACCTTCGATGCCCTGGACGTCTCGTTCCTGTGGCGTCACCTGAGCAGCATGGAGTACGAATTCGCCAACGATCCCGATGAAGCAGCCTACACCGGCCCGGTGGACGGCATGGGCGGCGACGATTTCGACTTCAACCGCATCGATGCCTACGACATCTTCGACCTGTCGCTGCGGTACCAGCATGGCGACCACCTGACCTACACGCTGGCCGTGTCCAACGTGTTCGACAAGGATCCGCCGCTGGTGGGCAACACCATCGGTGCGACCGCCTACAACAGCGGCAACACCTTCCCGTCGACCTATGATCCGATCGGTCGCCGGTTCCTGCTGGGCGCGCGCCTGCGGTTCTGATCCGCGGTTTGCCCGAGGCAATCTGAAAGGGGGCGGTCCTGGCAACAGGGCCGCCCTTTTTCATGTCAGCCGAGCGGCTGTAGCAGATCCATGGCGATGCCGTTGGCAGCGGCCACGGCGTGCGCCCATTGCGTCACCAGCGCGATCTCCGGCCCGTGCGCCGCGCGCGCGGCATCATGCACCGCCGTCCGCTCGCCCGCGCCGAAGCCTTCGCCGGTCTTGGAATGGCGGGCAAAGGCCGGTCCGGCGGCGATCGCGGCGGCATCCACCCGCAGCCGGAACAGCTCCGCCGCCGCCGCCAGTGCGCGTTCCGGCTGCGCCAGCAGCGTGGCGCTGTCCAGCGTGCGCACTCGGCCGCCGAAGCGGGCGGCGATCTGGCCGAACAGCCGGTGCTGCGCCAGCCAGCCCAGCGCAGCGATCTGCAGGTCGCTGTGCCGCAGCGGATCGGCCGGCTCCACCGCCAGTTCGGTCAGGCCGTCCGCCGCCAGCTTGGTCCACAATTCACGCACCCACAGGCGGCCTTCCAGCCCCTTCGATGCGACGGACGCCAGAAAGGTCGGCAAGGGCGCGTGCAGCAGGATGGCGCATGCGTCCGGCCGCAGCGCCAGCATCGCCATGGTCAGCGCGTTCACCGCATTGGAGGGTTTCACCACCAGCGCCTCGCCCGCTGGCACAGGTGCCGCCAGCAGCCGCAGTGTGTCATCCAGCCGCGCCGCCACCTCTCGCGGCGCTCCGCCCCGGCGGCGCCATCCAGCAAGGTCATTCAGCACGACCGGCTCCTTCAACGCATGGGCGATGCCCGGCAGGTCGAAGGCGCGGGCCAGTAGCGTGGAGCAGCAGAAGGCCGAATGCACGATCAGCCGCAGCGGCGCGTCCGCCTCCTTCGCGGCCATCCCCGCCATCGCCCGCATGCGCGCCACCGGCACAGGCGCCTGCGCCGGGGCGCCCAGCTCCGCATCGGTCAGGAACACCGCGCGGCTGCGCAAGTCCCGCGGCGCCGGAATGTAGTGAAACGCATCGCCCACCGCGTCATAGCGATGCACCAGCCAGTCAGGGTCGCGCACGGGGGCAGGTCTGCTTGTCATGCGGCAGCGATGCCACGGTCGCGGCCGGTCGAACAGGGGGCGGCGATTGGCTTTTGCCTTCGCGCGCGGCTCGTGTTCTATTGCTCCACCTGTTCAGATGAAGGAGCGACCATGCTGACCTTTCTTGCCGCCGGCGTGCTGACTCTCGCCGCCGCACCCGCCCAGGCTGCGGCGCAGCCGGCCGCCGCACCGCAAGCCGCCACGGCACCGGCCCCCGCCGCCGCGCCGGAGCCGGCGGCCGACCCGAACAAGCGCATCTGCAAGCGTTTCGCCAATACCGGGTCAATGATCCCCAGCCGGCGCGAATGTCGCACCGTCGCGGAATGGACCCGCATCGCCGAAGCCGCGCAGTCCAGCAGCCAGGCCATGATCGATCGGGGCCGGACGGGGTCGCTCGGCAACTGAGGCATCGTCCAAGCGCGGCGTTCCGGCCGTTCAGCGATCCGTGATCGTCAGCGTCAGGCCCAGTGTCTGCGTTTCACCGGGTGCTAGCAGCGCCATCCCCTCGCGATTGATCGCATCGGGCAGGTGGCTGACCGGCTCCAGGCAGAAGAAGTCACCGCCAGGCGGGCGGTACAGGTGGCAATCGGGCGCGCCGGTGGCGGACAGGTCCAGCACGTGATCCCGCTGCCTGATCCGCGCCTGTCCGTCCCACCCGGAGTAGCTGTTGTCGATCAGGGTGTCGCCGCGCACCGGCGCACCTGCATGCCAGTCGCCGAAACGGTCGAGAGGTACGGGATCGGTGCGCAGATCGTCCGCGTCGGCCAGCCAGGCCTGTCCGGTCGCCATCGTCAGCCGGGTGGCGTCGTCACACGGAAAATAGGGGTGCAGCCCCAGCCCCGCCGGCACCGGCCCGTCCGCCAATGATCGCACCGACAGCTCCAGGATCATGCTGCCGGGCGCCAGGGTGAAGCGCTGCTCCGCCGCGAAAGGCCAGGGCCAGTGGACGTCGCCGGCATGTTCGTACGCCAGCACCACGCTGTCCGCCCCCTGCGCGGCGACCGTCCACGCACGCAGCCAGCCGGTGCCGTGCAGCGTGTGCGGATGATCGGCGCCGAAATTGCGCGGCAGTTCGTGGCTCTCCCCGTCATGGGTGAAGCGCCCCTGCGCAATGCGGTTGGCGTAAGGCACCAGCGGGAAACATGCGGTCTCCAGCGGATGTGCCGCATCGGTGCCGCCGGGGCGCAGCACGGCCCGGCCCGCTTGCTCCAGCGCCAGGATGCTGCCGCCCAGCCGGGGGCTCAGCTCCAGGGTCCAGTCGTGAGCGGTCAGCCGCATCGCGTCAGCGCCAGCCGGCATCCACGAAGTAGCTGTGCCCCGTCACCAGCCGGGCATCGTCCGATGCCAGGAACATCACCATGGCGGCGATGTCCGGCGGCAGCAGGCGGCCGTCCATGCATTGCGCGGCGACGATCTCCGCCTCGCCTTCGGGCGTGTACCATTGCAGCTGGCGCGGAGTGCGGACGTTGCCGGGGATCACGCTGGTGACGCGAATGTTGTCGCGCCCGAAATCGCGCGCCAGGCTGCGGGTCAGGCCCTCGATGGCGGCCTTGCAGGTCTGGTACAGCGCCAGATCGGGCAGGCCCAGATGCCAGGAGATGGAGCCCAGATTGATGATCGCGCCGCCGCCGGCCTGCTGCATGGCCGGGATCACCGCCTGCGCGCAGAAGAAGGTGTGCTTCAGGTTCACCGCGATGCGGTTGTCCCAGTACTCCTCCGTCACGTCGGCCACCTGGTGGCGGTCGTCATTGGCGGCATTGTTGACCAGCACGTCGAACGGGCCCAGCCGGGCGATCGCTTCGCGCACCTCGTCGATCCGCGTCAGGTCGACCCGTTCGAACACGGGCTTGCCGTCCAGCTGCGCCACCAGCGCTTCGGAATCCTCCTGCGCGATGTCGAAGAAGGTGACAGCTGCGCCCTGCGCCACGAAGCCTTCCACGACACCGGCGCCGATGCCCGACCCGCCGCCGGTCACCAGCACGCGTTTGCCCCGGAGGCTGGGATAGGTCGCGCCGCTCATGCCGCGGGAACCTGCGCCTGGCGTGTCGCCAGCGTGCGGAACAGGTCGCGGATGCCGAAGCTCCACGGAGCGGCATCGGCCGAAGTGGTGACCGGGTTCTGCAGCGTGCCCAGTTTCGGGGTGGTGATCCGCACCACGTCGCCCACCTTGTGCGTGAAGCCGCGGCCCGGATCGTCACGATCCTGCACCGGCGCGAACAAAGTGCCCAGGAACAGGGTGAAGCCGTCCGGATATTGATGTTCCGACAAGGTCTGGCGCACCAGGTCCAGCGGATCGCGGCTGATCTGCTGCATGGAGCTGTGACCCTGCAGGCGGTAGCCTTCAGGCCCGTCGATCACCAGATCCAGCTCCGCATTACGGACATCGTCGATAGTGTAGCGGTCGTCGAACAGGCGCACGAAGGGGCCGATCGCGCAGGAGGCGTTGTTGTCCTTCGCCTTGCCCAGCAGCAGCGCGCTGCGCCCTTCAAAGTCGCGCAGATTGACGTCATTGCCCAGCGTCGCGCCGACCACGTCGCCCGCCGCATTGGCGATCAGGACGATTTCGGGTTCCGGATTGTTCCAGCTGGAATCGGAACGGATGCCGACGGGCGCGCCCCAGCCCACGCTGGACAGGACCGGCGCCTTGGTGAAGACCTCCGCATCCGGGCCGATCGCGACCTCCAGATATTGCGACCACATGCCCGCCTCGATCAGGGCGGCCTTCAGCCGTGCGGCCGGCTCGCTGCCCGGCTCCACATTGCGGATGCCGCCGCCGACGCGTTCCTCCAGCTCGGCCCGGATCGCCGCTGCTGCGCCGGCATCGCCGCGCGCGCGTTCCTCGATCACCCGCTCGATCGCAGAGACGGCGAAGGTGACGCCGCAGGCCTTGACGCATTGCAGGTCGATCGGGGCGAGCAGCTCGAACTCGCCGCCGCCGATCGTCAACTGCTCCACGCTGCACAGCACCGGGCCGTCCACCCCCGCCGCATTCGGCAGGTCGAACAGGTCGGCGGTGGTCGGGGCGGTCGCGGACACGTCATGCACCTGTCCGCCGCGCAGGATCACCGGCACCGGACCGTCGGCGAGCATCACCCGCCCGGCCAGCACCGCATCCGCATGGTCATCCGGCAGGGCTGCCGGATCGAAAGCCATCATTCACCCTCTCCCACAATCGGGCTGCGCATCGCGTGGCAGCCAACCTATTACTCGGAGGTTTGATAACGCTATCACCAACGCGGCTCAACCGCGAATTGCAGCCGATCTTCCGGAAGCGGCTGCAATCCGCGCCTGACAGGTCAGTCGACCGTCACCTCCACCGCGTCGGCGGCACCGAAGGTGGCGCGCACCAGCGTGCCCGAGGCCACTTCATGCACCCCGGTCACCGCTCCGCTGGAGACCCACCAGCCGGCCTGCGGCGCGATGCCGCGGGCCATCAGGTTGGCGATGAGGAACCGCACCGCGCCGAACGGGCCGTCCAGCATGGTGGCGGTGGTGGCGCTGTTCACATGCGCGCCATCGAAGAACACGCCGACCTCGATGCTGTCGATCGCGTCCCACTCGCCTTCGGGCAGCACGGGGCCAAGCACCAGGCCGTGATTGTTGCCATGGTCGGCGACGGTCACGCAGGGACCGTCATCATTGATGCCCTTCCATGGGGAGGAGGCGATCTCGATCCCCAGCCGCACCTGGTCGACCCACTGGCGGGCCTCTTCATTGGTGGCGGGCGGCGTGGTGGCGCCGGCGGGCGGGGCGAGCCGCAGCATGAACTCCGCCTCCGCCGCGGCAAAGCCGCCGGCGAAGATCGGCAGCGTCAGCCCCTCGGCCGCCTCGACCACCGTATCGGCGAAGATCGGCCCGGCCAGCCGGTCCGCACCCAGCGCCTGCTGATGCTGCGGCGGCACCTTGCCGACCTTCCAGCCGCCGATCTGCCGTTCGCCCCACAGTTCCAGCGCTGCGTCCTGGATCTCGTAAGCCTGTGCCAGCGTGGCTGGCCGCTCCCCCGGATAGGTGGCGAGCGCAGTTCCGCTGCGGCGTGCATCGACAAAGGCGCGTGCGATCGCCTGCTTGTTAGTGTTGTCGCCCGACATGGCGATAATCCCTTCCCAATCCTGCTTGAACGCGCGGCATGGATCAGCCGGAAACCGGTGTCAAAAACTTTGTCGCGCGACCGCACCGCACATGCGGATGGCGATTGTCGGCGGTGGCAAAGCATGGCTATGACTGCCTGGTGGGAGAACATGACAAGCCGATGAGCAAGGGGCAGCCGACGATCAACGACGTCGCGCGGGTGGCGGGCGTCTCCAAAAAGACGGTCAGCCGCGTCATCAACGCTTCCCCGTTGCTGCGCACCGACACGCGCGACAAGGTGGCCCGGGTCATCGCGGAGCTGGGCTATGTGCCCAATCCGCAGGCCCGCGCGCTGGCGCTGCGGCGCAATTTCCTGATCGGCCTGCTGCACGACAACCCCAATGCGCAGACCGTGCTGAACGTGCAGGAAGGTATCCTGGACGTGATCCGCGACATGGATTTCGCGCTGGTGGTGCGCCCGGTGGATCGCCACTCGCCCACGCTGGTGGATGATTGCCGCCGCTTCATCGAACGCCAGCGCCTGTTCGGGGTGCTGTTCCTGCCGCCCATCAGCGAGAATGACGACCTGGCGCAGATGTGCGCGCAGCTGGGCTGCGGCTATGTCCGGATGGGCAGCGCGCAGCTGGACGAACCGGCGCATGCGGTGGGATCGAACGACCGGGAGGCGGTCGCCGGCGCGGTCGATCACCTGGTAGCGCAGGGCCATCGCCGCATCGGCCTGATCCTGGGCCCGGTCGGCTTCCGCTCGGCGCATGAGCGGGCAACCGGCTTCCGGGAAGCGATGGCACGGCATGGGCTGGCCGTGCCGGACGAGCTGGTGACGCAGGGCAGCTATCGCTTCGCATCGGGCGTGGCCGGGGCGGAGGCGTTGCTGGACGTGGCGGACCGGCCGACCGCGATCTTCTGCAGCAATGACGAGATGGCCGCCGGCGCGCTGCACACCGCGCGCACCCGCGGCCTGCAGGTGCCGGACGATCTGTCGCTGATCGGGTTCGACGATGCGCCGATCGCCGCGCATATCTGGCCGCCGATGACCACCGTGCGCTGGCCGATCCGCCCGATGGCGCGGGCGGCCGCGCTGAAGCTGATCCGCCCGGACATCGCGGGGGAAGAGCCGAGCCGCTTCCCCGCCGATCTGGTCAGCCGCGCGTCCGTGGCGCAGCGTGCGGGTTGATCTGCCGCCGGCATAGCGCCTACACTGTTTCGTGACACCGGTTTCCTTGGAGAAGAAGTAGCATGGCATTGTTCGATCTGACCGGCCGCGTGGCGCTGGTGACCGGCGCCAATACCGGCATCGGCCAGGGCATCGCACTGGCGCTGGCTGCCGCCGGCGCGGATATCGCCGCCGTGGGCCGCAGCGAGGCAACCGAGACCGCCGCCAAGGTGCGGTCGATGGGCCGCCGGTGCGAGCTGGTGGGGGCGGACCTGTCCTCCGTCGGGCCGGTGACCGAAGTGGTCGGCACGGTCGTGTCGAAGCTGGGGCGGCTGGACATCCTGGTCAACAATGCCGGCATCATCCGCCGCGCCGACTCGCTGGACTTCACCGAAGCCGACTGGGACGCGGTGATGGACACCAACCTGAAGACGCTGTTCTTCCTGTGCCAGGCGGCGGCGCGGCACATGACCGGCTGGTCCGGCCAGACGGGGCAGCGCGGCAAGATCATCAACGTGGCATCGCTGCTGTCCTTCCAAGGCGGCATCCGCGTGCCCAGCTATACCGCCAGCAAGAGCGGCGTGGCCGGCCTGACCAAGCTGCTGGCCAATGAATGGGCGGCCAAGGGCATCAACGTGAACGCCATTGCCCCCGGCTACATCGCCACCAACAACACCGCCGCCCTGCAGGCGGACGAGACGCGCAACCGCCAGATCCTGGAGCGGATCCCCGAAGGCCGCTGGGGCGCGCCGGAGGATATCGGCGGTGCGGCCGTGTTCCTGGCCAGCAAGGCATCCGATTATGTGCAGGGCCATGTCCTGACAGTCGATGGCGGCTGGATGGGCCGATGAGCTCAGCCTCCGCCACCACCCCTGCCTTGGCCCCGGTCGTCACGTTCGGCGAGCTGCTGCTGCGCCTGTCCCCCCCGGGGCAGGTGCCGCTGGCGCGGACGTCGCACCTGAACATCGATGTCGGCGGGGCGGAGGCGAATGTGGCCATCGCGCTGTCCGCGCTGGGGCGGCCGGTCCGCAGCGTCAGCCTGGTGCCCGACAATCCGCTGGGGCACATGGCGCGCGGCGCGTTGGGCACGGCGGGCGTGGATATCAGCCGGATCGTTTCCGGCGAAGGCCGCATGGGCCTGTACTTCTTCGAATCGCCGGCCGGGCCGATCGCGGGGCGGGTCACTTATGACCGGGCGAACAGCGCCTTCGTCGGGGCCACGCCGGACGCATTCGACTTCGCCGGCGCACTGGAAGGGGCGGCGCTGCTGCACATCTCCGGCATCACCCCCGCATTGGGGCCGGCCGGCGTGGCCCTGGCCGAAGCGGCGGTCGCCGCCGCCAATGCCGCGGGCGTACCGATCTGCTTTGACGGCAATTACCGCTCCAACTTGTGGTCCGCCTGGGACAGCGACCCGCGCGCCATCCTGACCAGGCTGGTGGCGGAAGCGGAGGTGCTGATCGGCAATCACCGCGACATCAGCCTGCTGCTGGGCGAGACGTTCAGCGGCGACGGACCGGACCGGCGGCGGCACGCGGCGGAGGCGGCCTTCGCCGCTTTCCCCCGGCTGAAGCTGATCGCCTCCACCGCTCGGCACGTGGTTGCCGCCTCCACGCACGAGTTGGCGGCGCGGGTCGATCTGCGGGGCGATCATTGGCAGACGGACGACATGCGGATCGAGAACATCGTCGATCGCATCGGCACCGGCGATGCCTTCGCCGCCGGCCTGCTGCTGCGATATCTGGAAGGCGCCAGCGCGCGGGAGATGGCGCGCAGCGCGCTGGCGATGGCGGCGATGAAGCACGGCGTGCCGGGCGACACGATCGCGGTCACCCGGGCGGAGCTGGAGGCGTTCGACGGCGGTGGTGATGTCCGGCGTTGAGGGCGTCACGCGCCGCGCGGTGCTGGCCGGCGGAATGGCGGGCGCGGCGCTGACGGCCGGGCCGGCGCTGGCGCAGCGGCGGCGCGGTGCGGCACCGAAGGCTGGGCGCTATACCGGGCTGATCGACCGCCGCGTGCCGGCCTTCCTCGGCATCCGCTACGCCACCGCCGCGCGCTGGGCACCACCCGCGGCGGTGCCGTTCACCGGCGACCCGCTGCCCGCCACCGCCTTCGGCCCGGTCGCCCCGCAGCAGGGCAACACGGACGAGGCGCAGAGCGAGGACTGCCTATTCCTCAACGTCTGGACCCCGGAGGTTGCGCCCGCTGCGCGCCGGCCGGTGATGGTCTACTTCCATGGCGGGGCCTACACCACCGGCAGCGTCACCGACCCTTTGACCCAGGGGCCGCATCTGGCTGCCGATGGCGATGTGGTGGTCGTCACCGTCAACCAGCGGCTGAACGTGCTCGGCTATGGCTGGCTGTCGCCGTGGGGCGAACGCTTTGCCGACAGTGGCAATCTGGGTCAGCTCGACCTGATCTGCGCGCTGCAATGGGTGCGGGACAACATCGCGGCGTTCGGCGGCGATCCGGCGCGGGTGATGGTGTTCGGGCAGTCAGGCGGCGGTGCCAAGATCGCCACGCTGATGGCGATGCCTGCCGCCGCCGGCCTGTTCCATTCCGCCGCCACCATGAGCGGCCAGCAGGTCACCGCCACCGGCCCGGCCAACGCCACTGCCCGCATGCGCGCCTTCATGGCGAAAGCCGGCGTGGCGGAGGGCGACACCGATGCACTGCTGGCGCTGCCGGTGGAACGGCTGATGGAGGCGCTGCAGGCGCAGGACCCGATCATGGGCGGGCGCGTCTATTTCGGGCCGGTGCTCGACATGGTGAACCTGCCGCGGCACCCCTTCTGGCCCGATGCGCCGGCGCAGTCGCACGACATTCCGATGATCCTGGGCAACACCGCGCAGGAGACCCGCGCCTTCATCAACCCGCGCGGGGATGTGGCGACCGGGCTGCGCTGGGACAACATCGCGGAGCGGATGGCACCGCAGATCAAGATCGACCTCGACCCGCGCTGGGTGGTGGCGCAGTACCGGGCGCAATATCCCGACTGGACGGTCGAGCAGGTGTTCTACGCCGCGACGACCGCCGGGCGCAGCTGGCCGGGGCAGGTGATCGAGGCCGATGCCCGCGCTGCCGCCGAGGCGGAACGCACCTGGGTCTATCAGCTGGACCGCCCTTCCCCCGTCGATCCCTTGCGCGGGGCCGGGCACACGGACGACATCCCCTATGTGTTCGGCACGCTGGATGCGGTGGGCAGCATGTCCGGCACGGATGCGCGCGCGCGGGAGATCAGCCGGCAGATGATGCGCGACTTCACCTCGCTTGCAGCGACGGGGCAGCCCGGCTCGGCCGAGTGGCGCCCCTACACCCTGCCGACGCGCGCCACGCTGGTCGTGGGGCAGGATCGCACGGCCTGCGTGGATGATCCGCGCAGGTGGGAGCGGGAGCTGTGGGCCAAGGGGCCCTACATCCAGCCGGGAACGTGAAGGGCTACTGCGCTGCCGGCGGATCGACCGGATAGGCGACGATCAGCGACAGCGGCTCCTCGCCCACCTGCCGGATGCCGACCACCGCGCCGTCATACAGATATGCGGCCATGCCCGGCTCCAGCGCCGCCTCCACCCCATCCGAGATGACGACGCCCTCGCCCGCGGTGACGTAATAGACCTCGTCATGCTTGATGGGATGCTCGCCGATGGCGGCACCCACATCCAGCACGCGGCGGCGGAACTCCATCCGGCGTGGCTGCGGCGCGGCGTCGCTGATGCGGTAGGCGGTGGACATGCCGATGGCGCCATGCGGCACCGGTTCGCGCACCTCCACCTCGCTTTCGCGCACCACCACCATGGGCGGCGCGGTAGCGGGCTGCTCCTGCGCCATTGCCGGAGCAGTCACCAGGGCGAGCAGCAGGGCCGCACCCCGCATCAGCGGGATGCCCGCATGGCGCGGCCGCGCGGGGACAGGTGCTCCTGCCCGCCTTCCGTCTGGCCCGGATACATGCCGTTCTTTGGCCGCATCGTGGCAAGGTCCCACTCCGCCTCCACGAAGGGGGCGCTGGTCGGCTCGATCGTGGGATAGCCGCCAACCTCGACTTCGCTGTCGATCACATCGCCGCGCCCTTCGGCGATGAAGTACAGGACGCGCACCTCCTGCGGGCCGCGATCCCACGGCCGCGCGCCGGCGGTGGCAAGCACCGTTGTCTCCACATCGGCGGCGGGCATGATGTCATAGCCATCCAGGCTGGCCAGCGGCTCGGGCGCCTCGATCAGCTGCGCGGCGGTGACGCCATAGCGGCCAAAGGCGGGCAGCGGGTTGCCGTGCAGGTCCACCATGATGTTGTCTCGCCCGTAATAGGCAAGATCGCCCACGCCGCCCAGCATCAGGAAGGGCAGGTTCTCGTCCGTGTCGTTGCCGCCGCGCATGACGTTGCCGACGGCGGTGATCTCCCCGGTGACAGGCTCGTGCCCGGCCCATTCCAGGTCCATCAAATTGTAATGCACCGCGCGGTGTTGCGGGTTGTAGATCAAATTGTTGACCATCAGCACCTGCGCCCCGCCCTTCACCAGCGGGCTGCGCTCGACATGATGGGCCCAGATATTGCGGTCGAACACGATGCCGGTGGCATTGTCGTGGATCAGCGACCCCTTGGAATGTTCGCCCTTGGGGTGGGTCGAATTGGCCAGGCCCTCCGCCGCCAGGTTCAGGCGGAACACGACGTCGTGGCTGGTTCCCTGCCGCCACTCCGCCACGGTGTCGCCGGTGAAGCGAGGGCCGCTGGCGGACATGTTCTCGTCCACCGCCCACAGGAAGGTGTTGTTCTCCACCACCACATTGTACCCAGCCACGGTGGAGAAGCTGTCCGTTTCCCACCCGCTGAGCAGCGGTTCCCCATTGCTGCCGTTCAGGATGCGCATGTTGGACAGGATCACGTCATGCGTGTTCACGTCGATCCCGCCGCGCAGCAGGGTGATGCCCGGCGACGGCGCGGTCTGCCCCGCGATCGTGACAAAGGGTTCGCGGATGTCGAGCACCGACTTTTCCAGGTCGATCGCGCCGCCGACCTCGAACACGATGATGCGCGGCCCCTTCGTGGCGAGCGCTTCGGCGAAGCTGCCCGGTCCGTCCTTGGCCAGCGTGGTCACGCGGATGATCCGCCCGCCGGCCCCGCCCTGCGTCGGGTCGTCCGGATGGGCCAGGGCCGCGCCGGCATTCAGCACGCACAGCATGGCGGCGGTCGATAGTGTCAATCTTGCAACAATGTTCATGGCTTCTCTCCCACCCCTGTCTTGACAGTGGAGACGGCACGGGACAAGACCCAATGACACCGGTTTCCAGAGAAAGCCGGGCAGGAGCAGAGCGATGTCTGGAGATGGAGCCGAGAGGCTGCCGATCCCCATGACGACACCGCCGACATTGGGGAGTGATGGGCATGAACACGCATAATTTCACGGGCAAGCTGAAGGTCGCCCTGCTGGCAGGCGGCGCCATCGTGCTGCCCGCATCAGCCATGGCGCAGCAGTCGGGCACGCCCGGCGCATCCGTGGCGCAGGACGATCTGAACGAGCAGGTGACCCAGGATGTCGGCGGCGAGATCGTCGTCACCGGCTTCCGCCAGGCGCTGGATGCCGCGATCGCGGCCAAGCGCAACTCCGCCAGTCAGGTGGACGTGATCGTGGCGGAAGACATTGCCAAGTTCCCCGATACCAACCTGGCCGAATCGCTGCAGCGCGTGCCGGGCGTCTCCATCCAGCGGGAGGCCGGCGAAGGCCGCGCCATCACCGTGCGCGGCCTGGGGCAGCAGTTCACCCGCGTGCGCGTCAACGGGATGGAGGCGGTCGCCACCTCCACCTCCGACGCGTCCGCCAATCGCGAGCGCGGCTTCGACTTCAACGTGTTCGCGGCAGAGCTGTTCAGTTCGCTGGTGGTGCACAAGACCGCCGAAGCCTCGCTGGACGAGGGTTCGCTGGGTGCGGTGGTCGACCTCAACACCGGCAACCCGCTCGCACTGGATAGCGGCTTCAGCGCCGTCGCCTCCGCACAGGTCCGCTACAACGACCTCAGCGAAGATGCCGGCCCGCGCCTGGCCGGCCTGCTGGGCTGGACCAATGATGACGGCACCTTCGGCGTCAGCGTCTCCGCCGCCTATTCGCAGTACAAGACCAGCGAGCTGGGCAACAACAGTGTGCGCTGGACGCAGGGTGCGTTCCGCTCCGTCGGCGGCACGTCGTGCTACACCGGCACCACATACACGCCGAACAGCGCCTGCGACGAGGTCGGCCTTGCCTTCCACCCGCGCATCCCGCGCTACGGCGCGGTCGAGCATGACCGCGAGCGGCTGGGCCTGACCGGTTCCGTCCAGTGGGCGCCCACCGACCGCACCAAGCTGTCGGTTGACGGCCTGTATTCCACCTTTAAGGCCAGCCGCGACGAATATTGGGGCGAGGTGCTGTTCCGGTCCAACGAACGGACCATCGACGTGGTCGATTACGAGATCGACGGCGACAACAATCTGATCTCCGGCACGTTCAACAATGCCTGGGTGCGCACGGAACGCTATTCCCGCGAAAGCGAGACCAAGTTCCACCAGCTGTCCGCCCGGGTGGAGCACGAGTTCAGCGACCGGGTGAAGATCGACATCCTGGGCGGCTTCTCCAAGTCGGAGGCGCCGATCACGCGCGAGGCCACGCTGATCTTCGACGATCGCGACTTCAACGGCTACAGCTACGATTACAGCGACATGGACAGCCCGCAGCTCAGCTTCGGGAATAACGGGATCAGCGATCCGACACAGTTCCAGCTGGCGGAGTTCCGCAACCGGCCGTCGGAAACAACCAACAAGTTCAAGACCGTGTCCGGCAATATCGACTGGCAGGCAACGGACGAACTGAACTTCGAGATCGGCGGCGTGTATCGCCAGTTCGATTTCGACACGATCGGCTATCGCGCGGACAGCACCTATTGCGCCGCCTTCACCTGTGCGGCGGGGCAGTACGGCCTGCCGGTGACGGGCAACATCGCCGAACTGTTCCAACTGGGCAGCGCGGGCCAGCCCGCCGGCAACACCAATGAATGGGTCGTGCCGCAGCTGGGTCCGGCAGCCGATGCGGTCGGGCTGTTCGAGCTGAACCCTGCCGCTTTCCCGGGCGACACCCGCTCCGTCACGGAGAAGACGACCGGCGGCTATATCCAGGCGAACTGGGACAGCGACTTCTTCGGCCTGCGCTTCACCGGCAATCTGGGCCTGCGCTATGTCCGCACGGACCAGTCCTCCACCGGCTTCGTCGGCACCAATCAGGTGACCGTGGAGCGGGATTATGACGACTTCCTGCCCGCGCTGAACGTCAATCTGTTCGTGACGGACGATGTCATCCTGCGTGGTGCGATGAGCCGGGTGATCACCCGTCCGTCGCTGGGCAGCCTGACGCCGGGCGGCTCGATCGATCCGTTCAACTTCCGCATCACCACCGGCAACCCGTTCCTCGAACCGTTCCGGGCAATGGCCTATGACGCAGCGGTGGAATGGTACTTCGCGCCGGGGGCACTGGCATCGGTCGCGGTGTTCTCCAAGGAGATCGACAACTTCCCGATCGCGGGCAGCCAGCAGGGCACCTTTGCCGACAGCCAGCTGCCGACTTCGCTGCTGACGCCCGGCACCCCGCTGTACGAGGCCATCGTCGGCGGCACCAATCCGGGCGTGCCGATCGAATACCGCACCCAGGTCAACAATCCGGGCGGCAGCCTGCGCGGTGTCGAATTCTCGCTGAACCTGCCGTTCAGCGCCTTCACCGACAGCAGCTTCCTCAGCGGCTTCGGCGTGCTGGGCAATGTGACGCTGATCGAAAGCGACGTGGAATATACCGTGCCGACCCCCGGGACCGGCCTGGACCGCAGCGGCAACCCGACGGGCACGTCCGACATCTTCCAGCGTCCGCTGCTGGACATGGCCAAGCGCGCCGCCAACGGTACCCTGTATTGGGAGAACGAGAAGTTCTCCGTCCGGACCTCGCTCGCCTGGCGTGACGAGTATATCGACGGGCTCAGCGGCAACCGCAACGTGTTCGAAGGGTTCGACGATATCCTGAACGTCGACGCGTCGATCCGCTACAATGTGACAGAACAGCTCTCCGTCACGCTGGAAGGCACCAACCTGACCGATGCGGCCCGCAAGCGCTGGGTGGATGACTTCACCCGCCGCAATTACGAGAACAACCGTTTCGGCCGCATCATCATGGCCGGTGTTCGCGTGCAGCTGTGATGGTGGGAACGGGCCTGGACCGGCGATCGCTGCTGGCCGCCGGAATGACGGCGGGGGTGGCCCTGTCGGCCGGCCTCGCCACCGGCGCGGCGCGGGGGCAGACCGCCCCGCCCGCCGCCGCCGGTGGTCCGATGCCGGTTCAGCCCGATCCGACCGAAGTGATCGACCTGTGGCCGGGGGGCGCTCCCGGCGCACCGGCCACCCTGCCGGTGGAAACGGTGACGCAGCGCGCCTCCGACCCGGCCATCAGCGACCGTTCGGTGCAGGGCATCGCCGTACCCCGGATGGTGGTGTTCCGCCCTGCCCGGCCGAACGGCGCGGCCGTGCTGCTGACGCCGGGCGGCGGCTATCGCCTGGTGGTGGTGGACAAGGAAGGGTATGAACTCGCCCGCTGGCTGACGGAGCGTGGCTTCACCTGCTTTGTGCTGTTCTACCGCCTGCCGGGCGAAGGCTGGGCCAACCGCACCGACGTGGCCCTGGCCGATGCGCAGCGCGCCATGCGCCTGATCCGCCACCGCGCGGGCGACTATGGCATCGGCCCCGAACGGGTGGGCGCCATGGGCTTTTCCGCCGGCGGCCATGTCTGCGCCGACCTGTCCACCCGCTTCGCGCACCCGGCTTACGACCCGGTCGATGCGGCGGACCGGCTGTCCGCCCGGCCCTGCTCCGCGGCGCCGATCTACCCCGTCATCTCCATGGACCCAGCCATCGCCCATGCCGGATCGCGCGAGCTGCTGCTCGGCCCCGATCCCTCGGCAGAGCTGGAGGCGGCTCATTCGCCCGACCGCAACGTGCCGGCGGATGCCCCACCCTTCTTCCTGCTTCATGCCGAAGATGATGGCGCGGTCCCCGTGGCCAACACGCTGCGCCTGCGCGACGCGCTGAAGGGGAAGGGGCTGCGCGTCGAAACGCATCTGTTCGAAGTGGGCGGCCACGGCTTCGGCCTGCGCCAGACCATCGGCAAGCCGGTGGAGATCTGGCCCGAACTGTGGCGCGCCTGGGCGCGAACGACCCCGCTGGGGTGACAAGGAGCTTGAGCATGCAGACTGATCGCCGATCCCTGTTCGTCGGCACCGCCGCCACCGGCCTTGTCGCGCTGACCCCGGCAGGTGTCGCACGGGCCGCTGCTGGCACGGGCACGCCGCCGCCGCCCGCCTATGTCCGCGGGTTCGACAATCAGCGCATCCCCGATCTGGGCAATGGCAGCTTCCTCAATCCGGTGGTGTCGGGCGACCGACCGGACCCGGCGATCCTGCAGGATGGGGAGGATTACTACATGACCTTCTCCACCTTCGATGCCTATCCCGGCCTCACCATCTGGCATTCGCGCGACCTGGTGAACTGGCGCCCGCTGAACGCCGCGCTGACCCGCAATATCGGCTCCGTCTGGGCGCCGTCGCTGCACAAGGAGGGGGGCCGCTACCTCCTCTACATCCCGGTGAAGGCAAAGCCCCGGAACGACATCTTCGTGGCTTACGCCGACAAGATCGAAGGTCCGTGGAGCGATCCCGTCGCGCTCGGCCTGCATGATCATATCGACCCGTGCCATGCCGTGGGGGAAGATGGCAGCAAGTGGCTGTTCCTGTCTGGCGGAGACCGGGTACGGCTGAGCGACGACAATCTCTCCCTCGCCGGCGAGGTGGAGCATGTCTACGATCCGTGGCGCTACCCGTCTGACTGGGTGGTCGAGGGATTCAGCCCCGAAGGGCCCAAGATCCATCGGGTGGGCGACTGGTTCTACATGATCACCGCCGTGGGCGGCACCGCCGGCCCGCCGACCGGGCACATGGTCATCGCCGCCCGTTCGCGCTCCATCCATGGGCCGTGGGAACACCATCCGGACAATCCGCTGGTCCGCACCACCTCGCTGGACGAGGCGTGGTGGTCGCGCGGCCATGCCAGCCTGGTGCAGGCCCCTGACGGCGCCTGGTGGTCGGTCTATCACGGGTACGAGAACGATTTCTGGACGCTGGGGCGGCAATGCCTGCTCGACCCGGTCACCTTCACCGATGATGGCTGGTTCCACATGACCGGCGGCGACCTGTCGCAGCCGATCGTCAAGCCGCAGGGCGGCGCCGTGCAGCCGCACGGCATGGCGCTGTCGGACGATTTCTCGCAGCCGCTCGCCTTGGGCAGTAAATGGGCCTTCTTCCGCCCTGCCCCGGACGAGGCGACGCGCATCCGCGTGGCCGACAACACGCTGCACCTGGCCGGCAAGGGCGAGGCGCCCTCCAGCGGGTCACCCCTGCTGATCACCGCGGGCGACCGGCGCTACACTTTCGAATGCGATATCGAGATCGCGCCGGGCGGGCGGGCGGGGCTGATCCTGTTCTATGACGACAAGCTCTATGCCGGGCTGGGCTTTGACGAGGACCGCTTCGTCACGCACCAATATGGCATCGAGCGCGGGCGGCCGGCCAACCCGCATGGCCGCCGAATGCGGCTGCGCGTTACCAATGACGCGCATATCGTCACTTTCGACACCAGCGGCGATGGCGGGCAGACCTGGCACCGCTTCGACCGGGGCATGGAAGTGTCCGGCTATCATCACAATGTGCGCGGGGATTTCCTGATGCTGCGCCCCGGCCTGTATGCCGCCGGTCCGGGCGAGGCGAAGTTCCGCGACTTCCGCTTCACCGCGCTCGACGGATAGTGGCGCGCCGATCCGGCGCCGCTGCAACAGTGGCGCCGGATGGCCTGCGCTTACTGGCCGCGCCCGGTCTCTTCCTGCAGCGCGTCGATCCGCTTGGATGCCTCGGCCTTGGTCAGGTCGGTGGCGTAATCATCGTCCTTGCCGGCTTCCTCGCTCAGGGTCTTGAGGTAGCTGGCCTGGGCGCCGGTCATCGGCTCGTCGCCCGTGGTCCAGTTGTCCGGGTCCTTCTGCGCGTTGGACACCGGGTGGGCCTTGGGGTTTTCGTCAGGGGTCTGGACAGTCATTGCACAATGCTCCTCTGCCAGCCCCAACGCCGATGACGCATTGGCGTTCCACCTCTGTTCCGCTCGACAAGCAGGCCGCTGCCACTATCATGCGGGCAACCGGGGGGTTCCGACATGAGCGACAGCGTGCAGGCCAGCAGCGGGCAGACAATCGTCCCGCCCGCCCCCGTGGCGCCGGACGGGCACACGCATGAGGCCGCCTGCCTGAACTGCGGCACCGCGCTGATCGGCCCGCATTGCCATGCCTGCGGGCAGGAGGCGCATCTTCACCGCACCGCCGGCGCCTTCCTGCACGATCTGCTGCACGGCGCGCTGCATTTCGAAGGGCGGACCTGGGCGACGCTGCCGATGCTGCTGCGCCGGCCGGGGCAGCTGACCCGCCGCTATATCGAAGGGGAGCGGATGCGCTTCGTGTCGCCGATGGGGCTGTTCCTGTTCACGGTCTTCATCATGTTCGCCGTGTTCCAGATCGCCGGCATCGGCCCGCCGGCTGATCTGGCGTTGTCGAACGAGACGCAGGCCAGCGTGACCGAGCTGCAGATCAGGGCGCGCGGCGATCGGGTCGACATCGCGCGCCAGCTGGCGGAAGTGCCGGATGACGACCCTACGCGCGCCGCGCTGCAGGACCGCCTGGCGGAACTGGACGCCGCCCTCAATGTGCTGGGACGCGCGCAGAGCAACGCCGATCCCACCGAGCAGCTGGAGAACATCCACACGGGCTGGACCCGGCTGGATCACGGGATCGAGAAGGCGCGCAAGAACCCGGGCCTGGCGCTCTACAAGCTGCAATCGAACAGCTACAAGTTCAGCTGGCTGCTGATCCCGCTGTCGCTCCCCTTCGTGGCGCTGCTGTTCGCATGGCGGAGACGGTTCGGCCTGTACGACCACGCGGTGTTCGTCACCTATTCGCTGTCGTTCATGTCGCTGCTGTTCGTCGTGCTGACGATCCTGGGCTTTGCCGGGGTGCCGCTGACATGGCTGCTGCTCGCGGGCACCGTGCTGCCGATCTGGCACATGGCGACCCAGCTGCGCCATGCCTATGGCCTGTCGCGCGGCTCCGCCCTGTGGCGCACTGTGGTGCTGACCTTCTTCATCCAGGTGATCGTCAGCCTGTTCGTCACCGTGCTGCTGGTGCTGGGCCTGATGGGCTGAGCAGCGCCTCAGCCAGCCCCGAACGCCGAACATTCGGGGTCGAGCGCCACCACCTGCCGGCGCAGAGCGGCGCGCGCCAGCCGCTCCACCTCCACCCGCCGGCGCGCGGCGTTCAGCGGGTGGCTGGGCGCCGGGCGCACGATCTCCGCATCATAGCCATCCGCCACGATGATGCCGCAGCAATCGGGCCGGTAGTCCGCGCTTTCCAGCACCGACCGGTCCAGTTCGGGTGGCAGACCCCAGTAGAACCGGTCGCAGAAATCCAGGTAGTCGGGCCACTTGCCATCGCCCAGCAGGTCGCTGCGGGCGGTCTTGATCTCCACGATCACGATGCGCCCCTTGGCATCCACCCCCATCAGGTCCGCCCGGCGATTGTTGCGCAGCGGCATTTCGGCAATGGCCCAGATGTCGTTGCGGGCGAACAGCCGGCAGATCCCCCGCGCCACCGCACGCGACCGCCGCTCCGCTTCGGGGAGGTCGAGGGCGGCGGCGGGCAGCAGAAGAGAGTCGCTCATCCAGCCTTGCTGGAACGGATCGGGAACGAGGTCAAGCACAGGCGATCGGGCGACGATTGCATTTGACCCCGCGCCCCGGGCCGATGTAGAGGCACGCGCCAGCGCACCCGTAGCTCAGCTGGATAGAGTACTGCCCTCCGAAGGCAGGGGTCACAGGTTCGAATCCTGTCGGGTGCACCACTTCCCACACATCGTCATGCGACCTTCAGGCGCCAGTCCGCCCGGAGCGGACCCGTGTCCGCTCCGGGCTGCGCGATCAGGGCGTGCCGCAGGTCACCGGGCCCGGGAGTGCGCTGGCGATGCGGATGCCGGACACGTCCAGCCGCAACGCTCCGGAACTGGTGATCGCGGCTGGGCGGGTCACTGCCGCCATGTCGACACCATTGTCGGCGAAGCAGCGCAGCGGCACGGCCAGTTCGCGCCATTCGCCGGCACCTTCGCGCAATGCGCCGGTGATCGGCACGCTGGCGGTACCGCCGCCGGTCATGCCCAGCGTCACCGTCCCGGCCGGCGGGGCCACTACGCGATATTCCATCAGCAGGCTGAGCTGCCCGTTCGATTCGCGGGTCAGGTCGATCGGTTGTGCCTGGGCCAGCGCCAGCGTGCCCGTGCCAGCATAGGTCAGCTGCAGGCTGTCCTCCTGCGCCAGCCGGTCCACGCGGCCCAGCGTCACCGCACCATCGGTCACGGTCTGCGCACCCGGGGCCAGCCGGCCGCGCACGAACAGCGCGTTCTGGTCGCCGCCCGTTACCGCCGGCCGGCTTTCATCCAGCTGCGGCACGCTGCCGCCGCCGGCATAGGTCAGGCCGTAGCCGAACGGGAACAGCGGGTCATAGCCCTCGTCCCGCTGGTTCAGGACGTACTGGTCCAGCCGCTTGGGCCAGCTGAATGACAGCGTGCCTGCGAAATCATGCCGCGCCTGCCCGTCAGCGCCGGCCACCAGCACATCGGCGATGCCGCCGCCGCCCTCCGTGCCCGGCAGCCAGGCCGCCACGAAGGCGTCCGACTGGTTCAGCTCCGGATTGACCCACATCGGCCGGCCGGACAGGAACACCGACACGGTGGGAATGCCAGCCGCCTTCAGCCGCTGCAGCATGGCGAGCGCGGCCTTGTCATCGGGGTTGAACTCCAGCGTCGGACGATCGCCGCTGAATTCGGCATAGGGCGTCTCGCCGAACACCACGATGGCCACGTCGGGCTTCTGCGTGAAGCTGCCATCGGCCGACAGGGTGGCGGTGCCGCCGCCCGCCTGTACGGCTTCCTGCAGGCCGGCCCAGATCGACTGCGCGTTGGGGAAGTTGGCGTTGGTCACATCCGTGCCCTGCCAGGTCAGCGACCAGCCGCCCGACTGCATGCCGATATCGTCGGCCCCCGGCCCGGCGACCAGCACATTGGCGCCCGGCTTCACCGGCAGCACGTTGCCTTCGTTCTTCAGCAGCACCAGCGACCGGCGCACCGCCTCCCGCGCCAGGGCACGATGTTCGGGCGAACCGAGCAGCTCGAACCGTCCGGCCATCGGCCGTTCGGACGGGCGGCCCGCCTCGAAGGTGCCGGCCAGCAGCTTCACGCGCAGGATGCGGCGCACCGCATCGTCCAGCCGGGCGGCAGGGATGGTGCCGTCCTGCGCGGCCCGCAGCGTATTGGCGTACAGATCCTTCCAGCCCGGGCCGGAATACATGAACATGTCGAGCCCGGCATTGATCGCCGCCGCGCAATCCTCGTTGGTGCAGCCCGGCAGCTGGCCGTGCGCGTTCCAGTCACCGACTGCGAAGCCGTCAAAGCCCCAGCGATCCTTCAGCACGCCCGTCAGGATGCTGGTGTTGCCGGTCATCTTCACGCCGTTCCAGCTGGAGAAGCTGGGCATCACGGTCAGCGCGCCGGCCGGCAGTGCGGTGGTGTAGCCGGCGGCATGCACGTCGCGCAGCACCTCTTCCGAAATGCGCGCGTCGCCCTGGTCGCGCCCGCCGGTGCCGCCATCGGCCAGGAAGTGCTTCACGCTGGAGATCACATGGCCGGGCTGCATGAAGTCGTCGCCCACGCGGCCCTGGATGCCCTGCACCATCGCTCCGGCATAAGCGGCGACCACCTCCGGCTCTTCCGAATAGCTTTCGTAGGTCCGGCCCCAGCGGTCGTCCTGCACCACGGCCACGGTCGGCGCGAAGCTCCAGTCGATGCCGGTCGCCGCCGTTTCCGCCGCGGTGGCGACGCCGATGCGGCGGATCAGGTCCGGATCGCGCGCGGCGCCCAGGCCGATATTATGCGGAAACAGCGTGGCGCCGACGATGTTGTTGTGGCCGTGCACCGCATCGGTGCCCCAGATCACCGGGATCGCCGGCCGCCCGTCGCTGCGCTTCACCGATGCGTCGTAGAAGGCGTCGAACAGCTTCAGCCACTCCGCGGCCGGCGCGAACTCGTCACCATTCGGGGCCGAATTGCCGCCATTCAGGATGGAGCCGAGCTTGTAGGTCTCGAAGTCCTGCGGGGTGATGGAGGCGATGTCGACCTGCAGCAGCTGGCCGACCTTGTCCTCGACATTCATCTCCGCCAGCAAAGCGTCGATCCGCGTCTCGATCGCGGGATCGCGCTGGCGCTGCATCTGCAGCACGGGCCAGCTTTCCGGATGGGCCTGCGCCGCGCCCGCGGCGGGTGCACTGCCGCCGGTATCCTGCGCCGTCACCGCCGCGCTGCTCGCCAGCAGCAATGCCGCCAGCCCGATCGTTCCTGCCTTCATGATTCCTCCACCACCGTTGCCCGGCCTGTTAGCGCAATCAAGCCACGCGGAGGCAGAAGTCAATCGATTACGGTGGGGAAAGCCGGCACCGGCTCCTGTCAGATCAGCCCGGCCAGCGGGCTGGACGGATCGGCATAGCGGCGCGTGCCCATGCGCCCTGCCAGATAGGCGTCGCGCCCGGCCTCCACCGCCAGCTTCATGGCGCGGGCCATGCGGATCGGGTCCTTCGCCTCGGCAATGGCGGTGTTCATCAGCACGCCGTCCACGCCCAGTTCCATCGCCACCGCCGCATCGCTGGCGGTGCCGACGCCGGCATCCACCAGCACCGGCACGGTGGCGCCTTCCACGATCAGGCGGATGGTGACGCGGTTCTGGATGCCCAGCCCCGATCCGATCGGCGCGCCCAGCGGCATGATCGCGACCGCGCCGGCCTCTTCCAGCTGCTTGGCGGCGATGGGATCGTCCACGCAATAGACCATCGGCTTGAAGCCTTCCTTGGCCAGCACCTCCGTCGCCTTCAGCGTCTCGCGCATGTCGGGATACAGCGTGCGCGCCTCGCCCAGCACTTCCAGCTTCACCAGGTCCCAGCCGCCGGCCTCGCGCGCCAGGCGCAGGGTGCGGATCGCGTCCTCCGCGGTGAAGCAGCCGGCGGTGTTGGGCAGGTAGGTGACCTTGGCCGGGTCGATGAAGTCGGTCAGCATCGGCGCGCCAGGGTCGGTCACGTTCACGCGGCGCACCGCCACCGTCACGATCTCCGCCCCGCTGGCGGATAGCGCGGCGGCGTTCTGGGCGAAGTCCTTGTACTTGCCCGTGCCCACGATCAGGCGCGAGCGGAAGCGGTGGCCGGCGACTTCCCAGCTGTCGTCGTCCACTGTGGGGGGGGCTGCCGCATGATCGCCGCCGCCCACGAAATGCACGATCTCCAGCACGTCGCCATCGGTCAGCGGCGCCTCGCCCAAGGTCGATCGCGGCACGATGGCGCCATTGCGTTCGACCGCGACCTTGTCCGGCCGCAGCGACAGCTCGGCGACCAGCTGCGCGACCGTGGTGGCTTCGGACCGGCGCGGGGCGCCATTGACGGTGAGGGAGAGCGGTTGGGCCATGGGCCGCGAGATAGCGTCGTTCGATCAGCGTGCAAGAAGGCTTGGGGCGGCGCGGTTGACCCCTGCCTGCGCCATACGCATCTCAGAGCGATGAACCCCCTGCTCGATCCGCTCTCGCCCCCGGCCTTCCCCGCGCTCACCCCGGCCGCCATCGGCGCTGCGCTGGACGAGGCGCTGGCGCATCATCGCGCCGTGGTGGCCGATATCGTCACCCGGCGGCCGACCAGCTTTGCGGAGGCTTGGCTGCCGTTCGAGCGCGCGGAGACGATCGTGGACAGCCTGTGGTCCGCCGTGACTCATCTGGGCGCGGTAGCCGACACGCCCGAACTGCGCGCCGCGGAAGCCGCCGGCAAGGTGCTGGTGGTGGAGAACGGGCTGGCGGTGGAACAGAACCGCGACCTGTTCGAAGTGTTCAGCGCGCTGGCCGCATCGCCGGAGATGGCGCGGGCCGACGCCGCGGACCGCGCGGCGCTGAACCATGCCATTCGCGGCTTCACCCTGTCCGGCGTCGCGCTGGAGCCGGCGGCGCGCGCCCGGTTCAGCGCGATCACGGTCGAGCTGGCGGAGCTCGGCACCGAATTCGCCAACGCCGTGCTGGACGCCACCGAAGCCTGGACCGAGCATGTGACTGACGAGGCACTGCTGGAGGGTCTTTCGCAGGCGGATCGCGCCATGCTGGCCTCCGCTGCGCGCGATGCGGGCCTGGAAGGCTGGCTGGTGACGCTGCGGCAGCCCAGCGTGCAGGCGGTGCTGCGCTTTGCCCGCAACCGCGACCTGCGGTTCCGGGTGTACGAGGCCTTCGGCACCCGCGCTTCCGACCAGGGACCGCAGGCCGGGCGGTTCGACAATAGCGGGCGTATCGCGCGCATCGTCACCCTGCGGCGGGAAGCTGCGGCGCTGCTGGGCTTCGCCGATCCGGTGGAGCGTTCGCTGGCGACCAAGATGGCGCCCAATGGCGGGGAGGTGCTGGCCTTCCTGCGTGATCTCGCCAATCGTGCCCGCCCTGCGGCGGAGCGCGACCTGGCGGAGCTGCGCAGCTTCGCCGCGGCGGAACTGGGCATCGCCGACCTGCAGCCATGGGACATCGCCTTCGCCGCCGAGCGGCTGCGTTCCATGCGCCACGCGCTGGATGAGGAAGCGGTGCGCGCCTACTTCCCGGTCGCCCGCGTGCTGGATGGCTGGCAGCGCCTGCTGGAGCAGCTGTTCGGTATCACTCTGCAGCAGCGCACCGACATGCCGCTGCCACATGCGGAGGCCCTGTATTACGACGTTGCGGACGAGAGCGGCCAGGTGATCGCCGGCCTGTATGTCGACCTGCACGCCCGCGCCGGCAAGCGCGGCGGCGCCTGGATGTCGGGCATGCGCCCGCGTCTGGCGGACGGCAATGCGGTGCGCGTGCCGGTCGCCACGCTCAACTGCAACTGGGCGCCCGATGGCGAGGATAGCCCTGCGCTGCTGAGCCACAACGACATCGTCACCCTGCTGCACGAGACCGGCCACGCGCTGCACGGCATCTTCACGACCGTGAACCGCCCGGGCATCGCCGGCACCAGCGGCTTCGAATGGGACGCGGTCGAGCTGCCCAGCCAGCTGCTAGAGGATTTCGCCTGGGATCGCGACGTGCTGACCGGCATGTCCGGCCATTACCTGACGGGAGAGGCGCTGCCGGCCGAGCTGTTCGGCCGGATGCAGGGCGCGCGCAACTTCCAGTCGGGCCTGGCGCTGTTGCGGCAGATCGAATTCGCCATGTTCGACCTGCTGCTGCATGGCGGCACGCTGGGCACCGACCCGATGGAGGTGCTGGACGCCGTGCGGGAGGAGATCGCGGTGGTGCGCCCGCCCGCCTGGCACCGCTTCCCCCATGCCTTCACCCACATCTTCAGCGGCGGCTATGCTGCGGGCTATTACAGCTATCTGTGGGCCGAGGTGCTGGCGGCGGACGGCTTTGCGCGCTTTGCCGAGGCCGGGCTGGTGGATCGCGCCACCGGCGACCTGTTCCGGGCCGAGGTGCTGGCCCGCGGCGCATCGCGCCCGGCGGTGGACAGCTTCCGCGCTTTTCGCGGCCGTGATGCGGAGCCGGCAGCGATGCTGGAGCGGTACGGCCTGCTCACGGAGCCGGCTGTCTGAGCGCGCCGGACTTGTTCGTAATGTGAAACGTTGTTCCACAAGCTGGAACGTGCTTGTATGCCGCTGAAATGGCAGGTCGCGATGACGACCGCGATGGCAAAGAGGATTGCAGATGCACGTTTTCGGATCGGTTCGGCTGACCTTGCTGGCGGCAGCCGCCCTCGTGGCGACCCCGGCGCTGGCGGATGATGTCGGGCGGCAATTCCCCTCGGAACAGCAGCTGATCGCCGACCGCACCACTGGCCGCGTGCTGACGGTGCTGACCGATGGCGGGCATACCGATGCCAAGAACTACCCCACGCACCCGCAATGGGCGTTCGATGGGCAGCACATCATCTTCCGTTCCGGCGACCGTGATGCGAATGGCGAGTCGCAGGCCTTTGCCGTCAACGAGGTCACTGGCGCGATCACCCAGCTGACCGATGGTCCGGGGGTCGGCACCGGCAGCCTCAACGTCGCGCGGCTGAGCAACAGGCTGTACTACATGCGCAAGGCTCGCAACGGCCGCACGCAGCTGATCGAGGTCGAGCTAACCCCGCTGCTGGCCGATGCCGCCGCCGGCCGGATGAAGCGCGAAGGCTACGAACGCGTCGTCGCCACCATGCCCGAAGATCACATCGAGGCCGGCGGCTTCACGATGGATGCCGACGAGCGCACCGCCTATGTCGGCTTCGACGCCCGGCAGGCGCCCCCGCGCGAGCCCGGCCAGCCGGTGCCGCAGGTGCCCGGCGGCCTCCGCGCGATCGACCTCGCCAGCGGCGCGGTGCGCACGGTGGTGGAAGTGCCGTTCCGCATGGGCCATGTGCAGGCCAATCCGTTCAGGCCGGGCGAGATCCTGTATTGCCACGAAACCGGCGGCGACGCGCCGCAACGGATGTGGATCGTGAACGCCGACGGCACCGGCAACCGCCCGGTCTATGCCGAAGGGCCGCTGGACTGGGTCACGCATGAACAGTTCGCCGATGCGGACCACGTGATCTTCAACCTGATGGGCCACAAGCGGGAGCTGCGGCAGGTGCCCACCGGCATCCTGGTGGTCAATCTGCGCGACAACAGCGTGGAGCATCTGGGCCAGATTCCGATCGAGGATTTCACCCGCGCCGCGCTGCGCGGCTTCACCGACCCCAACATCCCGCAGGACGATAGCAGCACCGGCGGGTACTGGCACAACGCCGTCACCTATGACGGGCGCTGGGCCGCGGGCGACGATTTCGACGGCAATCTGTGGCTGATCGACCGGGAGAACGGCAAGCGCACGCTGCTGAGCAGCGGTCACCTGATGCGCCCCGACCACACGCATCCCAGCTTCAGCCCCGATGGCAAGCGCCTGCTGGTGCAGTCCGGCCTGCTCAGCAACGGGCAGAAGCTGGGACTCATGATCGTGCCGGTGCCCGAAACGGTCGAACAGGCCCGATGATCGGCCGCAGCGCCCTGCTGGTTGCAGCGGCGCTGCTGCTACCGGCGGCGACACGGGCGCAGGATGGCGACGGCCTGCTGTTCGCTGTTTCTGCCGATGATGCCGGTACCGCGCAGGTGGCGGGCGGGGAGGCGCAGCCGATCTTCGCCCGCGGCCTTGCCACCGTGCCCGATGGCGCGGATGGGCCAGCCCTGTCGCTGGACGACGATCTGGCGCTCGCCTGGTCCGCCCCCGGCAACATCCACGCCCAGCGCGGCACGCTGTCCTTCTTCCTGCGCACGCGCACGCCGCTGGGCGAGGCACCGGTGACGCTGTTCCGGGTGGGTGCGGCGGACAGCACCAGCTGGGACATGAGCTGGCTGCGGATCGACTGGAACGGCGCCGGCTATGACGCCTTCGTCACCGACACCAATCTCGCGCGCACCCGCATCTCCGCCGCAATGTCCGCGCCTGCGCCCGACGCCTGGGTGCATGTGGCCTTCGCCTGGGACGAGCTGACCGGCGTGCGGCTGTGGATCGACGGGCGGCAGGTCGCCAGCTCCGACCGGCAGGCGCGGTACGACATGGGGCTGTTCGGCTTCGGTCCGTTCCAGCGCATCGTCAGCCCGTACCAGGTCCACAGCATGTACAATTTCCGGCGCTCGGGCGACATGGACGAGCTGCGGATCTACGACCGGATGCTGGACGATGCCGGCGTGGCCGCGCTGGCGCGGGGCGAGGCGCCTGTCCTGCCCGCCCCGGACGACGCCGCGCTGCGCGCCGCCTGGCTGCAGCGCCATGGCTGGCAGGACAAGGCTCCGCCGCCGCTGACCGCGCCGGTCACCACCATCCGCAAGGTAGAGTTCGCCGACACGCGCGACCTGAAGGCGAAGATGTTCCGCGGGGCCGACGGCATCCGGGAGACGACCTGGCCCGGCGTCTACAACCGGTCCCGCCTGCCGGGGCGTGACGACTACTTCCAGCTGCCCGACTGGAACGTCTATTCCGAAGGCGGCCGCGCTTACGACCTGACCCTACCCGATGAGCCATGGAACCGGATCGAGTTGACCGGCGCTGCCGATGGCACGCTGAACCGGGTGGCCGGCGATGGGCCCGGCGTGCTGCTGCGCCGGCGCGAAGGGGTGGAACGGACCACCACGCAGCTGGCGCAGGATCGCCGTGGCGGCAGGATCCGCTGGGAAAACGCCACGCCGGAAACGCCGATCCAGGAAATCGCCGCCTACCATGTCGCGCCGGGAGAGGTGCCGGGCAGGCTGGTCACGCTCAGCTACTCCATCGACCCCGCCGCCGATCCGGCGCGCTATTCTGCGCTGACGGAGGCGCGGGACTTCATCGCCGGCCGCTTCGTGCCCGCCGAACGCAGCATCGTGGTTGCCCTCCCCACCGGCGCGCCGCGCGCTGCCCGCACCGCCGACACCGCCGACACCGCCGCGCCGGCCATGCCGGTGGTGCATGTGCTGGTTCCCGCGGACTTCCGCGACCCGCCTTTGGGGGAGGTGCCCAGCCGCTTCTCCTATGGCTGGGGGAACATGGATGCGGGGCTGGACGGCATCGCGCTAGACCTGCCTGCGCTGGACCTTCCGCCGACGCATGACGGGCTGATCCCGCTCAACATCCGCGTGCGCGATCCGCTGTGGCCCGCCCGCGACCTGCTGGACGTCAATGTCTCGATTCGCCCGGACGAAGCGCGCACGCTGTGGCTCGACACGCGCGACCGCATCCTGACTTGCGGGCACAGCCTGATGGTCTCCATCAGTGCCGCGAGCGGCGGCTTCGATGCCGGTGCGTTGGCCGGTGCCCGGCTGCGCCTCGTGTTCAAGCTTGGGGACGAGGCCAAGGCGGAGCATGTGGCCGACCGGCTGGAACAGGCGCGGGACAACCTCGCCTTCCTGGTGGAGGAACAGCCCAATCAGCGGCTGTTCCCCGTCTGGAACCGGTTCGAGCGCGACATCTCGGACGTGCTGCGGGTCGATCCCGGCAATGCGCTGGCGCGCGCCTACTGGGTCGAGAAGAACCCCGAACAGCCTTACGCTTCGCTGACCCTGCCCCAGCCGCCCGCCGGCGTGCCCGCCTGGGCATTCTGGCAGACCGAGCAGCTGAAGCTGCTGCGCCGCTTCGTGGACTGGTGGATCGACGAGCGGCAGGTGCCCAATGGCGAGTTCGGCGGCGGGCTGTCGGACGACACCGATCTCGTCAACCAGTGGGTGCCGCTCACCGCCATGGGCGTGCAGCCCGAACGGCTGGCTGCCTCCGTCCGCCGGGTGCTGGATGCGACCTATGCCAACGGCATGTGGACCGGCGGGCTCAGCCGCATCGCCACCGACGAACTGCATTCCTACGAGGAGGGCATCAACTCCGTCGCGCAGGCGATGCAGATGGAATGGGGCGATCCTGCCGCGATCGAACGCGCGATGCAGGTGGCGCGCGAATATGGCCGGCTGGCAGAAGTGAACCCGGCCGGGCACAACCATCTGGTCAGCAGCTATTTCAGTGGGTCGCAGATCTATCGCGAAGGCACGCTGGGCTGGCAGCGGCCTTACGGCTTCCTCATCTTCCATCCCGGCCTGCTGCTGGTGAACTGGAACGGCGCGCCGGCGGTGCGGCAGACGGTGCTGTCACTGCTGGATGGCTGGCTGGCCCATGGGGAGGAGCGCGACGGCGCGTTCCGCCTGCCGGCCGAGATCGCGTGGGCGACCGACACGGCGGAGGGCAGCGGCCTCGGCAGCGCATCGCACCTGTTCTGGGCCGCTTACGACTGGACCGGGGACCCGCGCTATCTGCGTCCGCTGCTGGGCAATCTGGCGAAGGGCGACGTGGCGCCGCTCTCAACCGTCAACGCAGACCTGCTGGCGCGGATACAAGATGGCGCGACTATTGCGCAGACCATCGCCGGCAACGGCACGGGCGCGGATGGTCGCGCGGTGGACCGCAATCTGGGCGGGGTGGGCGATGCCGCCCTTGCCCGCTTCGTGCGCTGGCAGCAGACCGGCGACACCACCCTGCTGGCCGATCTGTGGCAGGCGGAGGTCGCCATCACCACACAACGCCTGCCCTTGCTGACCGAGGCGCATTTCTGGTCCGACCGGGTCAGCCTGCCATCGGAACTGCTGCAGCGCGCACGGCTGGGCGGCGTCGCGCATCTGCGCAACGCAATCTATCCCGGCAATCTGGTCAGCTGGCGGTTCGACCACCCCCTGGCGGCGGAGCAGGTCGGCATCCTGGTCCTGCCTCAGGGCCGCGACCGGTTCCGCGTGACGGCGCACAACCTGTCGGGCCGCAGCGTCGCCGCACGGATGATCGGGGCGGAACTGCCGGCTGGCACATGGACGATGGCGGGCGGCGTCGATGGTGATGGCGACGGGGCCGCCGATGCGCCCGGCCCGGCGCAGCAGGTGGAGCTGGAACGCGGCCTCGGCATCGCGCTGGACCTGCCGGCGGGCGTCAGCATGGTCTATGATTTCGCGCTCGCCACATCCCATGACGATCCCGCGACGCGCCCCGATATCGGGTTGTCGGCCGACGATCTGGCATTGCGCGGACGGCGGCTGAGCGTGCGGGTGCACTCTCTTGGCGCCCGGGCCACATCAGCCGGCACGGCCATCGCCAGCGATGCCGCCGGACAGGAACTCGCCCGTGCGCCCTTCCCCGCGCTGGAGGCTCCAACGAACCTTTTGCCGCGCACAGCGGATCTGGTGCTGACGCTGCCGCGCGGCACCGGCGAAGGCGTTCAGGTACGACTGGAACTGGACGGTGCCGTGCGCGAGGTGACACCGGCGAACAATCGCGCGCGGCTGGGCGACACGATCGCCTCCCGTCTCGAGAGTGGGCGGTGAGACTCGCGCTCGCGCTCCTCCTGCTGGCCATGCCCGCGGCCGCACGGGCGGAGGTGGTGCGCGAGCCCTATGGCACCACGGCCGGCGGCGAGGCGGTGGAGCGGATCACGCTCGCTAACGCGCGCGGCCACAGCGTCAGCCTGCTGACGCTGGGCGGCATCATCACCGCCATCACCATGCCCGATCGCGAGGGACGGCTGGACAATGTCGTGCTGGGCCTGCCCGATCTCGCTGCTTACGAGGCGCGGGCCAATTTCGGTAGCATCGTCGGCCGCTATGCCGGGCGCATCTCCGGTGGCGGCTTCGTGCTGGATGGCCGGCGCGTCGCCCTGGCCGACGATCCCGCCGCCACCGTCAGTCATGGCGGCCGCAACAGCCTGGGGGCGCAGGTCTGGCAGGCGGAACAGTGCACGACAGCCGGCTGCAGTTCGGTGAAGCTGCGCCACACCAGCCCGGCCGGGGCCAACCGCTTCCCGGGCAGGCTGTCGGTGGAGGTGGATTTCACCCTGACCGATGATGATGCGCTGCAGATCGAATACACCGCCACAAGCGATGCACCGACCGTGCTCAACCTGACGCATCATGCCTATTTCAATCTGGCGGGCGGCGGCTCTGCGGACGGCCAGTCGTTGCAATTGTTCGCCGACAGGATCGCCGAGCTCGGGCCCGGCAGGATCCCGACCGGCCGCATGCTGCCGGTGGACGGCACGCCCTTCGATTTCCGGCAGGCCGCGCCAATCGGCACGCGGTTGCGCGACCCTCACCCGCAGATGCGGCTGACCCGCGGGCTGGACCACTGGTTCGCGCTGGGAGCGGTGGACGGCACGATCCGCCTGGCGACGCGCGCCACCGATCCGGCCAGCGGGCGCGTGCTGGAGGTGCTGACGAGCGAGCCCGGCATGCAGGTCTACACCGCCAACAGCTTCGACGGAACGTTGGCGGGTGCCGGCGGGCGGATGCTGCGGCAGGGTGATGGCTACGCGATCGAAACGCAGCACGCGCCCGACAGCCCCAACCAGCCAGACTTCCCCTCCACCGTCCTGCGGCCGGGCCAAACCTTCCGCTCCACCACCATCTTCCGCTTCACAGCGGAGTAATTGCATCCGCAAGCAGCTTGTGCTTGCGCGTAATCGTTTGCATGATACCGTTACCAGAAAAGATGGCCTGGAGATCGGCCGCCAGATGGGAGAACGGTGATGATGGCAGCCAACCGGCGGCATGTTCTTGCGGGCATGGGCGCGACACTGGCGGCAGGTGCCCTGATCGGCCGGGCGCGCGCGGCGGAGCCGGGCCGCAAGTTCGGCTATGCCATTGTCGGCCTCGGCTCCTACGCCACCAACCAGATCATGCCGCGCCTGAAGGATTGCGAACATGCCCGGCTGGTGGCGCTGGTCAGCGGCACGCCGGAGAAGCTGCAACGCTATGGCGAGGAGTACGACATCCCCGCGACCCACCGTTACAGCTACGCCGATTACGACCGCATTCGCGACAATCCCGATATCGACGCCGTCTATGTCGTGCTGCCCAATTCGATGCATGCCGAATACAGCATCCGCGCCGCACAGGCCGGCAAGCATGTGATGTGCGAGAAGCCGATGGCGATCAGCGCGGCGGAGGCGGAGGCGATGATCGCCGCCTGCCGCCAGGCCGGCACGAAGCTGATGATCGGCTACCGCTCGCAGTTCGAGGTGCACAATCTGCACGCGATGGAACTGGCGCGGTCCGACGCGCTGGGCCAAGTGCGCATCATCACCTCCGAACATGGCTTCGACGCGCAGCCGAACCAGTGGCGGCTGGACAAGCCGCTGTCGGGCGGCGGGTCGCTGATGGATATCGGCATCTACAGCCTGAATGCCGCACGCTATCTGGCGGGCGAGGAGCCGGTGGAGGTCACCGCAATGGAGCTGACCGACCGCAGCGATCCGCGCTTCGCCACGGTGGAAGACCGGATCAACTTCCAGCTGCGCTTCCCCGGCGGGGCGCTGGCCAGCTGCGTCAGTTCCTACACCTCCAACCACAACACCTATCGCGTGCACGGCCCCGAAGGCTGGCTGCGGGCGGAGCCGGCGACGTCCTACACCGATCACCAGCTATGGGTGCATCGCGAAGGCAGGACGGAGCAGGTGCGCCTGCCCACGCCGGCCAAGAACCAGTTCGTCGCCCAGCTGGACCACCTGCCCGAATCCATCATGGCCGGCACCGAGCCGCGCTCCAACGGCATGGAGGGTCTGCGCGACATGCGGATCATCGAGGCGATCTACCAGTCCGCGCGCGAAGGCCGCGCCATCCGGCTGACCGCCTGATGCCTGCCGGAATGGAGTTGCGCCGCCGCGAAGTGCTGGTGGCCGGTACGCTGCTGGCCGCCGCCATCCGCTTCCCCGCTTTTGCGCAGTCCGCGCCGGCCCTGCCGCGCCAGCATGCGGAGCGGATCGCCCGGCTGATCGCCGCCATGAGCGTCGAGGAAAAGCTGGGCCAGATGACCCAGGTCGCCGGCGGGCGGCAGGTGGCGCTGAACAGCCGGCTGGATGCCGCCGCGCTGGACCGCGTGCGTGCGGGGCGGATCGGATCGTTCCTGCATGTCGCGGGCGGGGAACCCTTGCGCGAATTGCAGCGCGTGGCGGTGGAGGAATCGCCGCATGGCATCCCGCTGCTGTTCGCGATGGATGTGGTCCACGGATACCGCACCATCTTTCCCGTGCCGCTGGCGCTGGCCGCCAGCTTCGACCCCGCCGTGGCGGAAGAGGCCGCGCGGGTCGCGGCAATTGAGGCGGCGGTCAGCGGGCTGCACTGGACCTTCGCCCCCATGATCGACATCGCCCGCGATGCCCGCTGGGGCCGCGTGGTGGAGGGTGCAGGCGAGGATCCATATCTCGGCGCCCGCATTGCCGTGGCGCAGGTGCAGGGTTTCCAGACCGCCGACCTCGCCGGCCGCGATGCGGTGCTGGCCTGCGCCAAGCATCTGGGTGCCTATGGCGCGGGCATGGGCGGGCGCGATTATGACACGGCGGATGTGTCGGAGCGTACCCTCCGCGAGGTCTATCTGCAGCCGTTCCGCGCTGTCGCGGCAGCGGGCGTGGGCACGATGATGACCGCGTTCAACGATCTGGCCGGCGTGCCCACCACCGGCAATGCCGATCTGGTGCGCGGCATCCTGCGGGACGAGTGGAACTATCAGGGGCTGGTCGTCAGCGACTGGAACGCCGTTTCCGAACTGATCGATCATGGTGCCGCCAGCACCCCGGCCGAGGCCGCCGCGCTGGCGCTGCGGGCCAGCGTCGACATGGACATGACCAGCGACACCTATGCCGAACATCTCGGCACGGCGCTGGCGAACGATCCCACGCTGCTGCCGCTGGTGGATCAGGCTGTCGGCCGCATCCTGGCGACCAAGGCGCGGCTGGGCCTGTTCGATGATCCCTACCGCTTCGGCGATGCCGTGCGTGAACGCACAGTGCTGGGGTCCGCCGATCACCGGGCGAAGGCGCGACGGGCGGCGGAACGATCGCTGGTGCTGCTGCGCAACGAAGGCGGCGTGCTGCCGCTGACCGCCGGTGCCCGCGTGGCGCTGGTCGGCGCGCTGGCGGATGACGCCCGCAGCACGCTGGGTTCGTGGAAGGCGCGCGGGGTGCAGGAGGACTCCGTCACCCTGCGCACAGCCATGGGCGATGTGACCTACGCACCCGGCGTCGCGCCGCGTAGCGATGATGAGGCGGGCATCCCCGCCGCCGTCACCGCCGCGCAGAATGCCGATGTGGTGGTGCTGGTGCTGGGCGAGGATTTCGACCATTCGGGCGAGGCGCGCAGCCGCGCCGACATCACCCTGCCCGGCCCGCAGATGGCGCTGATCGCCGCGCTGCGCGAGGTCGGCAAGCCGATCGTGGTGGTGCTCATGAACGGCCGACCGCTGGCGCTGGAGGCGGCGCTGGACGGCATTCCCGCCGTGCTGGAGACCTGGTTCGCCGGCAACGAGGCCGGGCCGGCCATTGCCGATGCGCTGTACGGCCGCGTCAACCCCGCCGGCCGCCTGCCGATGGGCATGCCGCGCACCAGCGGGCAATTGCCTCTGTTCTACGCCCATCCGCCCACCGGCCGTCCGGCCAATCCGGACCTGGCGGTGGACAGCGCGCGCTATCACGACACCGATATCGGTCCGCTGTTCGCGTTCGGCCATGGGCTTGGCTATGCCAGCTTCACCTATGCCGACCTTGCGCTCGACACGCACCTGGACGGGCAGAAGGCGCGCTACACCGTCGGCTGCACGATCACCAATGATGGCCGGGTGGCGGGCGACGAGGTGGTGCAGCTGTACATCCGCGCACCGGCTGCGGGACTTGCCCGGCCGGAGCGCGAGTTGCGCGGGTTCGTGCGGGTACCGCTGGATTCGGGCCAGACCCGCCGCGTCAGCTTCACGCTGACCAGCGACCAGTTCGCGCACTGGGACGATGATGGCTGGCAGGTCGCGCCGGGTCGGGTGGACTTGATGATCGGTGCGTCCTCCGCCGACATCCGGCTGACCGGCGCGCTGGCCGTGCCGCAAGCCTATGCCCTGCCGGCGGACGCGGTGGCCGGCGCGGCGCTTGCCACGCCCGTGACGGTCTCCTGACATGGGCACCGGTCCCGTATTGCTGATCGTCGCGGGCAGCATTGCCGCGCTGATCGTGATGGTGTTGCGGCTGAAGGTGCCGGCTTTCATCGCGCTGCTGGTCGTGGCGCTGGGCACCGGCCTCGTGCTGGGTGGCGAGCCCGCCGGCGTGCTGGAAGCCGTGCGCGAAGGCACCGGCCAGGCGCTGGGCTTCGTGGCGGTGGTGATCGGCCTGGGCGCCATGCTGGGCGGGCTGCTGGAGGCGAGCGGCGGCGTCGCGGCGCTGGCGCATCGGCTGCTGGCGGCATTCGGCGAAGGGCGCGCGCCCTGGGCGCTGACCGCCGTCGGCCTCATCGTCGGCGTGCCCCTGTTCTTCGATGTGGCCTTCATCGTGCTCGCCCCGCTGCTGACCACCCTGTCGCTGCGCGCCGGCCGACGGGTGACCTATTTCGCGCTGCCGCTGCTGGCCGCCCTGATGACCATGCATGCCCTGCTGCCGCCGCATCCCGGCCCGGTCGCCGTGGCGGAGCTGATCGGCACCGATTACGGCCTGTTGGCATTCTACGGATTGCTGTGCGGCATTCCGGCGGCGATCATCGCCGGTCCCGTCTTCACCCGCCTGGCGCATGGCGCGCCCGGCTTCGGCGACCAGGCACCGCCTCCACAATTCGACGCGGATGCGCCGGCCACCGCCGCGATCGGCTTCGGCCCCGCTCTGGCCGGAATGCTGATACCGCTGGCGCTGATCATGCTGGCCGCCGCGGCGGATGGCTGGCTGCCCGATGGCGCGGTCAGGACGACGCTGCTGTTCATCGGCCATCCCTTCACCGCGCTGATCATCGCCTGCGGCTTTGTCGGCAGCTGGTTGCGGATGGTCGTGCACGCCCCGCTGCAGGTGATTTCCGACATCATGACCCGCGCGCTGGCGCCGGCGGGCCTGATGGTGCTGGTCGTGGGGGCGGGCGCGGCTTACAAGGAAGTGCTGATCCAGTCCGGCGCGGGCGACCGGATCACCGCGCTGGTCGCCTCCGCCAACCTGTCCGCCCTGGTCTTCGCCTTCCTGCTGTCCGCCTTTGTACGTGTGGCGCAGGGGTCCGCCACGGTGGCGATGGTCACCGCTGCCGGCCTTGCCGCGCCGCTGATCGCCGTCGCGGGCCTGTCGCCGGGGCAGGTGGCGCTGGTGACCGTGGCGATCGGTGCGGGCGCCTCCGTCGCCAGCCATGTCAACGATACCGGCTTCTGGCTGGTGAAGCAGTTCCTGGGCCTGACAGAGGCGCAGACATTCCGGAGTTGGACCCTATGCTCGACGATCGCCGGCCTTTCCATGTTCGCCATGGCCGCCCTGCTGTGGCCATGGGCGTGACCGCCACCCGCCGCACCCTGCTGGCTGGCCTTGCCGCCCTGCCGCTGGCGGGCTGCGCCGCCCGGCTGGCGGGTACACCGGACCGGCCAAGGATCGGCGGGGTCGAGATGCTCGACCCGGCGCTTGCCGCCATCATCGACCCGGCTGCCCGGGCCGAGGTGCTGGGAACCGGCTATGGCTGGGCCGAAGGGCCGGCCTGGGTGCCGGCCGGCAATTACCTGCTGTTCACCGATCCCGGCAACAATGTCATGTACCGCTACCGCCCCGGCGGTGCCGTCGAGGAGTTCCTCCGCCCCGCGGGCCTGGCCACCCCGGTCCCGCCGGAGATCCGCGAGGCGGGCGCCAACGGCCTGGCGATCGACGGGGCCGGCCGCCTGGTGATCGCCGACAGCGGCACCCGCGTGATCAGCGCAATTGACCTGGCCACCATGCGCCGCACGGTTCTGGCCGACCGGTTCGAGGGCAAGCGCTTCAACAGCCCCAACGACGTGGCGATCGCCCGCAACGGCGCGATCTACTTCACCGATCCGCCTTACGGCTTCACCGCGGCGGAGGAGTCGCCTCTGCGCGAGGTTCAGCATAACGGCCTGTATCTGCGCGATCCGGACGGCGCGCTGCATCTGCTGGACCGGCATCATCGGCCCAACGGCGTCGGCCTGTCGCCGAACGGGCGCACGCTGTACCTGTCCCTGTCGGACGAACAGCGGCCAGAGGTGCTGGCCTATGCGCTGGGCACCGATGGCCGGCCCAGCGGTCCGCCACGCCTGTTCCATGACATGCGCAGCCACCATGCCGCCGGGCGGCCGGGCCTGCCGGACGGGATGGATGTGGCGGAGAACGGCACCGTCTTCGCCAGCGGGCCAGGCGGCATACATGTGCTGACGCCGGAAGGTCGCCTGCTGGGGATCATCGGCACCGGCACCGCGATCGCCAATTGCGCGATCGGCCAGGACGAGAATGGCGGGCGCTGCCTCTACCTGACCGCGCACACGATGCTGGCCCGCGTACCCCTGCGCGGCTGAAGCATGTGCGGGGCGGCACCGGGCCGCCCCGCCCCGCTATGTCACCTTACGCCCAGGCGAGGTCTTCCATTCGCGCCATGGCGGCGGCCTGGCCGATCTCACCCATCATGTCCGCCGCGCTGACGCCGATGAAGTCGGCGACCAGTTCGCCGCGGAAGAACATCTGCGAGCCTTCCGAGCTGTCCTGGAAGGTGACCTGGCGCGCATTCACGCCCAGTTCCAGGCTGTCTTCCCCGACATTGTAGTCGAGCACGCGGTCGACGCCTTCGTTGGCGCGCGCAAAGCGGAAGGTGTCCGCCCCGTCGCCGCCCACCAGGATATCGTTGCCGCGCCCGCCATACAGCAGGTCGGACCCGTTGCCGCCTTCCAGGTAGTCGTTGCCATTGCCACCCAGCAGGATGTCGTTGCCGCCACCGCCATACAGGTAGTCTTCACCGGCAGCGCCATCCAGGATGTCATCACCACCATTGCCGAACAGGTAGTCATCGACGTTGCGGCCGTTGATGATGTCGTCGCCGCCCAGCCCGCTGATGTTGTTCGACTGGTTGGCCCGGCCGTTCAGCGTGTCCGCCTGCGCGCCGCCATAAGCCACGAAGGAGGTCGCCACACCGTCGATCACCACGGCGATCGAGCGGGGGGTGAACTCGTATTCCTGCGAGGCCAGCACTTCGCGCACGCTCGTGTCCTCGATCGTGGCCACCGCCACGCCGTTGGCATAGACGATCGTGTCGCCCGCGACCTCCTCGTACCGCACCCGGCCGTTGCCCAGCGAGTTGATGCGGAAGGTGTCGCCTTCTTCCCAGTCCGTGATCGTGGCATAGCTGGCGTTCAGATAGGCCCCGCTGACAATAAAGGTGTCATTGCCCGCGCCGCCCGTCAGCGTGTTGTTGCCACGGCCGCCGAACAGGACGTCGTTGCCGGCCAGGCCCAGCAGCACGTCATCGCCATCCGTGCCGGTCAGCACATCATCCCCGGCGGTGCCGGTGATGGGCGTGGCACGGTCGAAGTTGAAGCGCGCCACCACCGGATCGTGGTCGCTGGCCCGGTCGGCATCGGCGAACTCGGCATTGATGTGGACGATGTCCACCTCGGCATTCTGGTACAGCCCGCCGGTCGCCAGCAGATTGTCCAGCGACTGCGAATTGCCTTCGAACAGGTAGGAATAGACCTCCTCGTCCGGCAGCAGAGCCTCCGGCAGGCTGGTGAACACGCCGCCCTGCGCCGGATCGGTCAGCTGGCGCTGGAAGGCTTCGAAATAGAAGCCGTTGAAGTCGCCCGCCACCACGTACTGGCCATCCGGGTCGGTCGCCAGCTGGTCGTTGACCCAGGCCTTCACCGCCGCCGCCTGCGCCTGGCGCGCGGCGTCACCGGCATTGGCCGCCGGCTGCGTGCTGCCATACAGCGGGTCGCTGCCCCCGCGGCTGGTGAAGTGGATGTTGATGGCGGTGAACTGCTCCCCAAAGAAGTCGAAGGTCGCCACCAGCGGGCTGCGGCTGCCGTTGAAGGCGGCATCCTCGATCACCTGCAGGCTGCCATCCACCAGGCTGACCCGTTCCGGATTGTAGAAATATCCGTTGCGGATGTTCCCGCCCGGCTCGCCGCCGGTGCTGCCGGGCACGGTGGGCGCGACTTCGGCATAGGCGTAGGTCGGGCCGCCGGCATCCTGGATGGCGCGGATCAGCGCATTGGCCGTGGCCACCGCCGTCAGGTCGCTGCCGCCGCCCGGACCGTCTGCATCCTGCAGTTCCTGCGCCGCGATGATGTCGGGGCTGCGCAGATTGTTGACGATGTCGGCCGCCAGCTGGTCGAACCGGTCGAACGAGCCGTCGGTGCTTTCCTCCGCTGCGTCCAGGTTCTCCATGTTGTAATTGGCGAAGGTCAGGCTGTCGGCATCGCCCACCAGATCCGTCACCTCACGGTCCACCGTGGTGTCCAGCGTGGTGGTGACCGCTTCCGTCACCAGCACTTCATAGAAGTTGAAGGAATAGCCGACCACGCCGGTCACGTCGCTCAGCTGGTCGCCGGTGGTGTAGTCGGGGTCGAAGCCGGCCAGCAGGCCATCGTCCAGCTGGATCTTCTCCGGGTTGTAATCCCCTTCGGAGATGGTGATCCCGCCGCGATCGTTCACGCCGGTCGCGCCCTGCCCCAGGCTGGCGACCACGTCCGTCTCGCCGAAATTGTTGGTGCTGGCGACCACCTGCGGCGTCTCGATGGTGACGCGCATGCCTTCAAGCGATTCCCAGAAGTCGATGCCGTCTGTGGTCGGGTCGAAGCTGGTCAGGCCGTCATCGTCGATCACCTCCGAAGGAGGCAGGATGCCGTTCGCGCCGATCAGCACGGTTTGCGGCAGCGCCACGCCCGATGCGGTCACGGTGACGGTCGGATTGATGATCTCCGTCAGGCTGAGCGCGCCGGCGCCGCCGACATATTCGGCCACTTGCCCGCCCACATCCGCGCGGTCGCCGACGGCGACGGTCGGCGTGCTGCCGGTGAACACGAAGACGCCGTCGGAGGTGGCGGCGTCGCCGTCGCCCGCCTCATCCTGCAGGTAGAAGCCGTTGCCGGCGACCGCCGTTACTACGCCGGTGGTGGAAACGATCTGGCCGGCAAAGGCGGAGGCATGGCCCGCGCCCTGGATCTGCATGATGGTCAGCGCCACGGGATCGTCGTTCACGATCAGGCCGATGGCGGTGCCGTCGGTGATGGTGATCGCACCCTGCGGGTTGCCCAGCGTCACGGTCAGCGTCTCGTTGCCTTCGCCGATCGTGTCGCCCTGTACCGGCACGGTGATGATCGCGCTGGTCTGGCCCACGGCGAAGGTGACGGTGCCCGCCAGCACCGCGCCAGGCGCCAGATCGGCCGCATCGGCGGTGCCATCCAGCGTGATCGCGAAATCGACGCTGGCCTCGCTCCCCAGCCCGCCGGCGCGGCGGACCACGAATTGCATCTGGCTGGTGCCGTCATCGCCTTCCGTCACGCTGGCATCCAGCACCCGGATCTGCCCGGTGTCGCTCGCGCCGATGATGTCCTGCCCGTCATTCAGCGAGCCGGCGCTGACCGCCACCGGACCGGTCCAGTCGAAATCGGCACCCGCCGCGCCCGCACCGGTGCGCTGCAGCGACAGCCCTTCGGGATCGCCCGCCTCGGCCACGCCGATATCGGTGCTGGTGAGGCCGGCAGCCGGACCGTCCGCGGCGGTGATCACGCCTTCATAGGACAGGAACTCCACCACCGTGCCATCGGGCGCGATCAGCGCGAAGCCGTCTGACGCGCCGTTCTGGATGGCGTTGGCCGGCAGGTCGAACGCCAGCGCGCCGAAGCCTTCGCCTTCGTCATCGATCACGCCCGTCAGCGCCAGCGTGCGGTAGCTGACCGCCGCATCCGGGCCGTTGCTGCCATTGTAGAACACCACGGTGTAGCCCGACAGGTCGGTCCCCGCCGCGCCGGCGATCTCCACCATCTCGCCTTCATCCGTGCCGGCGTCGTCATAATGGAATTCGTTGATCCAGACATTCGCGACCGGGCCGCCGGGAGTGGCGGCATCATCATTGGTGATGGTGCCGGTGGCCGTGGCGCCGGCAATGGCCGCCCCGCCGGTGGGATCGGTCAGGGTCACGGTGAAGGTCTCGTCGCCTTCCACCAGCGTGTCGCCCGCAACGTCCAGCGTGACCGTGGCGCTGGTCTGGCCCTCGGCGAAGCTGACGGTGCCGGTGAAGGCCTGTCCTGCGGCGAAGTCCGCCGTATCGGCGCTGCCGAAGCTGACCGCCCATGTGGCGGAGACCGCACCGTCGCTGCCGCCGCTGCGGGTGACGGTGAAGCTGATCGCGGCGGTGCCGCTGTCACCTTCGGCCACGGTTGCATCGGCGATGGCCAGCGTGCCGGGCACCGGCTCCGGAGTGCCGCCACCGGCGCCTGCGGTGACCACGATATTGTCCAGCCCGAACTCGTCACGCGAACCGCTACCGCCGACATCGTCGCCCGCGAAGCGCAGGTAGAAGGTTGCGCCGTTCGCGATGGTGGTGGGCAGCACCAGCGTGCCGCTGCGGGCAAAGGCCTGCACGCCCAGCCCATCCGCCGCCTCGGGCGAGACATAGTCGAACGCGCTGACCCGGCTCCAGGCGTTGCCGTCGGCGGACACTTCCACGAACAGGGCGTTGGACCGCGCCTGATCGTTCAGCACCAGCAGGTCGTAGCTCAGCTGGAAGGTGGCGCTGCTCTCGCCGCTGTTCACCAGTGCGATCTCGAAGGCACCGGGCGTCCAGTCGGTGCCGCCGGGCTGGATCCACAGAGCCGTATCGCCCGCGCCGCGATCCAGTGCATAAAGGCCGCCGGTGGTCACGCCGCCGGTGGTGAGCCCGCGCGCGAAATCGCCGCTGGCGAAGGTGCCGCCGAACAGGCCGTCGCCATCGCTCATGCCCGTCAGGACATAGGTGTCGCTGTCCAGCTGGCCCGCTTCGGGCGTGGCGGCGAAGCCGGCCCCGGTGAAGCCGGTGAAGTCCTGCGCCAGCAGGGTGACGGTGGCATCATCGCCGATGGCGGCGGAGGCGGTCGTGAAATCGATAAAGGCCATAATCGTCAGTTCCCCGGATGCAGGCACATGTCTGGGCGGCAGGCCGTCGACGGTCTGCCTGCGCACATTGACAGCCTTACAAAGCGATTGCGAAAGATATGCGACACAATACGTAGCCGAAACGCGCTGTCATCAACCCTGTCTTGCATCCACCAGCTGCGCTAAAGGGCACGGCATGACCCGTCGCCCGCTCCCCTCCCCATGCTGACCGCGCTGATCGCCTCGGCGGCGGCGATGGTGGCCATCGTGGGCCTGCGCTACCTGCTGGTGAGCGGCGCCTTTGCCCTCGCCACGGCGCGCGTGCGGCCGGGGCTGTACGCCACGCTGGGGCCGCAGATCCGGCGGGAGATCGCCTGGTCGCTGTCCGCCGCGATCATCTATGGCGTGCCCGCGGGCATCATCGCCTGGGGCTGGCAGGAACGTGGCTGGACCCGGATCTATGCCGAATGGGATGCCTGGCCGCTCTGGTGGCTGCCCGCCTCGCTGTTCCTGTACCTGTTCGCGCACGACACCTGGTTCTACTGGACGCACCGGCTGATGCACCGGCCACGCTGGTTCAAGGTGATGCATGCGGTCCACCATGCCAGCCGGCCGCCCACGGCCTGGGCCGCGATGGCCTTCCACTGGACCGAGTCGCTGACCGGTGCGCTGGTCATTCCCGTGCTGGTGTTCGTGCTGCCCGTGCATGTGGCGGTGCTGGGGCTGGTGCTGACGGTCATGACCGTGATGGGCGTGACGAACCACATGGGGTGGGAGATGTTTCCGCCCGCCTTTGTTAACTCCAGGTTGGGCAACTGGCTGATAACCGCCAGCCACCACCAGCGGCACCATGAAGAGTACAAATGCAATTACGGGCTCTATTTCCGGTTCTGGGATCATCTGTGCGGCACGGATCGCGGCCTGTCGCGGCGCTGGCAGCAGCCCTGAGCGCCCCGTTGCTGGTCGGAGCCTCGCCCGCGCAGGTTCCGCATGGCGTCACCGTGCGCGTCGCGGTGACGGCGCTGCGCAACCACAATGGCGTGGTGATGGCCTGCATGACGACGAATGAAGGCCGCTTCCCCCGCTGCCGGGGCGATGCCGCATCCTACCGCGCGAATGTGCCGGCCGATGGGGCCCCGGAAACGCTGGTCATCACCTTCCCCGATGTACGGCCCGGCACCTACGCCATCGCGCTGCTGCATGACGAGAACGGCAATGGCCGGGCGGACAAGGCCGCGATGATTCCGCGCGAAGGCTTCGGCTTCTCGCGCGATGCGCGGGTGCGGATGGGCCCGCCCACCTTTGACGACGCCGCCTTTGCCGTGGGTGCGCAGCCGGTGCAGCAGACAATCCGCATGCGCTACATGCTGTAGTTTCCTGGATTACCGAAGTTTCGCGTCTTTACCGAACCTTCACGCCCCCGCCGCCATGCTGCGCGAATGATTCTCAGCCAATCGCATGGGGGGCATGCAATGGATTTCGGGCCCGCAGCCGCAGACACCGCCTTCCTGGCGGATTACCAGCCCGACGATGATGGCGGGCTGACCTGCGCCGCCGCCTTTGCCGGGCATGGCGAACGCCGGATGCAGGTGCGTGCCTACAATTACTGGGTCAGCCTGCTGGCGGAGACCAGCCTGCCGCGGATCGACATGCTGGACCCGGCCGCCCTGCCCGGCTTTGCCGCCAATGCCGTGCTGCTGCATGTGCCGGACGGCACCGGACAGCCGGCGATCACCTGGCTGGGGGCGGCGCTGGCGGCTGAATGCGGCCTGGGCGACACCACGCCGACCCATCTGCATCAGGCACCCGCCGGATCGCTGCTGGAACGGGTGGACGACCATTACCGCGCCATCATCGATAGCGGCGCACCCGCGGGGTTCGAGGCCGAGTTCGTCGGGCTGCGCGGCTCGACCATGCTGTATCGCGGCATCCTGCTGCCCTTCACCGCCACCGGCACCGGCCCGACCCATGTGCTGGCGGTCATCAACTGGAAGGAACTGGCGGGCGAGCAGCTGGAGGCGCAGATCGCGCGCGAGATGGCCCCTGCCCTGCGCCGTGACCGGGTGCCGCTGACCCCCATGCTGCTGACCGACTGGGCGGATGGGCCGGGCCTGCCCGCCCCGGCGGCAGAGCTGCCGTTGGCAGGCGAACTGGTGCTGATGCTGGTGCGCCGCGATCCGGCGGGCGGGGAACAGGTGCTGGGCGAGGTGCCCGCCGACCCGCAACTGATTGCCGCCGCCGCGCAGCGCATGGGGCTCTGACGCCGGGGAGTGGCGGTTTGCGGCCCGGCGGCGTATCGGCGACCACACCGGATCGCCGCCGTCGGAGCCAAACCTTGACCATCCACCATCCTGCCGCAGGCGCCGCCCATGGTGCATGACTGGCTGTTCTATGCCCTGGCAATACCGGCGGTCATCCTGCTCGGCCTGTCGAAGGGCGGGTTCGCCGGGATGGGTGCCCTCGCCATGCCCATGCTGGTCTTCGCCGTCGATCCGGTGCGCGCCGCCGCCATCCTGCTGCCGATCCTGATCGCGCAGGATGCGGTCGGCGTATGGGCGTTCCGGCGCACCGTGGACTGGCCCCTGCTGGCCTGGATGATGCCCGGATCGATTCTGGGCGTCTGGCTCGGCTATGTCTTCGCGGCCAGCCTGTCGGCGATGACCGTCATGGCGATGGTCGGCGCGATCTCCATCATCTTCGGCCTGTACCGCATCTGGGCCGCCCGCCACAGCCTGCCGCCACGGGTCCGCCGCTGGCCCGAATGGGTCGGGTCGCTGTTCGGCATCGCATCGGGCTATACCAGCCAGATCGCCCATGCCGGCCAGCCGCCATTCCAGATCTGGGTGCTGCCGCGCAACTTGGGGCGTGACCATCTGGTGGGCACCACGGCCCTGTATTTCGCGGCGCTGAACTGGATCAAGGTGCCCGCCTATGTGGCGCTGGGCCAGTTCGACCGTGACAACCTGCTCACCTCCGCCGCCCTGTTTCCGCTGGCGATCCTCTCGACCTTTGCCGGCGTGTGGCTGGTGCGCAGGGTCTCGGCAGAGCGGTTCTACACCGCGATCCACTGGCTGATGGTGCTGGTCGGGGTCGGACTGGTGTGGGAAGCGATGGCGTGAGCATACCGGGCGGCACCCGCGCCAACCTTAACGCTGTATTCAGCCCTCCCGTGTTGGGGTCCGCGCCGATGGATGTGACCCTCCGCCGCCTGCCGGCGCTCGCCCTGGCGTTGTTCGCGCTGCTACTGCTCGGCACCCGGCCGGTGCTGGCCCAGTCGGTGCTGCGCGATGCGGAAACGGAGGCGCTGCTGCAGGACATGATGGCGCCCCTGTCCGAAGCTGCCGGGCTGCAGCCCAATGCAGTGGAAGTGGTGCTGCTGAACGACAACAGCATTAACGCCTTTGTCGCCGGCGGGCAGCGGATCTACATCCATTCCGGCCTGATCGGCGCGGCGGAGACCGCGAACGAGGTGCAGGGCGTGCTGGCGCATGAGCTGGGCCATATCCAGGGCGGGCACATCGTGCGCTTTTCCGAAGGGATGAGCGCGGCCACCAACATCTCCATCCTGTCCATGCTGGTGGGCGTCGCCGCCGCGCTGGCCGGCGCCGGGGAAGCGGCCATGGGCGCGATGGCGCTGGGCCAGCAGGCGGCGATGGGATCGTTCCTGTCCTTCAGCCGCGCGCAGGAGGCGAGCGCGGATGCGGCCGGCGTGCAATATCTGTCGGACGCGGGCATCACCGGCAAGGGCAGCCTCACCTTCTTCGGCCGGCTGCAGAACCTGGAATACCGCTACGGCTTCAGCCAGGACGACGATGCCACCTTCAGCCGCACGCACCCGCTGTCGGGCGACCGGATCAGCCGGCTGCAGGCCGATTACAAGGCGGACCCGGCGTGGGACACCCCGCCCGATCCCGATCAGCAGCGCCGCTTCGAACGGATCAAGGCCAAGCTGTACGGCTATCTGGCGAAGCCGGCCGACACGCTGGCGCACTACCCCGCTTATCTGAACGATGCGCCCGCCCGCTATGCCCGCGCCTATGCCTATCACAAGGATGCGCGCATGGACCTGGCGCTGGCGGAGACGGACGCGCTGATCGCCACCGACCCCGACGACCCCTACTTCCTGGAGCTGAAGGGGCAGGTGCTGCTGGAATCCGGCCGGCCACAGGAGGCGCTGCCCCTGCTGCGGCAGGCGACGCGGCTGACCAACAATAACGGCCTGATCGCCGGCACGTTCGGCCATGCGCTGATCGCCACGGAAGACAGCCGCAACCTGGCCGAAGCGGAGCAGGTGCTGCGCGCCGCCGTGGGGCGCGACCGGGAGAACCCCTTTGCCTGGTATCAGCTGGGCGTGGTCTATGGCCAGCAGGGTGACATCCCCCGCGCGCAGCTGGCCAGTGCCGAACAGCTGATCATGAGCGGCCAGCCATCGGCCGCGCTGCAGAACGCGGAAGCCGCCGAACACAGCCTGCCCGAAGGCTCGGCCGACTGGCTGCGGGCACAGGATGTCGCGTTGCAGGCACGCGCACAGCTTGAACGGGCGCGGGCGCGCGACTAGGTCGGCAGCCATGCGCTGGCTGCTGACGATCCTTGTCGCCCTGGTTGCCGGCTTTGCCGGTGCCGCGGGCTGGAGCTATTCGGGCCTGGGCGACAGCCGCACCCGCGATTACCTGCTGGCCAACCCACAGGTCCTGCCCGAAGCCATCGCCCTGCTGCAGCAGCAGGAACAGCAGGGCCGGATCGGGCCGTTGCGCGCACAGCTGGAACAGCCCTTCTCCGGCGCGGTGCTTGGCAATCCGCAGGGTGCGGTCACGCTGGTCGCCTTCAGCGATTATGCCTGCGGATTCTGCCGCCGCAGCCTGGATGACGTGAAGGCGCTGATTGCCGCCAATCCGGACCTGAAGGTGGTGATGCGCGAATATCCGATCCTCTCCCCCGCCAGCGCCGATGCCGCGCGCATGGCGCTCGCCGCCGCGCAGCAGGGCCGGTATGCCGCGTTCCACGATGCCATGTTCCGTCTGGGCCCGCCGTCCGAAGCCGGCATCGCCGCGGCGGCCAGGGAGGCCGGACTGGACATGGCCCGGGCGCAGGCGGCCATCAGGAACGGGGCGATCGACCAGGCGCTGCAGGCCAATGGTGCCATGGCCGCGCAGCTGGGGATCAACGGCACGCCCGCCTGGATCGCCGGCGACCAGCTGCTGAGCGGGGCGGTCGGCCAGCAGGCTCTGGCGGAGGCGGTCCAGACGGCCCGCGACGGCAACCCCGGCCAAGGGGCGGCAAGCTGAACCCGCTGCCATCAGCTATGCGCCGGCCGGGCGCCCGCAACGGGACCAGCCAGGCCGCCGCCATCGCCCGGCTGCACTTCACCCCCGCCGCCCCCTTCTTCGCGGACAAGAACCGCGCCTTCTGGCGGCTGCAGATGATCGGCTGGGGCGGCGCGATGCTGTTGCATGCCGTCACCAGCCTGGCCAATGGCCGGCCGCTCAGCTTCCTGGTCATCGTGCTGATCCAGATGGTGACGCGCTGTTCCATCAGCCTGATCCTGTCGGTCATCTACGGCCAGCTGATCCACCGCCGCCCGCTGGTGACCTGGAGCTCGACCGCGCTGGCGCTGGGCGTGGCCGTCATCGTCTCTGCCGCGATCAACGGTTGGGTGCTCAGCCTGTATCAGGCGCAGACCAGCGATACCGGCTTTGCCAGCCTGGTGCTGGGTGCGTTCTACCTGGACCTGACGCTGCTGGGTGCCTGGTCGGCGCTGTATTACGCCATCAACTACTTCCTGCAGGTGGAAGAACAGGCGGACCGGCTGGAGCGGCTGGAGGCGCAGGCGACCAGCGCCCAGCTGGCCATGCTGCGCTACCAGCTGAACCCGCATTTCCTGTTCAACACGCTCAATTCGATCAGCACGCTGGTGCTGCTGAAGCAGACCGAACCGGCCAATGCCATGCTGACCCGCCTTTCCGCCTTCCTGCGGCACACGCTGGTGGCGCAGCCCGGCGGCACGGTCACTGTCGCGCAGGAGGTGCACACGCTGCAGCTCTATCTCGATATCGAGCGCATGCGGTTCGAGGAGCGGCTGCGCACCCGCTTCCGGGTCGATCCGGCGGCGGTGAATGCCGCCATCCCCAGCCTGCTGCTGCAGCCGCTGGTCGAGAACGCGATCAAATACGCCGTCTCCCCGCAGGAGGAAGGCGCCCGCATCAGCCTGACGGCGCAGGTGCTGGGCAGCCGCCTGCGGCTGGTGGTGGCCGATACCGGCCCGGGTACGCAAGGGCGCGCCCTGGCGATGGAGCAGCCCGCCAGCCGCACCGAGTCCACCGGCGTGGGCCTGGCCAATATTCGCAACCGTCTGGCGCAGGCCTATGGCGAAGATCACCGGTTCGAGATCACTACGCCGCCTGAAGGCGGTTTCACCGTGACTATCGAGATACCGTTCGAATTGCAGGGCGATAGCGCCGGGTCCGACATGGCGCCGCAGCCTTTTGCCGCGCTTTCGAAACCGGCCATCGACTCGCCCGTTCACAACCCACCGGTCCACAGGGCATCGGGGAGCAACCTATGACAATCCGCACCATTCTCGTCGACGACGAAAAGCTCGCCATCCAGGGTCTCCAGCTGCGGCTCGAAGCCTTCCCCGATGTGGAAGTCATCACCACCTGCGCCAACGGGCGGGAGGCGATCCGCGCCATCAAGACCGAGAAGCCCGATCTGGTGTTCCTCGACATCCAGATGCCGGGGTTCGACGGCTTCTCCGTCGTGAAGGGCGTGATGGAGATCGAGCCGCCCCTGTTCGTGTTCGTCACCGCCTATGGCGAACATGCGATCCGCGCCTTCGAGGCCAATGCCGTCCATTACCTGATGAAGCCGGTCGACCCCGACCAGCTGGCCGACACGATCGAGCGGGTGCGCCAGCGCCTGGCCGAGAAGCGGTCGAGCGAGGAAGCGGAAAAGCTGAAGGACGTGCTGGCCGAGGTCGCGCCCGATGCGGTGGAAAACATGGCCGCGCCCGACGACGAATCCGCGGGCCGCTATGAACGGATCATCAACGTGAAGGATCGCGGGCAGATCTTCCGGGTGGATGTGGGGAGCATCGAACATATCGAGGCGGCCGGCGACTACATGTGCATCTATACCGGCGACAATTCGCTGATCCTGCGCGAGACGATGAAGGATCTGGAACGCCGGCTGGACCCGCGCGCCTTCCAGCGCGTGCACCGTTCCACCATCGTCAACCTGGACCAGGTGCGGCAGGTGAAGCCTCACACCAATGGCGAATGCTTCCTGGTGCTGCAGTCCGGCGCCGAGGTGAAGGTCAGCCGGTCCTATCGCGACGTGGTGGCGCGCTTCGTTCACTGATCCGCGGCGCCCGTTGGATGATGCGCGTCAGGCGGCGGCTTGCCTTCCGATCTGTCCGGTAGGCGCCGCTTGAGGGCGGCGGTAAAAAGCGCCATCTGAAGCCATGCCTTACTCGCATCACAATTTCGATCTGCCCGGCCTCGATCTCGGGGCGTTCGTCGACGCCATACTGAACGAGGATCTGGGCACCGGCCTGCCCGGTGGCGGACGCGACGTGACGGCGGAAAGCGTCATCCCGGCCGATGCGCGCTTCGCCGGCGTCATGGCCAGCCGGGACCCCATCGTGGTCGCCGGGCTGCCGGTGGCCTGCGCCTTCTTCTCCGCGCTGGACGACCAGATCCGGATCGAGCTGCTGGTGCAGGATGGCGATCAGGTGCCCGCCGGCACCGCATTGCTGCGGCTGCAGGGCAATGCGCGGGCCCTGCTCACGGCCGAACGCTCCGCCCTCAACACGGTGCAGCACCTGTCCGGCATCGCCACCCTGACCCGCCGCTATGTGGACGCAATGGGTTCGACGCGCTGCACCCTGCTGGACACGCGCAAGACCATCCCCGGCCTGCGCCTGCTGGAGAAATACGGCACCCGGATGGGCGGCGCACAGAACCACCGCATGGGCCTGTGGGATGCGGCGATGATCAAGGACAACCACATTGCGGTGGCGGGTGACGTGGGCGAGGCGGTTCGCCGGGCGCGGGCAGGCGGCGTGGCGCGGATCATCTGCGAGGTGGACCACCTCGACCAGATCGAACCCGCGCTGGCCGCCGGGGCCGATCACATATTGCTCGACAACATGGCGCCCGAAACCTTGCGCCAGGCCGTGAGGCTGATCGCCGGCCGTGCCGTGACCGAGGCAAGCGGCGGGGTCACGCTCGACACGATCGGTGCCATCGCCGCCACCGGGGTCGATCATGTCTCCGTCGGCCGCCTGACGCAGAGCGCGCCGGCCGCCGATATCGGGCTGGATTTCACGCCCCTGTGACGCCCCCGTGGCCCATCAGGGCCTTTGCCGTGCTGTTCGTGGTGCAAGGGCTGATCGCCTTTGCCGTCGCCATGGCTGACGTGCCGCGGGCGCAGGCGGGTTGGGCCGCCACCTTCCCCGACCTGACCGTTACCCGCGACTTCGCCATCGTGGCGAGCAGCGCACGGCTGTCGATCGTGCTGATTCCCGTGGCGCTCGCCTGGTGGCGCCGTGCGCGACTCGTGCGCTGGCTGGTGCCGGCGATGGTCGCGCTGCGCCTGCTGCTGGCCCGGTCCGGCATGCCGGCGGCCGAATGGCTGACGCTGGCGCTGGCCCTTGCCGCCGCTGCCTGCCTGTTCACGCCGGGTGCGCGGCGATGGTTCGCCCGCGCTAGCGCCGCTCCATGAAGAAGGTGCGCAGCAGACCGACCGACTCGCTCTCCCCCATGCCGCAATAGACCTCCGGCCGGTGCAGGCAGCCGGGCTGGTCGAACAATCTGGCCCCATGCGCCACCGCCCCGCCCTTGGGATCGGGCGCGGCATAATACAGCCGGTCCAGCCGCGCATGGATGATCGCCCCCGCACACATCGGGCATGGCTCCAGCGTGACCCACAGCTCGCACCCGCCCAGCCGCTCGCTGCCCAGATGCGCCGCCGCCTGCCGGATCGCCATGATTTCCGCATGGGCCGTGGGATCGTGCAGCGCACGCGGAGCATTGCGCCCCTCCCCCACGATCCGCCCTGCCCGAACCACCACCGCGCCGACCGGAACTTCGCCTTCCCCGGCCGCTTGCGCCGCCAGTTGCAGGGCGCGCTGCATCGGCGCAGGGAGCGGCCAGCGGGTCATGGCGCCTTGCGCTATCGCCTCCTTTGCTTGACGGCAACCGCCCTGAACGCTATGCGCGCGCCTTTCCCACAGGCCTCTGGCGGCTTTCCGCTGCCTCCCGGCCCGAACTGATTCGAGAGAGCAAGCATGTCGCGCATCTGCGAACTGACCGGCAAGGGCCGCCAGACTGGCCACAATGTGAGCCACGCCAACAACAAGACCAAGCGCGTCTTCCTGCCCAACCTGCAGAACGTCACGCTGATGAGCGAAGGGCTGGATCGCAGCTTCAAGTTCCGCGTCTCCACGCACGGCCTGCGCTCGGTCGAGCACAATGGCGGGCTGGACAACTGGCTGCTGAAGACCGCCGACACCAAGCTGAGCGCCCGCGCGCTGAAGGTGAAGCGTGATCTGAAGAAGGCTGCTGCGCCCGCTGCCGCTGCCTAAACGGTTTCACTACCGCTACAGGAAGGGCCGATCCTTGGATGCGAGGGTCGGCCCTTCCTGTATGTACCATCGGGATTTCCGACCATTGCAGAAGCGCTACGTTCGACGCTTATAGATCGTTGGTAAACGTAAATATTTCAGCGACTTACGGGATATAAGGGCTCAGATTTCCCCGCCGGAAAGGCGCTGGCACAGCATGTCCAGCTGATCCAGCGTGCGATAGCTCACCGTGATCGAACCCGACCGTGGGTCGGCATCCGGGGCAATCCGCACGGGCAGGCCCAGGAACTCTTCCAGGCTCGACTGCACAGCTTCGGTGTCCGGGTCCAATGCACCCGTGCCCTTGGTCCGGGGCCGCGGCTCGGACTTGACCTCGCCCTTGTCCTTGCGCGCCAGCCGCTCGACATCGCGCACCGTCAGCCCTTCGGACACCGCCCGCTCGGCAATCGCCACCGCGTCGCCATGACCCACCAGCGCGCGTGCATGGCCCATATCCAACCGTCCGGCCTCCACATGGTCCAGCACGCTGCCTGGCAGGCTCAGCAGGCGCAGCAGGTTCGCGACATGGCTGCGGGACTTCTCCACCAGGCGGGCAATCTCCGCCTGGGTCATGTCCTCGTGCTCGGCCAGCCGGTGATAGGCGCGGGCCTCCTCCACCGGGTTCAGGTCTTCACGCTGGATGTTCTCGATCAACGCCAGCGCCATGACGTCGCGCTCCGCCAGATCCCGCACCAGCGCCGGTATCTCGTGCAACCGCGCCCGCTGTGCCGCTCGCCAGCGTCGTTCGCCGGCGACCAGCTGGTACCGACCGCCCAACAGCGGTCGCACGATCACCGGCTGGATCACACCTCGCGCGGCGATCGAGGCCGCGAGCTCGTCCAATGCGTCCTCGTCGAAATGACGTCGTGGCTGATCGGGGTGCGGCTCGATCGACGCGACCGAGAGGCTGGCAAGCCCCTCGCGCACGCCGGCGTTCGGACCATCCTCGCCCCGCTTCGCCGGAACAGCCTCTTCGCCTCGCACCTCGCCCAGCAGGGCGCCCAGTCCCTTGCCCAGCTTGCGGCGGGCCGGTGCGCGGTCCTGACCTACTGTATCACCCTTGCCGCTCATGCTGTTTCCTTTGCCCCGATCCGGCCGATCAACTCGCGCGCCAGATTCATGTAAGCCCGCGACCCGGCGCATTGATGATCATACAGCAGCGCTGGCAGGCCGTGGCTGGGCGCCTCCGACAGGCGGACATTGCGCGGGATCACCTCCTCGAATACCAGCTCGCCCAGGGTCTCGCGCACATCGTCAGCCACCTGCTCCGTCAGCCGGTTGCGCCGATCATACATCGTCAGCACAATGCCCACGATCACCAGCTGCGAGTTAAAGCGATCCTTGACCTGCTCGACCGTCTGCAACAGCTGACTCAGGCCCTCGAGGGCAAAGAACTCGCACTGCAGCGGCACCAGCAGGCTGTTGGCTGCGCCCAGGGCATTCAATGTCAGCAGACCCAACGATGGCGGACAGTCGATAAAGCAGATGTCGTGCGGGGCATCGGCCAGTGCGTTTCGCAGGCGTTGCGTACGCTGCTCGCCACTCACCAGCTCTATTTCGGCCCCGCTGAGATCCACCGTGCCGGGCACCAGCGTCAGGTTCGGGATGGTCGTGGCAACGCTGCATTGCGCCAGATCCGCCTCGCCCAGCAGGAGGTCATAGGAGGTATAATCCCGCTGCGCCGATCCGACACCCAAGCCCGTGGACGCATTACCCTGCGGATCGAGATCGACCAGCAAGGTGCGCCAGCCCACGGCCGCCATGGCGGTCGCGACGTTGATGGCGGTGGTGGTCTTGCCTACCCCGCCCTTCTGATTGGCTATCGCGATGGTGATCATGTCGCCGGGACCCCCCGCCCCACCAGAATGCCGGCCCCTGCGTCCGTCACGGAGTGTTCCACATGGAACATCTGCTGCACTGCCGCACTCTGCTCTGCCAACTCCTGTACGGCGGAGCGCCCCTTGGGCAAGAGCCATGTGGTGTCGGCAGAAGAAAACCGGGTGGCAAGCGGTAGCAATCGGGTGAGCGGAGCGAAGGCGCGGGCCGAGATCACCTGCGCAGCGACGGTATCCGCACGCTCCAGTCGCGTGCCGACAATCCGCACATTCGCCAGTCCGAGTGCCTCGACAGACTGCGCCAGCCATTCCACCCGGCGCTTGCGTGACTCTACCAGCACCACAACTCGTCGCGGCTGCGCCAAAGCCACTGGCAGGCCGGGGAACCCCGCACCGGTGCCAAGGTCGAGCCACACCCCCTCACCTTCCGGAGCATGCTGCAGCAATTGCAGGCTGTCGGCATAGTGCCGCTGCCAGACTGCAGCGATGGTAGCGTCGGCTACCAGGTTCTGCTGCCGGTTTTCCGCAGCCAGCATGGTGGTCAGCCGATCGAGCCGGGACAAGCCCTCTGCATCCAGATATCGCGCACAGTATTCCCGCGCCGCGCCCTCGTCGGCGATCATGCCGCAACCTGCTGCTGTCGGCGCGCTTGGACCAGCAATGCGGCCAGAGCTGCCGGCGTGATACCCCTTACCTGGCCAGCCTGCGCCAGCGTCGCCGGCTGTGCGCGCTGCAACCGCTCCACCATTTCGGCCGACAATCCCGGCACTGCGTGATAGGCAAAGCTGCTGCCGAGCCGCACATGCTGGCTGCTGCGCAGATCCCGCAGCTCGCTCTCCTGCCGTTCCAGATAGGGCGCGTAAGCCGCATCCTCGGCAACCTCCAAGGCGACCGGCGATCCCGGGTCAAGTTCCGCATCAAACCAGGGCGTGAGGGTCGCCAACTCTACCTGCGGGAAGCGCAGCCAGTTCCGCAGGCTCATCCGGCCTGCGTCGCGGCGAACCCCCGGAATCGCAAGCTCTGCCGCCGAAACGCTACGCTCCAGCGCGACGTCCCAGCGGGCCCGCTCCCCATCTTGCTGCGCGAACCAGCCGGCGCGCTCCGCCCCGACGCAGCCCAGCGCCAGCGCGACCGGCGTCAGCCGGGAAGAAGCGTTATTGGCCCGCAGCCGCAGCCGATACTCGGCGCGGGAGGTCAGCATGCGATAGGGCTCGCTCACACCATTCAGCGTCAGATCGTCGATCATCACCGCGATATAGCTGTTGCCGCGATCCAGCGCCGGCGCATCGCGCCCGGTCACTTCTGCAGCCGCTGACAGGCCAGCGACCAGCCCCTGCGCAGCGGCCTCTTCATAACCGGTGGTGCCGTTGATCTGCCCGGCGCAATACAGGCCCGGCATGGCGCGCACCTCCAATTGCGGCGTCAGCGCGCGCGGATCGATATGGTCGTACTCCACGGCATATCCCGGCACGGCCATATGCACCTGCTCCAACCCTTCCATGCTGCGCAACATGGCCAATTGCACATCGACGGGCAGCGATGTGCTGATACCATTGGGGTAGACCAGCGGCGTGGCGAGACCCTCGGGCTCAAGGAACACCTGGTGCCCGTCCCGGTCGGCGAAGCGATGGATCTTGTCCTCAATCGACGGGCAATAGCGCGGACCTGCCGCCTCAATCGCTCCGCTGAAGAGCGGGGATCGATCGAGATTGGCGCGGATAATATCGTGGCTGCGTCCATTGGTCCGGGTGATGGCACAGGCAAGCTGCGGGTTCGCTCTGCGCTCGGTAAGCGGGGAGAGCGTCCAGGGATCGGGATCAGAGGGCTGCACCTCGAGCCGTGCCCAGTCGATGGTCCGCCCGTCAAGCCGCGGAGGTGTGCCGGTCTTCAGCCGAGCCATCGGCAGTGCCGCGTCGCGCAACTGCAGGGCCATGCGGTGAGCCGCATCTTCGCCGATCCGGCCGCCCGTCAGCCGCTCCTCGCCACGGAACAGGCGCCCGCCAAGGAAGGTGCCGGTACACAGGATTACTGCCTGCGCCTGGAAGCTGGTACCATCTGCTAGCTGCAGACCAATCACTCTGCCCCCTTGCAGCCGCAGCGCCGCTGCCTCGCCTGCGATCATTGTCAGATCGGGGTACCGGCTCAGCTCCCGTCGGATGGCTGCGCGGAACAATTGGCGGTCCGCCTGAATGCGCGGCCCCCACACCGCACTGCCTTTCGAGCGGTTGAGCATCCGGTAGTGGATGGCCGCCGCATCCCCAGCACGAGCAATCAGTCCATCGAACGCGTCAACTTCACGGACCAGGTGCCCCTTCCCGAGGCCCCCGATGGCGGGATTGCAGCTCATCGCGCCGACCGTGTCGAGATCGAAGGTGACCAGACCCACGCGCACGCCCATGCGCGCAGCAGCCGCAGCCGCCTCGCAGCCGGCGTGTCCGCCGCCAACCACCAGAATGTCGAAGTCGTGCATGGCCCTCATCTAGGCGCTTGTGCGGCAACGGTCAAAAGTGATGTTCCACGTGGAACCCTCACTTGCCGATGCAGAAACGGCCGAACAGTGCATCCAGCAGATCCTCAGTTCCGGATCGACCGACAAGATGGTCGAAGCTCCGCCGAACCGTTCGCAGCAGTTCCGCCTGGATCAACGGATCAGCGGAGTGCCGCGCTTCGCTCAGTGCCCGCGCCGCCGACTGCAGCAACTCGCGCTGACGAGCGTTCAGCGCAGCCTGCCCAGGCTTGGGTAACCGTCCCGTGGCATGGGCCACAAGCCGCTGACGCAGATCGTTCATGCCCTCGCCCGTTATTGCGGACAGTCGCAAAGCCGGCGCCGGCTTGCCCGACAAGGCCCGATCGCACTGCGCGTCGATCTCCCATGCACCATCCGGCCCCTGCCCGTGCGGGCCCAGCCACAGGACCAGATCAGCGCCGGCAATTTCGCCCTCTGCCCGGGCGATCCCGATGGCTTCCACCGGGTCGACGGCATCACTGCGCAGTCCTGCCATGTCGATCAACAGAAACGGCACACCCGCAATTGCCACCGGTCGGGTCAGCACGTCGCGTGTGGTGCCCGGGATGGGTGCCGTGATGGCAGCCTCCTGCTCCACCAGCGCGTTGAACAGAGTGGATTTGCCCGCATTGGGCGGACCGGCGAGGGCAACCCGAAATCCTTCGCGCAGCATTTCAGCAGACGGAACGGCCATCGCTGCCTCGATGTCATCTCCCAACCTGTCCAGATCTGACGCGAAGCTTGGGGGCAGCGCCACGTCGTCCTCATCGGCAAAGTCGAGCACGGCCTCCAGCATGGCCGCCAGGTGCAAGACCCGGCGCGCCCAGCCTTCCACCTGTGCCGACAGGATGCCGCCGGCCATGACCATCGCGGCCCGCCGCTGCATTTCGGTTTCGGCGGTCAGCAGGTCCGCGAGACCCTCCGCCTCCGCCAGATCGATGCGGCCATTGGCAAAGGCGCGGCGGGTGAATTCTCCGGCGGCGGCGCGGCGCAGGGCCGGCAACGTCGCCAGCTCACCTTCCACTGCGGCAATGATCGCGCGGCCACCATGCAGGTGCAGTTCGGCGAGGTCCTCGCCGGTAACGGTGCGCGGTCCGGGCATCCACAGGACCAGCGCCTGGTCGAGCGGCTCACCCGCCTTGTCGCGCAATGTGCGGAAGCTTGCTCGCCTTGGCGCTGGCAACCCACCGGCCAATGCCTGCAGCGCGACGCCAGCTGCGGGGCCGCTGATCCGCACCACGCCTATGCCGGCGGGCGGTGCCCCGCTCGACAAGGCGAAGATCGTGTCCAAGTCAGCCCTGCTTGTTGTCCTTGGACAGGCTGCCGGTACCAGCGGCCTGCTGCGCCCCTTCGATGAAGCTCTTGAACACGTTCAGCCCGAACTGTCCCATCGGGGCGACCTGCTTGGCGTAGCTTTCGATCTGGTCGAAACTGCTGACGTTCTGCATCGCCTTGCTCATGGCATCCAGATAGACGCCATTCACCCGCTCCACATCGGGCAGACCCATGAACCGGCGCGCCTCGTCCGGCGAGCAGTCGATCTCGATGGTCATCTTCATGGCGTCGCAACTCCCAAACGCTGTCGAGGGGCAGGAAACAGCAATTGCCCGCCCCTCGCAAGCCGTAACTTACTGGTTCATCGTGGCGAAGAAGTCCTCGTTCGTCTTGGAGTCCTTCATCTTGTCGAGCAGGAACTCCATGGAATCGATGGTGCCCATCTGCATCAGGATGCGGCGCAGGACCCACATCTTGCTGAGGTTGGCCTTGTCCACCAGCAGCTCTTCCTTGCGGGTACCGGACTTGCCGACATCCAGCGCTGGGAAGATGCGCTTGTCCGCCACCTTGCGGTCCAGCACGATTTCCGAGTTACCGGTGCCCTTGAACTCTTCGAAGATCACCTCGTCCATGCGGCTGCCGGTGTCGATCAGCGCGGTGGCGATGATGGAAAGCGAGCCGCCCTCCTCGATGTTACGCGCCGCGCCGAAGAAGCGCTTGGGGCGCTGCAGCGCGTTGGCGTCGACACCGCCGGTCAGCACCTTGCCCGACGAAGGAACCACCGTGTTGTAGGCGCGGCCCAGGCGGGTGATGGAATCGAGCAGGATCACCACGTCGCGCTTGTGCTCGACCAGGCGCTTGGCCTTTTCGATAACCATTTCAGCGACTTGCACGTGGCGCTGGGCGGGCTCGTCAAAGGTGGAGGAGATGACCTCGCCCTTCACGGAGCGCTGCATGTCGGTCACTTCCTCGGGCCGTTCGTCCACCAGCAGCACCAGCAGGATCACCTCCGGGTGATTGTCCGTGATCGCCTTGGCCATGTTCTGCAGCAGCACGGTCTTGCCGGTGCGCGGCGGGGCAACGATCAGGGCGCGCTGGCCCTTGCCCTGCGGGCTGATCAGGTCGATCACGCGGGCCGACTTGTCCTTGACCGTGGGGTCGACGGTATCGAGCACCAGCCGCTCTTCAGGGTAAAGCGGCGTGAGATTGTCGAAATTGGTGCGGTGACGCACGGCGTCTGGATCGTCGTAATTGACCTTCAGCAGCTTGGTCAGGGCGAAGTAGCGCTCCCCGTCCTTGGGTGCGCGGATCTCGCCTTCGACCGTGTCGCCGGTGCGCAGGCCCATCTTGCGGACCTGGTTGGGGGAGACGTAGATGTCGTCCGGCCCGGCGAGGTAGTTCGCCTCCGGGCTGCGCAGGAAGCCGAAACCGTCCTGCAGCACCTCGATCGTGCCGATGCCCAGGATCTCCTCGCCGTCATCCGCCACTTCCTTCAGGATGGCGAACATCAGGTCCTGCCGGCGCATGGTGGAGGCGCCCTCGACGCCGAGATCCTCGGCCATGGATACCAGTTCGGCCGGCGTCCGCTTCTTCAGTTCTTTCAAGTGCATGGTTGATGTCCGTTCGGAGGCCGGCGGGCCGATGGTCGGAGGGTATAGGGCTTGGGGAAAGCGACCCGGGCGCACGCGATGGCAGCGCCCCCAGCCGGGGTACCTGTCAGATATGCGCCCCTGCCCGGCAGGTCAATTCCCCGCCGAGCATTTGGCGGGCGGAATCAGAACGGCTTGACGATCACCAGCACCACGATGATCGCCGCTGCCACGCCGGGCACCTCGTTCAGCAGGCGCAGCGCCTTGCCAGAAAGGGTGCGCTCCCCGCGCGCCAGCTTCTTCGCATAGGCCGACAGGAAACCGTGATAGCCGCTGAGACCCAGCACGATCAGCAGCTTGGCATGCAGCCAGCCCTGGCTGAAGGCGCCGCTCGCCAGCGCCAGTGCGATGCCCAGCAGCCAGACCACGATCATGGATGGGCCCAGGATGATCTTCAGCAACCGCGTCTCGCGTTGCACCCACTGCGCATGCTCCGGCGATCCGGGGGCGCTTTCCTGGTGGTAGACAAACAGGCGCGGCAACATGAACAGCCCGGCCATCCAGAAGATCACGAAGATGACGTGGCCGGCCTTGAGCCAGAGATAGAAGGGGGCGAGGATCTCCTGCATCGGCGCAGCCTAGGGCAGCAGGATGCTTGCGTCACGTGCCGTCATGCAGGCCTGCGGCTGAAGGTCGCCGGATCACCGCAGTTCCTTGCTCAGCAGCACGAGCATGGGTTCGCCCGGCACGGCCTGTGCCGCGAAATGGAGGTCGCGCTCCACCGATATGGCGCCGTGGTTGGCGCGGTCCTCCAGGCACTCGATCACGGCATAGCCACGCGCCTGTGCCTCGCCGATCAAATGGCTGAGCAGGGTGTAGCCGATACCCCGGGCCTTGCAGTCGGCGCGGAGCACGATGGCAGCCTCCGCCCGGTTGCCCGCACCGTCCCCCGCCAGCATGGCGGTGGCGACCACCGCCTCGTCATCCGCCTCCGTCACGATCAGGCTGAGTGTATCGGGATCTTCGGGGCGGATCATCGCCTGCAGCATGGCGCCGTTGCTCGCCTTGGCGGCGGTAAGGAAGCGGAAGCGCAGATCCTCACTCGTGACCTGGCCGAAGAAGGTCGCCAGTGCCGGCTCGTCCGCCGCAGTCGCAGGGCGGACATGCAGCTCGATGCCGCTGCGGGTGGTCAGCGTGTCTGTGGCCATGAAGATACTCCTGTCGTGAACGACCAGGACGGGCGATGCACCATGAAGGCAATGGCCCTGACGAATGACGGTTCCGCCGCCCGTCTCGCCTGCCGCCCGACCGGGCAGCAACGCCGCGGAGCGGATAGGCACGGATGCAGCCGGCCAGCCCGCGACAAGGCTCCGAGCCTCAGGCGCTCAGTTCGCGCTCGACCCGGGTCCACAGCTGATTGAAGGCGGACGTGGCGGAGGTGCCAGGAGCGAAGGCACCTACCGGTTGCCGATGCACCGCGCATTGCTCCACCGCGCTGGCCAGCGGAATGGCCGGCCAGTCCGGGTGCTCCGCCGCGATCTCCCGGTGCAGGGCGCGCCGGCGGTCGAGCATGGACAGGACCGGCAGCACCGGTGGTGCCCGCTTGGTGCGCTGGCGGATCGCGGCTGCCACCGTGCCTTGCGCGCGGGTGGACAGCGGAGAGGGTGGCAGCGGCAGCACCAGCAGGTCGGTGGCGCGCAGGATCTGCCCCGCAACCTCGCCCAGCACGGGCGGGCAATCCAGGATGATGCGTTCGTAGCGCCCGGCCAGGGCGGCGGTCAGCTTGGCCAGCCGCTTGCGCTTGCCCAAAGTGGCGAACAGCGCATCGAGGTCGCGCAGGGACTCGTCGGCGGGCAGCAGGTCCAGCCGGTCCCACGCGGTGCGGCGGATCAGGCGATCGGGCTCACCATCGGCGAAGATCTGCCCGGCGCCCTTGCCTGCACCGCCGGTATCCACCCCCAGCAGGAAGCCGGCGCCGCCGGCCGGGTCCAGATCCCACAGCAGCGTGCGGCGGCAGGATGTGGCGGCCGAACACCAGGCCAGATTGGCGGCCAGCGTGGTCTTGCCCACGCCGCCTTTCACCGAATAGATCGCGATCACTGCCATGGCTGGCAGCTTGGGACAGGGCGGGCATGGCAGGCAAGGCCTGTCTCCGCCCGGTCATAACGCGGACTCACCAATGTAGGCTCATAAACGAAGAAGGGCCGCACCTTGCGGCACGGCCCTCCTTGGTGATGTGATGATGCAGGACCGGAGGTCAGCCCTCGTAATCGCCGCCCACGCTGGTGTTGCGGGCGGGTGCCGCCGCGGACAGGCGCATGGCTTCGGCCGACTGGCTGAGCGAGCCGATCGCATCAGCCTCGTCCTCTTCGTCCGGCAGGACGCGCTGCAGCGACTGGACGACACTTTCATGCAGGTGCTTGGGCCGCACGGTCTGTTCGGCGATCTCGCGCAGGGCGACAACCGGGTTCTTGTCACGATCGCGATCGATGGTCAGTTCCGCCCCGCCGGAAATCTCGCGCGCGCGCTGGGCCGCCAGCAGCACCAGATCGAAGCGGTTGGGAATCTTGTCGACGCAATCTTCGACGGTGACGCGCGCCATGGTGCACTCCCTTGTCAGACACAGCTTGTGCGGAAAGGGCGCCACTTACGCGACAAGCCGGTCGGAGTCAACGCTGGCTGCCGGCTGCCCCGGGCACCAGCGGTGCGGCTGCGGGTTGAACGGGCATGACCCCTAGCCCTCGCCATCTCGCCACCGCACTGATCGCCAGCGCCGCCCTCGCCGCTTGCAGCGTGCCGGACGACCAGCCCCTGCCGGCGGAGCCCGGCACCGCCACGGCGCAGGTCGCCCCCACCGCCACACCTGTCGCCACTCCAATCCCGGAGGCAAGCCAGGCGCTGACGACGGACAGCCCGGCTGCAGCCCGGTCGACGACCGGCGGCGACGGATCGCAGCTGGTCCTGTCGCCGCTGACCGAAGGCGACCTGGCAGGAGTCACGCTGGCGGGCGAACTGGCCTGCAGCTTTAGCCAGACTGCCGGTAGCCCGCCTCTACTGCTGGCGCGCGGCAGTGTGGCCGACGATGATGGCCGGGCCACCTCCGCGGTGAAGACCGGCAGCTATGTGCAGCAGGGCATGGCGCTGAAGGATGGCGGGTTCGATGCCATGCTGGATGGCGGACGCTTCGGTACGCAGGGCCTGGTGCTGACCGTCCGCAATCTGGGGCGTGCTGTTCAAGGCGGGGGCGAGTCGCCGCCGCGTTCGGCCGAACTGCTGGCGCAACGCGCCGATGGGGCGGAACGCGTGTTCGATGGCTTCTGGACCTGCGGACCGTGACAGGCCCGGCGACGGGCCACTCCTTTCCATGCCGCTGGCGGAAACATCTGCACCGCCCGTGGTTCATTAGCTGACATGCCACCCATCCGGGATTGCGCAGGAGAAGGACGCGACGTTGTGCCAAGCGAAAAGATCGTTGCGGTCGGGCTGTTGACGGAAAGCAATGTCCGGACGCTGGGCAGCAGCCTGAAGAAGGTGTTCCCGATCACCGATGACGGTCGGTTCGATGATTTGCTGAGCGCGCTCGACCAGGCGCAACGCGCGCGCAGTCACTGAGCCGTCTTACCGCAGCGGCCCGATCAGACGTTCATATTCCGCTTCCGGCACGCCGTAGGAATCGCGGGCGAACTGCTCCAGAGCGGCGCGGTCGCGAATGATGATGCAGCCGCGTTCCGAACGGATGAAGCCCTTTCCTTCCAGGACATGAAGCGCGGTGGTGACGCTGGGGCGGCGGACCCCCAGCACGGTTGACAGGAATTCATGCGTCAGCGGCAATTCGGTGCCGTCCAGCCGGTCATGCGTCATCAGCAGCCAGCGGGCCAGTCGCTCGTCGATGTGGTGAACGGCATTGCTCAGCGCCGTGAATGCCGTCTGTATCCGCAGGGTCTGCGTGTAACGCAGCAGGAGGTGATGCAGGTCGGGACTGGCCGCTATCGCCCGCAGGAATTCGGGCACGGGCACGGTCTGGCACTCGCCCGCAACCTGCACCACCGCCCGCTGCGGCCCCCGGTTGCTGCCCAGAACAAGCGGCACGGGCACGAAGCCATCGCGGCCGAACAGGCCGTTCTCCGCGCTCAGCCCCGCGGGGGAGATGGTGATGAGGCTGCTGACCCCGCTTTCCGGAAACCAGACCAGATCGGCCGATTGATCGCGATCCAGCAGAACCTGGCACTTGCTGACGCGCTGCCGCGACATGTGCGGGGCAAGCAAGGCATGATCTGCCTCGCTCATCAGGCGGATGAGCCGGTTGCGGGTTTCTGCCTTGGGGATCGACAAGGGCAACGGTCTCTCCTGACGGCCCCCAACGTGCTTGTGGCCAACAGCGTTCCGTGTGGCTCGACCGCAACATAGCCGGCGACCGTCCGGTACTGGACCGAATGACACTCTCAAGGTTCTGAATTGTAAGGGGCCGAAGACTGAACAGCTTCGATTCCAATAAACAGGGTCAGATCTCTTGTCTTGGCAGCCCGCATTCACACAAGGACATACGCGCGACCGGACAAACCAGTTCATCGGGCAATTGCGCCGGGTGAGTTGCCCGTTGCCGGAAACGCTGGAGTTCCTGCAGCGGCTGTGCCGCGAGCCGAGACGTGTCTGTGCGAAGAGCGATATCGTGCTGAGCGGCACTCCGTCAGCCTATCTGCACATCGTGCTCAGCGGTTGGGCATGCCGCACGCGGACGCTGGCGGACGGGCGGCGGCAGATTACCGCATTCCTGCTGTCCGGCGACATCTGCGACCTGGACAATGTCTTCTTCGATCCGCCGGGCGAAAGCGTTTCCGCCCTGACCGAATGCGAAGTCGCCGCTATCCCCAAGGCACGCCTGCGGGATCTGGCGCGACGCGACGCCGACTTTGCCGAGGCGCTGGGCTGGTTCGCCGCGCACGACAAGGTGGTGCTGGGCGCCCGCATCGCCAGCCTGGGCCAGCGGCCGGCGCAGGAGCGGATCGCCCATCTGCTGTGCGAACTGATCACCCGGCTGCGCGCCAGGGGAGAGGCGAACGGCGATAGCTGCCGCGTGCCGCTGACGCAGGAGCAGTTGGGCGAAGCGCTGGGCCTGACCACCGTTCACGTCAACCGCGTGCTGCAGGGCCTGCGCGCCGACAATGTCGTGGTGCGCGATGGCGATCGGCTGACGATCCTCGACTGGGAAGGGCTGCAGGCGATCGGCTGCTTCTCCCCCACCTATCTCCACCTTCCCGGGCGGACACACAGCCAGCCCATTGCCTAGGCGCCGCCTGGCTTAATCGTAGCCGCCGCCCCCGCCGCCATACTCACCTTCCGCCAGGTCGGAGAAGCGGGTGATCTTGGGCTCGAAGCGCAGGCGCACCTTGCCGGTGGCACCGTGGCGCTGCTTGGCCACGATCAGTTCGGCCAGGCCATAGACCTGCTCCATTTCCGCCTGCCAGGCGGCATGCGCCTCGTGCCCCTTCATGTCGCCATCGCCCGTCGGCATCTTGGGCTCGCGGCTGGCGACGTAGTAATCCTCGCGGAAGATGAACCACACCATGTCGGCATCCTGCTCGATGGAGCCGGATTCGCGCAGGTCGGACAGCATCGGGCGCTTGTCCTCGCGCTGCTCCACCGCACGGCTGAGCTGCGACAGGGCGATCACCGGCACCTGCAATTCCTTGGCCAGCGTCTTCAGACCGCGGCTGATTTCCGAAATCTCGTTCACGCGATTGTCCTGGCTGCGCCCGCTGCCCTGCATCAGCTGCAGGTAATCGAGCACGATCAGCCCGATCCCGTGGCGCCGCTTCAGCCGCCGGGCGCGGGCGCGCAGGGCGGAGACGGACAAGGCAGGCGTGTCGTCGATATACAGCGGCAGCTCGGCCAGGCGCTGGCTGGCATAGGACAGCTGCTGGAAATCGTCCCGGCTGATCTTGCCCATGCGCAACGCTTCGGAGGAGATGCCCGCCTGTTCGGCCAGGATACGCGTCGCCAGCTGGTCGCTGGACATTTCCAGGCTGAACAGGGCGACCGGCGCTCCGACCGACTTCTCGATCCCGTCGCGCTTGTCGCGCAGCCAGCGATCGGCGCAGTTGAAGGCGATGTTGGTGGCGAGCGAGCTCTTCCCCATGCCGGGGCGGCCGGCCAGGATGATCAGGTCGGAATCATGCAGCCCGCCGACCTTTTCGTTAATGGAGGTGAGGCCCGTCGTCTTGCCGCTGACATGGCCGCCGGAATTGATCGCCGTCTCGATCATGGCCAGCGCCTTGCCGGTCGCGCCGCGGAAGCTTTCCGCCTCGTTCTGCCCGGTCGCGCCCTCGGCCACCTTGAACAGCGCGGCTTCCGCCGACTCGATCTGCAGCATCGGTTCGACCGATTCGGAGGTGTCGAGCGCGCCCTCCACCAGTTCGCGGCCCACACTGACCAGTTCGCGCAGCAGCGCCAGGTCGTAGATCTGCTGCGCCAGTTCGCGCGGCACGAGCAGGCCTTGGCCGTCGGCCGTCAGCCGCAGCAGGTAGGACGGGCCGCCCAGCTCCGCCATGGCCGGGTCCGCATCGAAGAACGGCTTCAGCGTAACGGGGGTGACCACCATCTGCTTGTCGATCTGCAGGGTGATCCGGTCGAAGATGCGGCCGTGCAGCGGCTCGAAGAAATGGTCGGCACGCAGGGGAACGGTCAGTTCCTCCAGCACGCGATTGTCGATCATCACCGCGCCCAGGAAGGCGGCCTCCGCATCCAGGTTCGCGGGCAGCGCGCGGGGCTGCGGCGTGTTCGACTCGGCCGAAGCGGCGGCCGGGTGGCGGAGAATATCGGGAAGCGTGGCCATGGCGCGCGGTGTGCCCTGTGCGCGCCCCGGCAGCAATGGCCGTGCGGTGCAGAGCCCTGTGCGCAGCCTGTGGACAAGCTGTGGACCGGAACGGACCGGCACCCCGGCCATTGCCAGCCGAATTGCGCAAAGCCCGCCAATTTGCGAAAGCAGCCGACCGCCATGCAAGATCCAACCACCCGCACCGACCGTATCGCTCATGTCGAGCTGGACGATTCCACCATCCTGTCGCGCAGCGAGGATGTGGAGCGCGAGCGTACCGCTGCGATGACCGACCTGGTGGCGGACAATCATTTCGTGCCGCTGCGGGCGGTGGAACAGGGGCATGGCGGCCCGTGGACGCTGCGCCTGTCGGTCGCCGATGGCCGGCTGGACCTGTGGCTGCGCGACGGCGACGGCGTGGAGGCCGGCGCGATCGGCTTGGGTCTCGCCCGCTTCCGGCGCGACATCCGCGAATATTTTGCGATCTGCGACAGCTACTACAAGGCGGTGCGCAACCCTTCGGCGCAGGAGATCGAGACGATCGACATGGCCCGCCGCGCGATTCACGACCGCGCGACCCGCCAGCTGCAGGAAGCGCTGGAGGGCAAGGTCGATGCCGATTTCGCCACCGCCCGCCGCCTGTTCACGCTGATCTGCGTGTTGCACATCAAGGGGTGATGGCAGATCTCTGCAGGTAAGCGCTTGTTCACCGCTTTGCGGCAGGGCGGCGGAATGGGACGCAGACGGGCATGGTGGCAGGCAAGGCGCTGGCGCGTGGCGCTGGCGCTGCTGCTGCTGTGCCTGCCCGCTGCGGCCTGGGGTTGGTGGCAGGCGGCGCACTGGACGCCGGACCGCACGGCCTTTCCCGTGCAGGGCGTGCTGCTGAGTGCCGCTGACGGGCCGGTGGACCTGCGCGCGCTGGCCGCCACAGGCGCGCGCTTCGCCTATCTGGAGGCGAGCCGCGGGGCCTCCGGGCGCGACCCGCGCTTTGCGGATGCGCTGGCCGCCGGGCATGCCGCCGGCCTCAGCATGGGCGCGCTGCACCTGTACGACCCCTGTGCGCCGGCCGATGCGCAGGCGGCCAATTTCGTGATCACCGTGCCACGCGATGCGCGCCTGCTGCCGCCGGCCGTGGCGCTGGCCCGCACCGCGGACGCTTGCGCCGATCCGGTGGCCGCCACCGGGCTGCAGGGCGAACTGACGACGTTCCTGAACCAGATCGAACGCCATGCCGGCGCCCCTGCGATCCTGGCGATCAGCCCGGAGTTCGAGGCGCATCATCAGCTGGCCGCCCGGTTCGATCGCGGGCTGTGGCTGACCGGCGACTGGTTGCAGCCCGACTATGCCGGCCGGCCCTGGACCTTGTGGACCGCCAATGCCGCCTATCGCAGCGAGGCGGCGGACACGCCCTTGCGCTGGGTGGTGGCGCAGCCCTAGGGCATTGGTCATGACGAACGACGATCTGCTGGCCGTGGCGCAAGGCGCGCTGGCCCATGCCTACGCCCCCTATTCCCGGTTCCGGGTGGGCGCCGCGCTGCTGTTCGCCGATGGCGCCGTGGTGACGGGCACCAATGTGGAAAATGCCAGCTACGGCCTGTCGCTCTGTGCCGAGACGGTGGCCGTGGCCCGCGCGCTGGGCGAAGGGCGCCGGGGCGGGCTGGTCAGCGTGGCCGTGGCTGCGGAAAGCGCCGTGCCGGTCCCCTGCGGCCGCTGCCGGCAGGTGCTGCACGAACTGGCCAGCCTGGACGGCGCGGACCCGGCGGTCACCTGCGCCGGCGGCGGCGACCGGCGCGACCTGCGCCTGTCCGCCCTGCTGCCCGAAGCCTTCGGGCCCGGCCATCTGGGCGTGACGGGCTGACCCCTACCCGTTCCAGTGCAGCTTGATCAGCAAGGTGCGCTGCAGACTGGACTGGTTGTCGTCGGAGATCAGCCAGAGGTGGTGCCCGCCGCCGGGTGCGGGGGTGACCGCCAGCCCTTCGTAATTCTCCCGCGGCATGGGCGGGGAAAGCGGCGCCAGCACCTGCCAGTGCCACGGGCGCCCGGGACGGATCGTGGCCGGGTCGGCGATCGCCAGCAGCGCGCCTAATGGCGGCAGGCCGGGCGTGATCTGCCGCTGCAGGATCAGCACGCGCCCATCGGGCAGCGCGGCCATGTCCGTCGGCCGGTAGCGGCCCTGCCGGGGAAAGCGGAAGCGCGTTGCCGGCGCCCCGTCCACCGGATCGCCCGCGAACAGCACCCCTTCGCTGTTGCGCGGCTTGCTGCCGGGGCTGCCCTCCGCCAGCACGACAAAGCGGCCGTCAGGCAGGCGGGCCATTGCCTCCGGCCCCTGATTGGATGGCCAGCGCTGCATGAGCGGCGGAGAAACAAAGCCGTCCGGCCGCCCCTGTGCATCCAGCCGGCGGATGGCATTGGCGCCCTCCACCCCCAGCCAGCGGCGACCGGTCAGCGGATCGCGGGTGGCGCTCTCGTAATCGGACTGCTTGTAACGGCCCGCCGGATCCTGCGGGACCGGCCCGATCCGCACCGGGCCGGCCGCCGTGTCCGGTACCGGGAACTCCAAGAAGTCCCGCCGGTCGCTGAAGGCCAGCAGGCGATCGCCGGGCAGCACCAGCAGTGCGGAATAGCCGCCGAACCCTTCATGCCGGCTGGCGATGTGCCACGCGCCCGCCAGCGTCAGCCCTGCCGGCCAGTGCCGCGGCTGGTCCAGTTCCAGCGATGTGACGGAAAGCACCGCCTGCTCGCCAAGCGGCAAGGGCTGGTCGCGCCACCAGGTGCCGGGGGCGACAAGCAGCGCCAGCAATGCCAGCGGCAGCAGTCGCAGCCACCGGCGATAGCGCTGGCGCACGATGGCGCCTCAGCCCTGCGGCGGCAGGAACAGCAGCGGATCCAGCCGCCGCCCGCGCCACATCAGGCTCCAGTGCAGATGCGGCCCGGTGGCGCGCCCGGTCGCACCGACGCGGCCCAGCACCTCCCCCTGCCGCACCCGCTGCCCTTCGCGGACGGCGATCGATTGCGAATGAAGGAACGCGCTGTTGAGCCCCGCGCCATGGTCCACGATCAGCAGGTTCCCCTCCAGGCTGAAGGGTTGCTCCGCCACCAGCACCACCACGCCATCGGCGGGCGCCACATAGGGGGTGCCAGCGCCCGGCGCGATGTCGAGCCCGGAATGGTAGCTGCCCGGCTCCCCGCGATAGATCCGCTGCGACCCGAACCGGCCGGATATGCGCCCGGCGACCGGCCAGGCGAAATCCTGCCGCCACCCCTGCGCGCCGGTCTCCTGCGCCCGGGCGGCGATGATGGCGTCCAGTTCGGGGCGCCGCCGGGCCATGAAGCTGTCCGACGGGACGCCCGCGGTGCGGGAGGCATTCACCCGCTGGATGTCCCAGTCCCGTGGGGAGACGGTGACCGGCTGATCCACCGTGCGGCCATCGGCCAGGGTCGCGGACAGCAGCGCCTGCGCCGGCGCATCCCGGTCCAGCGCGGCAAAGAAGTGGCCGTCGGCATCCAGCACCAGCGGCTGGTCGTCGATCCGCGCCGCCACGGTGCCGCCCGGCGCCTGCCCGCGCAGCCAGCCGCCCTGTGTCAGCTCGCCCGCGAAGGAGAAGGTGGCGGGGCCCGCCGGCCGGAAGGGATCCGGTGCGACGGGAGGCGCAGGCCGCACCGGAGTGGCGGTTGCGCCGCTGGGCGTTTGCCCCGGCGCGGCAACCGGCATTGGAGCGCTTGTCGGCACCGCAGGCACGCAGGCCATCAGCGCCAGCACTGGCGCGGGGATCAGCAGGCGGCGGATCAGGCTTGCCCGCTCAGCCGGGCGGTCGCGATGGCGGCACTGGCATAGGCCTCCTGCCGCTCCACGCTCCAGTACCGCAGCTCCTCCAGATCGATCGCTTCCCCGCTGACCGCGCACAGCACGAAACGGCCCGGCTGCACCATGCGGAAACCGTTGGGTCCGTAGATCAGGGTGGCGGGTTCTTCACCGGACTTCATCAGCATGCCCGCAACCTAGCGATTGCGGCCTCCTAAAGCAATTTCGGCTGCTGCGTTGCAGCACCGGCCGGCGACCGGGCGGGCTTGCGGCGGGGCGAAGCGCCAGGGGGAGCAGACGCATCCTGCGGAATCACGTCCAGCGTACCATCTGCGAACTCCAGCACCAGGGAAGGCAGGCTGGCGGCCAGATCGCGGCTCGCGACGACCGCATGCCCGTCGGCGTGGACCAGCGCATAGCCGCGCTGCAGCGGCGCCTTGGGGTCCAGCTGCCGCCGCACCCGGTCCAGCGCGTCCAGCCGCTGCTGCCGCGTCTGCAGCTCGCGTTCCAGCATGGCCGGGCGCAGGCGGATGGCGGCGAGATCGCGCCCGGCGGAGCGGACCCGTTCACGCAGCAGCGACAGCGACAGGCGCGCACCATCGTCGGCCAGCCGGTGCCGCGCGGCGGTGGCCCGGTCGGCGAGCCCCCGGCGCAGGCGTTCGCCCGCATCGTCCAGCCGCTGCTGCGCGGCGGCCGCCAGTGCCTGCGGCTGCGGCAGGCGGGCGACGCGCGCCTCCAGCCGCTCCCGCCCCAGCGTCACCGGGCGCAGCGCGCAGCGGCGCTGGCGCAGGCCGAACTCGTCCAGCGTGGCGGCCAACTCGCGCAGCACCGGCACCGCGATCTCCGCCGCGGCGGTGGGCGTGGGAGCGCGGCGGTCGGCGGCGAAATCGGCGAGCGTGGTGTCCGTCTCATGCCCCACGGCGCTGATCGTGGGAATGGCGGAGCCGGCGATGGCGCGGACCACCGCTTCCTCGTTGAAGGCCCACAGATCCTCGATCGATCCGCCGCCGCGTGCCACGATCAGCAGGTCGGGCCGGGGGATCGCGCCGCCGGCCGGCATCCCGTTGAACCCTTCAATGGCAGCGGTGACCTGCGCGGCGGAGCCCTGCCCCTGCACCAGCACCGGCCAAACCAGCACATGGGTCGGGCAGCGGTCGGCCAGCCGGTGCAGGATGTCGCGGATCACCGCGCCGGTGGGGCTGGTGACCACGCCGATCACCCGCGGCATGAAGGGCAGCGCCCGCTTCCGCTCGCTGGCGAACAGCCCTTCCGCCTCCAGCCGCTTGCGGGTCTTCTCCAGCAGCGCCAGCAGCGCGCCCTCACCCGCGATCTCCATGCTGTCGATCACGACCTGGTACTTGGAGCGGCCGGGATAGGTGGTCAGCTTGCCAGTGGCGACGATCTCGATCCCGTCCTCCGGCACGAAGCCCAGGCGCTGCGCCCCGGTGCGCCACATCACCCCGTCGATGATCGCGCCGTCATCCTTCAGGCAGCAATACAGGTGCCCGCTGGCGGCCCGCTTCACGCCCGACAATTCCCCGCGCAGCCGGACATGGCCAAAGCGGTCTTCCACCGTGCGCTTCAGCAGGCCGGAAATCTCGGTGATGGTCAGGGGTGCGGAATTGTCGCCCGGCTTGCCCTTCGCTACCAGCCCGGGGGCGGGTTCGCCGCTGTCGTCGAAGAAGGAAGTGGGGCCGGGCATGAATATCCTGCTGCTGGGTGGGGGCGGGCGCGAACATGCGCTGGCATGGAAGCTGGCGCAATCCCAGCTCTTGGCCGATGGTGGTAGACTGTTCGCGGCTCCGGGCAATCCGGGCATCGCGCGCCATGCCGCGCTGGTGACGCTGGATGTGGGCGACCATGCCGCCGTGACAAGCTTCTGCGCGGCCGGGCATATCGGCCTGGTCGTGATCGGGCCGGAAGCGCCGCTGGTGGACGGCCTGGCCGATTCGCTGCGAGCCGCCGGCGTGGCGGTCTTCGGGCCGTCCGGGGCCGCGGCGCAGCTGGAAGGCAGCAAGGGCTTCACCAAGGATCTGTGCGCGCGGCACGACATCCCCACCGCCGGCTATGTCCGGGTGGAGAGCGCGGACGCGGCACTGGCGGCGCTGGACCGCTTCACCGCCCCCTATGTGCTGAAGGCGGACGGGCTGGCGGCGGGCAAGGGCGTGGTGATCGCGGAGAACCGCACCGATGCGGAGACGGCGATTGCCGACATGTTCTCCGCCGCCGGAGCAACGCTGGTGATCGAGGAGTTCATGCATGGCGAGGAGGCCAGCCTGTTCGCCATCACCGACGGCACGCATATCCTGCCCTTCGGCAGCGCGCAGGATCACAAGCGGGTGGGCGATGGCGACATCGGCCCCAACACCGGCGGCATGGGCGCCTACAGCCCCGCGCGCGTGCTGACCCCGGCCCTGCAGGCGGAGGCGATGGAGGCCATCGTGCGGCCCACCGTGGTCGCCATGGCGGCCGAAGGCATGCCGTATAGCGGCGTGCTCTATGCCGGGCTGATGCTGACCGAGCATGGGCCGAAGCTGGTCGAGTACAATTGCCGCTTCGGCGATCCGGAATGTCAGGTGCTGATGCTGCGGCTGCGGGGTGATCTGGGCGAATACCTGCTGGCCTGTGCCGAAGGGCGACTGGCCGCCATGCCCCCGCCCGACTTCGCGCCCGATCCGGCGCTGACCGTGGTGCTTGCGGCGCGCGGCTATCCCGACGTGCCGGAGAAGGGCGGCGCGATCGACGGGCTTGATGCAGCGGAGGCGACCGGGGCGCAGGTGTTCCACGCCGGCACCGCGCTGGACGATGCCGGCGCGCTGGTGGCGGCGGGAGGCCGGGTGCTGAACGTCACCGCCAGCGGCGCAACCGTTCGCGAGGCGCAGGCGGCGGCGTACCGCGCGGTGGAGGCGGTCGACTTCCCTTCCGGCTTCTGCCGGCGGGATATCGGCTGGCGCGAGGTGGCGCGCGAAGACGCCTAGTACAGGGTTCCAGAACGATCCGCCTTCAGCGCGAGGAAGCCCGCGCCTCCGCCAGGGCCTGCAGGATGACGCGGGTGCGCCCTTCCGCTTCCTGCCGGCGGGCAGGCTCCGCGGTGGCCCAGCGATCCGGATGGGATTGCCGCAACAGGGTGCGGGCGGCACTTTCGAAACTGGCCGGCACGGCATCGGCTGGCACACCGAGCACGGTCCACCATCCCGTTGGCAAAGGTGCAGGGCGGTGGACTGGCCTTGCCTGCCGTTCGTGCCCTAGATGCTGATTGTGCCAGGATGGCGGCGCTGGCGCGACCGGTTCGCTCCGGCGCCCGCCGGCCACCCGCAGCAGCCGATCCGCCACGAACCCTGCCACCGCCCACATCGCGCCCTGCACGCCCAGATCGGCGGCGAGTTCGACCAGGGTCGGCGATGCACCATTTGCCAGGATCAGCGTCACGGCAGCCGAAAACACCATGCAGCCGATGCCGGCAGCCATCGCCACCCGCGCGAGTGCCGCAACAATGCGGACCACCCTGCCCTTCCCGACACCCGCCATGCTGCCTCCACCCTGCAAATTCTTGCCGGTGGTAGCAGCGCATGAGCGAAGGCCGCGTGAAGGCGGGTGGTTACCGGTGGCTGAATCCTAATCGCCTGCAGGCGTCTGGCGCGCGCGCAGTTCGGCCGTCAGCGCGCGCAGCCGGTCCAGCGTGGTCTCGCTGACATGGTGCTCCATGCCTTCGGAATCCTCGTGCGCGGTGGCCTCGTCCACGCCCAGCGCACGCAGGAATTCGAACACTGCCCGGTGGCGGGCGCGGGACATGGTGGCCATGGCCTGCCCGGCTTCGCTGAGGAAGATGGAGCGGTAGCGGCGGTTCTCCACCAGGCCGTCGCGGCGCAGGCGGGCCACCACCTTGCTGGCGGTGGCCTGGGTCACGCCCACGCTGTCGGCGATGTCGGTCAGCCGCGCCTCGCCATGCTGGCGGATCAGGTCGCCGATCAGCTCGACATAATCCTCCGCCATCTCCGTCTGATGCGCCTCGCGCACCTTGCGGAAGGCGTCCGCCCGCTCAAACACCCGTTCCGAACCCGACCCAGCCATGCGCCCGACCTTAACTTTCAGGCGGGCGGATGGCCAGAGGGGCCGGGAACAGGGGCGCCTCAGCCCAGCCGGTCGGCCATCAGCTGCTTCAGGTTCACTTCCGTGCGGGCGCCATAATGGCTGATGATCTCACCCGCGGCGATCGCGCCCCGGCGCAGGCAGGTGGCGGCGTCCTCCCCCTGCACATGGCCGAACAGGAACCCGGCGGCGAACAGGTCGCCCGCGCCCGTCGTGTCGACCACGCGCGCAACCGGCTCCGCCGCGACTTCGGTCCGCACCCCATCGACCAGCGCCACAGCGCCATCGGCGCCGCGCGTCACCACCAGCACCGGCACCTTGGCGCCGAGCTGCGCTAGGCCGGCATCGAAATCGGCCTCGCCCGTCAGCGCCGCCAGCTCGCCCTGATTGGCGAACAGGATGTCGATCTGCCCGGCCGCGATCAGGGCGCGGAAATCGTCGCCATGGCGGGCGATCACGAATTCCTCGGACGGGGTGAAGGCGACCAGCCGCCCGGCGGTGCGGGCGGCGGCGATCGCCCGGCGCATGGCGGCGCGCGGCTCCTCCGGATCCCACAGGTAGCCTTCCAGATACAGCACGCGGGCGTCGGCGATCGCGTCCTCGTCGATCAGCTCGGCGGGCAGGAACTGGCTGGCTCCCAGGAAGGTGTTCATGGTGCGCTGCCCATCGGGGCTGACGAAGATCAGGCAGCGCGCGGTGGCCGGCTGCCCGGCGCGGGCCGGCGTGTCGAAGTCGATCCCGGCGGCGCGGATGTCATGCGCGAACACATCGCCCAGCTGGTCGTCCGCGACCTGCCCGATGAAGGCGCAGCGCGCACCCAGCACGGCGAGGCCGGCCAGCGTGTTGGCGGCGGACCCGCCCGAAATCTCCCGCGCGGGGCCCATCGCATCGTACAGGGTATCGGCACCGACCTCGTCCACCAGCGTCATGCCGCCCCGGTTCAGGCCCAGCCGCGCGATCAGGTCGTCTTCGGCCGGGGCCATGACATCGACGATGGCGTTGCCGATGGCGATGACATCGTAGCGGGGTTCGGACATTCGGGTTCCACACAGCTGGAAAGGGGGAGACGCCGTGGCAGGCCTGCCCGGCGGGCGTTGACTTGCCCTGCCGCCCGCGCAATCGCAACCCCGTATGCTCGCTGTCACCCGATCCCTGATGCTGGCTTGCCGCGAACTGGCCCGGCCGCGCGTGCTGGCCATCCTGGCGCGCAGCCTCGCCGTGTCGCTGCTGCTGTTCGCCGCTCTGGCCGGCGCGGGCTGGTGGGGGCTGGACTGGCTGTTCGCTACCGCCGGGCTGGAGGATGCGCTGTTCGCCGGCGCGGGGCCGCTGCGCGCGGCGCTGTCGGTGCTGCTGGTGGGGCTTGGCCTGTGGCTCGGCTGGCGGATCGTGGCGATGGCGGTGATCGCCTTCTTCGCGGACGAGGTGGTCGCGCTGGTGGAGCAGCGGCATTACCCCGCCGCCGCCCAGCGCGCCCGCGATCCGTCATTGCCCACGCAAGCGCGCGTGGCGCTGGCGGGTGCGGGGCGCGCGCTGCTGGCGAACCTGCTGGCCTTGCCGTTCGCGGTCGCGCTGCTGGTGACCGGGGTCGGCACGCTGGCTCTGTTCCTGCTGGTCAATGCCGTGCTGCTGGGGCGGGAACTGCAGGACATGGTCTGGCTGCGCCACCGGAGCGATAGCGGCCAGCCCGCGCCCTTCACCCGCGCCGAACGGTTCCTTTTGGGCGGCATGATCGCCGTGCTGCTGGCCGTACCGGGTGTTGCGTTCATCGCCCCGCTGCTAGGGGCGGCAGCGGCCACCCATCTGCTGCATCGCAAGCTGGACAAAGCATGACCCCTCGCCTCCTTGCCCCCCTGTTGCTGACCGGCCTGGCGGCCTGCACCACCATCCCGCAGGCGGGTGGCACTGGCCAGCGCCCGCCGCCGCGCCCGGATGTGCAGACACAGCAGCCGCCGCCGGAACGCCCCGCCCCGCCGCCGCAGACCGGTTTCCTGGCGCCGCAGATCCAGCAGATGGCCGGGCTGGAACGGGTGATCCAACGCGACGGCGCCACGCTGGTGCGGCAGTTCGGGCAGCCCCGGCTGGATGTGCGCGAAGGCGACATGCGCAAGCTGCAATTCAGCAGCACCGCCTGCGTGCTGGATGTGTTCCTGTACCCGCTGCAGCAGGGTGCGGAGCCGGTGGCGACCTGGGTGGATGCACGCCGTGCCAGTGACGGGCAGGAAGTCGACCGCGCGGCCTGTGTGGCGGCGCTGGGCCGGCGTTGAACGACTGCTGATCCTCCCCCTTCAGGAAGGATCAGCAGGAGTCAGACCATGAAGCTTTCGCCGCAGCCGCACGCGCCCTTGGCGTTGGGATTGGTGAACACGAAGCCGGCGGTGAAGTCATCCTCCACCCAGTCCATCGTGCTGCCCACCAGATAGAGCACGCTGGCCCCGTCGATGTAGAAGGTGCCGCCGGGCGTCTCGATCTTCTCGTCGAAGGCGGCTTCTTCGCTGACATAATCGACCGAATAAGCCAGGCCCGAACAGCCGCGCCGGGGGGTCGACAGCTTCACGCCGATCGAGCCTTCAGGCGCCTTGCCCATCAGTTCGGCCACGCGCGCCTCGGCGGAGGGCGTCAGGTTGACGGCGGCCGGCCGGGCGCGGACAGGTGCGGTCGTCGCCATTACAGCATCCCCAGTTCGAGGCGGGCCTCGTCGGTCATCTTGGACGGATCCCACGGCGGATCCCAGGTGACGTTGACCTGCGCATCACGCACGCCGGGCAGCGCGCCCACGCGCATCTCGATCTCGCCCGGCATGGTTTCGGCCACCGGGCAGTGCGGCGTGGTCAGCGTCATGGTGATCGCCACATCGGCATCGGGCGTCACGTCCACGCCGTAGATCAGCCCCAGATCGTAGATGTTGACCGGTATCTCTGGGTCGAAGATGTCCTTCAACGCCTCGATCACCGCATCATACATGGCGCCGCCGGGCTCGCCCGCGGGCTGCTCCGCCGGTTTCTGCGCCAGGAAGCCGGACAGGTAGTCCTTCTGCCGGGGCTCCTCCGGCGCGAGGTCCGGGTCGGAAACGCGTGCGCGGGGCGGTTTGGCCAATTGCTGTTCGTCCGGGGTCATCCGAAAATCCTTCTGGTCCGCGCGATGCCGCGCAGCAGCGCGGCGACGTCGTCCTCGTCGCTGTAGAGGCCGAAGCTGGCGCGCGCCGTGGCCGGCACATCCAGCAGCTCCATCAAAGGCTGCGCGCAATGGTGCCCGGCCCGGATGGCAACGTCCTCTTCATCCAATATGGTGCCCAGATCGTGCGGGTGAACCCCATGCATCGCAAAGGATACGATGCCGGCGCTGTCCTCCGGCCCGAACAGGGTGATGTCGTCGAACTGGCGCAAGCCTTCGCGCAATTGCGCCACCAGCTGCGTCTCGTGCGCATGGATCGTGTCGCGCCCGATCCCGTCCACATAGTCGCACGCCACGGCCAGCGCGATCGCCTCAACGATGGCGGGCGTGCCGGCTTCGAACCTTGTGGGCGCGGGCAGGTAGGTGCTCTGCGCAAAGGTGACCTTGTCGATCATCGAGCCACCGCCCTGCCAGGGCGGCATCCGGTTCAGCAGCTCGCTGCGGCCCCATAGCGCGCCGATCCCGGTCGGGCCGTACAGCTTGTGGCCGCTGAAGGCATAGAAGTCGCAGCCGAGCGCCGCCACATCGAGCGTCAGCCGCGGAGCGGACTGGCAGCCATCCAGCAGCAGCAGCGCGCCGACATTGTGCGCCAGCTCCGCCGCGCGGGGCGCGTCCAGCACGCTGCCCAGCACGTTGGACACGTGGGCGAAGGACACCATGGCGTGCTCCGCCGTAAGCATGCGTTCGGCGGCGTCCAGGTCGATCCGGCCATCGCCGGTCAGCGGGCAGACATCGACCTGCCAGCCGGCCAGCTGCCACGGCACGATGTTGGAATGATGCTCCAGCGCGGACAGCAGCACCCGGCCTTTGGTCGGCCATTGATGGGCGACCAGGTTGATCGCCTCGGTCGCGCCGCGGGTGAAGACCAGCTCATCCTCCTGCCCGCCGATGAAGGCGGCGACGCGCCGGCGCGCGGCCTCGTAACCCAGCGTCATGTTGGCGGATCGGCCATAGACGCCGCGATGCACGGTGGCGTAATCGGCCCCGATCGCGCGGGTCATCGCGTCGATGACAACTTGCGGCTTCTGCGAGGTGGCGGCGGTGTCCAGGTAATGCCACGGCTGCCCGCCGGCGGTCAGCAGGCCGGGGAAGTCGGCCTTGCGCGACAGTGGCGGCGCCAGTGTCGGCGCGGCGCTGCTCATGACCGGTCTCCCAGCGCGGCCAGCGCCACGTCCATCAAACGCTCCTGCTCGCCCTCGTCCCCCAGCGCGGCGAAGGCATCGCCGATGAAGGCCTGCACCAGCAGCTTGCGCGCCAGCTCGGGCGGCAGGCCGCGCGCGGCCATGTAGAACCGGGCGCTCTCGTCCAGCTGGCCGATGGAGGCGCCGTGGGCGCATTTCACGTCATCGGCATAGATCTCCAGCTCCGGCCGGGCATTGGTCGCCGCGCCGCGTTCCAGGATCAGCCCCTTGAAGTCCTGCGCCGCGTCGGTCTTCTGCGCATGGCGCGCCACGTCGATCCGGCCCAGGAAATTGCCGGTCGCGGTGCCCCAGTGGACCGCGCGGATCACCTGGTCGCTGGTGGCGTCGGGCAGCGCATGGTCCATGCGGGTCACGATCTCCCGCACCGCGTCGCCGCCGCCGATGGTGACGCCGCCGAACTGGAAATGCGCGCCCCGGCCCAGATGGACGACCACCTCCAGCCGCGCATAGGCATCGCCGGCGACCACGCCGAACAGCTCCGCCGTGGCGCCATCACCCACGGTGACGCGCACCCGGATCAGCTCCGGCCCGGCCCCGCCGGCCATGATGATGCGGCGCGCCGTCTCACCCGGGGCGACATCGAAATCGTCCCACTGGTCCAGCACGTCCGGGTCCAGCTGCGCCAGCACCGCGCCATCGGCATAGCGCCAGTTCTCGTCACGGGTGGTAGGCAAGGTGGCCATCACGCCACCGCCTCGTAGCCTTCGCTCTCCAGCCGCTGCGCCAGTTCAGGCCCGCCGCTGGTGACGATGCGGCCGGCGGCCAGCACGTGCACGAAATCGGGGCGCACATAATCCAGCAGCCGCTGGTAATGCGTGATCAGCAGCACCGCCTTGTCGGGCGCCCGCATGATGGCGTTGATCCCGTCGCCGACCACGCGCAGCGCATCGATGTCGAGGCCGCTATCGGTCTCGTCCAGCACGGCAAAGGCAGGGTCGAGGATGCCCATCTGCACCATCTCCGCGCGCTTCTTCTCGCCGCCGGAGAAGCCGACATTCACGTTGCGCTTCAGCATCTCCATGTCCATCCGCAGCAGCCCGGCCTTCTCCCGTGCCAGCTTCAGGAAGTCCCCGCCCGACAGCGGCGCTTCGCCCCGCGCGGTGCGCTGCGCGTTCAGCGCCTCGCGCAGGAACTGCACGTTGGAGACGCCCGGGATCTCCACCGGGTACTGGAAGCCCAGGAACATGCCGGCGGTGGCGCGTTCATGCGGGTCCATGTCCAGCAGGTCGGCGCCGTTCAGCGTGACCGAACCGCCCGTCACCTCATATCCGGGGCGCCCGCCCAGCACATAGGCCAGCGTCGACTTGCCGGCACCGTTGGGGCCCATGATCGCGTGGATCTCGCCCGCGTTCACGGTGAGGGTCAGGCCCTTGAGGATCGGCTTGCCGTCGATTTCGGCATGAAGATTGTCGATGATGAGCATGGTCATGTCAGTCCAGCAGCGGGGCGAAGCGGCGCCCCTTCAGATTGTGCGCGATGGTGCGCAGGATGGAATCGCGGCCCTTCACGTCGGCGCGCAGGTCGGTGACGAAGGCGTCCGCGGCGAAGGGGCGGGTGGAATGGCGCGCCAGCAGGTGCTTGTCCGCCGGCAGGTGCAGGATCGCGCATTGCTGCGCATCGGCCAGCCGGCCCAACCGGCGTGTCGTGCGGACCGACCACCAGCGGGACACCAGCCCGGCGCGGCCCGCATCGTTGACGGTCATGCCGTCGTCGACCAGCCGGTTCAGCGCGGCGGACACCACCATCTCGTCACCACTGTGATACCACTCGCCCGCGGAGTTGCAGTAATCCGGCCAGAGCTCCTCCACCATCTGCCACAGCCGCGCGAATTCCGCCTGCGGCCCGGCCAGGAACTCGCCCCCGAACCAGCTGCGCGATTGCAGCGGCACGCCGGCGAGATCCTGCAGGCTGGCGACCGCACCGCCGGACCCGTCCAGCATCTCGTGTGCGATGTCATAGGCCCACAGGCCGGGTCGTGGCGGGAAGGCCAATGGCCGCAATGCCACCACATCCAGGTCCAACAGCGCGGGAAAGGCGCCGAACCGGCCTTCGCCGAACAGGCGCAGCAGCTCCAGCTTGAAATGGGCGGAATAGAACGGAATGCCGCGCGGCACCTCCAGCGTGAATGCGACTTCCTCCACCGCGATCAGCCCGGTGGCGCCGGCCTGCTCCACCAGCCCGCCGACGCGCATGGCATCGTTGGTGACGAGCGTCAGCGCCTGCTCGTGCGCCGCAAGGGAGCGGGCCAGGGTGGCCGCGTTCTGCACATAGATCAGCAACGGATCGCCACCGGAATCCGCCATGTTGGTGTGGCGTTCGCCGATGTCGCCGCAATATAGCAGGCCGCAGATGGTGCTCGGGCGCAACTCGTCAGTCATGAGGCGTGCTCCTGCAGGTGCGGCATCCATAGCGCATGGGAAGCTTACCGCTTGCGGTCATGTCCGGTCCTGCCCGGCCCGGCCCGTCCTGGCCCGTCGCGACCCGGACCGCCACGCGGCGGCCCGTCACGGCCAGGCACCCGGCCGCTGGTCTGGCCCGGATTGGCGCGGTAATGCGCCTTGCGGGCAGTCTGCTTGTCGCCGATGCGCATCCGCATGCCGGCCGCAATGCGGGGCAGCAGGGCATCCATGTCGGTCAGGATTTCCGCGGCGTTCAGGTGCATCGTGCGGATGCCGACCGCTTCCAGGCTCTTGTCGCGCCGATGGGTCAGCGGATCGCCTTCCTCGTCGATGGCGATCGCCATGCCCAGTTCCAGGCAGGCGAAATCGACGATGGCGCTGCCGATCACCGGGAACTGCTTCCAGGTGTACTGCCCGAAATCCGCCGTGGCGAAGCGGTCGGCCAGCGCCTTGTGCGCTTCCGTGGGATGCCGGCGCATGTCGCGCGCGCGCTCGTGCAGTTGGTCCAGCCGCGCCGTGTTGATCTCCCACCCGCGGCCCTTCTTCTTGATGGCCGGCGGATCGGTGCCTTCACGCACGCCCAGGGTCTTGCGTTCGGTCATCCGACGGACCCCTCCAGGCTGATCGCCAGCAGCTTCTGCGCCTCGACCGCGAACTCCATCGGCAGCTCCTTCAGCACTTCCTTGGCGAAACCGTTGACGATCAGCGCCACCGCCGCCTCGCTGTCGAGACCGCGCTGCATGGCGTAGAACAGCTGGTCGTCGCTGATCTTGCTGGTGGTGGCCTCATGCTCGATCTGCGCGCCGGGATTGCGCACCTCGATGTACGGCACCGTGTGCGCGCCGCACTGGTCGCCCAGCAGCAGGCTGTCGCATTGCGTGAAGTTGCGCACGCCCTCCGCATTGGCCGCCACGCGCACCAGCCCGCGATAGGTGTTGTTCGACTTGCCGGCGCTGATGCCCTTGGAGATGATGGTCGAGCGCGAACCCTTGCCATTGTGGATCATCTTGGTGCCGGTATCGGCCTGCTGGTGATTGTTGGTGACCGCGATCGAGTAGAACTCGCCCACCGAGTCCTCGCCATTCAGCACGCAGGACGGGTACTTCCAGGTGACGGCGCTGCCGGTTTCCACCTGCGTCCAGCTGATCTTGGACCGGGCACCCTGGCACAGGCCGCGCTTGGTCACGAAGTTGTAGATGCCGCCCTTCCCCTCAGCATCGCCGGGGTACCAGTTCTGGACGGTGGAGTACTTGATCTCCGCATCCTCCATCGCGACCAGTTCCACCACCGCGGCGTGCAGCTGGTTCTCGTCGCGCATCGGCGCGGTGCAACCTTCCAGGTAGCTGACATAGCTGCCCTTCTCCGCAATGATCAGCGTGCGTTCGAACTGCCCGGTATTTTCCGCATTGATGCGGAAATAGGTGCTGAGGTCCATCGGGCAGCGGACACCTTCGGGGATGTAGACAAAGGTGCCGTCGGAAAAGACCGCGCTGTTCAGCGTGGCGAAGAAATTGTCGCGCTGCGGCACGACGCGGCCCAGCCACTTGCGGATCAGCTCCGGATATTCGCGGATCGCCTCGCTGATGGAGCGGAAGATGACGCCGGATGCCTCCAGCTCCTTGCGGAAGGTGGTGGCGACGCTGACGCTGTCGAACACCGCATCCACCGCCACCCGGCGCGCGCCCTCGACCCCGGCCAGCAGCTCCTGCTCGGCCAGCGGAATGCCCAGCTTGTCGTACACGCGGCGGATCTCTGGATCGAGCTCGTCCAGGCTTTCCAGCGTCGGCTTCTGCTTGGGCGCGGCGTAGTAGAACGCGTCCTGGTAATCGATCGGCGCGACCTTCAGCTTGGCCCAGTCGGGCGCTTCCATCGTCTGCCACAGGCGAAACGCCTTCAGCCGCCAGTCGAGCATCCATTCCGGCTCGTTCTTCTTGGCGGAGATGAAGCGCACGGTATCCTCGCTCAGGCCCTTGGGCGCGAACTCGGTCTCGATCTCGCTGGACCAGCCATGCTGGTAATCGGCCGCGCTCGCCGCCGCCTCGCGCGCGGCGCGATCGGTCACTTCGGGCGCGTCCAGTTCGGCCACGTCACGGGGGTCGGAGGTCAGGATAGACTCGCTCATGCCGGTACTTCCATCTGTGCCAGGCGGGTCAGCGGCACATCGGCCAGCGCCCCGCGCAAAGCATCGTTCACAGCGCCCCAGTGCGGGCGCACGGTGCAGCAGCCGTCCAGCGCGCAATCATGGCGCTGGTTCTGCGTGCAATTGGTCAGGGCGATCGGCCCTTCGACCGCCTCCACGATCTCCGCCAGGGTGATCCCTGCCGCCGGGCGTGCCAGCTGCAGCCCGCCGCGCGCGCCGCGTTCCGACTGCAGCAGGCCGGCCGCCGCCAGCTTGCCCGCCAGCTTCTGCATGGTGGGCAGCGGCACGCCCGTCTCCGCCGCCAGGCTGGCCGCGCTGAAGCGCGATCCGGTGGGCTGGCGGGCGGCGGCCGTCATCGCGACCACCGCATAATCGGCAAGGTTGGACAGGCGCATGGTGGACCCCAGAGGTGACGACCGGACGGCGAATCTTTGAATAAGACCGCTGCGGTCCGATTTCACCTAATGCGGGGCGGAACGGTTTTCAACCGGAACGATCACCGCGCGCGACGCAAAAAAGGGGCGGCCCACGCCGATGGCAGGGCCGCCCTGTAAAGTCAGAACCCGTCGCATTCCTGCTTCGAGCCCTTCGGGTCGCACAGGCCATGTAGCTGATTCGACCGATGCCGGCTTGTAGGAATCCGACAATTAGAAAGGTAATTTCCTGATCCCTGTTATGATATCATCGTCACACGGCCGTTTACTATAACAAATGGATGGTCATGGCAGATTTGTGACGCTGCAGCGCAGCAATCGACAGCACGGGCGGGCGGTGCCATAGGCGCGTCCATCATGCTTTATCGCCTGCTGCGACCTGCCCTGTTCACCATCGATCCCGAACAGGCCCATGAATTCTCCCTGAAATGGCTGGAACATCGCCGGCCGGCGCCGCCAGCGCCGCCGGGTGCCTGCGCGATCGACGTGGCGGGGATCACCTTCCCCAACCCGATCGGCCTGGCCGCGGGCTATGACAAGGATGCGCGCGTTCCCGATGCGCTGCTGGGCATGGGCTTCGGCTTCGTGGAGGTGGGTTCGATCACTCCACGCCCGCAGGCCGGCAACCCCAAGCCGCGGCTGTTCCGCCTGGCCGCGGACCGTGCGGTCATCAACCGCATGGGGTTCAACAATGGCGGCGCGGAGGTTGCGGCGGAGCGGCTGGCGCGCAGGACCGGCGCTGGCATCCTGGGCGTCAACCTGGGCGCCAACAAGGATTCGCCGGACTGGATCGCCGATTACAGCCACATGGCCCGGGTGATGGCGCCGTTCGCCACCTATCTGGCGGTTAACGTCTCCAGCCCCAACACGCCGGGCCTGCGCGCCATGCAGGATGCGGGTGCACTGGGGGCATTGCTGGACGCGGTGCTGGCGGCGCGCGGTGCCGATGGCCCGCCGGTGTTCCTGAAGGTCGCGCCCGACCTGCTGCCCGCCGACATCGACGACATCGCCCGTATCGCGCTGGATCGACGGCTGGGCGCGCTGATCGTGTCCAACACCACGGTCTCGCGCCCCCAGCTGCGATCGGTGCAGGCGGACGAGACCGGCGGCCTGTCCGGCGCACCGCTGAAGGCGCTGGCGCTGGAACGGCTGCGCGACTTCCGCCGGGCGACCGGCGGTGCCCTGCCGCTGATCGGCGTGGGCGGCATCGGCAACGGCGTGGATGCGTGGCAGCGGATCAAGGCCGGCGCCAGCCTGGTGCAGCTGTACAGCGCGATGGTCTATCGCGGCCCCGGCATCGCCCGGACGATGGCCGACGATGTGGAACGGCTGATGCAGCGCGAAGGCTTCAGCACCCTGGCCGAAGCCGTCGGCAGCGAGGCCGCCTAGGGCCGCGGTGCCGGCTCCGCCACCGCGCGCCCTTCGCGTCGGGGGTCGAAGCCGCCATCGAACACGCCATCGCGGATCATCACCGCGTGAACGCCTGAATCCTCGCCCTGTCCGGGGCGCAGGGTGATGCCGCGTGCGGCCAGGCCGGCCAGCACCTCCGGCGGGAACTTGCCGACCTCCCCCTGGAAGGCATCTCCGCGCGCGACCAGATTGGGCAGTGCCAGCGCCTCCTGTGCCGGCAACCCCCAGTCGATCGCGCCGACCAGGCTCTTGCCGACATAGGCCAGGATCGCATTGCCGCCAGCCGATCCCATCGCCCCGGCAAAGCGGCCCTGTCCGTCCACCAGCACCAGCGGCGTCATGGATGATCGCGGCCGCTTGCCCGGCACCACGGCATTGGCCGCCGGCGTGCCATCGGGCAGCAGCGGGGCGAAGGAGAAATCGGTCATCTGATTGTTCAGGAAGAACCCGTCGACCATCCGGCCGCTGCCGAAGATCGATTCCACCGTGGTGGTGATCGATACGACATTGCCGTCGCCATCCCCCACCACGAAGTGGGAGGTGCCCGCCGGCTCCAGCGTGCGATCGGCCGTGCGGACCGGTGCGCCCGGCGGAGTGCCGGCGGCAGGTGCGGGACCGGCCCGATCCCCGATCAGGCCTGCGCGCGACGCGACATAGGCCGGGTCCAGCAGGCCGGCGACGGGCACGTCGACAAAGGCGCTGTCGCCCACATACAGGTCGCGATCGGCATACATCAGTCGGCTCGCCTCCGCGAACAGGAACCAGGCCTGCGGGTCCTGCGGGCCGCGCTCGGCAATGTCGGTATGTTCCAGCATCGCCAGCAATTGCAGCAGGCCGACCCCGCTGGAAGGCGGCGGCGGCACGCAGACGCGGTAGATGCGATACGGATTGCAGACCGCTTCGCGCCTGACCGGCTGGTACCCGGCCAGGTCGGTCAGCGTCATCGTGCCGGGCAACGGGCCAGCCTGCGTACGCGCGACAATGCGCTGCGCCGTCTCCCCGCGATACAGCGCATTGGTGCCCTCCTCCGCCAGCCGGCGCAGGAAGGTGGCGAAGGCTGGGTTGCGCAGCGTGTCGCCCGGGTCGACCAGGGTGCCGTCCGCTTCGCCGAAATAGGTCTGTACGTCGCTCGACTGCAATTGCGGGTAGTTCCCCTGCAGGAACCGGCCCAGGCGCGGCGTGACGGTGAAGCCGTCCTCGGCCGTGCGGATCGCGTCGGTGAACAGCTTATCCCATGGCAGCTTGCCATGTTCGTCCTGCACCATCGCCAGCATCCGGACCGCACCCGGCACGCCGGTGGCCCGTCCGCTGGTCACCGCCTCGGCATAGCTCAGGGGTCGCCCATTACCGTCCAGGAACATGTCCGGGGTGGCGCCGGCGGGGGCGGTTTCGCGGCCGTCATAGATCACGACCTCGCCCGTCGTGCCATCGAACCAGGTCATGAAGGCGCCACCGCCGATGCCGGAGCTCTGCGGTTCGACCAGCGAGAGCATCGCCTGCACCGCCACCGCCGCATCCGCCGCGCTGCCGCCGCGCCGCAGCACGGCCATGCCCGCCTCCACCGCCAGCGGGTTGGCGGCCGACACGAAGATCTGCGGTTGCGCCAGCGCGGATGCGGCGACCGGGGCCGAACCCGTCCGCTGTGTCTCGGCCGGCAGGGTCGCGCAGGCGGTGGTGAGCAACGCGCCGATCAGCGCCGCGAATGTGCCAAGCCGTGCCATCACCTGTTCCCCTGCGTGCAAACCCTGTTGCCCGTGTGGGGCAGTCTGTTCGCAGGTGCAAGGTAGCAGCCGCTTGCCGGGCTGGCGGGCGTGCCGTAACCCCGCTGTCCCAGGCCGATATGGCCGGCAGAGGATGAAAGAGGCTTTGTTGCAACTTGCGGACTTTCCTGCCGCCAGCAGCCTGGTGCGCCTGTTCTTCGATCGCGCCGATGCGCTGGGCGATGCCCTCTTCCTGGGCCGCAAGCATGGCGGCACGTGGGAAACGCTGAGCTGGGCAGAGGCGGCGGACCAGGTCTGCCTGCTGGCGCAGGCCTTGCGCGATCTGGACCTTGCCACCGGGGACCGGGTGCTGATCGTGGCGGAGAACCGGCCCGAATGGTGCATCGCCGACATCGCGATCATGGCCGCCGGCCTGGTCACCACGCCCGCCTACATCACCAACACCGCCGCCGATCACGCGCATATCCTGGCCGATAGCGGCGCGCAGGCGGTGATCGTCAGCGGCGGCAAGCTGCTGGCTCCGCTGCTGCAGGCCATGCGCGAGACCGTCGTGGCGCGGCATCTGGTGGTGATGGACGCAGGCGATGCGCCGGATGCGGCCGGGCTGCCCTTCGCCGTCCACCTGTGGTCCGACCTGGTCGATCCTGGCGCGCCAGACGATGGCAAGGCGGCCCATGCGCGTACCGCGGCCGAGCTGCGCCAGTCGGGCGTTGGCCGCAGCGACCTCGCCTGCATCATCTACACCAGCGGCACCGGCGGTGCGCCGCGCGGCGTGATGCAGTCGCATGGCGCGATCCTGGCCAATGTCGCCGGCGCCGCCACCGCGCTGGTGGGCGATTATGGCTGGAACACGGAACGCTTCCTGTCCTTCCTGCCGCTGAGCCATGCTTACGAGCATACGGCCGGGCAATGGCTGCCGATCGGGCTGGGTGCGGAGATCTGGTACGCCGAAAGCCTGGAGAAGCTGGCCGGCAACATGGCGGAATCCTCCCCCACGCTGATGGTGGTGGTGCCGCGCCTGTTCGAAGTGCTGCGGGCGCGGATCATCAAGCAGGTGGCGGGGCAAGGCAAGCTGGCGCAACGGCTGATGGCGGAGGCGCTGGCGCTGGGTGAACGGCAGGCGGCGGGCGGGTACCGTTTCGGCGACCGGCTGCTCGACCGGCTGCTGGACCGCACCCTGCGCCCCAAGATCCGCGCCCGATTTGGCGGGCGGATCAAGGCGATGGTCTCGGGCGGGGCGCCGCTCAATCCGGAGGTCGGGCGGTTCTTCCAGTCGCTCGGCCTGCCGCTGCTGCAGGGCTACGGCCAGACGGAGGCTGCCCCGGTGATCAGCTGCAACTATCCCAGCGCCGGCATCGCCATGGAAACCGTCGGCCCGCCGCTGCAAGGCAACGAGGTGCGCGTGGCCGCAGATGGCGAGCTGCTGGTGCGCGGCGAACTGGTGATGACCGGCTACTGGAACAATCCCGAGGAGACCGCGAAGGCGCTGGTCGATGGGTGGCTGCACACCGGCGATATCGGCCATTTCGACAGCCGTGGCCGGATCGTCATACCCGATCGCAAGAAGGATCTGATCGTCAACGACAAGGGCGACAATGTCGCCCCGCAGCGGGTCGAAGGCATCCTGACGCTGCAGCCGGAGATCGCGCAGGCGATGCTGTATGGCGACCGGCGCCCCTACATGGTCGCGCTGCTGGTTCCCGACGCCGACTGGCTGGCCGAGCGTGGCATTACCGAGCCGGAGGCGATCCGCAGCGTGCTGGACGTGGCCGTTTCCCGCGTGAACGCGACGCTCGGCGTCGTGGAGCGCATCCGCCGCTTCGCCGTCGCCGACGAAGCCTTCGCAATTGCCAATGGGGAAATGACCCCCAGCCTGAAGATCCGCCGCCACATGATCCGCGCCCGGTACGAGGATCGGCTGGCCGGGCTGTATCGCGGCTAGGCTGCGGGAGCGGGCGTCAGCTCGTCACCAGCGGTCCGGCGGCGATCACCTCCCCGGTCGGCTGCCCGGTCGGGGATCCGCCGACAGGTTCGATGGAGATGGCGATCGTCTCGTCCGGCTGCAGCACCATGTCGCCTTCGATCCGGATCGCTCCACGGGTGCCGGCGGTCAGCAGGCCCAGCGGACGCGGCACATTGTCGCTGCCGATGCTCCACAGTTCCGCGGCGCGGTCGGCCGGCACGGTGATGGTGGCCGTCAGCCGAAGGGTACGGGTCTGCTGGTCATACACGGCGGCGACCGGTTCGCGACCGGTGCCTTCGCCGGGTGCCAGAACCGCGACCAGCGGCGCGGGCGCCGCAACCGGGATCTCGACCACGCGTTCGCGCACCCGTTCGATCACCTTGGCATCCGGCATCAGCAGCAGCGCAGCCAGCGAAGCGGCCAGTGCGCCGGTCAGCGCACCGCCGGTGAACCAGTTCCAGCGGCGGGCGGCGCCAGCCGGCGCAGCCTGAGTCAGCCGCGCCTGGATCCGCGCCAGCAATGCGGATGGCGGCTCGACCGCGGCCGTGCCTTCGGCCAGCCCGGCGAAGCGGTCCTGCCACCAGGCGACTTCCGCCGCGAAATCGGGATCGGTCAGCAGGCGCTGCCGCGCGGCCATATGCTCCGCATCGTCCAGCAGGCCCAGCGCAAGCTCGGCGGCCAGGATCTGATCGTCAGAGTTCATCGGTCAGGCACTTTCGCAATTGCAGCAGCCCACGCCGCACCGTGCTCTTCATGGTGGCAAGCGGCACCCCTTCGCGCCGCGCCAGGTCACTATAGGTCAGCCCGTCCAGGAATGCCGCGCGAATGGCGCTGCGCGCCTTGTCGGTCAGCACCCGCAGGCAATCATACAGCTGCTGCACCTGCTCCTGCCCGATCATCGCCATGTCGGCGGCAGGCGCATCGTCGATGGGATCGTGCGCCGGCTGGCCGACACCTGCAATGCCGTCATGCACCGGCCGCCGGTTCGCGCGTCGCCAGTCGATCGCCCGGTTGCGGGCGATGGTCGCCATCCACGTGACGGGACTGGCACGCGCCGCATCGAAACTGGGGGCGCGACGCCAGATGATCACGTAAACCTCCTGCAGCACATCCTCGGCGGCCTGCCACTCACCACAGATACGCAGGCAGATACCGAACAGCTTCGCCGCGGTCAGTTCATACAGGCGCTGGAACGCCTCCTGGTCCTGCATGCCGGTGGCGATCAGCGCGCCTTGCAACATGTCCCTGCCGGAGGTGTCCGGGGGCGTGATGCTGGCGATGGGAGAAGAGGCCGGCTCATCGCTGTCCGCTGCCATTATTTATCTTCTCGCAATTGCATCTGCAATCATCCCACGGCCGTAACTGCGAAAGCCCGCAAGACCATAACCGTTCCCCAACCCCAAGCGGGCGCACGGGAGGTGCCACTGATGTCGCAGCAAGAACAGGTCATGGAAGCGCTGGAATCGCGCGCCGAACGGCGTGCCGACCGGCGCGCCTTCTTCACCGCGGCTGTCGGAGCCGCAGCGGTCGGGACGGCATTCGCCTATTCCAATCCCGCCGCAGCCCAGGCCGCCGTCACCGATGCGGATGTGCTGAACTTCGCGCTGAACCTCGAATATCTGGAGGCGCAGTTCTACCTCTACGCCGTGAACGGCAGCGGTCTGCCGACCAACCTGACCACCAGCGGTTCGGGCGGGGCAGGCGGCACCGTAACCGGCGGCGCGCCCGTGAACTTCTCCGGCGATCCGCTGACCGGCGCCTATGCGCGCGAGATCGCCGCGGACGAGCAGGCGCATGTCGCCTTCCTGCGTACCGCATTGGGCAGCGCGGCGGTCGCCATGCCCGACATCAACATCTCGGGCGATGCCAACGGTCCCTTCACCGCCGCAGCGCGCGCTGCAGGCATTGTGGCGGCGGGCGGCGTGTTCAATCCCTATGCCTCGCCGGAGAACTTCCTGCTGGGGGCGTTCATCTTCGAGGATGTCGGCGTCACCGCCTACAAGGGCGCAGCCCCGCTGCTGACCAACAAGACCTTCCTGGAAGCCGCCGCCGGCATTCTGGCGGTCGAGGCATATCACGCCGCGATCGTGCGCACGACGCTGTATGCCAAGGGCATCCCGGCGCTGATCGATGCGACGGAGCAGATCTCCACCGCGCGCGACACGCTGGACGGCACCGTCACCGACGATCCGATCCGCGGCATCGCCGGCGATGCCGATCAGGGCATCCGCCCCAGCGGCAGCGGCAGCACGCTGACCTCCAACATCGCCCCGCTCAACAGCAACGGCCTCGCCTACAGCCGGACGACGGGCCAGGTGCTGAAGATCGTCTATCTCAACGCCGGCACCACCACCATGGGCGGCTTCTTCCCCAACGGCGTGAACGGCACCATCCGCTCCACCACCTGAGCGGTCGGCAACCGATCCGTTTCACGACCAGTCACAGGGATTTTTCATCATGTACGATCCACGCAATGCACTCGATATCCTGGGCGCCGCGATAGACCGCCGCGCTGCCCGTCGCGAGTTTCTGAGAGTTGCCGGCGGCACGTCGCTGGCCATCGGTGGCATGGCCATGCTGGCTGCCTGTTCCGACGATGATGGCGAAGTGGTGGTGCCGCCGCCGACCCCGACGCCGACACCTGCCCCCGGCGCGACGACCGATGCCGATATCCTGAACCTGGCGCTGAACCTCGAATATCTGGAAGCGCAGTTCTACCTGTTCGCCGTCAATGGCGCGGGGCTGCCCGCCAACCTGACGGCCAGCGGCACCGGCGCGGCCGGTGGCACGGTGACCGGCGGTTCGGCGGTGAACTTCAGCAGCGATCCGCTGGTCGGCGCCTATGCCCGGGAGATCGCGGCGGACGAGCAGGCGCATGTCGCCTTCCTGCGTACCGCACTCGGCAGTGCGGCCGTGGCGATGCCCAACATCAACATTTCGGGCAACGCCACCGGCGCCTTCACCGCGGCAGCGCGGGCCGCCGGCGTGATCGGCGCGACCGAGACGTTCAACCCCTATGCCTCGCCGGAAAACTTCCTGCTGGGCGCCTATATCTTCGAGGATGTGGGCGTGACCGCCTACAAGGGCGCGGCGCCCCTGCTGACCAGCAAGGTCTTCCTGGAAGCGGCGGCGGGCATCCTGGCGGCGGAAGCTTACCATGCCGGGCTGGTGCGCACGGTGCTGACCGCCAAGGGGATCGACGCGGCCGCGCTGGTCACCGCGGCGCAGCGGATCTCGGATGCGCGCGATCTGCTGGACGGGGCGCCGGCGGAAGATGCCGTACGCGGCATCGGGCCGGACGACGATCAGGGCATCACGCTGACCGGCAGCGGCAATTCGCTGACATCGAACATCGTGCCGGCCAATGCCAATGCGATCGCCTACAGCCGCACCAGTCCGCAGGTGCACAACATCGTCTATCTCAATGCCAGCGGCGCGAACCGCAATGGCGGCGGGTTCTTCCCGAACGGGACGAACAACCCGAACCCTGCGCTGCGCGTCGGCCTCTGACCGAGGCATGAGTCTTCCGGGGCGATACCTGCCTATCCAGGCCGCCCCGGAAGCTTTTCAGCTGCGCCGCCATCCCCGCGCCGCCGCCAGCAGGCGTTCGACATGGGCAATCGGCGTTTCCTTGTCGATGCCGTGGCCCAGGTTGAACACATGCGGCCGGTCGGCGAAGGTATCCAGGATGGCATGGGTGCGCACCTCCAGCTCCGCCGATCCAGCCAGCAGCAGCAGCGGGTCCAGATTGCCCTGCACCGGCATGCCCGCCGGCAGTTCGCGCGCGGCCCACAGCGGATCGACCGTCTCGTCCACGCCCACCGCATCCACGCCGGTTTCCCGCGCATAGGCTGGCAGCTTCGCGCCCGAACCCTTGGGGAAGCCGATGACCGGCACGCCGGGGCAGCGGGCGCGGAAGCCATCCACGATGGCGGCATTGGGCGCGATCACCCAGCGTTCGAATTCCGCCGGCGCCAGGCTGCCGGCCCAGCTGTCGAACAGCTGCACCGCCTCGGCCCCTGCTTCCGCCTGCCGCACCAGATAATCGATCGTGCAGACGACAATGGCATCAATGATCGCCTGCAGCGCCGCCGGGTCGCGATAGGCCATGGCGCGGGCGACGTGCTGGTCGCGGCTGCCCTCCCCCGCGATCATGTAGGTGGCGACGGTCCACGGACTGCCGGCAAAGCCCAGCAAGGTTACCTGGGGCGCCAGTTGCGCCCGCACCAGGGTCACGGTGCGGTACACCGGCTCCAGGCGCTCAGGCACAGCTTCCAGCGCCTCCAGCGTGCCATCCACCAGCGCCGGCGACAGCTTCGGCCCCTCACCAGCCAGGAACTGGAGGTCCTGACCCAATGCGTGTGGCACGATCAGGATGTCTGAAAACAGGATCGCCCCGTCCAGTCCGAAGCGGCGGATCGGCTGCACCGTCACCTCCGCCGCTGCGGGTGAGTCATTCACCAGCGCCAGGAACCCGCCCTTCTCCGCCCGCAGAGCACGATATTCGGGAAGATACCTGCCGGCCTGGCGCATCATCCAGATCGGGCGGCGGGGGCCGTTGAGCCCGTTAAGCGTGTCGAGAAGAAGGCCGGGCATGTCTGATCCAATAAATACCTAGATTCGATTCAGGTGATGGAGTCTGTTGGTCCTGTGGAAAACGGGGACAAGCTGCCCTGCCCCATTTTATCCCGGGCGGATAGCGGCTGCGACCCGATGCGACTCCCGCCCTCCCCTGAGTCGAGTCGAGTCTTTCCCCGATATCCCCAGCCTGTGGAGGGAAAACTGCATCTGTGCATTTCGCACGGTGCGAATCACCGGGCAGTGGGTACGAGACTCATTGCCGAACTTGTCCCCAGACTTGTGCCGTGGTTTATGCCAAGACCTGTCCACATGGCCCTGCACCTGCACCTTCTCTCGGACTCCACCGGCGAAACGCTGGAGATGATCGCCAAAGCCGCGCTCGCCCAGTTCGAGAATGCGCGGGTGGTGCGGCATTTCTGGCCGATGGTGCGCAGCCAGCAGCATCTGGACCGTATCGTGGAGGAGCTGGCGCTGCATCCGGGGCTGGTGCTTTATACCCTGATCAATCCGGAGAACCGCCAGCGGCTGGAAGAACGCTGCCGCTCGCTGGGCATCCCGCATGTGGCGCCGCTGGACCCCGTCACGGGCGTGCTGGAAGGGCAGCTGGGGCAGATGGCCGGCGGCCGGCCCGGGCGGCAGCACGTGATGGACGAGGCCTATTTCGCGCGGGTCGATGCCATCCAGTTCACCATCGCGCATGATGACGGCATCGGGTGGGAGAACTGGGAGGAGGCGGACATCGTGCTGGCGGGCGTGTCGCGTTCGTCCAAGACGCCGACCTCCATCTATCTCGCCAATCGCGGCTACAAGGTCGCCAACATCCCGCTGGTGGTGGAAAGCCCGCCGCCGCCGCAACTTTACGGGCTGCACCGCCCGCTGGTCGTGGGGCTGACCACCGCGCCGAAACGGCTGGTGGAGATCCGCCGCAACCGCCTGCTGTCCCTGAACGAGCAGGGGCGGACGGCCTATGTCGATCAGGAGCGCGTGGAGGAGGAGGTGGCGCTGGCCCGTCGCATGTTCGCCGACAATGGCTGGCCGGTGATCGACGTTACCCGCCGCTCCATCGAGGAGACGGCCGCCGCCATTATCAAGCTCTTCAACGAACGGCAGGCGCGCATCGCCGAAGGGCGCGCAAGTCAATCGGGACCAAAGCCGATATGATCATCCTTGCGTCAGGCAGCGCCAGCCGCCGCACCATGCTGGAGGCGGCCGGAATCGCCTTCACCGCCGTCCCGCCCTCGCTGGACGAACGCGGGCTGGAAGCCTCCCTGGCCGGCGCCCCGCCGCCAGATATCGCACTGGCGCTGGCCGAGGCCAAGGCGCAGGCCGTGGCCGCCGACCGGCCCGACGCACTGGTGCTGGGCAGCGATTCCCTTGTGGTGGTGGACGGCCAGCGGTTCGACAAGCCGGCCAGCCGGCAGGCGGCCGAGGAGCATCTGTGCCGCTTTTCGGGGCGGGTGATGGAACTGCATTCGGCCGCGGCGCTGGTGCGCGCCGGTACGGTGGTCTGGCGGCACGCGGCGCTCGCCCGGCTGCATGTGCGGCCGCTCAGCGACGCCTTCATCAACCATTATCTCGACCGTGAATGGCCCGCGATCGGCCGCTGCGTCGGCGCCTTCCGCATCGAAGGGCCGGGCGTGCAATTGTTCGACGCGGTGGAAGGCGATCACTTCACCATCCTGGGCATGCCGCTGCTGCCCGTGCTGGGCGCGCTGCGTGATCAGGGCGTGTTGCCGGCATGATCCCCTACGCAGAGGTGATCGGCGAACCGATCGCGCAGTCCAAGTCGCCGGTGATCCATGGCCACTGGCTGGAGCGTGCCGGCATCGAAGGCGAATATCGCCGCTGCCTGGTCAGCGCCGAGGGGCTGGCCGACTATCTGGCCGAACGGCGCGCCGATCCCGCCTGGCACGGCTGCAACGTGACCATGCCGCACAAGCAGGCGGTGCTGCCGCTGCTGGACCATGTCAGCCCGCTGGCGACGCGGATCGGCGCGGTGAACACGATCGTGCGCGGCATCGACGGCACGCTGGCCGGGCACAACACCGATGCGCCCGGCTTCCTGGAGCCGCTGCGCCCCTTGCTGGCGCAGAGCCATCTGCTGCGCATGGCGCGGGTGCTGGGCACCGGCGGCGCGGCGCGGGCGATCGTGGCGGCGCTGGCGGATGCCGGTTTCGTGCTGGTGCTGGCCGGGCGTGATCCGGCCAAGGCCCGCGCGCTCCTGGATGAACTGGCACCGGCCAGCGGCGGGCTGGAGCATCACGCCGTCTCGCTGGCGCATTTCGCCGACCCTACCGACTTCGCCTTCGATGACCGGCAGGGTTTGCTGGACCTGGTGGTCAATGCCAGCCCGCTGGGGATGGCGGGGCAGCCCCCGCTGGCCTTCGACCTCAGCCACATGCCGCCGGGCAGCGTGGTCTATGACATCGTCACTCACCCTGCCCGCACCCCGCTGCTGGACGCAGCCTCCGCCGCCGGCCTGCCGACGGTGGACGGTCTGAACATGCTGATCGGGCAGGCGGCCAAGGCTTTCGCGCTGTTCTTCGGCACGCCCGCACCGCGGGAGGATGGCGATGCCGAGCTGCGGGCGCTGCTGACAGCATGAGTTTCAAGCTGGGCCTGACCGGCTCTATCGGCATGGGCAAGTCCACCGTCGCCGCCATGTTTGCAGAGGCCGGCGTACCGGTGTTCGACGCCGATGCCGAGGTGCGCCGGCTGCAGGGTCCGGGCGGCGCACTGCTGCCGGCGATCGAGGCCGCCTTCCCCGCGACGACCGGCCCGGGGGGGGTGGACCGGCCGACCTTGGGCGCGGCGGTGTTCGGCGACGATGCGGCTCTCGCCCGGCTGGAGGCGATCGTGCATCCGGCGGTGCGCGATGCCCGCGCGGCGTTCCTGCGCATCAATGCCGCTGCGCCGCTGGTCCTGTTCGACATTCCCCTGCTGTTCGAGACCGGCGCCACGGGGGAGGTGGATGCCGTGCTGGTCGTTTCCGCGCCCGCGGAGGTGCAGCGCGCGCGCGTGCTGGCCCGGCCGGGCATGACGCCCGGCAAGCTGGACGCGATCCTGGCCCGCCAGCTGTCCGATGCCGAGAAGCGCGCCCGGGCGGATCACCTGATCGACACCGGCACCCCTCACGAACAGACCCGCGCCGCGGTGCGGGCGCTGGTGGAGAGGCTTGCCAGCACGGCTTAGCCCACGGCATAGGCAGCGCCATGCGCGAAATCGTGTTCGATACCGAAACCACCGGGGTGGACCCCGCCACCGGCGACCGCATGGTGGAGATCGGCTGCATCGAGCTGGTCAACCGCATCCCAACCGGCCGTACCTTCCACGCCTACTTCAATCCCGGTCGCCCCATGCCTGTGGAGGCCGAGCGCATCCACGGCCTGGGCGATGCCTTCCTGGCCGGGCAGAAGGCGTTCCAGCACCATGTGGCGGAGCTGATCGAGTTTCTGGGCGATTGCCCGCTGGTGGCGCACAATGCGCAGTTCGACTTCGGCTTCCTGAATCACGAGCTGAAGCTGTGCAGCCACCCGCTGGTGGCGATGGACCGGATGGTGGACACGCTGATGTTGGCCCGCAAACGGCATCCGGGCGCCAAGCATTCGCTGGATGCGCTGTGCAGCCGTTATGGCATCGACCGCAGCCACCGCGTGCTGCATGGCGCGCTGCTGGATGCCGAACTGCTGGCGCAGGTCTATGTGGAGCTGACCGGCGGCCGGCAGATCGGCTTGGCCCTGGCCAGCGAGGCGGCGCAGGCGCTGGCGGCGGGCCATGCTGCCCAAACCCCGGCCAGCACGTTCCAGCCCAACCGGCGCGCCTACCGCACGCCCCGCCCGCACGGTCCCACACCGGACGAGCTGGCGCGGCACAAAGCCTTCGTCGGGACGTTAAGTTCTCCACTCTGGACGCAATAAGAGCGGCGGGCGCATACTGGTGACAGGTCGCTGCAGCCGATTCCGAAGACGGCCGGATGACACAAGAACCAGAAGGAGAACCCCCACCCATGGAGATCCGCATTTCCGGCCACCAGATGGACACTGGTGCAGCCCTGCAGGAACATGCCACCGACCGGCTCGAGGCCATTGCTGAAAAGTATTTCAGCCGTGCGCTGTCGTCGCAAGTCACGTTCGGCAAGGCGCCCTCGGCCGCCTTTTCCTGCGATATCGTGATGCATGTGAACCAGGGGCTGATCCTCAAGAGCCACGGCTCCGCCACCGACGTGCATCAGGCCTTCGACCAGGCGGCGGACAAGGTGGAGAAGCAGCTGCGCCGCTACAAGCGCCGGCTGACCGACCGCAGCCCGCAGCACGAGTTCACCGCAGCGGAGCAGGATGCCGCCTATACGGTCTTCGCGGCGGAGGAGCAGGAGGAGGTGACGAGCGATGCACCATTGGTGATCGCCGAAACCCGGATCGACGTGCCGGATGTCAGCGTGTCCGATGCGGTCATGCTGCTCGACCTACGCCACACGGCCGCGCTGTTCTTCAAGAATGCCGGCACCGGGCGCCACAACATGGTCTACCGGCGGGATGACGGGTCGATCGGCTGGGTGGAACCCGCGCAGAGCTGACAGCGTGATGCTGGCGGGCCGGAGGCCGCAAGGCTCCGGCACCGCCGGCATCCTTAATCTTGGTTGCTGCATCTCTGCCCGCGCATGGCTGGCGCGGGCGGCCAGTGCGGCCTACAGGCCCTGCCATGACCCCCCACTTCACCTTGGCCCCTGATGCGATCAGCGTTGCCACGCTGGCTGACAAGCCGGCCGTGCTGCAGGCGCTGGCCGCGCAGTTTGCACAAGGCTGGGGGCTGGATAGCGAAGTGGTGCTGGATGCCCTGGAGGAGCGGGAGCAATTGGGCAGCACCGGCTTCGGCCGTGGCGTGGCCATGCCCCATTCGCGCATTCCCGGCATTCCGCGACCGGTGGTGGCGGTGATCCGCCTGCGGCAGCCGATCGACTTCGCCGCGGCCGACGGCCTGCCGGTCAGCCTGGTGTTCGGCCTGCTGTCCCCCACCAATAGCGGGGCGACGCACCTGCACGCGCTGGCCGCCCTGTCGCGCCTGGTGCGGGACGAGAAGGTGCATGACGCCTTGCTCGACGCCCCGGATGCCGAGGTGCTGTATGGCCTGCTGACCAACGCGGTCGATCGCGACGCGGCCTGATCGCGATGGCCGATGCCCGCATCCCCACCCATCTGGAGGTCGGCGGGCTGATCCGCGTGGTGCAGGCCGCCGGCGGCTTCGCCACGGTAATCGCCAAGGGGGAACGCGACGCCGGCACCCTGATGCTGGTGCTGAGCGAGCGGGGCGCGCCTGCCCGCGCGTTCGAACGGATGCCCCAGGCCGATGGCACGCGCCGCTGGAGCCTGAGTCGTTCCCAGGACATGGATGAGCCGCGGGACTTCTGGGAATGGTGCGATCGGCGGCACCAGCAGGACGGCGATCTATGGGTGCTGGAGATCGACGTCGCGAATGCGGAACGCTTCATCGCCTGATCCTGCCACAATCACGCCACAAAGCTTGACTCGATCTTAGCCATCGGTAAACGCGCCGCCACTTCGACAGCGCATGCAGCGCGGGTGCGGTAGGACGCCGCTCCACGCCAGCGCGCAGACGGGGGGTGGCCGTCAGGCTGCCGGACGGATCGAACGGGTTACAGGGGCACGCCGCCGGCGCGCCCTTCCCGATCCGCCGGCCCTGGGCAGGCGCCAACCGCCCTGAGCATCAGGATCAATGGCATTTACTTCGGCCCGCGTCAGGGTGACCGCCCTGGCGCTGACATTCTTTTGTACGCTTTTCGGCGCCGCCGGTTCCGGCGCCTTTGCCCAGGATGACCTGGGCCCCAATCTCGGCCAGGTCGCGGCCCCTGTGGCGGTCACCCCGCCCCCGCCGCCGGCCGCGGACATCGAAGCCCCCGCGCCGCGCTTCATCGCCGAACCCGTGATCCAGCAGATGCCCGAGCAGCCGGAAGCCGACACACTGGCCGAACTGGTGGCGGTGGTGCCCGAAGAAGCCGACCTGACGGACGAGCTGAAGTGCCTGGCGCAGGCGATTTACTGGGAAGCCCGGGGCGAGGATCTGGACGGCCAGCTGGCTGTGGCGCAGGTCATCATCAACCGGACCGAGAACCACCGTTTTCCCGCCAATTATTGCGGCGTGGTAACCCAGCGCTCGCAATTCTCCTTCGTGCGCGGCGGACGCATTCCCGATGTGCGTACCGGCACCCGCGCCTGGCATCGTGCCAAGGCGATCGCCCGTATCGCGCATGACGATCTGTGGGACAGCGAAGTGGGCGATGCGCTGTACTTCCACGCGCGTCGCGTGCGCCCCAGCTGGTCGCATACCAAGCTGGCCCGCGCCACGATCGACAGCCACATCTTCTATCGCTGATGCAAGCGGCGGGGCTCAGCGCCCCGCCATTGCCTTGACCCGGCGCAGATAGGTGCGGCCGATCCGCAGTGCGGTGCCATCGGCCAGTTCCACGCACCACACGCCCAGCCCTTCGTGCCGCAGACCGTGGATCCGGTCCCGGCGCAGGATGGTGGAACGGTGGATGCGGATGAAACGCTGCGGGTCCAGCCGCCCCTCCAGCCCGGCGATGGTCTGCAGCAGCAGGTGGCTGCGCCCCTCCCCCGCCGGGCCGCCACCGACATGCAGCCGTACATAGTCGCGCTCCGCATCGATGCGTTCGATCTGGTCGACCTCGATCCGCAGCAGTTCGGACCGGTGCGGTACCCAGAACTCGGTCAGCCAGCTGGTACCGTCGGCATTGTCGCCGCCGTTGCTGGCGCGCTCCCGCCGGGCCAGCGCGCGCTCCACGGCGCGGGCCAGCCGGTCGGCGGCGACCGGCTTCAGCACGTAATCGACCGCATCGATATCGAACGCCTGCACCGCGAAATCACCATGCGCGGTGACGAAGATCACCGCCGCGTCGGGCACCCGCTTGGCCAGCTGGCGCGCGGTGGCGAGGCCATCCATGCCCGGCATGGTCATGTCCAGCAGCAGCAGGTCGGGCCGCAGCCGGTCCGCCAGGCGCAGCGCCGATTCGCCATCGCTGGCCGTGCCGATCACCTGCAGACCGGACAGCCCGGCGCACAGCACCTGCATCCGCTCGATCGCCAGCGGCTCGTCATCCACGATCAGCGTCCGCATTGCGCCGCCACCCCCATCCATACCCGCATCCATCCTGTTCAGTCCCCCATGTCCTGTCCGCGCAGCGGCAGGTCCAGCCGCGTGCAATACCCCCCGCCCGGCCGCGGACCGGACGTGACCTGCGCGGCCGTGCCGAACCGCGCCGCCAGCCGATCCCGCACATTGGCAAGGCCGATGCCGAATCCACGATGCGCCGGCGCGCTCCCGGCGCCGCCATCCTCCGACCGGCCCGGACCATCATCCGACACCTCCACCAGCAGCCGGTCCCCTTCGGCCCGCGCGGCGATGGTGATGGTCACCGGCTGCACCGTCGGCGCCAGGGCATGCAGGATGCTGTTCTCCACCAGTGGCTGCAGGATCATGCCCGGCACGCACACGCCTTCCAGTTCCGCCGGCAGTTCGTATCTGGTGCGTAGACGGTGCGGAAAGCGGACAGCCTCGATGTCGAGATACAGGCGCTGCAGTTCCAGCTCCTGCCGCAAGGGCACGTCCCCGGTGGGATCGTCCGCCAGCGAATGGCGGTAGAAGGTCGACATCGTGCCGATCATCCGTTCCGCGTCGCTGGTCCGCCCGGTCAGCACCAGCGCCGAAAGGGAATTGAGCGTGTTGAACAGGAAGTGCGGGTTCACCTGATAGCGCAGCGACTTTAGCTCCGCGGCGCGCGCTGCCCGGCGATAGGCGCTCTCGCGCCGCTCCGCCGCGCGGGCCGCCACCCCGGTCAGCAGCGCCAGGTACAGCGCGCACCAGGCCAGCATCATGAAGTACCGGCTGAACACCACCTCCACCAGATAATGCCACGGATCACCCCGCAGCGTTCCCGCGGGCAGGGTGATGGTCTGGCCGGCGCCGGCGATCGGCGGCAGCGGCGCTGCCGGCGGCACCGGAAGCGCGGGCGGCCCGGCACCGGGCGATGCGGGTGGCGCAGGCAGTTCGGGCAGGGCGGGCATGGCAGGTATGTCCACCAGCAGGTCGCCGCTGGGCACCTTGTTGATGGTGAAGCCGCGCCGTTCCGCCTCCCGCGTGAAGACACGTTCCTCCAGCGACTGGAACACCAGCCGATTACTCTGCGCCAGCGCCACCGACACGGGCAGGGACAGCAGCAGCGCGGCCACGATCTTCACCGGCAGCGGGCGATGATCGAACAGGCGCAGCACCAGCCACAGCGCCAGCGTGATGGCCACGCCCAGCCCGCAGGCCAGCGCCCGGCGCCACAGCGTTTCTTCCGCAAAGCCGAAATCCATCAGATGCGCGCGGATGGTGCTGAGCAGGAAATAGCACAGCCACAATCCCAGCACGGATGCGAGCACGGTGCGGAACGGTACGCCGCCATGCGGCGCGGGATCTTCGGCGATAGTGGCGCGGTCCATGGGACAAGGCTTTAAGGCCCCGCGGCCGGGCCGCGCCAGTGCCGTTGTCGGACGCGGATGGCCGCTGGTCGATCAGGCGTGGCGACGGGGCGGCCCCGCCCGTCAAACCGCTTGGCGCATGGCGGGGTTCTGTCCTAATGCCCTGCCACAATTCCTTGAGCCTGAGACGGACAGCCTGTGACCATTGTCGAAGACCGCACGCCCACCCGCTCCGACGCCGCCGACTTCGCCGTCGCGCGCAGGGCGATGATCGATAGCCAGCTGCGCCCCAGCGGCGTCAACGCCCATTGGGTGCTGGAACGCATGGCCGAAGTGCCGCGTGAGGACTTCGTGCCGCTGAACCGCCGGCCCGTCGCCTATATGGATCGCGCGGTGCCGCTGGCCGGCGGCCGTTGGCTGGCCCCGGCCACGGTGCACGGCCTGCTGCTGCAGGAAGCGCGTCCGCGCGCCACGGATCGTGTGCTGGTGGTGGATGGCGGCAGCGGTTACCTGCCCACGCTGATCCGCCCGCTGGCGGGATCGGTGGAAGTGATCGGGGTGGATGCGGCAGCGGCCGGCACCGTGCCCGCAAGCGATGGCGGCTACACGCTGCTGCTGATCGACGGCGCGGCGGAACAGCTGCCGCCCGCATTGCTGGCGGCGTTGGCGCCCGATGCGCGCATCGTCACGGGCACGGTCGAATCGGGCGTGACCCGGCTGGCCGCCGGGCAGGTGGTGAACGGGCGCGCGGCGCTGCTGCCGCTGTTCGAGATCGGCATCCCCGTGCTGCCGGAATTCGCCGCACCGCGCCCCTGGAGCTTCTGACCCGGTGACCCGCACCCTTGTCGCACACGCGCCGCGCCGTGCGGCCCGGCTGCGCGGCCTGCTGGGCGGGTCGCTGATCGCCGCGCTGGTGCTGGGCAGCATGCCGGCGCGGGCGGATACGCTGGAACAGGCGCTGATCGCCGCCTACACGAACAATCCCACGCTGAACGCCGCCCGCGCCGACCAGCGGGCCGTGGACGAGAATGTGGCGATCCAGCGCTCCTTCGGCCGACCTTCCGTCAACGCCAGCGTGACAATTACCGAATTCCTGAAGCAGGCGCAGACGAACTTCGTCAATCCCGACCGCGCGGTGAATGGCGGGCTGGACCTGGCCGTGCCGCTGTTTCAGGGCGGCGCGGTGCGCAACGGCATACGCGCGGCGCAGGAACGGGTCGCGGCCGGCCGGGCCGACCTGCGATCGACCGAAAGCGTCGTCTTCAGCCAGGTCGTCACCGCCTATATGGACGTGATCGGCAACGAGGCGATCGTGGCGCTCTCCGCCAACCAGGTGGAGGTGCTGGAGATCAATCTGCAGGCTACCAGCGACCGGTTCGAGATCGGCGACCTGACCCGCACCGATGTCGCCCAGTCCGAATCGCGCCTGGCGGTCGCGCAGGGCGATCTGGAAAATGCCCGCGCCAATCTGGTGTCGGCGCGCGAACGTTATATCCAGCTGGTCGGTCTGGCGCCGACCGACCTGCAGCCGCCGCCCCCGCTGGCGGATCTGCCGGCGCTGGTGGACGATGCTGTCGATGTGGCGGTGCAGAACAATCCCGACGTCATCGCCGCGATCGAGCGGGCGGAAGCGGCCGGGTTCGACATCCGCGTGGTCAGCGCGGACCGGCTGCCGCGGGTGGATGCGTTCACGCAAGGCGGTTACCAGAACTTCCTCGGCACGCTGGGCTCCATCCCGGGCGAGCAGGAGGCACAGCAGTCCAATACCTCGCTGCAGGCGGGGCTTCGCCTGACGGTGCCGCTGTACCAGGGCGGTCTGGCCGCTGCGCGCCGCCGACAGTCGCAGGCGCAGGCTGCCAGTGCGCTGGAAAATGCCGTCGCGATCGAACGCGATGTCGTGCAGCAGGCGCGCTCGGCCTTCAGCAACTGGCGCGCGGCGCTGGCGGTGATCGAGTCCAGCCAGGTGGCGGTGGAGGCGGCGGAGCTGAGCCTGGAAGGCGTGCAGGCCGAAAACACCGTGGGCAACCGCACGATCCTGGACATCCTGGACGCACAGCGCGAATTGCTGATCGCGCAGGTCGACCTCGTCAGCGCACGGCGCAACGCCTATGTCGCGGCCTTCACCCTGCTGGCCGCGATGGGCCGGGCGGAAGCGCGGGATCTGGGGCTGGCGGACGACGTCCCGTTCTATGATCCCGCCGACAATTACGAACGCGTCGCGGGCAAGTGGTGGGACTGGGACACCGACCCCGATCCCGTGGTGCAGAGCCCGCGCACCGTTGACATTCCGGCGCAGTCGGCGGACGTTCCAACCGAAGACCAGCCCGGCTCCGGCGCGCAGGAGATCCTGGAAGACACCAACAAGGGCGAACAGCCCGCCGTGGTGCCGCAGCCTTGAGGTCGGGCTGGCAAGGGGCAGGGAACAGCAGCATGCAATTGGGTAACGAAGCTTCGGTGGAGGACATCCTGGCCTCCATCAAGCGGGTGATCGCGCGCGATGGACCGGTCGCTCCGGCACCGCCGGTCCCGCCGCTCGTGACACCGCGGCCGGTGCGCGATCCCGATCCGGTGGAACCCGCCGATGCGGAGGAAGCGGGCGAGGTGCTGGCGCTGGCAGAGGATGCCACGGGCACCGGCTCCGGCTCCGCAGATGCCGTGCCGCTGACCAGCAGCACCACCGACGATGCGCTGCGGGCCTCCTTCACCCAGCTGACGGCGATTGCCGGCCTGGCGCAGGATGGCGGTGCGCCGCTGGACGAAGTGGTGGAACGCACGCTGCGCCCGCTGCTGGCGCAATGGCTGGATGCCCACCTGCCGGCCCTGGTCGAGCGGCTGGTGCGTGAGGAGATCGCACGCATCGCCGGCCCGCGTGGCTGACGCCCCGCTGCCGACGGATGCGGAGGCGGAGTGGGCCGCCGGTGCCCTAGGCCGGGCGGAGCGGGCGCTGGCTGCTGTCGGCGGGGAAGCTATCAGCCGTCACATCTTCCTGTGCGGCATATCCGAGAAGCAGCAATGCTGCGCCCGGGCGGAAGGGGAGGAGGCCTGGGCCTTCCTGAAGATGCGGCTGAAGCAGCTGGGTCTGGCCAATGCCGGCAGGGACGGCGGCATCGTGCGGCGGACCAAGGCGGACTGCCTGCAGATCTGCCACGCTGGGCCGATCGCGCTGATCTGGCCGGACCGGGTATGGTATCATTCCTGCACGCCGGCGGTGCTGGAACTGATCATCCAGCAGCATCTGATCGGCGGCGTGCCGGTGGCCGAATATCGCCTGCTGCCCGCGCCGCAGCGGGGCGCGGGCATTGATCAGACGGGCGATCAGTCCGGCGCCTGATCCTCGGCATCCGGCCGGTGACCCATCGAATGGTCGTGCCCCGTCCCGTTGGACAGGAACACCAGCCCCATCAGCGCGCTCATCAGCAGCATGGTCAAGCCGATGCCCAGGGCAGAGGCGATGATGAAGTGGACGGAAACCAGCGCCCCCTGCTGCCACAACACCAGCATGGCGATCGCCACCACGCTGACCGTCAGCGCCAGCATCACCCACATCAGCCGGCGGAACCGTGCCCAGGCGTGGGCGGCGGCGTGCGGATCGTCGAGGGGGGAGCGGCCTGACATGAGACACTTGTGCCCGTTCCGCCCTGTGCGCGCAACAACATGGGGCAAGTAAACGCCGCTGGCCGGGCGCACGCAGTCATGGCATCCTGCCTGCCCGAAGGAGAAAACCACAAGGGGGAGAAAAGCCATGACCATCGCCGCCATCCTGAAAGGGCGCGACCACGCCATCGTCCATTGCCCGCCCGAAACCAGCGTGCGCGATGCCGCCCGCCTGCTGGCCGAGAAGCGGATCGGCGCCTTGCCGGTGCTGCCGCGGCTGGACGGTGGCGTCAGCGGCGCGGTGCAGGGGATCTTTTCCGAACGCGACCTGCTGTACTGCCTGGCGCAGGACGGCGTGGCGGTGCTGGATCGCCCGGTATCCGAAGTGATGACCAGCCCCGTGATCAGCGTACGCCGCGATACGGCCGTGCTGGATGCGCTGTCGCTGATGACCGAACGGCGCATCCGCCACCTGCCGGTGATGGAGTCCGGCGGGAACGACCCTTGGCTCGTCGGCTTCCTGTCGATCGGCGATCTGGTGAAGTATCGGCTGGAGAAGATGGAGCGCGAGGCCGAGGAGATGCGCGACTATATCCGCGGCGCTTGAGCGGCAGGGTCCGCACCCCTACATTGCCGGGCATGAGCAGCGCCCCCGCCACCCTCGCCCCCCCTGCCAACCCCGGCGCCGTCACGCCCCTGCTGACCCCCGCCGCCGCGGCGCGGGTGCAGGCGATCGCCGACAAGCAGGGCAGGCCCGCCGTGCTGCGGCTGGCGGTGGAAGGGGGCGGCTGTTCCGGTTTCCAGTACCAGTTCGCCCTGGCCGACGGCATCGAGCCGGATGACCGGGTGAGCGAGACCGGCGGTGTGCGGCTGGCGGTGGATCCGGTCAGCCTGGACCTGGTCGCGGGCTGTACGGTGGACTTCGTGGAATCGCTGGGCGGTGCGGCCTTCAAGGTGGACAATCCGCAGGCGGCGGCCGGCTGCGGCTGCGGCTCCAGCTTCGGTATCTGAGCCGGGGCCAACCAGTGCGCATCGCCAGCTTCAACATCAACGGCGTCAAGGCGCGCCTGCCGCGGCTGCTGGAATGGCTGGAGGAACGCCGCCCCGCGGTCGCCTGCCTGCAGGAGATCAAGAGCCAGGACGAGACCTTCCCCGCGGAGGAGTTCGAGAAGATCGGCTATCATGCGATCTGGCACGGGCAGAAGGGCTTCAACGGCGTCGCCATTCTGGCCGATGGTGCGCCGCCGGTGGAGATCGCGCGCGGCCTGCCCGGCGATCCGGACGATGTGCAGTCCCGCCTGATCGAGGCGGAGGTGAACGGTGTCCACATTGTCAACTTGTACCTGCCCAACGGCAATCCGCAGCCCGGGCCCAAGTTCGATTACAAGCTGGCCTGGATGGCACGGCTGCGCACCCGCATGCAGGAACTGCTGGCGGCGGAGCGGCCGACGGTGGTGCTTGGCGACTACAATGTGATCCCGCATGACCGGGACACGTTCAGCGTGCGGGCCATGGCGAACGATGCGCTGATGCAGCCGGAAAGCCGGGATGCGTATTTCCGCCTGCTGGCGGATGGCTGGACCGATGCGATCGACACGCTGAACCCGCAGGGCGGGGTGTGGACCTTCTGGGATTACCAGGCGGGCGCCTGGCAGCGCGATCATGGGTTCCGGATCGATCACCTGCTGCTGAGCCCGCAGGCGGCGGACCGGCTGTGCAGCGCCGGAGTGGACAAGGACTATCGCGGGCGGGAAAAGGCCAGCGACCACGCACCTGTGTGGGTGGAGCTGGCCTGATCGTCCGCGCGCATCGCCGCTCAGCCGCCGCGCGCCACCTGGTCTGCCAGCACTTCGGCAAATTGCACCGCCACCGTGCGCCGGGCCTGGCGATAGCAGCGCGCCTCGTCCTGCGCGCTCATCAGCGACTGGTTGGAGGGGTAGCGGCAGACCTGCTTCGCCGCACGATCCAGCCGGCGCTGCAGCGCGTCCTGGCCGCCCTGCGTGGTGAGGTCGAGATCGTCGTGCAGCACGGCGATGCTCACCGTCTCGGGTGCGGCGGCGGCGGGCAGGGCGAAGGCGCCGGACACAGCGATGGCTGCGGCGATCAGCGGGGCGGGGGTTTTGAACATGATGCCTCTCTCCTTGTGGTCACGGGTTGGTCTGGTCTCGGGTGTGCCCCGCCTTGTTCGGGACTAGGGAACCGGCGGGGCACGAGTCATGCAATAGGCCGTCGCCGCGCCCGTCGCGCGCCGGCATCGACCGGGCATGGACGTCGTTCGACCACGGGCGGCAGCAGGGATGAACCGCCGGGCGCGTCCGGCGAAGCGCCGTCCTGGCCCGACCGGCGGCGTGCGGCCACCGGCACCGGGGGTGCGGCATGGCGCTGATCCTGGCCTTCCTGCTGGGCATCGCCAATTTCGCGCTGCATGCCGCGGTGCTGGACCAGCGGCGGCGCATGCTGGCGGGCATGGGCTGGCCACGCTGGGCGGGGCGCGCCACCATGGCGGCGGAATTCGCCGTGCTGCTGGGCGCCCTGCTGCTGGTGCAGGGCGGCTATCCGCATTGGGTCTGGTTCTACGCCGGGTACACGCTGGTCAGTGCCGGCGGTGCCTGGTTGCTGCTGCGGCAGCGTTGAGGGGCGCGACAAAGCATCGCGCGGGAACAGGCGGGCGTTCCGACGCTTTGGCGGATGATGGCTGAACCTCGCGCCCTATGGCTGGTCAACAATGCTTCCAGCGGCAGCAACGACGATGATGCGGTGGAGGCACTGCACAAGTGCTGCGGCGATCATGGCGTGCGCGTGGCGCAGCGCACCACCTTCCCGGCGGAAGACCTGCCCACGCCAGCCATGCTGGACGCGGCCGGGATCGGGCTGCTGGCGGTGTTCGCGGGCGATGGCACCATCAATGCGACGATCACCGCGCTGGCCGGCTGGGGTGGGGAGGTGCTGGTGCTGCCCGGCGGCACCATGAACCTGCTGTTCCATCGCCTGCATGGCGACCGCAGCATGGACCAGGTGATCGCCGACGCCGCCAATGGCCGTTACCGGACGCGCCGCCCCGGCCTGGCCCGCAGCCCGGCGGGCGATGCGCTGGCAGGGGTGCTGGCAGGCCCGGGCACCAGCTGGAACCAGGTGCGGGAGGCGATGCGCGATGTCGCGGTGCTGGATCTGGCGGCTGGCGCAGTGGCGGCCGTCACCGAGTCCCTGTCCGGCGACATGATCGCCTGTGTCGATCCGGTGCTGGGCCGGGCCGAGGGCTATCCGCTGCTGATGCTGACCCCGCGGGATGACGGCCTGCAAGTGGATGCCTATCACGCCGACAGTGCCGGAGATTACCTGCAGCAGGGTTGGGCTTTGATGCGGCGCAATTTTCGCGAGGGACCGCATGACCGGCTTGGCACCGTGCAGGAGGTGACCTTCGCCAGCGTGGCCGGCAAGCCGTTCGGCATGCTGATCGACGGCGAGCCGGCAGAACCCGCGCCGCGCACGACCTTCACCCTGGCCCCGAGCGAGGTTGATCTGATAGCGACCGCCGCATGAGTACCGAGACCCTGCTGTTCCATATCAGCGACGTGCATTTCGGGCTGGAGGACACACGTGCCGTGGCCTGGGCCCGGGACGAGATCGCCCGCCAGAAACCGGCCGGCGTGGCGCTGACCGGCGACCTGACCATGCGCGCGCGCAGCCACGAATTCACCGCCGCATGCCGCTGGATCCAGTCTCTCGAGGCGCCGGTGACGGTCGGCGTAGGCAATCACGATCTGCCCTATTTCAACCTGCTGGAGCGGTTCTTCGCGCCCTATCGCCGGTTTGGCGCGGTGCAGGCGCTGGTGGAGCGGGAGCTGGACCTGCCCGGCCTGGCCATCGTGCCGCTGAAGACCGCCATCCGCGCGCAGCCGCGCTTCAACTGGTCCAAGGGCTGGGTAACGAAGGCGGCCTTGCGCAAATGCCTGGCCGCGCTCGACGCGCTGCCGGCGGGCACGCGCGCGCTGGTGGCGGTGCATCACCCGTTGCGGGAGGTCGGCACCCAGGGCACCGCACTGACTCACGGTGGCAGCCATGCGCTCGCGGAGCTGGCCAAGCGGCGGGTGCTGGGCGTGCTGAGCGGCCATGTGCACGATCCGTTCGACATCATGGAGGACACGCCCGCCGGTCCGGTGCGGATGATCGGCGCGGGTACGCTGTCGCAGCGGGTCCGGTCCACTCCGCCCAGCTTCAACGAATTACGCTGGGACGGGCAGACGCTGCAGGTGCGCGCGCGCAATCTGGAAGCGGTGCCGACGCCGGAGATGCAGATCGGCGACGTGCCCGAAGACGCGCTGCCGCCGCGCGCGCCCGGCGATCCCGTGGCCCCCGTCAGGGCGGTACCGCCGGTCGATCCGCCGGTCCACTGACAGGCGGAATGGGCGGCGGCGCGATCAGTCCGCCGTTGCCAGCAGCGCCCAGACCAGCACGGCCAGCCCCAGCACTGCAGCGATCGCCGCACCCCGCGTCCACGCCGGGCCGATCCGCCGCGCGCCTTCGATCAGCAGGCCGGTGCCCAGCAGCAGCACGGCAAGCGCGGCGAAATCCTCCGCGCCCCAGCGCATCTGCGATGTGAACAGCGCGGCGATCGCCGGCAGCAGCAACAGCATGGCCGCACCAAGCCAGAGCGGGCGACTCAGGGGGCGGACAAGGGCAGCGTTCGTCATGCGGGCAGGCTGCACCCACCGGCGTGATGCAGGCAACAAAAAAGGGCGGCCCCGCAGGACCGCCCTCTTGTGTTCGGTTGGCGTATTCGGCCGAGAACCGATCAGCGCTTGGAGAACTGGAAGCTCTTGCGCGCCTTGGCACGGCCGTACTTCTTGCGTTCCACCGTGCGGCTGTCGCGGGTCAGGAAGCCGGCGGCCTTGACCTCGGCACGCAGCGTGGGCTCGTACTTGGTCAGCGCCTGGCTGATGCCGTGCTTCACAGCGCCGGCCTGGCCGGACAGGCCGCCGCCCTTGACGGTGGCGATCACGTCGTACTGGCCTTCACGCTCGGCCACCTGGAACGGCTGGTTGATCACCAGACGCAGGGTCGGACGCGCGAAATAGGATTCCTGCTCGCGGCCATTGACCACGATCTTGCCGCTGCCGGGCTTGATCCACACGCGGGCAACCGCGTCCTTGCGGCGGCCGGTGGCATAGGCGCGGCCCTGCGCGTCGATCTGCTGCTCGCGCAGCGGAGCGTTGGAGACGCGGGGGGTCTTTACGACGGTTTCGCCGGCCTCATCGTCGCCCGTGGCGGCGGTGCCCAGATCCTGCAGGTCGGCCAGGTCGGTGACGGTGTTGGTGGTGTCGGCCATTACGCGGCAACCTTGTTCTTGCGGTTCAGGGAAACGACGTCGAGCGTTTCGGGCTGCTGCCCGGCATGCGGGTGCTCGGTCCCGTTATAAAGGTGCAGGGCACGCATCTGGTCACGACCCAGCGGGCCACGCGGAACCATGCGCTCGACAGCCTTTTCCAGCACGCGCTCCGGGAAGCGGCCGTCCAGCACCTTGGCCGCGGTCACCGCCTTGATGCCGCCGGCATAGCCGGTGTGCTTGTAGTAGGTCTTTTCCTGCCGCTTGTTGCCGGTGAAGCGGACCTTGTCGGCATTGATGACGATCACGTGATCGCCGCAATCGACATGCGGGGTGTAGCTCGGCTTGTGCTTGCCGCGCAGGTAATTGGCGATGATCACCGCCACACGGCCCACGACCAGCCCTTCGGCGTCGATGACGTGCCACTTCTTTTCGACTTCGGCCGGCTTGATCGACCGTGTCTGCTTGCTCAGCGCCTTCATGGCTGCTCCGTTTGCTTGAACTGCTCAGATGATTCGCATCGGGGCACGCGAACGGGCCGACCTCTGGCGAAGTGGGCGCGCTCTAAGCCGCAACAGAGCGATTGGTCAAGGTTTTCCGCCGGTTTGCAGCACGGTAAAATAATACCGCGCCAAATTGCAGCGCCTTTCGCTACCACTGTCGGCCGTAATCGTGAGCGGCGGCGCGCGTCTACCTTGCTTCGGGCAGGGCCGGGTTCCAGCCCGGCGGCAGCTGCCCGCCATCGGCGATGAACTGGTCCAGCCTGGCCTCCAGCACCGGCAACGGCACCTCTCCCAATGCCAGGATCGCATCATGGAAGTTGCGATCGTCGAATGCCGTGCCGAGCGCCTCCTGCGCCTCCGCCCGCTTGCGGCGGATAAGCAACTCACCCAGCTTGTAGGCCAGCGCCTGTCCGGGCCATGCGATGTAGCGGTCGATCTCCGTGGTGATCTCGTGATCGGCCAGGGCGGCATTGTCCCGCAGGTATGACTGCGCCTGTTCGCGGCTCCACCCATATTGATGGATCCCGGTGTCGATCACTAGGCGGGCGGCGCGCCACATCTCGTAAGTCAGCTGGCCGAATTCCTCGTACGGAGTTTCGTAGATGCCGATCTGCCCCGCCAGCCATTCCCAGTAGAGCGCCCAGCCTTCGCCATAGCCGGAGAAGCCGGCGGCGCGGCGAAAGGCCGGCCGGCGCTGCGCCTCCTGCGCGATGGCGGCCTGCAGGGAATGGCCGGGCGTGCATTCGTGAACGGTCAGGGCGGGCAGGGTATACAGCCTGCGGGCCGGCAGGTTGTAGGTGTTCATCATGCAGTTCTCGATCCCGCCGCGCCCGCCGGTGAAGATGGGGGCCAGGGCCGGCGGCACCGGCACGATCCCGTGCCGCCGCCGTGGCAGGAAGCCGATGAATTCGCCCAGCCGGCTGTCCATCCGCTTCACGACATAGGATGACTTGGCCAGCAACTCGTACGGGGTCTTCGCCTCGAATTGCGGGTCCGTGCGCAGGAACTCCATGAAGGCCGACAGGTCGCCATCGAAGCCAGCTTCCTGCCTGACGCGCTCCATCTCCGCCCGGATGCGCGCCACCTCTGCCAGGCCGATGGCGTGGATCTCTTCCGCCGTCAGGTCGATCGTGGTGAAGCCGCGGATCTGCGCCTGGTAGAATTCAGCCCCGCCCGGCAAGTCGCGCGCGCCGATCGCCGTGGTCGCTCCCGGCAGGTATTCGTCCACCATGAAGGCATGCAGCTTCGCATAGGCAGGCGCCACGCTGTCGCGGATCGCGGCCTCGCCCTCCTGCCGCAAGGCCTCCTGCTCGGCCGCCGGAATGGTGTCGGGCATGGCGGCGAAGGCGGTCCAGAATGCGTTGCTGCGGTCGGCGGGCAGGAAGCCGCGCATCGTCTCCTCCCGTCCGGTCGCGGCAATGCGGGGAACGGTGAAGCCGCGGGCCAGCCCGGCCCGCATGTTCGCGACCTGATCGTCGAAATAGCGGGGTATGTCGCGCATCCGGGCGATGTAGTCGCGATATTCCTGTGCCGTGGCGAAGCCGCCCGTGATCGGGCTGAGGCCGGACCAGAAGAAGGTGTCGGCATTGAACGGCCGTTCATAGGTGCGGAAGCGGATATTGTCGGCCGCGGTCTGCGCCACCTCCCGCAGCACGGCGGCGTTGATCCGCTCCTCGGCAGACAGCGCTTCGGGCGCGATGGCATCCAGCCTGGCGAGCACATCGGTCCAGTGCGCGAGCCGCACCTGCTGCGTCGCCGGGTCGACCTGCGGCAGTGACGCGGCGCCTTGCCCGCCCCGGCCGCGGGTCAGCCCCTGCTGTTCGCGCCAGGCCCAGTCGCTTTCGTACAGGTCACGCAGCTGCGCATCTGCATCCGTGCTCGCGGCCGCTACCGGTGCCGGGTCCGGCTGGGCGCGGAGCGGGTGGCCCGCCACGCAGGCCATTGCTGAAAAAGACGCGAGAACAATCCGGGTCGAAGGCCGCATCAGCTGACTCCTGAGAAGCAAAAGAATCGTATACGGAATACGATACGGCTCGCACCCATGCTGTCAACCGCTGCTGACGCCCTTTGTCACTCCGGACCTTCGATGCTCATCTGCGGCGCGGTGAACCATTGTGCGCCGGTTTCGGTAACGAACATATGGTCTTCCAGCCGGATACCGAATCGGTTGGGCACCACGATCATCGGCTCGTTGGAAAAGCACATCCCCGGCTGCAGCACGGTTGTGTCGCCGCGCACCAGATAGGCCGGTTCATGGATTGACAGGCCGATGCCGTGGCCGGTGCGGTGCGGCAGGCCGGGCAGGCGATAGTCCGGACCCAGTCCGCCTGCGACCAGCACCGCCCGTGCGGCGGCGTCCACCGCCTCGCAGGTGACGCCCGGCCGCACCGCGGCGAAGGCGGCAGCCTGCGCCGCCCGTTCCAGGTGCCAGATGTCGTGCACCTCCGCCGGGACGGTGCCGTAGGCGTAAGTGCGGGTGATGTCGGAATGGTACCCTTCGACGGTGCAGCCCGTATCCACCAGCACCAGCTGCCCGTCCTCCAGGGCGCGGTCCCCCGGCAGTCCGTGCGGAAAGGCGGTCGCTTGGCCGAACTGGACGATGCAGAAGCTGGACCCGGCGGCGCCCAGCGCCCGGTGCGCGGCATCGATGAAGCGCACGACCTCGCTCTGCCGGATACCGGGATGCAGAATGCGCGCGGCGGCGTGCTGCACCTGCAGGGTCATGGATTTCGCCTGCTGCAACAGCGCCAGTTCGGCGGGCGACTTCACCATCCGGCACCCGCTGATCGCCGCTGCGCCATCGACCAGCTCGACGTCCGCGATCTGGCGCAGCTTCTCCGCGAAATGGAACGGCAGTTCGGGGTCCACCGCCAGACGCCGGACGCCCTGGTCGCGCAAGGCATTCCGCAGCAGCGCCACAGGATCCTCGTCCTCCTCCCACGAACGGATGGCCACCGGAATGGCGAGGTCGGCCTCCAGCGTGCCGATCTCGAAATGGGGAACGATCATCACCGGGTCGCCGGCGGCGACGATCAGCATGGCGACCAGCCGTTCGGTCTGCCCCCACGGTATGCCGGCGAAGTAGCTCAGCGACGGGCCGGCATTCACCAGCAGCGCGTCGGCGCCCGCCCCGGCGCAGAGCTCACGCGCCCGCGCCACGCGCTCGGCGCGTTCCGCCGGGGTGATCGCCGGGGCAGGGTCCGGCCAGGGTGTCAGCCGGTCCAGTTCGGCCCGGGCATCCGATCCACCGATCATCGCATCTGTTCCTTCATGCAAAACGTTCCAGGTCAAACGGCGCCAGCGACAGGTCCGGCTGCTCGCCCACCATCATGGCAGCCACCGCGCGGGCCGTCACCGGCGCCAGGGTCAGGCCGAGATGCTGGTGCCCGAAGGCATAGTGCAGATTGCCGACCCGGGTGGAACGGCCGATCGCCGGCAGGTAATCCGGAAAGGTGGGGCGCGACCCGATCCAGCGGCGGAACGGGCCGCGCATCGGCAGGCCCAATTCGCCGACATGCCGTTCCAGCCGCGCCCACTTGCGCGGGTCTGCCGGGGCGTCCGGCTGCTGCAGTTCCACGAAGCTCGCGGCCTGCAGCGCGGTGCGGTAGCGGGTGACGATCAGCGACCGTTGTTCGAACACCACCGGGGGCATGTCGTCGGGCCAGTCATGATCGGTCGAGCGGATGTGATAGCCACGTTCGGCGATGATCGGCACCCGGTGCCCGGCCTGCCGCATCAGCGCCGCGGAGCGCACGCCCGCGCAGACCAGCACGGCGTGATCCGCCATGCCGTCGACCTCCGCCCGGCCGCGGCGGATCTGCAGGGTGGCGGTGCCATCGACCAGCCGTCCGCCCCGCGCGATCACCGCCTCCCGCAGCGCGGCGCGCAAGCCGGCCAGGTCGGCGATCTGCGCCGTCCCGTCGAACCGGATCGCGCCCGCGACCGGTACGCTGCACAGCGCGGTCAGCCGGGCGAGTTCGTCCCCGTGCGCCGGGTGGACGCTGGCGGTGCCCGTGGCGGCATTCACCCAATGGGCCTGCCCGGCCTCGGCGGCGGCGGCATCCTGCCACAGGACGAAGTGCCCGTCCTGCCGCAACAGGTCGGGCGTGCCGGCCTTCTGCAGCACGTCCTCCCACGCCGGCAACGCGTGGTGCAGCAGGGCCGCCAGCGCGTCGCGCCCGGCCGCGAAGGAGGCGGGGCGCGATGCCGCGACCAAGCGCAGTGCAAAGGGCAGCCACGACCGCAGCGCGCGCGGCGGCAGGGCCAGTGCCCCACCCCGCATGAACAGCCGGCCGGGGGCCGACCGCAGCATTGCGGGCGAGGCCAGCGGTTCCACCTGTTCGGTCGCGATATGGCCGGCATTGCCCCATGACGCGGCCTGACCCGCCGGGTCATTGTCGATCACCGTCACGGCGCAGCCCCGCTCCAGCAGGTGAAGCGCGCTGCACAGGCCCACGATCCCCGCGCCGACCACCACAATCCTGGACACAAAAACTCCGTTGCACGTGGGTACAAGTTTTGTATACGTTATATAACCATCGCGGCCGAGACAAGGTCGATCGATTATCCATGTGCGGGGAGGCCACAGGCCGGGTATCTGCTTTGCTCATCTGCCCCGCGCCCCGACTGGCGTGCGGACCTGCTTGGAGATTATCTGGTGACCATTGTCGTCCGCACGCTAGCCGACCGTATCTTTGACGTAATCCGCGAACGCATCGTGGAGGGCAAGATCGTGGTGATGGAACCCGTGCGGCAGGATGCGCTGGCGGCGGAGCTGGGCGTCAGCAAGATCCCCCTGCGCGAGGCGCTCGTCAGGCTGGAGCATGAGGGCCTGGTCACGAGCCGCGCCAACCGAGGCTGGTTCGTGCGTCCGATGTCAGCATCGGAGGCGGAGGAAATCTACCACCTGCGCCTGGCGATCGAGCCGGCGGCCGCCGCCTATGCCTGCGTCCGGGCGACCGATGACGACCGGCAAGCCGTGACCGAGGCGTTCGAGCGGCTGGATGCCGCCGCCAGCGCTGAAACCCGCGCCGAGGTGGCGATCCGCAACCGGGAGTTCCACGTCGCGCTGGTCCGCCCGGGCGGGCGGCTGCTGACCACTCAACTGGTGGAGCGGCTGGAGATCCTGGCGGAGCGTTACGTGATCGCGCATCTGCAACCCGCAGGCCGCGAGGATCGCGCGCATCTGGAGCATCGCGGCATCCTGGATACCTGGATCGCCGGGGACGCGGATCAGCTCCACTCCATGCTCACCGTGCATATCGCCCAGACGCTTGACGACCTGCGCAATCATTTCACCGCCAGCCAGACGGGCTGAGCCAGCACCTGCCGAGGGGATTACATGTTCGGACCGCGTAAATCGATCGAGAAGCTCGCCCAGCGGGACTCCCGGCATTCCCTCTCCAAGACCCTGAGCTGGCCCCACCTGATTGCCCTGGGCGTGGGGGCGATCGTCGGCACCGGCATCTATACCCTGACCGGCGTGGGCGCCGAACGCGCCGGGCCCGCGGTGATCCTGGCCTTTGCCATTGCCGGCGCGGTCTGCGCCTGTGCGGCGCTCGCTTATGCCGAAATGGCCACGCTGATCCCGGCTGCCGGCAGCGCCTACACCTTCAGCTATGTCGCGATGGGCGAAGGGATCGCCTGGATCGTGGGCTGGAGCCTGATCCTGGAATATTCGCTGGCCTGTTCCACGGTGGCGGTCGGCTGGTCAGGTTATCTGGTCGGCTGGATGCAATCGGCCGGCCTGGATCTGCCGCAGGCCTTGCTGGTGGGGCCGCATGGGGGCGGAATCATCAACCTGCCGGCGGTACTGGTGGCGCTGGGGGTGATGGGCATGCTGATCGCGGGCACGCGCGAAAGCGCCACGCTCAACATCGTGCTGGTGATCATCAAGCTGGCCGCGCTGTCCGTTTTCGTCATCATCGCCCTGCCGGCCTTCCAGGCGGACAATCTGCAACCCTTCATGCCCTATGGCTTCGGCAGTACGGAAGTGGACGGGCAGAAGCGCGGCGTGATGGCGGCTGCGGCGATCGTCTTCTTTGCGTTCTACGGCTTCGATGCGGTCGCCACTTCGGCGGAGGAGGCGAAGAACCCCAAGCGCGATCTGACCATCGGCATCATCGGATCGATGGCGGCCTGCACCGTGATCTACATGGCCGTGGCGATCGCCGCGATCGGGGCCACCCCGTTCCAGCTGCTCGCCAATTCGCCGGAGCCGCTGGCGCTGGTGCTGCGCAGCCTGGATCAGCCGCTCGCCGCCTATCTGGTCGCCTTGGCGGCCATCGTGGCGCTGCCCTCCGTCATCCTGGTCATGATGTACGGGCAGAGCCGCGTCTTCTTCGTCATGGCGCGTGACGGCCTGCTTCCCCGTTCGCTGGCAACGATCAGCCCCCGGACCGGGGCGCCGACGCGGATCACGCTGATGACGGGCGTCTCCATCGCGGTAATCGCCGGCATCTTCCGGCTGGACGAGATCGCGGAGCTGGCCAATGCCGGCACGCTGGTCGCCTTCATGGCGGTGGGCGCGTGCCTGATGATCCTGCGCCGCCGCTCGCCCGAGATCCCGCGCCTGTTTCGCTGTCCGCAGCCCTATCTGGTCGGCATCATGACCATCCTGGGCTGCGCCTATCTGCTGTTCAGCCTGCCGGACAGCACGCTGGTGCGCTTCGCGGCTTGGAACGGCATCGGGCTGCTGGCCTACTTCCTGTACGGCCGCGGTCGCAGCGTCGAGCGGCAGGATGCTGCAGCGGCCTGAGACGAGAATTCGACCACGACAGGCTTTTCCGAATTTCCCGCCGCGCGCAGTCGCGGCGGGGATGTGGTGTGAAGGAGCAACACCCTCCACACGCTCGGTTATGTATTTCGTATACGGTATTTGACATAAAGACTACAGTTCTGCATAAATCGGCCATCTCATGGAGGAGTCGAGCACATGCGGGGACATCGAGGGAAATTTTGTTGCGCTGTGGCGCTCACCGCGCTGATTGCCGGTGGTGCCCAGGCCCAGGAAGCACCTGCATCCATCGGCCCCACGGTGTCCGCCGAGAACGCGACCTCCGGCGGTGACATCATCGTCACCGGGACCCGCATCCGGCGCGCCGATCTGGAAAGCAACAGCCCGCAGACGGTCGTGTCGTCCGAAGAGATCCGGTATCAGGGTGCGCTGGGGGTGGAGCAGGTGTTGAACCGCCTGCCGCAGTTCACCGCCGACGCGAACGAGAACGTGTCCAACGGGTCTGACGGCACGTCGCGCATCAACCTGCGCAACTTGGGTTCCAACCGCGTGCTGACGCTCGTGGACGGGCAGCGCCTGATGCCCACGCAGGCGGTCAACCTCAACCTGATCCCCAGCGCGCTGGTGGAGCGGGTCGATGTGCTGACGGGTGGCGCTTCCGCCGTCTACGGCTCCGACGCGCTGTCCGGCGTCGTCAACTTCGTCCTGAAGAAGGATCTGGACGGCATCCGGATCGATGCGCAGGCCGGCTTCGCGCAGCACGACAACAATAACGAGGCGATCCGCAGCATCGTGCGCGAGCGGGGCTTCGAACTGGCCCCGTCCACGGTGGACGATGGCGCGAAGCAGGACATCACCATTGCCGCCGGCAAGAACTTCGCCGGCGGTCGTGGCAACCTGACCGGCTACTTCGGCTACCGCAACATCGCTCCCGTGCGCCAGTCCAGCCGTGACGTGTCCGCCTGCGCCTTGCAGGACCAGAACAACGGCACGGAACTGTTCTGCGGCGGGTCCAGCAACACGCCGTATGGTTCCTTCGTACCCTTGTCGGAAAACAGCCCGCTGCAAGGCCAGACGTTGGTCAACAACATCGACGGCAGCCCGACGGTGGTGCCCTACAGCAACGAATATGCGTATAATTACGCGCCCGACGTCTACTTCCAACGGCCGGGGGAGCGTATCGTTGCCGGCGGGTTCGGCCGGTTCGAGCTGACCGAGGCGGCAGAGCTGTACGGCAGCTTCATGTACATGAACGACCAGACGTTCTCGCAGGTCGCGCCGTCCGGCATCTGGCTGGGCACCGCCTTCCCGATCTCGTGCAACAACCCGCTGGCCAATGCCGCCCAACTGACGGCGATCTGCGGCCCGGACGCTGGCACGAACACTACGCAGGATGCGCTGGTCGCGTACCGCACGACCGTCACCCCGCGGCGGGACAATCTGCGTTATAACGATTACCGCTACACCGCCGGTGTTCGCGGCGATTTGGGCAGCGGCTTCAGCTATGACGTCAATTACCTGTATTCGCTGGTCAAGTTCAAGGAAACCTACCTCAACGACGTGAACCAGGTCCGCGCCGGCCGCGCCCTGAACGTGATCGACGTGAACGGCACGCCGACCTGCCGCTCCGTGATCGACGGATCGGATCCGGACTGCGTACCGGTCAATGTGTGGCAACCCTACGGCGTGACGGAGGAGCAGACCGCCTATCTGTTCACCGACAGCAACACCGCGTCGCGCAATGCGCTGGAAGTGTTCTCCGGCTCGCTGAGCGGCGACCTGGGCGAACTGGGGGTCACCTCGCCCTTCGCCTCCACCGGCGTCGGCATCGCGCTGGGCGCGGAGCGGCGGCGCGAGACGCTGGACTTCACGGCGGACGAGGTCGCGCAGCAGAACGGCACGCGGCCGTCCGACGGCGTCATCTCCGTGACGGAGGCCTTTGGCGAGATCGAGATCCCGCTGATAGAGGATCGGCCGTTCTTCCAGTCGCTGTCGATCAATGGCGGCCTGCGCTACTCCGCCTATGACAACGAACAGGGCTCGACCGGGTTCTCGTCCTCCTACAATGTCTGGACGTACAAGGGGGAGCTCAGCTGGCAGCTGGTCAGCGACCTGCGCCTGCGGGCCAGCTACAACCACGCGATCCGCGCGCCCAATGTGGGCGAACTGTTCGCCGCGCAGACGGTGGGCAACGTCGCCGCACAGGATCCGTGCTCCGGCTCCAACCCCACCGCCTCGCTGGAGATCTGCCAGCTGACCGGGGTCACGGCGGCGCAATATGGCCGCATCGTGGAATGTCCGGCGGACACCTGCTCGGCCCTGGGGGGCGGCAACATCGCGCTGAAGCCGGAAACGGCCGACACCTATACGGCCGGCTTCGTGCTGACGCCGCGGGCGCTGCGCGGCTTCTCGCTGTCGGTCGATTACTACAACATCAAGGTGCAGGACTATATCGGCACCATCGCCCCGTCGCTGTCGATCGGCCGGTGTGCGGCGACCGGCGATCCGTTCTTCTGCAACCTGCTGTCGCGCGATCCGCGCTCGGGCGCATTGTTCGGGCAGAATGCGGGCTTTGTCCGCTCCACCACGCTGAACACCGGCTATCTGAAAACGTCGGGCATCGATATCGTGGCCGATTACGGCTTCGACATCGGCGAGGCTGGCAGCCTGGCCATCAGCCTGGTCGGAACCTACCTGATCGACCAGGTGGCGGAGCCGGTGCCGGGTGTCGGCTCCTATGACTGCAAGGGCCTGTTCGGCTACACTTGCGGCCAGCCTTCGCCCGAATGGCGCCACGTCGCCCGCTTCAGCTACACCGCGCCCAGCGAGACGCTGGTATCGGTGTCCTGGCGGCACCTGGGCGGCACGGACCTGTCCAGCCTGACCGACAATCCCCTGCTGAACGCGCCGCAGACGGTGGTGAACAGCCGGATCAAGGATTACAACTACATCGACCTGACGTTGAACCAGCCCTTCGCCGACAATTTCGTGCTGCGCGCCGGCGTGAACAATGTGTTCGATCTCGACCCGCCGGCCCTGGCGGCCGGGCTGCTGCAGACCTTCGGCAACGGCAACACCTATCCGGGCGTGTTCGACCCGCTGGGCCGCACGGTGTTCTTTGGGTTCACCGCCAACTTCTGATCCACGAACCCCGCGGGTCGCGCCACGGAAGAAAGCCCGCCCGGTCTCAGGACCGGGCGGGCTTTTCTGCATCCAGGGGGTGATCAGTCCGCGCGGCCGATGGTGAAGGAGAATTGCGCGGGTGCCAGCGGGATGCGGAACGGCATGTGCGGCCGCCCGTCTAGGTTCCACCCGGTATCGCCGCCAACGCCGGCCTGCGCCATGTCCACCAGCAGGGTGCCGTTGCCGTGCGGGCGGATGTCAGCACTGCGCGCCTTGCCTGGCGCCTGTTCCGCCAGATCGGCATAGGGGAAGGCCAGCGCGTTGACCGAGAGCGGCCGCATGCCGGTGATGCGCAAGCCATCTCCCGTGCCGCCGGTCAGCGCGATCCAGCGCACATCCGTCTTGTTGCCGCTTTCCTGCGGCCGGGCATAATCGTGAAACTGGTCCGCGAGCGCCCCGCTCCAGCGCGCGATCAGACCGCTGGTGGCGCGATCGGCATAGGTCTCGTGCGGGCCGCGGCCATGCCATTCCACCTGGTCCAGCGCCGGGGGCGTTTCGAACGCCAGGCCGATGCGCAGCGGATCGGGCAGGGTATCGCGCAGCGGATCGAACTGCAGCGTCACCCCCACCGTACCGTCCGCCGCCATGGTCCAGCGAGTCACAGTCCTGACCGACCCCACGCCCATATTGTGCCGCACGACGATTCCGGCTCCGTCCCGCTCCACCGCCTCGACCTGGCGATTGGCGGAGAAGTGCTGCCACATCGCATGGCTCTTCGGCACGCCGGCGCCGATATCGTTGTCGGTCGGTGCGCGCCAGAAATTGGGCGCGCCGCCGGTCAGCAGCACAGCGGCGCCCTGTGTGTAGCTGCGCAGCAGGCCGGTGGTGCCGTCGATCTCCAGCGTGGCGCCATTGGCCGCCAGCCGCCAGCCGTCCTTCACGGCAATGGGCTGGACAGCGCCCGCGGGCAACGTCGCGGCGGGCGGGGTGCCCAGGGCGAACTGCTCCCAGCCGACGACATGGCCGGCGGGCAGCATAGGCACTGCCCCGTCTTGCGCCACCGCGCGCAGCACCAGCCGCCGCTCCGCCAGAGGGTCGCGTGCCGGCGGCACGGGAACGGCCAGCGGGGCACTGCCGCCGGGCGGAACCTCCGGCGTGGGCAGCGCGCCGCGCGCAATTTCCGCGCCGTCTTCCAGCAGCGCCCATTCCAGCGCGAAAGCGGACAGGTCGATGTGATCGTGCCGGTTCACAACCCGCCACCCGGCATCGTCCTGCACGAAGGTGATCGGCGCCTGCACATGGGCGAGTTCGAAATATTCCGGGTCGGGCGTGCGATCCGCCTGGATCACGCCGTCACCAACCGGGCTGCTGTCGCCATGCACGCCGGGCGCGTCCGGGTTTGGGTCGAAGTCCACGCCCTGCGCCCAGTAAGGCCGCCCGTCATCATCGTTCAGCAGCATCGTCTGGTCCACCCAGTCCCACACAAAGCCGCCCTGCAGCTTGGGATGGCTGCGCATCGCATCCCAATAGCCGGCAATATCGCCCAGGCTGTTGCCCATCGCATGGGCATATTCGGACATGATCAGCGGCTGCGTGAAGGCCGGGTCGCGCGCATAGTCGAGCAGCTTGGGCACGTCGTCATACATCGGTGCGAAGATGTCGACATAGGTGTTCACCGGATGGCGCCACCCGCTCATGCTCCAGCCCAGGAAGCTGACGAGCCGCGAGGGATCGTTCTGCTTCACCCATTTCGCGGCCGCTTCGAAGCTGTCGCCGATGCCGGTCTCGTTGCCGAGCGACCAGAAGATGATCGAAGGATGGTTGCGGTCCCGCTGCACCATGCGGGCCACGCGATCCAGATGGGCAGCGCGCCAGTCCGGATCGTTGCCCAGCAGCACGGATGGGTCGTTGTCCCGCTGCTGCGACGCGCTGAGATAGCCGTGGCTCTCGATATTGGCCTCGTCCATCAGGTACAGGCCGTATTCGTCGGCCAGGTCGTACCAGCGCGGATCGTTGGGATAATGGCTGGTGCGCACGGCGTTCACATTGGCCGCCTTCATCAGGGCGATGTCGCGCCGCATCGTCTCTTCCGACACGATGCGGAAGGTGTGCGGGTCATGTTCGTGCCGGTTGACGCCGCGGATGGTGACGCGCCGGCCGTTCACCTGCACCTCGCCATCGGCGATCTCGACCGTGCGGAAGCCGATGCGGCGGCTGGTCGCCTCCACCACGCGGCCGTCGCGGTCCAACAGCTCCACCAGCAGGGCGTAGAGATTGGGCGCCTCTGCCGACCAGCTGCGCACGGCCGGCACGGTGGCGGCGAGTTCGGCCGTGCCGTTGCGCATCCGGGCGTCCCGCACCAGCACCTCGCGCGTGCCATCCAGCACCGTGGCGCGCACCCGCATCGGCGCCGTCCTCCCGCCGAGATCGACCGCGACCTTCAGCGTGCCGTCGCGATAGCCGTTCTTCAGCCCGGCATCGATCACCAGGTCGCGGATGTGGGTGGGCGGCGCGGCATAGAGCGTGACGGATCGTTCGATTCCGTTGACGCGCCAGAAATCCTGATCCTCCAGATAGCTGCCATCGGCCCAGCGGTAGAGTTCGATCGCCACCACATTGCGGCCGGGCTGCATCTGCGCGGTCACGTCGAATTCCGCCGGCAGCTTGGAATCTTCCGAATAGCCGACCCGCTGCCCGTTGACCCACAGGTAATAGGCCGCGCCCGCCGCGCCGACCGTCAGCAGCAGCCGGCGGCCATCGAAGTGTTCGGGCAGCTCGATCTCCCGGCGGTAGGACGCCACCTCGTTCAGCGCATGGTCGATGAAGGGCTGGTTGCGAGGGAAGGGGTATCCGCTGCCCACGAACACCGCGCGGCCATGCCCCTCCGCCTGCAGGATCCCCGGCACCGGCATGGTGGCCCAGCCGCTGGCGTCATAGTCGGGCTGGTGGAAATCGGCCGGGCGGCTTGCCGGATCGGGCGACAGATGGACCTGCCACGCACCGTCCAGCGACAGGTGCCAGGGTGATTGCGTCACATCGCCGGACAGGGCGCCCGCGCGGCTGTCGAAGCCGGCGAAGGTGGTGTGCATGGGCTCCGCGCCCTGGCGGATGACCTGCGGCTGTTCCCATTCGACAGGATCGACCTGCGCTGCAGCGGGCATGGCGCCGGCGAACAGGACCAGCGCCATGGCTGTGCAGGCGGCGGACTTGCCGATCAGGTTGGTCAATGCGTCTCTCCGGCGGGGGTTGGGCCTATTGCAGGGCGCGCACGAAGAACTCGAACTGGCGCCGCGTGACATAGTCGATCGGGCCGCTCGACCGGCCCACACTGTGTTCGCCGCCGGGGACGACCAGCAGGTCGAAGTCCTTGTCGGCCCGGATCAGCGCATCGACCACCTGCATGGTGGAGGCCGGGTCCACATTGCTGTCCTGCTCCCCCACGATCAGCAGCAGGTCGCCCTGCAGCAGCGGGGCGTTGTCCACGCCCGAGGCCGCGGCATAGCTGTCGTTCACCGGCCAGCCGAGCCACTGTTCGTTCCAGCTGATCTTGTCCATGCGGTTGTCGTAACACCCCGCATAGGCGACGCCCGCCTTGTAGAAATCATTGTGGAACAGCAGCGCGTTCAGCGTGCTCTGCCCGCCGGCGGAGGCGCCGTAGATGCCGACCCGCTCGATATCGTAGGACGGGTCGCGTGCCGCCAGCGCCCGGTGCCAGGCGATACGGTCCGGAAAGCCGGAATCCTTCAGATTGTGCCACGCGACATCGTGGAACGCTTTGGACCGGTTGGCCGTGCCCATCCCGTCGATCTGCACCACGATGAAGCCCAGATCGGCCAGCGCCTGCATGCCGATGACCTTGTCGCCGCCGGAATGGTAGCCGAAGGGCCAGAACTGCTTGGGCACGAAGCTGTCATGCGGGCCGGCATAGATGTTCTCGATCACCGGGTAACGGCGCGCGGGGTCATAATCGCGCGGGCGCACGACCAGCCCCCAGATGTCGGTCTGCCCGTCGCGTCCCTTGGCGGTGAACACTTCCGGCGGGCGGAAGCCGGCGGCCGTCAGCTGCGTGATATCGCCCTGCGTCACCGGGGCGATCGCCGTGCCGTCCGCCGCGTCGCGCAGCACCGCCACATTGGGCAGGTCGGGGCGCGAGTACGTATCGACCAGCCGCGTGCCATCGGGCGACAGAGTGGCGAAGTGGTCCGCCGGCTCCGGCGTCAGCGCCACCAGGTTGCGGCCGTCGAAATCCACGCGGTAGTAATGCCGGAAATAGGGGTCTTCGCCTTCATTCATGCCGCTGGCGGCGAACCAGATCTGCCGCTTGTCCTCGTCCACCCGCAGCACGTCGCGCACGACCCAGTCGCCGCGCGTGATCCGGTTCTTCACCCGCCCGGTGCGCCCGTCGATCAGATACAGGTGGTTCCAACCATCGCGCTCCGACGCCCAGACGATCTCCGCACCTGCCGGCCCGACCTCGTGCGCGAAGCGGCGATCGGCATAGACGAAGGTGTCGGTATCCTCGGTGACCGCGGCGTGGGCCCGACCGGTCTGCGCATCCACCGCGATGATCCGCGCCTGCCCGAACCCGCGCTGGACATAGTCGAACGCCACGCTGTTTCCGTCCGGCCGCCAGCGGGGGGGCGACAGGGAGTAGGGGTTGGGGAACAGGGCCGGATCGATGTCGATCTGCCGGCCGGTCGTCACATCGAACAGCACCGGCTGTTCCAGATCCACGGGATCGCTGGGCTTGGGGTAGAGCTGCGTGTTCAGTGCAGGCTGCAGCTGATCCTCCGGCGCGGCGACCACGCGCAGCACCTGGCGCGGGAAGCCGGGGCGCACGCGATAGATCATCAGGTGCCGGCTGTCGGGCGACCAGGCGATCGTCTCGGGGTCGTAGAACTCGCCGGTCGATCCGTCCTGGCTCAGCTGCACGGGCGCGCTGCCATCCGCCTGCCGGACGACCAGATTGTCCCCTTCCACCAGCGCCTCCAGCCGGCCATCGGGCGAGCGGCGCGGGTGGTTGTCCGCCGGAACGGACAGGTCGCGCACCACGCCAAAGGCGCGCGGCCGGCCGGCACGGTTCTGCGGCGCGCACAGGTACTCGGCCAGGCTGCATTGCCAGCGCCCGTCGCCCGCCGTGAAGGCGATCGTCAGCTGGTCATCGCCATAGGCGAACTGGTCGAACGGCAGGCGCAGCGCCGCCACATCCTGCCCCATCGCCAGCGCCAGCGCGGCGGCCAGCCGCTGGTGATCGAAGGCGGGCGCCTTGGCCCGCGTGGCGGCATCGAACGTCTCGAAGGCGAAGCCGCCCGCCACCGTCTTGCGGTAGGTGAAGGCGCCGCCATCGGGCGTCCAGACCGCCGGCCACGCGATCTCCCGCGTGAGATATTGCCAGTCTTCCCGCAGGTTCACGGATTGCCGGACCTGCTCGGCCGTGGGTTCGGCCCGGACGATGGATGCGGGCAGCGCGGCGGCCATCGCGGCGGCCAGCAACAGGCGCTGCAGCCCCCTCACGTGACCTGGAACCCGGCCCAGAACGGGTCCGCCCGGTCGATCCAGATCGTGTTGAACCCGGTCGCAACCGCCGATCCTTCGATGGACGGGATGATGCCCGGCTGGCCGTCCAGCATAACCTCCGCCTCCACCCGGCCGGTGAAGCGCGAACAGATGTAGCTTTCGTGGACAAAGCTGTCGCCCACCGCCAGCCGCCCGGTGGCCGCGAGATGCGCCAGCCGGGCCGACGTACCGGTGCCGCACGGGCTGCGGTCGATCGCCTTGTCGCCATAGAACACCGCATTGCGCCCGTCTGCCCCGTCATGCCGGGGCCTGTCCGCCCACAGCACATGGCTGACGCCGCGGATCGTGGGGTCGAGCGGGTGGACGGGCTCGTATTTCGCGCGCACGGCTTCGCGCAGCTTGCCGCTCAGTTCGATCAGGCGGGATGCGCCCAGATCGTCCAGCCCCGTGTAATTGCCCTGCGGTTCGACGATGGCGTAGTAATTGCCGCCATAGGACACATCCACGGTCAGCGGGCCGATGCCGTCCACATCCACCGTGATGCCGCGCGCCGCGACATAGGCGGGCACGTTGGTGATGCGCACGGCCGTGACCTTGGGTCCGTCGGTCTCATAGGCGATGTCGATCGTGCCCGCGGGCACCTCCACGCGCAGACTGCCGGGTATGGCGGGCTGGATCAGGCCGTGTTCCAGCCCGAAGGTCACCATGCCGATCGTGCCGTGGCCGCACATGGGCAGGCAGCCGCTGGTCTCGATGAACAGGATGCCGATATCGTTGGCCGGGTCCACCGGCGGGTACAGGAACCCGCCAGACATCATGTCGTGCCCGCGCGGTTCGAAGCACAGGCCGGTACGGATCCAGTCGAACCGCGACAGGAAATCCTGCCGCCGTTCGGACATGCTGGCCCCCTTCAGCAGCGGCGCCCCGCCCGCCACTAGGCGGACGGGGTTGCCGGCCGTGTGGCCGTCGATGCAGAAGAAGGTGTGCCGCATGGTCCCCCGGTTCAGGCTGCCTTGGCGATGGCGAGGTCCGGACGGGTCGCCGCCGCCTTTTCCACCATCGCGATCACTTCTGCCCGGCGTTCGCCCTGCAGCACAAGCCGCGGCGGCAGGACGCGTTCGGACCCGCGGCCCATTACCTGTTCGGCCAGCTTGATCGACTGCACCAGATCATGATCCGCATCCAGGTGCAGCAGCGGCATGAACCAGCGATAGATCTCCAGCGCCTTGGCATGATCGCCCCGCTCGAACGCGGCGACCAGTTCGACGGATTCGCGCGGGAAGGCGTTGGTCAGGCCGGACACCCAGCCCTGCGCCCCCAGATACAGCCCTTCCAGCGCCACGTCGTCCAGCCCGGCGAACAGCACGTATCGGTCGCCGAATTCGTTGCGGAAGTCGGTGAAGCGGCGCGTGTCCGGCGCGGATTCCTTGACCGCCACGATGTTGGCCACGTCCACCAGGGCGGTCAGCACCTCGCGGTCGATCACCGTGCGATAGGCGGGCGGATTGTTGTACAGCATGATCGGCAGGCCGGTCTGCTCGGCCACGCCCTTGAAGTGGGCGACCAGCTCGTGCGGCTTGGTCACATAGACCATCGGCGGCAGCAGCATCAGGCCATCCGCGCCGGCCTTCTCCGCGGCCTGGGCGTAGCGCACGGCGCGGCGGGTGTCGTATTCGGATACGCCGGTGATCACGGGCACCCGGCCGGCGACAACCTCCACGATGGCGGAAAGGACTTTCACCTTCTCGTCATGATCCAGGGAATTGTTCTCCCCCACCGTGCCCAGCGCGATCACGCCGGTGACGCCGTCGCGGACCAGATCGTCCACCACGCGCTGGGTATCCGCCAGGTCCAGCGACAGGTCGCTGCGGACCTGGGTGGTGACTGCCGGGAATACGCCCTTCCAACCTATTGCCATCGAAATATCGTCCTGCTCTGTTTCGTGTACCGTATACGATATTGCGGCTGCGAAGCCAAGGGCAAAAGCTATTCGTCGGTGGTGTACGGGCCCGCGCCGCCCTCTGCGATCAGCTGGTCGATCCGCGTGTCGATCACCTGCAGCGGCACCGCGCCCAGCGCCAGCACGGCATCGTGGAAGGCGCGGATATCGAAGCGGGGACCCAGCGCCTCCTCCGCCCGGCGGCGGGCATCGGCAATGGCGAGATAGCCCATGTAATAGGACAGCGCCTGCCCGGGCCACGAGATGTAGCGGTCCACTTCCGTCTCGATCTCGTGTTCCGACATGGCGGTGTTGTCGCGCAGGTAATCCTGCGCCTGTTCCCGGCTCCACCCCTTGGCGTGGATGCCGGTGTCCACCACCAGCCGCGAGGCGCGCCATGCCTGATAGCTGAGCATGCCGAACAGGTCGTACGGCGTCTCGTACATATCCATGTCCTCGCCCAGCGCCTCGCAATACAGCGCCCAGCCCTCGCCATAGAAGGACAGGTAGGTCTCCCGGCGGAAGGCGGGCAGGCTTTCGTTCTCCAGCGACAGCGGCATCTGCATCGCATGGCCCGGCGCACTTTCGTGCAGGGTCAGGGCGATCTGGGAATAGAACGGGCGGCTGGGCAGGTCATAGGTGTTGACCAGATAGATCCCCGGCCCGCCGCGCCCCCCGGTGTAGAACGGCGCGATGTCGTCGGGCACCGGCTTGATGGCGAAGCGGCTGCGCGGGAGGTGGCCGAAGAACTGGTCGGCCTTGCCGTCAAAGGTCTTGGCGATCCAGGCGGCGCGATACAGCAGCTCTTCCGGCGTCTTGGGGTAGAATTGCGGATCGGTGCGCAGGAAGTTCAGGAAGGCGGGCAGGTCGCCATCGAACCCGACCTGCTGCATGACTTCGTTCATGCGTGACCGGATGCGTGCCATTTCCGCCAGGCCGGTCTGGTGGATATCCTCCGCACTGCGGTCCACCGTCACGAATTCGCGGATCTTGGACCGGTAATAGGCCTCGCCGTCGGGCAGGGCATAGGCGGCCAGCGTGGTGCGCGCGCCGTCCTCGTACTCGCCACGCATGAAGGTCAGCAATGCGGCATGGGCGGGGATGACGCCCTCCGCGATCAGTTGCCGGGCCTGGCTGCGCAGCTCGTCCTGCTCGGCGGCGGGGATGGTGGCGGGCAGGTCTGCCAGCGGCTGCCAGAACGCGGTCTGTTCCGGGCTGCCGGCGCTGGCCACGTTGGCGATCGCCGTGTCGCGGCCGGCCAGTGTCACCTGCGGGGCGGTGAAGCCGCGCGCCAGCCCCGCCCGCATGTTGGTGATCTGCTGGTCGTAATAGCGCGGCAGTTCGCGCAGCATCTGCAGGTAATTGTCCGCCGCCGCCCGGTCGCGCAGCGGTCGCCCGGCCCAGCCGATCAGATTGCCCCAGAAGCTGGTATCGGCATTGAACGGCTTTTCGAAATCGCGGAACCGCTGTTCGGCCAGCAGCGCGTCGATCTGGCCCTGATAGACGGCGAGGTTCACGCGGTTCTCCGGTGACAGCTCCGCTTGCGGGATCGCGGCCAGTTGCCGGGCGGTCTCCTCCCAGCGGGCCTGCCGATCAGCCTGCGCGGCCAGGCCGACGTCGGGCAGCACGACCTTGACGCCAGTGGGCGTGTCCTCGTTCGCGCCCATCTGGCTCTGGCGCCAGGCATATTCGTCGGTGTAGATGGCTTCGAACCGCTGGTCCGCCGCGGATGCGGCCGGCGCCTGTTGCGCGGCAGGCGCGGGCATCTGGGCCGACGCGGGAAGGGCGAGCGTGGCCAGCATCAGCGAGCCGGCAGCCCCCGCCATCCGGTAATGGCGTGCAATCATTTGGGGGGCCTTCCTTCCAGTATCTGCATGATGTCGCGGTGCACCTGCGCCGGTATGGCAAGCCCCTGCGTGTCGGAACGGGCGCGCGCGGCCAGCCGGCGGGTGCCGGGCAAGCGGGCGCCCTGTTGTTCGATCGCGGCGAACATCGCCTCCGCCCGCGCCAGATGGTCGGAAACGCCCGCGCCCAGGAAGCCGGCCGGGTCGATCGCCAGGATCAGCTCGCCACCGATCGGCGATCCGCCGCGCCCTTCATCGGCTGCCATCGATTCCGCGCTGGTCATGTCCCCGATCAGCGGGCCGGCGATCAGCTCCACCATCGCCGCCAGGGCGGAGCCCTTGTGCGCGCCGAAGGTGCGCATGGCGCCGGCCAGCACTGCCTCGGCATCGGTGGAAGGCTGACCCTGCGGATCATAGCCCCAGTCAGGCGGAACGGGCTTGCCGGCGCGGCGATGCAGTTCGATCTCGCCGCGCGCCACGGCGCTGGTGGCGAAATCGAACACGAACGGCGCGCGGCCCGGCCGGGGCCAGGCAAAGGCGATCGGATTGGTGCCGAAGACCGGCTGCGTGCCCCCTTCGGGCGCGACCCAGGCATGGCTGGGGGTGAAGGCCAGCGCCACCAGCCCTTCTTCCGCCAGCGCCTCGACCTCCGGCCACAGGGCCGCGAAATGGACGGCATTGTTCAGTGCCAGGGCGGCGATGCCATAGCGGCGGGCCTTGGCCACCAGCAGCGGCATGCCGCGTTCGAACGGCAATTGCGCGAAGCCGCCCCCGCCATCCACCCGCACCAGCGCCGGCGCCGGTTCCGTCACCTGCGGGACCGCATCGGGCACGGCGACGCCCTGCTCCACCGATCGGGCGGCGACCAGCAGGCGGTAGAGGCCGTGCGACGTGCAGCCATCCCGCTCCCCCCGCACCATGGTCTCCGCCACCGCAGCCGCGTGGTCGGATGCCAGGCCACAGGCGCCCAGCACCCGCCGCGCCAGATCGCGCGCCTCGCCAATCGACAGGGCGACCGGCGGTTCGTCGGCCGGATGGCCGGTCATGTGTCGCTGGCCTGCGGGGCCGGTGCGACGGTGAACAGGCGCACCCCGAAGACCGGCCCGGCCGAGCTGCGATCATGCGGCACGAAGCGGACCTTCACCTCTTCCTTGCCGTCCGTCAGCGCCTCCGGCAGCTTGTATTCCACATCGATGAAGCTGCCCGGCTCGTCATGGTTCAGCGTCTGCGTCGCGATCTTCACGTCATCGACCAGGATGTCGAAGCTGCGCTCCCGCTCCCCACCCCAATAGGTCGCCTGCAGCAGCAGCGGACCCGGCCGCACCTTCATGGCGAATTCGAAATACCCGCCGGATCGTGCGTCGCGCCCGTTGCGGCCGCGATAGGACACCGGATAGGAAATCTCGGACACCAGCCGGTGATCGCGTTCGGGCTGCATCTCGCCCAGATGCATGATGTCGACGGATCGGGCCGCCAGGTCGCGCTGGCGGGCCTGTTCGGCCAGGAAGGCGGCCTCCTGATCGCGCCAGCCGGCTTCGGTGAAGCGCCGGAAATAGACCGCGCTGCGCCGGTCATGCTGGCTGTAGAAGGGGACAAAGGTCTGGTCGGCGGGGCGGATCACGCCGGTGGCGCGGAAGCGCGGCCGGTCCGACACCAGCGCGGCGAAGGCGGCCAGCGGATCATCGCCGACCATGGCCGGCTCGACCCCGGTGAACTCCACTTCCTTGGGCCCCATGTCGGCCGCCATCACCAGCGGCCCGCGCACCACCGCCACCACGTCCGGCGCGCCCGGCGCCCCTTCCAGCCTCAGGTCGAGCGGCAGGGTCAGTCCGACCACGTCGCCCTTGCGCCAGCGGCGGTCCAGCATCGCATAGCCATTGGCCATGACCGGGGTGGCCGGCTCGCCATTGACCGTCACGCCCGCCTTGTCGCCGGCCCAGGCCGGGATCCGCAGCGCCAGCCGGAACCGGCCTTGCCGCACCTCGTCCAGGCTGATGCGCACCTCCGGTTCGAAGGGATATTGCGTGGCGATGGACAGCAGCGCGCCCTTGTCCGCCCAGCGCGCTGTTGCGGGGATATAGAGGTTGACGAACAAGGTGTCGTCGCCCTCCCAGAAGATGGAGTCCCCGTGCTTGGAATGGCTTTCCATGCCCGATCCGACGCAGCACCAGAAGGAATCCTCCCCCGGCTGCGAATATTCGCGCGCCGTCCCGCTCATCAGCGGGGTCATGTAGGTGAAGCCGCCGGTGGACGGATCATGGGCCGACAGGACATGGTTGAGATGCGCGCGTTCGTAATAGTCGAACAGGGCGCCATCCGGCTGCCAGGAGAACAGCGACCGTGTCAGCCGCAGCATGTTGTAGGTGTTGCAATGTTCGCACGTCGCCTCGGTGATGTGCAGTGCCACCGTGTCGGGCTCGAAGAAGTATTCCCGGTCCGCATTGCCGCCGATGACGTAGCTGTGATGCTGCGTCACCCGATCCCAGAAGAAGCGTGCCGCGCGGCCCGGGTCGGGATCTCCGGTCAGTTCGTGGATGCGCGCCAGCCCGATCAGCTTGGGCACCTGCGTGTTGGCGTGGAAATTGGCCAGCTTGTCTTCCCCCGCCACCAGCGGGTCCAGCACCTTGTTGTCGTAGATCCGCTCCGCCACGCGAAGCCAGCGGGCATCGCCGGTGCGGGCATACAGCTCGGCATAGCTTTCGTTCAGCCCGCCATATTCGGTGTTGAGCATCTCCTGCAGCTGCGCATCGTCCAGCGCGCTGAAGACCCGTTCGAAATACCCGCCCAGCCCGGTCGCCACCTGCAGCGCGCGGGCATTGCCCCAAGCGGCATGCACATCCAGCAGGCCGGCGAAATATTTGTGCACGGTGTAGAGCGGCGACCATGATCCGTTGAGGTCGAAGCCGCCGGACTTGATCTCGCCCCGCATCACCTCCGGGAAGATCTCCTGCCCGTCGACGATCGTGCCGTCCTTCCGCTTGCGCCCCAGCGCGCCGATATAGCCGTCGCTCCGCTGCGCCTGGCATGCGGCCAGCTCGTCCACGATGTAATCGGCGCGGCGGCGGCATTCCGCATTGCCGGTCTGCTGCCACACCAGCACCAGCGCGGTGATGTAATGGCCCAGGGTGTGGCCGGCGATCGTGTCGGATTCCCAGCCGCCATAGATGGGCGCGCGCGGTTCCAGCCCGGCATATTTGCGGAAATTGTGCAGGAAACGATCCGCATCCAGCGACAGCAGGTAGTCGGTATTGACCTCCACCGCCGTGGCGAAGTCGGACGGCAGCAGCCGCACATCGGTCAGCGGCAGGGGACGCGCCCTGATCGGCAGCCTGGGGGTGACGATCTGCGCATTCGCAGGCAGCCACATCGCGCAGATCGCCACGGTTGCCGCGCCGGCCAGGCAGTTGCGCCGGGTAATCTTCATGCCGATCTCTCCCAGAATATCGTATACTATACAAACATCCGGCACGGGCGCGAGTCAAGCTTCAACGCCAGTTTCGAATATCGTATATTATCGTTGACATCGGTGGGTGGCGGATGAAGGTATCCCCATGAAGCGCCTGTTCACCCGATCGTCCCTGCTTGTTTCCCTGGCCGTGCTGCCGATCCTGCCGCCGCTCGGTGGCGGGATCGGTCATGCGGAAACGGCACCACCGGCCGCCGCGGCCCCTCCGCAATTCGACCTGCGGGTGGCCGGCTTCGACCTGGCCCTGAGAACCGACACCCAGACGCTGGCGCGCCTGTCGCCGGAGGGTGAGGCCGGGTTCGACTTCGTGCCATCCGGCCGGTTGGCGGAGCGGGCGGGCGACGGCTACGTCCATGTGGGTGACATCCATCTGCGCCTGCGCAGCGGCGATGGCGCGTGGCAGGACTTCTCCTCCGCCCATGCCCGGCAGCAGATCGCCGCCCTGCCGACCAGGCGCGGCGTGCTGGCCGCGGCCGACATCACCGCATCGATGGGGGCGGGCATCCCCCTGCGCGTGGAGCGCCGCTGGACGCAGGAAGACGGAGTGCTGGGCATGCGCTTCTCCATCAGCAACACCAGCGCCCAGCCGGTGGAGATCGGCGGCCTGGGCCTGCCGATGGTGTTCGACAACATCATCACCGATCGCGACCTGGATCAGGCCCATGCCCAGGCCAGCTTCGCCGATCCCTATATCGGCCGCGACGCGGGCTATATGCAGGTGACGCGGCTGAACGGGGAAGGGCCCGCCCTGCTGGTCCTGCCCGAACGCGGCACGCCGCTGGAAGCCTATCGCCCGATCCTGGAGGCAGACAGCGCGCCGGCGGGCGACATCTTCACCGACCGCACCGCGCGCAGGCAGACCGCGGAAGGGTTCTACGACTGGACGGTCGCCAGCAAGGGCTTTGCCACCCGCGAATGGGCGGGCGCCGGCCAGCAGTGGAACGAGCCCACCAGCATCATTCTGGCCCCTGGCGAAAGCCGCACGATCGGCCTGCGCTTCGTCACCGCCCCGTCGATCCGGGCGATCGAGGATACGCTGGTCGCGCATGACCGGCCGGTCGCCATCGGCATTCCCGGCTATGTCCTGCCGACGGACCAGATCGCCAGCCTGTTCCTGCGCGCCCCGTCCCGCGTGGCGCGGATCGACAGCTTTCCGGCCGGCGCGCTTACCGCCACGCCGGACGGGTCCGGCACGGACGGGAGCGCGGGCTGGGCCCGCTACAAGGTGGCAGCCAGCGGCTGGGGCCGGGCGCGGATGACCGTCACCTATGCCGACGGGCAGCAGCAGACCGTCAGCTACTTCATCACCAAGCCGCTGGACCAGGTGGTGGCCGATCTGGGCCGCTTCACCACCACTGCGCAATGGTTCGAAGGGCAGGGCGACCCGTTCCACCGCTCCCCCGCCATCCTGTCCTATGACCGGGAACAGGACCGCATCATCACGCAGGATCCGCGCGTCTGGGTCGCGGGCATGAGCGACGAAGGCGGCGCAGGCCCGTGGGTCGCGGCGATGATCAAGCAGCTCGACCATCCCGTACCCGAAGAGGTCGCGCGGCTGGAGCGGCTGGTGGACGAGACCGTGCTGGGGCGGCTGCAGGTGGACGCGGGTCCGCAGGCCGGCGGCGTGAAGAAGAGCCTGTTCTACTATGATCCGGTGCAGTTCCCCGACCATTACGATCCCGCGATCGATTGGAGCACCTGGGCATCATGGTCGAAAGAAGGGGCGGACGATCTCGGCCGGTCCTACAATTACCCGCATGTCGCGATCGGCCATTGGGTGCTTTATCGCCTCGCCCGCAATACGACCGGCCTTGTGACGCGGCATGACTGGCGGTTCTACCTGGACTGGGCCTACCGCACGAGCATCGCCATGGTACGCGACGCACCGCATTATGCCCAGTACGGGCAGATGGAGGGTGACGTCTTCCTCGACATCCTGACCGATCTGCAGCGCGAAGGCATGGTAGCCGAAGCGGCGGAGATGGAACGGGTGATGAAGGCGCGCGCGGATCACTGGCGCACGCTGCGCTACCCCTTCGGCAGCGAGATGGCGTGGGATTCCACCGGCCAGCCAGAGGTTCATGCCTGGATGCGGCATTTCGGTTACCAGCCGCAGGCGGATATCACGCGGGAGGTGATCCTGGGCTATGACCCGACCATTCCCAGCTGGGGCTATAATGGCAATGCCCGCCGGTACTGGGACTTCCTGTATGGTGGGAAGGTCTCGCGCATAGAGCGGCAGATCCACCATTACGGTTCCGCCCTGAACGCGGTGCCGCTGTTCGAAGCCTTCCGCCGCAACCCGGATGATCTGCATCTGCTGCGCGTCGCCTATGGCGGGATGATGGGCGGTATCACCAATATCGACCAGCAGGGCTTCGGTTCGGCCGCCTTCCACGCCTGGCCGGACATGATGCGATGGGATGCGATCACCGGCGATTACGGCATGGGCTTCTATGGCCATGCGATCACGGCGGCGACCTATGTCGTGGCCGATCCGCGCTTCGGCTGGCTGGGCTTCGGCGGCGATGTCGAACATGACGGGAGCACGCTGCGCATCCGCCCGCGCGACGGTGCCCGCCGGCGGCTGTTCATCGCGCCAGCCGGGCTGTGGATCACGCTGGAGGCCGGGCGAATCGCCAGCGCCGCTTACGACACAAGCAGCGGCGCGGTCAGCCTGACGCTGGATCCGGCCAGTGCCAATACGGCAACGGCCCGGCTGATGCTGGAAACGACCACGCCGGGCGGCCGCCCCTACACCACCACTGCTGGGACGCCGGAGCGTTCCGGCCGCAGCATCGGCCTGGGCGCCGAGCCCACCAGCATCACGCTCGTCCCAGGTTGATCCCGGCAGCCAGCCGGGTTCAGGGCAGCGGCTGCAGGGTCCAGCTTTCCACCGTGCGCTTGTGGTGCCCGCCGACCACCGTGATGACCTCACGCTGGGCTTCGGTCAGCAGGCCGGTCGTGGGCGCGCGCGCCATGCGGTAGCTGGCCGTGACCACCCCTTCACTGCCATCCGGCAGGTTCAGCGTGCGGCTTTCCTGGTGCTGCGCACGTTCGGGCGCGAACAGGTCGGGGGGCAGTGTCGTCAGCAGCAGCAGCGCGTTTTCGTGGATCGCGCGGGCGAAGCGGCCCAGCTGCTCGGCATCTGCGGCAGGCTTCACCACCTCCGCAATGGTGGCCAGCACCTGCGCGATCGCATCGTCGAGCTGCTCCGCCGGCGCCACCTTCTTCAGGCCGACGATCTGCCCCGCTTCGGTCAGCTGCAGCGGGAACAGGCCGTCCTCCACCCGCTCCCGCTCCATCTGCACGAAGCGGTCAAGCTGCGGCGGGGCGTCCACCTCCACCGCCACCTGCTCCCCCGTGACGCGAAAACCGCCTTCCGCGCGTTCGAACCGGATGGCGAACGACCGGGTGACGACGAACAGCTTGCCGTCCTTCAGTTCCCGCTGCAGGCGACGGGTATAGAGCATGGGCGTGGCCGGAGGATCGAACCGCAGCGGCGGCCCGTCCGCCGGGGGCGGCGCCAGCGCCTGGTCCGCCCCTGCCAGCGCCGGCATCGGCAGCGCCAGCAGCGCCAGCACGGCGACATGCCCCATCAGGGAGCGTCTGCCGGCCGTCATGCCCTGCGCGTCCGTCCGATCACATGCACGCCCCAGGCGGTGGCGATCACCAGCAGCGCGGCGACCAGCTGGTGCAGCACCGCGATCCACAGGGCGACGCCGGTCAGCACGGTGGCGATGCCCAGCAGGATCTGCACGCCGAAAGCGCTATGGATGGCGATGGAGGCCGGCCGCGACCCGGCCGCGCGCACGCGCCGCGCCAGCACCACCAGCGCCGCCACCGCGACCCATGCCCACCAGCGATGCAGCCAGTGCACGGCGAATGGATCACTGATCAGCGTCCACAGCACGCCCTGGCTCCAGCCGAGGTCCGGCACCAGCTGCCCCTGCATCAGCGGCCAGCTGTCGCTGGCATGCCCCGCATCCATTCCGGCGACCCAGGCGCCCAGCAGCAGCTGCACGAACAGCACCGCCGCTGCCAGCAGCCCGGCACCGGTCAGCCGCGACCGCGCGGCCGGGTTGCCGGTGGCATGCAGCCGGCGCAGGTCCAGCGCGGTCCAGACCAGCCCCGCCAGCGTGAACAGGGCGGTCAGCAGGTGGATCGACAGCCAGAAATGGCTGACATCGGTGCGCGTGCCCGCCAGCCCGGACCGGACCATGAACCAGCCGAACACCCCTTGCAGCGCCCCCAGCGCCAGCAGCGCCAGCAACCGTGGGGCATAACCGGCGGGGATCGCCCGTCGCACCCAGAACCACGCCAGCGGCAGCGCAAAGGCCAGGCCGATCACCCGGCCCAGCAGACGGTGCGCCCATTCCCAGAAATAGATGAACTGGTAATCGGCCAGCGTCATGCCGGCGGGGCCAGTGACCTGAACATATTCCGGGATCTGGCGATAGGCGGCGAACTCCGCCTCCCACTGCGCCTGCGTCAGCGGCGGAATGGCCCCGGTCACCGGCTTCCATTGCGTGATCGACAGGCCGCTTTCGGTCAGGCGGGTGATGCCGCCCACCACGACCATCAGCACGACCAGCGCCGCCACGATCCACAACCACCGCGCCACGGTCAGCGGCCTGGGCCCGCCGGAAGCGGTGGACGGGACGGCAGGGCCGTTACGGGAGCCGGCGTGCGCATTGCCCCTGGTGCGTGTAACCATGTCGTGGGTGTTGGCATACGCGCCGAAAATCGCAAGTCTCGCGGTAGAAGAAGGTAAACGCGGCCACGAAGACTCCGCCGGTGCTTGTCGCCGGCCGCCGCTGCGGGCAGGCAGGGCCCATCGCGTCCCTGCCGCATCATGCTACCGGAGTTTGCCGCCCTTGCGCCCCATCGCCTTCCTGCTGCCGCTGTTCCTGCCCTTCGCCGCCCTGCCGGCCCAGGCGCAGCAGCCACCCGCGCCCGCCCTCGCCACCACCGACGCGGATGCCCGCCTGCGCGCTTTGTACGAACGCGAATGGAGCTGGCGGCAGCAGCAATTCGCGCAGGTGCCCGATGGCGAGGGGGGCGACGAGCCGGCCGATCACCTGCCGCGCGTCGATCCCGCGGCGCAGGCCGAGCGGCTGGCCTACTGGCAGGCCGCGCTGGCGGAGCTGGACACGATCCCGCTCGACCGGCTGAGCGCGGAGGAGCAGATCAACGCCGCCGTGCTGCGCACCAGCCTGGAGGCGTTCGTCGCCAACGGCCAGCATCGCGACTGGGAGATGCCGCTCAACGCCGACAGCAATTTCTGGTCCTACCTGGCCGGCCAGCGGGCCTTCGCCGATGCGGAGGATTATCGCCGCTATCTGGGCCGGATGCGCGACGTGCCGCGCTATTTCGATGAACAGATCGCCAATATGCGCGCCGGCCTCGCCCGCGGGTTCAGCGTGCCCCGGGTGACGCTGGAAGGACGGGACGCCTCCATCGCCGCACATGCCGTGGCGCAGCCGCAGGACAACCCCTTCTGGACCCCCTTCGTGGCCATGCCTGCCGGCATCCCGGCGGCTGAGCAGGCTGCGCTGCAGACAGAGGCGAAGGCGGTGATCGCCGGCGCGGTGGTGCCCGCCTACGAGAAGCTGCTGGCGTTCTTCCGCGAAGAGTACCTGCCGCAGACCCGCACCACGCTGGCCGCGCGCGACCTGCCGGATGGCCCGGCCTTCTATGCCGCGCAGATCCGCGAATACACCACGCTGGAGCTGTCGGCGGAGCAGATCCACGCGATCGGCCTGTCCGAAGTGGGGCGGATCGAGGCGGAGATGCAGGTCACCATGGCGGAGGCCGGGCACACCGGCACTTTCGCGGAGTTCCTGCAGTTCCTGCGCACCGACCCGCGCTTCACCGCACGCGACCCGGACGAGCTGCTGGGCTATGCCTCGCTGATCAGCAAGCGGGCGGATGGCGAGCTGAAGAACGTCATCGGCCGCCTGCCGCGTTATCGCTTCACCATCCTGCCCGTCCCCGCGGCGATTGCGCCGTTCTACACCGCGGGCCGGGGCGGGCTGGAGGCGTGTTACATGAACACGCACGACCTGCCCTCGCGCCCGCTGTACAACATCGCTGCCCTGGTGCTGCACGAATGCAATCCGGGGCACAGCCTGCAGGCGGCGATCGCGCTGGAAGGTCCGGCGCGGCCCGCCTTCCGCCGGCAGACCTATTTCAGCGGCTATGGCGAGGGGTGGGGCCTGTACACCGAGTGGCTGGGCATCGGCATGGGCATCTACCGCACCCCCTATGAACGGTTCGGGCGCGAGACATACGAGATGTGGCGCGCGGCGCGGCTGGTGATCGACACCGGCATCCACCATTATGGCTGGAGCCGGGAACAGGCGATCGCCTATCTGGCGGACCGCACCGCCCTCTCGCGGCACGAGGTCGAGACGGAGGTGGACCGGTATATCAGCTGGCCGGGGCAGGCGCTGGCCTACAAGCTGGGCGAGCTGACCATCCGCCGCAAGCGGGCCGATGCGGAAGCCGCGCTGGGCGCCGGGTTCGACCAGCGCCGGTTCCATGACCTCGTGCTGGATCTCGGCTCGGTCCCGCTGCCGGTGCTGGAACAGCAGGTCGACCGCTGGATCGCCGCGGGCGGACCCCCGGTGCATGGCGAGGAGGGCGCGTGACGGCAGAGGCGCGCATCGTCGCCCGCACCCGGGTCTATGATGGCTGGTACCGGTTGGACCGGCTGGAGCTGGCGCTGCCCGGCGGGGTGGTGGCGGAACGGCACCTGCTGGACAACGGGCTGGCGGTCGCGGTGCTGCCTTACGATGCCGCCCGGCGCGTCTGCCTGCTGGTCAGCCAGCCGCGCGCGCCCGTGATCGCCGCGGGCGAGCCGCCTCTGCTGGAGGCGATCGCCGGCAATCTGGACGGTGCGGCGCCGGCGGAGCGGATCGTGGAGGAAGCGTGGGAGGAGGCCGGCCTGCAGCTGGGCGCGCTGGAGCCAGTGAGCAACATCTGGCCGATGTGCCCTGTCTCGACCGAGCGGGTGCAGCTCTACCTCGCCCCCTACGATGCGGCGCAGCACAGCGGCGCGGGTGGCGGGTCGGAAGTGGATGAGTGCATCACCGTGCACGAGATCGGCCTGGACCATCTGCGCGAACTGGCACTGGGCGGCACATTGACGGACGCCAAGACGCTGATCCTGGCGCAGGCGCTGATGCTTCGCCGCCCCGATCTGTGGGCGGCTGGCTGACCGTCGGTCGTTGCCATTGGCGGCATTGCCACGCATGAAAGCGGACATGAACGATACGGGCAGCATGCCGCGTCAGGCGGCGCGGGACAGCAGCGGGGCGGAGCCGGGATCGGGGGCGCCGCGGCGTGACCGGCTGTACCAGGAACTGGCGCGCACCCTGCTGGCCGACCTGGCCGAAGCCGGCGTCCGCCCGGGCGAGCGCCTGCCGCCCGAACGCGAATTGTCGCAACGCTACGATGTCAGCCGGCCCACCGTGCGGGAGGCGCTGATCGCGCTGGAGGTGCAGGGCCTGATCGAGGTGCGGCTGGGCTCGGGCGCCTATCTCAAGGCCCTGCCCGACGGTGCGGAGCCGGCCGCCTTCGCGGTCAGCGCCTTCGAGGTGACGGAAGCGCGGCTGCTGGTGGAGCCGGAAGTGGCGGGCCTTGCCGCCGCGCAGATCGATGCGCAGGAGCTGGCGCAGCTGGCGGCGCTGGTGGACGGGATCGCGCAGGAGAATGCGCGGCATGCCGGGACGGAAAGCGCCGACCGCGACTTCCACCTGCTGATCGCGCGGGCCAGCCGCAATACCGCCTTGCTGCGCATCGTGGAGGATCTGTGGGCCCTGCGCGCCGCCTCGCCGGAAACCGCACTGCTGTATGCCAAGGCGCGCGCGGCCAATATCCAGCCGGTGGTGGAGGAGCACACCGCCATCCTGCGGGCGCTGGAAGCGCGCGATCCGGCCGCGGCGCGGGCCGCCATGCGCGCGCACCTGAACGCGGTGCTGGACAGCCTGCTGTTCGCCACGGAGGAACGCGCGATCGAGGAAGCGCGGCGGGCCTCGCTGTCGCGCAAGGCCCGCATCGCGCATACGATGGAGTAGGGCTCCGGGCATGGGCGGCGGGATCGCTCCCACCGCGATGGCCGCCTACTGCAGGTTCACGTAGGCGCCGCCATCGACCAGCAGCGACGCGCCGGTGACGTATTTCGCCAGGTCGCTGGCCAGGAACACGATCGGGCCCGCCAGATCGTCCGGCTCGCCCAGCCGGCCCAGCGGCACGCGGGCGGCCATGCGGTCGCGCTTCTCCGCATCGGCCAGGTCGTCCTTGTTGATGTCGGTCAGGATCGTGCCCGGCAGCACCGAATTGCAGCGGATGCCATGCCGGCCCAGCGCGATGGCGGTGGACTGCATCAGCGAATGGAGGCCCGCCTTGGTCGGCGTGTAATGGGTCTGGTACTCGCCGCCGACCAGCGCGCTGATGGAGGACACGGCGATGATCGCGCCGCCATGGCCCTGGTTCACCATCTGGTTCGCCGCCGCCTGCACCATGAAATAGGCGCCGTGCAGGTTGACCCGCATGGTCCGCTCGAACGTCTCGACCGGCATGTCCAGGAAGGCGTGGAACGGGCAGATACCGGCATTGTTGACGAACACGTCCACCTTGCCGAACGCATCGGTCGCCGCCTTGACGAAGGCGGTCGCGGTTTCGGGATCGGACACGTCGCCCTGCACCGCCAGGCCGCGCTGGCCCAGCGCCTCGATCTCCTTCACGGCGGATTCCGCGCCGGCGGTGTCGCGGCTGAAATTGATCGCCACATCGGCGCCGTGGCGCGCGGCGCCGATCGCGGCGGCGCGGCCGATCCCGGCCGAAGCGCCGGTGACGAGCACGGTCTTGCCTTCCAGCAGACGGGTCATTCAACTCTCCTCATATGTGAAATCTTCAACGGGGGGAATTGCCGCTCCAGCCCAGATCCTCGCTGACCTGGCGGGCGGTCTCCACCACGTCGCGGGTCAGCGCCTCCATCCGGCGGTCATCCATGTATTGCGCGGCGCTCGACACGCTCAGCGCACCGACCACCCGCCCCGTCACGTCGCGCACCGGCGCGGCGACGCAGCGGATCTGGTCCTCGTTCTCCTCCAGGTCGAAGGCGCGGCCGACCTGGACATAGCCCTGCATGCGATCGTGCCAGACATCCCAGGCGATCGGCACCGCTCCGCCGGCCTGATCGGCGGCGAACAGCGCCTCCCACGCCGCGCGCGGCTCGTCGATGAGCAGCGCCTTGCCCAGGCCCGTGGCCGTCAGCGGATGGCGGTCGCCCACGCGGCTGGAAATGGCGATGCGCCGGCGGCCGGCGATCTTGTCCAGATACAGCGCCCGGTCGCCGTCGCGCACGCCCAGATGCACAGTGTCTTCCGACCGGTCGGCCAAGTGTTCCAGCCGCGAGCGGGCGACCTGCACCAGGTCGATCTGCTGCTGCGCGCGAAAGCCCAGTTCCAGCAGCTTGGGGCCAAGCTGATACCCGCGGCCCGGCGCCATGGCCAGATAACGCCGTTCGATCAGCGCATTGGCCAGCCGGTGCGTGGTGGAACGGGTCAGTCCCAATCCGCCGGCCAGATCGCTGAGCGAGACAGGGCCGGCGACGACAGCTTCCAGCACGTCCAGCCCGCGTAACAGAGTCTGGCTTCCGGCAGGCACCTTGCCGGCCCGGGCGTCCGCTTCGTCGCTTTCGCCATCGCCGTTGCGGGAGTCAATTGACGGGGCATGTTCCATCTAATAATACCCTATCCCATTATATGAAAGGCGCAAGGCCGATCTACAATCATTGCCGCAGACCAGCACAATGGTATGTGGTCATACATCATAGGACGCTCTACCATCCCATGATGTGGGACGTATAGGGTTGAGGGGGAGACTGCCAGCATGAATTTGCCCCGGATCAAGCATGTCCGCGCCTTTGTGGCGCGCGGCAAGGGTGCCGATTACCATGACCAGCCGGGCGGGCACTGGATCGACGATCACATTGCCACGCCAATGGCGCGCTACCCCGAATACCGCGAAAGCCGTCAGAGCTTCGGCATCAACGTGCTGGGCACGCTGGTGGTGGAGATCGAGGCGGAGGACGGCACGATCGGCTTCGCCGTCACCACCGGTGGCGAGCCGGCCTGCTACATCGTGGAGAAGCACCTCGCCCGCTTTCTGGAGGGCCGCAACCCCGTGGAGGTGGAGAAGATCTGGGACCAGATGTACTTCTCCACTCAATATTACGGCCGCAAGGGGCTGGTCATCAACGCCATCTCCGGCGTCGACCTGGCCCTGTGGGATCTGCTGGGCAAGCTGCGCGGCGAGCCGGTCTATCACATGCTGGGCGGTGCCGTGCGCGACGAACTGCAGTTCTACGCCACCGGCGCGCGGCCGGACGTGGCCAAGGAACTGGGCTTCATCGGTGGCAAGCTGCCGCTGCATCACGGCCCGGCCGAAGGGCTGGAGGGGATGGACAAGAACATCGCCCTGCTGGCCGACATGCGCGCCAAGTGCGGCGACGATTTCTGGCTGATGTACGATTGCTGGATGTCGCTGGACATCGACTACGCCACGCGCCTGGCGCACCGCGCCTACAAGGAATGCGGGTTGAAGTGGATCGAGGAGGCGCTGAGCCCCGACGATTACTGGGGCTACCAGCAGCTGAAGAAGAACGCGCCTCCGGGCCTGCTGGTCACCACCGGCGAGCATGAAGCGACCCGCTGGGGTTTCCGCATGCTGATGGACATGGAATGCTGCGACATCATCCAGCCGGATGTGGGCTGGTGCGGCGGCGTGACCGAACTGATCAAGATCGCCAATTACGCCGACAGCCGCGGCGTTATGATGATCCCGCACGGATCGTCCGTCTATTCCTACCACTTCGTGATCACGCGCCACAATTCGCCCTTCGCCGAATTCCTGATGATGCATCCGGGGCCGACGGAAGTGGTGCCGATGTTCGCGCCGCAGCTGCTGGGCGAGCCGGTGCCGGTGAACGGCCGCATCCGCGCCAGCGAACTCGACAAGCCCGGCTTCGGCGTGGAACTGAACCGCGACGTGCCGCTGCACCGCCCCTACACGCGATAAGGACCGAAAACCCATGAAGCTGTGCCGTTACGGCCCCACCGGCGCCGAGAAGCCGGGCCTGATCGATGCCGACGGCGCCCTGCGCGACCTGTCGGGCACCGTCAGCGACATCACCGTCGACGTGCTGGACCAGCTGGCCGGGATCGACCCCGCCAGCCTGCCGCTGGTCGAGGGCAGCCCACGCATGGGCGTGCCCTTCGCCGGCGCGACCAAGATCGTCGCCATCGGCCTGAACTATCGCGACCACGCGATCGAATCGAACCTGCCGATCCCGACCGAACCGATGATGTTCATGAAGGCGCTGTCCAGCCTGTCCGGCCCCTATGACGACGTGATGCTGCCCAAGGGCTCCACGCATGGCGACTGGGAAGTGGAGCTGGGCGTGGTGATCGGCAAGACCTGCCGCTACGTGCCCGAAGCCGAGGCGCTGGACGCCGTTGCCGGCTTCGTGCTGGTGAACGACGTGTCCGAACGCTTCAACCAGAAGGAGCGCGGCAGCCAGTGGTCCAAGGGTAAGGGGCATGACACCTTCTGCCCGACCGGTCCGTGGCTGGTGACGTCGGACGAGGTGGGCGACTGCCAGGAACTGGACATGAGCCTGGACGTCAACGGCCAGCGCATGCAGACCGGCAACACCCGCACCATGATCTTCAACGTGGCGGAGCTGATCTCCTACGCCAGCGAATATGTCACCCTGATGCCGGGCGACCTGCTGATCACCGGTACGCCCCCGGGTGTGGGCGAGGGCAAGAAGCCGGACAAGATCTTCCTGAAGGATGGCGACGTCATGGAACTGGCGATCGCCAAGCTGGGCACGCAGCGCCAGCAGGTCGTGGCGTTCGATCCCGCGCGTCTGGGAAAGACGGCATGAGCGGCGCCTATAGCGGGCGCTTTGCCGGCCGCCGGGCGGTGATCACGGGCGGCGCGTCAGGCCTTGGCCTGGCGGTCGCCACCCGGATCGTGGCCGAAGGCGGCAGCGTATGCCTGTGGGACATGAACCCCGATGCGCTGGCCACCGCGAAGGAGCAGTCGGGCGCGACCCATGTGGTGGCGCTGGACGTGTCGGACCAGGCGGCGGTGGAGCAGGCGGCGGCCGATGCCCATGCGGCTCTGGGCGGGATCGACATCCTGATCGCCTCCGCCGGCATCACCGGTGCGACCGCGCCGGTGCATGAATATCCGCTCGACAGCTGGCGCCGGGTGATCGACGTCAATGTGAACGGCCTGTTCTATTGCAACCGCGCGATCGTCCCCTTCATGCTGGAGGGCGGCTACGGCCGGATCGTCAATGTCGCCAGCGTGGCCGGCAAGGAAGGCAATCCCAACGCCAGCGCCTACAGCGCATCCAAGGCGGCGGTGATCGGGCTGACCAAGAGCCTGGGCAAGGAACTGGCGGGCAAGGGCGTGATCGCCAATGCGCTGACGCCGGCCACCTTCGAAAGCCCGATCCTGGCGCAGCTGCCGCAGAGCCAGGTCGATTACATGCGCTCCAAGATCCCCATGGGCCGGCTGGGCGAAGTGAGCGAAAGCGCCGCGATGGTGTGCTTCATGGCCAGCGAGGAATGTTCGTTCACCACGGCCTCCGTGTTCGACACGTCGGGCGGGCGCACCACCTACTGATACGGGAGTTCAGGCGATGCGCGTTCCCTTCGTGGATGCCCACATCCATCTGTGGCAGCTGGATCGCCTGCACTATTCGTGGCTGATGCCGCCCTTTGCCGATGACGGCCCCAATGGCAGTGTCGAGGCGATTGCGCGGCATTACACGCCGGCCGATTACCTGGCGGATGTGGCGGGCTGGAACCTGGCCGGCAGTGTGCATGTCGATGCCGGTGCCGACCCGGCGCATGCGCTGGCCGAGACCGAATGGCTGGAAGGGTTGGCCGGGGACACCGGCGTGCCCACCGGCATCGTCGCCTACGCTCCGCTGCACGATCCCGCGGTTGGCGACCTGCTGGCGCGGCAGGCGGCGCACCGCCGCGTGCGCGGCATCCGCCAGATCGTGAACTGGCATGCCGATCCCCGCCGCACCTACACTCCGCAGGACTGGACGCGCGATGCGCAGTGGCAGGCGGGTTTTGCGATGCTGGAGAAGCACCGCTTGCGCTTCGACCTGCAATGCTACCCCGCACAGATGCCGGGGCTGGCAGAGGTGATCGCGCGCCACCCGGATGTGCCGGTGATCATCAATCATATGGGCATGCCGGTGCTGAGCGATCCGGACGGCTTGGCCGAATGGCGCACCGGCATGGCGGCGCTGGCCACGCAGCCGCATGTGTCGGTGAAGCTGTCGGGCCTCGGCTTCGCGCAGCGCGACTGGACGCCCGATGCCATGCGCCCGCTGCTGCTGGAGGTGATCGAGCTGTTCGGTACCGATCGCTGCATGTTCGCCAGCGACACGCCCACGGACAAGCTGTTCGCGCCGCTGACCGCCTATCTCGAATTCTACGAACACATCGCCGACACCCTGTCGGACGATGAACGGCGCGACCTGTGGGGGCGCAACGCCAACCGGATCTACGGCCTCGAGCTGGAGATCTGACCGGACCCCGAAACCCGGCAAGCGGGGCGGGGTCACCACGAGAGGATTACATTCATGCCCATCAGCCGCCGACGTTTCGTGCAGTCCACCGCGCTTGCCGGCTGTGCCGCCTTCGCGATCAGCCCGGCAACCTTGTGGGCGCAGGAGAGCCGCAACCGGCCGCAGGCCCTGCGCTGGCTGGACGGCACGCCGCCGCCGGCACAGGATGGCGTGACCTGCGGCGCCGCCTGGCCGCGCGGCGTGCTGCCCGCCCGTACCAGCTTCGCCGCGACCGGCGCGGGCGGCGGCGCGGTGCCGATGCAGAGCTGGGTCACGGCCCGCTGGCCGGACGGCACGGTGAAATGGTCGGGCCACGCCTTTCCCGGCGGCAGCGGCGATCCCGCCGCCCTGACCATTGCCCCTGGCCGCCCCGCCGCTCCCGCTGAACCAGTTCGTGCGGTGGAGCGTGGCGACGGGATCGAGATCACCAATGGCCCGGTGGTATGGACCGTGGGCCGCAGCGGGCAGGCCATCATCCGTTCCGCCCGCCGCGGCGACGCGGAGGTGCTGCGCGATGTGGGGCTGACCGCCAGCAGCCAGACGGAGGCCGAGGCCGATCTGGGCGAGGGCGCACCGCTGACCCGGTTCGACGGCGTGATCGGAAGCGCGGAGATCGAGCAGACCGGCCCGGTGCGTGCCACGGTCCGCGTCTCGGGCGTCCACCGCGGGGCTGGTCGCGACTGGCTGCCCTTCACCCTGCGGCTGTACTTTCACGCCGGATCGTCCGCCGTGCGGATCGTCCATTCTTTCGTGTTCGATGGCGATGCGGACCGCGACTTTATCCGCGGGCTGGGCCTGACCGGGCAGGTGCCGATGCGCGGGGAGAGCCACGACCGCCATGTGCGCTTCGCCGGCAGCGATGACGGCATCTGGGCCGAAGCCGTGCGCCCGCTGACCGGCCTGCGCCGCGATCCCGGGGCGGAGTTCCGGCAGGCGCAGGTCGCCGGCCAGGGCACGCCGCCGCTGGATCAGATGTCCGATAGCGTGCGGGGCAATCTGCAGTTCATTCCCGAATGGGGCGACTTCACCCTGTCGCAGCCCAATGCCGACGGCTTCACCATCGTGAAGCGGACCAAGAGCGGCCATGGCTGGATCGACGTGGATGGCGGCGAACGGGCGCGCGGGCTGGGCTATGTCGGCGGTCCGGCCGGCGGCGTCGCCTTCGGTCAAGGTGACTTCTGGCAGCGTTGCCCGGTGCGGCTCGACATCCGCGATGCGCAGACCGACACGGCGACCTTCCGCCTGTGGTACCATGCGCCCGACGCCCCGGCGATGGACCTGCGCTTCTACCATGACGGGCTCGGCATGGATGAATCCTATGTCGAGCAGAACCGCGGGCTGGACGTCACCTACGAGGATTACGAGCCCGGCTGGGGATCGCCGACCGGCATCGCTCGCACCACCGAGTTCACCCTGTGGGCGCTGCCCGCGACGCCTTCGTCGGAACGGCTGGCGCAGATGGCGCACAATCTCGCCACCCCTGCCCGGCTGATGCCGGAACCGGCCGCACTGCAGGCCGCGGGCCTGTTCGGCGACTGGGCGCCCATCGATCGCTCCACCCCGGCGCGGGCCGCGATCGAGGACCAGAACGACTTCCTGCTGAACTTCTACCGCGATCAGGTGGAACAGCGCCGCTGGTACGGCTTCTGGTCCTATGGCGACTGGATGCACACCTATGACCGGGACCGGCATGTCTGGCGCTACGACATCGGCGGCTTCGCCTGGGCCAACAGCGAGCTCTCCCCCGATCTGTGGCTGTGGTATTCCTATCTGCGCAGCGGCGATGCGGCCATCTTCCGCCTGGCGGAGGCGATGACCCGGCACACGGGGGAGGTCGACTGCTACCACCTCGGCCCATGGAAGGGCCTGGGCACGCGCCACGGCGTGCAGCATTGGGCGGACAGTTCCAAGCAGCCGCGCGTCTCCACCGCCGCCTATCGCCGCATCTATTACTACCTGACCGCGGACGAGCGCACCGGCGACCTGCTGCGCGAATGCCTGGCCGGTGACGAGGCGCTGACCCGGGTGGATATCGGCCGCAAGGTGGGCGCGCGGCCCGCGGGGCAGGAGGTCGGCAATGGCGGGACGGTCCAGACCAATGCCGGCGAGGGCGAGGTGGAGATGAGCTTCGGCACATCCTGGTGTTCGCTGGCGGCGGCATGGCTGACCGAATGGGAGCGGACCGGCGACACACGCTGGCGCGACCGGATCGTGGCAGGAATGACCTCCATCGCCGCGCTGCCCAAGGGGTGGTTCGCCGGCGGCGCCAATTACGACCTCGCCACCGGGCGCTTCACCGGGCCGGGGGACGAGGTGAGCATGAGCCACCTGAACGCGGTGTTCGGCGCGGTGGAGGTCAATTCGGAATTGCTGAGCCTGCTGGACGTGCCGGAATATCGCCGCGTCTGGCTGGATTACTGCGTCGCCTACAACGCCTCTGACGCGGAGTTCGAGGCAATGACGGGTGCCCGCCGGCGTGGGCGCAACCTGGGGCAGGGCCATTCCCGCCTGACCGCCTATGCCGCGCGTCAGCTGGGCGATCCGGCGCTGGCGCAGCGTGCTTGGGGCGAGTTCTACGGGGCCGATGCCGGGCTGCGCATGGATGTGGCGGGCAGCCTGCGCCGGCTGGATGGCCCAACCGTGCTACGCCCCGTGGACGAGGCGGCGAATGTCAGCACCAACGCCGCCAGCCAGTGGGGCCTTGCCGCGATCCAGAACCTGGCGCTGATCGGCGACCAGCTGCCGGCTGCGCCGCCGGTTGCGCAGCCCGGCCGGTAAGGGCCGGGCGTGCTGTCCGGGATGTCGCAGGACCATCCCGGACAGGCGGCCATCAACCCAGCGGGTTGCGGCCCCACAGCTGGTTGTGCCGCCAGCCGGTCAGATCCTCTGCAATGGCCACGGTGGCCGCATCGGGTTCGCCGGTGCCGCCGGCCTTGAAGCGATCGATCTCCGTCATCAGCACCTGGTGCGTCTGCGCGTTCAGGCGGAAGCGCAGCGATACCAGCACGCCGAAGATCAGCATGGCGATCGTGCCGATGCCCAGCACCAGCGCCAGCGTGTTGATCGCCTGTTCGCTCTGCACCTCCGCGCCGGAGACGAAGCCGCCGAAGCTCATCACCGCGGTGACGCCGGCCACCGCCGCCGATTGCGTCACCTTGCGCACGAAGGTCATCACCCCGGCGAAGGCACCCTCGCGCCGGCGCCCGGTGACCAGCTCGTCCACATCCGCCATGTAGTTGTAGGTCGCCCAGGGAATGAAGTTCAGCGCCCCGCGGCCAAGGCCCGCAAACAGGATCGGGATCCAGAGCAGCGCGCTGCCCGAACGTACGCCGGCCGACCACATCGCCAGCAGCACGATCACGCCGATGGCGAAGCTGAGCGCCGCCAGCTGGTAGGCGCGTGCCGGGCTGGAGCGCAGCGCCATGGTGATGGCGATCATCACCGCGACGAACTGCACGATATACATCGTGCCCAGCAGCGTGGAGGCGGCGGTGATGGTGCCTGCCAGCGCGAACACCACGAAGAAGGTGAAGGCGGCATTGAACACGTCCTGGCTGATATAGCCGCCCAGATACATGCCCAAATGCAGCCGGAAGGCCCGGATGCGCAGGGTGGAGAACAGATTGGCGTAGAGCGCGCGGAACGCCTGCCACAGGCTCAGCTTCGCCTCCCCCTGCCGGATCGCAGCGACTTCGGAAGGCGGGCGTTCCCAGCTGAACAGGAACAGCAGCGTCGCGGTGACCATGAACAGCACCGCGAACAGGATGCCCATATACAGGAAGGTATCGGCGCTTTGTTCGCCCAGCGCCTCGATCAGCATGCCCGGCAGGAAGCCGGCCAGGATCGCGCTGGCCTGCGCGAACAGGATGCGGATGCCGGCAAACTTGGCCTTGGTCTTGTAATCCTTGCCCATTTCGGCCGCCAGCGTCTCGTACGGGATGATCTCCATCGCATAGACCAGCTCGAACAGGACATAGGTGGCAAGATAGTACCAGAAGCTCTGCCCGCTGACCCACATGATGGCAAAGCTGGGCAGCAGCGGGATGGCGGCCAGGATGAAGATGCGCCGTCGGCCGATCGTCTGGCCGATGCGGGTATGGGCCATGTTGTCAGACAGGTGCCCGATCAGCGGGCTGGCAATGGCATCCAGGATGCGCGCCACGGTGAAGATCAGGCCGGCCTGCCACGCCTCCAGCCCGCAGAAGGTGGTGTAGAAGAACAGCACCCAGCCGCTGATGACGGCCATGGAGCCGGCGCCCATGATGTCGTTCGCGCCATAGGCGGCGAAGTTGTACCAGCGGACCGGCCGCGTTCCGGTGGTGGCGAAGTTGCCGGTCAGGGCCATGGCCGCTGCTCTCCTGTTATATGCGGCCGGTCTGCTGCCGGCGCCCGGTTCAGTGTCGCAAGAGGCCGGCGGGTGCTGCCACCCGCCGGCCGGTCGCCATCAGATGTAGGTGCGCAGGAACTCGGCCAGCGCCAGCACGGCCAGGCTCTGGCCGTAAGGCATGGAGGTCAGCGCGATGTCCTTGTAGAACTGCTGCGTGTCGCCCATCGCCGTGCCGAAGGACACCTGCTGCAGCTCGCCATCATCGCTGATATTAGCCAGCACCCCCTCGACCGCCTTGATGCCGACAGCCTCGTAATGGCGCGGCAGGTAGCCTTTCCTGACGGACTTCAGGATACCGTAGGCGAAGCCGGCGGTGGCCGATGCTTCCAGGTAGCTGGAGGGATCGACGATCAGCGTGTGCCACAGGCCGGTGTCGGCATCCTGCGTTGCGGCCAGGGTCTTTACCTGCGCTTCCAGCGTGTCGATCAGGAAGGTGCGGAAGGCGTCGCCCGGCTTCAGGTCCAGGATCTCGATGATCTCGGGAATCGCGATGGTGACCCAGCAATTGCCGCGCGCCCACAGGGCTTCGGCGAAGTTGTGCCGCCCGTTGAAGTCCCAGCCGTGGAACCACAGGCCGGTCTTCTTGTCGAACAGGTACTTGATGTGGACCAGGAACTGGCGCTTGGCCTCTTCCACATAATGCGGGCGGTCCAGCAGCAGGCCGATCTTGGCTAGCGGCAGCACGCTCATCATCAGCGTGTCATCCCACATCTCGCCCGGATTCTCGTCATTGTAGACGATGTGCTGGAAGCCGCCTTCCTCCGTCTTGGGCAGGCCGTCATCCGCCATCAGCCATTCGGCCCAGGTGTCCAGATAGGGTATGTAGGACGGGTTCGGCTCCCGCTCGTACAGATAGGCCAGCGTGATGAACGGGGCCATCGTGTTGATGTTCTTGGTCGGCGTGCCTTCGGCGAAGCGGTCGGCGAACCAGCCCTTGATGATGTCGAGCGCGGCCGTATCACCGGTCTGCTCGTAATAGCGCCACATGCCGAACAGGCCGACGCCGTGGGTCCATTCCCAGCCGGCCCAGCCCTTAGTGTCGATGATGCGGCCGTCCTCCAGATGGAGCAGGAATTCGCCGGTCTCGTCCTTGATGTTGACGAGGTTGTGCATCAGCCGCCCGATCGCGTCGGTCACCTGGGCTTGCGGGATATCGTGATTGAGGGCGGCCACGTCTGGATAACTCCTGTTTGAACTGCGGGTCAGCGGCGGATCGGCTGACCCAGCACGCCGTAATCGCGTGCCATCTGACGGTAGAGATTAACGAATGCGGGATCGGCGTCGAACCGGCCACCCGGATCGACCCGATGTTCGACGGGCGCTCCCGTCGGCGGGGTGGCGCCGGGCGCTTCCGCGCTGTTCAGCCCTTGGCTGAGAAGGTCCGGCTTGGGCCCTTCGCCCGCACTGACGCCGTTCTGCAGGAAGATCGCCTCCTGATGGCGGGTCGGCTCCCAAATGAAGCTGCCCCAGCCATTGGGATGCGCCTGCACCACGTCGTTGAGGTAGCGCTTGCGGCTGGAATATTCGATCGCGAAGAAGCCGTGATCGGGATAGCGGCGGCTGAATTCCGCAAAGGTGCGCTCCCAGTCGCCCTGCGCCTGCTGCTGGTAGCAGGACATGCCCAGCGCATCGAAGCGGACATCGCGTTCGATCAGGCTGTCGGTCCAGTGGCGGGTGATCTGCCAGTGGCGGCCCAGATGGTTGTGCAGCGCCACCGGCACGCCGGGCAGCACGGAACGGGCTGCGGCGATGCCGGCCTTCAGCAAGGCGGCGAAGCGGTCCATCCCGCTGGGCGGCGCGGAATCCATATGCTCGGCATCCGTAACCGGGTTGCCGGTGGCGAAGGGCAGCGGGATGCGCCCTTCCGGCCACAGCATGCCGAAAGTCGTCTCGTTGCCCAGCACGACCAGATCGGGCGCCACGCCGGCGGCCTTCATGCGGCCCAGCGCGTCAGTCGTGTGGGTGTGCACCGCATCGACCAGCTGCGTGAAGGGCAGGTCGGCCCAGGCGGCGGGCTTGGTCTGCTTCTGCGGATCGGCCCAATTGTCCGAATAATGCAGCGTCAGTGACAGGTGCATGCCGGCCGCGCGGATGCGGCGGGCGAAGGCGATGGTGCTGTCCACGCTGCCCCACGGCCCGCCGGACTTGCCCCGTGAATAGCCGTTCTCCGGATTGACGAAGGTGCGCAGCTTGATGGCGTTGAACCCGGCATCGGCGAAGATCGCCAGCGGATCGCGCTGCACGCCATCCTGCCAGTAGGTGGCGCCGATCGCCTCGTCCTCCGGCACCCAGGTGATGTCCGCGCCGAGCAGATAAGGCCAGGGTCGCTTGCCGCCTGCGGTCCGCTGCGGAACGGTCGCGCAGGCACCCAGCGCCGCGCTGCCGGCGAGCGCGCCGGTACCGGCGGCGAACTGGCGGCGCGACAGGTCGATCATGCGAGGTGGAACATCGGCGTCAGCGGCCATTCGGACGGCTTGTTGTCCGGCTCCACCTGCATGATGTCGGCCATGTGGTCCCACCAGCGGCGCATCACCGGATGGCCGGGCAGCGCGTCGCGCTTGTTTGGTTCCGCCAGACGCAGGGTGGCGAACAGCGCGTTGGTCTGCTCGTCCAGGAAGATGTGGTAATCGCTGATGCCGGCATCGTGCAGCAGATCGACCAGCTCCGGCCAGATCTCGTCATGCCGGCGGCGATATTCGTCGGCCATGCCGGGCAGCAATTGCATACGGAAGGCGTGAATTTGCACAGGCGGTCCTCTCATCTCCCCGCCGGGCTTATGCCGCATGGGGGTGGATGCGTAAAGTGGGACTGCTTCCCAATTTATGGAATGGAGCGGCTCAGCTGCCCGCCTGCTCCGCATTCGACCTGACGATGCTGGGCGGCAGGGTGAAGCTGGCGGGCAGCGGCGGGCTGGCCGGGTCGTAGGTGCGAAACAGGGGAGCGACATGCCCGGCCAGCTGCGGCACCTGCGCCATGCCGGCGGCGATGATCCGCGCCAGCTGATACGCGCCGTAAGTGTTGTGATGCGTCCGGTCGCGGCCGTCATCGGCGAACCCCTTGGCGGCTTCCTCAGGCCCGAGCGCCTCGTAGAAGGCAATGGTCCCTTGCGTCAGTTCCACCAGCGGCACGCCCTGCGCCTGCGCAACCTGCCGCACGGCGGCGGGATAGCCGGCCAGCGAGGGGACGATCCGGCCGGCATCGTCATAATTGCGCCGTTCGGGCGAGTTGATCAGGATCGGGGTCGCCCCGCGCAGCCGCACTTCCGCGATATAGGCGGCGAGCCAGGCATCATAGGTGCTGCCGGCGGCGACATAGGTCTGCGGCCATTGCTGCTTCTGGTCGTTATGGCCGAACTGCATCGCCACCATATCGCCCGGCTGCACCAGCGACAGGACCTTGGCCAAGCGGTAATTGGTGGCGAAGCTCTTCAGCGTCTCGCCCGACCAGGCATGGTTGGCCACGGCGATGTCGCCGGTCATGAAGCGGGGGAGCATCTGGCCCCAGCTGGCGGCGGGATCGTCCGGCTGATCGGTGACGGTGGAATCGCCCAGCAGGTACAGGGTCGGCACGGTAACCGGCTCCACCGAGACGGCCTGCACCGCGGCGCGGTCGCCCAGGAACTCCAGCGTCAGCCGGTCATCCCAGTTGAGGCTGGTCTGCTCCCGCGTGGAAATCCGCACGGCAGAGGCGCCGGGCGCGTTGCGTTCCGGCGGGGGCAGGGCGGCGTCGCGGACGTTGACGATAAAGCTGTGCTGCGCCGTCTCGCGGGCGGGCACGCTCACATCCTCCAGCATCAGCCGGCGGGATTCGGCCAGCACGCTGAGACGGGCGGGGCCGGTGATGGTCAGCGTGACGCGGTAATTGCCCGGCGCCGTCTTCACCGACCATCGCTGCGGATCCTCCCACCCCTGCCCGGTGGCATCATCGTAGGCGGCCGGATCGGTCAGATCATGCGGCACCGGCTGCGCCATCGCGGGGGTGGCGGCGATCAGCGCCAGCGCGATCAGCGCCGCCCTCAATGCCCGTCACCGGGGATGTGCAGCATGGTGGGGCTGATATCGGCGATGCGGGTGGTGCCGGTCAGCGCCATGGCCACGCGCATCTCCGCCCGCATCAGGTCCAGCATGTGGGTGATCGCCGACTCGCCACCCGCAGCCAGGGCATAGACCCAGGCGCGGCCCAGCAGCACGCAATCGGCGCCCAGCGCCAGCAGGCGGATGACGTCGAGGCCCGAACGGACGCCGCCATCGGCCATCACCACCATGCGGTCACCCACCGCTTCCGCAATCGGCGGCAGCGCGCGGGTGCTGGACAGCGCGCCATCCAGCTGCCGCCCGCCATGATTGGACACCACGATGCCGTCCGCGCCGGCCTCCGCCGCCTGCCGGGCATCCTCCGGGTCGAGAATACCCTTGATCACGATCTCGCCCTGCCACTGCGACCGGATCCAGGCGATGTCGTCCCAGCCCACGGCGGGTTCGAAATTGTCGCGCATCCAGGCGAAGAAATCCTCCAGCCCCGTATTCGGCCCCAGCACCGGGGCGACATTGCCCAGCGCATGCGGGCGGCCATGCACGCCCACATCCCACGCCCAGCGCGGATGACGGATCGCCTGCAGCACGCGCCGCGTGGCCCCCGCCAGCCCCGGCGCGCCCGCCAGGCCGGAGCGATAGTCGCGATAGCGGCTGCCCGGCACCGGCATGTCCACCGTGAACACCAGCGTGGTGCAGCCCGCCGCCGCCGCCTGCGCCAGCAGGTCACGCATGAAGGCACGATCGCGGATCATGTAGAGCTGGAACCAGAACGGCTTCCTGGCCGCCGCGGCGACCTCCGGGATCGGGCAGGCCGAGACGGTGGACAGGGTGAAAGGGATGCCTGCCTTCTCCGCCGCGCGCACCGCCTGCACTTCGCCCCGGCGGGCGTTCATGCCGGCGAGGCCGATCGGCGCCAGTGCGATGGGCATGGCAAGTTCCTGCCCGAATAGGGTGGTCGACAGGTCGATCCGCGACACATCCTTCAGCACCCGCTGGCGCAGCGCGATCGCTTCCAGATCGGCGACGTTCCGTCTCAGCGTCACCTCGGCGTAGGAGCCGCCGTCGATATATTCGAACAGGAACGGCGGCAGGCGGCGCCGGGCAAGGTCGCGGTAATCGATCGCGGAAGCGGCCTTCATGGTAGTCCTCTCATATCCGGCAACGCCATGCCACGATATGAGACGGGTCGCTAGGTTCTGAATGGGGCGCGCACGCCACCGATTGTTTCACAATGTGAAACCGCCACCGAAATGTTGAAGTATTGGTCAGGACAATCTAGCCTGCCGGTCAACCAGAACAGTGTGGAGAGGCCCAGCATGCGTTTGAAGTCCCTTGTGCTTGCCGGCGCCTGCCTGGCCCTGCCCTCTGTTTCGGCGGTGGCGCAGGATGCCTCCGTCCACGTGTCCACACCGCGTCAGACCTTCAACTTCAACACCGACTGGCGGATGCATCATGGCGAGCTGGAGGGCGCTGCGGCCGTGCGCTTCGATGATGCCGGATGGCAGGCCGTGGTGCTGCCCAATGCCTTCAACGAGAAGGAGGCCTTCGCCCGCGACATCCGCGAACATTCCACCGGCATCACCTGGTATCGCAAGCGCTTCACCCTCCCGGCCGATGCCCCGGGCAAGGCGCTGCTGGAATTCGAAGGCGTGCGGCAGGCGGCGGAGGTGTGGGTCAATGGCCGGTCCGTGGTACTGTCGGAAAACGGCGCGATGGCCTTCGGCGCGGACATCACGCCTGCGCTGCAACCCGGCGAGAACGTGGTCGCGGTGCGGGTGGACAATCGCTGGGACTACAAGGAGCGCGCGACCGGCAGTCCGTTCCAGTGGAACGACCGCAACTTCAACGTGAATTATGGCGGCATCACCAAGAATGTCCGCCTGCACCTGACCGGGCCAACCTACCAGACGCTGCCGCTCTGGTCAGGGCTCGGCACCACCGGGCAATATGTCTGGGCGGACGGGTTCGACCTGCCCAGCCGCAGCGCCACGGTCCATGCACAGACGGAGGTGCGCAACGAGGCCGCCACCCCGCGCACGCTGACCCTGCGGGCGGAGCTGCGGGATCGCGACGGCAAGCTGCTCACCACCTTCGGCAGCGCGCCGCAGCCCCTCGCCGCTGGCCAGACCGCCACGCTGTCGGCCCAGCAGCAGGTGGCGGATCTCAACTGGTGGAGCTGGGGCCACGGCTACCTCTACACCGTCACCACCACCCTGCTGGAAGGCGGCCGGCCGATCGACAGCGTCGATGTGGTCACCGGCTTCCGCAAGCTCGATTTCGGGCAGGGGATGGTGCAGCTGAACGGCCGCACCATCCAGATGCACGGCTATGCCCAGCGGTCCTCCAACGAATGGCCGGCGGTGGGCGTGTCGATCCCGCCCTGGATCAGCGACTTCTCCAACCAGCTGATGGTCGACAGCGGCGGCAATCTGGTGCGCTGGATGCACATCACGCCATCGAAGCAGGATGTGGAATCCGCCGATCGCGTCGGTCTGCTGCAGGCGGTGCCGGCGGGTGATGCGGAGCGGGACGCAGACGGCCGCCGTTGGGAATTGCGCACGGAATTGATGCGCGATGCCATCATCTACAACCGCAACAACCCGTCCGTGGTGTTCTGGGAGGGCGGCAATGAAAGCATCAGCGAGGCGCATATGGCCGAGCTGAAGGCGATCCGCGACCGCTACGATCCCCATGGCGGCCGCGCCATCGGCAGCCGGGAGATGCTGGACAGCACGATCGCCGAATATGGCGGGGAGATGCTGTACATCAACAAGAGCGGCGACATCCCCATGTGGTCGATGGAATATTCGCGCGACGAGAGCGCGCGGCTGTACCAGGACGACTGGACCCCGCCGTTCCACAAGGACGCGCCCGACTACAACCGCAATGGCGACAGCCAGGCGGCGGAGGATGTGCGGCGCTGGTGGGAATATTACCGCGTGCGTCCCGGCACCGGCACCAGAGTCAGTTCGGGCGGGGTGAACATCATCTGGTCCGACAGCAACACGCATTTTCGCGGCGACAACAATTACCGCCGATCGGGCGAGGTCGATGCGGTGCGCCTGCCCAAGGCCAGCTTCTACGCCCATCAGGTAATGTGGAACGGCTGGGTCGATCCGGAGCCGGGTACGCATATCGTCGGCCACTGGAACTACGCCCCCGGCACGGTGAAGCCGCAGATGGTGGTTTCCACCGGCGAGAAGGTAGAGCTGTTCCTGAATGGCCGGTCGCTGGGGCTGGGGGAGCGCAGCAACGGCTTCCTGTTCACCTGGCCGAACGTCGTCTGGAACGGCGGCACGCTGGAGGCGGTGGCGACGCATGCGAATGGCGCGATCACCCGGCACAAGGTGGAGACGACCGGCGCGCCGGCCGCGCTGAAGCTGACGCCGCACACCAGCCCCCGCGGGCTGGTGCTGGATGGCGCGGACATCGCGCTGGTCGATGTGGAGGTGGTGGATGCGCAAGGGCGCCGCGTGCCGGTGGCCAACAACACCATCCGCTGGACGCTGGAAGGCTCGGCCGAGTGGCGCGGCGGGATCGCGCAGGGTGACTCCTCCGGCAAGCCGCGTGCGACGGAGGCGGTGCAGCCCGAGAACATCCCCGGCACCACCAGCCACCCGGGCACGGCGCGGGACGAGGACAATTTCATCCTGTCGCCCAACCTGCCGGTGGAAGGTGGCATCAACCGTGTGCTGGTGCGCGCCGGCACGGGCAATGGCACCGTGCGGCTGACGGCGACAGCGGAAGGCATGGCCCCGGTCGCGATCGAGCTGCCCACCGCGCAACCGGAACCCGCCACCGCCGGCCTGTCGCGCGACTTTCCCGAACGGCACCAGACCGCCAGCCTGTCGCGCGGGCCGACGCCGAACGGCCCGTCCTTTGTGCAGACGCGCACCACGCATCAGCCGTTTGCGGTCTCCGCTGCGGAGAATGCGGGCGAGGTCGCCTTCGCGCATGACGACAATGAACTGACCCGCTGGTCCAGCGCCGGCACGCCGGAAGGCGCGGCGATCACCTTCGATTTCGGCAAGCCGGTGCTCTTGAGCGAAGTGGACCTTAAGCTGGTCGGCTGGCGCACGCGGGCCTATCCGCTGCGGTTCGAACTGGATGGCCGGACCGTCTGGGAAGGGGAGACAGAACGCACGCTGGGCTATGCCAACATCACCTTCCCGCCCGTAAGCGGGCGGGTGCTGCGCATCGTGCAGACGGCACCGGTGGCGGATCGCGACGCCTTTGGCCAGATCGTGGAACTTGCCACCGCGCGGGCGGCGGGCGATACCGGCGCGAACGAGGTGCCCCCGGGCTGGAGCCTGGGCATCGTGGAGGCGGACTTCCACGGGCCGGCGGGTGCATGGTGACGGCTACCTGGCGCCGGCAGGGCGGGCGATGCTGGCGAGTCGAAACCGCTTGCGCCCTTGTTCGGGCTCGACCCCGGCTGTTCATAGCCGCTTGTCACAACTGGTAAGGCCAATATAGAACGCCCGGCACCGAGCCGCCCCTGCTGGAGAGTCCTGCCGTGAAGATCACCGCCGCCCGCGTTATCGTTACCAGTCCCGGCCGCAACTTCGTGACCCTGAAGATCGAGACCGATCAGGGCGTGTACGGGATCGGCGACGCGACGTTGAACGGGCGGGAGCTGGCGGTCGTGTCTTACCTGCAGGATCATGTGATCCCATGCCTGATCGGCATGGACCCGCAGCGGATCGAGGATATCTGGCAATACCTGTATCGCGGCGCCTATTGGCGGCGCGGGCCGGTGACGATGCGCGCGGTGGCGGCGGTCGACGTGGCGCTGTGGGACATCAAGGCCAAGATGGCCGGCATGCCGCTGTACCAGCTGCTGGGCGGGCGAAGCCGTGATGGCGTGATGGTCTATGGCCATGCCAATGGTGCCGACATCGAAGAAACGGTCGATGCCGTCGGCCAGTATATCGACATGGGCTACAAGGCGATCCGCGCGCAAAGCGGCGTGCCGGGGGTGGAGAAGGCCTATGGCGTGGGCCGCGGCACCCTGCATTACGAGCCGGCCGATGCCGCGCTGCCGACCGTGACCGGCTGGGACACGCGCAAGGCGCTGAACTACGTGCCCAAGCTGTTCGAGAAGCTGCGCGATACCTACGGCTTCGACCATCACCTGCTGCATGACGGGCATCACCGCTATACGCCGCAGGAAGCGGCCAACATGGGCAAGATGCTGGAACCGTTCCAGCTGTTCTGGCTGGAGGACATGACCCCGGCGGAGAACCAGGAGGCGTTCAAGCTGATTCGCCAGCACACGGTGACCCCGCTGGCGGTGGGGGAGATCTTCAATTCGATCTGGGACGCCAAGGACCTGATCCAGAACCAGCTCATCGACTACATCCGCACCACCATCGTGGGTGCGGGCGGGGTGACGCATCTGCGCCGGATTGCCGACCTCGCCAGCCTGTACCAGGTCCGCACCGGCTGCCACGGAGCGACCGACCTGTCGCCCGTCACCATGGGCACGGCGCTGCATTTTGACACCTGGGTGCCGAACTTCGGCATCCAGGAATATATGCGCCATACGGAGGAGACCGATGCGGTCTTCCCGCATGATTATCATTTCGCGGATGGCTACCTGCATTGCGGCGAGACGCCGGGCCATGGCGTCGACATCGACGAAGATCTGGCGGCGAAATATCCCTACAAGCCTGCTTACCTGCCGGTGGCACGGCTGTCCGACGGGCAGTTGTGGAACTGGTAAGACCGGCCAGCCCGGAGGTGCCGCGCGGTGCTGCACCGCTGTGGCCTGCCTGCATCGCCCGGCAGCTTCAATACATGGCCTTTCTGTTCCAGGCGCAACAGGCGCTTGCCTTTCGCGCAGGCCAGGTAGATCGGAGTAGGTGAGCGAGCGGAGACAACCGCCGCCACGGCCAGCATGGCCGAGCAGGGGAGAAGTTGCATGAGGAAGATGCGGTTTTGCGTCGCCGTTTCAGTTCTTGCGGTTGCATCGGGTACAGCACAGGCGCACGCGCAGGACGTTCAGGTTCCGCGCGCGGGCAGGGCGACCACGGCCACCGGCACCCCATTCCCTGACGATCAGGTGCCCGCGCCCACTGCCGGTACCGACCCCGATGTTCCGGAGAGTGGCGACCAGATCATCGTCACCGGCCTGCGCCGCAGCCTGGAATCGGCCGCGGCGATCAAGCGCAATTCCGACGCCTTCGTGGACGCCATCGTGGCGGAGGATATCGGCAAGCTGCCCGACACCTTCGCATCTTCCGCCCTGGCGCGCGTATCGGGTGTGAACGTTACCCGTGGCGGCGGCGAATCCGCCGGCGTGACCGTGCGCGGGCTGCCGGATCTCAGCACCACCTATAATGGGCGGGAGATATTCACGGCCGAAGGACGGTTCGTCCAGATTCAGGATTTCCCCGCCGGCACCGTCGCCGCGCTGGAAGTGTTCAAGTCACCCACCGCCAATCTGGTGGAAGGCGGCATCGGCGGGCAGGTCAATGTGCGTGGCCGCCGGCCGTTCGACTTCAATGGCTTCGAAATGTCCGGATCGCTGAACGGCGTGGACTGGGACCAGTCTGACAAGCTGTCGTGGAACGGCAATCTGCTGGTCAGCAATCGGTGGGACACCGGCATCGGCGAGATCGGCGTGCTGGTGAACGCGTCCTATGTCGGGATCAACTTCCTGGATGCGACGCGCGAACAGTCGCTGGTGATCGGCACCACCAGCGCGGCCAATGCGCCGGGCACCAGCGGCGGCGTCCGCTTCCCGGATGCGCAGGCCATGTTCCTGGGCTATGGCGACCGGTACCGCCCCTCCGCCAACGCCGCGGTGCAATGGCGGCCCAGCCCGGAGCTGGAGATCTATGCCGACGGCCTGTACCAGGGCTATCGCGGCAAGGACTTCAACCGCTTCATGTTCGTGCCGATCTTCGGCGGCGACGGATTCCAGCTGACCAACCTCACCACCCGCGACGGCGCGGCGAGCATTGCGCAGAGCGCGACGGTCACCGGGGCGCAGCGCCCTGACGGCTATTTCGGATCGTTCAACGGCAAGACCGACACATTCCAGGTCGGCGGCGGCGTCATCTGGGAACGTGACGCCCTGAAGCTGACGGCCGACATCGCCTATACCGACAGCCAGTATACCGCGGATGCGGTCAATCTGGATTACGCGTTCGCCCGTTCGCCCGTGCGCAATGTCGCGTTCGAGGTGGGGGATGATGGCGGGCCGTCGTTCGACTTCGTCGACTTCAACGTGAACGATCCGGCCAATTACATCAGCCGCGGTTTCTTTCAGGAAAACCTGGTCGTCAGCGGCAAGGACATCCAGGCGCGCGCCGATGCGCAGTACACCTTCGACGGCGGGTTCCTGCAGCGGATCGATTTCGGAGTCCGCTTCAACAACCGTGACGCCACGCGCGATCGCGGCGCCCCCTATATCGAGAACGAAGGGGCCCGCGTACCGATCACTGCGCTGCCGGTGGACGACTTCACCAGCAACCCGATCGGGTTCGACTTTGGCGGCGGATTCCCGAACCGCACCTTTGTCGGCATTCCTCCCAGCAGCATCCGCGACAATCTGGACGAACTGCGCGACTTCTACGGCGCGCCGGCGGGCAGGCCGGAGTTCAATCCGACGGAGAACTTCACCGCCAATGAAAAGGGCTATGCCGTCTATGGCCAGCTGAAGTACGGCTTCGACCTGCCGGGTGACATGCTGGTCGATGGCGTCGTCGGCCTGCGCGCGGTCCGTACGGAGACGCAGATCAGCGGGTTCCAGCGGGACGAGACCGACCCCGCCAATCCGGTGTTCACGCCGATCACGGCCGAAAACGACTACACCGATTACCTGCCCAATGTCAGCGCGCGCATTGCCCTTACTGACGAGCTGCAATTGCGGCTGGCCTACACCCAGACGCGCACCCGGCCCAATTTCTTCGACCTCAATCCGACCCTGACCGTGGGTCCGCCGGTCGTGAACCCCAACCCCAACGATCCCAACAGCGCAGCGCGCGGGATCACCGGCGGCAACCCGAACCTGACGCCGCTGACCTCCGACAATTACGACGTCAGCCTGGAATGGTACTTCTCGCGCAGCGGATCGCTGACGGGTGCGCTGTTCCGCCGCGATGCGCAGGGCTTCATCTCGCGCACGATCACCTTCGAGAACGATCCGACCTATGGCCTGGTGCGGCTCGACCAGCCGGAAAATACCGGCAATACGAGGTTCCAGGGCGCGGAGGTCGCCTTTACCAGCTTCCTGGACCTGGACAGCGTGCCGGAATGGGCGCGGGGCTTCGGCATCCAGGCAAATGCGACCTATGTCGATTCCGCCGGAGACCTGGCGAGCACGTTGGCGGGGTCGCCCAATGTGACGGGGGAACAGCTGCGCTTCAACGGCGTGTCCAAATGGGCCTACAACCTGATCGCGCTGTACGAGAAGCCGATGTTCTCCGCCCGGCTGGCCTACAATTACCGGTCCGACTTCGTGACGTATTACAGCATCGAGCCGCTGGACGTGGGCGCGGATGGCAGCCCGCGTACGCGTGGCCTGGTGGAGCAGGGCCGCGGCCAGCTGGACTTCTCGACCACCTTCACCCCCGTGCCCAACATCACGGTGGCGTTCGATGTCGTGAACGTGCTGGGCAATCCGCTGCAGCGTTATCGCGACTTCAACGATAATGGGGACGAGTTCGCGCGCCAGATCATCTATCTGGAGCGCACCTATTCGCTGGGCGTGCGCTTCCGGTTCTGATCGCGCATGATCCGCATTCCGCGCGACCGGCCGCAGAGCCGGCGCGCCAACAGGAGAGAGCAATCGTGACATCCAGACTGTTTCTTGTGCTGGCCGGATCGGCGCTGGCGTTTGCCGCCACGCCGGACGCCTATGCGCGCGACATGTGGTCGAAGGCGGAGGCGCATGCCTGGTACGATCAGCAGCCCTGGCTGGTCGGGGCGAACTACAATCCCGCCAGCGCGATCAACCAGTTCGAGATGTGGCAGGCGGAAACCTGGGATCCGCAGCGGATCGACCAGGAGCTGGGCTGGGCGCAGGGCATCGGCATGAACACCATGCGCGTCTACCTGCACAACATGCTGTGGGAGGACGATGCCGAGGGGCTGAAGCGGCGGATGGACGAGTTCCTGACCATCGCCGCGCGGCACAATATCCGCCCGATGTTCGTGCTGTTCGACAGCTGCTGGGACCCGAACCCGGTGTCCGGTCCGCAGCGTCCGCCGATCCCGGGCGTCCACAATTCCGGCTGGATGCAGGCGCCCGGCGCCGCGCGGCTAGCCGATCGCAGCCAGCACGGTAAGCTGGAGGCTTACGTGAAGGACGTGGTCGGTCACTTCGCCGAGGATGATCGCGTGCTGGCCTGGGATGTGTGGAACGAGCCCAACAATGGCGGCGGCGGCAATTACGCGCCCACACCGAACAAGACCGAGCTGGTGGCCGGACTGCTGGACGACGTGTTCGAATGGGCCCGCTCGGCCGATCCCGAACAGCCGCTGACCTCCGGCCTGTGGATCGGCGAGACATGGGACAAGGTGGAGACGCTGGACCCGGTGGAGCGGATCCAGGTCGCCGAGTCGGACGTGAACAGCTTCCACGACTACAACTGGCCCGAACAGTTCGAACGGCGCGCGAACCAGATGCTGAGCTATGGCCGGCCTGTGCTGTGCACCGAATATATGGCGCGGGGCAACGGATCGACCTTCGACGGATCGCTGCCGATCGGCAAGCGGATGAATATCGGCATGGTCAATTGGGGCTTCGTGGATGGCAAGAGCCAGACGCGCCTGCCGTGGGATTCCTGGAAGAAGCCCTATACCTTCGATGAGCCGACGATCTGGTTTCACGAGGTGTTCCGCAACGATGGCACCCCCTATCGCACGGCGGAAACGGATCTGATCCGCCGGCTGGCGAGCGAGCCCAAGGTGGCGCAGACCGTGGCGGCCCGCCGATGATGTCGCCCGCCGGCGCATGGCCTGCCGCGCTGCTGCTGCTGGGGCTGGGCGGCACCGTCGCGGCGCCGGAGGACGAGGCGGCCTTCACCGGGGCCGACCCGGCGGCGCTGGTGGTGGAGGATCAGGTGTACCTCTATCCTACGGGTGGCGACGGTGCGCTCCATTCCTGGGCCCTGGCCGATGATGGCAGCTGGCGGCGCGGCCCCGCGCTGATCCGCCTGGCCGATATCAGCTGGATCCCGGCGGAGGAGAACCGACAGCTATGGGCCCCGCACATGGCGGCGGCGAATGGGCGGTTCTACTTCTACTATTCGGTCGGCCCGCAGGAGCCTTATCCCGCGAAGATCGGCGTTGCGGCATGCGACACGCCCGCCGGTCCGTGCACCGACAGCGGCCGCGCGCTGATCGACGGCGCGGATGCCACTGGATTCGCCGGCCGCCCGGCCGCCGGCTGCACCGACGGCATGGCGCCTTCCGGTTCCGGCAAATACAAGTTCGAGGCGATCGACCCGATGGTCTTTGTCGATCCCGCCTCCGGCCGGCGCCTGCTCTATGTCGGTGGCAGCAACGGGTCGACGCTGCGGGTGTGGGAACTGGCGGCCGACATGGTCACGGTCGAGCGCGAGGTGCCGGTCGACCAGCCGCAATGCTTCACCGAAGGGGCATGGGTGGAGGAGCGGGACGGCACCTATTACCTTTCCTACAGCTCGGGCCATTATGACCGGTCCGACTATTCGGTGCGCTACTCCACCGGGCCCAGCCCGACCGGGCCGTGGACCTATCGCGGCACCATCCTGTCCCGCGGGGGCGGGCACAAGGGGCCAGGGCATCACAGCTTCTTCCGCGATCCCGGCAGCGGGCAGATGATGATGGCCTATCACCGCTGGGAAGATCAGGCCGGCGACGGTCCGTACCGCAATGCCCAGCGACAGGTGGCGCTCGCCCCGGTGCAGTACCGGGCGGACGGCTCGATCGTGCCGGTCGACCTGGACGCCGCCGCCCTGGTCGACTGACGTTTCAGTGTGCCGCGCCCGGTCCTGCGATGCGGGTCGGGCGCGGGGCCAGCCAGATGGCGGTGGCGGCGATCACGAAGATGATCGCGCCCAGCAGGAACATGTGGTTGATCGCCAGCGCGCTGCTTTCCTGCGTCACCACCTGCTCCACCGCGGCGCGCACCTGATCGGGCGAGAAGCCGTTCGCCTGCAACGCCTGCGCGGTCGCCTCGCTGTTCAACCGCCCGACCATCTCGCTGCGCGCGACGGAGATGTGATTGGCGAACAGGGTGGTGGAGATGGAGGTGCCGATCGCGCCGCCCATGGTCCGCAGGAAGCTCATCAGCCCGGCGGCCGAGGCGGTTTCCTCCGGCCGCACGGCACCCAGCGCGATGGTGGTCAGCGGGATGAAGAAGAACGGCATGCCGAAGCCCTGCACCATCTGCGGGAAGGCGAGCGACCAGAAATCCGCCCCGCTGGTCCAGTGTACCCGCAACAGGGATGACAGGCCGAGCCACAATATGCCGAAGCACACCATGCCGCGCGGATCGAACCGCTTCATCAGCCGCGGCACGATGGGCGACATGATCACCGCCCCCATGCCGGTGAAGGCAGTGGCGTAGCCGGCATAGGTGGAGGTGTAGCCAAGGCTGCCCTGCAGCCATTGCGGGATCAGCACCACCGTGGCGAAGAAGGTGGCGAAGGCGAAGGACAGTGTGCCGACCGCGACGGTGAAGCCGCGATGCCGGAACACGCGCAAATCCACGATCGGGTGCTCCTCCGTCAGTTCCCAGGCGACGAACAGCGCGCCGACGACCAGCGCGACCAGTGCCAGGACGATGATGGTCGGATCCTCGAACCAGTCATGCTCCCGCCCGATATCCAGCATGATCTGCAGCGCGCCGATCCACACCACCAGCAGCAGCAGACCGATCTTGTCGATGCTCAGCCGCTGCAGCTTCGTCTCGGCCGGCGTCAGCAGCCGCAGCGCGCCGAAGATGCACAGCAGCGCGATCGGCACGTTGATGAAGAAGATCCAGTGCCACGACCAGCTGTCGGAAATGCTGCCGCCCAGGATCGGGCCCAGGATCGGCGCGGTCACCGTGGTCATCGCCCACAGCCCCATCGCAGCGGCATGTTTCTCCCGCGGGAAGATACGCAGCAGCATGGTTTGCGTCAGCGGCATCAGCGGCCCGCCGCACAGGCCCTGCCCGATACGGGCGACCACGATCATGGTCAGGCTGGTCGACAGCCCGCACAGGATGGAGAACAGGCCGAAGCCGATCATCCCGACGATAAAGGTCCGCACCGTGCCGAACCGCCCGGCCAGCCAGCCGGTCAGCGGCACGCAGATCGCCTCCGCCACCGCGTAGGAGGTGATCACCCAGGTGCCTTGCGTGGTCGACACGCCCATGGACCCGGCGATGTGCCCAACGCTGACATTGGCGATGGTGGTGTCCAGCACCACCATGAAGTTGGTCAGCCCCAGCAGCAGCCCCGCCAGCAGCAGCTTGGGACCGGTGAACGGCTTGAAGGTATCCTCGCCGGCCATCGCCGCTGCTCCTGTAACTGGCCTAGCGGTCCGACACGTCGATCTCGGCCGTCATCGACAGGCCCACGCGCAAGGGATGGGCGGCGAGTTCCTCCGGATCAAGCGCGACGCGCACCGGCAGGCGCTGCACCACCTTGATCCAGTTGCCGGTCGCATTCTGCGCCGGGATCAGCGCGAAGGCGGAACCGGTCCCGCCGGAGAAGCCGACCACGCGGCCGTGATATTCGACATCGCCGCCATACAGGTCGGACGTCAGCGTCACCGGCTGGCCGGGCTTCACCCGGGCCAGCTGCCCTTCCTTGAAGTTCGCGTCGACATAGACCTGCCCGACCGGGACAATGCGCATGATCGTCGCCCCCGGCGCGATCCGCTGACCCAGCTGGATCGTGCGGTTGGCGACCACCCCGTCGATCGGGGCGCGGATCACCGTACGCTCCAGGTCCAGCCGCGCCTGCCGCACGCGCGCCTCGGCCGCCAGGACGTCGGGTGCGGTGTTGGCGTCGGTGCCCTGCACCAGCGCCTGGTTGGCCGCCAGATTGCCGGCGGCGGCGCCCTGCTGCGATGTCGCCTGCGTCACCGCCGCACGGGCCTGCGCCAGCCCGGCACGGGCGGCGGCGAGGGCATTGGTGGCGGCGGTGATCTCGTCGCCGGAGACGGCGCCGTTGGACGCCAGCGCCTGCCGCCGGTCGAAATCGACCTGTGCCTTCTCGAACAGGGCCTGCGCGCTCTGCAGCTGCGCCCGCGCACCGGCGACATCGGCACCGCGCGCCTGCACCTGCGCGGACAGGGCCGTGCTGGTGGCGGATGCCTGGCCGAACTCGCGCCGCGCCTTGGCCAGGTCGGCCTCCGCCGCGGCAAGGGCGATGGTCGCGTCGCTGTCGTCCAGCCGGACCAGCACGTCGCCGCGCTTCACGGGTTGCGTGTCGGAAGCCAGCACCTCGACCACCTGCCCCGCCACCATCGGCGTGACCTGCGCGGTTTCCGCACCGACATAGGCGTTATCGGTCTCCACATAGTGGCTGCCGACCAGCGCATACCAGAGGCCGTACCCGGCACCGCCCAGCAGCACGGCCGCCAGGATCGCGCCCAGCGCGCGCTTGCGGTTGTTGTTGCGTGCGGGTGCGCCATCGATGGGGAGATCGGCGGGGGCGGCATCAGCCATGGGTCGGGTCCTCGTTGATGGCGGCGGCGGCCGGGGCGGAGAATCCGCCGCCAAGGGCGCGCACGAGTGCAATGTCGAGAGTGAAGGCGCGCGCCTGCAGGTCGGCGACGATGCGCTGTGCCTGCAGGGCGCGGTCCTGCGCGGTCAGCACATCGACGAAGCGTGACAGCCCGCCTTCGTAGCGCAGCCGCGCAATGTCGTAGGCGGCGCTGGCATCGGCCAGCGACGCGCGCTGTTCGCGCAGCCGCACCTCCAGCGCGCGCTGGCTGACCACCGCATCGGCGACCGCCTGGAACGCCGCCGTGACCGTGCGATCGTAATCCGCCACCGCCAGGTCATAGGTGCCACGCGCCACCCGGTACTGCCCCTGCAGCTGCCCGCCGCGGAAGATCGGCAGGTTCACCGCCGGACCGGCGCTGCCGAAGGTCGATCCCCCGCGCAGCAGATTGTCGAGGCCGAAGGACTGGAAACCCAGCACCGCCGACAGGCTGAGGGAAGGGTAGAAATCGGCGCGCGCCACCTTCACGCGGGCGGCCTCCGCTTCCACGCGGGCCAGTGCGGCCAGCACGTCCGGGCGGCGGGCGATCAGGTCGGTGGTGACATCCTGCGGCACGCCGCGGGCGGCGATCGCCACGGCGGGCTGCGCAATGGCAAGGCCGCGATCCGGCCCCTGGCCCAGCAATGCGGCCAACCGGTTGCGGGTCAGCGCGATCTGCTCGTCCGTGGCGGCGATCTCGGCCCGGGCCGCCGGCACCGCCGACTGCGCCTGCTTCAGCTCGGCCTGCGTATCCAGCCCGGCGGCCACGCGGTCGGCTGTGAGGCGTTCGGTCTGCTGGCGGATGTCCAGCGCGGTGGCATCCACCGCGCGGGCGGCGAACAGGCCCGACAGGTCGGCATAGGCGGCGGCGATGTTGGTCGACAAGGTCAGGCTGGCCTCCGCCTGGTCCAGCCGGGCAGCCTCCGCATCGGAGCGGGCAGCGGCGTAGGCAGCGCGGTTGCGGCCCCACAGGTCGAGGTCGAAGCCCAGATCGGCGGAAACGCGCCCGGTATCGTTCCAGCCCCGCGGCACGAAGGCGGCCGGGATGCCATTGTTGTAGCTCTGCTTGGTCGCGGCGACGCTGCCATTGATGTCGGCCGAGGGCAGGCGCGCGGCGCCGGCCTGCTGGGCGTAGCCTTCCGCCTGCCGCACGCGCGCCGTCGCCGCCGCCAGATCGGGCGAGCCGGCCAGCCCTTCCGCGATCAGCGCGTCCAGTTGCGGATCGCCATAGCTGCGCCACCAGTCCAGATCGGGCCACGGGCTGTCCGCCGCATTGGCAAGGGTCTGGTTGGCGGCATAGGCCTGCGCGGGGGCGACCTGCGGGGCGGGATGGAGGTCCGGCACCGTCGCGCAAGCGGACAGCAGAACGGCTGCGAAGGGCGCCATGCGCCTGACGGATCGGAACTCGGGAAGGATCATGTGATTGGCCGTACTGTGTGGTACGGTGGGGCAGATGATGCTGCAGCGCACACTTGTCAACCAGAAGATGTACCGTATAGTACACTTTGTGAACGACGCAGCGAAACAGCCTTCCGAACAGGACCTTACGCCCCGCCAGCAGGAGCGCCGCGCGGCGATCGTCGCGGCTGCGCGCCGGTCCTTCCTGGACAGGGGCTATGCCGCAACCTCCATGTCCGGCCTGCTGAAGACGCTGGGCGGCTCCAAGGCCACCTTGTGGAGCTACTTCCGATCCAAGGAGGAGCTGTTCGCGGCGGTGATCGAGGACGTGACCGCCTCCTTCCGCCAGCAGATCGAGACCGACCTGCTGACGCCGGGAGAGCTGGAGGAGACGCTTGTCAATTTCTGCCGCAGCTTCATGAACCGGCTGTCACAGCCCGATGGTGTCGCCACATGGCGGCTGGTGATGGCGGAAAGCAGCCGCTTTCCTGAGGTGGGGCAGATCTTCTATCGCCAGGCGGCTGGCCATGTCGAACGCGCGCTGGCGGCCTACATCCAGCAGCAGATCGATGCCGGGCGTCTGCGTGACGAAGGCGCGCTCGACATGGCGCGCCTGCTGACCGGAATGCACAAGGCCGGCCTCCACCGGCGCCTGTGGGGCGTGGAACCCGCTGATGGCACAGATACGCAGGCTGAGGTGCACAGGTTTGTCGGCTACTTCCTGCGTCTGTTCGCCCTGCCGCACTGATCTGCGTCAGCGCTCCCGGTCGAGCGTCTCGCCGCCATCGAGCAGCGGGTCGTAGCCGAGATCGATCATCGCCTGCCGCTCGGCCTGGGCACGGGCCCAGCCGGCCATCGCCTCTGCGGTGCCGTCGGCAGGCGGCGGACGCTTGGCGATCGGCAGGCGGGTTTCTGTAGGCGGGGGATCGCGCACCAGTTCCGCCTCCGGCAGGGCACGGACCGCCTGGCCCAGCTTCATCACCTCCGTACCGGCCAGGAGAAAACCGCCCGTGCCGTACAGCGCATGATCGCCCGGCCCGGACGGTTCCGGCTGGTCGCCGGCGCGCTGGGCATGGCCGAGCAGGCCATTGGGCTGGATCAGGCTGGCAAGGCCGGTCCAGCCCTTCAGCACCAGCGGCTGATAGGTAGCCCGGTCCAGCACGCCGTGATTGATGCCCCACGCCATCGCGTAGATGTAGAAGGCCGAGCCGGTTGTCTCCGGCCCCGCCGGATCCTGCGGGTCCAGCAGGCTGGTGGTCCACAGCCCGTCCTGCGCCCGCTGCAGGCTGGCGATCCGCGCCATCATGGTGCGGAACACCTGGAGATAACGTTCGCGGCTGGCGAAATCCGCCGGCATCACCTCCAGCGTCCGGGCCAGCCCGGCGACCACCCAGCCATTGCCGCGGCCCCAGAACACCGGCTGGCCATTGGCGGTGGTGCGGGTGATGAACCGTTCGTCGCGGAAGAACAGGCCGTGTTCGGACGACCACAGGCGATCATGGATCCGCCACCATTGTTCATCCATTGCGTGCAGGTAACGGTCGTCCCCCGTCAGCGCGGCCATCCGGGCATAGACCGGGGGCGCCATGAACAGGGCGTCGCACCACCACCATACCAGCTTCGCCGGCTCCGGCTCCATCTGCAGATAGGGCAGGGTGTAGTCGAGCCGCTGGCGCAACGGGCCGATCTCCCCCGGCGAGCCGCTGAGAGCGTACAGTTCCTGGTACACGTCGCCGATCGCGATGTTGTCGGCATCCAGCATATTGCGCGGGGACCAACCGCCCAGCAGGCCGAAATTGTAGTGTTCCGCCACGCTGCGCAGATAGTCCCGCGCGCCGATGCTGTCCTGCTCCCGCGCGAGCCGGGCCAGGCCGATCAGGTAGGTGGCCGAAATCCAGTTCACGTTGATGCTGCCGCGATTGGCCAGCGTCGCCGGTATGTGGATCGGGCGGCGCTGCAGCTGCACCATCTGCGCCGCGGCCGTGTGGTTCAGCACCGCAAGCACCTGCGCCCGGTCAGGCAGGGCGGCGGGATCGAAGCGCAGGCCTTGCGGCGGCAGCGGAGGGATCACCCGTTCCGCAACCGGCGGAGCACTCTGGCCGACGGCCGGCGATGCCAGAAGGGTGATCGCCAGCGCCGATGCCAGCATGCGTGCCGGCACAGCTATCATCCGTGGCCTGCGCATGATCCGCCCTTCCCTCCTCCGTCCTGCCGGTCGCGCCGGCTTGCATCAAACGTCCGGCAAACAGTTCAGAATGTAAAGCGGCGTTTCATCAGGTGAAACGTCGCTTGCCGGTCACCAGGCGGGGCTTCATGACAGGCAGGATAATCGGCTTGGGAGCGGAACTATGATCCTGTCGCGGCGGACGGTGCTGATGGGCAGTCTGGCACTTCCGTTCCTGCACGGAACGGCGCGGGCCGAACCGGTGGATGTGCGCCGCGCCGGGGCGAAGGGAGACGGGCGCTCGCTCGACCATCACGCCATCAACGCGGTCATTGCGGATGCCGCCAAGAAGGGCGGCGGCATCGTCGTCCTGCCTGCCGGGCGCTATCTCTGCTTCTCGATCCGGCTGCGCAGCAACATCGCGCTGCTGCTGGAACCGGGTGCGGTGATCGTCGCCGCCGATCCGGCGCAGGACGGCGGCAGCTACGATCCGCCGGAGCCGAACGCGCACGATATCTACCAGGATTTCGGCCACAGCCACTGGCAGAACAGCCTGATCTGGGGCGACGGGCTGGAGAATGTCGCGATCATGGGCGGCGGCCTGATCGACGGGACGCGCGGGCTCACCCGCCAGGGGCCCGGCGCGCGGTGGCAGGGTGGTGTCGGTAGCGGGCCAAACTCCATGGGGCCGTCGCCGGCGCGTCCGGCAGAGGAGATGGAGGCGGCGATCGCGCGCATGGCCGGGCTGGGCAACAAGGCGATTGCGCTGAAGAACTGCCGCAACGTGCTGCTGCGCGACTTCCGCATGCTCAATGCCGGTCACTTCGCGCTGCTCGCGAGCGGAGTGCGGCAGATGACGATCGACAATCTGCTGGTCGACACCAACCGCGACGGGCTGGACATCGATGCCTGCCGCGACGTCACCATCAGCAATTGTCGGGTCAACACGCCGAACGACGATGCCATCGTGCTGAAATCCAGTGCCGCGTTGGCCGAGATCCAACCCACGGAGAACGTCGCGATCAGCGACTGCATCGTCAGCGGCTTCGACCCTGGCACGGTGCTGGACGGCACCTACGGCCGCACGCAGGCCCTCGCGCCCGATCGCGATGGCATGACGGGGCGGATCAAGCTCGGCACGGAAAGCACCGGCGGCTTCCGGAATGTCGCGATCACCAATTGCGTGTTCGAACGCAGCCGCGGGCTGGCGCTGGAAAGCGTCGATGGCGGGGTGCTGGAGAACGTGACCGTCTCCAACCTCACCATGCGGGAGGTGACCACCGCACCAATCTTTCTGCGCCTGGGCGACCGGCGCCGGGCGCCACCGGGAGCGGGCGTGGCACAGTTGCGCGGCGTCACCATCAGCAATGTCGAGGCGACCGACATCGACCCCGCCTTTGCCGCCACCATCGCCGGCCTGCCCGATGCGCCGGTGGAGGATGTGCACCTGTCGGGCATCCGCCTGCGCTATCGCGGTGGCGGCACGAAGGCGGATGCGGAGCGGGCGGTGCCGGAAGAGCGCGCAACCTATCCCGAGCCGAGCATGTTCGGCACCACGCCAGCCTGGGGCCTGTATGTCCGCCATGCACGGGGCTTGCGGATCGACGGCCTGGACCTGTCCACCGCCATGCCCGACGCCCGGCCGGCGGTGCATCTGGAGGATGCCCATGATGTTTCCGTCAGCGGGCTGCGCGCACCCGGCGAAATCGTGCGCCGCGCCAGTTCCGGTGTGCGGCTCGTACCTGATCAGACTACAGACCAGACACGTCCCGGCGGCGCCTGACGCGCCGGGACGTGCGGGCACCTACATGTTGGCAGCGGTCGGGCGGACGATCACCTCGTTGATGTCCACGCCATCGGGCTGTTCCAGGGCGTAGCGGATCGCGCGGGCGATGGCGTCAGGTGTGAGCGACTTCTGCCGCCATTCCTGCAGGGCGGAGGCGATTGCCGGGTCCGTGATGTCATGGCCCAGTTCGGTCGCGACCACGCCGGGGGAGATCAGCGTGGTGCGGATCTCGTCATGCTCCTGCCGCAACCCTTCGGTGATCGCCCATACCGCATGCTTGGTGGCGCAATAGACCGCCGCGCTCGGCAGGACGACATGCGCCGCGATCGAGGCGACGTTGACCACGTGGCCCGACCCCTGTGCCACGAAGCGCGGCAGCACCGCCGCGATGCCGTTCAGCACACCGCGGATATTTACGTCGATCATCCGTGCCCACTCGTCCTGCTTCATCGCGGCAAGGGGGGAGAGCGGCATGATCCCGGCATTGTTGATCAGCACGTCGATCTGTCCGAACTGCTCCTCGGCCGCATTGGCGAAGCTGGCGAAGCTGGCCGCATCCGTCACGTCGAGCGCGTGCCAGGCCACATTCGGCCCCAGCTCTGCCGCCAGCGCCTCCAGCCGGTCGGTCCGGCGCGCGCCGATGAACAGGCGGGCGCCGGTAGCGGCGAGTTCGCGCACGGTCGCTTCGCCGATGCCGCTGGATGCACCGCTGATCAGCACGGTCCTGTTGATGCTCTTGGTCATGATCGTTCCTTTCCTGTCGCATGTCGCGGCCAGCAACAGATGGCGCCACCGGGCCGCAGGCGTGAGAGCGATCGCCCGCAGTTGTTGCACGATCCTCCGGAATGCGGGACCGCCGGCTTGCGGATCGTGGGGGGTGAGTGACACAAGAGCGGTATGGACCCCATCGCCGAACTTGCCCGATTGATAGAGCGTCACGTCCACAGGACGGGGATGGTCAGCACCGCAGTGCGGCGATTGTCGCTGTTCCGCGCCGACGAGCCGACCGCCCCTGTTCCGGCCGTCTATGATGCTTCGCTTTGCCTGATCGCGCAGGGGGCCAAGCAGGTATCTCTGCACGACCGGCACCTGACCTACGATGCGGCGCACTACCTGCTCGTCTCCGTCGACCTGCCGCTGGTCGGCCATGTCACGCAGGCCAGCAGCGATGCGCCCTATCTCTGCTGCAAGATCGACATCGATCAGGCTGCCCTGGCCGATCTGATCCTGGCGGAGGGGGACCGCGCGCCGAAGGCGGAACTGCCGCCGCTGGCGGTCTATCGCAGCGACGACGATCTGGTCGATGCCGCATGCCGGCTGGTGCGATTGCTGGATCGGCCGGAGAGCATTGCCGCGCTGGCGCCGTTGATCGAGCGGGAAATCCTGTACCGGCTGCTGTCCGGCCCGCATGGCCCGGCCTTGCGCGCGATGGCGGTGGCGGACAGCCACCTGAACCAGGTAAGCCGGGCCATCGCCACCATCCGCAGCGGGTTCGACCGGCAGCTCAGGATCAGCGAGGTCGCCGCCGCGGCCGGGATGAGCCCGTCCTCCCTGCACGAGCATTTCAAGGCGGTCACCCGGATGACCCCGCTGGAATATCAGAAGCAGCTGCGCCTGCAGGAGGCGCGCCGCCTGATGCTGGCCGAAGGGGCGAGCGCGGGTGCGGCGGGCTTCGCCGTCGGCTATGACAGCCCGTCACAGTTCAGCCGTGAATATGGCCGCCTGTTCGGCGCACCACCCCGGCGCGACATCCAGCGCTTGCAGGTCAGCGGCAGCATCCTGACGCCATTATAGGCCGGGTCACTGTCCCGCCGCCCGGCCGGGACGATGCGGGTGGATCAGGCCGGGCCGACCACCAGCGTGACCTCGCCCGCTTCCAGCCCCTCCGCCTCGGCGCGGACTACCACCGTGCCGGTGCGCGCGCCGACGCGCACGATGGCCTGGCACAGGCCGTGGAAGGCGCGCCGCTCGCTGGCTTGGTCCGCCTCCAAGCTGGTGGGGTTGCCATTGCCCACGCCGATCACCGTGCCGCGGCCCTGCACGGTGAAGCGCACCAGATTGTCGGCATCGGGCACCGGCCGGCCGCGCCGGTCCAGGATCTCGGCCCGCAGGATCGCCACATCGTCGCCGGTGGCACTCAGCCGCCGCCGGTCCGCCGTCAGTTCCACCCGGTAGGGCGCATCGGCCGTTTCCACGATATCGCGCGCGGTGCGCAGCCTGCCGTCCATGCCGCGCGCCTCCAGCTTGCCGGGTTCATAGGGAACCCGCCATTCCAGGTGGCCGTCGACCGGCATGGGCTTGCGCCCCAGAGAGTCTCCGTTGAGGAACAGCTCCACCTCCGGCGTATTGCCGTGGACCCACACCTCGATCGGCTCGCCTTCGCGCCCCGGCCAGTTCCAGTGCGGCAGGATGTGGACCAGCGGCTCGGCCGGACGCCACCAGGCGCGATAGTAATAGAAGTTATCCTTGGGGAAGCCGCAGGTATCGGCCGCCCCGAAATAGCTGGAGATGCTGGGAAACTTGGGAAAGGGCGTCGGCTCCCCGCGATAGTCGAAGCCGGTCCAGATGAAGCCGCCGGCGATCCACGGCCGCGTCGCGCCGATCCGCCACCAGGCCTCCGCCGTGCTGGCCCACCAGGGATGCTCCGTATCGTAGGCGCGCACGACCTGTGCCGCCGGATCGTTGGCATAGGCACCGCGCGTGGCAACGGTGCTGCCCGTCTCGCTGCCATAGACCGGCACGTCCGGATGCGCGGCATGGAACGCGTCCATCTGGTCGGTGCGGTAATTGAAGCCGACCACGTCGACCACCGTCGCCACGCCCTTGTCCCAGCTATTGTCCAGCGCGAAGGTGGTGGGGCGCGTCGCATCCAGCTCGCGCACCCGGTCCTGCATGACGGCGGTGATGCGCGCACCGCGCTGCGTGCCCTGGTGCGGTTCCTCGTTGCCGAGCGACCAGGCGATCACGCAAGGGTGGTTGCGGTCGCGCAGCATGATGCGCTCCAGCTCGTCCATGGCGACGGGATCGCTGCTGTTGCGGCGCGCCTCCACGATCATCATCATGCCCATCTGGTCGGCCGTATCCAGCAGCGCGGCGGCCGGCGGATTGTGCGCGCTGCGCCAGGCGTTGCAGCCCATTTCCTGCATCTGCGCGATGCGCCAGCGGTGCAGCGCGTCGGGGATGCCGGTGCCGACGCCCGCGTGATCCTGGTGGTTGCACACGCCCAGCAGCTTGGCCGGCTGGCCGTTCAGCAGGAAGCCGCGCTCCGCATCGAAGCGGATGTGGCGCACGCCGAACGGCGTCTCGTACCGGTCCACCACCGCATCACCCAGGCGCACTTCGCTGACCAGGCGGTACATTGCCGGTTCCGCCGGGGACCACAGGCGCGGGGCGGGCAGCATGGCATCCGCCTCCACGCTGATCGTGTCGCCCGCCGGCACCGTCAGCGGCCGGTCGGGCAGGCGCACCGCGACGCGGCCGTCCGGCCCGGCGACATGCTGGCGCAACACGCCGGTCGCATCCTCCCCGCCCGCATTGCGCACCTCCAGCGTGGCGGTCACCCGCGCGCCGGCAGGCTCCATCGCGCTGCGCACATAGCTGCCCCATTGCGGCACGTGGACCGGCGCGGCGCGCACCAGGTCCACATGGCGGTAGATGCCGGCCCCTTCGTAGAACCATCCTTCGCCCAGCGTCGCATCGACCCGCACGGCCAGCACGTTGGGCCCGCCGTCATAATCCAGGAAGTCGCCGATCTGGACGCCGAACGGGGCATAGCCGCTCTCGTTCGTGCCCACGACGTATCCGTTCACGAACACGGTCGCGTCGCGGAACACGCCGTCGAATTCCAGCCACACGGCGCGGGTCCGGTCTTCCGCCTCGATCGGCAGGGCGATGCGGTACCAGCCGATCGAGTTTTCGGGATGCGCCCGGCCGATCGCCTTGAAGCCATGCGCGGCAACGGCATCGGCGGTCTTTTCGCCCGCAGGCTCCGCCGGCGGGGCGAAGGGCAGTTCGACCGCCCAGTCATGCGGCACGCGCACCTGGCGCCACCCGCTGTCGTCGAAGCCGGCCTGCGCCGCATCCGCCGTGGCCGCGCCCGCCTTGGCAAAGGTGCGCTGGTTGCGGCCCCAGCCGAAATCCGCCTCGACATCGGCGGCATGGCCCAGGTGGAACCGCCACTCGGCCAGCCGTGTCACGGCGCGCGGGCTGGCGGATGCGCGGGTCTGCGCCGCTGCCTGCCGCGACAGGCCGGCCAGCGGCAGCGCCGCACCTGCCACCATGCCCGCTGCCATCAGGTTGCGTCGGCCGATCCTCATGCGCTTGTCCTACCCGTAAATTATCGGATCACGAGCTAACCCAAGGCCCGGCCAAGCGCCAGCGCTCTCGTCACCGCCTTGACTGGGGAACCGGCCCGGTGGAGCCGCCGATGACCAGTTCCAGCGCGATGTGGTCCTGCACCGGCGCGGCGGGCGCCTTGTCGATATGCGCCAGCAGGCACTGCGTGGCGCGGCGTGCGATGATGCGCATGGGGCGACGCACGGTGGTGAGCGGCGGGCTGACCATCGCGGCGACATCCGTGCCGTCGAACCCGGCGACCGACAGCTCGCCCGGCACCGCCACCCCGCGCTGCTCCGCCGCCTTCAGCACGCCCGCGGCCATCAGGTCGTTGCAGGCGAAGATCGCGGTGGGCGGCTGCGGCGCGTCCAGCAGCAGCGCGCCCGCCGCCATGCCGGAGGCGAAGGTGTAGTCGCCCTCCACGATCAGCCGAGAATCGAGCGTAATGCCGGTGTCGCCCAGACCGCGGGTGAATCCGGCGGCGCGTTCCTGCGACGATGCGCGGCCCGCCGGGCCGGTGACCAGCGCGATGCGGCGGTGACCCAGCCCGGCAAGATGTGCGCCCATCGCCGCGGTCGCCCGGGCATCGTCCGCCACCAGCACGGTGGGATAGCCGGCCAGCTGCCGGCTGGCGAGCGCGACCGCCGGGACACCCAGCTGCGACAGCGCGGCGGGCAGGCCCGGCACCTCCGACACGGGCGACAGGATGATCAGCCCGTCCACCCGCGATCGGCGGGCGAAACCGGTCAGCTGCTGCACTATGTCCGGATCCGCCAGCCGGGCCGGGCGCACCAGCAGTTCGTGCCCGCTCTCGGCGCAGCCTTCCACGATGCCGCGCTGGATCGCGCCCAGCACATGGGCGTTCTCGTCCCCCTGAATCACCCCGATCAGCTGCGATCGCCCGCTGGCCAGCGCCTGCGCCCGCGCGCTGGGAGTGAAGCCCAGGCTGGCGATTACCTGCTCGATCGCGTCGCGCGTCGCCGCCCCCACCTTGGGCGAACGGTTGATGACGCGCGACACCGTGCGGACCGACACGCCCGCCGCCGCCGCCACATCGACAATGGTGGGCGCGCCGCTCACGCCGGTTGCCCTGCCTTAGTCGTTCAGGCGGTAGGCGCGCCGGACCAGCCCGTTGGTCAGCTCGAACGCCAGGTCCGCGGCTTCCCAGTCCTCCAGCCGGTGTTCCGCCACCAGCCGCGCCAGGAAGGCGCAATCGACCCGGCGGGCGACGTCGTGCCGCGCGGGGATCGACAGGAAGGCGCGCGTATCGTCGTTGAAGCCGACCGTGTTGTAGAAGCCGGCGGTCTCCGTCGTCATCTCGCGGAAGCGGCGCATCCCCTCTGGGCTGTCATGGAACCACCAGGACGGGCCCAGCTTCAGGCACGGATAATGCCCGGCCAACGGCGCCAGCTCGCGGGCATAGGTGCTCTCGTCCAAAGTGAACAGGATGATGGACAGGGTTGTGCTGGTGCCGAACCGGTCCAGCAGCGGCTTCAGCGCGCTGACGTAATCGGTCCGCATGGGGATGTCCGCCCCCTTGTCGCGCCCGTGGCTGGCGAACAGGCCGCCATTGTGGTTGCGGTAGGCGCCGGGGTGGATCTGCATCACCATGCCGTCCTCCGCACTCATGCCGGCCATCTCCGTCAGCATCTGTGCGCGGAACAGTTCGGCATCGGCCGGGGTCCAGTTGTCGCCCGTGACCTTGCGGAACAGGGCCTCGGCTTCGGTGGCGGACAGGTTGGCGGTCTGCGCCGTCAGGAAGCCATGATCGGTGGCGGTGGCGCCGATGGCGCGGAAGTCGGCCCGACGCTTGCGATGCGCGGCCAGGTAGCCCTGCCAGCTCCACACATCTTCCCCGGTCAGTTCGGCGAAACGCGCCATGGCCGGGCGGAACGCCTCGTGCTCCACATCGATCACGCCATCGGGGCGATAGGTGGACACGACGCGGCCGTTCCAGCCCGAGGCGCGGATCGCCTCGTGATGGGCCAGGCTGTCCTGCGCGCCTTCGGTGGTGGCCAGGAACTCGATATTGAACCGGTCGAACAGCGCGCGCGGGCGGAACGCATCGGTCGACAGCTGCTGCGTGATGGTGTCGTAATAAAGGTCCGCGCTCTCCGCCTCCAGCGCCACCTCCATGCCGAACACGGTGGCGAAGGCATGGTCCAGCCACATGCGCGACGGGGTGCCGCGGAACAGGTGGTAATGCTCGGCGAACAGGCGCCATGCCGCGCGCGGATCATGCGCGGGGGCCACGCCATGCGCCGGCACGCCCAGCGTCTCCATCGCGATCCCCTGCGAATAGAGCATCCGGTACAGGTAATGGTCGGGCGCCAGCAGCAGTTCGGTGGCGTTGGTCCAGTTCGCATCGGTGGCGAACCACGCCGGGTCCGTATGGCCGTGCGGGCTGACGATCGGCAGGTCGGCGATGCCGGCATATAATTGCCGTGCAATGGCCCGCGTGCCGGGATCGGCGGGGAGCAGGCGATCTTCGTGCAACACCAGTGAACGCATGATTTCCTCACATAATGGCTGTATGGCCGCTTGTGCCAGCGTTGGCACAAATGATAACACGCTGCAAATGAGTGTTATCGACCAATTGAACCTCGCCGCCGTGCAGATCGACGGACGCGACAATGTCGCCGTCGCGCTGCGCCCGATCGCCGCCGGCGAAGTGGTGGAGGTTGCCGGCAGACGCATCTCCGCCAGCGAACCGATCGAGCAAGGGCACAAGATCGCGCTGGTGGGCCTGACCGCGGGTGAGCAGGTGCTGCGCTATGGCTGGCCGATCGGCAGCGCGACGCAGGGCATCGCGCCCGGCGCGCATGTGCACAGCCACAATGTGCACACCAATCTGTCGGGGGAGGAGCCGTATCGCTACGAACCGGCGCAGTTCCCCCTGCCGCCGGTCGCCGCCGACCGCTGGCGCTTCGCCGGCTACGAACGCGCCGATGGCAGCGTGGGCACGCGCAACCAGGTGTGGGTCATTCCCACGGTCGGCTGCGTCGGCCGCACGGCGCAGCGGCTGGCGGCGGAGGCGAACAAGCGCCACGGCAACAGCATCGATGGCGTGCTGGCCTTTGCCCATCCGTTCGGCTGTTCGCAGCTGGGGGATGATCTGGACGGCACCGCCCGTATCCTGGCATCGCTGGCCTGCCACCCCAATGCCGGCGGCGTGCTGCTGCTGGGGCTGGGGTGCGAGGAGAACCAGCTATCCGCATTGATCGAGCGCATCCCCGAACCCTATCGCGCCCGGATGCGCACGCTGGGCGCGCAGTTCAGCGTGGACGAGATGGGCGAAGGCGCGACCGCGATCGACGAGCTGGTCGAGCAGGCCGCCGCCGACCGGCGTACCGATGTCGGCCTGTCGGCATTGCGGCTAGGTCTGAAATGCGGCGGGTCGGACGGCTTCAGTGGCCTGACCGCCAACCCCCTGATCGGCCGCGCCGCAGATGCGGTCGTGTCAGCCGGCGGCACCGCGCTGCTGACGGAGATCCCCGAAGTGTTCGGCGCCGAGCGCCTGCTGATGGCCCGTGCGCGGGATGAAGGCACGTTCCATGCGTTGGTCGATCTGGTGAACGGCTTTAAGGCATACTTCCTCAGCCATGGGGAGCCGATCAGCGAGAATCCAAGCCCGGGCAATGTCGCGGGTGGGATCACCACGCTGGAGGAAAAGTCGCTCGGCGCGGTGCAGAAGGGCGGCCGTGCGGAGGTGGTCGACGTGCTGCGCTATGGCGAGCGGCTGCGCCGGCCCGGCCTGACCATCCTGGAGGCGCCCGGCAACGATGCCGTCTCCACCACCGCGCTGGCCGCGGCCGGCGCCACGCTGACGCTGTTCTCCACGGGCCGCGGCACCCCGCTGGGCAGTCCGGTGCCGACCATGAAGCTGGCCACCAATCATGGTCTCGCCGGCCGCAAGCCCGACTGGATCGACTTCGATGCTGGATCGGTGCTCGACCCCGGCCCGCTTGGGGGCATGGACGCCACGGCGGAGGCGCTGCTGGACAAGATCTGCGCGGTCGCCAGCGGCGAACCGGCGCGCAACGAAGTGCATGAGGAGCGTGATATTGCCATCTGGAAACGAGGCGTGACCCTGTGAACGGAACCCCCCGCCTGTCGCGCGCCACGCTGGACCAGCGGACGCCCGGCACCGCCGCGCCCGCCTACCAGCTGGAAGGGCGCACCCCCGGTATCGTCCATTTCGGCCCCGGGGCGTTCCACCGGGCGCATCAGGCCGCCTATGCCGATGCCGTGCTGGAAAGCGATCCGCGCTGGTCGATCTGCGAAGTCGCGCTCAATTCCACCGGCACCGCCGACGCGCTGCGCCCGCAGGACGGGCTGTATGTGCTGGCGCTGCTGTCCGCCCAACCCGAGTACCGGATCATCGGTTCGATTGCCGAGTTGCTGAACGCGCGCGAGAATGGCGAGGCGATCCTGCAGCGGCTGGCCGCGCCGACGACGCAGCTGGTGACCTCCACCGTGACGGAGAAGGGGTACTGCCTCTCGCCCGATGGCGGGCTGGACACCAACCATCCGAGCATCGCGGCGGAGCTGGCGGGGGGCAAGCCCACCACCTTCATCGGCTGGCTGGTGGCGGGCCTCGCCCGGCGCAAGGCAGAAGCCGGCGGACCGCTGACCGTGCTGTCCTGCGACAATCTGGCGCATAATGGGGCGCGGCTGGGCCGGGCGGTGCGCGAATATGCCGAGGCCAGCGATGCCGGGCTGGCGACGTGGATCGCGAACAATGTCAGCTTTCCGTCTTCCATGGTGGATTCGATCACGCCCGCCACGACCGATGCCGTGCGCGAGCAGGTGGCGGCCGCGACCGGGCTGGACGACGCCTGGCCGATCCAGCGCGAGCAGTTCACGCAATGGGTGGTGGAAGACGATTTCCGCGGCGCCCGCCCGCCCTTCGAGGCGGCCGGCGTGCAGTTCGTGAGCGATGTCGCCGCGTTCGAGGAGGCCAAGCTGCGCCTGCTGAACGGGCCGCATTCGACGTTGGCCTATCTGGGCGTGCTGCTGGGTCACGAGACGGTGGCCGATGCGATGGGCGATGCCGAACTCAGCGCCTTTGTCGCCCGCATGATGCACGAGGATATCGCCCCCACGCTGCGCCCGCTGGAGGGCATGGAGCTGGCGGAATATGCCGACAGCGTGCTGGACCGGTTCCGCAATCCGGCGATCCGCCACCTGCTGGCGCAGATCGCCTGGGACGGGTCGCAGAAGCTGCCCTTCCGCATCCTGGGTACCGTGGCCGACCGGCGCCGCGCCGGCTTGCCGACCGGACGGCTGGCAGTGCCGATCGCGGCCTGGTTCCGCTTCCTGGCACTTCCGCGGGGAGAGGGCGACCGGCTGGTCGATCCCTTGGGCGACCAACTCGCGCCACTGGCGGCGGCGGGTGACATCGAAGGGCTGCTGGCCTGCCAGGCGGTGTTCCCGCGCGAACTGGCCGGCGATGCGGAATTCGTGACCGCGCTGAAGCAGGCCCATGCGGCGATGGTGAACAGGAATGCCACGCACAGCCTGCTGAAAATGGCCGGCTGACCCGACGTTTCGGGGCGGCGTTTTCGGGACGGGACAAGGGAGAGGATTTTGGTGAACACGATCGAACAGGGGGCGGCACAAGGCCGGCGTTACCGCTGGGTGATTGTCGGCCTGCTGCTGGCGGCGACGATCATCAACTATGTCGACCGGCAGATGATCGGCCTGCTGAAGCCGACGCTGCAGGAGGAATTCGGCTGGACCGAAGGTGATTATGCCAACATCGTGCTGTGGTTCCAGGCGGCCTATGCGATCGGTTACCTGGGCTTCGGCGCCACGATCGACCGCATCGGAGCCAAGGCCGGCTATGCCATCGCCTTCGTGGTGTGGACCGGCGCGCATATCGCGCATGGCCTGGTCAACACGGTGGCGGGGTTCTCCGCCGTGCGTTTCGCCCTGGGCATCGGTGAGTCCGGCAACTTTCCCGCCAGCCTGAAGGCGGTGGCACAGTGGTTTCCGCCGAAGGAGCGCGCCTTTGCCACCGGCATCTTCAACGCCGGCTCCAATATCGGCGCGATCATCACGCCGCTGCTCGTCCCTATCCTGACCATCGCCTATGGCTGGCAATGGACCTTTATCATCACCGGCGCCGTCAGCATGCTGTGGCTGGTCGCCTGGCTGGTGCTGTACCGCAACCCGCCGGTGGACCAGTCCGCCCATGTCGCGCCGCCCGCCCCGGCGGAAAATGCGATCGAGGCGCCCGCCATCTCCGCGGCGTCCGCCACCACTTCGGTCGGCGTGCCGCCCAAGATCGGTTGGCTGGCCGTGCTGCGCATGCGCGAGACCTGGGCCTTCGCCAGCGCCAAGTTCCTGACCGATCCGATCTGGTGGCTGTTCCTGTTCTGGCTGCCCGACTTCTTCAACCGCCGGCACGGGCTGGAGCTGGCGCAGTTCGGCCCGCCGCTCGTCGCGATCTATCTGGTGGCGGATATCGGCAGCGTCGCCGGCGGGTGGAGCAGCATGCGCATGATGCGCAGCGGCATGAGCCAGAACAAGGCCCGCAAGCTGACCATGCTGCTGTGCGCCCTGTTCGTGTTGCCGGTGGTCTTTGCGCAATATGTCGACAGCCTGTGGGGCGCCGTGGCGCTGATCGCGCTGGCTGCGGCCGGGCATCAGGCCTGGTCGGCCAACCTGCTGACCTTGCCATCCGACACCATCCCGCAAAGCGGCATCGGCAGCGCGATCGGCATCGGCGGTACCGCCGGCGCGATCGGCGGCATGTTCATGGCGCAGTTCACCGGCTGGGTGCTGGATACGACCGGCACATACTGGCCGGTCTTCGCGGTCGCGGGCAGCGTCTACCTGGTGGCGCTGGGCGTGATCCACCTGCTGGTCCCGCGCATCCCGGACCGCTCGGCGGCCTGACGCCACTTCCTTCCAAGGCCTTTTTCGCGCCCGTCGGCCCCCAGGCCGGCGGGCGTTTTCATTGTCGCCCTGCGGACGCAATTCCACATGGCGAAGTGACGTCTCATATTTTCGTAGCCTTTCCCGGCCTCGTTTGTCATACAAACGGGACAAGAGTCGCACAGGGGATTGAGGGTTGCCGTCCGGCAGCGGTCGTGGGGACCGCGGTCAGGACCTGCGCAATGGCAAGGCGCCATCATTCTCCAGACGAGCGAGGCAGAAAACTGCCCCGGCCGGCTTCCGGTCGCGAACGGAACAAAAGGGGAGAGAGAGAATGCGGAGAGTGGAATTGCGTCTGATGGCGCAGGCGACGGCGTCCTGGGCGGTGCTGGGGCTCGCCCTGGCGGCAGGCAGCGGGCAGGCGCTGGCACAGGCGGCACCGGGCACCGAGGCAGGTTCGCCGGTGGTGACCGGCAGCGTGACGCAGGATGTCGATCCGGCGCCGGACACGGTGGCCGATGCGGCCGGCGGCGGCGACGAGATCATCGTCAGCGGCGCGCGCGAAAGCCAGCAGAGCGCCAACAACCGCAAGCGCAACGCCCGCACCGCGACCGATTCCATCGTGGCCGACGACATCGGCTCCTTTCCCGACCGCAACGTGAACGAGGCGATCAGCCGCATTCCCGGCGTGGCGCTGAGCCGCAACGAGTTCGGCGAAGGCGAGGCCATTGCCGTGCGCGGCAACGGGCCGGACCTGACCCGCGTGGAACTGGACGGCATCGGCGTGCAGTCGACCAACTCTTTGACTGGCTCAACCTCAAGCGGTCGCGGCGCGGATCTGCGCGAACTGCCGGCGGAACTGGTCAAGAGCATCGACGTGGTGAAGGGCTCCACCGCCGACATGACCGAAGGTTCGATCGGCGGCACCGTGCAGATCAAGACCCGCACCGGCCTGGACTTCGACGACCTGTTCATCACCGCCCGCGCCGGCGTGACGCAGAACTCGCTGGGCAAGGACTACACGCCGGACTTCAACGCCGTTGTCGCGAACCAGTTCTTCGACGACCGGCTGGGCGTGATCCTGAGCGGCACCTACACCAAGCTGCAGAACAACGGCCACAATTACGAGACCACCACCAGCGGCAATCGCGGCTATTCGCGCTTCTACGATTTCGACGGGTCGCCGGAAAAGACCTTCGAATACAATCTGGACACGCTGGGCACCGACCAGGCGGACGTGCCTTTCGCCAGCAGCACCTTCACGCCCCGTACCCTGCTGGAAAGGATGATCGCCGCCGATACGCAGGCGGAATGTTTCGAACTGATCCCGTTCCTGGCGGCGGATGCGACCAACGCGGCCAAGAACCAGCGCACGCTGGAACAGCGGTCCTGCCAGGCGCAGTGGTATGATCAGGCGCCTTCGCTGATCCGCAACTTCACCAACACGCAGGAGGACGAGCGCTACTCGATCGACGGCCGACTGGATTTCGAGATCACGCCGGAATGGACGGTCTTCGCCAAGGGCACGATCGCCAATCGCCGCGTGGACGACCAGTTCCGCAGCCGCACGCCGGTCACCCTGTTCGGGGAAAATGTCGGCGGCACCTTCGTCACCACACCTGGTGTCGGCGGACAGCCCGGCACACGCGAAGTGTCGCCCAATGCGCCCCCGGGCTATTTCCTGTTCAACCCGGATTACGGCATCCGTTCGTTCGAGAACAATCCGGTGCTGGGCGACGTGCTGAACGTGCGGCCGGAAAGCGTGGTGGTGGACGAAGCGCACAACCTCACCAACTTCACGCTGACGAACAATTCGGTCAACATCGACCAGATCTCCAACATCATCGATACGAAGACCAGCTACGTCCAGGCAGGCACCAACTATTATGGCGAGACGTGGGAGATCGAAGCCTTCGTCGGCATGACCAAGGCGACGACCAGCCGCAACGACAAGCGCTTCTCCCGCTCCTACCAGTACGGCGACGCGACACTGGCGCTACAGCCCAACGGGCTGTGGGATATCCAGCTGCCGGCCGACTACGACGATACCGACCCGAACAATTTCGTGCAGCTGAACCCCGCGCCGTGCATCGGCGCCGCCGTGCCGCCGCCCAACTGCCTGGCCCAGCGCGAGGTTGCGGCCGGGGAGTTCAATCTCGCAACCCCGGCTTACACCCAGGCGCAGCTGCCGCTGACCACGCCCAATTTCGGCGTGTCCTACACCCCCGCCTTGGGCGAGGCGTCGGAAAAGATCGCCAAGCTGGACGTGTCCTATCTGGTGAATGACGAGGTTCCGTTCTTCACCCGCTTCAAGATGGGGGCGATGTATCGCCGGAACGAGGTCGATCGCTGGAACAATGGTGGCTACACTGCGGCAAGCGCCGTCGGCTCCTTCGGTCAGCCCGGCTACATCCCGGCGGTGACAGTGCCGCGGGCGATTGTGCGTGGGTCGCTGCGCGCCTGCGAGCCGACTGCGACCAGCGTGGTGGACTGCAATTACGGCTTCGTCCCCAATGCCAACCCCGCCCTCAATCGCGAAGGTGTGACCACGCTGACGGCTGACGAGCTGCGCCAGCTGTTCATCGACACAGCCGACGGCCCCGATTCCGCTTACTTCGGCGACCTGCCCAACCGCGGTTCGCTGCCGCCCAGCTGGACCGGCATCCGGGTGGACGAGCTGTTCGGCGCGCTGGAAGCCAACAACTTCATGAACTTCGACTGCCTGAAGGAGTGCGTCGGCAGCGACGGGCAGGTCTATGCCCAGCCGGTCACCAGCATCCAGGAAACGATCAAGAACGTGTATGCCATGTTCGACTTCGAACTGGACAACCTGCCGCTGGGCCTGGTGTTCAACGGCAACATGGGCATCCGCGGCGTGATGCGGGACGTCAAGGGCACCGGATTCCTCACGCTGGAATCGATCCAGGTCACCCCAAGCTACAACCCGCTGACCCCGAATGCCCCCGGCGGCATCACGACCCGCACGTTCTCGCAGAACACCACCATCAATGCGAGCACCAGCGACTGGCTGCCCACCGTCAACCTCAACCTGTGGGCGTTCGACGAGACGGTGGTGCTGCGCGCCTATGGCGGCAAGACCATCGCCTTGCCGAACATGAACAACCTGGTCGCCAGCGGTACCTGCACGATCGACGAACGCGACGTGCTGGACGGCAACAGCGACTTTGGTTGCGGCGGCCGCGTCGGCAATCCGGGATTGAGCCCGTTCAAGGCGTGGAGCTACAATGCCAGCCTGGAATGGTACCCCAACCGCGACACGCTGCTGTCGGCCACTTTCGGGCGGCTGGATGTGAGCGTCGGCAACCCGATCGGCGTGCAGCGTGATGCCCGCCCGTTCCAGGGCAGCGACCAGATCGATCCGGGCACCGGCCTGCCGCTGTCCGATTACACCTTCACCATCCCGACCTTTGCCGATGGTCCTGGCTATTCGCGCGATATCTGGGAGTTCCAGGCCAAGACGGCGTTCACCTTCCTGCCGTGGATCTTCCGTCACACCGGCGCGGATGCGAACCTCGCGATCCTGTCCTCCGCCGTCACCACCGGCCAGCGCGATCCGCTGACCGGCGACATCATGGGCGTGCCCGACGAATCGAAGTACACCACCAACGTTTCGCTGTGGTATGATGACAGCAAGTTCCAGGCCCGCGTGACCTATCAGAACCGCACCTCGACCTTTGCCTGCATCACGCCGTGCGGTGGCAACAATATCGACTTCAACTATCCGGGCGAACAGTGGACCAATGTCCGTCTGGCGGGCAGCGGCTACAGCCCGGGCAACCCGCGCTTCATCGATGGGACGACCTTCATCGATGCCAAGCTGGCCTACAACATCAACCCGATGTTCCAGGTCTATGTGGAAGGGCGCAACCTGCGCAAGGAAGCACAGACGGAGAGCGCCGGCGACTACCAGCAGTTCGCCGACGGCACGCCCAAGGTGTACCGCCTGCGTTATGGCGGCCGCCGCTTCATGGCGGGCGTGCGGTTCCGCTTCGGCAGCTGATCGCCAACCGGACCGTGTGAGACAGGGGGCGCCTTCCGCCAGCGGAGGGCGCCCTTTCCTCTCGGCCGACACCCCGTTACCGAGAGGCCCATGCGCATCGCCCTGTTCGAACCGGAGATCGCCGGCAATGTCGGGGCCGTGCTGCGGCTGGGCGCCTGCATGGGTGCGGCGGTGGACCTGATCGAGCCGCTGGGCTTCCATTGGGACGATCGCCGCGTGCGCCGCACCGCCATGGATTACATCGATCACGTCACCGTCACCCGCCATGTCGATTTCGCGGCATTCCACGCCACGGTCGGCCCGGCGCGGCTGGTGCTGTTCACCACCAAGGCGGTGCAGTCGGCCTACGAGTTCACCTACCGCGCTGACGATGTGCTGCTGTTCGGCAAGGAAAGCGCCGGCGTACCCGGCACCATCGCCGACATCTGCGATGCGCGGCTGCGCATTCCCATGCGGCCACAGGTCCGGTCCATGAACCTCGCCACCTCCGCCGCGCTGGCGCTGGGCGAGGGGCTGCGCCAGACTGCCACCCTGCCTTGACCACGCGAAGGACTGCCATGACCATGATGACCCGCCGCACGGCCGCCGCCGGATTGTTCGGCACCGCCATGCTGGCCGGCACCGGCTGCGCCCATGCACCGCGTGCCGGCAGCGCTGCCGGCGGTTTCGTCTTCAGCTACTTCACCAGCGGACGGGGAGAGGCCGACGGGCTGCGCTTGGCGATCAGCACGGACGGGCTGACCTACAGGGCAGTACGCAACGGCGCGGTGCTGCTGGCGCCGGAGGTTGGCGAACGCCGGCTGATGCGCGACCCGTTCCTGCTGCGCGGGCCGAATGCGGGCGACCCCTGGCACCTGTTGTGGACCACCGCCTGGGAAGGGGTGACGCTGGGCCATGCGACCAGTCACGATCTGATCAACTGGTCGCCGCAGCGGGCCATTCCGGTGATGGCGGGTGTGCCCGGCGCGATGAATGTCTGGGCGCCGGAAATGATCTGGGATGCGCGCGCGGGGCATTTCATGCTGTTCTGGTCCAGCACGGTGACCGGCCGGTTTCCGGAAACCGCGGGCACATCGGAAGATGCCTGGAACCACCGGCTGTATTACGCGACCACGCGCGACTTCCGCGATGTGTCGCCGCCGCAGCTGCTGTTCGATCCGGGCTTCAGCGTGATCGACGGCACCTTCCACGATCACCCCACGCTGGGCCTGCACCTGATCGTCAAGGACGAGACGCTGGTGCCCGAGAAGAAGCATCTGCGGATCGCCAGCGCTGCGTCGCCGACGGGGCCGTTCGGCGAACTGTCCGCTCCTTTCTCCCCCGACTGGGTGGAAGGGCCGGCCACCGTGCAGATCGGCGAATGGACCTATGTGGTCTATGACCGGTATCGCGAGGGCAGCTGGGGCGCGGCCCGTTCGCGCGACCTGGTGCGGTGGGAGGATGCCTCGGCCGCGATCTCCATGCCGCCGGAGGCGCGCCATGGCACGATCGTGCGCGCACCGGCGGCGCTGATCGCGGGGCTTGGCTGAGGCTTCGCAAACGGGCACGCTGCTGCTAATGTCCGACAAAAGATCGGCATCTGGAGAGGTTTGCCATGTTCATCACCCGTCGCGCGCTGCTCGGCAGCGCCAGCATCATCGCGGTTTCGCTGACCGCCGGCGGCGCGCTGGCGCAGATCGGCGGCACGCCGCGCCGCCGGGTGGAGCCGGTGCCCCTGCGCCATGTCCGGCTGCGCCCGTCGCTGTTCGCCGATTCGTTCGGCGCCAATCGCGATTACCTGATGGCGCTCGATCCCGAACGGCTGTTGCACAATTTCTACCTGTCGGCCGGTCTGCCCGCGCCCAAGCCCGTCTATGGCGGGTGGGAGGCGATGGGCATTGCCGGCCATTCGCTGGGCCACTGGCTGACCGGCTGCGCGCTGATCGTCGCGGGCAGCGATGATGCGGAGGTCGCAAGCCGGCTGGACCATGCGCTGGCAGAGATGGCCCGCATCCAGGCCGCGCATGGCGACGGCTATGTCGGCGGCACCACCGTGGAACGCGATGGCGAGACGGTGGACGGCAAGGTGGTGTTCGAGGAGGTGCGCCGGGGCGACATCCGCAGCGGCGGGTTCGATCTCAATGGCGGCTGGGTGCCGCTCTATACCTGGCACAAGGTGCATGCCGGCCTGCTGGATGCGCACATGCTGGCCGGCAATGCCCGCGCCATGCCGATCATGCTGGCCATGGCCGGCTATCTGGCGGACGTGCTGGAGCCGCTGACCGACGAGCAGATGCAGCGTGTGCTGCATGCCGAACATGGCGGCCTGAACGAAACCTATGCCGAAACCTACGCGCTGACCGGCGACCGGCGCTGGCTGCGCCTGGCGGAGAAGATTCGCCACAAGGCGGTGCTGGACCCGCTGACCGCGCAGCAGGACAGGCTGGCGGGGCTGCACGCCAACACGCAGATCCCCAAGGTCATCGGCCTCGCCCGCCTGCACGAGCTGACCGGCGATCCGGCCCATGCCACAGCGGCGCGCTTCTTCCATGATACGGTGACCGGACATCACACCTATGTGATCGGGGGCAATTCCGAACGCGAGCATTTCGGGGAGCCGGACCAGCTGTCCCCCCGCATCACCGAGGCGACGTGCGAGGCGTGCAACAGCTACAACATGATGAAGCTGACGCGGCACCTGTACAGCTGGCAGCCGGAGGCGCGCTGGTTCGACTATTACGAGCGCGTGCAGCTCAATCACATCATGGCGCACCAGCGGCCCGATACCGGCCGCTTTGTCTATTTCATGCCGCTCGCCGCCGGGGCGCGGCGGGTCTATTCCAGTCCGGAGGACAGCTTCTGGTGCTGCGTGGGCTCCGGGATGGAAAGCCACGCCAAGCATGGCGATTCCATCTGGTGGGCGGATGACGCCACGCTTTACGTCAACCTGTTCATCCCGTCGGACCTGGACTGGGCAGAGCGGAACCTGGCAGTGACGATGGACACGGCCATGCCGCTGGAAGGCAGCGCCACGCTGACCGTGCGCCGTGCACCGCGCAGTGCCCACGCCATCGCCGTGCGCCTGCCCGGCTGGGCCCCGGGCGCGACCCTGACCGTGAACGGGCAGCCGGCCTCCTTCTCCGCGCGTGATGGCTACGCCGTGGTGGAGCGGCGCTGGCAGGCGGGCGACGTGATCGGCGTGACCCTGCCGATGAGCCTGCAGGCGGAGCCGACGCCCGACGATCCGGCAACCGTCGCCTTCACGCATGGCCCGCTGGTGCTGGCCGCCGATCTGGGTTCGGCGGACGAGCAGTTCGAGGGGGTCGGCCCAGCTCTTGTCGCCACCGGGGCCACGACAGCGGCGCTGACGGCGGATGGCGCCGGTGGCTTCCAGGCGGCAGGCGCCCTGGGCGAGCGGTTGCGTTTCGCGCCCTTCTTCAACCAGTATGACCAGCGCACTGCCGTCTATTTCCGTACCTTCACCCCCGGCGGGTGGGAGGCTGCGCGCGGGGATTACGTCCGCGCGGCGGAAGAAGCGCAGGCGCTGGCCCGCAGCACGGTGGACGTGCTGTATCTGGGCGAGATGCAGCCAGAACGTGACCACCAGTTCGCATCGGCCGGGAGCGAGGTCGTGAACTGGAGCGGGCGCTCGGCCCGCCGCCTGCGGCCCGGCCAGTCGTTCGAGGTGATGCTGGCCCGCCGTCCCGGCCCCGCGGTCCTGCGGCTGATGGTGACGCGTGCCGATGTGGACCGGCACATGATCGTCACCGTCAACGGGCAGGAGCTGGAGCGCGGCGAACCCACGGGCGTGACTGTGGGCAACCTGGCCGCCGTCGATTACCCGGTCCCTTCCGCCGGGGAGCAGGGGCGTGACAAGGCGCAGGTGACCGTCGCCGCCGCGAAGGAGGATGCGGTGGTCTACGAGATGCGGATGATGGCGCCAGCTCAGACGGAGAGCTGACGCCATCGTGCATGGCGGACCTTACTTTGCCGCCTTGCCCGCCAGGTCGAAGCCGGGATGCGGCGGCTGGTTGTAGGCGGTGTTCTGCCACGCCACGCTGGCGCGATAGACCGGGTCGTGCATCAGCGTCACCAGCCGCAGGTCGGTGGGATAGGGCGTGGCATAGATGCGCAGCGCCCGGCTGTCCTCCGTCCGCACGATCAGCTCCTCCCGCCAATCCCCCAGAATATCCGCCGATAGTGCCGGGTTCTGCTTGGTGCCATTGCCGGATGCGACGCCGGCTGGCTGCAGCAGCGTGCTTTCCTGCCCGGCCTGCCAGTCCCACTTGGTGATCACCGTGCCGTCCAGCAGTTCACGCTGCGCATCGCCGTCCCACCAGATCGCGAAATTGGCGGCGCGCGGCTTGTTGGGGCCGATCACCTCGCCCTTGGCGCTGAACAGGTTGGGGCTGTTGCTGGACCAGGCCTCCGCACCGGGATGGCGCGGATCGATATCGGCGGCGAGGCCGCGGCCGGTATCCTCCTCCGCAGGCGTGGACCACAGCACCTCGCCCGTGCGCGCATCCAGCATGGCAGAGCCGCGATTGCCGCTGGCGCGCATGTTCTCCAGCACGCCGAACTTTTCCAGGCCCGGGCGCGTGGGATCGAGGTCGGACACATGCATGGCATCGCCATGGCCCATGCCGTTGCTCCACAAACCGGTGCCATCATCGTCCAGCGCCATGGAGCCATAGACGATCTCGTCCCGCCCGTCGGCATCGACATCGGCCACCGCGAGCTGGTGATTGCCCTGGCCGGCGAACCGTTCGTTGCCGGGCACGGTGGAATCGAACAGCCACCGCTTCGTCAGCTGGCCATCGCGGAAGTCGTAGGCCGCCACATTGGTGCGCGTGTAATAGCCGCGCGCCATGATGATGGAGGGGCGCTGCCCGTCCAGCCAGGCAACGCCCGCCAGCATCCGGTCCGACCGGTTGCCGTACATGTCGCCCCAGGTCGCCTGCATCTGTTCGGGCGTGGGATTGTCGGTTTCCGGGTGCCGCTTCGGTTCGAACGGCACGGTCGCGAGTGCACGGCCGGTCGGCCCTTCGAACACGGTGAGATATTCGGGGCCGGACAGGATGCGGCCGGTGATCCGCGCCACGCGGGTTCCGTCCGCCATGGTTTCCGATCCCGTGCGGTCGGTGCTGGGCAGCGTGGCATCGCCCGCGCGCCAGTCGGCCGCTGGGTCGCCGATCACCGCGCCGGTGCCGTCAACCGTGCCGTCTGCTGTCTTCACCGCCAGTTCCGACCGGCCGTCGCCGTCGAAATCGGCCACCAGGAACTGTGTGTAATGCGCGCCGGACCGCACGTTGCGGCCAAGGTCGATCCGCCAAAGGCGCGTGCCATCCAGCGTGTAGGCGTCCAGCAAGGTCGGACCGGTGTAGCCGCTCTGCGAATTGTCCTTCGCATTGCTGGGATACCATTTGACGATCAGTTCGTACCGGCCATCCCCGTCCAGATCGCCGACGGAGGCGTCGTTGGCGGTGTAGGTATAGGCATCGCCGGTGGGCGTGGTGCCGCCGTCGGGCAGCTGCAACGGCACGTTGAGGTAGCCATCGGCCAGCACCGGCGCGGGCGCACTCTGCTGCCCTTCGCGGCCCCCATTGATCGCCGCCACGCTGTAGCGGACGCCAGCGCCGCCGGATGCGTCCACGAACACCGTCGCGCCGGTCAGCGGCTGCGGCGTGATGCGCTGGCCATCGCGATAGACGGCAAAGCCGGTGCCCGCCGGGTCGCCCGCCAGCAGGCGCCAGCTGACCAGCGTGCCGCCGCCCTGCGCCGGAACGGCGACGACGCCGCGGTCCAGTCGCTCCATCTGCCGGCCGTTCAGCGGCAGGGTGGGGCCTGTCGCGTCAGCCACCGGCTCGGGCGCCGCGCCCGTGGCCAGCCCGCCCGTGGTGGCGCAACCCGCCAGCGCGATCGTGGCCGTGCAGGCCAGCAGTGTGAATGAGTGCCGCAAGATCATGTCTCCCTGTCGCCCGGGCTTGCCGCCCGCTCCTTGTGTGAGGGCGGTTGTCGTACAAGCCGGTGCATCACGCAACCCCTTCCCACCATGTGAAGCGGCGTCCCAATTGTCGCAATTTGTATGCTTATAGCCGCCAGACGGCAAAGTCGCTGACCGCCAGATGGCTCCAGGTCGTGCGCAGGCCGAAATGGCCGCGAATGTAGGGGTCGGGATCGTGCATGGTGAACAGCGGCGCGCCGTCGCGCAGCACCGCGATGCGGGAGCCATCGGCGATCAGGCGGATGCGCATGGGTCGGTTGGGCACGATCATGGCGGCGCGATCGGACCGGTCATGTTCGGGCAGCAGCGGCCGGTCGCCATCGCGCCCGACATAACGGCGCAGGCGGGTGCTGGTGTTCCGGTTGCCGCCAATGCCGACATAGTACATCCGCAGCCGGTCATACCCGGCAAAGCCGCCGCTGCGCTCCACATCCAGCACATTGCCGGTGGCTGCACGCGTGTCCGTCGCCATCCAGAAAGCGTTGATGTCGCTGACCTCGTCATAAGGGCCGCCCTGGTCGATCGCCGTCACAGTATAGTCGATCGCCACCGGTCCGCTCAGTTCAGGGCGGAACCACACGGTGATGCCGGCAGGGGCGGCGATGTCGAGCACGCCATGGGCGGCGCTGACCTGTGCGGGCTGCTCGGCCTCCACCAGCCATTGCCCCAGACCATTCCGGAAGCTGTCGCTGTGCAGCAAGGCACCATCGCGCCGACCGTGGGCGCAGCCGCCCGCCAGCAGCGTCGCGCCCATGCCGGCCAGCACCTGCCGCCGCCTGATCTCGCCCATGACCGTCATCCTTTAAGGCCGTGACAATCGCGGCCTGTCGTGCATTGTGGAACAAACATTCAGAATGTGGAGGATTGGATGCCGCCTGTCGAGGTCGATCGCCGCCGCCTGCTGGCGGGCGCCGCGCTGCTGTCCGCCGCCGCGGCACTTCCCGTGCGGGCTGCCGCACCCGCGCGCCTGCCATATCGCACCCTGCCGCTGTGGCCGGGGGCGGCGCCGGGCGCGGAAGGAGTGACGGTCACGCAGCGCAGCGTGCTGCGTCGCCCGGATTCTCCGCCCGACGACGTAGCCTGGTACGGCATCACGCGCCCGACGCTGACGCTGGTGCAGCCGGCGCGGCCGAACGGCACCGCGCTGCTGATGATGCCGGGTGGCGGGTATGAACGGATCGCCGCCAGCCCTGATGGCGGCGCGATCGCGCACCACCTGGCGGGCATGGGCTTCCATGTCGGCGTGCTGCTGTACCGCCTGCCCTATGATGGCTGGGCCGCCGGGCCAGACACCCCGTTGCAGGATGCGCAGCGCGCGCTGCGGATGCTGGCGGCGGAAATCGGCGCGCAGCGCACCGGCACCATCGGCTTTTCCGCCGGCGGCCACCTGGCGGGCGCGCTCGCCACCCGGCATGGCGACCGCACCTATGCCCCGGTGGATGCGCTGGACCAACGCACGGCGCGGCCGGACTTTGCCGCGCTGCTGTTCCCGGTGGTGACCATGACCGATCCGCACGCCCACGGCCCCAGCCGCAAGAACCTGATCGGCGCCGATCCCTCGGCGGAGCTGATCCGGCGTCATTCGATCGAGCTGGACCTGCCGGACGACCTGCCGCCGATGTTCCTGTCCGCTGCGGTCGATGACACCGTCGTGCCGGTGGAGAACACGCTGATGCTGCATGCCGCGCTGAAGGCCAAGGGAATGAACCCGCCGTGCCATATCTTTGATGTGGGCGGCCACGGCTTCGGATCGGTGGAGGATGCAGGCGGGCCGGGGCACTTCTGGCCGCTGCTGTTCGCCGACTGGCTGGAGCGGCAGGCATGAGCCCGCGCCGCCTGCTGCCGCTGGCCGCCGCGCTGCTGGTGTCGGCCTGTGCCACGATGCCCGACGCAGACACCCGCGTCGCCGTGCCGCTGTTCCGCGATCCGGTGCATGATGGCGCCGCCGATCCCTCCATCACGCGCGACCCGGCCACGGGCGAGTGGGTGATGTTCTACACCAACCGCCGGGGCGACCTCACCAGCGCCGATCCCAAGGATGTCAGCTGGGTGCACGGCACCGCCATCGGCGTCGCCCGTTCCGCCAATGGAGCGGACTGGCGCTACACCGGCACGGCGACGATTCCGGCGGAATGCACCGGGGCCACGTTGTGGGCGCCCGAAGTGATGCGCTTCGGCGACAAGTGGCACATGTGGCTGACCGTGGTGCCGGGCGTGTTTCGCGACTGGAACGCCCCGCGCAGCATCGTCCACCTGACCAGCACCGACCTCGCCAGCTGGACCTGCGGCGAGACGCTGCAGCTCGGCTCCGACCGGGTGATCGATGCCGATGTGGTGCAGCTGCCCGACGGCAGATACCGCATGTTCTTCAATGACGAGCGGCAGAACAAGGCCATCCGTCAGGCGGACAGCACCGATCTGGTCAACTGGACGCTGGGCGAGACGCTGGTCGACACGCCCGGCGAAGGGCCGGTGGTCTGGCAGTGGCGCGGGCACTGGTGGATGATCAGCGATGCCTGGCGCGGGCTGCTGGTCATGCGCTCCGATGACGAGGGCCGGACCTGGCAGCGGCAGGACGGTTATCTGCTGGGCACGCCCGGCACCGCTGCCACCGATCGATCGCTGGGCCATCACCCGGATGTGGTGGTGGCGGGCGGGCGCGCCTGGCTGTTCCACTTCGTGCAGCAGGATGGCGAGGCGGAGATGGCCGGCAATCCGCAATGGGGCCGGCGCAGCGTGATCCAGCTGGTGGAGCTGGTGGAGCAGGATGGCCGGCTGACCGTCACCCGCGAACCGCCGCTGCGCGCGGATGTGGAGGCGGCGTTCACGGCACGCTGACCGGATCAGCGGTGCGTGGGGTAGGCTTCCAGATCCAGCTCGGTCGCTTCCCGCACCACCTCGATCCGGTCGCCCGCATCGCGCATCTCGTACAGCTTGCCCAGCGCGCGGGTGAAGGGGCGGTGGACCACCAGCATCAACCGCCCGTCAAAGGCGCGGAACAGCATGCCATGGCCGCTGTCCCGTTCCACCAGCGGATCCAGCTGTTCCCACGGCCCGGCCACCGTGCCGCTGGTGGAGCGGGCGAGCGCCTGGACATAGCCGTCATCGCCATAGCTGGACCACAGCATCACCAGCGTGCCGGCTTGCGTGCGAAAGAATTGCGGCCCGTCGGTGACCCACACCGTATCGCCCTCCGCCTGCGGCTGACCGCGCGCCCAGTCCGCCGCTTCGGCGCGGAACAGCAGCCGCGGTTCGCCGATGGCACGCAGATCATCGTCCAGCGGCACCGCCTCTATCGTGCCGACCGTCGCCTGCACCCATTCATGGGCATAGACCAACCAGGGGCGCCCCTCCGCATCCACATGCAGCGTACCATCCAGCGTCATCCGGCTGGCCGGCACGACCGGCTCCCCATCATTGGCCAGCGTGAAAGGGCCGGCCAGGCTGTCCGCCACCGCGATCAGCGTGCCGCGGCGATGGGGCTTGCGCCTGCTGCCCGGCTCCGGTGGCAGGGTGGCGGCTTCGTTGTGGAAGGTGGTGAACAGGTACCAGCGGCCCCGCCATTGGTGCACCTCGGGGGCCCAGGCCCCGCCATCCGCCCAGTTGCCCTCCGGCAGGGTGAACACCACCCGCGGATGGCTCCAGTGCTTCAGGTCGCGGCTGGTATAGGCCATGGTGCCCAGCCGCCGGTCGCCGGACATCGCCACCTCGTTGCGGGTGAACAGGTGATAGGTGCCGGTCGCCCGGTCGGCCACGATGAACGGGTCGTGCAACTGCATCTGCGGCAGCAGCAAGGGGTAGGCGTCGGTTGCGGCCGTCGATGTGGAGGAGGGTGGCGCCTGCATGCAGCCGGGTGTCAGCAAAGCGAGTGCCAGTGCCGGCACGATATGGCTCAACCTGTGGCGCATTTCGGCATCCCCCTTTTTGCCTGACGGGGTTCCCACATGCTGGTGGCCGTGTCTATCCTGTGAACGAAGCGGGAGAGCATGTGATGACAATGGGCAAGCGCATGGCCGTGCTGCTGGCACTGGCGACGGGACTGGGCACCGCGCAGGCGCAGGAAACGCGTGAGCCGGTGCTGTTCATCGCCAGCGATTCCACGGCGCAGGACTACAACCAGGAACGCTACCCGCAGGCTGGCTGGGGCAGCTTCCTGGGTTGCGTGCTGACCGGCGCACAGGTGGACAACCGCGCGATCGGCGGCCGCAGCACGCGCACCTTCGTCAGCGAAGGACGGTGGAACCGATTGCTGGCCGATCTGCGGCCCGGCGACGGCGTGCTGATCCAGTTCGGCCACAATGATGCCAGCGACAACAAGCCCGAACGCTTCGCCGATGCGGAAACGACCTATCGCCAGTTCCTGGTCAGCTTCATCGCCGATGTGCGCGCGGCCGGGGCGACGCCGGTGCTGCTGACGCCGGTGGCGCGCCGATCGTTCGAGAACGGGCAGGCCAAGGCCGACTTCCCCACCTATTCCGCGGTTGTGCGCCAGCTGGCGGAAGCGCGCGGCGTGCCGCTGGTCGATCTGGAACGGGCATCGCGCACCATGCTGGATCAGGTCGGCTATGACGCAGCGGCGGCGCTGTACCTGCATTACGCGCCGGGCGAAGCCGCACCCTGGCCCGAGGGTGTGAGCGACGACACCCATTTCAGCGAGCTGGGCGCCCGCCGCATCGCCAATCTGGTGGCGGACGGGTTGCAGGCGACGCCGCTGGCCCCCTACGTCTCTGCCGTTCGGGCGGACCTGATGCGGGAGACGCCGCTGGGCAGCAGCGCCTGCCGCTGATACGCGGCCCCGCCCAGGGGAACCAAGCTGTGACGGATGGCTTTAGCGTCCGTGGTTCAGCCCCGGTCGGCGCTGCGCCACCGCATCATTCCTTCAGCAAGGCGGACCGGTCATGATTAAGCGTGGGCGCCTGGAGAGTGGCGGCCTGATCCTGACCGTGTTCCTGGTCACGATCGCGCTGCTGATGGTCATCTCCGGCTTCATCGGCGCGTTGCTGTGGGCGGCCCTGGCGGCATTGCTGTTCCAGCCGCTGTTCCAGCGCCTGCAGGCCAACATGCCCGGCCGCCGCAACATGGCGAGTGCGGTCACGCTGCTGATCATCACGGTGGCGGTGGTGATCCCGGCGCTGATCATCTCCAGCCTGGTGGTCGAGCAGGCCGCGGGCGTCTACACCCAGATCCGTAGCGGGCAGGTCAATTTCGCGACCTATTTCCAGCGCATGCATGACGGGCTGCCGGCCCAGATGCAGGGCCTGCTGGACCGTTCCGGCTTTGACAGTTTCGAACAGACCCAGGCGCGCATCACGCAGGCGGTCAGCAGCAGCGCCAGCACGCTGGCCAGCCGGGCGCTGTCGATCGGCGCCAATGCGGCCGCCTTCCTGCTGGCCTTCGGCGTGGGGCTGTACGTCACCTTCTTCCTGCTGCGCGACGGCGAGCAGATCGGCCCGGCGATCGTGCGCGCCCTGCCGCTGGAGCCTGCAGCGGCGGAGCGCCTGTCGGAGCGGTTCGTGGCGGTGGTGCGCGCCACCATCAAGGGGTCGGGCGTGGTCGCGCTGGTGCAGGGCGCGCTGGGGGCGATCACCTTCTGGATCGTGGGCCTGCCGGCCGCGCTGCTGTGGGGCGTGCTGATGGCGATCGCGGCCCTTCTGCCGGCCATCGGCCCGGCGATCATCTGGGGGCCGGTCGCGGTCTATCTGCTGGCCACAGGCGACATCTGGCAGAGCATCGTGGTGATTGCGTCGGGCGTGTTCGTGATCGGGCTGGCGGACAACATCCTGCGGCCATTGCTGGTGGGCCGCGACACCGGCCTGCCGGACTGGCTGGTGCTGGTGACGACGCTGGGCGGCATCGACATCGTGGGGCTGAGCGGCATCGTGCTCGGCCCCCTGGCCGCAGCCTTGTTCCTGACCAGTTGGCAGATCCTGTCGGAGCAGCGGCTGGAGCAGCCCGGTCGCACACCCGAGGCGCCATCCTTGGAGGAGTGACCAGTGGCGGGCGGTCTGACCACCCGGCTCATCCTCAATTCGGCTTCACTGTCCGGCGGCCCATGCCGCGTGATCGCGTGCCACCTTGGCGCCGCTGCTGTTGAACCAGCCATAGCCGTTGCGCCGCTCCAGGCTGATCGCGTTCACATCGTCATGAATGGTCAGGTCGCGGTCGCCGAAGATCGGCTGCCCGGTCTCGATGGAATAGAATCGCGCCCATAGCGGGGCTGCGGCCGCTTCCGGCACCAGCTGCCGTCCGCCGCTCTCGCTGACCCGGCGCCATGCCCTGTCGCTGATCGCATGATCGGCATACCAGCGCGCGCCCGCGTCCACCGCACGCGCGATGCGCGGGTCGGACCGGTCCTGCCGCATCAGGAAGGCCAGCACCGGGGCGCTTTCCCCGGTCGACAGGGCGATCATCTCGTAATTGCGCGCCGGGACCGGGCGGCGGGTCAGCGGGTCGTATTGCTGCGCCCAGATGGTCGGCTGCCCGTCGACCTCGACCTGCAGCTCCAGCAGCACATCGACCGCGCGCACGGCGGCCGCGGCGGCCTCTGCGCGCAGATCGGCGGAAACGAAGGCATAGGGTGCGCTGCCGCTGCCCACCTGCTGCAACAGCTCCGCCGTGCCGACCAGCATGTTGTCGTTCAGCGTCAGCGCATCGTGATACAGGCCCTGCAGCGGCCAGACCTGCGGCCAGCCGCCACCCGGCATTTCCGCCGCCAGCATGTAGCGCACGCCGCGTTCGAATGACTGGCGATAGGCGTCTCCCGTGGCGCCGGGCAGCTGTTCCTGCACCCGCGCTAGGAAGGCGAGTTCGCGAATGGTCGCGTCATTGTCCAGCGTGCCCACGAAGTTCCAGCCGCCGGCGCCATCCTGCGCGGCGTAGCGGCTGTCCTTGCCGATGCTGGGGGTGTAGCCCTGCCCGGGCGCACGCGGCGCGCCGGTGCGGTCCTGGTTCTTGCCCCAGCCGCCGGCCGGGGTCTGGAAGCTGACGATGTTGTCGGCGACCGAGCGCGCCTCTGCGCCGCCATACCATTCCGCGTCGCGATCCAGCGGCATGGTGGCGCTGCTGTTGCCTTCCGGCGGGGGCGCGGGCACGGACTGCCCGGCGGCGGCGAGAGCGTCCCGCTCCTGCGTCAGCACCGCCTTGTCTCGCGCCATCGCCGCTTCGGACCGGGCCAGCCAGGCCAGCCACACCTCCCGCTCCGGCCCGGCAGGTAGGGCAGTCGCGATATCCGCCGCCGTCAGGCCTTGCAGCGGCACGGTGGTGCCGATCACCTCCGCACCGGCGGTCATGGGGGTGGCGAGGGCCAGCAGCAGGGCGAGGGTGCGAGTATGGGTCATGGCAGTTCGTGTCCCGTTTTCCTGGGGTGTTCGGTTCAGCGCAGCGCGGCGAGGCCGGCGCGGATCCAGTCGGTGTCGCCTTTGAAGAAAGCCTCCAGCCGCCAGCGCTCGGCCTCCTCGGCGCTCAACTGATGCGACAATGGCTCGCGTGTTTCCGGGGAGGCACCGCGGCCGGTGGAGGCATGTTCGGCGTAGAAGGTGGTCGGCAGCTTGTTCGTGGTGCCCGGCGTCCATTCGCGCCAGCCGGCAGGGTGGACGTCCGCATCCATGTGGCTGTCGAGGAAGATCACCCGCGAATGATCGCGCCACGGGCGGCCCAGCCAGATCGGCCCGGCCGCTGGTTCGGCGGTGACGGTCGCCCGGTCGAACACATAGGCGCTGTCCTCGTCCGCCGCGTTGCGGCTTTGCGCGGTGATCATCACCTCGGCCCCGGCCAGGCCATGGATGCGGCAATTCTCCCAATAGGCGTTGGCGTTGCCGAAGATGAAGTCGACGTGTCCCTCGACATAGGAGTCGAAGAAATATTGCCGCCCCTTGTTGGCGTAGAGCGTGTCCTGATGCCCCAGCAGCCGCACGCGATACAGCACTGCGCGGTCGCCAGTCAGCAGCAGCGCGACCGCCTGCGATGGCGGATTGGCCGGGTCCAGCCACCAGTCGTTCTGGATCGTCAGGTTGCCGATGCGCAGGTCATCGCCGCTGGCGGTCAGCGTTCCCGACTTGCCGGTGCCGCCGGCGGTCATTGCGGAATCGTTGAACACCAGCACGGTGTCCTCGGGCCGCAGGCCCGTGCCGATCAGCGTGACGCCGGACTTGGCGACCGTCAGCTTCTCGCGCCAGACGCCCGGCGCGATGCGGATGATCCCGCCGCTGTCCGGCAAGGCGTCGATCGCCGCCTGTACGCTGCGCTGCGCGCCCGGCGCATCGGCGGACACCTGCACTTCTGGCGCCTCCTGCGCCAGTGCGGGCGCACCGCCCAGCAGCAGTACCCCGGCCAGTAGTGCGATCAACCTGTTCATCATGTCTGCTCCCCTGCCAGCCAGCGCACGGCATTGGCGTAAAGCCGCCGCTGCAGCGGCCCCACCATGTCAGGCAGGCGGTGCACCGCCACCCGCATGCCCTTAGTGTTTGCAATCAGCGTGGCCGCGCCGTTGAAGCGGTCGTGATCGCGGCTGTAGCCGGCGATGATCTCCAGCCCGTCCCCTGCGACCAGCAAGCCGTTGGATGGCTGGCCTTCCACCTGATGCAGCACGCTGGTGGCACAATCGGCGGGGATGCCGGCGAACAGGGGATGGCTGCGCAGGTAATTCCAGTTGCCCATCCACGGCGCGCGCAAGGTGCCGACCTGACCGTGATAGTCGAACAGGCCCAGCACCGCCAATTGCCGAGCCACGCCTTCGGCCAGACCATCTTCGGGTACCAGCGCGAACAGGGGCGTGCCGCCTCGCACGGCTTCCAGCACCGCCTCCGGGATTGCGCCGCGCGTCACCACGGCTTCCTCGCCCGGTGGCCGCGCCTCCAGCCCGGTCTGCTCGCCCACCTGCCGGCGGGTGATCTCCGCCGCGGTCAGGCCGGAGGCGATGATGCCGTCATAGGTGCCGCCAGCGCGGAACGGTTCAACCGTGACACCCGGCAATGTGGCAAGCTGCAGCTGCACCGATTGCGCCACGCCGGACAGCGCGATGCGCAAGGGGCGGGACGGCGGCAGGGCGGGTGGCACCACCAGCAGGTCGCGGGTGAACGTGGCATCGGGCGCGGACGAATGGGCAAAGCGCACCTGCCAGGTGCCCGGCCGGTCGAAGGCGGGCAGCGCCACCTTCTGGGCCACCAGTTGCGAGAACACGTCGCGCTGATACACCGGTACCGGCCAGCTGCCCACCGCCCGCTCCTGCCCGCCAGGCGCCACCACGCTCAGCGCCAGTTCGCCGGGCACGGGGCGGTTGGTGTCGTTGAACAGATACAGGTCCAGCTCCGCCGCCTCGCCCGGATCATAGACCAGCCGCCGCTGCTTGGCGCAGGGGCGCACCGGCAGCAGGCTGCGGCGGACGATCTCCGGATCCGCCTTGAAGCCGCGCAGATTGTCCACGATGCCAGAATGGTTCTCGATCGCGGTCGTCTCCCACCCACTGATCGCGGCGATGTCCACGCTGTCGCCGATCCGGATGTTCTCGTGGTAGTTCTCCCACGCATCATAGACCTTGCGGCCGACCGACAGGTAGAAGGCGTCGTCCGTCGGGAAGGCCTCGCGGAAGCCCCACTGGTCCAGGAAGGCGCCGGTGCGCTGCAGGATCGCCCGGTGATCCTCCAGGTCGTAGCTTGGCCCATGCGCCTCCAGCTCGCGCACCATGGCCGCATGGTTGTCGGCCACGGCGCAGCCCTGCATCTCGCCGAATTCGACGATGAACGGCTTGCCGGTCTGGCGGTGGATATACTCCTCCGGCCCCTGATAGAACCGGTCGTACCACTGGTCGCCCGCGCCCTGGTGATTGACCCACCAGCCGCCATGCTGCTCCACATCGGAGCGGTACAGGTGGTCGCTGTAGGGCAGCAGCATGGCCTGCGCCGCGCCGCGTTCCACGAAGCCGTCGTTCAGGATCACGCAGCGGCTGGGATCGGCGGCGTGGATCGCGCGCAGCACCCTCTCCACATCCGGGTTGGCGAGGTTGGCGCCGATCTCGTTCTGGAGCGTGTAGTGGACCAGGCTGGGCCGCGAGCGGAAGGTGCGCGCCATGGCGACGCATTTGGCCACCATGAAGTCCACGCTGAATCGGTCGGCGTAGGATAGCGTTTCGCCCGGCTTCAGGTCGCGCCCGACCGCGTGCCGTCCGCCGCCCGGCTCCATCACGCGCAGCAGGCCCATGCGGTCCTGCGCGGCGAACACCTCCTCCTTGCCGACGTTGCGGTGGAAGTGCAGGCAGTTGAGGCCCAGCGCCTTGGCCGCGGTGACCTCCCGCTCTGCCAGCTCGACCGTGGGCCACAGCCCGTTGAACCCCCAATAGCCCCACGAGATCGCGGAATAGAGCTTCACCCGCTCGCCATTCAGCCGCAGCATGGCATCGGTGCCCACGCCATCCACGCCCAGCCAGCGGAAGCCGAACTCGGCCAGCCGCTCGTCCCCGCCCCAGCCGAAGCACACGCGGTGCAGCACGGGATCGGCCAGCGACCACAGCTGCGCATCGGGCTTGCTGAGGCGGAACACCGCCGTCGCCACATTGCCGTTTAGCGTGAGTTCCTGCAGCTGCACCTCCGCCGGCAGTTCCGCCCCGGCGCTGTCCAGCAGTGTCAGCTTCGCCAGTTCGCCCAATGCGGCGATGTTCGCCGGCGGATTGGCGAAGGCGACCTGCATATGCCCGGTCACCACGCGCGGATCGGGCGTGTTCAGCACCCAGGCATCGGCGATATGCGAGTCCAGCGGGTGCACGCTCAGCGTCATGCCGCGGTCGATTCCGCCAAAGCCGTGGGAGGCGAACAGCTTGGCCGCGCCCCACATCATGGTGGTGGAATCCCGCCAATCGTACCGGCCGCCGGGATTGGTGATGCGGATCGCCAGCCGGTTCGCGGCGCCCGGGCGCATGGCGGCGGTCAGGTCGCAATGGATCGGCAGCTCGCTCATGATCGAATAGCCGACCAGCTGCTCGTTCAGGAACACCTCGGCCCGCAGCCGCGCGCCGCGGATATGCAGCAGCACGCGCTTGCCGGCGGCATCGGCGGGCACGTCAACGTCCCGCCACCACCATGACACGCCGCGATACGCACCGTTCTGCGGGACGGAATCATCCTCCGCATACCGGTACTCGTCCGCGGTATAGGGACGCAGGCCGTCGACGCCCCACATGTGCTCCTCCACCGTGGTGGGCAGCGCCACGGTCAGGGCTGCGGCCGATCCCAGCGCGCCCCAACCGCCGGTGGGCGCGTTGCGGGGCAGGGTGGCGAGGTCGACATCGTCGGGCAGCCACAGCTGGTCCTGCTCCCACTCGGCCTCCCGGTCGAGCCACAGGTTCCAGCCGGTATCCGGCACGCTGGCCAGCAGCGGCGCGGCGTGGGCGCTGGGGATGAAGGGCAGGCCGGTCGCGAGCGTGGCAGTGGCGCTCGCCGCGATGAAGCTGCGGCGCGACAGCGGCAGGGCGGTCATCGCGCCACACCGATCGTCGGTCGCAGATTCAGGTATACCGGTGTCATTCGGCTGTGAAAATCAGGCATCAACATCTCCCTGAAGTGCTTCTCTGACCGGAAGCCTTTGCGCCAACGTGCTGCCGCCGTTGATCCAATTTGTCATGACGCTAACATGGTGCCGTCTGCTTTGACACCGGGATCGCCTCACTTGCCGCTCCGTCGTGTTAGCGTTACCTTCTGCGCAGAACACGACAGCAGCGGGAAGAGGAACACCGGAATGGCACGGACACGAGCAGCACGTATCGGCGCGTGCGTCAGCCTTGGCGCGATGATCGCCGCCACCCTGCTGTCCCCTGCCAGCCAGGCGCAGGAACAGTCGACGGCGGCGCAAGCTGCCGCGGTGGATGCAGGCATCAGCAATGCTCAGGCGCAGGCGGCCGCCATCGTCGCGCAGATGAGCCTGGAAGAGAAGGCATCCCAGATCAAGGATGATTCCCCGGCGGTCGCGCGGCTGGGCATCCCCGGCTACAACTGGTGGAGCGAAGGGCTGCACGGTGTGGCCCGCGCGGGCGAGGCAACCGTGTTCCCGCAGGCCATCGGCATGGCCGCGACCTGGGACGTGCCGCTGATCCGGCGCACTGCGGACGTGATCGCCAGCGAGTTCCGCGCCAAGTACCTCGCTACGCGCAAGCCCGATGGCAGCTCCGCGCAATATCAGGGCCTCACCGTCTGGTCGCCCAACGTGAACATCTTCCGCGATCCGCGCTGGGGCCGTGGGCAGGAGACCTGGGGCGAGGATCCGTTCCTCACCAGCCGGTTCGGTGTGGCCTTCATCGAAGGGTTGCAGGGCGACGATCCGCAAGTGCTGAAGACCGTGGCCACGGTGAAGCATTTCGCGGTCCATTCCGGCCCGGAGGCGGACCGGCATCGGGACGATATTCACCCATCCGCCCATGACCTGGAGGATACCTACCTGCCGGCCTTCCGCGCCGCTGTGCAGGAAGCACGGGTCGAAGGGCTGATGTGCGCCTACAATGCGGTGGACGGCATACCGGCCTGCGCCTCGCCGATGCTGGAAGGGATCGTGCGCACCGACTGGGGATTCCGCGGCCACATCGTGTCCGATTGCGCGGCGATCGCCGACTTCTTCCTGGAAACCTCGCACCGCTGGCAGCCCGATCCGGAACACACCGTCGCCGCCGCCATCAATGCCGGCACCGACCTGTTCTGCCGCGAGTTCGGCCGTGACAAGAGCAGCGACCCTGCGATCATCGTGCGTGCGGTGCAGCAGGGGCTGCTGAGCGAAGCGGCGCTGGATCAGGCGGTCACCCGGCTGGTCGCCGCGCGCATCCGGCTGGGCCTGATCGGTGACGTGAGCGCGCAGCCTTATGCCAGCATCACCGCCGACCAGTTCGACACGCCCGAGAATGCCGCACTGGCGGCCGAGGTGGCGCGCGCGTCCATGGTGCTGCTGAAGAATGACGGCCTGCTGCCGCTGACGGCCGCGCCGCGGCGCATTGCGGTGGTCGGCCCCAATGCCGACAGCGTGGAAGCGCTGGTCGGCAATTACAACGGCACGCCGTCGCAGCCGGTCACCGTTCTGGCCGGCATTCGCGCGCGCTTCCCGGATGCGGAGGTCACCTATGTGGAGGGGACCGGCCTCACCGGGACGCCGCTGAAGGAGGTGGGTGGCGAGCCGCTGGGCGAGGTGCGGATGGAGGTGTTCGACAATCCCGACCTTGCCGGCACGCCGGTCGTGACCACGGAGGAGGCCGTGCGGTTCAGCTGGGGCCAGCCGGTGCGGGCGGACCGGGCCGGCTCCGTCCGGTGGAGCGGCACGATCACCGCGCCCACCAGCGGCCCCTACCAGTTCCAGCTGCGCAGCTTCGACGGCTACCGCATCCTGGTGGATGGGCAGGAGATCGTGAACGCCTGGGATGCGGGCGAGCCGGGCGACATCGTCTCGCAGGAGGCGCAGCTGACGGCCGGCACGCCGGTGCCCATCGTGGTGGAGGCGCGGCAGAGCGGCACACGCGGCGAGCAGGTCCTGCTGTGGAGTGCGGCCGAGACGCGCGGCGATGCGGCGTTGGCCGCCGCGCGCGATGCCGATCTGGTGGTCTATGTGGCCGGCCTGAACGCCAGGCTGGAAGGCGAGGAGATGCGCGTCAACGCGGCTGGTTTTGCCGGCGGCGACCGCACCAGCCTGGACCTGCCCGCACCGCAGCAGGAACTGCTGGAACAGCTGCATGCCGCCGGCAAGCCGGTGGTGCTGGTGCTGATGAACGGCAGCGGGCTGGCGGTGAACTGGGCCGATGCCAATGTGCCCGCGATCATCGAGGCATGGTATCCCGGTGGTCCCGGCGGGCGCGCGGTGGCGGACCTGATCGCGGGCGACTACAGCCCGTCCGGCCGGCTGCCGGTCACCTTCTACCGCTCCGCCGAGGAACTGCCGCCGTTCAAGGACTATGCGATGGCGAACCGCACCTACCGCTATTTCGATGGCGAGGTGCTGTACCCCTTCGGCCACGGCCTCAGCTATACCAGCTTCGCCTACCAGCCCGTCCGCCTGAGCCAGTCGCGGGTGGCGGCCGGTGCGCCGGTGCAGGCCAGTGTGCGGGTGCGCAACAACGGGATGCGGGACGGGGCCGAGGTGGTCCAGCTCTATGTCACGCATGATGCACCAGGCGCCCCGCGGCGTGCGCTGCGCGCCTTCCAGCGGGTGCAACTGGCCCGCGGAGAGGAGCGCGAGGTGACCTTCACCCTGGATGCCGAGGCGCTGAGCATGGTGGATGCGCAAGGCCGCCGGCTGGTGCCCGAGGGCACGATCGGGTTGTGGATCGGCGGCGGGCAGCCCGATGCCCGTGACAGCCTGCCCGCCGTGGCCGGCGTGGCTGCGCAGCTGCAGGTGACGGGAGAGCATGTGATCCGCTGACCGGTCAGGCGGGCCGCAGTTGAGGCCCGCGCAGCCGCACCACCTGCCCGGCGGCCAGGTCGACCTGACGCACGATGTCCCCGAAGCGCACGGTGCGGCGGCCGGGAACCGTGCTGCGCAGGGTAACACTGTCCGGCGTGCCATCGCGCCAGCTCAGGTCCACCGTGCAGGCACCGCGTGCGCGCAGGCCGCTGATGGAGCCGGTCGGCCAGACGTCCGGCAATGCCGGCAGCAGCAGGATATCGTCGCCCGCGCTGCTCAGCAGCATCTCGGCAATGGCCGCCGCGCCACCGAAATTGCCGTCGATCTGGAACGGCGGGTGCGCGTCAAACAGGTTGGGATAGGTGCGCTGCGGCCCGATCAGAAAACGCAGGATGTCGTGCGCGCGATTGCCGTCGCGCAGTCGCGCCCACAATGCGATGCGCCAGGCGGTGGCCCAGCCGGTCGCCTCGTCCCCGCGTATGTCCAGCGACCGCTTGGCCGCCCGGGCCAGTTCGGGCGTTGTCTCCAGGCTGATCTGGCGCGCGGGATAGACGGCGTATAGGTGGCTGACATGCCGGTGGTGCAGGTCCTGCGCCTGATCGTCCCAATCCTGCTGCCATTCCTGCAACTGCCCCTGCGCGCCGATCCTGAACGGCGGCAGGCGGTCGCGCAGGCTGCGGAATTGCGCCGCCAGCTCCGTATCCTGACCCAGGATGTCGGCCGCCTCCGCCACCTGCCAGAACAGGTCGCGCAGGATACCGGCATCCATCGCCGGGCCGGCGCACAGGGCGCTTTCCCCGCCATGCCGGTTCTCGGGCGAGGTGGTGGGAACGGTGACCATGTGACCGGTGCGCGGATCTTCCACCAAAGTGTCCACGAAGAACAGGGCCGCGCCCTGCATGATCGGGTAGACCGATTGCAGAAAGGCGCGGTCGCGGCTGTAATCGTAATGGTCCCACAGATGCGTGGTCAGCCAGGCCCCGCCCATTGGCCACATGCCGTAGCTGGGCGCGTCGATCGGCGCGGTGGCGCGCCACAGATCGGTGTTGTGATGGCATACCCAGCCCCGCGCGCCATACATGGTGCGCGCGGTGCGCGCGCCGGTGACCGCAAGGTCGCGCAGCATGGCCACCAGCGGTTCCACACATTCGGGCAGGTTGGTCGGTTCCGCCGGCCAGTAGTTCATCTCCGTATTGATGTTGATCGTGTACTTGCCACCCCAGGGCGGGCTGGTGCTGTCGTTCCAGATGCCTTGCAGGTTGGCCGGCTGGCTGCCCGGGCGCGAGCTGCCGATCAGCAGATAGCGGGCATAGTTGAAATACAGCGCGGCGAGCGAGGCATCATCGCCCGCTTCCCCCCGGCGCACCCGCTGGTCGGTCGGCAGGTCGGCATGGGGCGAGCGGCCAAGGTCGAGCGACACGCGGCGGAACAGCGCCCGGTGATCGGCGGTGCTGTCCTGCGCGATGCGCCGCCAGTCATGGGTACGCGCGCGGTCGATCTGCGAGGCGGTCAGGGCGTCCGGATCGCCAGACACGTCTTCGAAGCTCTTGTAGCTGGTCGCCATCGCCACCAGCACCGTCACCTCGTCCGCGCCGGTGACGATCAGCTGGTCGCCCTCTTGCCGCAGCGTGCCACCTTTGTGGCGCACCAGCGCGCGGGCGGCGAAGGTGAGGGCACCGTCGACGCCCTGCGCGCCATCATTCCTGCCAGACAGGACCAGCTCGCCCTTGCGCCCGGAGGACATGGCGGCGCCCTTCACCGGCGAGACAAAGGTCAGCGCCAGTGACACGCTGCCTGGCCGGTCGGCACTGATGCGGGTGGCGACCACCTGGTGCGGGGCGGAGGCGAGCACTTCCTGCCGGTGGACCACGCCGTCATCGCCGGTCCAGCGGGTGGTGGCGATCGCGCTGTCGAGGTCCAGCTCGCGACGATAGCCCGGCAGCGGCGCGGGCGCACTGGCCGGCGTCACCTCGCTGCTGATCGCGCGCGAGGCGCTGAACGGGGGCGGGCCCGGCGTGGCGCCCAGCCGGGTGAAGACCAGCCAGCCGATCGTGCTGTAATTCATCTGCTTCAGCGGGCGCGCCATCACCTTCTCGCTCAGCAGCGCCTCGGCTTCGGCAAACTTCTCGTCGAAGATCAGCTGGCGCACGGTCGGGAGTGCCTCACGCGCCTCGGGGCTGACGGGATCATACGGGCCGCCGGACCACATCGTGTCCTCGTTCAGCTGCAGATATTCGCGCGTCGTGCCGCCATGGACCATGGCGCCGATGCGCCCGGCACCGACCGGCAGCGCCTCCACCCAGCTGGCGGCGGGCTGCGCATACCACAGGACCGAGTCGCCGGCCGGCGGGCTATCCGCCGGGCGTTCGGCCCCGCCCGCTGCAGCCGCACCGGCGGCGGGGGCGAGTGCCAGGCCCGCGCCCATCACCGTCATGGCTTTGCGGCGGTCCAGTCGGGGGTGGAATCCTGTCATCGTCACGTCCTTCCGCTCACACGCCGGAACCGCAGGTTCACGGCGTCACTATGGCCTTGATCACGCCGGCGGCCGGATCCATCAGTTCGGCCATGTGCGCGGGCAGCTCGCTCATGGCTGCACTGTGGGTATCAGGCCCACGCGGCGGATCGCCAGCAGATACACGCCTGCATGGTCACGCCCTCCGCCTCGCATAAAATGCGAAAATGACGATGCAGATGAACGCGACCGTCGGCACCAGCATGGCGGTAGCGATGTCCGCCTGGTCCGATACCCAGCCCATCAGTGCGGTCAGCAGCGCGCCGCCGATGATTGCCATGATGATCAGCGATGCGCCCGCGCGCCTGAGCGGCCCAAGCCCCTCCACGCCCAGCGCGAAGATGGTGGGAAACTGGATCGACATGAAGAAGCTGGCGCCGACCAGCGCGTAGAGGCCGACTGCGCCGGGCGCCATGACCGCCACCAGCGTCAGGATGCAGGCCGCGCCCGCGCACACGGCCAGCAGCACCGCGGAGCGTGCCTGGCTCATCAGGCTGGAGCCGACGAAGCGCCCCGCCGCGAACAGCAGCAGCGACACGAACAGCGCGTCGGCGCCCGCCCGCTCCGTCATGCCCGGCACATTGGCTTGGGCATAGCGGATAGTGAAGCTCCAGATCCCGACCTGCGCGCCGACATACATCAGCTGCGCCGCGGCCGCCGCCACCAGCCGCGGTCGGCGGAAGGCTGCGGAGAGCCCGCGCAATCCGATGCCGTCCTGCGTGGCATTGCGCTCGCCCGCCGGGAAGCGGACCACCGCCGCCGCCAGGGCGAAGGCGAGCACGACCAGTCCGATGACCACATAAGGCGGCGCCACCGCGCGCACCTCCATCTGGTAATATGCCAGCTGGTCGGCGGCGGACATGGCGGCCAGCGCCGCCTCGTCATGCTCGATGCCGGACAGGATGAAGGTGCGTCCGATCCAGATGCCCGCCAGTGCGCCCAGCGGATTGGCCGCCTGCGCCCAGTTCAGCCGCTTGGCCGCGCCACCCGCGTCGCCCAACTCCGTCATCAGCGGATTGGCGGCGGTTTCGAGGAAGGCGAGCCCGCTGGCGATCACGAACAGTGCGAGGAGGAACAGCAGGTACTCGCTCAACATGGCCGCCGGGTAGAACAGGAGCGCGCCCGCGCCATACAGCAGCAGGCCCAGCACGATGGAGGCCTTGTACCCCTTCGCACCCATCAGCAGCGATGCCGGGATCGCGAACAGGAAGTAGCCGAGATAGAACACCTGCTGCACGAAGCTGGTGCCGAAATCCGACAGCACGAACGCCTTCCTGAACTGCGCGATCAGGATGTCGTTCAGATTGTTGGCCATGCCCCACAGGAAGAAGAGGCTGACCGTGATGATGAGCGCCGGCAGGTAGCGCCCCTGCCCCCCTGTCTGCGCAAGCGGGGCGGAGCGTTCGGGCGAGATCGGGGCCAAAGCCATCAGCCCAGCGCCCGGTCGAGATGGGTGTAGCCGCCATCGGGCACGATCCACTGCCCGGTCGTATGGCCGGACCGTTCGGACAGCAGGAACACGACCATGTCGGCGATCTCCCGGTCGGTGGTCATCCGCCCTCCCAGCGGGATGCGGGCGGTGATCTTCTCCAACTGTTCCTGCGGGTCGTCAAAGGTTTGCAGCCAGCGATCGTAGAGCGGCGTCATCACCTCCGCCGGCAGCACTGCGTTGACCCGCACGCCATCACCCGCCAGCGCCGCGGCCCATTCGCGGGTCAGCCCCAGCTGCGCGGCCTTGGCCGCGACATAGCCACTGGTGTTCCCCTGTCCGGTCAGCGCCGTCTTGGACGAGATGTTGACGATGGAGCCTGTCGCCGCGCGCAGATGTGGCAGGCAGTGATGCGCCATGGCGTAGTAGTGGCCCAGATTACGCCGGAGAGATTCGTTGAACGCCTCCAGCCCCGCCTCCATCCCCACGCCATCATTGACGCCGGCATTGTTGACCAGGCCGTGGATGCCACCGAACCGCTCCACCACCTGCGCCACTGCGGCGGCGCATTGCGCATCTTCGGACAGTTCGGTCTGCACGAACAGCATGTCCGGCCGCAGGGCACGGATGCGTTGCGCGAAGTCGGGGTCCAGCGGGCTGCGGCCCAGGATCACGGGGATGGCGCCTTCTTCGGCCAGCACGGTGGAAATGGCGCCGCCGATCCCCGCGCCGCCGCCGGTGACCAGCACCACCTTGCCTTCCAGTCCCAGCTTCATGCCACCAGCTCCGGCACGCGGAAGCGGTAGGTCTCGATCGAGTCCCGCTTCATCTCGATGGAGAAGCCCGGTGCCTCCGGCGGCCAGTAAGCCGCGTGGCGCACCTCGCAGGGCTCCACGAAATGTTCGTGCAGGTGGTCGACATATTCCACCACGCGGCCCGCCTTGCTGCCGGCGACCGCCACATAGTCGATCATGGCCAGGTGCTGCACATATTCGCACAGGCCCACGCCGCCCGCGTGGGGGCAGACGGGCAGGTCGTATTTGGCGGCCATCAGCAGGATGGCCAGCACCTCGTTCAGCCCGCCCACGCGGCAGGCATCGATCTGCACCACGTCGATCGCGCCGGCCATGATGAACTGTTTGAACATGATGCGGTTCTGGCACATCTCGCCCGTCGCGACCTGCACGGGCGCCACGCCATTGCGGATGGCACGGTGGCCCAGCACATCGTCGGGGCTGGTCGGCTCCTCGATGAACCAGGGCCGCGCAAATGCGAGCTGGTTGACCCACTCGATCGCTTCCGAAACCTCCCAGTTCTGGTTGGCGTCGATCATCAGCGTCACGTCCGGGCCGATCACCTCGCGCACCAGGCCCACGCGGCGGACATCCTCCGCCAGGTCGCGCCCGACCTTCAGCTTGATATGGCGGTAGCCGTCAGCCAGCGCCTCCTCCGTCAACCGCACCAGCTTCTCGTCCGAATAGCCGAGCCAGCCGGCCGAGGTGGTGTAGCAGGGGTAGCCTTCCGCCATCAGCGTGGCGATCCGCTCCGCCTTGCCGCTCTCCCGTTCCCGCAGCAGCGCCAGCGCCTCGTCCGGCGTGATGCAGTCGGTCAGGTAGCGGAAGTCGATGCAACGCACGATTTCTTCCGGCGACATTTCCGCCACCAGCCGCCACACCGGCTTGCCGGCATGCCGCGCCCACAGATCCCACACCGCATTGACCACCGCGCCGGTGGCCAGGTGCATCGCGCCCTTGTCCGGCCCGATCCAGCGCAGCTGGCTGTCGCCGGTCAGGTGCCGCCAGAAGCGGGCGGGATCGTCGCGGATCCAGTCGAGCTCCAGCCCGATCACCAGATGGCGCATCGCGTCGATCGCGGCGATGCAGATGTCGTTGCCGCGCCCGATGGTGAAGGTCAGGCCATACCCCTCCAGCCCGGGCGTGTCCGTTTCCAGCACCACATAGGCGGCGGAATAGTCGGGATCGGGGTTCATCGCGTCCGACCCGTCCAGCGACAGGCTGGTGGGGAAGCGGACGTCCGCGGTGCGCAGGCCGGTGATACGCGTCACAGGACGGACCACCCGCCGTCGATCACCGCGACCGTGCCGGTGGTAAAGGCGCTTTCGTCGCCCGCCAGATGCACCGCCAGCGCGGCGATCTCCTCCGGCCGGCCGAGCCGCCCGACCGGCTGGCGCGCGGCAAAGGCGGCCAGCGTCCGTTCCACCGGCTCGCCATTGCGCGCCGCCTGCTCGCTGACCCGCTGCAACAGCGACGGGGTTTCCACCGTGCCGGGGCAGATCGCGTTGCAGCGGATGCCTTGCGCCACGAAGTCCGCCGCGACCGCCTTGGTCAGGCCGACCACCGCCCCCTTGGTCGCGCCATAGGCGAAACGGTTGGGTACCCCGATGATGGAAGACGCGACGGAGGCGATGTTGACGATCGAGCCGCCGCCCGCATCCACCATGCCGGGCAGGAATGCGCGGATCAGGCGGAACATGGCGGTGGCGTTCAGCGCGACCGCGGCATCCCAGTCATCGTCGGTGCAGTCCAGCGCGGTGCCGGCATGGACCACGCCCGCGGCATTCACCAGCACGTCCACCGGGCCGATGGTGCCGGGCAGGGCGGCAATCCCCGCGCCATCGGTCAGGTCCAGCGTGACCGTATTCGCCTGACCCGCCAGCGTGTCCGCGTCGCGATCCAGCCGCCACACGCGGGCGCCCTCCGCCACAAAGGCATCGGCGATGGCCAGGCCGATCCCCTGTCCGGCGGCTGTCACCAGTGCCGTCTTTCCGGCAAGCCTGCTCGTCACTCTTTCACTCTCCGGTTCTGTTATCAGAAACACTTATCAAGGTTTCATATGCGCAACCTACTTCCAGAAGAGCCGGCTGCAAGCTTTTTCGGCATGAATTGCTCAATCCGCCGGCGCAGGCTACGCAAAGGCATGGCCAAGACGGAGCAAGCCGGGACCGATCAGCGGGAGGGAGGCGGACGATCCTATTCCGCGCCCGCGCTGGAAAAGGGGTTCGATATCCTCGAGCTGCTCGCTGACGAGCAGGGCGGGCTGACCATCAGCGAAATTGCCGCGCGGCTGGGTCGGTCGATCAGCGAGGTGTTCCGCGTCATCATCGTGATGGAGCGACGGCTGTGGCTGCGCAAGAACCCGGGCAACGACCGGTACAGCGTGACCTATCGCGCATTGGACGTGGCGTTCCGCGCGACCCCGGCACAGACCCTGTCGCAGGCGGCCGCGCCCGTCATGTTCGACCTTGCGGCGGCGACCAATCAGTCCTGCCACCTGGTCGTCCGGGCGCAGGATCGCGGGATCGTAGTGCATCGGCAGGAAAGCCCGGCGGCGGTCGGCTTCGCCATCCGCCTGGGCACTTCGGTCGATCTGGCGGTCAGCTGTTCGGGCCATGTGCTGCTGGCCTTCGCCCCGGCGGAGCGCCGCCAGCAGATCCTGATCGGCCTGCTGGGCAGCGGGCCGGCGCTGCGGTCGGCGCTGAAACGGCTGGACACCGTGCGGGCGCAAGGCTTCGAGATGCAGCCGAGCGCGCGCACCAATGGCGTCACCGATCTCAGCTATCCCGTGTTCGGCTTCGACGGGCAGCTCGCCGCGGCGATGACAATCCCGTTCCTGGCGATGATCGACGGATCGCAGCTGACCGATCTGGAACAGACCGGTCAGGCCCTGCGCGATGCGGCGGCCCGGCTGACGGCGGAACTGGGTGGTCCGCCCGATACGGCGCCCGACGCCTGACGGTCAACGACCCGTGTTCACGTGATCCCACACGCGCGAGATCACAACCGATCCCTCCCCCACCGACGATGCCACGCGCTTGACTGATCCGGCGCGCACGTCGCCCACCGCGAAGATGCCGGCGGCGGAGGTAGCGTAAGGGGAGTCCTTGCCCACACAGGCGCCGGTCATCACGAAGCCCTTGTCGTCCAGCTGCACCACCCCTTCCAGCCAGCCGGTGTTGGGCGCCGCGCCGACCATGATGAACAGGGCGCAGCTGTCCAGCTGCTCCTCGGTACCCGGTCGGCGGATGGTCACCGCCTCCAGCTGCTCGTCGCCATGCACCGCGGCGACCTGTGCGCCGTATTCGATGGTGATCGCCGGGTCCGCCTCCAGCCGGCTGGACAGGTAGCTGGACATGGAGGTCGCCAGCGTCTGCCCACGCACCAGCAGCCGCACATTGCGGGCCACACGGCTGAGGAACATCGCCGCCTGTCCGGCCGAATTGCCGCCGCCGACCACCACCACCTGCCCGTCCCGGCAGAACCGCGCCTCGTTCTCCGTCGCGGCGTAGTAGATGCCGGCGCCTTCGAAATCGGCCAGCCGGTCGATCGGCAGACGGCGATATTGCACCCCGGTGGCGACCACCACCGCGGCGGTGCGCACGCGCTGGCCGCTGTCGAAGGTGGCGCACCAGCAGCCATCCTCCAGCCGGTCCAGCCGCTCGACCCGGATCGGCACGGCGAAGCGGGTGCCGAACTTCATCGCCTGCACCTCGCCCCGCCACACCAGGTCGGCGCCGGAGATGCCGGTGGGAAAACCCATGTAGTTCTCGATCCGGCTGGAGGTGCCGGCCTGTCCGCCGATGGCGCTTTCGTCCACCACCAGCGCACGCAGGCCTTCGGACCCGGCATAGACCGCCGCCGCCACGCCGGCCGGCCCGGCGCCGACGATCAGCACGTCGATCTCCTCGTCATCCACGAAGTCCAGGTTCATGCCGAGCATGCGCGCGACGGTCTGCGGGGTGGGGTCCGCCACGACATTGTCGCGCCCGAAGATCACGGCCGGCCTGTCGGCGGAGATCGCGCAGCTGGTGGCGACCGCCTCCGCCTCGGCACTGCCCAGCGGATGGGACAGATAGGGCACACGATTGCGGCTGGCGAAGCTGGCGATGCGGCGGATGTTGCGGTCCGTCTCCTCCCCGATCAGCACCAGCGAGGCATCGCGTGCCTCCAGCTGGCGGCGGCGGCGCGCGGCGAGCACGGTGATGATGATGTCGGACATCTCCGGCACCTGTGCCATCAACTGCAGCATCGCCGCGCGCGGCACCTCCACCACGCGGGTCGGCTGGGCGGTGCGCATCGCCATCGACCAGCTGCCGCCATGCAGGAAGCCGATCTCCGCCATGAACTGCGTCGGCCCCAGCGTCGATGGCACCAGCCGTTCGCCGGTGAAGGCGTCGGCGACCTCGATCTCGCCTTCCTCGACATAGACGAAGCGGTCGATCGGGTCGCCGGGGTGCGTCAGGAAGGTGCCGGCGGGCCAGGTCCGTTCCTGTCCGGCGCGGCGGATCGCCGCCACATGCTCCGGCGCCAGGGGGGTACGCTGCATCTCGCGCAAGTCGCGGCCGATCGTTTCCATAAACCGTCTTGTCCCCTGCTGTACGGTCCCTTGTGCCAAGCGCGGGCCCCGGCGGCAATCGGCCGGCCGGCATGAATCACCGGGACCGCGGAGGCCCGCCAAACATTCTGATGAGCAACAAAGGGGACCTTCTTATGAAAGCCGCATTGCTGCTCGCCTCCGCCTGCCTGCTCGCCACCAGCCCGGCCATCGCACAAAGCCATCCGGAGGATGCCGACAAGCGGCCGGTCGACGCCCACTATTTCGAACCCACGCCGCTGAAGCCGCCGGCGGATTTTGCCGCCAGCCTGACGGTGCCGGATGGTTACAAGGTCGGCGTGTGGGCCGAGGGGCTGGGCAACATCCGCATGATCGCGCCTGCGCCTGACGGCAGCATCTATGTCAGCCGCCGGTCCGAAGCGGACATCATCCGGCTGGTGGATGCGGATGGCGACGGGAAGGCGGATGGCGAGCCGCAGATCATCGTCAACCGCCCCGGTCTGCACGGCCTGACGATCCATGACGGGCAGCTCTACTTCATGACCGCACGGGAGGTGTTCCGCGCGCCGCTGCAGGCGGATGGCGGGATCGGCACGGTCAGGACCCTGATCGACGACCTGCCCGATGCAGGCCAGCACCTGAACCGGACGCTGGCGGTCGGGCCGGACGGCATGCTGTATATCAGCGCCGGCTCCACCTGTAATGCCTGCGACGAGTCGAGCCAGGAGAATGCCGCCCTGCTGCGCGCCAACCTGGATGGCAGCAACCGCAAGATCTGGGCCAGCGGCCTGCGCAACACCATCGGCTTCGGCTGGCACCCCACCACCGGGCAGCTGTGGGGCTGGGACCAGGGGATCGACTGGCTGGGCAACGACCTGCAGCGCGAGGAACTGAACCTCCTCGAGCGCGGCAACCGCTATGGCTGGCCCTATGTGTTCGAGGACGGCCAGCGCAATCCGCAGGACGAACCGCCGGGCGGCATCCTGGCGGCCGACTGGATCGCGGCCTCCACCAATCCGGTGCTGATGCATGTCGCGCATTCCGCCGGCATGCAGATGGCGTTCCATCCCGGTGGCGGCTTCGGTCCGGATGTGGCGGGCGATGCCTTTGTCGCGCTGCGCGGTAGCTGGAACCGCCGGCCCGCCTCCGGCTACGAAGTGGTGCGCGTCCGGTTTGACGAGGCCGGACAGGCAACGGGGATCGAGAGCTTCGTCAGCGGGTTCCTGGCCGCCGATGGCGCCAGCCATTATGGACGGCTGGCGGGCATGGCCGTGCTGGCCGATGGATCGCTGCTGTTCTCCGACGATGCCAATGGCGTGCTGTATCGCGTGACTCACAACGATGCGCAGGGCCGCGCCGCGCCGCTGCAGCCGCCGGCCGGGCCGATGCAGGAGCAGGCAGCGAAGGGTTCCGGCGTTCCGCTGGCGCTGGCGCGACCGGAAACGCGCGCTTCGGGGCAGGGGAAGCTGGCGGTGACATCACCGGCCTTTGCCGCCGACGCTGCAATCCCGCGGGATCATAGCGAATATGGCTTGGGCATTTCGCCGGCGCTGGGCTGGAGCGCGGTCCCGGGCGCGCAATCCTATGCCATCGTGATGGAGGATCCGGATGCCGCCGCCACCAAGCCGTTCGTCCACTGGGTCGCCTGGAACATTCCGTCCGGTACGACCAGCCTGCCCGCCGGCCTGAACGAACGCGACCGGCTGAGCGGCGGCGCGCTGGACGGGATCATGCAGGGGGCGACCAGCAATGGCAATGTGGGCTGGTACGGCCCGCGTCCGCCGCGCGGCGACCGGCCGCATCGCTACGCCTTTCAGCTGCTGGCGCTGGACACCACGCTCGACCTGCCGCTGGGCGCCACGCGCGACCAGCTGCTGGCGGCGGCGCAGGGGCATGTGCTGGCGACGGGCGAGCTGGTCGGCACCTATGCGGAGCCGCGCGCGCCGGAGTGATCAGCCCGGCGCGGACCAGCGGGCGTAGGCGCGTGCGACGGCATTGCCGCTGGTGTTGTACCAGCTGTAGCCGTCGCGCCGTTCGCGGCTGATCTCGTCCACCCGGTCGTGGATCGAGCGGTCCCGGTCGCCGAAGATTGGCGTTTGCGTGACGGGATCGTAGAACCGCGCCCATAGCGGGCCGGCGCCCGGTTCGGGTATCAGCAGACGGCCGGCCTCCGGATCGGAGGCATTCCAAGCGACGTCCTGCAGCGCGTGCGCGGCGAACCAGGCGGCACCCGCCGTGATCGCGGTACGCATGGCGGGCGTCGGCTCCGGCTGGCGCATCAGGAATTGCAGGATGGCGGCGCTTTCGCCGGTGGAGAGCGCCACGGGCTCGAAATTGCGCGCGCCGGCGGGCTGGCGGGTGATGGCGTCATATTGCTGCGCCCAGATCGTCGGCCGGCCATCGGCCTCCATTTGCGTGTCCAGCATCACGGCCAGCGCCCGCTCCACTGCCGCTGCCGCCTGCTGCCGCAAATCCGCCGGGAGGAAGGCATAGTCGTCGTTCCCCGCCGCCACGCGCTGCAGCAGGGCGGTGGTGCCGACCAGCACATTGTCGTTCAGCGTCAGCGCATCGTGGTAGCCGCCCTTCAGCGGCCAGACCTGCGGCCAGCCGCCACCCGGCAGCTCTGCCGCCAGCAGGTATGCAATGCCTTTGCGGAAGGACTGGCGATAGGGTTCGCCGTCGGTACCGGGTAGTTGCGCCTGTACGCGGGCCAGGAGTCCCAGCTCCGTCACCGTGGCATCATTATCCAGCGTGCCCACGAAGCTCCAGCCGCCGGCACCGTCTTGCGCGGCATAGGGGCCAGCCTTGAGGTCGGCCCCGATCCAGTGCTGTCCGGCGACACGCGGCGGTGCGCTGCGATCCTGGTTCTTGCCCCAGCCACCCGCCGGCGTCTGGAAGCTGACCACATTGTCCGCCAGCGCGCGCGCTTCCGCGCCGCCATACCAGACAGGATCGCGATCCAGCGGCAGCGTGCCGGATGTGGAGCCGTCCGGCGGCGGCGCGGGAGTTGGCTGCCCGGCCTCCGCCAGTGCGGCGCGCTCCGCCTCCAGCACGGCCTTGTCCCGCGCCATCGCCGCGACCGACCGGGCGAGGTAGTCGCGCCAGGCTGCCTGTTCGGCGGCGGGCAATTGCGCGATCCGTTCCTCCGTCAGCGGAGCGGCGGGCTGCATGGTGCCGATCACTTCGGCCGCCAGCGGCAGCGGGGCGACGGCAAGCAGCAGGGCAAGGGCGAGGCGGGTGCGCATGGGAGGAGTCCTCGGAGTCAGGGGGCGGGCGCAGTCGGATCAGGTTGCAGGACCAGCAGCCCGCGCATGTCGGGCACTTCCTCTGCCAGCAGGCGAGCCACCATCGCGGCAAAGTAATCGGCGCCCCGCGTGCCCAGATGCGTGCGGTCGAAGGAGAGCTTGGGCACGGCGGTAGGCGTCACGTTCACTTCCGTTGCGGCGGCGGGCTGCTGGCGGGTTGCCTGCGCGCCGGGCGGCAGCTGGGCGAAGCGATTGGCTTCCTCCTCGCCCATGGCCTGCACCGCGGCGTAGCTGCTGGCGTGCAGGTCGATCAGCAATGCGCCGGTCTCTGCCGCCACGCGGCGCACGGCCTCGGCCCATGGCTCCAGATCGTTGATCAGGCGGCCATTCTCGAACATGCGCCGGGTCAGCGGGGTGACCAGCACCGGGATCGCGCCCGCGCGCCGTGCATCCTCGACATAGCGGCGGATGTAGCCGGGGAATTCCTCCGCCAGCTCGGTGGAGCGGGTCTTGCCCGGCTGGTCGTTGTGGCCGAACTGGATCAGCATCCATGTGTGCTGGTAACCGGGCACCTCGGCCTCGTGCAGGGCCAGCTCCCACGACCGTTCCTGCATGTAGGTGCGCGACGACCGCCCGCCGCGCGCCAGATTGAGGCAGGCGGCGAAGGAGGTGACGTGCCGGGCGCAGAAGCTGGGGCCCCAGCCGCCGATGACAGCGGTGGTGGAATCGCCCACCAGGATGATCTTGGACGGTACGATGTCACGCGGAAACTCGCGCGCAACCGGCGCAGATGCAGCCTGCGCGAGCGCCGGAACCACGGGCAGCGCGGCCGCAAGAATGCCGCCGAGCAATCCGGCAAACAGGCGGCTGGTCAGCCGGCGGGATAGCGCCATTTCATGGCTCCGGTCAGGGAAGAGAAGGACGCCGGCGGCCGGAGGCCGCCAGCGCCAGGTTTGCCGTGGAGAGGATCTTCCGGCGGCATGGAGAGAGCTTTAGAACCGGACGCGCGCACCCACGCGGTAGATCGGCCCGGAACTGGCATATTGCGACACGACGGGGTTGCCCTGGTACGCGAAGCGGTTGCTGGTCTGGTTGGTCAGGTTCAACCCTTCCGCGGTGATCGACAGGCGTTCGGTGACCTGGAAGCTGGCCGCTGCATCCAGGTTGAAGGTGGCAGCGCTGGTGACGAAGTCGTTGATCAGCGGACCACCGCAATAGCTGACTGCGCCATTGGGGCTGGCGGGGATCGGATTGGTGGTGATGCCCGGCGCACAGCTGCCTGCGGCCAGCGGATAGGTCGTGCTGTAGCCTTCGCGATAGGCACCCGACACGCGCAGCCGCATCCGTTCCGTCTCGTAATACACCGTGCCGTTCACCGCCTTGGGCGACACGCCCAGGAACGGTGCCTGATCCACGGTCTGCGGCACGGTGGCGGTCCCGGGATCGAGAATGTAGGTCAGCTCGCTTTCGATGTAGGTACCGTTCACCTGCACGCCGAGATTGCTCAGCAGACCCGGCAGGAAGGCCAGGTCGGTCTGGAAATTGACCTCGATGCCGCGAACGTAACCGCCCGGCGCATCGCGGAACTGGCGGGCGACGAACGGATTGTTCGCGTCGATATAGGCCAGCTGGAACGGGTTGCTGAACTGCGCGCGGATCGCCTGGATCGTCTCGGCATCGGCAAAGTCGGACAGCTGCGATTCGAAGTTCACCGTCTGCGGGAAGCTGGCGATGTCCTTGTTGAACACCGCGACCGAGAACAGTCCGCCCGGTGCGAAATACCATTCGAAGCTGAGATCGACATTGGTCGCCCGGAACGGGGCGAGCTTCGGGTTGCCGATGGTCAGCGTGCCGCCGGTATTGTCGCCGGAGTTGGGCACGGAGATGGAGGAGATCGACGGCGACAGGTTGCCCAGCAGCGGGCGTGCCATCACCTTGGAAGCGGCGATGCGGACGACGACATCGTCGATCGGCTCGTACACGAAGTTCAGCGACGGCAGCCAGTCGGTATATTCGTTGTTGCCGGTGATCGGCCGGCCGGCGGTGGTCTCACCCAGTGACTCGACTTCGGTCAGCACCGCGCGCACGCCGATATTGCCGCGCCAGGGCCGTCCGAGCAGTTCCGTGTCCCAGTCCATCTGCAGGTAGGCGCCGGTATCGACCTCCTCCACGCCGAAGGATGCGGTGCGGTTGCGCTTGCGCGTGATGCGCCAGTCGGACCATTCGTTCACGCAATTGCAGGTAAAATCGAACAGCTCGTCGAACTTCTCGATGGAAGGGACGATGAAGCTGGTGGCCGTGCCTTCGGGCACGTTCAACCCTTGGCCGAACTCGATCACCTCCGACACGTCCGCCACACTGGCGCCCGCTTCCTTCAGCGTGGGGTTGAGCAGATCGCTCACCCGCTCGTACTGGTCGGTGAAGAAGCTGTAGGTCCGCCGCGTGACGCCGCCCTTCAGGGTGAAGATGTCATCCACTTCCCAGGTCAGGTCCAGCCGGGCGGTCGACAGCTTGTTGGTGGTGTCCCGCGTGTAGTTGCGGATGGCGGAGAAGCCCTTCACCGTGTCCCAGTTGTTTGGATCGGCTGCGTCGAAGCCGAAGTCGATCACCGGCATGTCGCCGCCCTCGCGCTCGTCATAGATGAACGAGCCGGGGCTATCCATGCGATTGAATTCAACCAGCAGCCCTTGTGACCGGTTGGTCGACTTGGACTCGCCATAGATCGCCACCGCCCGGAAATTGTCGGTGAATTCGTGCTGGATGTTGCCGGACACCTGCCGGAATTCCGTGGTGTAGCTGTTCTGGTCCTGCGCGGAGCGGAAGTCGACATTCTGCAGCACCAGATATTCGGCGACGCCGTTGTTCACCTCCGATTCCAGCACGCGCACGGCGGGCCGGCCGATCAGCTGGCCACGGAACGCCAGCCGGTTGCTGCTGGGGATGTATCCGACCGAATTCGGGTTGTTGTAGTAGTCGTAAGGGTCGAGGTTGTTGGGGTTGGTGCTGAAGATGTTGGCGCCAGCCGGGTTGTTGGCCGACAGCGCGCCCGGCACGATGGCGGAGGGCGCCAGCACCGAACCTACGGTCTGCCCGGCCGCGTCCAGCGCGGTGCCGAAGGCCGGGGTCGTACCATAGAGCTGCTGCCCGCAATCGACCGGGGCGGCCAGCTCCGTCTCCGCGGCGGGCGTGCACTGGCCGGGATAGAGCGCGCGGGCAGCCGCAGGCGTCAGGTTGTTGCCGGCGGTGTTGAACACGGCATTGGTGTTGTTGCGGTTGAGTCCGACGGAGGAGACCTGGTTGTAGCGGCTGGTATTCTCGAACCGGGAATAGACGCCGTCGACAGTCAGCCGGGTGCGATCGGACACCTGCCATTGATAGGCGGCGGTGATGCCCAGCCGCTCGTTCTCCACATTCTGCTGCTCCAGCCCGGCCAGCGCCGGAATGCGGACCTGTGAATCGTCGAACCGGCCGGGCGTGTTGTACGGTGCGCCGGGGAACAGATTGGCGTAGGCCGCCGCGTCGGATCCGGTCTGCAGGTCGATCACCTGCGGATTGGTGATCGCGCTGCCCAGATCGGTGCCGGCCGGCGCGGCAAAGCCGCCGCGCTGCGGCGCCTCGTTGCCGGCGAAATCGGCCCCGCGATACAGGTAGTCGGACGAACCGACCCCGCGGCGGTACTGGTCCAGCTCGTTGCGCGACTTGCTGTAGGCGGCGGACACCAGGATGCCCATGTCGCCATCCATGAAGCGCTTGGAGGCAAGGCCGGCGAAGCGCGGGGAGAACGCGCCGGAGTTCTGCTGGTAGTTCCCCTCGACCGAGAGGGCCAGCGCACCGCTGGAATAATCGAACGGCTTGCCCGTTTCGAGGTCGATATTGGCGCCTAGCGAACCCTCGTCCGTCTCGGCGGAGGGGGTCTTCTGCACCTTCAGGCTGCTGAACAGCTCGGACGCGAAGGTGTTGTAGTCGAAGGCGCGGCTGCGATTGGGGCTGGTGCCGGCATCGTTGGAACCGGCGGTGGCCAGCGCCTCGATCCCGTTCAGGCGGGTGCGGTTGAAATCGCCACCCAGGCCGCGGACGGAAATCTGCCGGCCTTCGCCATTGTCGCGGTCGACGGATACGCCCGGCAGGCGCTGCAGCGATTCGGCCAGATTGGCGTCGGGGAAGTCGGCGATGTCCTCCGCCGTGATGGCGTCGATCTGCACATTGGCGGTGCGCTTCTGCGCGATCGCATTGCGCAGGGAGGCGCGGTAGCCGGTGACGACGATGGCATCCGCCCCGTCCTGGGGCGCGATGGCGTCGGCCTGATCGCCCAGCGTGCGGTCGGCCGGCACGTCCGTGCCATCGGGCTGCTGCTGCGGCACGTTGGCGGGCGGAACCTCCTGCGCCCACACCGGCGCTGCCGCCAAGGCGACGGCGCAGGCCACCAGGCTGGCGCTCAGCCCCAGACGGCTGCGGACACCGGTGTCACACACAGCACTGGTGATTTCGGTAGAATGAACCCTCATGCCCTCATCCTTCTCCCACGCGGCGGCTGTTGCCTGCCGCATTATGCCGGAGTGCCCGTTCTTCAGGCTGTCCGATCTGCTTGGAAGATAGCGATACCACCGGTGTCAGACGCGCACAATACCATCTGTGAAAATAGCTTTTGGTGAAATCGATTGCGTGAATGAACTGACATCGGTCGTGCACTATCGCGCCGTTTGCCGCAGCGGGCGGCCTGCGATAACGACCCACCAAGCCCCGCCACAGGATTGCCCCCGCATGAGCGACACCGAAGAGCCCGAACTGTTCTACCTCGAATATTACAACGACTTCCTAGACAAGGTGCGCCTGCTGGCGGACCGCGTCGCGAACAGCGGATGGCAGCCCGACTTCATCATCGGCATCGGCCGCGGCGGGCTGGTGCCGGCGGTGTTCGTGTCGCACCAGCTGGACGTGCCGATGCTGTCGATCGACCATTCGGCCAAGGTGCCGGGCTTTGCCGACGAACTGCTGGGCAAGATCGCGGCCATGAGCGCCAGCGGGCGGCGGCTGCTGTTCGTGGACGACATCAACGATACCGGCGGCACCATCGAATATATCCGTGCGCTGCTGGCCGACAATGGCTGCGATGCGGCGAACCTGCGCTTCGCCACGCTGATCACCAACACCCGCAGCAGCGCCACGGCCGACATCTGGGTGGATGCGATCGACCGGGACACGGACAAGCGCTGGTTCGTGTTCCCGTGGGAAGCCGTCAGCAGCCGTGAGTCCATCGTGGAAGAGGCGCGCTCCGTGCCGGAAAGGCTGGGCTGAGCGCATGCGTATCTGTGTCTATCTCGGCTCCTCCACCGGGGCCAATCCGCATTATGCCGAAGCCGCGCGCGATTTCGGCACCCTGCTGGCACGGCGCGGGATCGGGCTGGTCTATGGCGGAGGGACCGTGGGCCTGATGGGCGTGATCGCCGACGCCGCCTGCGCCGCGGGCGGCGAGGTGATCGGCGTGATCCCCGAAGCGCTGCGCGCGCGCGAGCATGATCACCAGGGCATCAGCCAGCTGCACGTCGTCAAGACCATGCATGAACGCAAGGCGATGATGGCCGATCTGGCGGACGGCTTCGTGACGCTGCCCGGCGGCATCGGCACGTTCGAGGAGATGTTCGAGGCGTGGTGCTGGTCGCAGCTGGGCTATCACAACAAGCCGGTCGGCCTGCTGGACGTGAACGGCTTCTACACGCGGCTGGGCGCGTTCATCGACGATGTGGTGACCGAAGGCTTCCTGCAGCCGCGCCACCGCGCCATGCTGATCGTCGAGCGCGACCCGGCGGCGATGATCGACCGCATCGCCGGCTTCGTGCCGCCGGCGAACGAACACTGGCTGCACGAAGGCGACCGGTAGCGGCCGCCCGCCCATGACCGCCCTGTTCACCCGTCTGCGCATCGACGGCTTCATCGTGCTGCTGGTCGGCACTGTCCTGCTGGCGTCCCTGCTGCCCGCGCGCGGGATCGGCGCGACGATCACCGGCGGCGCAGCGGATGCGGGCATCGTGCTGCTGTTCTTCCTGCACGGCGCGCGCCTTTCGCGCCAGGCGGTGGTGGACGGGGCGCGGCACTGGCGGTTGCACCTGACCACCATGGCGGTGACATTTGTGCTGTTTCCGCTGCTGGGTCTGGCGATCTGGTCCCTGCCGGTGCTGACCCCGCCTTTGCGCACCGGCATGCTGTTCCTGACGCTGCTGCCATCAACGGTGCAGTCCTCCATCGCCTTCACCGCCATGGCGCGCGGCAATGTGGCGGGCGCGGTGTGCAGTGCGGCGTTCTCCAACCTGGCCGGGATCGTGCTGACGCCGCTGCTGGTGGCGCTGCTGATCGGCGGGCCGGGGGCGGGCGACGGCATTTCCGGCGGCGCGGTGCTGACCATCGTGGTGCAGCTGCTGCTGCCCTTCGTCGCGGGTCACCTGCTGCAACCCTATATCGGCGGCTGGGTGGCACGGCGCAAACGCATGCTGACGGTGGTGGATCGCGGATCGGTGCTGCTGGTGGTCTATGCCGCCTTCAGCGCCGCGGTGGTGGAAGGATTGTGGGGCCGCGTCTCGGCCGCCGACCTGCTGCTGATCGCCGGGCTGTCGCTGGCGCTGCTGGCCGTGGTGATGGGCGCGACGGCGCTGCTCGGCCGGCTGTTCGGCTTTGTGCGGGAGGACCGGATCGTGCTGCAATTCTGCGGTTCGAAGAAGAGCCTCGCTTCCGGCGTGCCGATGGCCGGCGTGCTGTTCGCCGCGCCGGAGATCGGCACCGTGCTGCTGCCGGTGATGATCTTCCACCAATTGCAGCTGATGGTCTGCGCGGTGCTGGCCGGCCGTTATGGCAGGCAGGCGGAGGCTTCAGCCGACTGAGCGCAGGGCCAGCTGCTGCGCCGAGCCGCCCGGCCGGGTGGCGGCCCAGACGCTGATCGTCAGTTCGCCCGCCAGATGGGCGACCACGCGCGCCTCCAGCCCGTGCGCACCCAGCCAGCCCAGCACCGCACGGTCGGTGAAGCCCAGCCGCGCATGGGCGAAGCGGCGGCGCAGATCCTCCCGCTCGTGACTGGCCATGTCCGCGATCACCATCGTGCCGCCCGGCGCCAGCACCCGCGCCGCCTCCGCGATCGCGGCTTCCGGGTGATGCGCGTAATGCAGCACCTGGTGCAGGATCACGGTGTCGAAGGCGCCGTCCTCCATCGGCAGGGCATACATGTCTGCCTGGCCCAGCTCTGCCGCGATCCCGCGTTCGGCCAGCCGTGCGCGGGCGAAGCGCAGCATTTCGGGCGATCGGTCCACCCCCAGCGCGGAGGTGGCGCGGGCGGCGAGGTGTTCCAGCATCCGCCCGGTGCCGGTACCGATGTCGAGCAGCCGGCCCAGCGGCCGCTCGCCCCGCCCCTCCTCATCCAGAGCCTGCTCGATCACGCGGTCGACCTCGGCCTCGGGCACATGCAGGGCGCGCAGCTCGTCCCACCGCCAGGCATTGCGTTCGAAGAAACGCTGCGCCTCTGCCGCGCGGTCGGCGCGAATGGCTTTCAGGCGTGCGCGGTCGGCCGCGAACCAGGGCATGTCGCCGCCGGTGGCGGCCCAGCTGTCCAGCAAGGTGAAGATCGGCTGCACCCGCGGCGCCGGCCCCAGCCGCAGGAACACGGCGGTGCCTTCCTTGCGCCGGCGGACCAGCCCGGCCTCCTGCAAGCCCTTGATATGCTGCGACATGCGTGGCTGGCTCTGGCCCAGTACCTGCGCCAGTTCGCCCACGGTCAGTTCCAGGCTGCGCAGCAGCACCAGCGTGCGCAGGCGCATTCCGTCGCCCAGCACCCGAAACATGTCTTCCGGCGGAACCACAATCATGCTTTCAACCTTACACCGCAGCCATCGCTCGTCAAAGCGGGTTGCGTATATAAGCAATCTTTAATATTGGCACCTCAAAGGAGCTGCGGCATGAGTGCCCCTGTTGTGACCGACCAGCAACCCGCCCCCCTGTTTGCCGCAGCCGCCGGCGATGTGGAGGTGTCATTCGAGTTCTTCCCGCCCAAGAGCGATGCCGCGCTGCAGACGCTGCTTGCCACCGCCGGCGGGCTCGCGCCGCTGGGGCCGCGCTTCGTGTCCGTCACCTATGGCGCGGGCGGGTCCACCCGCGGCCGCACGCAGGAGGCGGTGCTGGGCATCGCCCGCGAAACCGGGCTGAAGGCGGCCGCACACCTGACCTGTGTGGGCGCCTCGCGGGCCGAAGTGGACGCGATCGCCGACCAGTACTGGCACGACGGCGTGCGCCACATCGTGGCGCTGCGCGGCGACATGCCCGAACATGACCAGCCCTATGCGCCGCATGCGGAAGGCTACGCCAATGCCGCCGCGCTGGTTGCGGGCCTGAAACGGTTGCACCCGTTCGAGGTGTCGGTCGCGGCCTATCCCGAATCCCACCCGGATTCGGCGGACGAGGCTGCCGACCTCGACAATCTGTGGCGCAAGGTGGATGCGGGCGCGGACCGGGCGCTGACCCAGTTCTTCTTCTCCGCCGACACCTTCTTCCGTTTTCGCGATCAGGCCGCCGCGCGCGGCATCGATGTGGAGATCGTGCCCGGCATCCTGCCGGTCGCCAATGTGGCCCAGCTGCGGCGCTTTTCCAGCATGTGCGGCGCGACCATTCCGCCGTCGATCGACCGCGTGCTGGAAGGGCTGGACGAACGCCCGGCCGCCCGCCAGCTGGTCGCCGCCACCATCGCGGCGGAGCTGTGCGGCGCATTGTATGCCGGCGGCGTGCGCCAGTTCCACTTCTACACGTTGAACCGGGCGGAGCTGACTTACGCCATCTGCCACCTGCTGGGCCTGCGCCCGGCGGCAGCGACGGCGGAGCAGAAGGCGGCCCTCGCCGCCGCCTGACGACTCAGGCCGGATCGGCCGGCCCGGCAGGAGGCGGGGGCCGGCCGATCCTGCACCTTACCGCCGGACCGTTACCGCCGTCCCGTCGTAGGTGACGCTGCGCTCGCCATTTTCGCTGAAGTCGGGCGCCATTGCCCGATCCGGCCCGTGGAACCGCACGGAGACGGCGCGCTTGCCGGGCATGCCGGGGTAGCTGCCCTGGCGCGCGCCGATGGTCAGCGTGCCGCTGGCCTCGTTCCAGCTGAGCGGGACCTGCGCGTGCTGGTCCTGCAGGTAGCCGTGGCTGGTGCCGTCATCATCGTGCCAGGTGAAGCTGCCGTCGGCGCCGGTGAAGACGTGCAGCACGATCGGCCCGTCAGGCTGTTCGTTCGTGTGCTGCACCGCCGGGCCGCTGGGGATGATGGAGCCTGCCCGCACATAGACGGGCACGCTCTCCCGCGGGGCGTCGGCCGTGATCGCCTGTCCGCCGCGAAGGAATGCGCCGGTGCGCCAGTCATACCAGTCCGCGCCTGCCGGCAGATAGACCTGCCGCGAGGTCGCGCCACGCTCGGTCACCGGCGCCACCAGGAAGGCCGGGCCGTACATGTACTGGTCGTCCACGTTCCACGCCTGCCGGTCGGCGGCGAAGTCCATCACCAGCCCGCGCATGATCGTGCCATCGTTCCAGTAGGTGTCGGCGCTGACCGAGTAGATGTAGGGCATCAGCCGGTAGCGCTGCTCGATCAGCCCGACCATCGCGCCGTACATCGCCGGGTCGTCCTTCCCCAACTCGTACACCTCGCGATAGGGCGTCTCGCCATGGCTGCGGAACAGCGGCGTCCAGGCGCCGAACTGGAACCAGCGCAGGTTGAGATCGCGCCATTCCTCCAGATGCGCCGGGTCGGCATTGGTGTAGCGGTCCTCCACGGAGAAGCCGCCGATATCGTGCGTCCAGTTGGGGACGCCCGACAGCGAGACGTTCACGCCTGCACTGATCTGGTCGCGCAAATCGTCCCACCGCGCCGCCACGTCGCCCGACCACAGGGCCGAACTGGTGCGCTGGATCCCGCCGAAGCCCGACCGGGTCAGGATGAACGGGCGGCGGTCCGGCTGCGCGAGTCGCAGATTGTCGGCCATGCCTTCCGCATGGATCAGCGGGTAGGAGTTGAACACGAAGGCGCCGGGCCCGCGCGCGGTCGGCCCCATCTGGTACTTGCGTTCCTCGACCGAGAGGTTGGAATGCCAGTCCGGCTCCACCGCATCCATCCACCAGGCGTCGAAGCCCTTGTCGACGAGGGCGTCCTTGATCTGGCGGAAATACAGGTCGCGCGCGGGCTTGGTATACGGGTTGTAGAAGGTGTTGGCGTAGCCCGGCCCGACCCAGTCCTTCTGCCCCGCCGCCAGCGGGCGGCGATACAGGAAGCCCTGCGCATCCAGTTCCTTGCCGTTCTCGGTCGTCGGGTAGAATTTGGGCCAGACGGAGATCATGATCCGCCCGTCCAACGCATGGACCTCGTCCACCATCCGCTCCGGTTCGGGAAAGCGGCTGGCGTCGAATTCGTGGCTGCCCCAGGTGGGATCGGTCCAGTAGCGCCAGTCGAGCACGATGTTGTCGATCGGAATGCGGCGTTCGCGATATTCGCGCAGCACGCCCAGAAGCTGGTCCTGCGTCTCGTAGCGCTGGCGGCTCTGCCAGAAGCCATAGGCCCATTTCGGCATCAGCGATGCCTTGCCGGTCAGGTCGCGATAGCCGGCGACCACGCCGTCCATGTCCTCGCCCGTGACGACGTAGTAGTCGATCGCCTTCGCCGCCTCGCTGGTCAGCCACAGCGAGTGGCGGTCCGCATCAGCCAGCGGATCGCTGCCGAACAGGGCGATATAGCCCTGGTTGGGCTCCCACTCGATGCGCAGCTCCACCGGCTTGCCGGCAGTCAGCGGCAGCTCGAAATTGTGGAACCACGGATTCCAGTTCTGGCGCCAGCGGTTCAGCACTTCCTTGCCATCGGCGAACACGCGCACATAGCTGGAGGAGTAGAGCCGCATCTTGTGCACGCCGTCAGCTTCCGGCTGCAGCGTGCCGGTCCACACCACGCGCTGTTCCTGCGTGGCGATGCCTTGCGTGTTCTGCCCGCTTTCGCCCGATGCTACCGTGGCCGCCTTGGCCGCTTCCGGCCAGCGGGCCTGGTCGCGCAGGAACTGGTAATTGATGGTGGGTTCCACCTGCCGCACGGCCAGCGCATCGCCCAGGTAATATTCGGCGGTCCAGCCCGGCTGGCCGTTCGTGGTCACCTTCAGCGCATCGGCGGCATCGGCCCCGACCAGTTGCGGCGGGCGGGGATCGCCGAAGCGGGTGATCGATTCATTGTCCCACAGCAGGCCGTACCCCTTGGTGGAGACCACGAAGGGAATGGCGATGTCCATGTTGTGCTGGGCGAGTTCGACGTCCTCCCCATTGTAGTTCATCTGCCCGTTCTGGTGCTGACCCAGGCCGTAGAAGCCTTCGTCCGTGCCGCGGTTGAACTGCTGGCTGATCGCCAAGAACTGCTCGCCCTCGATCGTCACCGGCTGGAACGGCGTGCGCGGGGACTCGCTCAGCAGCTCCTTGCCGGCGGCGTCCAGCACGCGCACATGCCCGTCGGACAGCCGCACCTCGGCTGTGCCGGCGGCGGTGCGCAGGGTCACCGCATCGCCCGTCTCGGCAAAGGTGAAGGCTTCTACCGGCTTGGCGATGACCATCAGGCTCTCGGGCAGCTCGGTCGCATCGGCCGGCATGGCGGTGATGCGGAACTGCCCGTCGCCATAGACCAGCACGCGTACCTGCCGCGCCGGGCCGCTGTCCGGCGTGACCATCACGCCATGCGGCAGCCGCTCGACCTCCGCAGCCAGGGTAGGGGTGGCGAGGCACAGTGCCATCGCCGTGAGGGTCAGGGTGCGCAGCATCGGGATCGCCTTCATTGGTAAGTACCCATGGTGACCCGCAGCAGCACCGGCTGGCGGGTGAAGTTGAGGCCGTAATCGGTCTGGTCGCCATTCCACACGCGCCGGACGGCAAAGCTGCCATCGGGCTGCAGCGTGCCTTCCTCCACCTTCAGCATCGTGCCGTTCTCGCCCCGTTGCGGGTCGGTCAGGCCGATGGACAGCCGCGCATGGGCGGCGGCCAGCAGGAAGGTGTCAGGCCCGGTCTGCACCGCCACCGCGCCGCCGACCGGCTGGCCTTCGGTCGGGGTGGGATCGGATTTCAGCCACGGGGAATCGCGCGAGCCGAACTGCCATTCGTCGTAAGTGACGCGCACGGTCCAGCGGCCCATCTGCTGGCTCTGTGGCTCTCCATCGGCACCCTTGGCCGTGCCCCAGCTCAGGTTGTTTGCCGCCACCTTGGCCCAGGCGCCTGCCATGGGCGCGAACAGGCGATAGGGCGCGGCGAAGGCCTCGACCGTGGCCTCGTCCAGCTCCCTGGCACCCAGCGGATAGTTGGAATAGCCGGTTTCATCCATGCCGAACGGCGCAAAGCCGATCGCGCCATGGCCCAGTGTCGGCCACAGATAGCGCGCGAAGGCGGCCGAGTTGCCGATCTCCGGCACGTGCAGCGCATTGTCGGGCCGGGCGTACAGGCGCAGCACCTCCATCACCTGCTTCGGATCGGTCAGGTAGATGTCGGGCGCGACGAAATCGATATGCGGCGCGGCCGCCTTCCACACGTCGATCACCGGCGTGTCCGGTCCGCCGCTGGCGCCGCCGCCCTCGCCCGGCCTGGCGAAAGGATCGCCCAGCGCGGCATTGCAGAACATCGGCAGGTCCAGCACGGCCTGGCCGGCGGCCGCGATCTCGTCGATGTAGCGGGCCGTGTACCAGGAATTGAAGGCGTTGTCGGCCAGCGGGCCGAACACCTGCGTCCAGCTGCCGTTGCGGCCCGTACTGGCCGCCAATTCCGCGGGCACGGCACCGGCGAACAGGCGGTCCGCCTCTGCCGATCGGTCGCGCTTCTGGCCATAGGCGCCGACCTCGTTCTGCGGCTGCACCATGATCACGGTATGATCGGGATCATTGTCGCGCAGCCAGGTCATCATTGCCACGAAGGCGCGCTTGTCCGCTTCCAGCGTGTTGCGGCCGTGGGGGGAGAGGACGTAATGCGCGGTGCCTTCCGCCGTCTGCATCCGCGGGAAGCGCGCCGTGTCGGTCTTGACCCAGGTGGGGGCGTAGGACGGGCCGGTGTTCTTCCAGGTTGCGAACCACAGCAGCACCACCCGCAGGTTGCGCGCCCGCGCCCCGTCCACCAGCGCCTGCAGGTAGGAGAAGTCGAACTGGCCTTCGGTGGGCTCCACCTGTTCCCAGGCGACCGGGATCTCCAGCGTGTTGGCATGGAGCCGGGCCATCATCGGCCAGACCTGCGGCAGCACGTCGGGGTAGTTGCTGGAATTGTTCGCCTGCGCTCCCAGCATCAGGAAGGGCCGGCCATCCACCTGCAGCAGATGCTTGTCGCCCACCCGCTCCAGCCGCGGCAGCGGCGTAGTCTGCGCCGCCGCGCCGATCGGCATCGCGGCGCCGAGCGCCACGGCAATCACTGCCTGCCAGGCGCGATCCATCATGCCCCAAGACCCATCATGCAATCCTGTCCCTTTCACGAGATTAACCCGCCGGGCCGCACATCGCCAGCCCGGCGGTCCGGTGCACCTGTCAGAACCGCAGGATCGCCCGGGCCGAGAAGCGCCGGTCGTTGATCTGATAGTCGCGCGGCCGGTTGTCGAAGATCTGATAGGTCTGGAACGCGGTATCGAGGAGGTTCTGCGCATCCAGCGTCAGCGCCAGATTCTCCGTGAGGTCGTAGCTGATCGATGCATCCAGCACGCCGTAGGACTTGCCGAAGATCGGCAGGTTCTGCGTACCGGTGTTGGCCGTGCCCTGCAGGAAGTCGTCGCGCCAGTTATAGGCGAGGCGCAGGTCCAGGCCGCCCTTGCTGTACAGGCCCACCAGGTTGAAGCTGTGCTTGGACAGGTTGTTCAGCGGCACGCTGATCTGTTCCACGCTGTTGATGTCGCCTGCCGCGCTCTGCCCGGCATCGCTGTCCGCCAGCGTGTAGTTCGCCTGCAGGCCCAGCCCGTCGAACGGCGCCGGCAGGAAGGTGGCAAATGCCTGCCCGCCGATCTCGAACCCGCGGACATAGCCTTCGGCCTGGTTGACGAAGCGCTGCACGTTGAACTGTACCGTGCCGATGCCGTCGATGTCCTGCCGCACCGGCGCTGTGGGACGCTGCACGATCAGGTTCTTCAGATCCTTGTAGAAGGCCGTGGCGTAGACGAAGCCGGACGCGCTGAAGTAATATTCCAGCGCCAGGTCGTAGCTGGTGGCTTCTTCCGGCAGCAGGTTCGGGTCGCCCAGCGCATCGCCGGTGCCGACATAGGGGTTGGTATCGGCATTATACGCCTGCGTCGGATCCAGCAGCGAAGGCAGAATGCTCGCGGCATCCAGATAGCTGACACCCAGATTGAATTGCGGGTTCAGCTGGGTGAAGCTCGGCCGGGCGAAGTTCTTGGACGCTGCCGCTCGCAGGATCAGCTCGTCGGTCAGGAATACCCGCAGATTGGCCGATGGCAGCCACTTCGTGAATTCCCGCCCACCATTGAAGGGTTCGTCCTCCGTGACATTGGGCGTGCCCGGTGCGGCACCGGGAGCGCGGTAGCTCAGTACCCGGCGGCCAAGCGCGGCAGTCTCGGTACGCACCACCCGCACGCCGACATTGCCGTCGAACTCCAGCCCACCCAGCGTGCTGCCGTAATCAAGGCGCGCATAAGCAGCGTAGGTCTTCTCGTCGATCGTCCCCAAGAATGCGTTCGGCGCATCATAGGGGCGGAAGCCGACCTCCTGCCCATTGATCTGACGGATGGCGTCGAAAGCGGCCTGCGGGTTGCGCACCAGATCGTCGGAGAACTGCCAGACAGGGCCGAACACCGTATCTGCCGCGTCGCCGCGCAGCAGGTCCGGCTGGAAGCGGTTGAGTTCGGCATATTGCGGAAAATCGGCCAGCTGAACGCATTCCGCCGACCAGTTGGCGCAGGACTGGCCGATCGCCGTCCAGGTGCCGTAAGTGGTGTTGCGATTGATCGCGCTCTGGCTGGTGTGCCGCACGCCGGCACGCAGGTTGGTGATGAAGCTGTCGTCGAAATCCCAGGTCAGGTCACCCCGGACCGCATCGGACGTCGCGTCATTGTTTTCGCCATAGGGCAGGATGGCGGTCATGCCGTAATTGTTGATGTCGGAGAAGTAGCCCGGCACGCTGGACTGGAAGACCGGGATCTTGTCGGAGATGTCGAAGAAGAGGTCGTAATCCTGCCCCAGGCCCGGCACACTGGTGCGTGGGTTCAGCGCGCTTGCGGTCAGGTTCATGGTGTTCTGGTTCACCGTCGAATCGATGCGCTGGTAATCGACCGACAGTTGCAGATTGTCGGTCACGTCCCATCGCGCACCGGCCGAGAAGTCGGTCGTCTTGGTGTCGCGCAGCGTTGCGTAATTCACCGAATCCACCACCGGATTGGCCAGGTAGCCGGATCGCACGATGCCGTTTTCATCCACTGTGAAGTCCCGCCCGGCGGACGGGCCGACGTCAGCCCCAGCGGCGAAGAAGGATACGCCCGCTTCGTTGAAGGTGTAGTTGGCCTGGAAGAACTGGGTGTAGATCTCGACCTCGGGGACAGGACGCCATTGCAGCGCCACCGTGCCACTGATCCGTTCGCGGTCGCCATAAGTCACGGCAAAGCCGCCGCCGTGCGGCAGCAGCACCGTCCGGTCCGCGAACCCGGGCACCGGCCCCTGCACGCCGGGGGCGGTGGGCCCATGCTGGTAGAACGGTTCCACCACCACTTCGTCCTCGCGGAAGGACGTGGTCTGATACCCGATATTGGCCAGCACGCCGACCTCGCCGATCCCGGTGTCCCAGCGGTTGGAGTACAGGCCCGACGCCTGGATGCCGTCATCGTCGATCAGGTCGTAGCGGGTGTAGCCGACCAGCGCGGAAATCAGCTGGCCGTCCTGATCGAACGGGCGGCGGGTGCGCAGGTTGACCGTGCCGGACAGTCCGCCTTCGATCATGTTGGCGGCCGGGTTCTTGAACACGTCGACGCCGGCCAGCAGTTCGGACCCGACCTCGTCCCAGGACAGGCCGCGTCCGCCGCTGGCCTGGAAGATGTCGCGCCCGTTCAGCTCGGTGCGCACCTGCGTCAGGCCGCGTACAGCGATGGCGCTGCCTTCGCCGCGGGTGCGGGTGATCTGCACGCCCGACACGCGCTGCAGCGCCTCCGCCACGTTCACGTCGGGCAGTCGGCCGATGTCCTGCGCGGTGATCGAATCGACGAACTGGTCGGCATCGCGCTTGATCGCCAGCGAGCTTTCCAACGCGGCGCGCAGACCGGTAACGACGATCTCATCGCCAACCGTGCCGTCCGTCGCCGCGGCATCGCCCGCCGGCGGCGGTACGCGATCGGCGGTCTGCGCCTGTGCCACGGCCGGTACGATGCCCGCAGCCAGTGCGATCGCGAGTGCGGACGCGCCGGAATAGCGGTTGATCGAGCCCTTCATCATGCAAAACCTCCCCTGTCGTCGACGGACCTTGCGTGCCGATCGTTCGCCGCAATGTTAGCGCTATAAGTATAAATGTTACAAGTATGAATTTGCAAACAACTTGCGCACGTGAAAATGAAGGGGGATGGAGAAGGTGGAACAGGCGGTTCCGATCCGGCGGATCGTGATAGCGGGCGGGGGAACCGCCGGGTGGATGGCGGCCGCCGTGATGAGCCGGGCGCTGGGGCCGGAGGTCTCGATCGCGCTGGTCGAATCACCTGCCATCGGCACGGTCGGGGTGGGTGAGGCGACCATTCCGCCGATCCTGACGCTGAACCGGTTGCTGGGCCTGGACGAGGACGAACTGGTCCGTCGCACCGGCGCGACCTTCAAGCTGGGGATCGAGTTCCGGGATTGGGGTGCGCTGGGCGAGACCTACTTCCACCCCTTCGGCCATTATGGCGCCAATCTGCGCGGTCTGGCTTTCCACCAGCACTGGATGCTGCATGGCGACGCCCCGCTGGACGATTATTCGATCACGGTTGCCGCCGCCCGCGCGGGGCGGTTCACGCGGCCGGTGGAGGACCAGCGCCAGATCCATTCACGGCTGAGCTACGCCCTGCATTTCGACGCGGCGCGCTATGCCGATTTCCTGCGCGAGCAGTCGGTCGCGCGCGGGGTGGAGCACCTCCAGGCCCGGATCGAGCGGGTGGAGTTGGACGCGCGCGGCCATGTCGCCGCGCTGCTGCTGGACGATGGCCGCCGCGCGGAAGGGGAGCTGTTCGTCGACTGCACCGGCTTTCGCGGGCTGCTGATCGGGGAGGCGCTGGGCACCCCCTATCAGGACTGGTCGCACTGGTTGCCGATGGACCGGGCGCTGGCGGTCCCCTCCGCCGCGACGACACCGCGCACGCCGTTCACCCGCAGCACTGCCGGTACGGCGGGCTGGCGCTGGCGAATCCCGCTGCAGCATCGCACCGGCAACGGCCATGTCTATTGCAGCGCGCATCTGTCGGATGACGAGGCGGCGGCGCAGCTGCTGGCCGGGCTGGACGGGCCGGCGCTGGCCGATCCGCGCCCACTGCGCTTCACCACCGGGCGGCGGCAGGAGATGTGGCGCGGCAATGTGGTCGCGCTGGGCCTCGCCTCCGGCTTTCTGGAGCCGCTGGAATCGACCAGCATCCACCTGATCCAGCAGGGCGTGGTGACGCTGATGTCGCTGTTTCCCGACACCGGCTTCGACCCCGCGGACCGGGCGCAGTACAACCGCGTGATGGCGACCGAGTTCGAACAGGTGCGCGATTTCCTGATCCTGCATTATCACCTGACCCGGCGCGACGATTCCCCGTTCTGGCAGCAGATGCGGGCAATGGCGGTGCCGGACAGCCTGCAGCAACGCATGGACCTGTTCGCCAGCCATGGACGGATCATGCCCGATGCCGGTGCGCTGTTCACCGAAACCAGCTGGCTGGCGGTGATGCTGGGGCAAGGGCTGCACCCGCGCAAGGCGGACCCGGTGGCGGCCGCGATGCCGGCGGCGGAGATCGCGCCTCAGCTGCGTCAGATGCGCGAGATCGTGCGCCGCGGGGCAGAGGTGATGCCGGCGCATGACGACTTCATTGCCCGCCACTGTGCGGCACGTTCGACATGAGGAACCCGATGGACAGACGCACCCTGCTGGCCGGCATGGCCAGCCTGCCGATTGCCGCTCAGGCCCGCGCGGCAGGCGCGCCGGTGGCCGCCAACTGGTCGTCGCTGACGGCCGGCTATCGCACGCCCGAATGGTTCAGGGATGCGAAGTTCGGCATCTGGGCGCACTGGTCGGCCCAATGCGTGCCGGAGGCGGGCGACTGGTACGGGCGGCTGATGTACCAGCAGGGCCACCCGATGTACGACCATCACCTGGCGACATATGGCCACCCGGCCGACACCGGCTTCATGGAGATCGAGAACCGCTGGCGGGCCGAGGCATGGGACCCGGCCTATCTGGTCCGTCGCTACAAGGCGGCGGGCGCGAAGTACTTCATGGCGTTGGGCGCGCATCACGACAATCTGGATTGCTGGGACAGCGCGCATCACCCGTGGAACACCATGCGTGTGGGGCCCAAGCGCGACATCGTCGGCACCTGGGAGAAGCTGGTGCGCGCCGAAGGGCTGCGCTTCGGCGTGTCCAACCATATCAGCCATGCCTGGCACTGGTGGCAGACCGCTTACGGCTACGATGCCGAAGGGCCGCGCGCCGGCGAACGCTACGATGCCTGGACCCTGCGCAAGGAGGATGGCGCGGGCAAGTGGTGGGACGGGCTGGACCCGCAGGAGCTGTATACCGGCCCCAGCATGGCGCCGCCCGCAGGCATCGGTTCCATCGCGGCGATGAATGGCTGGCACGACACGCATAGCGGCCGCTGGATGGAGTTCGCACCGCCCGGCAACCCGGCCTTTGTGGCGAAATGGCTGCTCAGGTCGAACGATCTGGTCGATCGCTACCGCCCGGACATCGTCTATCTGGACGATTACGGCCTGCCCTTCGGCCCGGTCGGAATGGAGGCGGCGGCGCATTACTACAATGGCGCGATCGCCCGCAGCGGCGAGACGGATGTGGTGCTGACCGCGAAGGTGCTCAGCCCGTTCCAGCGGCAAGGGCTGGTCGAGGATGTGGAGCGCGGCTGGAGCGACCGGCTGCGTGACGAGCCCTGGCAGACCTGCACCTGCATCGGCGACTGGCACTACAACCGCGCGCGCTTCCTGCAGAAGAGTTACGTGCCGGCGAAGCAGGTGATCCAGCGACTGTGCGATGTCGTGTCGAAGAACGGCAACCTGCTGTTGTCCATCCCGATGCGCGGCGATGGCACCATCGATGCGGAGGAGGAGCGCATCCTGGACGGCATCACCGCGTGGATGCAGCTGAACGGCGAGGCCGCGATCTACGGCAGCCGCCCGTGGCGGATCTATGGGGAGGGGCCGACGCAGGTACGCGCCGGGATGCACACCGAAGGGGACACGCTTTTCCAGCCGGGCGATGTGCGCTTCACCGTCATCGGCGATGTGCTCAACGCCGTGCTGCTGGACTGGCCGACCGCGCCCGTCAGCATCGCGGCGCTGGGGAGCGCGGCGCTGCCGGCGGCGCGCATTGCCCGCGTCACCCTGACCGATGGCCGCCCGGTCCCGTTCCGGCGCACGGCAGGCGGGCTGGAGGTGACGCTGCCGCCCGCGGGCCCGGACGAGATGGTGCCGGTGATGCGGATGGAGGGGCAGGGCCTCGTTTGACCCTGTGCCAAATTGTAGTACAAAATCCCGCGATGTGAGATGAGCCGCCGATCCCCTGCCAAATGGGGGACGGTCGGCAGCGGGAGGATTACGATGATCGGACAGCAATTGCGCGCCCTGGCGCTCGCCGCCACCATGCTTGCGGGAGCGATCGCCGTGCCTGTGCAGGCGCAGACGGTGCGGCCCGACCTGCAGCTGGGCCAGGAAGTGCAAAGCTTCGGTCGCGTATCCTTCGATGGCCGGTCACTGATGATCGACGGCGAACGCAAGGTGATCTGGAGCGCGGAGGTCCATGCCTTCCGCCTGCCCAGCCCCGATCTGTGGCGCGATATCCTGCAGAAGATGAAGGCCAGCGGCTTCAACACGGTCGCGTTCTATTTCGACTGGGGCTTCCACAGCCCGAAGCCCGGCGTGTACGATTTCAGCGGGATTCGCGATATCGACCGGCTGCTGACCGTGGCGCAGGAGGAGGGCCTTTATGTCATGACCCGCGCCGGGCCCTATGTGAATGCGGAGCTGACGCGCGGCGGCTTCCCCGGCTACCTCGTCAACCAGCGCGCCCGCGCGCGGACCGACGATCCGGCCTATCTGGCTTCGGTCGATGAATGGCTGACGCAGATCAACGCGATCATCGCCAAGCACCAGATCAACAATGGCGGCAGCGTGATCCTGCACCAGATCGAGAACGAGCTGGCGCTGACCACCCCGACGCAGCGGCGCTACATGGATCACCTCTATGCCAAGGCGAAGGCCGATGGCATCACCGTGCCGATCTTTCACAACGACCAGGGCCGCAACGGGTACTGGGTGCCGGAGGGATCGGGCGTGGACAAGGTGGTCGAGGGGCCGCAGGACATGTACGCCTTCGACGCCTATCCCGGCGGTACCTGCACCGTTGGCGGCGAACCGACGCGCGGATCGGCCGCGCCCGACTGGGGCTATTACGGCACTGGCGGGGCCAGGGGCGGGGCCAGCGCCAGCCCCAACACGCCCGGCTTCGCGGCGGAGTTCGGCGGCGGCTGGTTCGATTATTGGGGCAGCAATGGCGGCTATGACTGCAACGCCGTGCAGCGCGGGCGGCGGTACCAGCGGGTGTTCTACGGCACCAACATCGCCAACGGCATCGGCATCCAGAGCTTCTACATGGGGTATGGCGGCACCAGCTGGGGCTGGCTGCCGGCGCCGGTGGTGTTCACGTCCTACGATTACGGCGCCGCCATCAGCGAACCGCGCGAGATCCGCGACAAGGGGCAGGAGCTGAAGCAGCTGGGCGGCCTGATCGCGGCGGTGCCGGACATGGCCGGCATGGTGCCCGCCGGGCCGGTCGAGAAATCGACCGACCAGGTGCAGGTCTATCACAACCGCTCGCCCGAGAGTGATGCGCGCTTCATGCTGGTGACGCAGAACCCCAGCAACAACAGCGGCGATCACAGCTTCACGATCACCGCCGACCTGCCGGACGGGCGCTATACGCTGCCGATGCGGCTGAACGGGTTCGATGCCAAGTGGCTGGTGGCGGGCGTGGATATCGCCGGGCAGCGGCTGGTCTGGTCGTCCAGCGAGGTGCAGCACGGCTTCACCCAGGACGATGCCGGCATCATGCTGCTATATGGCCGCATGGCGGAGGAAGGGCGCACCCTGCTGCGCTATACCAGCGCGCCGACCGTGACCGTGGTGGAGGGCGATGTCCGCCACTCCTTCGATGCCGCTAAGGGTGATCTGCAGCTGGACTACACCCATGGCGGCCTGGCGCGTGTGCGGATTGAAGGCGGCGGGCGGCCACCGCTGACGCTGCTGATCGCGGACGAGGAGGAAGGCTGGCGCTTCTGGAAGGATGGCGACGTGCTGGTGCGCGGGCCGCATCTGCTGCGTTCGGCCGAACTGAAGGGCAGCCGCCTGGCGCTGACCGGCGACACGGCGCAGGCCAGCCCGCTGGAGGTGTGGGCCCCGCGCGCCGCGCGCAATGTGACATGGAACGGGGAGCGGGTGCGCCTGCAGCCCGGCACCGCTGGCAGCCGCGTGGCCGTTACCCAGCTGGCCGGGCCGCAGCCGGTGACGCTGCCGCAGCTCACCGACTGGCGCGTGGCGCATGGCTCGCCCGAGGTCGCGCCCGATTTCGACGACAGCAGCTGGCAGCCGATTGATCGCCGCGCCTATGCCAGCACCACCGCGCGCCCGGATGGCGAGCCCAACATGTCGATGGACGCTTATGGCTTCCACGAAGGCGACGTTTGGTATCGCGGCCGCTTCACCGGCACGCCCGATGCGGAACGGATCCGCCTGGCCTATGGCGCGGGCGGCAGCGGCATGGTGCAGGTGTTCCTGGATGGCGAGCTGGTCGGGCAGCAGGACCTGCCCTGGGGTTTGCCGCGCCCTATCACCACCGGCACCGCAGAGTTCGACCTGCCCGCAGCGGCCCGCACGCCGGGCAAGCATGTGCTCAGCGTGATGGTGCGCAACAACGGCCATAACTGGGATCTGGAGGCGGACGATTTCCACAAGGAGGCGCGCGGCCTGATCTCCGTCTCGGTGGAGCCGCGCGGCGGGCGCAGCTTCGCCATCCCGCTCGAATGGAAGATCCAGGGCCGGCAAGGTGGCGAGGACATCGTCGACCCGGTGCGCGGCGTGCCCAACAATGGCGGGCTGTTCGGCGAGCGCCAGGGCTGGCACCTGCCCGGCTTCAACGACGCTGCGTGGCAGCGACAGGCGGCGCCGGCCAGCGACCTCGACCCCGGCACCACCTGGTTCCGCACGAAGTTCGACCTGGCCGTGCCGCAGGGGCAGGACGCCACGCTGGCGCTGCAGTTCGGTGACCCGTCCGTGCCTCGGTCGGAGGCGCAGTACCGTGTGCTGATCTTCGTGAATGGCTGGCACATGGGCCAGTTCATCGCCCATATCGGCCCGCAGCGGACCTTTCCCATTCCCGAAGGGATTCTGAACCATCGCGGCAACAACACGGTGGCGCTGGCGGTGACGAGCGACGGCACGCCGGGCAATGCGCTGGAGCCAGTGCGGCTGGTGACGATGCGCAATGTGCGTGGCGGCGTGAAGGTGGATCAGGTGCCCGCGCCACGGCGGCTGGCCGACTAGCGGGTGCTTGTAAGGCGGGGGCGCCGGTCGGCTGGCGCCTCCGTCCACGCCTGGTGCCTCCGCAGCCAGGTCGCGGAACCGCATGGTGGGGCGCGGGCTTGAATCATCGACGCCCGCGCGGCGGGTCACCGCTTGTCAGGAGAGACCATGCGACATCACAGCTTCACATGCGCCACGATCTTGCTCGCAATCGGCGGCATTTTCGCGTCGGCCTTCGGGCAGGACTACAATTACGTGCCCGGCTGGGCCAACACCACCAACCACGAATACAAGGGCGAGAACGACGGCGAGTGGGAGGCCAAGACGGAGCTGTTCGCCCAATTGCGCGAGCGGAACCCGGCAGCCGAATGCACCCTCCGCAACCTGTCCGACGCGGACGGCAACGTCATCGTCAACCGGTTCCGCAGCAACGAGCGCAAGACGGATACGGCCACTGCGCTCCGGATGGCGCAGGAGATGGTGGCGGAGCACCATCAGCGGCTACAGGCCGAGGGCACATGCTAGGTCATGCGGTACTCTGAGCCGCGCCCAGCCCCGGCCCATGCGAGGGATAGCACGCCCCGCCGAATTCGCCCGGCCTCAGGCTATGCTGTTGCCATAGCCGATGATCACCGTCGCCAGCACCAGCAGCCCCACGCCGCTCCAGACCATGGCCCGTACGCGGGGTGCGGCATCTTTCCATTCGCGGAAGGCGAAGCCCCATAGCGTGCCGAAGATGATGATGGAGGCCATGTGCAGCGTCCAGGAGGAGAAGCCCAGCCGGCCCATCTGGCTTTCGCCCATGGAGTAGAAGAAGAACTGGAAATACCACAGCGTGCCGCCCAGCGCCGCCAGCAGGTAGTTGCGCAGCAAAGGCGCGCGGCGGGGCAGGGTGGCGGCGGGCGCAGCGCCACCATAGGCGGCCGGCTTGCCCAGCCATTGGCCGGCGGAGCGGTTCTTGCGGATCAGGTGCGCGCACCAGATGGCATTGGTCACCAGCCCGCCGAACATCACCAGGCACAGCACCGGCAGGCCGGCCCACAGCGCCCCGGTGCCCGCCGCAGCGGACAGGTCGCGCACGGGCTCCCCCGCGGCGAGGCCGAAGGCGAAGCAGGATGACATGATGCCCGAAAAGATCGCGACGGCCAGCCCCTTGCGGTAATCGAACTCCGCGATGGCGGCCGCCTTCTGCTCCGTGCTGAGCGCGGCGTCCTTGCGCGCGCCCGCCACCGCCACCGTGATGATGCCGGCCAGCGTCACGCACAGGCCCAGCAGCACGATGCGCCCGCTGGCAGTGCCCAGCAGCGTGCTGGCAAAGTCGCCTTCCACGATCGGCGGGATCAGCGTGCCGAACACAGTGGACAGGCCCAGCACCACCGCCATGCCCAGAGACAGGCCGAGATAGCGCATGGTGAGGCCGTAAGTCAGGCCGCCGAAGCCCCACAGCAGGCCGAACAGCACGCACAGCATGACCGTGCGATCCGGCGTCGCGGCCAGCACGCCCAGCAGATCCTGCGTCATCACGCTGGCGAACAGCCACGGCGCCAGCAGCCAGGAGAAGATGCCCCCGGTCAGCCAGAAGATTTCCCAGCTCCATTGCCGGATGCCGCGATAGGGGACGTAGAACGTGGCCGAGGCGAAGCCGCCCAGCCAGTGATAGAGTACGCCGACGAGCGGATTCATGCCGAAGTCACCTCTCTGTTGACGAGCGATGACCGTTCGGGCGCGACCCGCACCACCAATCGGCACCTCGTTCCATATCTTGGAACATAGGGCTAATTGGTGGAATGGGGCCCGTCAAGTTGTCATATCAGTTCAGGCCGTGGCAGCCATACCCGGCTTCAGGATCACCTTGGTCCAGGTGTTCTGCTCTTCCTTGAAGTTCTTGTAGCCGCGCGGCGCTTCTTCCAGCGGCAGGCGGTGGCTGATCAGGAAGGTGGTGTCGATCTTGCCCTGCTCGATCATCTCCAGCAGCTTGGCCGTGTACTTCTGCACATGGGTCTGTCCGGAGCGTACCTGCAGGCCCTTCTCCATCAGCGCACCGGTGGGGAACTTGTCGGTCATGCCCCCATAGACGCCGGGGATGGACACCTTGCCGCCGAACCGCACCGCCATCAGCGCCATGCGCAGGGCGTGGGCGCGATCGGCGCCGATGCCGACCTTCTGCTTCACCACTTCCAGCATGTTGTCGAAGGCGAAGCCATGGGCTTCCATGCCGACGGCGTCGATCACTGCATCCACGCCGATCCCGCCGGACATCTCCATCAGGGCATCCTGCACATGGGTTTCGCGGAAGTTGATCACCTCGGCGCCCAGCTTCTTTGCCAGTTCCAACCGGTGGGGATAATGATCGATCGCGATCACCTTGGACGCGCCCATCAGGATGGCGGACTGGATGGCGAACAGGCCGACCGGCCCGCAGCCCCACACGGCCACCGTGTCATCGGGCTGGATGTCGGCATTTTCCGCCGCCATCCAGCCGGTGGGCAGGATATCGGACAGGAACAGCACCTTTTCGTCCTCCAGGTGGTCGGGGATGACCACCGGGCCGACGTCGCTGAACGGCACGCGGACATATTCCGCCTGCCCGCCGCTGTAGCCGCCGGTCAGGTGGGAATAGCCGAACAGGCCGGCCATCGGCTGGCCATACAGCGCGGCGGACATGTCCTGCTTCTCGGCAGGGTTGCTGTTCTCGCAGGCGGAGTACTGCTGCACCTTGCAGTGGAAGCAGCCCCCGCAGGAGATGGTGAAGGGGATCACCACGCGGCTCCCCTTCTTCAGGTTGCTGCCGCTGCCGGTTTCCACCACCTCGCCCATGAACTCATGGCCCAGGATGTCGCCGGGCTGCAGCGACGGGATCACGCCGTCATACAGGTGCAGGTCGGACCCGCAGATCGCGGTGCTGGTCACCTTGATGATCGCATCGCGCGGATTGACGATCTCGGGATCGGGAACGCTGTCCACGCGAACGTCATGCGTGCCGTGCCAGGTGAGCGCGCGCATCAGGCTGTCTCCTTCTTTGCGGCATCGTCCATCTGCGCGGCGCGGGTCTGGTCCCGGCGCCGGGCGCTGGTGGCGATCTCGCCGGTTTCCATGTGCATCTTGAAGCGCTTCAGGTCGTGACGCGCCTGTACCGCCGGCTCGCGCCGCGCCAGCTTGGCGACGACCCGGCCCAGTTCGCCCATCGGCGGGGCATAGTCGATCACCAGCGTCACGCGGGTGCCCCGGTCGCCCGGCGCATCGGCAAAGGTCACGCGGCCTTCGGTCGTGATCTCCGATCCTTCAACCGACTTCCACGCGATGATCTCGCCCGCGCGATCCTCGGTCACCTCGGTCTCGACATCCACCGTGCGGCCGCCCGGCGCGCGGATGGTCCAGACGGACCGGTCGCTGCCCGGGCCCGCAGTGCGGATCGCGGTGACATTCTCCATGATCGGCACCAGATTGCCGAAGTTGCGCCAGAAGCTGTAAAGCTCCTGCCGGTCCTTGCGGATCGTCACGGTCCGGCCGGTCACGTCGTCGGCGGTTCGCCGCGCGGCATAGCCCGGCGCATCGTCGCCATCATTGCCGGTGTCCCGGCGGGTCGCCAGAAAACCGATCGCCGCGGCACCGACGGCCAGCCCGATCGCGGCCGCCTTGCCCAGTGTCGCCACTCCATCATCCTGTCCTGCCACCAAGCGCCTCCTTGCTGTATGCGGATGGGTCTTGGCAGGTGAAGGGCTGGGCGGGTGCAAGGTTCCCGACCTGACATGCGGCAAGTGCTTGATACAATGCAACATGCCGCTGCGGCAGGGCGGCCTACATCTCCCGGATGCGGGATGCGATCAGTGCGGCCAGCGCCTCGAACCCGTCCTGATCCGCAGGCGTGAAGCGGCCCGGCAGCGGGCTGTCGAGGTCGATCACCGCGATCACCTGCCCGTCCACGATGACCGGCACCACCAGTTCGCTGCGGCTGGCGGCGTCGCAGGCGATGTGGCCGGGGAAGGCGTGGACATCTTCCACCAGCTGGCTGGTCCCGCTGGCTGCCGCCGCACCGCACACGCCGCGCCCCATCGGGATGCGGATGCAGGCCGGGCGCCCGCAGAACGGCCCCAGCACCAGCGTATCTCCCTGCACGCGGTAGAAGCCGGCCCAGTTCAGGTCGGGCACCAGCTGCCAGATCAGCGCGGCCAGGTTCGCCATGTTGGCCACCGCATCCGCTTCCCCTGTGGTCAGCGCGTCGGCTGCCCCCCGCAGTTCGGCATGGAATTCGGGCGAGCCGGCGGGATGATCTATCAGGTAGTCGAACATGCGCGGGAACATAGGTGCGTGCGGCATTGCCGGAAAGGGGCGCCGCCTCTATTCATCCCGGTCATGAGCACGCCCAAGAAGATCGGTATCGCCGTCGTCGTCATCCTGCTGCTGCTTGCCGCATTGGGCTGGTGGCTGACACGCGGCAATCGTGCCGAACTGTCGCTGGAACAGGTCACCGGCACCGACCCCGTGATTTCGGCGACGCAGGAGGAGACCTTCCCCACGATCGGCGTCGCCAAGCCGATCGGCTGGGCGGACGGTGCCAAGCCGCAGGCGGCACAGGGTCTGGTGGTGAACCGCTTCGCCGAAGGGCTGGACCATCCGCGCATCATCTACACCCTGCCGAATGGAGACGTGCTGGTGGCGCAGGCCAACCGTCCGGAGACGCCGGAAGGCGAGGGCGAGGAAGGCGGCCTGTTCGAGAAGGTCGCCGGCTGGGTCCAGGGCATCCTGTTCAAGCGTGCCGGCGCGGCGGTACCGTCACCCGATTCGCTGGTGCTGCTGCGCGATGCGGACGGCAATGGCGTGGCAGAGGAACGCCACCTTCTGCGCGACGATCTGGCCAGCCCCGGCGGGATGGCCTGGCGCGACGGGCGGCTGTATGTCGCCAATCACAACGCCGTGCTGCGCTTCGATTACGAGCTGGGCGCCAACGTGCTGACCGGCGATCCGGTCAAGCTGATGGACCTGCCCGGTGGCGGCAATCACTGGATGCGCAACATCGTGCTGAACGAAGACGGCACGCGCCTCTACGTCACGGTCGGTTCCGCTTCCAACATCGCGGAAAAGGGCATCGAGATAGAGGAAGGCCGCGCCGCCATCCACGAGCTGGACCTGGTGAGCGGGTCCTCCCGCATCTATGGCGCGGGCCTGCGCAATCCCAATGGGCTCGGCTGGAATCCTTGGAGCGGCGAGCTGTGGACTACGGTGAACGAGCGCGACATGCTGGGCGGCGACCTGGTGCCCGATTACCTGACCAACGTGCCGATTGGCGTCAATTACGGCTGGCCGTGGGTCTACTGGAACGAAGAGATCGACGAGCGGGTGGAAGCGCCCATGCCGCAGTTCCTGACCGAATATACCCGCACGCCGGAATATGCGCTGGGGCCGCATGTGGCCGCTCTGGGCCTGGCCTTCACGCAGGGCGGCACGCGGCTGGGGCCGAACTTTGCGCAAGGCGCATTCATCGCCCGTCACGGTTCGTGGAACCGCAAGCCGCTGGTCGGGTACGACGTCGTCTATGTGCCGTTCGACGCGCGCGGCAATCCACAGGGGAAGCCGGTGCCGGTGCTGCTGCCCTTCCTGACCGATCAGGACACTACGCGTGGTCGCCCGACCTGGGTCGCCTTTGACCGCACCGGCGCGCTGCTGGTGAGCGACGACACTGCCAACATCATCTGGCGCGTTATCGATCCCCGCGCGCAGCCGGCCGCCGCACCTGCGCGCAACAGTGGCCCGTCGCTGCCGCCGGTGCGCGAGCTGACCGGCGATCCGCGCCGCGCCTTCGACACCCCGCCGGCCGGAGCCCAGCCGGGGGCATAAGTCCGGCTGGGTTCTCAGCCGAGGGCAGCAGGCGTCGCCATCGCTGCGGTCGTGATGGCGATGGGGGCGTCAACTCAGGGGATGGCTGCGCGGGTACAAGCGTCAGCTGCCCGCCATCCCCCGCCGCCCCGCCAGCTCCGTCACGAAATGCAGCGCCACCCGGCCGGACCGGGCGCCGCGGCGCTTGGACCATTCCAGCGCGTCCGCCCGGTCCCAGTCCAGGCCCTGCACGCGGGCATAGCCGTCCACCATGGCGAGGTAATCGTCCTGCGTGCAGGCGTGGAAGCCCAGCGACAGGCCGAAGCGGTCGGCCAGGGCCAGCTGGTCGTCCACCACGTCGCGCGGGTTCAGCGGATCGTTCTGCTCGCCCACGTCGCGCGCCACGACGGCACGGCGGTTCGACGTGACCGCCAGCCGCACATTGGCAGGCCGCGCCTCGACCCCGCCATCCAGCCACGATCGCAAGCGGCGCGGTCCTTCGCTGTCGCCTTCGGCAAAGCCGAGATCGTCGATAAACACCACGAAGCGGCGCGGCTGCCCGGCCAGGGCGGCGAACAGTTCCGCCAGGCTGGCGAGCGCATCCGCGCCCACCTGCACCAGCGCCAGCGCCGCGCCATGCTCCGCTTGCGCCGCGGCCACACTGGCGCGCACCAGCGCGGACTTGCCCATGCCGCGCGCACCCCACAGCAGCATGTCATGCGCCGGATGGCCGGCCGCGTGGCGCTGCACATTGCCGGCGACCGCCGCCTTCTGCTTGTCGATCCCCTGCAGCAACGTCAGCGGCGGGGCGGTGATCTGGGGCACGGCACGGGCGCCCGCGCCGGTCCAGACATAGGCCGGCGCGCCCAACCAGTCGGTGGCGGCGGGGGCGGGCGGGGCCAGCCGCTCCAGCGCGGCGGCGATGCGCTTCAGGGTGTCATCCATGGCCCGCCCGCCTATAGGCTGGACCCATGAGCGACAAGCCGGCAGAGTTGCTGACCCCCGATGCGGCCGGTGTCGAACGCGCGGCCACGCTGCTGCGCGCAGGCGCGCCGGTCGCCGTGCCGACGGAGACGGTCTACGGACTGGCGGCCCGCGCCGATGATGCGGCGGCGGTGGCGGCGATCTATCGGGCGAAGGGCCGGCCGGACTTCAATCCGCTGATCCTGCATGTGCCGGACATTCCGGCGGCGCGCGCGCTCGCCGAGTTCGATGACCGGGCGGAGCGGCTGGCGCAGGCATTCTGGCCCGGGCCGCTGACGCTGGTGCTGCCATTGCGGCCCGATGCTGCCATCACCCCCGCCGTCACCGCCGGCTTGCCGACGATCGCGCTGCGCTGCCCCGCGCACCCGCTGATGCGCGCCGTACTGACGGCGGCTGGCCTGCCACTGGCTGCGCCGTCGGCCAATCGCAGCGGTGCGGTCAGCCCCACCAGCGCGGCCCATGTCGCCACCTCGCTGGGTGGACGCATCCCGGCGATCCTGGATGGCGGCACATGCGAGAGCGGAGTGGAATCGACCATCGTCGCACTACGTGCGGATGGCAGCTGGCAATTGCTGCGCCACGGGCCGGTCCCGCAAGGAGCGCTCGCCGCGCTGCTGGGCCGGTCGCCGGTGTCCCTCACCGATGCGCGCATCGAGGCGCCGGGCCAGCTCGCCAGCCATTACTCACCGGGCAAGCCGCTGCGCCTGCAGGCCACGAGCGCGGACACGGACGAGTACTGGATCGGCTTCGGCCCGCTCCCTGGCGACACCAGCCTGTCCGCGACGGGCGACCTGGCGGAGGCGGCGGCCCGGCTCTACGCGGCGCTGCACCTTGCTGCCGCCGCGCCGCAGCCCCGCGTGGCGGTGGCGCCGGTGCCGGAAGAGGGCGTCGGCGCAGCGATCAACGACCGCCTGCGGCGGGCCGCCGCAGGCTGATCAGTCGCGTTCGACGGGCACGCCGGGCGCCAACCGCTGCATTTCTGCATAGATGTCCCGCGCCCGCTGGCAGGCATCTTCACGCCCGTCCTGACACCGGTCGGACTGGCGGCGATATTCCCGGTCCAGCTTGCCCAGTTCTTCTTCCCGGCGGCGAATTTCGCGCCCGCGATTCTCGTCCGCCTCGCTCTGGCTGGTGGTGGCGAGGTCCACGCCCTTGGAGACGGCGCGCACAGGCAGGGTGGCGACATCATAGGCCGCCTTGGCGAGGCACCCGCCCAGCAGCGTGGGCAGCAGCGAAAGGGCGATCAGGGCAGGCAGGCGCATCGGCAGTCCTTTACAAGCAAAAGGGCTGCCCCGGCACCAGCGGCACCGGGGCAGCCCCTTTCATTTCACAACATCGAACGGTCGCTCAGGCGACTTCGGTGCTGTCGTAATATTGCGGGGCGTGCTGGCGCAGCACGTCCAGGATCTTGTTCAGCGCGGTCGGCTCGTCCGTCTTCTCCATCGCTGCCAGCTCGCGGGCGAGGCGGCTGGAGGCGGCTTCGAAGATCTGCCGTTCGGAATAGCTCTGTTCGGGCTGGTCTTCCGGACGGAACAGGTCGCGCGTGACCTCCGCGATGGAGACCAGGTCGCCCGAATTGATCTTCGCTTCGTATTCCTGCGCTCGGCGCGACCACATGGTGCGCTTGACGCGGGGCTTGCCCTTCAGCGTTTCCATCGCCTCGCGCAGCGTCTTGTCGCTGGAAAGCTTGCGCATGCCGATGGATTCGACCTTGTTCGTCGGCACGCGCAGGGTCATGCGCTCCTTTTCGAAGCGGAGCACATACAGCTCCAGCTTCATGCCGGCGATCTCTTCCTTCTGGATTTCCATCACACGGCCGACGCCATGCTTGGGGTATACAACATAATCGCCAACGTCGAATGCGGGGGCGCTGGAAGCCATTAAGCAGTCCTTTCTTGTCGGACAGGCCCGCAGTCAGTGCCAGACGACGGAACCCGTACGACCTCGGGAAACCTGTCGCTGTGACGCACGACACTGCTGCTATTGGGGGGAGCCTGCCTTCCTTGTCAGCCTGATGCCGCCGCGCACCGGAATGCCTGGCGGAACAGTCGCGGCAGCATGTAGCAGATTCGCAACACAATTTCCAGCCCGACCGATTCGCGCAGCAATCGGCGTCGCAGGATCAGTCGCCCTCACCGGGCTCAGGGCTGAAATACTTCTCCAGCTTGCCTTCCACGCCCTTCATCTCGTCCGCATCGGCGGGCGCATCCTTGCGCTGCGTGATGTTGGGCCATTCGGCGGAATAGCGGGTGTTCAGTTCCAGCCAGTTCTCCACCCCGCTTTCGGTATCGGGCAGGATCGCTTCGGCCGGGCATTCGGGTTCGCACACGCCGCAATCGATGCATTCGGAAGGATTGATGACGAGCATGTTCTCGCCTTCATAGAAACAGTCCACCGGACACACTTCCACGCAATCGGTGTACTTGCACCGGATGCAGGCGTCCGTGACGACATAGGTCATTGCGAATACTTTCCTTCCTGTGCGCCGCCGGCGGTGCCGATGTTTTATGGCGGGGCGGGCCTGCTATGGTGAGTGATCGGCGCCAGTCAAGGCCGCGCCGACCGCCCGGTAGTGCATGCGCGCCTCCGTAGCCGGACCGCGCCGCAAAGGCAGCGACAGGATTTCTATCACCAGCACAGGCGCGGCTCTGGCACTTGGCCCCCGGTCCGGCATGGGCAGCGTCAGCGTGTCGCCGGGGCAGACCGGCTGGTCGATGCGCAGCACGCGCGCGCCGTTGCGGCGCATATGCCCGTCGGCGATCCAGCGTTGCGCCAGGCTGCGGCTCTTGGCCAGACGCAGGGCGAACAGCAGCTTGTCCAGCCGCATCGCCTGTGCCGCCGGGTCGTGGCTCACCGCACCAGGCCAGCCAGTGCGGCAAAGGCGTTGCCTTCTGCCGCCGGTGCAGGGCGAGGTTCTTCCGCTCGCCGGGCCGGTCGTACGCCGGATCGGGCATCGGGGCGCACTGGTCGCCAAGTCCAGCGTTGCGGGGCCGGCGGGCCGAACTGCCCCTCCGCCAATGCCCGTGGCGGATTGGCCGGGCGGAACCCGGCGTCCCGCAGCAGCGCCTGCAGCGTGGCGGGCTGCACCCCCATGGACGTGGCGAGTGCGCCATCCAGCGCAAAGGGTCGCCGCCCCGCCTGCGCGCGCGCCTCGAACGCCCCGCGCAGCACGCGTTCGGCCATGTCCAGCCGGATCTGCTGGCGCGCGGCACGGCGGTACCCGGCGAACGCTTCCCGTCCGCCGGCGACGACCGGCTCCATGCCGGGGTTCAGCGGACCAGTGGGCGCAATGGCGTGCAGCAGCGCGCGCGGCGCCGGCTTCAGCAGGGCCGGCACGAACAGGTCCAGCGCGCCCACGGTCACGCCCAACCGGCGCAGCAGCGGGCGGCGATCCTTGGGTAGGTGATCCAGTCCAGCCGCATCGCGCGGTACAATTCCGCCACCCGCCGCCAACGCCAGCAGCACGGCGCGCAACTCGGTGCCGGTGGCAGGATCGCCCGCGGCCTCCTCGATCCGGCGCAAGGGGGTGAGCGGCGCCAGCTGCGCCTCCAGCCAGGTGGCCAATGCATCGGCCAGCCGGGAGCGCTGGGCGGCATCCAGCTGGCCCAGTTCGCGCGCCAGCTTCAGCCTGGGCTGGCTGAGCGTGCGGCCGCGTTCCAGCACGGCGATGGCACGTCCGCCGCTCCACACCTGACCGTCGCGCAGCTCCACCGTGCCCAGCTCCGCGCCGATCAGCGCTTCCGCCCGGCTGGCGAGCAGTTGCGGCAGGTGCTTTTCCGCCGCGGCCAACATCAGGCGCCGATCCTCGTGCCCGGCATTGGCATCCACCACGAAGCGGAAGCCCTCCAGATGGCCGATCTGCTCGCCTTCCACCAGCACGCGCCCGGACTCGTCCGCTTCGACCTTCATCAATCCCCCATCCTTCCCCATTCCCCGCATCAGCACGGCGGTGCGCCGGTTGACGAACCGCTCCGTCAGCCGTCCGTGCAAGGCATCGGACAACCGCGCCTCCACCCCGCGCGCCCGTGCCGCCATCTCGTCGCGCGCCAGCACCCAGTCGGGCCGCTGGCAGATATAGGCCCAGCTGCGGATCGCGGCGATACGGCCCTGCAGCGTGTCGATATCGCCACCCGTCCGGTCCAGCTCCGCAATCCGCGCCGCCACGAAATCCGCACCCAGATGACCGCCGCGCAGATCCTGCCACAGCCGCGCCACGAAGCGGGCGTGGGTATCGACACCCTGCTGGCGGAAATCGGGCAGCTGGCATGCTTCCCAGAACCGCCGCACCGTGCCGGGGCCGCGCATATTGCCCACGATGTCCGGGTCGTCGGCCAGCCGCTTCAGCACGCCAAGATCGATCGCCTCGGGCGCGGCGGCGAGTTCGGGCCGGTCGGGCTTGGCCTCCAGATCGGCGATCAGCTGCCCGACCGATCCGGTGCGCGGCTGCGCCTCACGCCAGTAGAGCCTGGTCAGCGGGGCAAAGCGGTGCTGCTCGATCGCGTACACCTCGTCCTCGGTGAACTCCGGATCGCCGCCGCGACCGCCACCGCCCAGCGTGCCGAAAGTGCCATCCTGCTGGTGGCGCCCGGCACGGCCGGCGATCTGTGCCATCTCTGCAGGCGTCAGCCGCCGCTGCTTCACGCCGTCGAACTTGCTGAGACCTGCGAAGGCGACATGCGTCACGTCCAGGTTCAGGCCCATGCCGATCGCATCGGTGGCGACGATGTAGTCCACCTCGCCCGACTGGAACAATTGCACCTGCCGATTGCGCGTCTCCGGGCTCAGCGCGCCCATCACCACCGCCGCTCCGCCGCGGAACCGCCGCAGCATCTCCGCCACCTGGTAGACCTGCTCCACGCTGAAGGCCACGATGGCGGAGCGGGGCGGCAGGCGGCTGAGCTTGCGCGGGCCGATATGCGTCAGGGTGGAGAAGCGCGGCCGCTCCACCAGTTCGATCTTGGGGAACAGGGCGCGCACCAGCGGCTCCAGCGTGGAGGAGCCCAGCAGCATGGTCTCCTCCCGCCCGCGCGCATGCAGCAGCCGGTCGGTGAAGATGTGGCCACGTTCGCGGTCGGCGGCGATCTGCGCCTCGTCCAGCGCCACGAAGGCGTGCCCGCCACCGTCGCGCGGCATCGCCTCGGCAGTGCAAAGGAAGTAGCGGGCGTTCGGCGGCTCGATCCGCTCCTCCCCGGTGATCAGCGCGACCTTGTCGTCGCCCTTGATCGCACGCACCCGGTCATACACCTCGCGCGCCAACAGTCGCAGGGGGAAGCCGATGGCGCCGCTGGAATGGGCCACCATCCGCTCGATCGCCAGGTGCGTCTTGCCGGTGTTGGTGGGACCGAGCACGGCGCGAAGGCGGCTGTCTGACGGGGGAAACAACACGATGACCAACAGTGTGGCGGGTGCCGGGCACAGGTGCAAGCGGCGCGTGATGCGCGGCTCTGTTCGATCCGGCGCAGCAATGGCCCGGCTCGTCGCCGTTCACCCGGTTGCAACTTCAAGCGGGTAGCGGCTTGCGGCAGGCAGGCGGACAGGGTGATGGGGTTCTGGTGAGCACGGCAGCACAGATGGCAGGCAGGATGACGGCACCGGCCCGGCAGGACGGGCCCCGCCGGGCGCGCCACCCGCTCGCCCGCCGGACCATCCGCCGCCCGCGTCTCGCCATCGACCTGGGCCGCGCGGTCGGTTCGCGCCGCTGGCTGACCGGCATGGCGGCGCTGGTGGTGCTGACCGCGCTGGCGCTGGCCGCGGTACCGGACATGTCGCCGCTCGCCGCCGCGCCGCCGGTGAACCTGCGCGCGAGGGAGGCGGACGAGTTCCGCTCGCTCGGCATCGCGCCGCTGGCGCTGGGGGCCGATAGCGGCCGCCGCATGGGCGCGACTGTCGCGGTCACGCCGCTGAAGGCCACGCCCGAACGCCCGCGTATCGACCTGCAGGCGCGCTTCGCTTCCGGCGACACCTACGAACGGCTGCTGGGCCGCGCCGGGCTGGGCGGGGCCGAGGCGGCGCTGGTTGCGCGGCTGATCGGCGGTGCGATGCCGGCCGGGCAGGTGGCCGCGGGCACACCGGTGGACCTGACGCTGGGCCGCCGTATCGGCCCCGGGCAGCCGCGTCCGCTGGAACGCTTGGGCTTCCGTGCCCGCTTCGACCTGGAACTGCGGGTGGAGCAGCAGGCCGGGCGGCTGGCACTGGTACCGCGCCCGATCCGCGTGGACACCACCCCGCTGCGCCTGCGCGGCAGGGTGGGCGACAGCCTCTATCGCTCGGCCCGGGCCGCCGGCGCGCCGGGCCGGGCAGTGCAGCAATATCTGCGCGCGCTGGGGTCGGATGCGCGGCTGGCCGCCGATGACGAATATGACATGGTGATCGACTGGCGCCGCGCCGCCACAGGCGAGGTGGAGGAGGGCGAACTGCTCTATGCCGGCGTCCTGCGCAATGGCCGCCCGCGCCACCAGCTGCTGCGCTGGGGCCGGGAGGGCAAGTTCTTCGAGGCATCGGGCGTGGGCCAGCAGCGCGAAGGCATGGTACAGCCGGTGCCCGGCCCCGTCACCAGCCGTTACGGCCCGCGCCGCCATCCGATCCTGCGCTTCACGCGGCTGCATGCCGGCAATGATTACCGCGCGGGCCATGGCACGCCGATCCATGCGGTGACCGACGGCACTGTCACCTATGCCGGGCGCCATGGCGGGCATGGCAATTACGTGCGCCTGCGCCATGCGGGCGGGCTGGGCACCGGCTATGCGCATATGAGCCGGATCGCGGTGCGCAACGGCGCGCGGGTGAAGCGCGGGCAGGTGATCGGCTATGTCGGCTCGACCGGCCTTTCCACCGGGCCGCACCTGCATTTCGAGGTCTATCGCGGCGGGCGCACGGTGAACCCCAACAGCGTCCGCTTTGTCACCCGTGCGGTGCTGGAAGGGCGTGAACTGGCAAACTTCCGCGGCCGGCTGGCAGAGCTGCAGCGAGTGGAGCCGGGGGCGGCGCTGGAGCCGCTGGCACCGGCACCGGCCGCCGCCGCGGAGCAAGAGCCGCTGCGCGAGATCGACCGGGTGGACAACCCGCAGGTCGTTGGCTGACCTTGCAGCGGCGGCCGTTCTGCGGCACCGCCGGGGGATGAACGCAGCCTACCCCGCCACCCGCCTGCGCCGACCGCGTGCCACCGCCTGGAGCCGGGCCATGCACCGCGAGACGGTGCTGACCCCGGCGGACCTGATCTGGCCCCTGTTCGTCACCGAAGGCGCCAATGTGGAGCAGCCGGTTGCCAGTCTGCCGGGCGTGTCGCGCTGGTCGGTGGACGGTATCGTGGCCCGGGCGAAGGAGGCGGTCGCGCTGGGCATTCCGTGCCTTGCTTTGTTCCCCAACACGCCTGCCGCCGCCCGCAGCGCCGACGCGGCGGAGGCGCTGAACCCCGACAACCTGATGTGCCGCGCGATCCGCGCGATCCGCGATGCCTGCGGCGACAGCATTGGCGTGCTGACCGACGTGGCGCTGGATCCCTATACCAGCCACGGGCAGGACGGGCTGCTGGACGATGCCGGCTACGTCGCCAACGACATTACGGTGGAGATGCTGGTTGGGCAGGCGCTGGTGCAGGCGGAGGCCGGGTCCGACATCGTCGCCCCGTCCGACATGATGGACGGCCGCATCGGCGCGATCCGCGCCGGGCTGGAGGCGGGCGGCCACCACAATGTCCAGATCATGAGCTACGCCGCGAAGTATGCCAGCGCCTTCTATGGCCCGTTCCGCGATGCAGTGGGCAGCACCGGCGTGCTGCAGGGCGACAAGAAGACCTACCAGATGGATCCCGCCAACGGCGACGAGGCCCTGCGCGAGGTGGCGCTGGACCTGGCTGAAGGCGCCGACAGCGTGATGGTGAAGCCGGGCCTGGCCTATCTCGACATCATCTGGCGGGTGAAGCAGCAGTTCGGCGTGCCGGTCTTCGCCTACCAGGTCAGCGGCGAATATGCCCTGATCGAGGCGGGTGTTGCAGCCGGCATCGCATCGCGCGAGGCGCTGGTGATGGAGAAGCTCATCGGCTTCAAGCGGGCGGGCTGTTCCGGCATCCTGACCTATCACGCACCTCTGGCGGCGCGGTTGCTCGGTGCCTGACTTCACCCTCTCCACGCCCCGGCTGGTGCTGCGCGAATGGCGGGAAACGGATGTCGCGCCGTTCCATGCCATGTGCCGCGATCCGCTAGTGATGCGCTTCGTCGGCCCGGACCTGACGCGGGGGGAAGCATCGAAGGAAATCGCTCAATACCGGCAGGAACGCCGGCGCGACGGTCACAGCTTCATGGCGGTGGAGCACCGCACCACGGGGCGCTTCATCGGCTTCTGCGGCATCCGGCGCGCCTGCCCGGGCACACCGCTGGCCGGGCAGGCCGAACTGGGCTGGCGCATGGCCAAGCGGGTGTGGGGCCAGGGCTATGCACGGGAAGCGGCGGCGGCGGCGATCGAGTGGGGTTTCGGCCATCTAAAGGATGAGCGGCTGATGGCCATGACTGCGCCGGCCAACAGCCGATCCTGGGGGCTGATGCTGCGGTTGGGCATGGAACATCGGCCGGAGCTGGACTTCGGCCATTCGCGCCGGACCGGCGCTCGCCTGCACCGGCCGCACGTGGTGTTCAGCGTCAATCGCAAGGGGTGGCAGGCAGCATGAGCCCGCAGGATCGCTTCCCCTGGGCCACCATCATGCCCTTTGCCGGCAAGATGCCGCAGATCCACGACACCGCCTTTGTTGCGCCGGGCGCGCGCATCATCGGCGACGTGACGATCGGGGCCGATGCCAGCGTGTGGTACAATTGCGTGCTGCGCGGCGACATCCACCGCATCGTGATCGGCGCGCGCAGCAATGTGCAGGATGGCAGCGTCTTCCACGTGGAAGGGCCACGTCCCGACACCGATGGCCAGCCGAGCATCCTGGGCGAGGATTGCGTGATCGGCCACATGGCGGTGGTCCACGGCGCGACGGTGCATGATCGCGGCTTCGTCGGCATGGGTGCAGTGGCGATGGACGGCGCGGTGATTGGCGCCGGCGCGATGCTGGGCGCCGGCGCGCTGCTCGGCCCCGGCAAGGCGATCCCCCCGGCGGAGATCTGGGTCGGCCGCCCAGCCAGGTTCCTGCGTGCCCAGATGCCCGAACAGGTGGCAAAGATCCGCTTCCAGACCGAACGCTACTGCCGCCTGGCGCAGGCGCATCTGGCGGAGCTTGCCAGAAGTTAGCACACCGAACGCGGCGGGATCAGCCTTCGCGCACGCCTGCCAGCAGCGCCGGGGCGTTTTGCAGGAACGGCATGGGGTTTACCGCCCGGCCATGCACGCGCACCTCGAAATGCAGGTGCGGGCCGGTGGAGCGGCCGGTGCTGCCCAACATGCCGACCTGGTCGCCCGCCCGCACCCGGTCGCCAACCTTGGCCTTCCAGCCGGACAGGTGGCCGTACCGCGTCATCAGCCCGTTGCCGTGCGTGATCTCCACGGTGCGGCCATAGCCGCCCTTGGTGCCCACGAAACTCACCCGGCCGCCGGCTGTCGCCAGCACGGGGGACCCCATCGGGGCGGCGAAGTCGAGGCCGGCATGCAGCGCGGCCGTGCCGTGGAACGGATCGCGGCGATAGCCGAAGCTGGAGGAGAAGCGCGCACCAGCAACCGGCATCACCTGCGGCACGCGGGTCATGGAGCGTTCCAGTTCCGCCATGCGGGTCAGACTGCTGCCCAGCCGTTCGAACCGCGCGGTCAGCTCTCCGTCGGCGCCGCTGGCAAAGGCTTCCAGCGGACCACCCATGGCCTGCCGCTCGTCCTTGTTCAGATTGGCACGCACTACGCGCGGATCTACGCCCAGCGCGCGGATCGCGCCTTCGGCCCGGTCGGCGCGGGTTTCGGCATAGCGGGTCAGGCGCGCGGCCAGCGCCAGCTGCCGCTGTTCCAGCCGGAGCAGCGCGGCACCTTGCGGAAGGGCTGCGCTCACGCGCTGGGTCCGGCTACTGGCTTCCTCGGGACGAGCGGCAGCGGCCGCTTCCTGGTCGGCAATGGCATCTGCGGGGAGCATGCCGGCGACCGTCTCCAGCAGCTCCTGCCGCTGTGCCAGGTCGCCCGCGACCTTGTCCATCTCGGCGCGCCAGCGGGCGATCTGCGCGGCTTCACCCGTCACGGTCGCCTCACGCGCGGCCAGGCCGGCCTGGTGCTGCGCGATCTCGACGCGGCTGGTCGCCAGCGCCGCTAGCGACCCCGCCCAGCCGAGCGCCAGGGCGCCGGCGACACCGGCCAGGATGATCTGCTTGCGGGTGGACAGGCGCAGGGTGCGGATCCCGCCACCATCACGTCCGCCAGTGCGCAGGACGATTTCCCGCGGGGCGAACAGGTGCTGGATACGCGTTGCCTTGCGGCTCGTGTGATGAAGCAAAAGATTGATCCCGTTGGATAATACGACCCCGTTGGCTGCGGCGCTACACACAGGTGGCCTGCAGAGTCGACCGCGCGACTCCCTGAAAACGGGTCAGCTGAAAGCAGTGCGGGATGAAATGATCGCTCATAACGATTTTTTCTGCAGCAGCCAGGAACCGGATGGCGCGTAAAGCGTGCCCAGATTCGCCCCTGACAGGGTAGCGGGTGGCTGTTACACCCTCGCGCCATGTCGACCCAAGCACACCAGACCCGTCCCGACAGTTCCGCCCAGATGGTGGAGGATCTCGCCCGCGACGGCCGCGCCGCGCAGCGCGAGCTGGCATTGCTGGACAGCGCCGCCAAGGCCCGCGCCCTGCGCGCCGCGGCCGCCGCGCTGCGCCATGCGGGCCCGGCGATCCTGGCCGCCAATGCGCAGGATTGCGCCGCGGCCGAGGCGAACGGCACCAGCGGCGCCATGCTGGACCGGTTGCGGCTGGATGCGGCCCGCTTGTCCGGCATCGCCGCCGCGGTGGAGGCGGTTGCCGCCCTGCCCGATCCGGTCGGCCAGGTGATCGACAAGAGCCAGGCCCCCGCCGGCATGGCCCTGTCGCGCATCCGCATCCCGATCGGGCTGATCGGCATCATCTATGAAAGCCGGCCCAACGTAACGGCCGATGCCGCCGCGCTGTGCGTGATGAGCGGCAATGCCGCGCTGCTGCGCGGGGGGAGCGAGGCGGTGAACACCAATCGCGCGATCCAGGCGGCTTTCGCCGGCGGGCTGGCCGCCGAAGGCGTGCCCGCCGCCGCCGTGCAATTGCTGCCGACGCAGGATCGCGCCGCCGTGGGCGCCATGCTGCAGGCCGCCGGCCTGATCGACATGATCATCCCGCGCGGTGGCAAGGGGCTGGTCGCTCGCGTGCAGGCCGATGCCCGCGTGCCCGTGCTCGCCCATCTGGACGGCATCTGCCACACCTATGTCCATGCCGCGGCGGACCCGGTCATGGCGCGGGAGGTGGCGCTGAATGCCAAGATGCGCCGCACCGGCATCTGCGGCGCGATGGAAACGCTGCTGCTGGACGCCGCCTTCCCTGACAGTGCCGGCGTGGTGGCCGCGCTGCTGGATGCCGGCTGCACCCTGCGCGGCGATGCGCGGGCGCAGGCGATCGATCCGCGGATCCAGCCGGCCTCCGCCAATGATTGGGACACCGAATATCTGGATGCGGTGCTGTCGGTCGCGGTGGTGGACGGGTTGGAGCAGGCCCTGGCACATATCGCCCGCCATTCCAGCGGCCATACGGACGTGATTATCACCGGTGACGAGGGCGTGGCCGAACAGTTCCTGGCCCGCGTGGACAGCGCGATCGTGATGGTCAACGCCTCCAGCCAGTTCGCCGATGGCGGGGAGTTCGGCCTGGGTGCGGAGATCGGTATTGCCACCGGCCGCCTGCACGCCCGTGGCCCGGTCGCGCTGGAAGGGCTGACGACCTACAAGTGGCAGGTGCGCGGCACCGGGCAGGCGCGTCCATAATGAACAGGACGGGCCCGGTCACGGGCCTGCTGGGCGGCAGCTTCAACCCCGCACATGGCGGGCACCGGCGAATATCGCTGTTCGCCAAGCATGCGTTGGGGCTGGACGAGGTGTGGTGGCTGGTCTCTCCCGGCAATCCGCTCAAACCCCGCGCCGGCATGGCGCCGCTCGCAACCCGCTGCCGATCGGCTCGGGCGCAGGCGCGGCGGGCGCCGATCGTGGTGACCGCGATCGAGCGGGAACTGGACACCGTGTTCACCGCCGACACGCTGGCCGCGCTGCTGCGCCGCTATCCCAGGCGGCGTTTCGTGTGGCTGATGGGGGCGGACAATCTGGCGCAGTTCCACCGCTGGCGACAGTGGCGGCGGATCGCCCGGCAAATGCCGATTGCGGTGATTGCCCGGCCGGGCTATGATGGAGCGGCAATCGCGAGCCCCGCGATGGCCTGGTTGCGGCGTTACCGGCTGCCTGCCACCAGCCTTCGCGACGCGAAGTCGCGCTGCCGGCGTGAATGGAGCGCACCTGCGCTGATAGAGCTGCGTTTCGATCCCGATCCGCGATCGGCCACTGTGGTCCGCCTGTCGGATCCGGACTGGGCCGCGCGCCATTCCCGACCGATCAACGGTGCGGGTCTGCGGGATCAGCTGACGCATCGTCTCATCCACGACTCCGCCCCGCCAGACATGCAGGCCCGGTAATCATGCCGGCCCGGTCCGTCTGCGGTGCGATCCACCACCACTGCAAAGGAGCATGAAACGCTGCGATGACACAGGCCTACGAACAATCCGGCCGTGCCCGCACCGCTTTCCACCATGTCTGACACCGCCCCCCTGGCCATCGAGGCCGAACCCGGTTCCATCCACGCGCTTGTCCTGCACCAGCTGGACGAGGATCAGGCGCAGGATGTCGTCTCCATCCCGCTTGCCGGCAAATCCTCCATCGCCGATCACATGGTGATCGCCTCCGGCCGTTCTACGCGGCAGGTCGCCGCCATGGCGCAGAAGATTGCCGAGCGGCTGAAGAAGGAAGGTCACGGCAATTCCCGCATCGAAGGGCTGCCCGCGGCCGACTGGGTGCTGATCGATGCCGGCGATGTGGTGGTCCACCTGTTCCGCCCGGAAGTCCGTTCCTTCTACAACCTCGAACGCATGTGGGGCTTCGGCGACGAAGGATCCGCGTCCTCCATGGTGGGCCGGGCCTGACGGCCTGCCCCTCGGGGCACCCCCATGCTGCTTCACGTCATCGCCCGCGGCAAGATCGCCCGCTCGCCCGAAGGCGAGCTGGTCGATCGCTACGCGCAGCGGATCGCCTGGCCGCTGAAGCTGACCGAGCTGCCGGAACGCGGCGGACGGGTGCCCGATGCCGCCACGCCGCTGCGCCGCGTGCTGCTGGACGAGCGTGGCCGCCAGCTGACGAGCGAGGCGCTGGCCGCGCAGCTGGGCCAATGGCGTGACAGCGGCGTGCGCGAATGTCGGTTCGAACTGGGCGCCGCCGACGGTCACGGCGACGATGGCCGCGCCGGGGCCGATCTGCTCCTGGCTTTCGGCAGCGCCACCTGGCCGCATCTGCTGGCCCGCGCCATGTTGCTAGAACAGCTGTACCGCGCGACCACCATCATCGCGGGGCATCCCTACCATCGCTCAGGCTGAACGGATTTTCGTCGCCCGCACCCCGCGGCGGGGCAACTTTGTGGGCCGGCCGCGTTGAAGTGCCGTGGTGCACAAGAAGGTCAACCTGCCGAGCAAGATCTGCGTCGCCTGTGCGCGGCCATTCGCATGGCGCAAGAAATGGGCGCGGGACTGGGACAATGTGAAGTTCTGTTCCGATCGCTGCCGGTCTGTCGGCGCGAGCAAGCCTGCGTGATCGTCGGCCCGGCGCCATTCGGAACAGCGCGCCGATCGAACCGACCGTTATCCGCGCGCCCTCATTCCACGCCTCATCTGGCGTTCAGCACGCATCGTGCCTAGAATGACAATTGTGTCGCACACCAGAAAGCCCGCCCGCATGAGTCTCGCCCGCCCCTTGCGTGCCGCCGCCCTCCTGTGCGCGGTGGCGTTGCTGCCCGCCACCACCGCCGGCTTCGCGCAGGTGGAAGGGCGTGCGTCTCCCGAATTCGCCAAGCTGTTCGCCACCTATCAGCGGATCAAGGCCTCCTACGTGGAGCCGGTGACCGACGAGGTGCTGATCCGCGGCGCCATTGACGGCATGCTGGCCGCGCTCGATCCGCACTCCGCCTATCTGGACGGCTCCGCGCTGCAGCGGCTGGAGACGATGATCGACGGCAATTACCAGGGCCTGGGCATTTCCGTGCAGCTGGACGACGGGGCGGTGAAGGTCGTCTCCCCGTTCAAGGGCAGCCCGGCGGAGGCCGCCGGCATCAAGGCGGGCGATTACATCACCCACATCGACGGCAAGCTGATCTACGGCATGGAGCTGGACGAGGCTGTCGAGCAGATGCGCGGCGTCGCGGGCACCTCTATCCGCCTGTCGATCTTCCGCGCCGGGCGCGATGCGCCGTTCGACGTGACCGTGACGCGTGGCCTGATCGAGCTGGAGCCGGTCACGCACGAGCTGAAGGATGGCCGGATCGGCTATATCAGCGTGAACGAATTCAGCCGCGATGTCGGCGCGGACGTCAATTCCGCGCTGAACGCCTTGCGCACTCAGGCGGGCGGTACGCTGGCCGGGCTGGTGCTGGACCTGCGCCGCAATCCCGGCGGCTCGCTGGACGAAGCGGTCGCCCTGTCCGACCTGTTCCTGGACAAGGGGCAGATCGTGTCGCAGCGCGGCCGCAGCAAGTCGGACACGATCTATTACGAGGCGGAGACCGCCTATCGCGGCGATGCCGCGGCCGGTGTGCCGATGATCGTGCTGATCGACGTGGGCTCCGCCAGCGCCAGCGAGATCGTCGCCGGCGCGCTGCAGGACCAGCATCGCGCGCTGATCATGGGCGAACGCTCCTTCGGCAAGGGCAGCGTGCAGACCTTGCTGCCGCTGACGCAGGATGCCGCGCTGAAGCTGACCACCGCGCGCTACTACACGCCGTCGGGCCGGTCGGTGCAGGAAGGCGGGATCAAGCCCGACATCCGCGTGCCGCAGCTGTCCGATCCCGATGCCGCCACCCGCAGTCAGTATGCGATGCGCGAAAGCGACCTGCGCCGCCATTTGGTGAACGAGGTGGACCTGGAGGACGAGTCGCTGGAAACCGATCGCCGCGTCGATCCGCGCTTCACCGCCACGGCGGAGGAGCTGGCGGCGCAAGGGGTGGACGATTTCCAGCTCGACTATGCGCTGAAGACGCTGCGCCGCACGGGCGCGGGCGTGCTGACCGCGCGGCGCTGATCGGGCTTCGGGCGCCGTGACCTCGAACATGCGCCTGGCCCAGTACCTGGCCCTGGCCGCGCCCGCGCTGGCGCTGGCGGGCGCGTATCTGTCGCAATATGCCGGCGGATTGCCGCCGTGCGAAATGTGCTGGTGGCAGCGTTATGCCCATCTGGCCGCGCTGGCGCTGGCGCTGGTGGCGTTGCTGGTCGGCCGCTTGCGGGCGGGGCTGCTGGCGCTGGCTGCGCTGGCGATCTGCGTGTCCGGCGTGATCGGCGCCTTCCATGCGGGTGTGGAATATGGCTGGTGGCAGGGCATCACCACCTGCGCGCAGCCGGCCGGGTTCGGTGCCGGCGGTGATCCGCTCGCGGCGATCATGAACGCCCCGCTGGTGCGCTGCGACGTCGCGCCGTGGAGCCTGGCCGGCATTTCGCTGGCTGGCTGGAATGCATTGTACTCCATGCTGGCAGGGCTGGCCCTGTTTCGGCTGCTGGGCCTGAGGGAGCGACCATGACCGATACGGTGCAGGCGGAGCGCGAGCGGATGATCCGCGTGGATCAGGCGGGCGAGTTCGGCGCCACCCGCATCTATGCCGGGCAACTGGCGGTCATGGGCGAGCATTCGCCCCTGTCGGCGGAGATCCGCGGCATGGCCGAGCAGGAGGCGCAGCACCGCGCGCAGTTCGATGCGCTGCTGGCCCGTCGCGGCGTGCGCCCCACCGCCTTGCAGCCCTTCTGGTCCGCCGCCGGCTATGCGCTAGGCGCGGCCACCGCGCTGATCGGGCCGGAAGCCGCGATGGCCTGCACCGCCGCGGTGGAGGAGGAGATCGACCGGCATTATACCGCGCAGCTGGACCGGCTGGCGCAGGATCGCGCCGCCGGCGATGCCGATCCGGAACTGGAGGGCATGATCGAACGCTTCCGCGATGACGAGCGAGACCATCGCGACGCCGCGCTGGCCGCCGGGGCCGAACGCGCGCCGGCCTATCCGCTGCTGCATGCCGCAATCCGGCTGGGTTGCCGCGCGGCGATCCGCCTGTCGGAACGGATTTGATACATCCGGCGGGGGAACCCGCCTGCTTCAAGCCCGGTTAAGGGGGTGAAGCGCCACATCACAACGTCGCCGGCCCGTCTGCCGGCCACGCAGGAAACAGTGCCATGAACCGTCTGCTGATCGCCCTGATTGCCGCCCCCGCCGGCCTTGCCGCGCTGCCTCTGCCGGCCGTGGCGCAGGACAATGCCGGTGATCGCGTGAACACCGTGATCATCTATGGCGAAGACGAATGTCCGCGATCGAGCGCCGACGAGATCACCGTCTGCGCCCGGCTGGACGAATCCGAGCGGTTCCGCATTCCCGAACGGCTGCGCCAGAGCGAGGACCCGGCCAACGAGTCATGGGCCAGCCGCGTGCAGGCGTTCGAGACGGTGGGCGATTTCGGGCCGCTATCCTGCTCCACCTCCGGGTCCGGGTCCGAACTGGGCTGCACCCCGCAACTGATCGAGGCTGCCTATGCCGAGCGGCGCGCCGGTTCCAGCGTGCGCTTCAGCCAGCTGATCGAGGAAGAACGCGCGGAGCGGCTGGCCACCATCGACGCCGAAGCAGCCGCGACGCAGGCCCGGGTGGAGGAGCAGGAGGCGATCATCCTGGAGCGCCAGCGCGCCGCGCAGGCAGGCGAGACGCCGGCTGCCGTCGACCCCAGCGCAGCGCCGGCGGGCGTGACCGACCCGTCGCAGCGCCCCCCTGCACCCCCGGCAGAAGACGTTCCGTTCGAGAGCGACGACGATGCCGGCACCCAGCCGGTTGATGGCAGTGCCGTGATCCGCTGATCATCTTTGCGCGGCGGTGATGCCCGTTCCTCGCCGCGTGCTCACGATCTTCGGCACACGGCCCGAAGCAATCAAGCTGTTCCCGCTGCTGCACGCGCTGGCGGGCGATGCGCGTTTCGCCAGCCGCGTCTGCGTGACCGGGCAGCATCGCGGCATGCTGGACCAGGTGCTCACGCTGAGCGGGATCGTGCCCGATCATGATCTGGCGGTGCTGCAACCCGGCCAATCGCTGGACCAGCTGGTCGCCCGGCTGCTGACCGGCGCTGGCGCGGTGCTGGATCGGGAGGCGCCCGATCTGGTGGTGGTGCAGGGCGATACCGCCACCGCCATGGCAGGGGCTTTGGCCGCCTATCACCGGCATATCCCGGTGGTGCATGTGGAGGCGGGCCTGCGCAGCGGCGATATTCACCAGCCCTGGCCGGAGGAGGTGAACCGCAGGATCATCGCCACCCTTGCCGCGCTGCATTGCGCGCCCACGCCGCGCGCGGCTGCGGCGCTGTGGGCGGAGAATGTCGATCCCGCAGCGGTGCATGTCACCGGCAATACGGTGGTGGATGCGCTGCATTGGGTTCGTGCCCGGCTGGCGGCGGAGCCACGGCTGGCCGGGCCGATCGCACAGCTGCAGGCGCGCTTTGCCGGACGGCGGATCGTGGCGGTGACCTGTCACCGGCGGGAGAACTGGGGCGCCGGCATGGGCGGCATCGCGACGGCGCTGGCGCAACTGGCGGAGCGGGACGACGTGGCGCTTGTCGCCCCGCTGCACCACAACCCGCTGGCCCGCGCCGCGATGCAGGAGCAACTGGGCGAGTTCCCCAACGTGGCGCTGGTGGAGCCGCTGGATTACCCCGCCTTCGTCCACCTGCTGGACATCGCCCATCTGGTACTGACCGACAGCGGCGGCGTGCAGGAAGAGGCGCCGGCGCTGGGCACCCCTGTGCTGGTCCTGCGCGAGACGACGGAGCGGCCGGAAGGGGTCGAGGCCGGCACCGCACGGCTGGTCGGCACCGATCCGCAGGCCATCCTGGCCGAGGCGAACCGCCTGCTGGGCGATCCCGCCGCCCACGCCGACATGGCCCGGGCGCACAATCCCTTCGGCGACGGGCACAGCGCGGGGCGCATCGTCGAACTGATGGCGCGGCTTGCGCCCGCGGCCTGAGGTGCCTGCGCTATCCCGGGTAGCGGTCGAAGGTCGGCATGGTGGGCAGCGCGGTGATCCAGTCGAGTTGCTCCGCGCACTGGATCTGCGCCGCCGGGGGCAGGGTGGCGGCATCGTCCAGAGTGGCGGACTGGATGTCGACAATGCCGGGCAGCATGTCCCCGTTCACGAAGAACAGCCCGGTGCCGCAGCGCGCGCAGAAGTGGCGCTGCGATCCCGTCGGTCCTTCGAACATGGTCGCCTCGCCCGAGGTGACGGTGAAGCTGGCAGCCGGCACCGCCAGCCAGGCCATCATCGGCGCACCGCTGGCCGCCCGGCAGTCGGCGCAATGGCAGACTGCATGATGCTCCGGCTCCGTCACATCCGCCGTGTAGCGCACCGCGCCGCAGCGGCATCCACCATCCAGTGCCATCACCCTGCCTCCCGAGTTACACCAGCGAGATGTCTGGTGCGTCTTCCTGCTTCATGCCGATCGAGTGATAGCCGGCATCCACGTGATGCACCTCTCCCGTGACCCCGCTGGCGAGGTCGGACAGCAGATACAGGCCCGCGCCGCCCACATCCTCGATCGTGACGTTGCGGCGCAGCGGGCTGTTCAGCTCGTTCCACTTCAGGATGTAGCGGAAATCGCCGATGCCGCTGGCTGCCAGCGTCTTGATCGGGCCGGCGCTGATCGCGTTCACGCGCACGCCATCGGGTCCCAGATCGTTGGCAAGATAGCGCACGCTGCTTTCCAGCGCGGCCTTGGCCACGCCCATTACGTTGTAATGTGGGATGACCTTTTCCGCGCCGTAATAGCTCAGCGTCAGGATCGAACCGCCGCCGCTGCCGTCCTCAGCGCGTGGCGGCATCATCGCCGCTGCACGCTTGGTCACGGCGACCAGCGAATAGGCGGAGATGTTCATGGTCATCAGGAAGTTGTCGAGGCTGGTGTCGACATAGCGGCCGCGCAATTCCGTCTTGTCGGAAAAGCCGATCGCATGGACCACGAAGTCCAGCGTGTCCCACCGTTCCTGCAGCTTCGCGAAGCCGGCATCCAGCGCATCCATGTTGGCGACGTCGCATTCGAACAGGAAATCGCTGCCCAATTGCTCGGCCAGCGGGCGCACGCGCTTGGCCAGGGCATCCCCCTGATACGAAAAGGCCAGCTCCGCCCCTGCTTCCGCCAGCTTGCGGGCAATGCCCCAGGCCAGCGACTTGTCGTTCGCCAGCCCCATGATCAGGCCACGCTTGCCCTGCATCAGCCCCGTCATCGATCGATATTCCTTGTCATTCCCTGCCTTCACTCTCTGCACTGGTGCCATTCATCCGGCCCAGTCGGCGCGCTTCCTCCGGCGTTTCGGCCAGGGCGGCGTTCAGTTCCGCGCCCATCACCATCCCTAATCCTACCAGCCAGAAAAAGAAAAGCGCGATCATGACCCCCGCCAGCGAACCATAGGTCGCATCGTAGCGGAATACACTGCGCAGCAGCGATGGCAGGAACAGCGACACCAGCACCCACCAGCCGGTCACCAGCGCGGCGCCGGGCCATTTGGGATAGCGCCGGTCGCGGTAGGTGTGCGGCGTCAGCGTGTAGAACAGCAGGTAGAGCGAGCCGAACAGGCCGATGGCCGGGACAATGCGCGACCAGGCGAGCCGGCCCAGCAATGTGCTGAGCTGCGGCAGGAAGGCGTCGATCACCTCCTGCACCGCACCGATCATCACCTGCGCGATCAGGCACAGCAGCAGCAGCACGACGGCGCCGATGATGATGCCGGTGGACAGCAGCCGGTATTGCCAGAACGATCGCAAGGCGCGGGTGCCATAGGCGCGGCGCAGAATGTCGCGGATCGTTTCCACCAGGCTGCCCACGGTCCACAGCCCGACCAGCCCGCCCAGCCACAGGACGATGCCGCTGCGCCCGTCGACCACGCTGCGGGCAACCGGGCCGATCACCTGGTCGACATCAGATGGCAGGGCATAGAGCACGGCATTGATGGTCGCCTGCTGGTCCGCCTCGTCCCCGATCAGGCTGAAGATGGCGGCCCCCGTGATGAAGAACGGGAAGATCGCCAGCACCGCCATGTAGGCCAGGTTGCCGGCATGGATGAAGCCGTCATTGTAGGTGCCGATCAGCACCCGCTTGGTCACCTCCCACGCGCGGCTGCCCGGCCCCATGCGGCGGCGCATGCCGGACTGGAACTCGGCCGGCTGGCGCAAGGCTGCCTTGCGGCGGGCTTCGGGCGAAAGGTCGGGCCGGGGGACCTCTGCGGCTTCGCCAGGCGGGGCAGGGAGGGCCATGTGCCGGCTTGTAACAGGCGCTTGCAGGCTGTCGAGCCTGTCCGATCTTTACAGTGGCCGGCGCATCGCGCAGCAGGGGGCAGGATACGGCACAAGGGGGCAGGGCGTGGGTGGATACGTAGCGGGGCTGCCGGACTTTCTGGCCTATTTCGGCGTCGGTGCGGCGCTGCTGGCCGGATTTGCCGTGCTGTATTCCCGGATCACCCCGCAGCACGAGTTCAACCTGATTGCGGGCGGCAATTGCGCCGCCGCCACCGCCTTCCTGGGCGCGCTGATCGGCTTCGCCCTGCCGCTCGCCTCCGCCGCGGCGCATTCGGTGTCGCTGGCCGATTTTGCGATCTGGGCGCTGATCGGTGCCGCCATCCAACTGCTGGCGTTCGGCGTCGCCGCGCTGGTGCAGCCGCGGCTGGCGACCCGCATCACCGAAGGGGAAATGGCCGCCGGGCTGTGGGCGGGCGGCGTCGCGCTGGTCACCGGGCTGCTGAATGCGGCGTGCATGACATGGTGACCGGCAAGCCCGTGCGGCCACGGCGTTTCGCCAGATCGGTGCCGCTGCCGCTGGCGCTGGGCGGGCTGGGCGTGGCGGCGGGCCTGTCGCTGTCCGGCTGCGCGCTCGGGGCGCCGGCCGAACTGGCCGATGCGCCGTTCAGCTCCATCGCCGAATGCACCGCCGCCGGCTATCCGCAAGGGCTGTGCGCTGCCGGCTACAGGACCGCGGCCGAAGAGCATGAGAACACCGTTCCGCGCTTCGATTCACTGGCGGCGTGTCAGGAAGACTGGGGATCGGACAGCTGTGCACCTGCGACCGACAGTGCCACGGCGCCGGGTAACGACGGGACGACCCAGCGCGCATCGTCCGGGATGATGTTCGCGCCTGCTCTCGCCGGCTTCGTTCTCGGCCGGTCCCTGCAGCGTAACTATGCCCGCGATTGCCGCCGCGACGAGGATTGCGACCGGAATTATCGCCTGGGCCGCTATGGCGGAGGCGCCGGCCTCCTCGGGCAGCCGATCTATCGCGACCGGACCGGGCGCGCTGTCGCCAGCCAGCTGACCCGCAACGGCCAGCGCCTGACGCCGGTGACGATGAACAGCCGCACTGTGGCACGCGGAGGGTTCGGGTCGCGCGGAGGCTCCCGTTTCGGGGGCTGACATGCGCCGTATTGCCGTTCCGGAACGGCCCGACTGGCGGGATCAGGCCCGCGCCGTCGGCTTCGGGTTCCACACCATGTATGGCGCGCCCTACTGGGTGGACGATGCCGCCTACGCCTTCTCCCTGGCCGAGATCGAGGACCGGATCGAAGATCCGAGCGAACAGCTGCATGCCTTGTGCCTCGACCTGGTCGCGGAGGTGGTGGCCGACAATCGGGCACTGCGCCGGCTGGCCATTCCGGAGACGGCATGGGACGTGGTGCGCGCCAGCTGGGAGGCGGGGGACCGCCACCTTTATGGCCGTTTCGACCTTGCCTATGACGGCACCGGTCCGGCGAAGCTGCTGGAATACAACGCCGACACCCCGACCAGCATCTTCGAGGCGGCGTTCTTCCAGCACAACTGGCTGATCGGCCAGCAGGCGGCGGGCGTGCTGCCGCCCGGGACGGACCAGTTCAACCTGCTGCAGGAATGCCTGGTCGAAGCCTTTGCCCATTTCCCCCGCGACCGGCTGTTCCACTTCGCCTGCTGGACCGACAATCCGGAGGATCGCGGCACGGTCGCCTATCTGATGGATTGCGCGGCGCAAGCCGGGCATCAGGTCCACCTGCTGGACATCCGCGCGATCGGCACGGATCAGGCCGGGCACTTCACCGACGAAGCCGATCGCGTCATCACCCGCTGCTTCAAGCTGTATCCGTGGGAAGACCTGCTGCGCGAGCCGTTCGCCCGCGCGCTGGCGCCTGGCATCTGGGTGGAGCCGCCATGGAAGGCGCTGCTGTCCAACAAGGGTATCCTGCCGCTGCTGTGGGAACGTCATGCGGGCCATCCCAACCTGCTGCCGGCCTTCTTCGCCGATGACCCGCAGGCCGCGGCGCTGGATCACGCGGTGGTGAAGCCGGTGTTCGGGCGGGAGGGCGGCAATGTCGCCATTCGCCGGAACGGCACGGTCACGGACCGGACGGGCGGCGATTACGCGGACGGGCCGCAGATCGTGCAGGCCTATGCCCCGCTGTTCGCGGGCGAGGGTGGCCATGCGGTGCTGGGCAGCTGGGTCGTGGGCGACCGGGCCGCGGGGCTGGGGGTGCGGGAAGATGCGGGGCGGATCACGCGCGATTCCACCCGCTTCGTCCCACATATCATCACCGCGGACTGAACACCGTCAGCTCGCCTGCGCGGCGTCGGATTGCGCCAGGATCGCGAGCGGGGCAGGCCGGCGGAACAGGTGACCCTGCGCCAGACGGCAGCCCATCGCCATCAGCTTGCGCCGCTGCGCCTCCGTTTCCACCCCTTCGACCACGACCTGCTTGCCCAGTCCCTGGCCCAGGCCGATGATGGCGCGGATGATCGTCTCGCTTTCCCCGTGATCCTCGAACAGGGTCAGCGTGAAGGAGCGGTCGATCTTCAGCGTGTCGAACGGCAGATGCTTCAGATGGATCAGGCTGGCATAGCCGGTGCCGAAATCGTCCAGCGAGATCGGCAGGCCCGCATCGTGCAGCACGCCGAGCGCCTCCGCCGTCTGCTTCAGCCGGCCATCCAGCACCAGCTCCTCCGTAACCTCCACGGACACCCGGCTCGGGTCCACGCCATGGTACGCTATGCGCTGCAGCAGGCGGTGGGCGGATGCGGCACCGTCCAGTTCCGACCAGGTCAGGTTGATCCCCACGCTGGGCAGCAGGTCCGGGTGGTCGCGCAGGGCGGTCAGCGCCAGATCGATGACCCGGCTCTGCACCGCGCTGCCCGTGCGGCCATCGGTCAGCATCTCGCCAAAGGTGGCGGGGGTCAGCAGGCCGTGCTGGGGATGCTGCCAGCGCAGCAGCGCCTCCGAACCGACGGGCGCGCCGGTGTCGATCTGCACGATCGGCTGGAAATGCAGCATGAACTCGCCACGCGGCAGCCCCTCTGCCGCCTCCTGCGCGAAGCGGGCGCGCCGGTCGTTGCGGGCGCGCAGCGACGGGTCGTACCGGTACAGGCCCCGCCGCCCCCGATGCTTGACCTGATACAGCGCCAGATCGGCATGCTTGACCAGCACCTCCGGCTCCATTCCGTCGGCCGGGTGGCAGGCCAGGCCGGCGCTGAAGGTCATCGTCCAGCCGCGACCTTCATGGGTGACGCTGGTGCCCTGCAATGCCTCCAGCGCTGCTTCGATCCGGGCGGCGGCCGGCACACCTTCGGGCAGCAATATCGCGAATTCGTCCCCACCGATGCGCGCCACATGCCCATCTGGCCCGGCCGCCATCGCCAGCCCCGCACCCACCGCCATCAGCAGCCGATCGCCGGCATCATGGCCCAGCCGGTCATTGATCTGCTTCAAATGGTCGACATCCACCAGCAGCAGCATGAAAGGGGCGGGCGATGCATCGGGCAGCAGGTTGCTTTCCGCCATCCGGCGCAGCTGCGCCTGGAACGCGGCACGGTTGCCCAGGCCGGTCAGCGGGTCGGTCAGCGCCGCACGGCGGAACGCGCTGCTTTCCGCCTCCAGCCGCAGCCGCGCCTGTTCGGCGGCATCCCGCTCCCCGCTCAGCCGCCGGACCCGGTCGGCCATCAGCACGGACAGCGCCGCCGATTCGGTGGCCAGCGCCAGCAGGCTGCTCATGTTCACCAAATCCGGCTGGGTCACCAGTTGCAGCTTTTGCGCCAGCCACAGGCAGCACACCACCAGCACCGGCGCCCAGCTGATCAGATATAGCCATACGGTACGGCTGCGCCGGCTGATGGCGATGGCGATGCCGATCACCAGGACCAGCCCGTTGAGCATCGACAAGCCGCTGAGCCAGGGCTCCATGTGCCGCAACGGCAGCGGCCAGCCTGCCGTCGTGGCGAGGCCGGCCAGCGCACAGCCCCCAGCGGCGGCCATTCCCGTGCGCTTCAACCAGCGGGGCAGGCTGCGCCGTTCCAGCAAGCTCAGGAACACCATGGTGGCCGCGCCGCTGGTCCCGCCGACTAGGGCATAGGTGAGCCGCAAGGACCAGGGCCCGGCCAGAGCGGGCCATGCCAGTGCCAGCATGTTGGTCGATATCAGGCCGAAGGCCAGCGCCAGCACAGACCATACCACATACCAACGTTGCGCCGGCACCAGCGGACCGGTCCGCACCAGCAGGCTGAACACCAGCACCGTCACGATCGCGCCGGCGAAGGTGCCGGCCACCGCCAGCCACGTGCCGCCCAGCCACAGCATGTCCACCGGCGTGGCGGCGGATACCCGATGCAACGGATCCAGCGAAGCCAGCTGGCGATAACCGAGATAGACCGCCGCAATCTGTGCACCTGGCCGCTCGACTGTGACCCTCAGCAGACCGCCCGGCATCCAGCGATTACCGACCTGCCCCGGTGCGAAGCGTTCGGTCTGCACCGAACCGTCAGTGCCGATGATAAGGACAGTATGCGATTTGAACACCAGCTGATCGGTCAGCAGGGTCCAGCTGGCCGGCATTGTCGACAATGCGGCCGTGTCGCGCAACTGCAGCCACAGCCACCCGTCCTCCGAAACGGCCGCATGCTGCGAGGTATCGCAGCTGAACGACAATCGAGAGATTGTGCGGGCATCGTCGGGCAGAGCGGCGGGAGCGGTGGCAAGGCACAGCTGATCGCGCAGGGGCACGATCGTTGCCGCAGCCTGCCCTGGCCAGCCGATGCACAGCGCCAGGGCCAGCCCGATCAGGATCAATCGCAGGGTTGGCATGCCGGATCCAGAATTGCAGGCCCACTCTCTTGATGGTTGGGTCCATCTTATTTCACGAAAGGTCGCGCGACGGAAACGAATGTTGGCGGGCGCATTTCCTGTCTGCATGACCTCACCTGCCCCGCGCAACGACACACCTGACCGGACGCCGCCGCTATCGGCGGTGCTGGCGTTCGGCCCGGCCGGCCTGATCGTCGCACTGGGCCTGCTGGGCTGGGCGGGCTGGCCGGCGGCGATCTTGGCCGGGCGGCTGTGGACGGCGGCGATCCTGCTGTTCCTGGCCGGCGTCGCCCGCGGGCTCAGCTTCTTCACGGAAGGCGGGCCGCGCCCGGCGCAGCTGGCGGCCATGCTGGTGCGCTTCGTCTGCGGCGTGCTGGCGCTGGCCTTGCCGATGCTGCCGATCGGGGCGGCGCCGTTCCTGTCCTGGCTGTTGCTGTTCGCAGGGTACCTGACCGTCCTACTGTTCGATCCGCGGGCTGCCCGTCACGGCATGGCCCCGCGCTATTTCGCACGGCTGCGCGGGCCGCAGATGTTCGTGGCGCTGACCGGCATCGTCATCCTGGCCGCGGCGGATCTGACGACCGCCAGCGTAAGGATGTGACCGGCCGCGCCTGACGCGCTAGACATGCGGGCATGGACCAGACCGTCGCCCCCGCCGCCATTCGTGCCGCCTTCTCCGCCGCAATGTCGGCCATGTATCGGGCGGAGGTGCCGCTTTATGGCGACCTGCTGGAGATCGTGGCGGCGGTGAACGACACCGTGCTGGCGCGCGACCCGGACCTGGACCGGCAATTGAGCGCCAGCGGAGAACATGCGCGGCTGGGCGAGGAGCGGCACGGCGCCATCCGCGTCGGCACCGCGGCGGAACTGCAATTGCTGGCACGGGTGTTCGCGGTCATGGGCATGGCGCCGGTGGGCTACTACGACCTCGCCCCCGCCGGCATCCCGGTCCACTCCACCGCCTTCCGCGCGACCGACCCGGCGGAGCTGGCCGCCAGCCCGTTTCGCGTGTTCACCTCCCTGCTGCGGCTGGAGCTGATCGGGGATGCGGCCCTGCGGGAGCAGGCGGCGGCGATCCTGGCCGGCCGGCGCATCGTGTCGGAGGCATGCCTGGCGCTGGTCGAACAGGCGGAGCGGGAGGGCGGCCTGCGCCCGAGCCAGGCCGAGCGTTTCGTTGCCGCCGCGCTGGAGACGTTCCGCTGGCAGGGCCGCGCGATCGTGGATGCGGCGACCTATCAGGCGTTGCTGGCGCAGCACCGGCTGGTGGCGGATATCGTCGCCTTTCCCGGGCCGCACATCAACCACCTGACCCCGCGCACGCTAGATATCGACGCCGCACAGGCGGAGATGCAGCGCCGCGGCATGGCGGCGAAGGCCAGCATCGAAGGGCCACCGCGCCGGGCCGTGCCGATCCTGCTGCGACAGACCAGCTTCCATGCGCTGTCCGAGACGTTCGTGCCGACCGGCGGCAATGACGCACCCGCGCAGCACACCGCCCGCTTCGGCGAGATCGAGCAGCGCGGCGCCGCGCTGACCCCGGCGGGTCGCGCGCTGTACGACCGCTGCCTCGCCCGGGCGGGCGATGGGGAGGATGATGCCTTTGCCACCTTCCCCGACGATTTCACCGCCTTGTACGAACAGGGGCTGGCCTATGCGCAGTTCCTGCCCACCGATCGACCGGGCCGCGCCACCAGCATCGGGCAGGCGCTGGCGGACGGGTTCGTCACCTTGGCGCCGCTGACATATGAGGATTTCCTGCCGGTCAGCGCGGCCGGCATCTTCCGCTCCAATCTGGGGGCAGGCGATGCCGCGGACAGCTATGCCGCCGGCGGATCGCAGGCGGCGTTCGAGGAGGCGCTGGGCCGCGCCGTGCTGGACCCCTTCGTCTTGTACCAGGCCGCGCAGGAACGCTCCGCCACGGAAGCGCTGGCGCGGCTGGCATGAATGCCCCGCCGACCGGTTCCGGCCGGCTGAAGGCGCTGGGGCCGGGGCTGGTGGTCGCGGCCACGGGTGTCGGCGCGGGCGATCTGGTGGCGACGCTGATCGCCGGATCGCGCTTCGGGTATGACCTGCTGTGGGCGGCGGTGATCGGCTGCTTGGTGAAGATCGCCCTGTCCGAAGGATCGGCGCGCTATCACCTGGCTACCGGATCGACCATCCTGGCCGGCTGGCGATCGCTGGGGCGGTGGACCAGCTGGTATTTCGGCATCTACGTGCTGATCTGGGGCTTTATCTACGGCGCCACGGCGATGAGTGCGACCGCGCTGCCGCTGGCGGCCCTGTTCCCCGTCCTGCCCCTGGGTGCCTGGGCGGTGCTGGCGGGGATCTTCGGCCTGATCTTCGTGTCGCTGAACCGTTACGGCGTGTTCGAGGCAGTGATGAAGGTGCTGGTGGCGATGATGTTCGTCATCATGGTCGGCCTTGCCGTGCTGGTCGCGCCGCGCCTGCCCGATCTGCTGGGCGGCATGACGGGGCGGCTGCCAGAAGGCTCGCTGTTCTACACGCTGGGGCTGATCGGCGGGGTGGGCGGCACTATCACCACCGCAGCCTATGGCTACTGGACGCAGGCTAAAGGCTGGCGCGGGCCGGCCTGGCTGCCGATGATGCGGTTCGACAACACGATCGCCTATGCAGTGACCGGTCTGTTCGTCATCGCCATGATGATCGTGGGGGCGGAACTGCTGCATGCCGCGGGCACCGCGCTGGAGGACAGCGATCGCGGGCTGCTGGGCCTGTCGGACGTGCTGGCCGCGCGGTTCGGGCCGGTGGTGGCGGTGGTGTTCCTGGTCGGCTTCGCCGCCACTTCGCTGTCCAGCCTGCTGGGCGTGTGGCAGGGGATGAGCCTGTTCTTCGCCGACTGGTGGTACCAGCTGCGGGGTGGCGAGCCGGGCGCGGATCACGCCGTCAGCAATGGGGAAGGCAGCGGCGCCTACCGCTTCTACCTGCTGTGGCTGACCTTCCCGCCCATGCTGCTGCTGTTTGCCGAACGGCCGCTGCTGCTGGTGGTGATCTATGGCGCGTTCGGCGCGCTGTTCATGCCGTTCCTCGCCGTCACGCTGCTGCTGCTGAACAACTCGGCCCGGCTGCCGGCCGAGGCGCGCAATGGCTGGTGGGCCAATGGCGCGCTGGCCGGATCGGCGCTGCTGTTCGCCGTGCTGGCAGCGCAGCAGATCGCCGCGCTGCTCGGCTGAGCGGTCAGGGCCGCTTCACACCCGGGTGGATGCCGGCACCGATGGGTTCGGCCAGCTCGTCCTCGCCCAGCATGGCATGGTCGACGGCGGAGGCGTCCTGCAGCGTGTCGAGGTGCATCAGCCGCTTGATCAGGGGGGAGATCACCAGCACCACCACGCCGATGCCGATCGCGTACCAGCCCACATTGGAATAGACGCCCAGCACCAGCTCCCTGCCGGCTTCCTCGCCCTCCAGCCCTTCGCCCCCCGCTGCGGCGGAGATCAGGCCGGCGGCGAAATTGCCGGTGGCCGACGCGAAGAACCAGGTGCCCATGATCAGCGAGGCCATGTGCGCCGGTGCCAGCCGGTTCATGGCCGACAGGCCGACAGGCGACAGGCACAGCTCTCCGGTCGTGTGCAGCAGATAGATCAGGAAGATGAACAGCACGGGCACCGCGGCACCCGCGCCAGCCGCGTTGGCGCCCCAGACCAGCACCAGGAAGCCGATGCCGACTTGCACGATGCCCAGGCCGAACTTGAACGGAGCGGACGGCTCCGCCCCCCGACGCCCCAGCGCGGTCCACGCCCAGGCGAACAGCGGCGCGAGCATGAAGATATAGGCCGCGTTCAGCGACTGGAACATCGATGCGGGCATCTGCCAGCCGAAGATGACGCGATCCACATGGCGGTCGGTGAACAGGTTCAGCGAATTGCCGGCCTGTTCGAACAGCGCCCAGAACACGATGGACGCGACGATCAGGAACATCGCGGCGAAGATCCGGTCGCGGTCCTCCGCCGGCAGCTTGATGACGGCGGTGCCCAGGACATACAGCACCAGGATGCCGCCGAACACACCCAGCAGCGTACCCACGACGCTCTGGTTCTGGACCATCCACCAGCAGGCGACCACGGCCACCAGGCCCACGGCGTAAAGCGACCATTCCAGGCTCTTGCGCAGTACGGCCGGCGGCTCCCCCCGGCCCATCAGCAGCGGCTTGCCGATCACGAACACCACCAGGCCCAGCAGCATGCCGAAGCCGGCCAGGCCGAAGCCGTAGGACCAGCCCCAGGTCTCCCCGATATAGCCGCACAGCAGCGAGCCCAGGAAAGCGCCCAGATTGATGCCCATGTAGAAGATCGTGTAGGCCGGATCACGGCGCTTGTCGGTGCGGGGGTACAGCGATCCGACGATCACGGAGATGTTGGCCTTCAGGAAGCCCGACCCCACGATGATGAAGGCCAGCGCCAGCCAGAACAGGTTGAGCGCGGCCGGATCCTGTCCGCCATCGCCTTCGAAGCCCATCAGCAGGTGGCCGAAGGTCAGCAGCACCGCGCCATACAGCACCGCCTTGCGCTGCCCCAGGTAACGGTCCGCCAGATATCCGCCCAGCACCGGGGTGATGTAGACCAGCGCCGTATAGGCGCCGTAGATCACGCCGGCCTCGCCGTCGGAGAACAGCCAGTGCTTCGTCAGGTACAGGATCAGCAGCGCGCGCATGCCGTAATAGGAGAAACGCTCCCACATTTCGGCGAAGAACAGGATGAACAGGCCCTTGGGATGGCCCAAGATCGTGCCGCCTTCGTCTGCCGATCGGAGTGGGGCTGATGCCATGCGCTGCTGTGTCCCTGTTGCGTGCTGCCGTTGCAGCCTGAAACCGCGCACCCTAACGCCGCTGCGCCGAATGCCAAGATGTTCGTTGCCCCTGTAACCACCGCGTAACCGGCTGGACATAAAGGGCGCGGTTCTTGCCTGCCGCGCTGTATTATGGCACTGCAGCACCCATGCCGGACAGCCGCCCCGTCTATCTGCGCCTGCGGGAAGAGATCGCCGCCGCGATCATCGACGGGCGCTATGCCGAAGGGGCCATGCTGCCATCGGTGCGCGCCTTTGCCGCGCAGCAGGGCGCCAATCCGCTGACGGTGGCCAAGGCCTATCAGCAGTTCCAGGCGGACGGACTGATTCGCGTGCAGCGCGGCGTGGGCATGTTCGTGCGCGAAGGCGCGGCCGATGCCCTGCTGGCGGCAGAACGCGCGATCTTCCTGCAGGCCGAATGGCCGGTCATCCGCGACCGGATGGATCGGCTGGGCATCGGGCTGGCGGAACTGCTGGACCCGGCCTGATCCTTGCGGCATGTTGTCGCGCGGGTTCAAGGATGTCCGGCAGTGGGACTGCTTGGCAAAGTTCGTTGCCTGTTCGCTTGATTTTTGGCAAGTTACGGCACGGCAACGTGATGGGCTGACGGCGGGGGTCGTCATTCTGGTGGTCACGCATGGTCGGGCGGTACATCGTCCGGCGCTGCGCCAAGGGGAAAGCAATGATCCGCTCCGAACTGGTCGAGGCGCTGGCGACTGACAATCCCGAATTGCGGGTGGAGGAGGTCGAACAGATCGTCGACATCTTCTTTGACGAGATTGCCGCGCGCCTTGCCGAAGGGGGGCGGGTGGAACTGCGCGGCTTCGGCACCTTCACCACGCGCGCGCGCGAAGCCCGCACCGGGCGCAATCCGCGCACGGGCGACGCGGTGGACGTTCCTGCGAAGCGCGTCCCCTACTTCAAGCCGGGCAAGGAAATGCGTGAGCGGCTGAATACCGACTAGGCGCGCCGCCGCTGGCCATTGCCGCCGGCGTTGATTAAGCCCCCGCCATTGCGGGCGTGGCGGAATGGTAGACGCCGGGGACTTAAAATCCCCTATCCCTTGGATGTGCGGGTTCGAGTCCCGCCGCCCGCACCAGCCGCCTGTCCGTCACGCATCCGATTTCCGGCGGTGCTCTGCAGGAGCCGGTCGTCAACGGCGAGCGGTTTCCACGCCGTTCACGCCGGGCGACTGCCTTACGGTTCGATGCGGCCGCCGAATGTGGTCCGGCAAACACAATTACTCCTTAGACCTACAATAGATTCTGAACTATGCTGCGCCGCAACACATCGGTTCGACGCGACGAGGGGGCGGGAGCATGAATGAGCTTGCAGCCGGCACGCTCTGAGTAGTGTTCACGATTACGCAGAGAGTGCCATGACCGTTCTACCGAGCAAGGCCAGCGCGCGGCAAGCATATTGGGATGTGGCCCGGGCATTCTTGATGTTCCTGGGTATCCCGTTCCATTCGGCTTTGATCTATGTGACCCCTGGCTTCGGCATCTATACGGTCGATAACTCGGTGGCCCTCGAATATCTGGAAGTATCGATCCACTCGTTTCGGATGCAGGCTTTCTTCCTGGTCAGCGGTTACTTCGCCGGCCTTCTTCTGGCACGTAGATCGCCGGACCAGTGGCTCAAGGACCGTGTCATCCGCCTCGGGGCTCCGCTGCTCGCCGGCATATTGCTCATCAACATCCTGCAGATGTGGATCACGGCCTATGGCATGGAAGCGGCGCAACCGCGGGACATGGAGCAGGCGAGCCGGAGCTTCCTGACGCTGCTGACAACCCCCGGGCGACATTGGCTGAGTCACCTGTGGTTCCTGGTCGTGGTGCTGGAATATTCGGCACTGGCGGCAGCGGCCCATTATCTGTGGCCGAAGCTGCAGCACCTTCAGGTACCGGCCAGGGCGGTCGAGTTCACCAACCGGCACCTGACCCCCGTGCTGCTGCTCTTCATGACCGGTGCCGGATCATACTGGGTGGCCACCCGCGTCTTCATGAGCGTCACCGGCCTGTATGATAACCAGCTCGCAACCTTGGTGTCGCTGATCGACTTCCTTGTCTTCGTGCCATATTTTGTCGGCGGCATGGTTCTGTCGCGCGCGCCCGCGGTGCTGGAGGCTTTCACCAGGCCGCGGCCCGTGCTGTGGGCCGGGGCAGCCATCGCCGTCGGGATCATCTGCTATGTCGACCGGACCTATGGCGGAAGCAGCAATATCGGCAAGGCGGTGACCAGCTTCCTGGGCGCCTTTTCGGGCGTGCTGATGGCGCATGTGGTGTTGAGCGGAGCCCGGCGCTGGTTCGATCGCCCGAACCGGGTCGTCACCACCCTGGTGGCGGGCGCGATGGCCATCTACATCGTCCATCAACCGGTGCTGAAGCTGCTGGGCATTGCCATGTTCACGGTAGACTGGCCGATTGCGGTCGAATTCTCGCTCATCGTGACGCTGACGTTCCTGATCAGCTATCTGTGCTATCGCCTCGCCCGGCTGAACGTGTGGTCGAACCTCTTCCTGAACGGGACCAAGCCGCAGGATCCGCCCAGATCGGCCCCTGTACCGCCAGGTGCCGACAGCCGAAGCCTGGCTGGCTAGCTCCCTCAGGCAGGCCGGAAGGTCATCGCCACGCCATTCATGCAGTAACGCTTGCCGGTCGGCCGCGGACCGTCATCGAAGACATGGCCCAGATGGCCGCCGCAATCAGCGCAATGCACTTCGGTGCGGGGCAGGCCCAGCCCGTAATCGGTGCCCGTGCCCACCGCGCCGGTCAGCGGTTGCCAGAAGCTGGGCCAGCCGGTGCCGGATTCGAACTTGGTGCGGCTGGCGAACAGCGGCTTGGCGCAGCCGGCGCAATGATAGGTGCCGGTGCGCTTTTCCCGGTTGAGCGGCGAGGTGCCGGCGCGCTCTGTGCCTTCCTGCCGCAGCACGGCAAAGGCGCCAGGGGACAGGCGTCGGCGCCATTCGGCCTCGCTCAGTTGCACGCGGAACGGCCGCGCCTCCGCCGCCGAACCGCAGCCGGGCAGGGCAAGGCCCGCCAGCAGCATGGCGACGGCGTGGCGGCGGTTGATGGTGAGGGTCATGCCGGGGCGATTACCCCATCCCGTGCGAACGGATGCTGAACGGCTTCAGAGCATCGCCTTCAGCGGCGTGTCCGTGTCCATCAGCAGCTCCGGCGCGATCACCGCCTGCGCCTCCACCAGCTTGCGCCCCTGCGCATAGTCGCGGGTGGCGTTGACGCAGTCGAGCGCCACCACCTGGCCGGCGCGCAGATAGATCACCGAGAAGCTGCGTGTCGCCGGATCGCCGCGCAGTACGGTGGCATCGTAATCGAAGGCGAGTCCAACGGTTTGCAGCTTGAGGTCGTACTGATTGGACCAGAACCACGGCAGCGCATCATGGGGCTGCGGATCGCCGCAGATGTCGCGCGCGGCGGTGTTCGCCATGTCATGCGCATTGCCGACGCTTTCCAGCCGGATCACCGCATTGCCGGCATGGCGGTTGGCATGGGCTGCACAGTCGCCGATGGCGTAGATGTCAGGCAGGCTGGTGCGGCAGAATTCGTCCACGTCCACGCCATTGGCGCCGGCCGCGCCAGCCGCGATCAACGGGCCGATCGCCGGGACGATGCCGATGCCGACCACCGCCATGTCGCAGGCCAGCGTCTCGCCGCCATCCAGCCGCACGGCGGCGACGCGGCCGTCCACGCCTTCGACACATTCGACCGTCCGGCCAAGGCGGAAGCGCACCCCGCGTGCCTCGTGCTCCGCCTGGTAGAACTGCGCCAGATCCGCGCCGGCCACGCGGGGGAGCACGCGGTCCTGCTGCTCCACCACGGTGACGTCGCAGCCGGCCTGCACCAGCACGGCGGCGCTTTCCAGACCGATATAGCCGCCGCCCACCACCACCACGCGGCGGGCACCACCCTGCAGTTCCGCCAGCAGCCGATCCGCATCCGCCCGATCGCGCATCGCATGGATGCCGGCCAGATCCGCTCCGCTGCAGGACAGGCGCCGGGGATCGCCGCCGGTGGCCCAGATCAGCGTGCCATAGGCAAGCGTGCGGCCGCCGCTGATGCCCAGCTGCTTCGCCATCGGATCGACCTTGCCGACATTGGTGCCCGGCAGAAAGGCGATCTGCCGTTCCGCCCAGAAGGCGGGTGGACGGATCAGCATGCGTTCGAAGCTCTTGGCGCCGGTCAGATATTCCTTGGACAAGGGCGGGCGTTCGTATGGCAGGTCGCGATCGCGCCCGACCAGCAGGATGGAGCCGGCAAAGCCATGCTGGCGCAGGGCAATGGCCGCCTGCGCCCCGGCATGGCCGGTGCCGACGATCACCACGTCAGCACCGGTGATGCTCCCAGCCTCTCCCCCGCTCTCGCTCATCGCTGCAGCAGGCTGCGCGCCTGCCCGGCCAGATGCGCCAGCATCGCCGGCGTCACCGGGGTGGCGGCGCGCGCCCGTGCGGTCATCCGGCGCAGCGACTGGACTGCATCGGTATGCTCGCCCAGCCAGCCGCGCACTTCGGCCAGCGGATCGCGCCCGGCGGCCGGTTCCTGCAACCGTGCCTGCAGGAAGGCGAAGCGCATCTGCTGGAAATCGCGCGCGAGGCCCGACACCAGCATCCGGTCCCACGGATCGGAGGGGGCCATCACCGCCGCGCGGGCCTGCGCCCAGTCGAGGCCCAGCTCCTCGCCCAGCATGATGAAGGCGTTGGCCAGTGCCACCGGACCCTGCCCAGTAGTGCGCGCCAGCCGCGCCAGGCCGATGGCGCCGTCGATGGCGAACAGCCGGGCAACCGCCGCCGCCAGCTCGGCCGGCGCACCCGCTTCGGTCAGCGCAGCCTCGATCGCGCCGGCATGGCCGCGCGCCTCCGCCGCCAGCAGATCGTCCACATTGTTGACCAGTTCGACCACCTGGTCCGCCATGTCGGTGATCGTGGCCGACGGGGTCGTGCTGTCGCCGGAGCGCAGCAGATCGGTCATGTGCCCGCGCAGCGCCAGTGCCGCCTGGTCGAACAGCATCAGCCGCGCCGCTTCGGGCATGGCGGTCGCGTCGATCGCGTCCCACAGGGCTTCCATGCCCAGCAGGTCGCAGGCGCCGACAAAGGCGGCCGCCACATGGGCCAGCTGCGCGCCTTCCTCCGCCGCCAGCATGAAGGGATGGATCACGCCCATCCGGTTGATCATGCGATTGGCGATGGACGTTGCCACGATCTCGCGGCGCAGCTGGTGGCCCAGGATCTCGGGCCGGAAACGTTCCTGCATGGTGGCCGGGAAGTCGGCCAGCAGGATCGGCTCGGCCGAAGCGTCCGCCGCCAGTTCGCTGCCCTCGATCGCGGATTGCAGCGCCAGCTTGGTGCTGGACAGCAGCACCGCCAGTTCCGGCCGGGTCAGCCCCAGCCCGTCCGCGGCCCGGCGCGCCAGCTCCTCCGCCCCGGCCAGTCCTTCGGTCCGGCGGTCCAGATCACCGCGCTCCTCCAGCCCGTCGATCAGGCCGGCCAGCGACGGCACCGCCGCCGCGCCGCCGCGCTCGGCAATGGACAGCGCCAGCGCCTGCAGACGGTTGTCCTCCAGCACCAGGGCGGCGACCTCGTCCGTCATCTCGCGCAGCACGGCGCGGCGGCCATCCTCTTCCAGCCGCCCCGCTGCCTTGGCGGCGGCGAGCGCGATCTTGATGTTCACCTCGTTGTCGGAACAGTCGACACCGGCCGAATTGTCGATGAAGTCGGTGTTCGACCGGCCACCCTTCAGGCCGAATTCGATCCGCGCCGCCTGGGTGATGCCCAGATTGGCGCCTTCGCCGATCACCGCCACGCGCAGGTCGGCCGCATCGACGCGCAGGGTATCGTTCGCCGGATCGCCCACATCGGCATGGCTTTCGCCGCGCGCCTTCACATAGGTGCCGATGCCGCCGAACCACAGCAGGTCCGCCGGCGCCTTCAGGATCGCGGCGATCAGGCTGTCGGGATCGAGCGCCTCGTCCTCCACGCCCAGAGCCGCACGAACCTCGGCCGACAGTTCGATGCGCTTGTCGGTGCGGGGCCAGACGCCGCCGCCGGTGGAGATCAGGCTGCTGTCATAATCCGCCCAGCTGGACCGGGGCAGGTCGAACAGGCGCTGCCGTTCCGCCCAGCTGGCGGCCGGATCGGGCGCCGGGTCGATGAAGATGTGCCGGTGATCGAATGCGGCGACCAGCTTGATCGCCTTCGAGAGCAGCATGCCGTTGCCGAACACGTCGCCCGACATGTCGCCGCAGCCAACCACGCGCACGCTTTCGCTCTGCACGTCCACGCCCCGTTCCAGGAAGTGGCGCTGCACCGAGATCCATGCGCCGCGGGCGGTAATGCCCATCGCCTTGTGATCGTAGCCGTTGGAACCGCCGCTGGCGAAGGCATCGCCCAGCCAGAAATCGTGTTCCTCCGCAATCGCGTTGGCGGTGTCGCTGAAGGTAGCGGTGCCCTTGTCCGCCGCCACGACGAAATAAGGGTCGGCCCCGTCGCGGATCACGATGCCTTCGGGATGCACGGTGCGGCCGCCCTGCAGATTGTCCGTCACCGACAGCAGCGTGCGGATGAACAGCTTGTAGCTGTCCTTGCCTTCCGCAAACCAGGCGTCGCGGTCCACAGCCGGACTGGGCAGCTGCTTGGGGTAGAAGCCGCCCTTGGCGCCTGTCGGCACGATAACGGCGTTCTTCACCCGCTGCGCCTTCATCAGGCCCAGCACTTCGGTGCGGAAATCATCCCGCCGGTCGGACCAGCGCAGGCCGCCGCGCGCGACCGGCCCAGCGCGCAGGTGAATGCCTTCCACCCGGCGCGAATAGACGAAGATCTCCCGCCACGGCACCGGCCGGGGCAGGCCGGGGACGAGCGACGAATCCAGCTTCAGCGCCAGCGCTTCCTGTCCGGCGGGCGCGAAGGCGTTCGTGCGCAGCACGGCGTTGATGGTGGCCCAGTACAGGCGCAACAGACGATCATCGTTGAGCGCGCTGACCTGCGCCAGCCCGCCGGTGATCGCATCCGCCTGTTCCCGCGCCGCCGCATCGCGGTCCCCGGCGAAGGCCGGGTCGTGCAGCACGCGGAACAGCTGCACCAGCGCGCGCGTCACCGCGGGCGCGCCGCGCAGCGCATCGACCACGGTGTAGATTGTGAAGGCGACGCCTGTCTGCCGCAGATAGCGGTAGAAGGCGCGCAGCCAGTCGGCCTCGCCGGCGACCAGCGCGGTACTGGTGACCAGGCGGTTGAACACGTCGTCTTCCGCCCGGCCATTGATCACCGCCACGATGGCGGTCTCGATCGGCGCCGCCCGGTCGAGCAGGGCCGCCGCATCACCGCCGCCGGTCAGCTGCAGGCTGAAATCGTGAATGGTGTCGGCATCGTCGCCGGCCAGTTCGGTCGGCATTTCGGCCAGCACGCGAAATCCGAAATTCTCCAGCGCCGGGACCGCGTCGGACAGCGGCATGGCGCCGCCCGCCTGGTACAGCTTCAGCCGCAGCTGGTCCGCCGGATCGTTGTTCGCGCGGTACAGCCGGGCATCGCGGCCCAGCGGCCGTTGCGGTTCGGCCACCGCCAGGTGGCGCAGCCGGGCAATGTCCTGCGCCGCCTCCGCCGCGCCATATTCGGTGCGGTAGCTGGCGGGGAAGCACTCGGCATAGCGGCTGGCGAGCGCAGCCGCCCGGCCGGGCTCCTCCAGTCCGCCCAGCGCATCTTCCACCGCATCGGACCAGCCGCGCAGCATGGCCTGCAGCCGCGCATCCACGGCAGCGGGATCGACCGGCCGGCCAAGGCCGCGCACGTCCAGCACGAAGCGCAGGGTGGCCAGCGTGCCGCCCTCCATCTGCATGGACCAGTCCAGCGTTTCCGCCCCGATGGCGTGTTCCAGCAGTTCCTGCACCTGCCGCCGGATGGAGGAGCCCAGCATGTCGCGCGGCAGCCAGACAAAGGCGAAGATGTGCCGCTCCAGCGGGGCCTGCACCAGCGCCAGGCGCGGGCGCGGACGGTCGGTCAGCGCCATCATGGTGGTGGCGACCCGCTCCACATCGTCCACCGGGAAGCCGATCAGCAGGTCGTGCGGCAACGCGGTCAGCGCATGGACCAGCCCCTTGGCATCGTGGCTCCCGTGCGTCAGGCCATGGCGCTGCAGTATGTCGGCCAGCTGGCGGCGCAGCACGGGCATCTGGTCCGGCGGAGTGGCCAGCGCGGCGCTGGTCCAGATGCCCGCGTGGATCGACAGGGCGGCGACACGGCCCCCTTCGAACACGGGCACCAGGAACAGGTCCAGCGGCACGCGGCGATGCACGCGCGCGACGCGATTGGCCTTCACGATCAGCGGCGCGGCGCCCGAACGGCCACTTGCTGCTGCATCGAACCAGGCAAAGGCGCGGGACAGGGTTTCCTCCGCCAGCAGATCGGGCTCGCCCGCCCGGCAGATGCCCAGCAGATCCGTGGCGGCACCGTCGCGCACGATGGTCTGGTGGCCCAGCAGCGTCAGCCGGTCCGCCGCCAGCCAGCGCAGCAGCGCGGCATGCTCGCCATCGGCCAGCCGGTCGGCGTCTTCCTCCAGCACGTCCTTCATCCGCGCCCAGTCGGCCACGGCTGCGCGCACATCGGCCAGCGTCACCTGCAGCTGATCTTCCAGCGCGCGGCGGGCGCGGGCGTCCAGCCGCGCAATCTCCAGATAGATCATCGACTCGCGCGTCTCGCCCGCGGCGGAGCTGTCGGGCAGATCCAGCAGTCGTCCGTCCGCATCGCGGCGCACGTGCAGGATCGGATGGACCAGCATGTCGATCGCCAGACCCTGCGCCGCGACGGCCCCTGCGACCGAATCGACCAGGAACGGCATGTCCTTGTTGACGATGGCGATGCGGGTGGAGCGTTGCCCCTCCGCCCCGCTGCGCACCAGCAGCGCGGCTTCCGTCCGCGGACGCTGCCGGGCGGCTTCCAGCAGGAAGGCGGCAGCCTCTGCCAGCTGCGGCCCGGTGAAGCCGCCTTCGTTCGGCAGCAGCGATGCCGTGATCTGCGCCTGCAAGGTCGCGATCAGCGCCGCATCGTCCATCGGGCCAGTCTCTCCGGTCGCCATCGCCTGTCCTCTCAAAATCCAGCTGTTCGCACGATTATGTCACGCCGCTGTTACTTTATCGTTCCCGCGTCCTGTCAGCCGAGCGCGGCTTTCGTCAACCGCAGAGACTCTTCGCGGGCGGCGGGATCGAAGGTTGCGCCGGCCACGATGATCTCGTCCGCGCCTGTCCGTTCGACAAAGCGGCCGATCGCGGCGCGCACGGTGGCCGGGCTGCCGACGGCGCGGATCTTCATCATGTGTTCCATCATCGCCAGCGCCGCTGGCGGGGCCGTGTCGCGGTAATGCGGCACTGGCGGCGGCAGCTTGCCCGGATCGCCGCTGCGCAGGCGCACGAAGGACTGTTCCTGGCTGGTGGCGAGCAGTTGCGCCTCCGCATCGGTCTCCGCGGCGAACACGTTCATGGCGGCAGCGACATAGGGCTGCTCCAGTGCGACGGAGGGGCGGAACTGGCTGCGATAGACGGACAGGGCCTGATCTAGGTGATCTGGCGCGAAATGGCTGGCGAAGGCGTAAGGCATGCCCAGCCGCGCGGCCAGCTGCGCGCCGAACAGGCTGGAGCCGAGCAGCCACATCTGCACCTGCGCGCCCAGGCCCGGCGTGGCGGCGATCGGCAGGTCGGTATCGCCGGTCAGCAGCGCGCGCAGCTCCAGCACGTCCTGCGGGAAGGCCTCCGCCGCCCGGTGCAGATCCTTGCGCAGCGCCTGCCCCAGCACCGGCCCGGCCCCGGGCGCACGGCCGAGGCCCAGGTCGATCCGGCCGGGGAACAGCGCATCCAGCGTGCCGAACTGCTCCGCGATCAGGAACGGGCTGTGATTGGGCAGCATGATCCCGCCCGATCCGATGCGGATGGTGCGGGTGGCATTGCCGATATGCGCCAGCACCACGGAGGTGGCGCCGCCGGCGATCCCGTTCATGGTGTGATGCTCCGCCACCCAGAACCGGTGATAGCCGGATTCTTCCGCCACCTGGGCCAGGCGGGCCGCGGCGGCGAGGGCCTCGCCAGCGCCTTCGCCTTCGCGGATGGGAACGAGATCGAGGACGGAGAGCGTGGTCATGGGATGCTTTCGATAAGGCCGGCGACATTGCGCAGCAGCAGGGTGATCTGTTCGGGGGCGGACAGGCGGTGGTCGCCGCCCTTGATCAACGTGACCTGCACATCCGCACTGGCGAGCCGTTCAGCCAGCTGCAGCGACAGCGCCGGAGGCACCACCTCATCCGCCTGGCCGTGCAGCAGCCGGGCCGGGCAGGTGAGGGCAATAGGGGCATCCAGCAGGCGATTGGCCTGTCCGTCCGCCCAGAACAGGGGATGCGTGGGCGTCGGCGGATGGCCGTAGGCGTTGGGACGCAGCAGCGTCTCGCCTGCGGCCAGTTGCGCCTGCTCGGCCGCGTCGAAGCCCCAGTCGGTGAAGTCGGGCGCGGGCGCGATGCCGACCAGCCCGGCCACACGGCTCTGCAGCCGCAACGCCACCAGCAGCATCAGCCAGCCGCCCATGGACGATCCGACCAGCACCAGCGAACCATCGGTCAGCGCCCCTGCCAGTGCGACCGCCTCGTCCGCCCAGTGGGTCAAGCTGCCGGCGGCGAAATCGCCGTCGCTCAGGCCGCAGCCGCTGTAATCCAGCAGCAGGCAGCCATGGCCGGCCGCCTGCGCCTGTTCGAACAGCGCCGTCGCCTTGCCGCCGCTCATGTCGGACATGTAGCCCGGCAGGAACAGCACGGTAGCGCTGCCGGAGCCTGAGCGGGCGCCGCGCACCAGCCGGTAGGCGATGCGGCGGCCATCCGGCATGGCGAAGAAGGCAGGATCGGCCATGGCGGGCAGATGGAGGCGGGCGAGGCCATCGGCAAGGGCGCGCGGCAGCCCAACGGATCCCCCTTCAAGCCCGGCCCTGCGCGGCCAAGCAAAGATCGGACCAGCTGGCTGAGTATTCCGCAAATCATCCCGTCCCGATATGGAACATGGCTACTGCAGCGTCTTACTTGCAGCTGCATCTTGTTTTGCTAACGGCAAGTCAGACGTTGTTGTACCAGGGGATGGCCGATGTTTTCTTTCTTGAACAGAGATCTCACGCTTCGCAGCTGCTTTGATTGGCAGATATTGATCGGTCTCGGTGGTGATGACCGGCTGACCAGCACGCACAACAACACGTCGCTGTTCGGCAATGGCGGTGATGACGTTCTCAACACCACCATGCTCTTCGGCTATAACTACACGCGCGACGTGCGCGCCTGGCAATCTGGTGGCAGCGGCAACGACAAGCTGTTTGTCCAGGCTGCCAGCGCCGCCAGCTACACTGGCATCTTGCTGGACGGTGGTGACGGCAACGACACCATCGAAGGATACAGCTACATGCTGGATTCCACCGGTTGCCGCACCACGAAGTCCGAAATGATCGCAACTGGCGGTTCGGGCAACGACACGATCCATCTCGAAGCCACGATCGAGAATTCGGACGGCCACATCACGAACAAGGCATTCGGCGGTTCGGGCAACGACACGATCTACCTGTCGGCCGACACGCTGCGCAGCAATGACGGATCGACCGGCTACAACTACGCCGAGGGCGGCTCTGGCAATGACACCATCACCGCGCGCGGCTATGGTTCCACGCAGGACAGCCTGGTGAACGTGCTGTACGGCGAAAGCGGCAACGACACGCTGACCGCCTACATCCACAACAAGATGGGCGCGAGCTTCCTGTATGGCGGCGACGGGAACGACACGCTCAGCACCTTCGGCGGCGACGGCAACAAGCTGTATGGCGGCGCCGGCAATGACAAGCTGATCGGCGGCGAGGGTGACGACATCCTGTTCGGCGGCACCGGCAACGACATCATGAGCACCGGCGAAGGCATCGACACCGTCGTGTTCGGCTGCAATTCGGGCCAGGACGTGCTGACCCAGTTCTGCCTGTTCCGCGACACCATCGCGTTCGAGGATGGCCAGGCGTTCAAGTCGCTGTCGGTTGGCGCGACGGGCACGACCCTGACCTTCACCGATGGCAGCACCGTGCTGGTCATGGATGCGTTCACGACCGACCTGACCGCCTATTTCGGCTGATCGGTTCGTCGATCCGGCAAGGGCCGGGGCCGCCGAGAGGCGCGCCCCGGCCTTTTCGTATCCGCTTTTCGCAGGCCGTGTCGCTCCACCGGCCGACCGTTGCGCTCAGCCCAAATCGGCCACCGGCACCTGCAGCCGCGCGACCAGCCCGCCACCCGCAGGCGATTCGAAGGTCAGCGCACCGTCGAAGCGCATCATCAGGTGATGCGCGGTCGGGATGCCCAGACCGAACCCCTTCGTGTTGCGCTGCCGGGCGGCATCCAGGCGGAAGAATGGCTGCAGGATCGCCTCGAAATAGCTTTGCGGAATGCCGGGCCCCAGGTCGGCAATGGCGATGACCCACGCTCCTTCGCGCTGCTCGATCGCGATCTGCGCCGCCCCGGCATGCCGCACGGCGTTCTCCGCCAACGCGTGTACCGCCAGGGCGAGCGGTTCGCGATAGGTGGTCACCCAGGCATCGTCGCAACCGGCGATCGTGACGGCATCGCCAAAGGCCTGCAGCTGTTCTTCGAGGAAGGTCTTCAGTTCGACCGGCTCCGGCGATGCATCGAGGTGCTGCGCGCGCAGGTAGTTCTGCAGTGATGTCAGCAGATCGTCCATCTCGGTCGCGCTGCCGGCGATGATCGCGGCGACTTCCTCATCCTCGACAAAGGTGGCGGCGATCTTCTGCCGGGCGAGGGGCGTGCGCAGATCATGGCTGATCGCCTCGAACGATCGCGCCTGATCCTGCAGCAGCCGGGCGATCCGTTCCTGCATCACGTTCATCGCATGGGCCAGGTCGCGCAGATCGCGGGGCCCATGGCTCTCGTCGATGGCGACCTCCCGCCCGTGGCCGATGGCGCCGGCGGCATTGGTCAACCGGCGCAGCGGCGCGCCCAGCCGGTTCAGCACCGCCAGCCCGATGCCGAGGATTGCAACGGCCAGGACGAAGGTGAGGACGTTGGCGCGCCAGGCCACCGGCCACATCGTGGAAATGTCATGCGACTGGAAGTTGAGCCAGGTTCCGTCCGACAGCTGCAACGACCCGATCAGATCCTTGCTGTTCCGGCTGGTGGGCACCAGCGTGAGATGCAGCGCTCGATCAGCGAGGGCCGGCTCCCACGCGACGATCCGGCTGGCAATATCGACCAGCATCTCGTCCCGCGGGCGGCGCGTGACCCGGGGTGTCGACGAGATCTCCGCCACCAGATGGCTGGTCGTCATGCTGCGGGCCGTCTGGTCGGGGGCGATCCCGTGCAGGCGGTCGCTGACCACCAGCAGTTCGGCCACCCGGCGTGCATGATCGTCGCGCAGGGTCTGGCGGTCGATGATCTGGTAGAACATCAGGCTCCCGGCCAGCTGCACCAGGCAGAGGGCCAGGAAGACGCATCCGATCAGGACGGCATAGCGCGGATACTGGAACCGTGGCACCGCCTTTGCATCCTATCTTCAGCTATCGTGCCGATTGTCTCCGCAGGCACGATCCCAGCTTACAGGTGCAAGGTCAACCAACCGTCGCGGGGCGGACCGGCGCCCCCGACCGCCAGCCGTCAGCCGAAATAGCTGCGGTACAGCGCCCCGGTGAAGTAACCCCCCGCCATCACCGGCGCGTCGGGATCGACCATGGTGTAGGCACCGCCCAGGATGGTGACGCCGTCATCACGCAGCTGGTCCACCGCCTGGATCGTGGCGTCCGGCTTTGTGTGACCCCAGCGGACCACCACGCAGACGCCATCGGCATGGCGGGCGATGGTGCGCGCATCGGCCACCGCCAGCACGGGCGGGAGGTCGAGCACGACATGATCATATTCCCGGCGCGCGCGGTCCAGCAGCTCGGCCATGGCGGGGCCTTCGAACAGATCCTGGCTGGTGAAGTGTGCGGCGGCGACGGACAGGGTGGCGAGACCGGACGTCTCGTCGATCGTCACGGCCTGCTCCAGCGTGATCTCGCCCCCCAGCAGCTCCACCAGCCCCTGTTCGGGCCGATGCGGCAGCCGACGCGACACGCGGCCATTGCGCAGGTCGCAATCGATCAGCAGCGCGCGGGTCGAGTTGATCGCCAGCAGCCGGGCATAGGACAGCGCCGTCTCCGTCTTGCCTTCGCCCGGAATGGCGGAGGTGAAGGCGACCACCTTGCCCTTGCCGCCACCGGCCCGGGACAGGGAGGCGCGCAGGTTGCGGATCGCCTCGATATACAGGGTCGCGCGATTGGCGGTGATCGTATCGGCCGGGTCCGGATCGTGGCGGGTCTTTCCGCGCAAGCCGCGCCGACCCGCCAGCGGAATGGACGCGAGCAGGCGCAGGCCCAGCACGCTCTCGAAATCGTCGATCGTGCGCAGGCCGCCGCGGGACATCTCCACCGCCAGCGCGCAGCCGATGCCCGATCCTGCGGCGACCATCATGGCCAGCGCCAGCAGCACGGAGCGCGGCGGCCCGTCGGGGCTGACCGGCGGCTCGGCCGCGTCGACCACTTCCACCTGGGTGATCACGGCACCGCTCGACTGCGTGCTTTCCAGCGACAGTTCGTTCATGCGGTCATATTGCGCGCGGGCGCTGGCGGCATCCCGCTCCAGCCGCTCGGCCTCTGCCGAGGCGCGGGTGTTGGTGGCCCGCTGGCCCTCGAGCGAGGACATGCGGCTGCGCAGGGCACCCACTTCGGCACTGGCGGCGCGCGCCTGGGCCTGCAGGGAGGTGACCACCCGTTGTCCTTCGTCCAGGATCTGCCGGTCGATTTCCGCCAGCTGGTCGCGCACCCGGATCGCTTCGGGGTGGCGGCTGTCGTAACGGGTTTCGATCTCGCCCTTTTCGCGCAGGATCTCCGCCCGCTGGTTGCGCAGGTCGCGGATGACGTTGGAACCCTGCACCGCGGCGACCGCGTCCACATTGCCGCTGGCCAGCTGCGAACTGGCGACCTGCGCGTTGGAACGGGCCGATGCCGCCTCGCCTTCGGCGGAGGCGAGCTGGCTGGACAAGGTGGTGATCTGCTGGTCGGCGACCGTGCCCGAGCTGCCGGTCTGCGGCAGGCCGGTGCTGGCGCGGTAATTGGCCAGGCGGCTTTCGGCCACGGTGACTTCGCTCGCCAGTTCGGTCAGCCGTTCGCGGAAGAAGCCGGCCTGCCGTTCGGACGTGCCGGAAGAAGAGCGTGCGCGCAGGTCGATATAGGTTTCGACCAAAGCATTGGCGATCTCGGCCGCCTTTTCCGGATCCTCGGACTTGAACGACAGGGAGATGATGTAGCTCAGCTGGTCGCGGCCGATGCCGGTGCGGCGGCGCACGGCATTGACGGTGCGGGAGATCAGTGCGGCCGATGGCGGCCCGGCCGCCAGTGCATCGTCGCCGGCGAATTCAGGATCGCGATACAGCTCCAGGTCGCGTACCACCGCTTCGGCCAGCGCGCGGGAGGACATCAGGCCCGTCTCGGTCTCGATCGCCTCGGCGTTCAGCACGCTTTGCGCGCCTTCCTGCTCCATCGGGTTGAGGGAAGGGTCGACCCGGATGCGCGACACCGCCTGGTAATCGGGCGACATGCTCATGATCGCGGCCAGCGCGACGGCCAGCACGATCGCCGCGACGGCAGCCGCCAGCTTCCAGCGGCGGCGCAGCGCGCCACCTAGGCCGCCGATCAGGGCGCCTGCGGTACGCGGGGCCCGCTCACGGCCCGCCCGCGGGGTTTCGGTCCTGTCCTGTGCGTCGAAGCTGTCGGTGGTCATGGCCGTCCTCATGGATGGATCGTCAGCGTCAGCAACGCGGCGAGTTCGTCAAAATCCGCCACGCCGATCGTGGCGGGCCGGGCATTGCGTCTGGTCCAGGTCAGCCCCAGCCGCACATCGTACCAGCGCGGGGCGAAATATTCGGCCGATGCGCCGGCCTGGCGAACCCGGAAGTCGACCGGGGAGCGCCCATATTCGATCTTGCCCAGATAGCCGGACACACCCAGCAGCAGGTTGCGGCGGACGGATCGGTCGACCGACAGCCGGGCGCTGCTTTCGAAAAAGGCGTCACCGCCGATCGGCGCCTCCTGCAGCAACCGGCGGCCGAGCAGGGTGACATTGGTCAGCGGGTCGGCGAACCAGGTCACTTCCCCTTGCGCGGAGAAGCCGGAAACGGGGTCGTAGGTCGGGTCGTCGAAACTGCGGCGGGTGTAGCCGGCGGCGATCGTGCCGCGCAGACGGCCGGGCAGGTCCGCATTCAGGCCCGCCAGCAGGCGCCAGCTCTGGCCGTCGCGCGTCGGCGCCAGCGGGGTGCCGGGCAGCTGGTAGTCGATGACCACATAGCTTCCCTGCACATAGCCGACCGCGCCGGGAGAGAAGGCGTATTCGGCCTGGCCCGCACCCGTCCAGTCGCGCCGGTTGCGCGCGCCCTGGCTGATGACCGTGCCATCGCCGGCTTCCAGATCGTCGTAGCTGTAATCCTCCAGCGCGGCGGTGGCGCTGAAGCGGGTGCGGCCCACCTGGCGCGCGGCGCGCAGAGCGCCGAAGCCGCGGCGAAACCGTGACAGGATCGCGGTCGAGGCGTCGAGCCCGCTGGTGTAGGGCTCCTCCTGCACGCGGGACACGCGCGCCTCCGCCTCCACAGTGCCGTAATCGCCGACATTCAGCAGGCCGCTGGCGCCCAGGTTCCATTCGGTCCGGTTCAGCCGATCCTCCCGCGCATAACGGGTCAGGACGGCGGAAGCGTTCAGATTGAGGCGGTGGCGCGCCCAGTCGGTGCGCACGTCGACGCTCGGATTGACGCGCACGAAGACATCGCCATCGGGATCGCCGCCAGCCAGGAAAGGATTGTTCGACGCGCCCACACCGGTGGAGACCCGCGGCAGGATCAGCAACGTGCCGCGCCTAATGCCCAGCGGGCCGTTCTCCATCATGACCTGTTCGCGCAGGGACGTGTTGCGACCCTGATCGAAGTCGAAGGGAAGCACCGGATCGATGATGATCCCGTCCTGCACCAGCGCCTGCCCTTGCGCCTGTGCGGCCGGGGCGCAGCAGGCCGCCAGCAGCAAGGCACACAGGCGTGATCCGCGCTGGCGGAGGCGGCCGGTCGTTCTGGTGATCATGATTGCCGGGCCGTTGCCTAGAACAGCCGTTCGCCGATGCGCAGCGTGTCGCCCGGCCAGATGCGCAGGTCGGCCGACAGGCGATAGGCCTGCTCGCCCGCGGCGCCGGCTTCCCGGATATACAGCACCCGCTTCTCCGACCGGGGCGTGAAGCCGCCGGCGGTGGCAATCGCGTTCATCGCAGTCAGCCCGGTGGCGAACTCATACCGACCAGGCTGGCCCACCTCGCCAAGGATGTAGTACGGGCGCAGCGTGACCAGTTCGACATTGACGCGCGGGTCCTTCAGGTATCCATCCGCCAGGCGCGTGCGGATGGCCTCCGCGACGGCGTCGGCGGTCTGTTCGGTTACCGGAACGGCCCCGATCAGCGGCACGGAGATGGTGCCTGCCGGGCCCACCGGGAATTCGCCCGACAGGTTTTCTTCGCGATAGACGGTTACCCGGACCCGATCGCCCACGCCCAGCTGGTAACCGTCATCCACCACCCGATCGGAATAGCGCGGACCGCTGGCGATGGTGGTATCGGCGCCCAAGGATGCGCAGCTGCTGACCAGAAAGGCCAGTAAGCAAATCAAGACACGCACTGAACAGACCCCCAGTTTTCCGGAACGCATCAAGAAAGCGAACAGAACGGCAATTTCCTACGCCTCGGCTTCCGCCTTGGCAAGCAAGGGCGCCGTGCTGCGCCGGGCCGCGACAGGACTGCTTCATTTTGGCGCGGAATGAAAATGCACTGACCTGCAACTGTTTGCGCCCCTGGATCCGGCGGGCTACGGGCCGGTGCATCGTAGCGGAAGGGCCAGAGATCATGCGGAGGAAGGCTGGCGAACTGGTCGGCATCCAACATCTGCGCGGCATCGCGGCGCTGATGGTCGTGGTCTTCCACCTCCTGCCTCCGCTCGCCCGGATGGGCTATTCCGGAGGCTGGCCCACCGGGCTGGCCGGCGGGGTCGACATCTTCTTCGTGATCAGCGGCTGCATCATGTGGATCACCACCGATCTGCGCCCGCAGACGCCGCTGCAGTTCCTCAGGCAGCGCATCATCCGGCTGGTGCCGCTGTACTGGGCGGTGACGACTTTTACCCTGATCCTGCTGCTGCTGGCGCCCGGCCTGCTGCAGACCGCGCGGTTCGATGCCGCCCATGTGACCGCGTCCTATCTGTTCGTCGCCTGGCCCCATCCGGTGACGCCGGCGCTGGAACCGCTGGTGATTCCCGGCTGGACCCTGAACTACGAAATGTACTTTTACCTGCTGTTCGCGCTGGCCCTGCCGCTGGCGGGGCGCGCGCGCATCGTGAGCGCGCTGGGCGGACTGGCTCTGGTGGTCGTCGCCGGGTCGATGCTGCGGGTGCCGCCGGCGAGTCTCCCCGGCTTCTATACCGCGCCGATCCTGCTGGAGTTCGCCTATGGCCTGGCGATCGGCTGGCTGTTCACCCGCACGGACCTGCTGCAACGCCTGCCCGCCCACGTTGCCGGACTGCTGGTGGCGGCCGGGCTGGCAGCGCTGCTGGCGCTGCCGGTGCTGCAGCCGGGCTGGCCGCGTTTCGTTGCCTGGGGGTTGCCGGCCGCGGCAATCCTGTCGGGTACGCTGGCGCTAGAACTGCACAACCGGGTACCACGCCTGGGGCTGCTGCATGCGCTGGGGACGTCGTCCTACTCATTGTATCTTGTGCATCCCATGTGCCTTGCGGCCATTACGCGAGGGTGGCAGGCGCTGGGGCCGGCGGGGGAACAGGGCTTGCTGGGCTTCGGCATCGTGGCGGTGATCGGCTGCTGCCTTGCCGGCGCGGCGGTGTTCCTGCTGGTGGAGGCGCCGCTGCAACGTCTGCTGCGGCCGCGCGGTGCGCCGGGCATGGCCAGCCGGCTGGGGATGCAGGCAGCGCCCTGACCCGCGGCTGCTCTTGCCGCTTGAGCGTGGCGGCAAGCTGGCGCAGAGCCAGTCACAGGCGCCGCCAGGCATGAAGTTTCGGCACTGCCATTCCGGGGGAAAATATGACCAGCATTCGGCGGATCGTGATGATCGCCCCGCATTTCGAGGAATATGCCTTCCTGCTGGCGCGGGCGCTGGCGCGCGATGCGGCGGTGTTGCTGGTGGTGGATACGGGGCGGCTCGACGCCGACTATGCCGATCGGTCGCGCCCTGCGGCGCCCGGGGTGACGCTGCGCCATTGCCGCTTCGGCGCGGCCGAGCTGCCGGGGCTGGCGCTGGCGATCGCGCGTTTCCGCCCGCAGGTGCTGCATTGGCAGGAGCCGTCCGGCCTGGTGAAGGCAGTGATGGCGGCGGTGACGGTCACGCTGGCCGGCCCGTTCTGTCGCACCGCGCTGACGATCCACGATGCCGTGCCCCATTCCGGGCGCGATGCCAGGGTGGCCGCGCGCCTGGCGCCCGTGCGGCGGTTCACCCGCGCCCGCGTGCAGCGCCTGTTCGTGCACGGGCCATCCTGCGCGACGCAATATCTGCAGGAATACCTCCCCGCCCCGCATCGCGATGCGCGCCTGCGCCTGACGGAGCATGGCACCATCCTTTCCGGCGCGCCGGTGCCCCCGCCAGCGGAGTTCCGGGTGCTGATGTTCGGCCGCATGGAGGCGTATAAGGGGCTGGACGTGCTGTTGGCGGCATGGCGGCAATTGGCGGCCCGGGGCGTGCCGGCCGCGCTGGAGCTGGCGGGGTCGGGACCGGAGCTGGACCGGCTGGGCGCCGATTTCGCCGCCTTGCCCGGGGTCACCGTCACGCCGGGCTACATCTCCTCTGCCCAGGTGATCGACAAGATCGGCGCGGCCGACGCCTTGGTGCTGCCCTATCACAGCGCCACGCAGAGCGGCGTCCTGGCCGCGGCGATGGGCAATGGCCGCTTCGCCGTGGCCTCCCGCGTGGGCGGCATTCCCGACACCATCCAGCATGGCGTCAACGGCCTGCTGGTGGAGCCGGGCGATGCCGACGGCCTGGCGGAGGCGCTGGCCGGGCTGGCAGCGGATGCGGATCTGCGGCGGCAATTGCAGGCGGGCGCCCGCCGGACCGCCGAGGAACGGCTCGATTGGCAGCAGATCGCCCAGCGTATGCTGGCAGACTATTGATTTCACTGGGCCTTTTGGTGCCCTGGCGAACATGGACCATTAGCGGAAAGCACCTAGGTTAATAGGGCCACGCAACATGGATCATTAAGAGGCACTAAATTGGGTTAACTGACAATGTAGACTTAACTCATACCCCTCGATCCTAAACCCCGAAAAGTGGCGACTTTCGAGGAGTTAGACGATGACTGAAGTCATTAATGGTTCTGCAGGGAATGATTTGTTTCACGGTGGTGACGACACGCTTTTGATTGGCGGTCTAGGTGACGATGTTTATTATCTCTGGTCGGCGACTTCGCGGCCGGTCGAACAGGACGGTGAAGGTCACGACACCCTTTATGCCGGCTTCTGGGGCGCGATCACGATGCCCGAAGGGTTCGAGGTGCTGTGGCTGACCACGATGGGCAGCATCGCAGGCACCGGCAACAGCACCGCCAACGAGATCCACGGCGGCCCGGTGATGGCGACGCTGAACGGCAAGGGCGGCAACGATACGCTGTATAGCGGTGCCTCGGCCGACCTGTTCGTGGTGGAAGCCGGCAATGGCAGCGATACGCTGGTCGGCTTCACCTCCGGCTTCGATACGATCCGGCTGGAAGGTTATGGCTTCACCAGCTTCGCGGCGATCATGGGCGCGGCCACGCAGGCCGGGGCCGACGTGTCGATTACGCTGGGTGCCGGGGAGACGCTGGTGCTGGCCGGCATTGCGCTGGCCGATCTGCAGGCCGCCGATTTCGGCTATTCCAGCGTGGGCGGACCCACCCCCGAAGGTTTGGGCCGGATCAACGGCGAAGGCACGGCCGCGGCCAACGGCCTGTATGTGCACAACAATGTCTGGGGTGCCCACGGCCTGACCCCCAATGTCGATTTCTTCATCGACAGCACATACGACCCGAACGACGTTTCCGCCGCGACGACGTTCCACTGGGATTTCCCGGCCACGACCGATCCCCACGCCCCGGTGCGCGGCTATCCGGAGGTCTTCTTCGGCGCGGCGCCGTTCGGCGACGTGATCAATGCGGCGGACACGACCCGCACCTTTCCCGTGCAGCTGTCATCCATCCAGTCGCTGACCACCAGCTTCGACACGACCATGGCGGGCAGCACGGGCAGCTTCAACATCGCCTACGACATCTGGCTGACCAGCGTGCCGCATGGCGGCGGGGGCGAGGTCACCAACGAGATCATGATCTGGACCCATGCGCACGAATTCCAGCCCTGGGGCGACAAGGTCGGCGAATTCCAGGTCAACGGCATCGATGCCGAGGTCTGGCATGTCGGCACCTACACCGCGGTGATCTTGGCGGACGACCTGATGGCCGGCACGATCGATCTGGTCGCCTTGTTCGCGGAGCTGGAGCAGCTGGGCATCGTGAGCCAGGAAGAATGGCTCGCCTCCGTGCATTTCGGGGCGGAGATCATCGGCGGTGTCGGATCGCTGGCGATCAATGCCTTCGATATCGAGATGACCGCCAAGGGTGCGGACGGGACGCTGACGACCACCCTGGTGGACGGCACGGGCGCGCAGGTTCTGGATGTGCAGGCGCCGAACCCCGACGCAGGCACGCCGGGGCTGACGGCCGTGCATGACGAGTTCGGCCTGCTGACCGGCTATACCAGCCAGCATGAGGATGCCGTGGGCGATCCCCTGATCCGCCAGTACGACACCGCCGGTACGCTGACCGGCTGGGACATCATCGTCACCGCGCCGGACGGCCATGTCTTCACCAAGCACTTCGATGCCAAGGGGGTGCAGACCGGACACGACGCCGTCTTCCAGCAGGGCGATGCGCTGGGCCTCGCGTCCTACGACAGCACTGGCGCGCTGCTGAGCTTCGCGCACGAATTTCAGCGCGGCGCGGGCAGCACGGAGACCCTGCTGTACGATGCCGAATGGCAGGTGGCCGGGCGGGAGCTGCAGACGGTGTCCGGCAATGCCACCACCACCAGCTACTACGCAGCCGATGGCAGCCTGACCGGCAGTACGGTTGAAGTGACGGGCCCCAAGGGCGGGCTCACGCGGGTCGAGCAGCGCGGCGTCGATGGTGCGCTGGACCGATACACCGTGGCGACGATGGATGCGGATGGCGTGCTAACCGTGCGGCATCATGACGGCAATGACCGCTTCCTGGGCGCCGAACAGCGCTGGGTACAGGCGGACGGAGTGACCGTGCAGGCCGATTTCGACAGCGCCTGGGCAATGACGGGCCGCACCTATTACGGCACGGCGGCCGATGACACGCTGCACCTGGCGGCGGGGCGCAACCTGGTGCTGACCGGCGGCGGCGCCGATCACGTGATCGCCAGCTACGGCACCGACATCATCCATCTCACCGCCGGCGACCAGCCCGTGACGGTCGACGGTTTCACCGCCGGGCAGGACAGGCTGGTGCTGGATCTGGGCGGCGGCGGCGATGTCATCGCTGCCAGCACGGCTTTCGGCTCAGGTGCCGCCACGCTGACCTATGATGCGGCCAGCGGCATGGTGCTGTTCGATGCCGACGGGGCCGGCGCCGGTGCTGCGGTGAGCGTAGCCCAGCTGGCGGCGAACCTGATGCTGGGAAGCGGCGACCTGATGATCGCCTGATCCCGGCCGCGCGGGGCGGGGCAGGCACAAGCATCTGGCGGGCGGTTCTGGCACAGATCGGGACCGCCCGCTTCGCCGTGTGCGATTGCCGCTTATCCGGCCGCCTGCTACTCCGTGCCGCGCAACCCGCCGGAGCCACCATGCAACAAACTGACCTGCGCGGCTGGCGTGAGCTGTCGCTGGACGATCTGCGCCAGGCGCTGGCCGCCATCGTGCTGGGCGGCGTGGTGTTCATCAGCGCCACGCGACTGACCCTGCTGCCGGGCGATATCCTGGTCGCCAACGATTTCAGCGGCGAAGGCAATGTGCTGCGCCAGCTGCTCTATCTGGTGGGCGTGGGCCTCATGCTGGTCACTGCCGATCCGCTGCGCCAGCCGGCGCGGCTGCTGGCCGTGCCGGTGTCGGTCCTGATCCTGCTGGCGTGGTGCGTTGCCAGCCTCGGCTGGTCGGTGGCGCCGGGGGTAGGCCTGCGCCGGCTGGTGCTGGCGGTGCTGGTGATCTGGATGTGTTTCCGCTCGGTCGACATGCTTGGCCCGCGGCGGGCACTGGCGGTGGTGCTGTACGTCTCGCTGGGGCTGCTGGTCGCCAATCTGGTGGCGGTGGCGACGGTACCGGTGGCGGTGCACCGCTTCCGGGGCGTGATCCTGGATGATTCCATTGTCGGGGCCTGGCGCGGAATCATGCCGGAAAAGAACGGCGCTGGGCTGCTTACGGCGGTCACGATCATCCTGCTATGCTTCGGCGTGGGCCGACTGCCGTTGCTGGTGCGCATCGGCTGCATCGGGCTGGCGGCAATATTCCTCTACGGCACCCAGTCCAAGACCGCGATCGGCCTGGTCGGGATCGGCATCGTCACGGGCGGGCTGTACCAGCTCTATACCCCGCAATGGCGGGTGTTCCTGCTGCCGCTGCTGGCGATCGGCGGCGCGGCTGCGGTACTGGCGGCGTGGACCTATGTGCCCCCATACCTGCTGGAACTGGACAGCAGCCTGGCCGCGTTCACCGGCCGCATCCAGATCTGGCGGGTGATGGTCGACTATATCGCGGACAATCCCTGGCTGGGTGCCGGCTTCGGATCGGTCTGGAACGTCGGGCCGACCTCTCCGGTCTACCGCTACACCACGTCGCACTGGATCACGACGATGATCGCGGAAGGGCACAACGGCTATCTGGATCTGGTGATGCAGATCGGCATTCCGGGCGCAGTGCTGGCGATAGGCGTGCTGTTCGTGCTGCCATTGGCCAAGCTGCTGACCCTGCCCGCCGCTGCGCGGGACCTGGCAGGCGTGTGTCTGGGGGTGCTGATCTTCTCCCTGTTCCACAACCTGACCGAATCGACGATCCTGTGGCCCGATCATTTCGGACAGGTCATGATCGTGATCGCCGTGGCGGTGACCAACCGGCTGTGCGGCAGCTGGTGGCGACCGGGCCAGGTGGTCACCGGACGATCCGACATCCACCGCCCGCCCGTGCGTGCAGACCGAACCGAACTGGCATGAACCACTGGCTGGCGGACAAGGCCGGACGCTACATCGCGGCAGCGCTCGGGCCGATTGCGGTCGCGATCACCCATTTCGGCCTGGCGCTGGTGCTGTTGCGGCTGCTGCCGCCCGCCGCCTTCGGCACCTTCTCCTTCCTGCTGGTCGCCACGCAACTGAGCTGGGGGATCTGGAGCGCGCTGCTTTGCGCGCCGTTGCCGGTGTTCCTGGCCCGTGGCGATGCAGCCGCACGGGAGGCAGGGGAAGGGACGCTGCTGCGCCTGAACCTGCATGGCGCGATCCTGTCGGTGCCGGTCTTTGCCGGGCTGGGTCTGGCGCTGGAGCTACCGCGCATCAGTGCCGCCTGCTTTGCCCTGTTCGGGGCGGTGGCACTGCTGCGCTGGTTCGGGCGCGCCTTTGCCTATGTCCATGGCCGGCAGGCGCGCACGATGATGTCGGACCTGCTCTACAGCGTGGTGGTGGTGGCTGTGCTGGCCTTGCTGGCGGGCGTGCTGGGGCAGGATGTGGAGCTGTCATGCTACCTGGCGCTGCTGGCGGGGGCGGCGGCCGGCCTGGTGCCGTTCGGCCGGCTCTACCTCGATCGGCTGGGCGGCTGGCGGCCGGCGCTGCTGCGGGCAGCGCTCCGCGACTATCGCACGATCTGGCAGGGCCAGTCCCGCTGGGCGCTGCTGGGCGTGATGACCACGGAAGCGACCGCCAACGCCCATGTCTATATCGTCACCGCGATCAGCGGCGCCGCCGCCTTCGCCCCCATTGCGGCCAGCGCGCTGCTGCTGCGCCCGGTCAACGTGGCGCAGAACGCCCTGGCCGATTTCGAGCGGCCGATGCTGGCCCGCACGATCGGCGCCGGCGACCATGCCGCGATCCCGCGTTCGCTGCTGGTGTTCCGGCTGGCGCTGATCGGCATCTGGCTGGGCACGATCGCGGTCGGTGCGGCGCTGTTCCTGTGGGCGCCCGACCTGCTGTTCCCGCCCGCCTACGACCTCCAATTCCTGGTGATCGCGTCGCTGCTATGGGCGCTGTTCGCGCTGCTGCGCCTGCTGCAGACACCGGAAAGCGTGCTGCTGCAGGCCGCCGGCGAGTTCCGCGACCTGGCCATGGCCAGCGTCTGGTCCGCGCTGGGCAGCGTGGTCGCGGTCACCGCGCTGGTGTTGCTGGCGGGCACGCTGTGGTCGATTGGCGGCATCGTTGCCGGTGCGGTGGTCTATCTATGGTGGACCTGGCGCTTCGCCCGCCGCTGGTTGCGGGGCGTGCCGGGCGCCTGATCAGGCCACCACGGGAAGCGGCGCGCGCTTGCGCCCGGTCCGTGCCGCCAGCCAGCGGGTCAGCGGCCGTTCCAGCCAGCGGAAGATCAGCCAGCCCGCCAGATTGCACGCGACCAGCGCCAGTGCGACGAACAGCACGGGCCCGGCCGACATGGTCGCCAGCGGTGTGCGTTCCCACACGGCATACAGCACCATCAGCATCAGCGGATGGAACAGATAGGTGCTGTAGGATGCATCGCCCGCCGCTTCTGCCAGCAGTCCGGCTCGGGGGAAGCGATGGCCCGCATGGCTGGTGCACAGCCAGACCGACAGCCCGCCTGCCACCGCGAACAGCGCCTGCCACCAGATCGGCATCGGAAAGCCGCCGCCCGCCGCCAGGAAGATCGCGATCGCCGCGCCCAGCACCAGCATCGTCGCGGCGATCGGGTGCCGCACGCCGTGCCAGCGCACCCGGCGCAACTGCACCAGCCCGATCAGCAGGCCGATCACGAACAGCAGGGTGACGGGATCGGACCAGAAGGGCAGCGGACTGGTCGGATCGCGATAGGGCACCAACGGCCAGACCAGCGACCGCAGCGCAATCACCAGCGGGAAGAATCCGATCAGCACAGGCAGGCCGACCCGGCGCGGCAGCAGCAGCGTGGCCGTGAACACCGCATAGAACAGCATCTCGTAATTGAGCGTCCAGCCCTGGCCCACGATCGGCCGCGCCGCCTCCATTCCCGCACCCGCATAGGGGATGAACAGCAGCGACCGCACGATCATGTCAGCCGTCAGCGCTTCGCCCCGCGCGACCAGCGCCAGGGCGAAGGGGATCGTCGCCAGCCAGTACAGCGGCACCACGCGGACGATGCGGCGCAGGGCGAAGCGGCGGGCCGCCTCGGCCGATCCGAACTCGCCATGGGCACTGTGGATCATGATCAGCCCGCTGATCACGAAGAACACCGCCACGCCCAGCCATCCCAATGCCCAGGCCAGCCGGTAAGTCTCGTCCGGCAGGTTTCCGCGGCGGATCGGATATTCCAGCGCATGGGTGGCGACCACTGCGGATGCGGCGACCCCACGCAGCGTCTGAAGGTGAACCAGTTTCGGCCTTGCGGGCGCCATTATCCGAACCTTGTACTGTAGCATGCCGGCTGCAGGTGATCGGCCCGCCGGCAACGCTGGCCTACCACGTTGGCGACATCATGGCATGATGATCATCGGCCTCGCCCGGAAGGCGGGCTGACGGCGGAGCTGCTGACGGGTCAAACGCCGGCAAGGTCGGATCCGCCCTCAATCCGCAGTCTGTTGCAATGCCTGCGCCAGCTGGGCGGCGGCTGTCGGCCAGCCCAGCGCGGCGCGCACATTGCCGGCCTGCGCCTGCCCCCGCTGGCGCAGCGCGTCCGGATCCGCCGTCGCCAGGAAGGCAGCCGTTTCCGCCACATCCGCCGTCGGATTCACGATCAGCCCGTCAAACCGGCCGACGATGTCGCGCGCTCCGGCCAGGTCCAGAGCGATCGGAAACATGCCGCAGGCCAGCGCTTCCAGCATGATCAATGGATAGGAATCGATGGTCGACAGATGCACCAGCACGTCGCTGGCACGCAGCCGATCCATCAGCGCGGCCGGCGCGATCAGGCCCGTCAGGGTCACGCTATCCGCCAGATCGTGGTCGGCGATCATGGCGCGCAATCGCACAAAGGTCGCCTCGTCCGCGCCGCCGGCGATCTCCAGCGTGAACGGTACGCCGCGATCCCGAAGGGCGGCGGCCACCTCGATCACCTTGAACGTGCCCTTCTCGCGCGAGAGGCGGCTGGCATGGAGCAGGCGCAGCGGTCCGGTGTCGTCCGCGCGCGGGACCGGCTGCAGCACTTCGGCGGGCAGAAAGGTGCTGATCGCGCTTTGCGGCACGTCAGCCGGCAGGGCGATCTCCTCCGCCTGGGTCGGCGCCAGCAAGGCGATCCGTTGTGCGCGCCCCAGCAGCATGCGGCTGAGCGCGCGCAGCCGGGGATCGCGTTGCGAGCGCCAGTTGCGGCCCAGATGCGGCGTCACCATCACCCGCAGGCCCAACGCCCGCGCGATCAGGATGTAGGCAAGATCCGGCAGGTTCACATATTGCAGCCATACCACGCCCCGGCCGCCCAGCCGGAACCGGACCACCCCGCCGATGCCGCCGAGCAGCTGAGGCAGGGTACGGGCGGAGAGATAGGCGGTATATGTGCCGCCGTGGCGGACCTTGGACGATGGCAGATGGTCGGAGAGGGCCTGCATGGCCCGGCTGCAGAACGTCTCCACCCCGCCGAAATGGCGGGGGGAACCGCCGAGCACCAGGATTCTCATTCCTCGTTCGGTCCCGTCCAACCTTGTGTCGCGGGCACCGCATCGGCGATCACCTGGCGTGCCGCGCGCTGCTGCAGCACCGCCAGCAGGAAGGTGCCATTGCCCAGCAGATAGCGGCTGGCCAGACGGCGCGGCTCCTGCAGCAGGCGATAGCCCCACTCCAGCCGCAGATTGCGCACGATCTGCGGCGCGCGGGCGACACGCCCGGCGGCAAAGTCCAGAAAGGCGCCCACGCACAGGACCGGCGCCGACAAGGCGGCGTGGTTGCGCATAGCCCACAGTTCCTGCCACGGATTGCCCATGGCCACGATCACCAGGCTCGCGCCGGAATCGGCAATCTGCCGCACGATCTGCGGCTCCTCGTGCGGGGAGAAGTAGCCATGTTGGGCGCCGACAATCCTGATCCCATGGCGCTGTTCCAGCAGCGCCGCGGCATCCTGCGCCACCCCTGGCCGGCTGCCCAGCAGAAAAACGGGGGTTCCGGCCGGCAGGGCGTCAAGCAGTGCCGGCGTAAGATCGGTGCCGTTCAGATTGTCGGGGAAGCTGGCACCATACAGCAGGCGGCTGGCGAGATCCACGCCGATGCCGTCATTGAACACGGTCGCGTGGCGCAGCGCCTCCCGCAGATCGGCCCGGCTGTTCGCCAGGTTTGCCGTATGGGCGTTGCAGAATGCGAACATGCCCGATTGCCGCCGCGCAACCTTGTCGACGATCAGGTCGATCGCCTGCGGGCTGGACAAGGCGGCGACATTTACGCCCAGGATCTGGCGCACGTCCGGTACGGCGCGCATGTCCGGTCGACCAGGTGTCACGGCCAAGGGGTAGGCATGGACCTGTTGCGCGGTCGCAGGTGAAGGGCTGCGGTGACCTGAAGTGCTCAGCACTACGCTTGCATGAAGGCCTTCAGCCGTTTCAGCATATCGGGCGTCACGGCGCATAGTGCCTCCGGCGACAAGTAAGATTGAAGAAGAGATTGCGGATTGATGCACTGACGTTTCAGATCGGTTATCAAGACTAGCCGGATTACCAACCCTCGTGACTTTTCAATTAGCAGGTCAATCCGGCGGAGCAATGATCCGAAGGCAGTGGTTTGCCGATGTGCCAAGCCGGTACAGAACCGGACGACTCGTGTCATACGCCAGACAAAGCGAGATTCGGCGAAAGAACGCGCAATCGGGCGTCCGGATCCACCATGGTGGGCAAAATTCGCATGCCGGAAACCGGCGCGTATTATGGGCGCGGTCACTCTGGGCGCAGAGTGGTCCAGGCGCAGGGCGGGGTGCAGCATAGCTGCCTTCCGCCGGTCAGTGCTGGGGCAGATGAAGGTCCGTCAGGGTCCGGTCAGAAGGCCCGGTCGTGGACCACGACACGAGCGGTCGCGAAGATGATGCGGATGTCGCGCCAGATGCTCCAGCCCGCCAGATATTCCAGATCGGCCTGCAGCCGCCCGGTGAGATCGCTTTCCTTCTCCGTCGCGCCGCGGAAGCCGCGCACCTGCGCCAG
>NZ_QZVQ01000002.1 GCF_003660445.1 Croceibacterium ferulae | reverse complement strand
TCAACCGTGCGCGGGCTGATGTCGAGGTCGCGGGCGATCAGCTTGTTCGCCTTGCCGGCGGCCACGCACTCCAGCACTTCACGTTCGCGCCGGCTGAGCTGATTGATGCGGGTACGGGCCTCGATTTGCCGGCGGCGCAGTTCCACCAGGGGACCGGCAGCCGCAGCGACACGCTGCAGGCGGCGAGCTAGGGTGTTCATCTCCAGCGGCAGCGCCAGGCAGTCGATGGCCCCATCTGTGATCGCATCGACCACGTCGTTGATGGTGAACCCGTCAGCCGTGACCACTACCGGCAGCGACACACCAGCCTCGCTCAGGCGACGGATCAGTCCGGCCGTGCCGCCGATTACCGTATCATGCGCTGCCAGGATGATGCCTTCACCAGGAGCGCGTTGGAGCAGCTCGTCCAACTCGCTGTATACCTCTGCGTGGTGCCCGAGGGCAAACGCGAGCTGGGCCTGTTCGGCGCGAGAGCGACTGGTGCCGCCGACGATGTGAAGGTGAGTGCGTTCCATGCCCAATGGTATGGAGCAGATCGCAGGAGCACGCATCCCGAACTCCCACCAAGATGAAGCGATCACTACGTGCAAAGCCGCGAATGGCACACCCTATGCGAGAACTAGCACCACTTTGAAGCTTTTGGCTTCGGCGCGCTTGTTGAGGCCGAAAAGGCGATGGCACCCGGCCTGTCGACGGACTGTCCTATGCCCCAGCGATAGCATACCAACTACGCGGCTGTTGCAGGCACTGGCACCCGCCACACCGACGCAGCTAACCGCCACGAGAAAAATGGCAGACGTCAGCTCTAGGCCGCGTGAAGCAGTACGAAATCTGAGCGGCCATGTCGCATGGCAATTTCCGCAGCATAGCTGTGCACAATGGCGGCATCATCAGGATTGCTGAGCCCGCCGGCAACCCATCTAAAGCGCTCGATTGCGGCTACCGGATTTCTGAAACTTGCCATTTGTTGCCTAGGCCCCCCGCTCAGATCATCCGAGTAAACTCCCAGCAGGCGACTGCGGTTCCGCGATATTTTATACGTGAAGCTACGTATGGCTAACGCCCGTTCAGCTCGGGCGGGACGGGCGGCGGTATGTCCGTCGAACCATCCCCTTTCAGACACCGGCAAACACCAGCAAAGTCGACTCTGTAATGTGGGCGATAAAGGCAAGCACACCCTCGCTAGTCATTCCTCTGCACGTCGCCTAAGCCCTCGCGCGCACGCGGACGTGGCGGAATGTTAGACGCCGAGGACTTAGAATCCTCTGAGCTTTGCTCGTGTGGGTTCGAGTCCCGCCGTCCGCACCAGCTTCTACTAACGGAAAGTGTAGCAGGTCGAAGGCCGCAAACTTGCGATTGGCACCGGAATAGCCGTCTGCGGCAGATCACATCCGGTACGGGAAAATCTGTTCGCCACGTCGGGCCCGCAGATTTGGCGCCCGTCCTGACGGTCACGGCTGACCAAGCGTGTTCAAAACACAACCAAGATCCGAGCCCCGGACATCCGCCAGACCGACCTGCTCACCCAGCTCGGCGGGCTCGCGCGAACAGCTCGACGAGTGCGCCTTCTGAGATCGCACCTATCGCCAGCTTGGATCCGGCAAGATAGCCGGGCGTCCCCGCGAGGCCAATCGCCAAGGCGTCTTGCCCGTTTGCATAGAGGCGGGCGGCAATGATCTGCTCATGGGTCATCATGTAAGCCATCGCCCGCTTCCAATCGCCGCCCGCATCGGTGACGACTTTCTGCAACATACCGTCATCATTGATCCTGCGACCGCTCATCAGCTGCCGGTGCACGGCCGGATAGATACCTTGTTCGTCACTGGCGAGCGCAAGTCGAGCAGCCCGCTCCGACACCGGACCGAAGATTGGCCAATCCTTGTAGATGATGCGCACGTCGCCATCAGAGCGCACTGCGCCCTCCATTGCCGGAAAGGCACGTCTACATGCTGGGCAGAGATAGTCCGTGAAGACGGCGAGCCGGACTGACGCGTTGGCCGGCCCGGACGTCGGTAGTCCAGCTCCTCCGAGTATACGTTCCACAGCACTGGACTGTCCCAGGTCGCGCGCATTTGGATCGGTGCGCAGCACCACTCGGCCGAGGGCCCAACCACCGACGATTACGGCACCGAGCTGCACCGCGTGACGGCGGTTGAATGGTGCCGCCATCAGCGACCCGCCAGCGATGCTGAGGCAATCTGCACGCGCTGCCTTTATGTCACGCGGCCAGCGGTTGCCAGCTTTGCTAGGCGGCAGGTGCGGTATTCAAGCTGCGCCGACGCGCCTGAGTGCGGACTGCTTTCGAAGCTAAGCAAGTAGTGGGCGGACCGGCTGCTTTTGAGGCTAAACGGGTGGAGAACGGACCGGCCGCTTTGAGGCGCGAGGCAGTCAAGCCGGCCATTCATTCAGGTAGTCAATCGCAGGCGCTGTGCGCGTACCTTGCGGGCGTCAGGGCTGCTCTCTGGCTTCGACTTCAGGCAGCAGTAAAAGGACAGCGTGCGCTGCTAGGGCGTTAGCTGCCAGCGCAGGGAGACGCCGAGGCTGCGGGGCTGGCTCACCCCCCACACGGTGGCCGGCGTCAGATCGCCGCCATTCTCGACTCCGCGGATGTAGCGGCGATCGAACAGGTTCTCGACATAGACGAGCGCCTGCCAGCCTTGGTCGGAGCTGTAGCCAAGCCGCAGGTTCACCTCCGTGTAGCGGGGGCGACGCGTTATTCCGCGCCAGTCGAACGACTCCCGACGACGGCCCTCGTGGCTCCATTCCGCGGACAGGAAGGCTTCCGCCTCAGCGAAGGGATAGCGGGCGGTGGCGACCCCGCTCGTCGCCCATATTGGGTGGAGCAGGCCGCCGCAGTCGCTTTCCGCGCATTCCCGGTCGCCGCTTTTGGCGGTGTGGGTGTAAGTGATGTTGCCAGACAGATCGAAGTAGCGGCTCGGCCGCAAGGTCGCGATCGCTTCGGCGCCGTAGCCGCGGACCCGGCCGACATTGATGATCTGCTGGGTGCGGGTTTCCGTGTCGAAGAACACCGTTTGCAGGTTGCGGTATGCGTAATGGAAAGCGGTGACATCGAGATCGAGCGCGCGATCGAACAGGCTGGCCTTCAGGCCAATTTCCTTGCTCCAAATCGTTTCTGGGGCGAAACTGTTTGGGCGCGTTCCATCCGGCACTTCGCCATAATCGTCCACAGGCGCCGGCGCCGCCACGGTGAACGAGCCGAATCCGCCGGCCTTGTGGCCGCGGGTCACGCTGGCGTAGAGATTGATGTTCCTGGCTGCCTCGAACCGCAGGTAGAAGCGCGGCGTCAGCCCGTCCCACGCCTTCTCCGCCTCGATGAACCCGTCGGTGTAGTAGGAGAAGGTCCACACATTGCCGAGGCTGCTGTCGCTCGGCAGGACATCGAGCGCGAAGCGCTTGCGATCCCAGGTGTAGCGTAGGCCGGCGCCAAGCTGCAGGCGGGACAGCAGCCAATAATTGAGATCGCCATAGGCGGACAGGCCGCTACTGGTGGAACGGGCATCGTTCACGTCGACGAGCACGCCGTCGGGGGCAGGGCTGTATGTCCTTCCATACAGATCCTGCGTCATCTCCTCGCAATCGGTGTAGGCATAGCCTGCGCGGCACACGATCTCTTCATCCGCCTCGTTCGTGAAGCGCGCCCGCACCGTCTCGCGATAGGCGGACACGCCCGCCGACCAGGTCAGCCGGTCGCTGCCGGGCGACACCAGGCGCACATCCTGGCTGGCATAGGTGCCGTGCTGGCGCTGCGTATAATTGCCGAGCAGCAGCGGCGTGCCGTCATAGTCTTCGGAATAGTAGAAGCGGTGATGGCGATAGGCGCTGATCGCGGTCAGCGTGGCAAAGGACAGGTCCAGGTCGGCCTGCAGGTTGGTGCCGCCGATCGTGCCGTCGTCGCGCGGGTCGACCAGATCGCTGTCGACGACGCGCCGCGTTCCGCCAATGACAAGATCGTTGCCCATTGCATCGTTGATCGCGTCGAGAACCTCGCGATCGTCGTTCGATGCGCGGTAAGGTGTACCATCAAGCTGGCGCCGCTCATATTCGCCGGTCAGGGTGATCTGGAGCGGCCCGTCCTCGAACCTCAGCGAAGGCCGCAGTGCAAGTTTGCTGCCACCCATCAGGGCGTCGTCGAGATCCTGCGTGAAGACATTGTCGACCCAGCCATCGTAGGTCGTGGCGTAGAACGCCACGCGCGCGGCGATCTTGTCCGCCAGCGGGACGTTGACTGCCCCCTGTGCTTCCAGGCGGTCGATGTCGCCACCCGTCAGGTAGACGTAGGCGTCATGTCCGCCGATCCGGGGCTTGTTGGTCAGAATGCTGATCGCGCCCGAGATGGCGTTGCGGCCGAACAGGAAGCCCTGCGGGCCGCGCAGCGCCTCCGCCCGTTCGATGTCGAACAGGGTCGTGACGGCGCTGCCGGTGCGTCCCTGGTAGACGCCATCCTTGAAGATGCCGATGGAAGAATCGCCGCCAATCCCGTAATCGTTGGAGGCGATCCCCCGAACTGCCAGCCCGTCGATGTAGGAATCGTCGGAGTTGCCCGAAAAGCCGGGCGTGAAGGTCACGATATCCTTGATATCATCCAGATTGCGGCGCTCGATCTCCGCGCCTTGTAGAACAGAGATGGCGAGCGGTGTCGAGATCAGCGTCTCGGTCCGGCGCTGGGCGGAGACGACGATTTCCTCGCCAGCTGGCGTGGCTGCGTCTTCCGCTGCACGCACGGAACATGGCAGCCCCAATGCCGAGATCAGGGTCAGAAAGGCAGTGTGGCGGTGGAGGAGGAGCGAGCGCATGAACGCTCAAGTGAGACCTGGCCGTAACGATCTCATTAAAGGGTGCCGCACGATTACCACGAAAGACGGAGGTGGTGCGGCAACGCGTTCTTAATCCCGCTCACGCAAGCGTGCATCCATGCAAATCCGCGCGAACGGCAACCCGGTAAGCGAACGATCGCGATTTCTGCTGCAATTCGTGGTGCCCGCCTTCGCAGCCGTTCTCATGGTGGCGGCGGTGCTCGCGGGACTGATCGTTGTCGCCGCCGGTAAGGCCGATCAGGTGGCTACCGAGAACCAGCAGAACCTGCTCGCAACGGTGCTGCAGCAACGGATCGATGCAACGGCGCACGACCAGGAAGGCGTGACCGTGTGGGACGATGCGTTGCTGCAGGTCAGGGCACCGGTGCCGGACCTTGCATGGATTGACAGCAATCTCGGCACCTGGATGGCCAGCTACCATCGTCTTGATGAAATCTTCGTACTCAGCGCCAGCGGAGAGCCGATCTACGGCATGCAGGCCGGCCATGTAGTCGGCCCGGCTGAGTTTGACTCGGAGTTGCGGAGCATAGCCATGCCCCTCCTCGCTAAAGTGCACGCTGCGATGGCCCGACCGGGCACCGCCGCGCCCAAGAACACCCGTATGCTCACCCCTGGCGCAATCGACTTGGGCGTGGTCGGATCGCGGCCGGCCATTGTCAGTGCCAAACCCATCGTCAGCGACAGCGGCGAGGTCGTGCAGCGGGCGGGCACAGAGCCGATCCACCTTGCGATTCGGTACCTCGACGGGGCCTTCCTACAGGAACTGGCAATGTCATATGCCCTGCAGGATGCCCATTTCAGGATCGATCGGCCCGCGGATGTAAGCGGTATTGTTCCACTTCGCGATGATGGCGGGCAGACCTTCGGTTATCTCAGCTGGGAGCCGTTCCGGCCGGGCACGCTGCTGATCAAGCGGGTGCTGCCGCTTTCAATCCTTTCGCTAGTTCTGGTTTGCGGTGTGCTGGCGGTCCTGCTGCGCCACATCCGCCGCAGCATCCTGGCGCGGGAGGCAAGCGAGACCCAGGCGCAGCACTTGGCGTTCCATGATACACTGACCGGCTTGCCTAATCGCATGATGTTCGACGACCGGCTGGCACACGAGCTGGCAGCCGCCGACGCGCAAGGCCGTTCGGTCGCGCTGCTGTACCTCGATCTCGACGGGTTCAAGGGCGTGAACGACACGCTTGGCCATCCGGCCGGGGACGAGTTGATCCAAGCGGTGGGCGCGCGTCTGCAAGCGGTGATCCGCAGCACCGACCTGGTCGCCCGGATCGGCGGGGACGAGTTCGCGATCATCCAGACGGGGGTACGCTCTCCCGCCGAGGTGGAGGTGCTGTGCCTCCGGCTGATCGAGGTCATCGACGAACCGTTTGCCGTCTCAGGCACCCAGGCTCGTGTGGGTGTGAGCATCGGCATCGCCATCGGTCCCGCCGATGCGGGGAACCGGGCGGAGCTTGCCCGCAAGGCGGACATCGCGCTGTACGAATCAAAGGCCGCCGGGAAGGGCCGATTCCTGTTCTTCGCCCCCGCCATGGATGCCAGCATCCAGGGCCGCAAGCAGATCGAGAACGATCTGCGCCTCGCGGTCGATGCCGGCGACCAGCTGGAGGTGTACTACCAGCCGCTGTTCTCGCCAGAGAGCGGTGCGATTACGGGTGCAGAGGCACTGCTGCGCTGGCACCATCCGGAAAAGGGCCTGATCTCGCCTGCATTGTTCGTGCCGATCGCAGAGCAGACAGGGCAGATCACCCAGATCGGTGAATGGGTGCTCGAGCAGGCTTGCCGCGATGCGGGTGACTGGCCGATCGGTTCGGTTGCCGTGAACGTGTCCGCGGTGCAGCTTCGCGACCCGCATTTTGCCAACCGTGCACTGTCGATCCTGAAGGAGGCCAGCTTCCCTCCAGAGAGGCTCGAGGTCGAGCTGACCGAGACGAGCTTGATAGAGAACGCAGCGGGTTGCGATGTCAATTTGAAGATCTTGCGGGCGGCCGGGGTGAGAGTCGCGCTCGACGATTTCGGCACAGGATATTCGTCGTTCAGCCACCTGCAGGCACTGAGCGTAGATCGTCTCAAGATCGATCGATCGTTTGTCAGTGGCATTGGATCGGGCAATGATGGCCGAGCGATCATCAGCGCGATCATGGACCTGGCGCGCGCCAGTGGGCTGAAGGTCACGGCGGAGGGCGTGGAAACTGCGGAACAGCAGCGCTTCCTGTCGGGCATCGGCTGCAATTCTCTTCAGGGCTATTTGCTGGCCCGACCCATGCCGGCGCACGAGATGCGCCTTGCTCTCGCACAGCCTGCCTCAACCTGAGCGGCCGCGGCGCTTGGCAACCTTTTCCGCGCCCCAGCCAGCGATCGGTGGAGGGGGTGTAAGCTCGCTTTCGCCCATAACTTGCTGTGTATCAGCGCTATCTGAGCGCCGGGAAGCGGCCGCAAGCTGCGGGAAGACGTTTGCCCTGTTGAGCGTCGTCCAGCTACCCCACTTTGGGCCCGGAACGCGGACAGCCTAAGGCTGAGCGCCAGCGGGGAGCGGAGTCATGAATGGTGGAAGGCTAGAGCAGCCGAGCTCACCTGCGGCGGGCTGTTATGGGTAACAGGATCAGGTTTGCCGTTACCAACCATATTGGCATATGAGCGGTGGGATGTTCACCGATGACAGTCCGGACAGGCGCAACAGCGACGAACGGGAGCTCATCCAGTCTATTCGGCGCTCGCCGATCGCCTCGGTCGTCACAAATCCAAGGGCAGACGACAACCCGATCATCGCGGCTAACCGGCAGTTCGAGCAGCTTACAGGCTATGCGGAAAGCGAGCTCATCGGCCGCAACTGCCGTATGCTTGCCGGCCCGGAAACCGAGCGGGCGCACTCCGCGGCGCTTGCCCACGCAGTCGCCGCAGCTTCGACAATCGTGCTTGAGCTTGTCAACTACCGAAAGGACGGCAGCAGGTTTCTGAACGCTGTGATGATCGCCCCTGTCTTCGACGATCGCGGGATGCCGGCCTACTTCGTTGGCAGTCAAATGGAGGTCGCTGTCGGCCAGAGCGACCACCTTCGCGCTTCGGCCGCGGCGCGAATAGGACAGCTAACAAGGCAACAGCAGTCCGTTCTGCGCCTGGTGGCCCGGGGCATGCGTAATCGGCAGATCGGCGAGCAGCTGGGCGTCACTGAGAAGACCATCAAGATGCATCGAAGCGCGCTGGTCAGACGCCTGGGCGTGTCCACTATGGCTGAAGCTATGCGGCTGGGGATCGAAGCTGGATTCTAGTTCAAGGTGCTGCCCATTTGAACAGGACGGGATTCCTGTTGCGCGGTGAGGGCAGCCCAGTATGGACTTTGGTCCATGTTCGCGAGCGCGCGGGGCTAGCATAGGATCAAGTCTTGACGACAGTCGGCATCAACAAGCAGCCTCCAGCCGAGACGTTTCAGCTGCTTGTGGATGCGGTGACGGATTACGCGATCTACATGCTGGACCTCGAGGGGCGTGTCACCACTTGGAACTCCGGCGCCCGCCGCTTCAAGGGGTATGAGGCCGATGAGATCATCGGCCAGCATTTCTCCAAATTCTTCCTGCCGGACGACCAACAGGCCGGCTTGCCCGCTCGTGTCTTGAAGACCGCCGCGGAGCAGAAGCGGTTCGAAATGGAAGGCTGGCGAATCCGTAAGGATGGGGCGAAGTTCCTTGCACATGTGATCGTGGATGCCGTTCACAATGAGGACGGATCGCTGATCGGGTTCGCCAAAATCACTCGGGACATAACCGAGAAGCGGCGTCTCGAGCAGGCCACCTATGACAGTGCGCTTCAACTTAAAATGCTGGTTGAGGGGGTGCGCGACTACGCGATTTACATGCTCGACCCGCATGGCAGGATGACGAGCTGGAACTCCGGCGCACAAGCGATCAAGGGCTACGAGGAACAAGAGGTGCTTGGGCAGCACTTCTCCCTCTTCTACATCGAGGAAGATCGCGCCCGCGACGTGCCAAGAAAAGCGCTGGAAACATCCCTGCGGGATGGCAAGTTTGAAGCAGAGGCTCGGCGGGTTCGGAAGGATGGCACCCTGTTCTGGGCCCAGGTTCTGATCGACCCCATCTACAATGAAGTGGGCGAGCATGTGGGCTTTGCCAAGATCACGCGAGATATCAGCGAGAAAAAGCAGGCAGAGCAGGAGCTACGCCATACCCAGGAGGCATTGCTTCAATCTCAAAAGCTCCAGGCGCTGGGCGAGCTCGCCGGCGGCATCGCTCATGACTTCAACAACCTGTTGACCGTCATGCGCGGTTCGGCGGATCTTTTGCTGAAGCAGCCGGACCTGCCGCTCGAAAAGCGGAACCGCTATTTGAGCGCCATGCTGGAGACGGCTGAGCGGGCGACCAGTTTGACCTCGCAGCTGCTTGCCTTTGCTCGTCGCCAGCCGCTTGAGCCTGAAGTCATCGATCTCAGTGTCCGGCTGGATGCCATGGGAGAGATGCTTCAGCGCACGCTCGGAAGTCTTTACAATCTCCAGCTTAATCTTGCGCCAGCTCTCTGGCCAGTTGAGATCGATCCGACCGGCCTCGAAGCCGCATTGCTGAACGCCGTTCTCAATGCCCGCGATGCCATGGCTCAAGGCGGCCAGATCGAAATCTCGACGGCGAATGCACCTCGGGACGAGGGAGATGGGGTCATGTTGTCGATCCGAGACACCGGCGAAGGCATTCCGCGTGAGACGCTCAAGCGCGTGTTCGAGCCGTTCTTCACCACCAAGCCGACCGGAAAGGGCACTGGACTCGGCCTTTCGCAGATACACGGCTATGCGGTGCAATCAGGCGGATCGGCCCGTATCGAGTCTGAGGTGGGCAAAGGCACGCTGGTAGAGCTTTGGCTCCCCCGAACCGAGAAGCAGCGCCAAATCGAGCAAGCTCCTGCCGATGACGCCGTGCTCCCGAATGGCCTTAGAGTTCTGCTTGTGGAAGATAGCGAACATGTTCGCTACTTCGCCCGCCAGCTGCTTGAGGATCTCGGTTGCAAGGTGGTCGAGGCGTCCGATGGCTACGAAGCGCTACGCTTGATCGGAGAATACGAGGTCGACTTCGTATTCTCCGATATTGTCATGCCCGGCATGAGCGGGCTTGAACTGGCGACACAGATAAAGCAGTCGCACAGCGAGCTCCCCATCCTCCTCGCCAGCGGCTACAGCAGCAAGCAGTTCATCCCGATCAACGAGCGCAAATTCCCGATACTCCGCAAGCCGTACAAGCTTGAGACTTTAGCCGCTTGCATCAACCAATTGGTTGATGCGTCCCCATTCACGCGACCAGATGCGGAGCTGACTTGAGGCAATCAGCTTGGCGCGTTCTCTAAAAGGATCCCCGGTGTTCTCGGCGCGGCACGGTATCTATCGCCAATTTGTCCGCGAGTAGCCGACGGGCAGCAGCGTTCCCCAGCTCAGCTGGTCCGCGTGTTCGCCGATCAACCCGAAGCCGACGATTTAGCAAGATGAATGGATGTCCGCTATCGAGGACCGGAGTAAACCCGCTGAGTGTCCATAATGGGGTCAGCCTCAGCCAGAAGCCGCGAGGCAGCTCACGCCCCATTCCCGCCAATCAGTCTATCGAGCTGCAAACTCATACGATGGTGATACTTCTTTATGTTTTAGATCAGCATCTTGCGAGACAAACGCTTTAGGCCACCTGTCTGGCAGGTGAGGTCGCAGTAGTTTCCAGTAGATCTACAAGGTCGCTCATGGCCATAGGGCGTCCGAACAGCCAACCTTGCAACTGCGAGCATCCGGCAAGGCGGGCCATCGCCGCTTGTTCTTCCGTTTCGACGCCCTCTGCCGTGATTTCGAGCCCAAGCGACGCGGCAAGGGCGCTGATCGCGCAGACGAGATCCAAGCCTCGTCCCCCAGACTCGAGCGGTTTGATGAACTGCTTGTCAATCTTCAAGCGATCAAGGGGTAGCTGGCGCAGATAGCCGATGCTGGCAAAACCCGTACCAAAGTCGTCGAGTGCGACAGTTACACCTGTCCCTCGCAGTTGTTCTAGTATCTCAGCTGCAGCCTGTGGCTGGCGCAACAGGTAGCTCTCAGTAATTTCGACCTCGAGGCGTTCAGAAGGGAAATGTGCTTCTTCGAGGATCATGCTGATATCGCGGACAAGATTCTGATCCCAGAATTGTGCCGGCGACAGATTAATTGAAAGCTGGATCGGTAATGCTGCCGAAGCTCGGCATGCTTCACGCAAAACGTGCCGGCCAAGCGCGTCAATCATCCCGACCTGTTCCGCTAACGGTATGAAGACGTCGGGGGAAACGGTGCCGTGAACCGGATGGGTCCATCGTGAAAGCGCTTCAACCGCTACAATTTTGTTTGATCCTGCATCAACGATCGGCTGATAAACAACTTCTATCCCACCGGTGGCTATTGCCTCTCCGAGGTCTTTCTCCATGGTTACGCGTAGATGATGAACGTGGTCCATAGAGGCCTCGAAGACGCGCCAGCATCCCTTGCCCTGTGACTTGGCTGCATACATAGCGGCATCGGCGCGCCTCATCAGCTCGCTTGGTGACAGGGACGAACCGCCCAGTCCTGCGCATCCGATGCTCACGCCCAGCCGGATCTGGTAAGTCCCTACAAGAAACGAAGCGGCGAAGGCGCCAAGCACTGCGCCGGTGGCATGATGGATATCTTCAACACTGGGGGCGTTCAGTACCGCAACGAATTCGTCTCCCCCCACACGAGCGACAAAAACGCAGGGCAATGCGGCGCTAAGCCGTTCCTCAACCTGTCGAAGAACAGCATCGCCGGCAGCATGCCCGTACAAATCGTTCACATCCTTGAAGCCGTCGAGATCGTGCCAGAGCAAGGTCAGATCTGCGCTGTCGGCTGCAAGGCTTTCGATATGTTGCATAAGAGCTCGCCGGTTCGGCAAGCCGGTGAGCGCATCATGCAAGGCCAGATGACGTGCATGAGTCTCGCTCGATTGCAGCGCCTTGATTGTCCCTGCGCCAAGTCGGACGATAAGGGCGCCCACAGCCAACGTCAGAACCCCTACAATCAGGAAGAGGGGGAGTATCCCCCGGCTAAGCTCAGCCCCGGGCGTACTGGGCTTCCACGTGAGCCACGCCTGCGTCTTGCCGCCAACGCCGCCGAGAGCCACCTGCGAACCGGCTCTGACTGGTTCCAATACCAAGCTTAGTTGCTGTACCTGCTGATTGTCAGCCAACGACCGCAGGAAATCACTATCGATGGGCCGAGCGATCGCGAGCAGATGCGTCGAGCGTTCCGGCAATCTGACCTTCTCTGTCACCGGGACAATCTGCGCGACCGTGTAGATGTACACCTTTGACCCGAGCCGAACGTACCCGCCAACGATGGGATTGCCAGTTACGGGCATGGCTCTCACGTTTGCTACCTCGCGGCGGAACTCCCTTGCCGCAACGAGGGTTGCGGCTTCTTTGATTGCGCCTCCCGGGACTCGCGCGAAGACTACGTTGTCGCTACCGTCGAGCACCAGAACATGCGAGTAGCCTTGAGTGCCTGCTAAGTAAGCCACCACGTTATCAGCAATCCACTCGGTGTCCAACTTCTGCGAGATGTGGCGGACCGCGTCATCCCACTTGGCATAGTCCTGAAGATCATGGATCGCCATTTCGACCGTGTTCTGGACTGCCTGCTCGACCGAATGCTGCTCTCGTGCGAGCTGCAACTTGTCCTGAGCTCGTGTTGTCACCGCGACAATGAGAACAAGCGATCCCAAGCACGTGCCGATCAGTAGCATTACCGGCCACAGATACTGGGTTGGCAACCACTGGCGGAGGGATGTGAACGAGGTCGTCCGATGCATGCTCCGTTACTAAGCCAATGGACTTAACAATTTCAGAAATGCGGCAACCGTAGGCGGGACATTCGTCTCCACCGCGCGTCAGGGGAGGTGATCCGCCGGTAAGTCGCGACGTTACCCACGGGTAAGCGGCGAGCTGGTGGATCCTGGCCAACCGCCGAAGGTTGTAGTCGTCAAAGTGAGGCCTGCGGTCCCAACCGCAGGGTCGCCGTCGCAGGACGCAGGTTTGGTGGCAGCGTCAAGAAGTCGTCGTTTCATGAACTCAGACGACCGGCAAGGAACGTCCTCTTCTCTCTGGTGCACCGCTGAGACTGGACTGGCAGCAAACCACCCACACTCCACCAAAAGGCGAGCTTCGAACGTTACTATCAAGCGGACGCGGACGTTCGCGGGTAAGCAATGCAATAATTTGAGCCAATAATGATTTTTCAAGCCGTTAAGGCTTACCTGAGTTCCTCAACCTCATCTGAAAGCCTCATCATGCCCTATGGAGCGCAACTTACGATCATAGATCTACGAGCCGCGATTCGGCACCGAGTAGATTTCGACGTGGTTGGTCAGTTTGTGAAGGACGACACTAAGCGTACCTATCGCGTACGAGACCTCTCTTCCAATGGCGCTCTGATTGGCCCCGTCACTAACCTGAAATCAGGAGAAAGGCTCGTTCTGCTTTTCCCAGGCATTGGCGCCATCGAGGCGCATTGCATTTGGACGGACAATCAACTTGCAGGCTTTCAGTTCGAGCGGCCGTTGCAGATGGATGAACTCATGATCGTGAGCGACGCACTGCAACTGAAGCTGCCGCTTGGTCGTACAAAAAGCCGATCGTCGCTGAGAGCATTTTATCTTTAAAGGGTGAGAACCTTCGTCGGCCCCGTCTTTACTCAGCCTCTGAAAGCGGGCTGTCCGTTCCCCACCCACACCAAGCCGTTCAACCGATCGCGCGCACCGAGAGCGGTCGTCTAATGACATGAATGAACGACGGCTTTCGGAACGCGACAAAGCTGCGCTGAATGGCCGATTTGGGGTCTTGCGAGCGGGTGGCGGACAGTAGGTCAACGCCCAGGTTCAGAAGAACGCACCCCCACCATCGTCATCGAGCAGGTCTGCGAAGATAGCCGGACTATCGAGTGCGGGCGAGCACAGATAGTCGATCGTGCCATCGACTGCGACCAGCGCGGCTGTCTCGAGATCGCCGATGATGCCATGGTCGCCGGTCGTCCGGAACGGCTCAACCATTGTCGCGGAACTCGGGATAGAGCGACATGCCGCCATCGACGAACAGGGTCGTCCCGGTCACATAGTCGGCATCGTCCGATGCCAGCCACACCGCCGCCCGGGCGACATCCTCCGGTTCGCCGATGCGGCCATAGGGGATAAGCCTGAGCAGCTTGGTCAGCGCCTCCTCGCTGTCCCGAGCCTCCTTGTTGATCGGGGTGCGAATGGCGCCTGGCGCAATCGCATTGACCCGGATCCCATCCGGCGCGACCTCCTGCGCCAGCGAGCGGGTAAGCATGCGGACGCCGCCCTTGGCCGCCGCGTAGTTGATGTGCCCCGCCCATGGGATGATCTCGTGCACCGAACTCATCGCGATGATGGCGCCTGCACTGCGTGCCGGCCGCCCCGCCGCCGGTTGCGCGCGGAAGCGGCGCACCGCCTCGCGGGCGCACAGAAATTGGCCGGTCAGGTTGACGTCGATGACCGTGTTCCAGTCGGCCAGCGACATGTCGGCTACGGCCGCGTCCTTCTGCACGCCCGAGTTGGACACGAGGAGATCGACGCGCCCGAACGCTGCGCTGGCCTCCTCAAACAGGCGAGTGACATCTGCCTCCTGCGACACGTCGGCCTGCACGGCGATCGCCCGGCCGCCCCGGTCGGTGATCCGCCGGACGAGCTCCTCCGCCGGCACGGGCTGCGAGCGATAGTTCACCGCGACAGCGTCGCCGGCATTCGCGAGCGCTTCGGCCACGGCAAGGCCGATGCCGGAACTCGCACCGGTGACGATCGCGGCGTGGTTCTGGAGAGGTGGGCGGGTCGACGGCACGGCAGGGCCTCCAATTGAAGTCAGGATCCAGGATCTCGACGTTTCGGCTTCGGTCAGGTCGGACCTGCCTGACGCGATATAGGAACGGCGTCGGCGCAGAGATCATCGGATCCGCCAGCTTACCTGCCTGGAGCTACAGCATGGTCGGTCGCCGCTGCAACCTACCGCGTCGGGATGCTGGTCACGGGCCTGGTGGACGGCTGGACGGCGGGCCGCGCCTGCATCCGGTCATACCATGCGGTGACGTGGCCCCGATCAGGGTTCATCAACCACGGCACCACCGCGTGCATGGAGAAGATGAAGGAGAACAGGAGGATATCCGGCAGCAGCGGCCGGTCACCGAGGATATGGGCCGTGTCGCCGGCCGCGAGATGGGCGTCCAGCATGTCGAGGTGCTGTTCGGCAATGTGCCGGTTGTCCGCCCGCCCGCCTACTTCGGGGATGCGATGGCCCTGGTAGAAGGCGATCGCATCATCGCTGCCGCGCCACCAGGAGATGAAGCGCTGGGCAATGTCCTTGTCGACCCGGCGGGTCCACATGCGCGTCAGCGCCCGCTCGGCCGGCGTCGTGCCGATCAGCGTTTCGCCCGCGGTCGCGATCTCGTCGAGGTATTCGCACACGGCCACGATATCGCTGATGACGGTGCCATCATCCAGGACCAGCGCGGGCAGGGTGCCGAACGGATTGATCGCCACGAAGGCCGGATCGCGGTTGGCAAGATGGATGAGGTCGACAGCCACCACATCAAGGGTCAGGCCGCCTCGCTCGGCGATAAACAGGCGAACGGCCAGCGGATTGGGCGCGGGCGGGCCATCGTACAGCTTCATTGTCATGGGGTCATCCTTGCGTGGGGGCGGGCCAGGACCGCCCGCCGCCGGAGACACTAGGCGGAGATGACGCGCCGCCAGTAACATGGGACAGCCGAATGGTTGCCTGATCCTCTCTGTTCCAGGCTTGCGGATTGTTCGACCGGACGCTTGTGGCGTAAGCACCTCATGCGGATCCCGCGGCCCGTTCGAGAGATTGCCGAACATGATGATCGACAGTTTGCGGCAGTCCCTGGCCAGCGGGTTCGACCGCTGGGCGCCGGATGGCGGCGCCACGGCCAGTCGCGTGCCCGGACTGTCCTACCACCGGTATACGTCCCCCACGGTGCCGTATGTCGGCATCATGGATGCCAGCCTGTCGCTGGTCGTGGCCGGCGGAAAGCGGGTCGTGCTGGGCGGTCATGTCTATGATTATGGCAGCAGGCACTTCCTGCTGACCTCGGTCGACCTGCCGGTGACTGCCTGGGTCACGCAGGCCACGCCGGCCGAGCCGTATCTCGGCATCCTGCTCCGGATCGACCTTGCCGCTGTCCGCGCCTTGCTGGCAGAGGTCGACCATGGGCAGCTCGGCACGGCGATGCCGCTCGGCATCGCCAGCGCGGAAGTGACGCCCGATCTGCTCGATGCACTGTTCCGCCTCTGCCGCCTCGACGAACGGCCGGGCGAGGCCGGTCTCTTCGTCGAGCCCCTGCAGCGCGAGGTGCTGTATCGGCTGATCACCAGCCCGATCGGCGCGCGCCTCTGCGCACTCGCTTCGAACGAGAACGGCCCTGGCGGGGTCATCCGGGCGCTGGACTGGCTCAGGCTGAACTTCCGCGAGCGGCAGTCGACCGACGCGCTTGCCGGGATCGCCCGCATGGGTGTCTCCACGCTGCACCGGCACTTCAAGGCGCTCACCACGATGAGCCCGATCCAGTACCGCAAGCAGCTGCAGCTCAACGAAGCGCGCCGCCTGATGATCGTGGACGGGCTGGATGCCGCATCCGCGGCGTATGATGTCGGGTACGAGAGCCCGTCGCAATTCAGTCGAGAATATCATCGGGCATTCGGCCAGCCCCCGAGGTCCAGCGTCGAAGGTTTCAGGCGTTCGTTCGCGGAGAGCACCATGGCTGCGCAGCGATAGAGGGGCGCAGGATCGACTGATGTCGTCTATGGCGATGGTGACGACCTGCTGGCGGCGCGCGATCTGACCGACACGGCGTGCTGCTTCGGCGAGCGACCGAACATCCGCCTGAATGCCGCACGGAATGCGCGTTCGGAATCATATCCGAGCTGGACAGCCAGGTGCGCGATCGGCACGTTGCCGGTTTCCAGATCGATCCGGGCGCGCAGCATCCGCCAGCGCCGCAGATATTCGAGCGGGGCCCGCCCGACCGCCTGCTTGAAGCGGGCGGCGAAGCCCGATCGTGACAGCCCGCTCTCCGCTGCGAGCGCAGCGACAGTCCAGGCGTGCCCGGGGTCACGGTGCATCAGCCGCAGTGCCATGCCGATATGCCGATCGCCCAGGGCGCCCAGCCAGCCGAGATCGGCCCCGGCCGTATTTGCGGCATAGGCGCGCAGCGCCTGGATGATCAGGACATCCGCCAGTCGCCGCACCGCGATGTCGGCGCCCAGTCCGCCACCCAGCTCCGCGTCGATCAGGGCAACCGTGTCCCGCAGCTTCGCGGCATTCGGGTCCGTACCGTCGATGCGAAGGAAGCCGGGGAGCACATCGAGCAGCAGCCTGGCATCTTCGCCGCCGGCGGTGAAGCCGCCACCCAGCAGCACGGTGGCAGCGCCGCCCAGATGCGCCGTGTCGGCATCGGCATAGAGCAAGGTGCCGTCGGTCGGTGGCAGGCCCGGCTGGCTGGCGACGACGTAGCTGGGCGCATCGAGCAGCAGGAACACGTCGCCGGCGCTGACCTGGCGGGGTTCGGCGCCCGCCAGGATTACCCAGCATGTGCCACGCAGCACCGCCACGAACTTCAGGAGCGGGTTCGCTGGAAACTGCACGCTCCATGCCCCGGCGGCTTCCAGCCGGGTGCAGCGCACATTGTCCACGTGCACAAGGGCGAACAGGTCGGAGAGCGGATCGGTCATTCTTTGGACGCAGGAGCCGGAATGATGGAGTCTGGTGTGTAGCCGTCTTCGTCAGCCGATCCAATCTCCACGGGAAGGAGATTGACATGAACATTGATGGCAAGGTTATCGCCGTGACTGGCGCAAGCAGCGGGATTGGCGAGGCTACCGCGGAGCTTCTCGCCCGCCATGGCGCAAAGCTGGTGCTGGGTGCCCGCGGCGGTGATCGCCTCGACCGGGTGGCCGCCAGGCTGTCGGCAGCCGGTCATGATGTCGCCCACATGCCGCTGGACGTTCGCAGCCGTGCCGAGGTGCAGGCCTTTGTCGATCTTGCGGTGGAGCGGTTCGACCGGCTGGACGTGCTGGTCGCCAGTGCGGGCATCGGTCCGATCGCGCCACTCGACAGCCTGACCGTCGATGATTGGGACGACATGATCGACGTCAACCTGCGCGGTGTCCTGCATGGGATCGCGGCGGCATTGCCGGTGTTCGGGCGGCAGGGCACCGGCCATTTCGTCACCGTGATCTCCACTTCCGGCCTCCAGATCACGCCCAACCAGGCCATCTATGCCGGCACCAAGAACGCGGTGCGGACGATCATGGAAGGGCTCCGGCAGGAGTCGCAGGGCCGGTTCCGGGTGACCGGCATCTCGCCGGGCTTCGTTCGTACGAACTTCACCGACTCGATGCACGATCCCGAGATCGCGGCCGCGATCAGGCAGCGGATGGACGAGATCGCCATCCCCCCGGACGCCGTCGCCGCTTCTATTGCATACGCCATCGGGCAGCCGGACACCGTTGATGTCGGTGACATCGTGGTGCGACCGACGGCACAGGACTGACACGGGCGCGGTAGCCCGACCAAGGCGCAAGGGCGTTGGTCGGGTCGTCAGCCGAAATGCTTTTCCGCACGCCGCGCTTCGATCAGCCGATCGACTGCCACCGGGCCAGCGCCGCGCGCGCAGATCAGCAGCCCCACCAGCCCCAGCAGGATCGGGTACTCGATACCGCGATCGATCCAGGGATAGACCGGCCCGAGCGCAAGGCAGATCCCCACCATCTGCAGGGCAAATGCCAGCGCCAGCAGACGGGTGGCCAGGCCGACCGCGAGCAAGGTTCCGCCCACGCCTTCGAGCAGCGCGATCAGGACGCCAAGCTGGGGCGCGAACGGAAGCCCAAGCACCGAGCCGATCAGGTGCACCGCGCCCGCCATCGGATCAGCCATCGATCCGTGAGGCAGCCCGAACAGCTTGGGCATGCCGTGGGTGGCCAGCGTCACGCCATAGCCGAAGCGCAGCAGCACATAGGCCGGCACCTCGGCACGGGCTGCAATACGGTCAGCGACATCGAACATGCTTCACCCCTTCACCTGAGACTATCCGGACGGCCTGCGTTGCGACCTCCAGCCACGGCCCGGCGTTCGTGGAGGCCGCTGACGCCGTGCGAGAAGCTGCCGCCGGTACTGTCATGGGGAAGGCGCCGACGGCCGGTTCCTGCCTCGGCTCTTCAACCTCATCGGTGACGAGCCATAGAAGCCACTTCCGCGTCGCGACTGCCGGATCCGCCGAACTACGTGCCCAAAGCTGCAAGATCAGCGCGTTCGAGGCCGCAGCGCTGGTCACCGGTGAGGTACTGGCCGTCATCTTTCCCATCACCCGGATTGACAAACCGCTAGCTGCCTAGCATATTCGCTAGATGGCTAGCATATTGATGGAAGACCGGCATGGCGCGGTCGGAGCTTGGGCGAAGCGGTGCTACTTCGCCGGTCGTTCGGCGATGGAAGCCATGCTGCGGCCGTTCGATCTCGGCTCGACGCAATGGTACATCCTCTACCAGCTCGTTCACCATGGCCCCACGATGCAGCGCGATCTGGGCCGGCTCCTCCAGGTCGAGCGATCGACCCTGACCGTCATCGTCGGGGCGCTCGTCCGCAAGGGCTGGGTGGAGCAGGCCACGGATGATGCAGACCAGCGCCGCAAGCTGCTGCGCGTGACGACCGCCGGCAGCGATCTGTGGGCAAGGCTGCCCGACCTGTCGGCCATCATCAACGAGGCCGCATTCGCCGGCATCAGCCAGGCGGATCTCGACGCCGCCGTGCGCGTGCTGCGGCTCGCAACCGAGCGGCTGGATGCCTTCATCGACAAGGGACACATCGCATGACCATCCTTCTTACCGGAGCTACCGGGCTCGTCGGCACCCGCCTGCTGCCTAGATTGCTGGCAGCCGGGCACACCTGCCGGGCCATCGTCCGCGGCGGCAAATCCGCACCGGAAGGGGCAGAAGCCGTGGCGGCTGACCTGTTCGACTCCGCCTCGCTCGCAGCGGCGCTGGACGGGGTGTCGGCGGCCATCCACCTCGCGGCCGTGTTCCGCACTCCGGACGAGGCGCTGATCTGGAAGAGCAACCTGGATGGTGCGCGCAGTCTGATCGCGGCGGTCGAGGCTCATGCGCCGACGGCCCGCATCATCCTCGCCAGCACCAGCCACGTCTATGGCAGGGATCAGGCGCGACCCGGTCGCGAAGATGATCCTGTCGCGCCGACCCAAGCCTACCCGGCGAGCAAGGTCGCGGCCGAGCAGGCGCTGCGGGACAGCCGCCTGACATGGGCGGTGCTGCGCTTCCCCTTCGTCTATGGCGACGGGGACGGCCACCTTGCAGCGTTGCCTGGCCATGCCGCGCAGCTGGATTTCCATCCGGCGATGCGGATGAGCACGATCCATCACCGGGACATCGCCACCGCCATGGCGCTGGCCCTCGCCGGCAGGTTCGACGGTCGAGCGGTCAACATTGCGGACGATCTGCCGGCATCGATGCTCGAACTGGTCGCACTGGGTGGCGGCCGCTTGGAACCTTCGGGCGATCCGCTGCCGGCACCGTGGGCGATGCAGGTCGATACGGCGCTTGCGCGCAGCCTGGGGTTCCAGCCTACCGTCCGGACTGTTTTCCAGGCAGCCGAGGGTCAGATCCTCTGACGGAGACACGCGGGTCCAGTGATTGCCGGAACGGTGCCCTTCACCCGGCACCTTCACGTCGATCGGGCAAGGATCAACGCGGTTCGGGCATCCATGCTGTGTGGAATTGCAGTATAGCAGCACAATGATTGCTGCGGCCAATGGCGAGACCACGAACAATGACCGATCCTGACGCGGGCGGACCCGCATCGCTGATTGAACTGGATCGCCGCGAGGTGCTGGTTGCCGGCGCTGGCGCGGCGGTGGCGCTGACGCTGGAGACCGGGACCGCGCAGGCGCAGGCTTCGGCTGGAGCGGAGGCGGCCCCGCCTGGGACCGCCATGACCATCCGGCCCAGGATCAACGGGCGGGCGATGTCGGTCGAGATCGACACGCGCACCTCCCTGCTGGACCTGCTGCGCGAACGGCTGCAGCTGACCGGTGCCAAGAAGGGCTGCGACCATGGCCAGTGCGGTGCCTGCACCGTGCACCTGGACGGGCAGCGCGTCGCATCGTGCCTGACCTTGGCGGCCAAGATGGATGGGCGGGCCGTCACCACGATCGAAGGGCTGGCCGAAGGCGACGGGCTGCACCCCATGCAGCAGGCCTTCATCGATCACGATGCCTTGCAATGCGGCTATTGCACGCCCGGCCAGATCATGGCTGCCGTCGCCTGCGTGCGGGAGGGGCATGCCACCGACCGGGCCAGCATACGGGAATATATGAGCGGCAATATCTGCCGCTGCGGCGCCTATGTCGGCATCGTCGCCGCGATCGAGGCGGTCGCGCAAGGGCGGCAGGCCTGATGCGCGCCTTCAGCTACGCCCGCCCCGAAACACCTGCGGCCGCGATCGAGGCGTTCGTCGCCGCCGGCAGCGGTGCCCGCTACATCGCCGGTGGCACGACATTGTACGACCTGATGAAGCTGCGCGTGGAACAGCCGACCCATCTGATCGACGTGACGGCGATCCGCGGACTGGACGAAATTGCCACCGATGGCGACATGCTGCGCTTCGGTGCCCTGGCGCCGATGAGCGCGGTGGCAGCCGACCGGACGTTGCAGCGTGACTATCCGGTGCTGGTCGAAGCCCTGTCGAAGGCCGCGTCGCAGCAGCTGCGCAACATGGCGACCGTCGGCGGCAACCTGCTGCAGCGTACCCGCTGCCTGTATTTCCGCAACGGCGCGGGCAGCGCATCCACCGCCAATGTCTATCCCTGCAACAAGCGGGAGCCGGGCGCCGGATGTGCCGCGCAGGACGGTATCGACCGCGGGCAGGCGGTGCTGGGGCAGAGCGCGGCCTGCAACGCGGTCAGCCCGGGCGACTGGCCGGTCGCGCTGGTGGCGATGGATGCGCAGCTGGAACTGCTCGGGCCCGAGGGCGCGCGCACGATCCCGGTGGCGGAGTTGTACCGCCCGCCGGGCGATACGCCGCATCTGGAGTTCACCTTGCAACCGGCCGAGATCGTGACCGGCATTGCCGTGCCGGCCACGCGCGCGGGCCGCCATTCCACCTATCACAAGATCCGCGACCGGGAGAGCTACGCCTTCGCGCTCGCTTCCGCGGCGGTGGCGCTGGAGCTGGACGGTGACATTGTACGGCGCGCGCATGTCGCACTGGGCGGCGTGGCCACGCAGCCCTGGCGGGCCGCGGCGGCGGAGCAGGCGCTGCTGGGCCAGCGGGTCACCCCGGACATCGCCAACGCCGCCGGACGCGCCGCCCTGCAGGGTGCGCGTGCCGGTCATCACAACGGCTTCAAGATCGAACTCGGGGCGCGCACGGTGGCCGATGCCATCCTGATCGCCGCAGCAAGGAACCCGGCATGAGCGTCGAACCCTTTCCCGATCGCCCGCGGGTCGATGCGCACGAAAAGGTGCGCGGCGCTGCCATCTATGCGGCGGACGTGGCGTTGCCCGGCCTGCTGCACGCAATGCTGGTACCCGCCACCATCGCCAAGGGCCGGGTGACGGCCGTGCCGGTCGAGGCCGCGCTGCAAGTGCCGGGCGTGGTGCGCGTGCTGACCGCCACGGACTTCCCGCCCCCGGTGCAACCCGCGGGCGCGGGCGGTCCGCCGCCGCCGCCGCCGATGATCACGCCCGAGATCGCCTATCGCGGCCAACCGTTCGCCATCGTCCTGGCCGAAACGCTGGAGGCCGCGATCGAGGGGGCCGAGGCGATCCGGCCGGACTATGCCCCCGATCTGGCCTTCACCCCGCTGATCGACAGTCCCGGCCACCGGCGTGAGCCGGTGGAGCCGATCACCGCCGGCGATGCCGCGGATGCCATGACCCGCGCCGTGACCCGTCACAGCGCCGAATATGTCTCCCCGGCGCAGCATCACAATCCGATCGAGATGCTGTCGACGACGGCGTTCTGGGCCGATGGTGTGCTGACCGTGCACGAAGGCACGCAGAGCACCAGCGGCACCAAGGGCGCGGTCGGCCGCAACCTGCGGCTGGAACCCGACCAGCTCGTGGTCAAGAGCCCGCAGATCGGCGGCGGGTTCGGCCAGAAGGGCACGCCGCAGCGGCAGAGCGCCATCGTGGCCCATGCCGCGATGCTGACCGGCCGCCCGGTCAAGCTGGTCCTGCCGCGCGGGCAGATCTTCCACAATGCCTCCTTCCGCCCGCGCAGCCGGCACCGGATCGAGATCGGCGCGGACGCGACGGGCAAGATGATCGCGGTGCGCTATGACGCGGATCACCAGCAGTCGCGCAGCGGCCAGTTCCCGCCGGCCGAGTATCTGGAAGCGGCGCCGCAGATGTACGGGTTTACCGATTATCACGGCACGGCCGCCAATGTCCGGATCGACACCCAGTCACCCGGCTACATGCGCGCGCCGCATCCGCACCCGTCCTGCTTCGCCTTCGAAAGTGCGGTGGACGAGCTTGCGCTGATGCTGGAGCAGGATCCGGTGGCCTTCCGCCTGCGGCACGAGGCGACGATCGATCCGATCCACAACCGCCCGCATTCGTCGAACCACCTGCACAGCTGCCTGCGCGAAGGTGCCCGCCGGTTCGGCTGGGATCGGCGCACGGCCGCGCCCGGCTCGATGACCCTGCCGGACGGCACGCTGGTCGGCTGGGGCGTCGCCAGCGGGGCCTATCCGGTGCACATCCACCCCAACATCGCCACCCTGACGGTGCGGGCGGACGGCACCACCCGCTTCGCCGCCGCCGCGCACGAGATGGGGCAGGGCATCCGCTCCACCATCGAGCAGGTGCTGGTGCGGGAGCTGGACATCGACCCGACCCGGCTGGAACTGGCCATCGGCGACACCTCCGCCGCGGCGCAGCACACGACGGCCGGGTCCTGGGGGACGGGGAGCGTAGTACCCGCGGCACTGGAAGCGGCAAGCCGGATGAAGGCGGCGCTGGCCGAACTCCTCGGCGATCGCCAGGTCGGCGGCAATCTGCACCGGCAACTGGCCCGCGTGAAGCGCCCGTCGCTTTCGGTCGAGGTCACCCGCATTCCCTATGGGCAGGGGCAGAAAGAGCTGGCGACCTTCCAGCAAGGCGGCATGGCCTTGGCCGGGCCGTTCTTCCCCGCCTTCACCACGTTCAGCTTCATTGCCCACTTCGTGGAAGTCCATGTGGAACCGCGCACCCGCCGGGTGCGGGTGCCGCGCGTCGTCAGCGTGGCCGATTGCGGCCGGGTCGTGAGCCCGCGCACCGCCGCCAGCCAGGTGCGCGGCGGCGTCACCTGGGCGATCAGCGCCGCCTTGCGCGAAGTGACGGAGGTCGATCCGCGCTATGGCGGGTGGCTGAACAACGATCTGGCGGACTACGTCGTCGCGGTGAATGCGGATATCGGCGAGATCGACGTCAGCTTCATCGACGAGCCCGACCCGGTGGTGAACGCGCTGGGCGTGAAGGGCTTGGGCGAGGTTGCGATGGTCGGCTGCGCGGCGGCGGTCGCCAATGGCATTCACCACGCGACCGGCCGGCGCTTGCGGGAGATGCCGTTCCGGATCGAGACGCTGCTCTAGGCCGGCTGCGGCGCGCCGCGCGCGACCCGATCGCGTTTCGGCGGCGCGCCGTACATCCGGACGAAGTCGCGCGAGAAGTGCGATGCGCTCTGGTATCCCACGGTCAGGGCGGCAAGACCTGCCGGCATCCCTTCCGACATCATCAGCCGGCGCGCCTCGGCCAGGCGCAGCTGCTTCTGGAACTGGAGTGGCGACAGGCTGGTCACCTGCTTGAAGTGGTGCCTGAACGCCGACGGGCTGAGGTTGGCCGCGCTGGCGAGGCGATCGATGCGAACCGGTTCGCGGAAGTTCTCCCGCAGCAGCGTGATCGCCTGGGTCAGGCGCTGGAGATTGCCGGATGGAATGGCCAGCCGGCGCAAGGCCGTACCGTGCTGGCTGCGCAACAGCCAGTAATGCAGCTCGCGCATGATCGCGGGGTGCAGCGGCGCGACGGCTTCCGGATGGTCGATCAGCCGCATCAGCCGCGCCGCGCAGCCGATGATGGTCGCGTCGAGGCTTTCGGAGAAGATCGGGACGGGCGCTTCCGAGGCGACGGGCAGTTCGCCGATTTCCAGCGCCAGTGTGTGCAGCAGCGCCAGATCCAGCTCGATCGACAGTGCGACGTAGGGCCTTGCCGGCGTCGCCTCCACGACCTGGCCGGTCACGGGCAGGTGCGCTGCGACGATGATCGCCTGTGTGGCATGCAGCATGCGGTCCTCGTGACCGATCTGCATCGCCTTGGCACCTTGCAGGACCAGGCAGATGAGCGGCCGGTAGATCGAGCGCATCGGCCCCTGCTGGTGGCAGGCCCGCATCATCCGCAGGCCGGGAACGCAGGTCAGGACCACGCCATCCGCATCCGCGCCGTGCGCGGCATGGTGCAGGACCGCCGCCTGCAACTGCTCACTGGTGGACGGAAGATCGCTCATCGGCACCGTTGCACTGTGCTCCCTTGCTGCGCCGGCGGGAATGCCGGGCACGCGGATCGGACAATCACCGGCATGTAGCCCGGTACCGGTCACCGCAGAACGGCGAATCTGCCAGCATTCTTGCTTGATCCTGCTCTCAAGCGCCGGGACTTGCTACGCGTCCATCAGATGACGCGCGTAGAAACCGGCCAGCCGCGCCACCGCCGGTCCGACATGTTCGGGCCGGTGATACAGGTCGTAATGGCCGGCACCATCGACGACGAACAGATCCTTGTGCCGGGCGGGGGACAGATCGAACAGGCGCTGGCCGGCCGCATATTGCCCGGTACTGCCCGGCTTGCCGCCGACAATTACCTGCAACGGCTGGACCAGCAGCTGCGGCACCAGGTGGAAGGCGTCGAAGGCGAGGAGATGGCTGTAGCTGCGGAACAGCAGCCGGTTGGTCGATCGGGGATGGCGGTGGGCCGACTCGCGATAGAAGCGGATTGCTTCCAGCACTTCGTGGTCGGTGATGCCGGCTTCGGCGGCGGCAGCCAGGCTGTCGGGGATCCAGGGATCGCGGCGCGCGCCGGCTCCGCGGGCCTCCGCAGTCCGGGCGTGGCCGAGTTGGCGGAGCGTGTCGAACAGGTCCCCGGATGGCGGCGTCTTGCGGAAGGTGCTGCCGATATCGATGGCGACCACCGTGCCGATCGCGCGGAAGCGATGCTCGGTCAGTGCAGCGTGAATGGCGTAGCCGCTCCCCGCGCAGATGCCGAGCAGGCCGATTCGGTCCTCGTCCACGAAGGGTAGCGTGACCAGGTGATCGACGGCGCAGCGGATGTCCTCCGCGCGGGTTGCCGGATCTTCCAGGTCGCGCGGAATGCCGTCGCTTTCGCCCTGAAAGGCTGGATCGAAGGTGAGCGCCACGAAGCCGAGCGCGGCCATGCGGCTGCCATAGATCGCGCTGACCTGCTCCTTCACGCTGCTGCCGGGCGTGGCGAGCACCAGCGCCGGCCATTGTGCGCGTTCGTCGAAGCCGGCGGGCAGATGGAGATCGGCGCTGAGCCGGAGTCCGCGATTGCCGAAGCTGGTGGATCGCACGGACGTGGCAGCGGGATCAGACATCGGCATTGGTTGCTCCTCGGCCGGTCAGGAAGGGCAGGCTGCGGGTCGGCTCGCCGGTCAAAGCGAGCAGGGCATTGGCCACGGCCGGCGCGATGGGGGGCACGGCCGGTTCGCCCATGCCGGTCGGCGGCCTGGTGGAAGGCATGATGTATGTCTCGACCGCCGGCATCTCGTTCATGCGGACCAGCGGGTAGGTGTCGAAGTTCGTTTCCTGCACGATCCCGTCCCGCAGCGTCACCGCGCCGTACAGGGCAGCGGACAGACCGAAGCCGATGCTGCCTTCCACCTGCGCGGCGATCTGGTCGGGCGAGATGGCGATGCCGCAATCGACCACCGCGACGACGCGGCGGACCACCGGGCGATCCTCGTCCAGCCGTACCTCCGCAACCTGGCCCACAATGGTGCCGAAACATTCGTGCACGGCCATCCCGCGCGCCCAGCCTTGTTCCAGCGGCGTATTCCACCCCGCCCGGCGGCAGAGTTCGTCCAGCACCGCCACCCGGCGCTCCGCTGCCGCTGCGCGGTAGAGCACCCGGCGGTACTCCGCCGGATCGCGGCCGGCCCGGCGGGCGAGCTGGTCGATCACATGCTCCATCACCATGGCGGTGTGCGAGTGGCCGACCGATCGCCAGAACGAGACCGGGACGGGCAGGGAAGGACTGGTGATCCGGCAATCCACCGTCGCTGCAGTGGCGAAGTAGGGAGACCCGGCCACGCCTTCGGAGTTCTGCGCATTGGATCCGAACGGCAGCAGCCCCTGCGACACGATGTGGTGGCGCCAGTCTGCCGGGTAGCCGTCCGAGCCCAGCACCACCTTGACCCGGTGATGCGCCATCGGGCGGTAGTAGCCGCCGGCCATCTCGTCCTCGCGCGTCCAGATCAGCTTGACCGGGCGCCCGCCCGTGCGCTGCGCGATCCGCACACATTCGACCACGTAGTCCGACATGGCCACGCCCCGGCGACCGAAGGAGCCGCCGGCGGTCAGCACGGTGAGGTTGATGCGTCCCGGTATCGTGCGCGCGGTCAGCGCCGCGTGGATCTGGTCGACGGAGGCGTTATGGCTGCCCGACCAGATGTTGACGTTCCACCCGTCGACCTGCGCCACGCAGTCCAGCGGCTCCATCGGCGCGTGCGCCAGCCAGGGAAAGTCGAACGTCGTCTCGAACACTTCGCCGCGTTGCGGCTGGTCGATGGCGCCACGCTCCTCGAAGCTGTGCGCATCTTCCTCCACCCGTCCGGCGGCGATGTCGCGGTACCAGCTGGCGAGTTCGGGCGAGGAGCGCGTCTCCGCCGCACTGTCGTCCCAGCGAAGGCGCAGCGCGTCACGGCCCTGCATGGCGGCAAAGGTATTCAGGGCGACGACCGCCACGCCGGTTTCGATAGCGAACACATCGACCACGCCGGCCACCTTGCGCGCATCGCTGTCGTCGAAACCCGCCAGCTGCCCGCCGAAGCGCGGCGGATGCGCGACCACCGCCACCAGCATGTCGGACAGGTGGACATCCTGCGTATAGATCTGCCGCCCCGTGCTCTTGGGCCGGCAGTCCTTGCGCCGCACGCGGTCCGTGCCGATCAGGCGGTACTCCCCCGGCTGCTTCAGCATCGGCTGCTGCGGCGGGGTCTGTTGTGCGGCATCGGCGATCAGCTCGGCAAAGCTGGCGGAGCGGCCGGAGGCGGGATGCGCGACGACGCTGTCCTGCACCGTCAGCTGGCGGCGCAGCACCTGCCAGCGCAGCGCGGCCGCGTCGACGAACATCGACCTGGCCGCCGCGCCGGTCTGCCGTAGCCGATCCCAGTGGCTGGCGACATTGTTCGATCCGCCGGCGATCTGCGGCCCGTAATGCGCGAAGTTGACGGGGGCCTGCACCACGCGGACGCGGTCCCAGTCGGCATCCATCTCCTCCGCGATCATTGCTGCCAGGGCGGCGTGGATGCCTTGCCCCATCTCCTGCTGCGGGTTGACGATCAACACCCAGCCATCGGGCGCGACGCTGATATAGGGGCCGAAGGAGCCCGGCTCTGCAGCGGGGCCGCCCGCCGTCAGCACGGCGCCGGCCACTTGCATCGGGTGCGTCGCGGTGTAGCCGACCACCAGCGCACCGCCCGCCAGCGTGCCGCCCAGAATCATCTTGCGACGGGTCAGCTTGAAGCGGGGCTTGGGGGGTGTGGTCACAGGCATTCTCCTGCTGGGAGGCGGATCAGGCCGGGCATCGAGCACCTGTATCCAACCAAGCGGCGATCAGCGCGCCGAAGGCAGCCTGCGTGCCGGGGGCGGGGGTGCGGTCGGCGCCCGGGTGCCAGGCCCAGCCGACCAGCTCGTCCTGCGCCATGTGGTGCAGCAGTTCGGGCCGGTCCATGTGCGAGCGGGCGGGATCGAGCAGCTGGCGGCAGATCTCGCCCAAGGTCCGACCCTGCCAGGCCTGTTCGATCGGAGCGAGCCGCCACTTGGGATTGCCGGGCACGCCGGAGGCGGCGAAGTTCGCATCGTTGTGACAGGTGGAACAGCGCAGCAGCGGATCGCCGCCGCCATCGGGGCCGCGGGTGACAGCCGGCATGTGCGGGCGCATTGCCGCCGTCTGCGTCGGGCGATCTGTGCGCGGGTGACAGTTCAGGCAGCGCGGGTGCTGGATGACGCGCCCGGCCTCCTGGAACAGCGCCACCGATCGCGCGCTCGGATCGGCGATTGCGACGAAGTCGGCCACGGGGCGCAGCTGCGCATTCTCGATCCGCAGATCGTCTGCCGGCAGGCGCCCCGATTGCGGCTGCGGCTGCGGGCGCAGCATGATGACCGCCACCAGGATAAGGATCGCCAGCAGCAGCATCGCCACGGACAGGCAGCCGAAGCGCGGGCGGCGCCAGGTCACGACCGGCTTGCGCCAAGCGCGGCGGCGGCGTCATGGATGCCCGCCCGGATGCGGGGATAGGTGGCGCAGCGACACAGATTGCCGCTCATCGCCAGGTCGATGTCCTGGTCGGTCGGCGCAGGATTGGAACGCAGCAGCGCCACCGCGCTCATCACTTGGCCCGACTGGCAGAAGCCGCATTGCGGCACGCCGCGCGCCACCCAGGCTTCCGTGACCGCGTCGGCTTCGGCACCGCCGACTGCCTCGATCGTCCCGATCTGCGCCCCGGCTGCGTCGGCGAGCGCCACCGAGCAGGAACGCACCGGGCGGCCGTCCAGATGCACCGTGCAGGCGCCGCACTGCGCCTTGCCGCAGCCATATTTGGTGCCGGTAAGCCGCAAGGCGTCACGCAGCACCCAGAGCAGCGGGGTCTGCCCGTCGTCGTCGACCCGGTGCCACTCGCCATTGACGTGAAGCGTGTAGATCATCTCGCTGGCCCTCCGTGACCTGTCCAGCGCAGGCGACCGACCGGGCCGGGCCGCCCCTGTCGAAAAGCCGCTGCGGCTCTGCGACAGGGATATGCGCATGGGGGCTGCAAATGGATGCCGAAAGCCGGACCTTTCTTGCCTGAACCTACGAGCTTGCCTGCACCTGGCGATCCATGCCCCCGTGCCTACATGGCGGGCACCGTTCGATCGGCGTAGTCCATCGCGTCCAGATCCGCGATGAGGCCGGGTCCGACCGGCTGCCAGCCGAGCTGTTCCTGCGTCCACGTGCTGGAAGCCGTCTTGTCCAGCCCGACGAACATGGACAGCCACCCGAAATGGTCCTGCGCCGCCGCACCGGACAGGGACACCAGCGGCAGGTCCAGCCCCCGGGCGACCGCTTCGGCAATGCTGCGGAAGGGCACGCCTTCCTCTGCCACGGCGTGGTACCGTGCGCCCTTCTGCCCCCGGTCCAGCGCGAGTGCGTACAGGCGGGCGACGTCGCCGACATGGCCCGCGCACCAGCGCTGGGCGCCATCATCGACATAGGCCGCCGTGCCGGTCTGGCGCGCATGGTCGATGTAAGGCGTGACCAGCCCCTGCTTCACCGGGTCGTGCACCTGCGGAAGGCGAATGATGCGCAGGTCGACGCCAGCCTGCAGCAGCGCCTCGCCCGCCTGTTCGGTGGCGATGCGCGGGATTGGATGGTCGGGGTAGTACGCGCTTTCGACCGCCGGGCGGCCATCCCCATTGTCGCCCAGCACGGTGGCGGAGGTGATCAGCAACGGGCGGTCGGACCCTTGCAGGACTTCGCCCATCGTGGCGATCACCCGCCCGTCCTTCTCGCAGTTCGCGCGGTATTCCGCAAAGTTGTGGTCGAAGGCCGTGTGGATCACACCGTCGGCCCGTTCGATCCCGGCGCGCAGGCTGGCCAGATCGCCGATCGATCCACGATATGGCTCGGCGCCGGCTTCGGCCAGGCGGCGGGCGCCTGCCTCGGAACGGGTCAGACCGGTAACGCAGTGGCCCGCGGCCAGCAGTTCAGGGATGATGTGCGATCCGACGAAGCCGGTCGCGCCGGTCAGGAAGATGTTCATGCAGCGTCTCCGTTGTTGCTGTGACGCAGGCATCAGCCTAGAGGCGATCCTGTTAAAGTAGTGACTTTATCCTGGTATAAGGATCAACAGGGATGGCGAACCAATCTGCCGACAATCCCCTCGGCACCTTCCTGAGAGACAGGCGATCGCGCATGGATCCGGCGGCGTTCGGGTTCGGCGGGCGACGGCGCACACCCGGGCTGCGGCGGGAGGAAGTTGCGCAACGCGCCAACATCTCCGCCACCTGGTACACCTGGCTGGAGCAGGGGCGGGGCGGCGCACCATCGGCCGATGTGCTGGACCGGATCGCCGCCGGCCTGATGCTGACCGAGCCCGAGCGCGAACATCTGTTCGTCCTGGGGCTGGGCCGCCCGCCCGCCGGCAGCTTTACATCGGGGGAGAGCGTGACGCCGCGCCTGCAGCGGGTGCTGGATGCGTTGCCGCTCAGTCCCGCGATCATCAAGACCGCGACCTGGGACGTCGTGGCATGGAACAGGGCCGCCGCGACGCTCCTGACCGATTATGCCACGCTGCCGCGCGAGGAGCGCAATGTGCTGCGCCTGATGTTCACCAATGCCCGTACCCGGACGGCGCAGGACGACTGGCTGCAGGTCGCCCGCTACGTGGTGGGGGCGTTCCGTGCGGATGCCGCCCGCGCTGGTGCGGGGGCGGAGATCGCACGGCTGGTGGACGAGTTGTCGCAACGCAGCCCTGAGTTCGCCGCCTTGTGGCAGGAGAACGATGTCGTCGGACATGCCGGCGGGCTGAAGCGCCTGCGTCATCCGCAACACGGCCTGATAGAGCTGGAGTTTTCCGCCTTCGCCGTGGACGGGCGCCCGGACCTGGGAATGATCGTCTACAATCCCGCCACGCCGGAGAGTGCCGCTCGGATCGAGGTGTTGCTGGGGCCGGATGACGGGTTGGGCGGATTGCCGGAGAGCCAACATCCGGGAAGGTGCAACCGCTCGTGACCGGGCCGCGCGCCGCCCGTCTGCCGGAACAGGAAGTCGCGTCGGCGCCATCCCGGTCGGCGCAACGCCATCCTGCGGAGTCTGACATTAAGGCCGACCATGTCACGGGCCTGCGCGCCGCCGTGCTGCTGGGCGCGCTGTTCCTGGTCAGTGTGTTCGCGCAGATCGACCGCATCCTGCCGTTCATCCTGGCGGAAGCGATCAAGGCGGAACTCGGCCTGTCCGACACGCAGATCGGGATCATCACGGGCATCGCCTTCGCCGTCTGCTATGCGCTGCTGTCGCTGCCGCTCGCCCGCATGGCCGACCGCGGATCGCCGCGGCGGGTGCTGGTCGCCTGCACGCTGGCCTGGAGCGGGATGACCGCGCTGGGCGGGCTGGCGACCGGCTTCGCGTTCCTGGCCATGACCCGGCTGGGCGTGGCGGTGGGGGAGGCGGGGGCGGTGCCGTCCGCCCATGCGCTGATTGCTCGGCGGATCAGGCCGGAGCGGCGGGGCATGGCGATCGGCATCTTTTCCGTCGGTATCCCGCTGGGGGCGATGGCCGGCTTCGGGATCGGCGGGGCGGTCAGCGATGCCTGGGGCTGGCGCACCGCGCTGGTCGGCGCGGGCGCGATGGGGGTGGGGGTGGCGCTGCTGGCAGCTCTCGCGATCGGTTCCACGCCTGCGCTGGGGCGCCGGTCCGACCGGCCGTATCTGGTGGAGAGCCTGCACCTGCTTCGCCAGCCGGCATTCCGGTGGCTGTTCATCTGTGCCGCGGCGACCGGCCTTGCCGCCGCACCGTTCTTTGCCTTCGGCGCGCCTTTCCTGATGCGATCCCATGGCTTCAGTGCGACCGAAGCCGGCCTGGCCTTCGGGTTGTTGCAGGGGTTGGCCGGCATTGCGGGCACGCTGCTGGGCGGGCGCAGCTTCGACCGGGTGGTGCGATCCCGCCACGGCTATCTGCGGTTGCCCTCGTTCCTGTTCGCGCTGGCCGGGGTGACCACGGCCGCGGCGCTGGTCGCGCCAGTCGGCTGGCTGGCCGTCGCGCTGATGGCGCCGGCCATGTTCGCCTTCACCTTCATCCTCCCGTTCGCCTTTGGCAGCGTGCATCTGGTGGCCGGGCCGGGGCGGGAGGCGATGGGGTCCAGTCTGGCCCTGATCGGGGTCAGCCTCATCGGTCCGGCCCTCGGGCCCTTGCTGGTCGGCATGATCAGTGACCGGGCGACAGCCGCGGGCATCCCGAACGGGCTGGGTATCGGGCTGATGATCGTGCCGGTGGCCAGCGGCCTGGCCGCACTGGCATGCCGCACCGCCGATCGGTGGATGGCGGCTTCGCGGCACTAGCGGCGGCGCCCGGCTCAGCCATGCGCGGCTTGGCCGCCGGTGGCGATCAGTGCCGGCTGGCCAAACCGCACGCCGGTCATCGCCTCGGATACGGTCCACAGGCGCTTGGCCACCGCGCCGTCCTGGGCTTGTTGCGGGATCTTCGCCAGCGTGGGGTAGCCGCGCATGCCGGCCCAGCTGTCAGGACCGTAATAGGCCCCGCCTTCCGCCTGCGGGGCGGTGGCGGCATAGAGCGTGGGCAGCGCGCCCTGGGCAGCGGGCTGGAACAGGAATGGCAGGGTGGAGCGCAGCAGGCCCGGGATGCTGGCGGGTCCCGCTCCGTTAGGCAGCAGGTCGGTACGGCTGATGCCGGGATGCGCGGCCATGCTGCGGATCGGCCAGCCGGCCGCTTCACTGCGGCGCTGCAGCTCGAACGCGAACATCATGCAGGCGAGCTTGGACTGGGCGTAGACTTCGCCTGCCTTGTAGCGCTTCTTGGCATTGAGGTCGGCAAAGTCGATCTTGCCGCCGGGCGCGGCGACGCTGGACAGGGTGACGACGCGCGCATCCTGGCCATTGCACAGCAGCGGCAGCAGGCGCCCGGTCAGTGCGAAATGACCAAGATAGTTGGTGCCCAGCTGCAGTTCGAAGCCATCGGCCGTCACCTTGCGCCGGGGCGGCGTCATCACCCCGGCATTGTTGACCAGCAGGTCGATCCTGTTCCGCTGGCGTTCAAGCCGTTCCGCAAAGGCGGCGACGGAAGCCAAATCGGCAAGATCGAGCATTTCGAAGCTGATGGTCGCGTCCGTTGCCGCGTCGCGGATGCGGCGGAGCGCCTCGAACCCCTTGTCCGGGTTGCGCCCGGCAAGGATCACCTCGGCACCCGCCCGCGCCAGCGCCAGTGCAGTCTCGTAGCCCAGGCCACCGGTGCCGGTGACGATGGCAATGCGTCCATCCTGCGACGGAATATCGGAATGAGTCCAGCGGGGCATGGGGAGATCCTTTCGGGCAGGCCAGGTTTCTGTCCGCAAGGATAGGATCGGTGCCGCCACGCGCCATGCCCGAACTCCGCTGTTACATGCCTGATCCTCCGGCACCGGTCAGCTGGCCTAGACGCTCCCCGGTCTGCCGCCGGGCCTGCGCCAGCAGCGCGCGGAAATTCATCACGTCCCGCTTGGGCGCGACGCCGAAGGTGCGGGTATATTCGCGGCTGAACTGCGATGCGCTTTCGTAGCCGACCTGGAACGCCGCCTCCGACACATTGGCCGCTTCCGCCACCATCAGCCGCCGCGCTTCCAGCAGGCGCAGCTGCTTCTGGAACTGCAGCGGCGACATGGATGTCATCTGCTTGAAGTGGTGATGGAAGGAAGACGGGCTCATATGCGCGACCTCCGCCAGCTGTTCGACCCGCAGTGTCTCGGCAAATTTCCGGTGCAGCAGCTGGATCGCGCGCGACACCCGTTCGGTGTGGCTCTCGGGCAGGGCCAGCTTGGCCATTTCCGCGCCATGGGGGCCGGTCAGCAGCCAGTAGCAGATTTCCCGCATCACCGCCGGGTACAGCACCGGCACGGCGTCCGGCGTCTTGCTGATGCGGACCAACCGCTCGATGCAGTCCGCCAGCCGTTCGTCGACCTGCCCGACGAACACGCAGGCTCCGTCAGCGGAGGACGGCACGGGCGGTCTGGCCAGCTGCTGCATGACGTCGCGCAGCATGGCTACGTCGAAATCGATGGTGATGCCGAGATAGGGTTTCTCCGGCGTGGCACCGACCATGCGGCCCTTGGCCGGGATCTCCACGCTGACCACCAGGCAATCCATTTCATAGTAGTGCAGGGAGGTGTCGCCGAACATGATCTCCTTGGCACCCTTCACCACCACGCACAGCGACGGGCGGTAGATGTTGCGGATCGGCATGATCTCCTGACACGAGCGCACGATCCGCACGCCTTCCATCGGAGTCAGGAACTGCCCCTCGCCGCCACCCTGCGCCTCGATCACATCCATCAGCGCCATGACCAGCGTCGGTGGGGCACGGTGCGGCTCCCGCCCATCCGGCAGACGGCTCTGCCCTGGAGGAAAAGGCAAGATTTTCGCGGCATCCGGTATTCTGTTCATTTCGATGTCCCTCTAGCTTGAGCATGCGAAAACCAAGCGAGACAAAGACATCATGTCAGATTGCCACCGAAGGTCAACCATCTCCATCGACAATGCAGAAAGATGTTTGTCATCAGAAGTAGAGCGTCACGTAGAAGGCTGACGATCTTTTTCGATATATCCTGCGTTTCTGTTGCCGTCACCTTTGTAACACACTTATTTGTCAGATAGATCGATCAGTTATACTTCTAATGACACGTCTGGCATTGCTCCAGTTCAGGGCGCGCCATTGCTGCCGGGGCTGCTGATCCCGGTGGGCTTCAGTCCTTCATAGCAGCGCGGTTCCGGCAGCACCAATGACTGCCGTTCCGATCACGCAATTCGGCCGGCCGACCTCGACCCCACCATGTCGCCGGTCCGGATGGCATTCGCCGTTCTCCCCCCTCGGCCAATGCCGTGGCCATCGGGCGTTGCTGCACCAGCGGCGCCCGATGGCCCCCCAAGTCCTTCACAGGAGTTTATCCCATGCGCCTCGTCCTTTCTGCCCTGCTTGCCTGCTGTGCCGCATTGCCTTGCGCGGCGCAGGAGGCCCCTTCCAGTGGTGGCCTGCATGGCCAGATCGCAGCCGGTCCGGGTATTGCACCCGACTATGACGGATCGGACGATGTCCGCGCCATCCCGCTGGTGTTCGGCGATCTGCGCGTCGGCGATATCACCGTCGAACTGCGCGGCCTGCGGGGCCGGGTCGACCTGATGGCCGATCCGCGGCTTTCCGCAGGGCCGGTGATCGGCCCACGGCTGGATCGTGGCGATGTGGACGGCCCCGTCGGCCTGCTGCCGGAGATCGACATGGCGGTGGAGGCTGGCATCTTTGCGGGTTACCGCTTCGGTGGGAATGCCCTGGGGCAGGGTGCGGTGCAGCTGGAGGTGACCGCATTACACGATGTGTCACAGGTGCATGACGGCCTGCTGGTCACCGGCACTGCCAGCTATGCCGCGCTCCGCACCGGCGACACGTTCGTGTCGCTGGATGCGCAGACCACCTGGGCAAGTGCGGACTATACCCGCACCTATTTCGGCGTCCTGCCGGCCGATGCGGTGCGCAGCGGCCTGGCGGCCTATGATCCGAGCGCGGGCTTCCGCGACGTCGGTGCCGGGCTGAGTGTCGGACATTACTTCAGCCGGCACTGGGGCGTGATCGGGCGCGTCGGTGCGAACTATCTGGTCGGCGATCCGGCGGACAGTCCGATCACCGAAGATGGTCGCCGCTGGCAACCGTTGGGCGGCATCGCGCTGTCTTACCGGTTCTGAGGCGGCGATGACCTTGCCTGCGCAGGGACGCCAATCATGATCGGCGCCGATCCGGTCGGCACCGCATTGCTGCTGGTTGCGCCGATGGGTATCGCCGGGGTCTTCGTCCTCTCGCTGATGGAGCGGGTGGTTCCCATCCTGCCTTCGCAGGGCCTGTTCGCCGCCTTCGGCATCGCCGCGGCCGAAGGGCTGTGGTGCCTGTCCACGGCGCTGTCGCTGTCCGTCGCCGGCAGCAGCCTGGGCGCTGCCGGCAGCTACGCGGCCGGCCTGGCCGTGACACGCGTCGGGGGTACGGGCCTGCAGCCGCTGATGCGGCGGCGTGATCGCTGGGGCCGCTGGCTGCGCGCCGCGCGCCGGGGTGGATCGGGGCTGCCGTTCACCACGCAGATGCTGCCGACCGTCCGCCTGCTGGCGCCGCTGATCGGTGGGGCGATGCGGGCCGATCCGCGTCGGTTCCTGCCCCGCATGCTGGGGGGACTGGCGGTCTGGAACGGCGCCTTCATCGCTCTGGGCTATCTGTTGGCCCGGCTGGGCGGCGGATCGATCAACCTGACGCTGGTCTGCCTGCTGCTTGCGGCCGGCACCGGATTGGTGCTGTTGCTGCGGCGACCGATTGGCCGCTGGCGCAGCGCGATGACCGCACGGTGGGCGGACCGGCTGCGCTTCCTGCGGGCCTGGTGGCGCGATCCGCTGGCAGTGGCATCGCTGGTCCCGTCGGGCCGGGCGCTTGCCACGCTGATCACGCGGGACATCGATGCCGGCACAGGTCCGGTGCTCGAACTCGGCAGCGGTACGGGCGTGTTCGCCCAGCGCCTGATCGAACGCGGCGTGCCGGAATCCGCACTGACGCTGGTGGAGCTGGATGGTGCGCTGGCCGGCCTGCTGTCCCGGCGGTTCCCCGCGGCCACGATCCTGTCCGTCGATGCCGCCGAGATTGCGGATGAGCCGCACGCGGGCACTATCCCGTTCGGGGCGGCCGTGTGCGGGCTGGGGCTGCTGAACATGCCCGCGCCCGCAGTGGAGGCGGTGCTCGCCGCCACATTCGCCCGGCTGCAGTCCGGCGCCGCCTGCACCTTGTTCACATATGGCCGGCGCTGTTCCGTGCCTGCCGACATGCTGCACCGGCTTGGCCTGGCGGCGGAACGGACGGGTACTGCGTGGTGGAACCTGCCGCCCGCCACGGTCTATCGCCTGACCTGCCGCCGGTAGTGGCCGGCATCCCTTGTCAGGTCAGCCGCCGTGCGTGGCGAAACCTTGCATAGCGGTTGAGCAGATCGTTGATAAGCTGATCGCCTGTGAAGCCGGTCACGTCGTGCGGCTGGTCGCCTTCCGACGAGTGCGCCATTGCACGATAGTGGCGGCGCTCCGCACCATGGGTCTTGCGGGACTCGGCAAAGGCGAAGCTCGGCGCGCGGAAACTGCGGGCGCGCACCGTGTAGCGGAAGGTGCCATGATCGCCATGGGGGATGGTCAGCTCGAGTTGATCCTCGTCCTGCTCCACGCTGGGTACCAGGCTGTTCTGTCCCACCTGTGCCGCGAACGCGTCTACCGCTGGCCGGCCGGTGCCCTTCAGGAACTGCGAAATCTCCTCTTTCTCATGATAGTGGGTGATGCTGTCCAGCCGCTGCTGCCAGCTCAATCCGGTGCGGGCGGCCGGCGGCGCCTCGGCGGCGAGCGACAGGTCAATCGACGATCCCGCCGTCTCGGTCTGCAGCGCCCGCAGCAGGCCGTAGCAGATTATTACCAGCACCACCGCGAAGGGCAGCGCGCTCGCGATCGCGGCGGTCTGCAGCGCCTGCAGCCCGCCCGCCAGCAGCAGCACGGCTGCCACCAGCCCGGCGCATACCGCCCAGAAGATGCGCTGCCACACGGGCGGGTCCTCCGCCGCTCCGTTGGTGATCATGTCTATCACGAGGGCACCTGAATCCGCGGAGGTCACGAAGAAGGTGATGACCAGCAAGGTCGCGAGACCCGATGCGATCGAGGAGAAGGGCAGCTGCTGCAGCGTCTCGAATAGGGCGACGGGCAGGTCGGTGGCGACCGTCCGGGCGATCGGGGCCGCACCGCTCAGGTCAAGCGCAATCGCCGTATTGCCGAAAACGGTCATCCACAGGAAGGTGAACAGCACCGGCACCAGCAGCACGCCCGCCACGAATTCGCGAATGGTCCTGCCGCGCGAGATGCGCGCGATGAACATGCCGACGAACGGCGACCAGGAAATCCACCAGCCCCAGTAGAAGAGCGTCCAGTTGCCGAGCCACGGATTGGGCTCATAGGCATACATGCGGAAAGTGCGCTGAACGACGGAGCCGAGATAGGCACCGATATTCTGCACATAAGCCTGCAGCAGGAAGATGGTGGAGCCCGCGAACAGCACGAACAGCAGCAGAGTGACGGCGAGGACGATGTTGAGTTCCGACAGACGCTTGATCCCGGCATCAAGCCCGGCTGCCGCCGACAGAGTTGCCAGGCCGGTGATGGCGACGATCAGCAGGATCTGCACCAGCGGGCCGGTCGGCAGCCCGAACAGATAGTTGAAGCCGGCATTGACCTGCAACACGCCGAAGCCAAGCGACGTCGCCACCCCGAACATGGTGCCAAGCACCGCGAAGATGTCGATGGCGTGGCCGATCGGCCCGTAGATGCGATTGCCGATAAGCGGGAACAGGGCCGACCGGATCGTCAGCGGCAGACCCCGCCGGAATGCAAAATAGGCCAGCGCCAGCCCGACCACGATGTAGATGGCCCAGGCATGCAGGCCCCAGTGGAAGAAAGTCAGCGGCAGCGCCTCGCGCGCGGCAGCGATCGTCCGGCCCTCGCCCACAGGGGGGAGGGCGTAATGCTGGATAGGTTCGGCGACACCGAAGAACAGCAGGCCGATGCCCATGCCCGCGCTGAACAGCATCGCGAACCACGAAAGGTAGCTGTACTCCGCCTCGCTGTCGTCCGGGCCCAACTTCACGTCACCATAGCGGCTGATCATCAGGAACAGCACGAAGACCAGAAATCCCGCGACGGAGAGGATGTAGAACCAGCCGAAATCCAGGATGATGGTCGCCTGCACGCTGGCGAACAGCCGCTCTGCCTGGCCCGGAAACACCGCGCTGAACAGCACAAAGGCAAGGATCAGCCCGGACGACACGAAGAAGACGGGCGGATTGACCTTCATCCAGGGAGCCCGGGCCGGCGGCGCGGCGTCTGTCAGGACTGGATCGGACATTGCGCTTTTCCCCCGGGACGTCAGGTGGTTCAATCATGGGCCCCGTTTGGCGCAAGGGGCAAGTCGCGCCACGGCATGAGCATGACGATCGCCAGCAGCAAGCCGCGACCCGGAAGCGCCGAACGGAGCACGTTCCATCAATGACGCGTTATCGCGCACGTTCCGGACCAATCGGCGGGCGTGTTGAAGTGACGGCGGGATTGCGGCACTCGCGCGCAGTGCCGCCCGCTGGCGGCAAGGAACGGCGCAGCGCCGGACGGGTTCTTGCTATCGAGCCCCAAGGTGCGAAGCCTGCAATCGAGAGGGAGGCGCGCACCCATGATCTTCGATAGCCGGAGCGGCCCCGTCCGGGGGACTGGCGGGATCTCATGAGCCAGTACCTGCCTCTGCTCGGTCTCGGCTTCACCGTCCTCCTGTTCATCGCGTTCGCAATGGAGCGCTTTCCACCGGTCACGATTGCGGTGGTCGGCGCCGGCGTGATGATCGCGCTTGGCTGGCTTACCCCGCCATTGATTACCGGCGCGTTCGCCAATTCCGCCCCCATCACGATCGCTGCCTTCTTCGTGCTGTCCGGGGCCCTGATCCGCACCGGGACGATCGAGGCGCTCGCAAGCGTGATCACCCGCCGCGCCGAAGATCATCCCCGCAGGACGGTGGCCGAATTGCTGGCGGGCGCCGCCACCGCGCCGGCCTTCATCAACAACACCCCGGTGGTGATCGTGCTGATCCCGCTGGTCAGGCGACTTGCGCGCAAGGTCGGCATCCCGGCCACGCGCCTGCTGATACCCTTGTCGTACCTCTCGATCCTGGGCGGGACGCTGACCCTGATCGGCACCTCGACCAACCTCCTGGTCGATGGCGTGGCGCGCGCGCAGGGCCAGCCGGCGTTCGGCATCTTCGAGATCACGGGCGTGGGTCTTGTCACCATGGCGGCCGGCGTCGCCACGATGCTGATCCTGGGGCCGCGCCTGCTGCCGGCTCGCAAGGACAACGACATCGCCGATCGCCACGAACTCACCTACCTGACCGAGCTCGCCTTTGCCGACGAAGGGGCGGGAGATCTGCCGACTGTCGCCGGAGTGTCGTTCTTCAGGCGCGATGCCGTGCGGCTGATCGCGATCAAGCGCGGATTGAGCATCATCCGCAACCCGGAGCCTGACATGCAGTTCGCCGCGGGGGACCGGCTCGTGGTCGCCACTTCGGCTGATGAGCTTGACGGGCTGGCGCGCAGCAGCGGTGTGGTTGTGGGGCTGCAGAATGTCGGACGCCCCATCCGGTTGGCCGATGATGAGCGCAGCGACGATGTCCGCCTGATCGGGCTGACGATCGGACCTTCGCACCCGGCGCTCGGCCGTGAACTGCGCGACATCCCGTTCCTCTCGAACGTGCCGGCGCGCGTCCTGGGGATTGGCCGGGCGCGGCATCTGCCGGGCCCCGACCTTGGCAGCGTCCGCCTGCGCGCTGCCGACAATCTGCTGGTCGCCGCTGCGGCCCCGGCGATTGCCGAACTACGCGAGAACACAAACCTGATCGCGGAGGACACAAGCAATGTTCGCCGCTTCCGCCGACGTCGCGCACCGATCGCCGTCGGCACGTTGCTGGGCGTGATTGTCCTTGCGGCTTTCGGCGTCCTGCCGGTCGTCGCGGTGGCGCTGGTCGGAGTCGGGGTGGTGCTGGTGACCCGCTGCGTCGATCCGGAGGAAGCCTGGCGCTCGATCGACGGCAGCGTCCTTGTCCTCATCTTCGCGATGCTCGGGATCGGCGCCGGGCTGGAGGCGGTCGGCACGGTGCAGCTCATCGTCGATGCGGTCTCGCCATGGCTGGGCACGCTGTCGCCGCTGATGCTGGTCGTGGTATTGTACTTCCTGACATCGTTGCTGACCGAAACGGTGACCAACAATGCCGTCGCCGTGATCATGACCCCCGTTGCGATCGGGCTGGCAGAAGCGACGGGCAACGAGCCGCGCGCGCTGATCGTGGCGGTGATGTTTGCTGCCTCGGCCAGCTTCGCGACGCCCATTGGGTACCAGACCAACACGATGGTCTATGCTGCGGCCGATTACCGTTTTGCCGACTTCATCAAGATCGGGCTGCCGATGAACATCACCGTCGGCCTGGCGACTTGCGGCGCCATCCACTGGCTGATCAGCTAGCTGGTGCCGGTCAGCCAGACGGCAGCGCGAGGCTCAGGATCTCATCCGTAAGCACCCGCGCTGCTCAGGCACGGCCGTCGGCACCGAGGCAACCCTACATCGATCCCGCCTTCACCGGCTTGACGTAACGGTCCAGCCAGTCGGTCATCTGCCACAACGTCTCCTGCGTCGACTCCATCGCGCGATACCCATGCGCCTCGTTCGGCAGCACGACGTAGCGCACCGTGGCCCCGTTCCCCTTCAGCGCCGCGTACATCCGCTCCGACTGCACCGGGAAGGTTCCGGAATTGTCATCCGCCCCGCCATGGATCAGCAGGACGGGTTCGTTGATCCGGTCGGCATAGGTGAAGGGACTCATCTGCGTGTAGATGTCCGTCGCCTCCCAGTAACTGCGCTGCTCCGCCTGGAAGCCGAAGGGCGTGAGCGTCCGGTTGTAGGCGCCGGATCGCGCGATCCCGGCACGGAACAGATCGGTATGCGCCAGCAGGTTGGCGGTCATGAACGCGCCATAGCTGTGCCCGCCAACAGCCAGACGCCCGCGGTCGGCCACGCCCATGGCGACCACGGCTTCCACCGCCGCCTCGGCATCGGCGCGCAGCTGCTCGACATAGGTGTCATTCGCCTCGGCACCGTCAACGCCGACGATCGGCATGGCCGGGTCATCCAGCACGGCATAGCCCTGCGTCAGCATGAACAGGTGGCTGATGCCACGCGGACGGGTGAAGCGGTTGCCGGTATCCACCGTCTGGCCGGCCACGGCCGGGTCGGTGAACTCCGCCGGATAGGCCCACAGCAGTGTCGGCAACGGTCCGTCCCGCTGCGCATCATAGCCGGCCGGCAGATAGAGCGTGCCTGACAGCGGCAGCCCGTCCGCACGGGTGTAGGTGATCGTCTGCCTGGTCACACCGGCAAAGACCGGCGCCGGATCGGCGAAGTTCGTGACGGCGCGCCCCGCCCCGCCATCCACCTGCCGCACCATGTAATTGGGCGCCTGTTCTGCGCTTTCGCGCCGGGTCAGCACACGCCCCCCGGTATCGTCCAGCAGGGCGACGACCTCTTCGTAGAATGGCGCCTCCGCCGTCCACAAACGCGTCTGCTCTCCGCCAGCGACAGGCAGAGTGGCCAGGAAGGGGAAGGCCCCCGCCTTGGTGGCGCCCTCTCCCGCAACAAAGACGGCATCCTTGTCGGCGGTGAAGCGCATCACCGGCTTGCCTGCTTCGTTGGCCTCGGTCAGCGGGAAGCCCGGATCGTTGTACTGCTCCTGGAAATTGCGCGTCAGCAGCGGGACCACCTGGCCTGGTCGGTCCGGGGCCACGGCGTAGCGGTGCTCGGTCCGGGTGTTCCACTCCCGGTCGACCACCATGGCGAAATTGCCCGTGCCCCAGAATGTCGCTGCATAGCGCCGCTCCAGATCGGCCAGTTTCGCCGGAGCCGCCGTGAACGGGGCCGCCTGCACGAACAGGCTGTCGTGGAAGGGAACCTCGGCATTGGGGTCGCCACCGTCCTGCGCTTCTGCCCACAGCAGCGTCGCGGGGGCATCCGCCCGCCATTCCACGTCGCGCGGCCCGGTCACGACCGCATCGAAGGCGATCGGCAGGTCGTCCGCCAGCGGCCGGTCGACCAATGTGCGCACGGCGGTCCCGTCGATTGCGGAGATGGCGATCTCGGTCGGGAAGGAGGGGGCGGGCAGCAGGTAGGAGAACGGACGCTTCAGCCGCTCCGTCAGCAGGTACCGCCCATCGGGGCTGACGGAGAACTGGGGCCACAGCCCGGCCGGCAGGATCGCCGTGGCTCCGGTGCCATCGGCTGCCACGCGGGTCAGGCTGCCGGTGAAGTAATGGTCGAACAGCGCCTCGTCATGCGGGCTGGCGAGCAGATCCTGGTAGGTGCGCGCCGCGGCCTTGCGCCCGTTGCTTTCCTGCACCACCGGCCCCGCCGGCGTGCTGCTGGCCACCGGCGCTGCGCCGCGTTGCGTATCCACCGTGCGGACGATCAGGCCGCTGCTGTCCGGCAACCATTCGTAAGCCTTGCCGGAGAAGGCCGCGTTCACGCCGCCCAGCACCGGCGCTGCTCGTCCGTCCAGCGTGACCGTCCACAATTGCAGTTCGTCCGGCTGCTGCACCAGCATGGCCAGCCGCTGGCCATCGGGCGACCAGCTGGGCTGCGTGAAGCGGGCGCCTTCCGGCAGCGTGACGGCGACCTGCTGCCCGCTGTCGATGTCCTGCAGGGTCAACCCGTTCAGCCACTGCACCCGCATCTCCGCCTGGCCGTTGGTCGCCGGGTCGATCCGGTACCCGCCCAGCCGCAGGATCGGGCGAGACACGGCGGCGATCGAAGGCAGGCTCTCACGCCCCAGGATCGCCAGCATCCGGTGATCGGGGCTGACGGCCACCGCCGGTGTCTGCGGTGCTTCCAGTATCTGCGCGATAGCGTCGGGGGCCCGATGGTAGATGGTCGTCTCCGTTTCCTGAGCGGCAGAGCCTTGCGCCGCGGCTGACAAGGGCAGCGCGACCGTGGCCAGCAGCAGGCAAGCAGTGGAAATCCGGCCCATGATCGCACCCCGAAATCGTGAAGGTTGGCCGAAGCGAGATGGTGCTGCGGCCGTTGAAGATGCGTCGCCTAAACCACCGATGACCCGACCTGTGCAATGCAGAAAAACGGACCGACGCTGAGCGACTCACGATGCTGCGGGATGTCGCGCCCGATCCTGATGCGCTACAGCATGCCGATGGGTCGCGACCCCGCTGCATCCTCCCACAAGGACTCCGACGATCTTTCACCTCATCTTCGCGATGCCGGTCTTCTATCTGCTGGCGCGCACGCTCTGGCCGCTGACCTTGCCGCTCCCCGTCAAGCTCGGCATCGCCGTGCTGCTGCTGGCTGCATCGCAGTACCATCTGTGGAGCCGGCTCTCCTCCGGCTCGGTGTTCGCGCCCGAGTTTCCGCGGGCGATGGTCATTCTGTTCAACTGGGCGCTCGGCGCGATTCTGCTGCTCGCCGTCCTGCAGATCCTGCTCGATCTCGGCACATTGGCGGTGATGGCGGCGCGGTGGCAGAGCGTCACTATACCCGATCCCTTGCGCTATGCGGCTGCCACGCTGGCAGCGATCATCGCGGCGATCGGCGTTGGCAATGCCACGCGTGTGCCGCCGCTGAAGGATGTGGAGATCGCCATTCGCGGGCTGCCGCCGCAATTCGACGGCTACCGCGTGCTGCAATTGACCGACCTGCATATCAGCCGCCTGTTTCCGGCAAGCTGGGCCAGAGCAATGGTCGCGCGTGCCAACGAAACGGATGTCGACCTGATCGTCATCACCGGCGACTTCATCGATGGCTCCGTGGCCATGCGGCGCGCCGATGTGGAGCCGCTGCGCGATCTGCGCGCCCCGGACGGTGTGTTCGCGATCCCAGGAAACCACGAATATTTCTTCGATCACGACGAGTGGATGCGGCACCTGTCTGGCATGGGATTGCGCATGCTGCCCAATGCGCATGTGGTGCTCGCGCGCGGAGCGGCCCGGCTGGTGCTGGCCGGCGTGACCGACCTGTCCGCGCCGCAGCATGGGCGGCCGGGTCCGGACCTCGCCGGCGCCCTGGCCGGGGCACCGCAGGGTGTGCCGGTCATCCTCCTCGACCACCAGCCCAGGCAGGCGCGGCGCGGCGCTGCGGGCGGCGTGGCGCTTCAGCTGTCCGGGCATACGCATGGCGGCATGGTCGTCGGGCTGGACCGGCTCGTCGCCCCGGCCAATAACGGGTTCGTATCCGGCCGCTACGAGGTTGGCGGGATGACACTCTACGTCAGCAACGGCACCGCCTTGTGGCCGGGCTTCGCCCTGCGTCTCGGGCGACCGTCCGAACTGACCCGCATAACCTTGCGAGCCCGGCCATAGCTTCGGCGGCAGAAGCGATCGGGGGAGGGGGTCACACCCATCCTCCCCTCGATCGCTTCGCTACCGCTGCCTTACCAGCCGCTGGGCTTTCCCGCGTTCTGCTCGTCCAGCCACTGCTTCAGCGGCGCGAAATACTCCACCATCGGCTGCGCGCTCATCTCGCGCGTGCCGGTGAAGGCTTCCAGCGCATCGGGCCAGGGCTGGCTCGCGCCCATCGTCAGCATGGCGTTGAGTCGCCCGCCGACCTCCGCATTGCCGTAGAAGCTGCACCGGTGCAGCGGGCCTTCCCAGCCAGCCGCATCGCAGGCCGCCTTGTAGAACTGGAACTGCAGGATGCGCGCCAGGAAGTAGCGCATGTAGGGCGTGTTGGCGGGAATGTGGTACTTGGAACCCGGGTCGAAGGCATCCGCCGGTCGCTCCACCGGCGGCGTGATGCCCTGGTATTCGCGCTTCAGCGCCACCCAGGCGTCATTGTACTGCGCCTCCGGGATGGACCCGTCGAACACGCCCCAGCGCCACTTGTCGACCAGCAGGCCGAACGGCAGGAAGGCGACCTTGTCCATCGCCTGGCGCAGCAGCAGGCCGATGTCCTTCTCCGGCCCGGGCACCTGCGCACGATCGAGCAGGCCGATCTGCACCAGATATTCGGGCGTGATCGACAGGGCGATCATGTCGCCGATCGCCTCATGAAAGCCATCATTGGCGCCGTCGAGATGCAGGAGATCCTGCTGGTTGTAGGCGCGTTGGTAGTAGTTGTGGCCAAGCTCGTGATGGATGGTCGTGAAATCGTCCGCGTTGGGCTTGATGCACATCTTGATGCGGATATCGTCGACATTGTCGAGGTTCCACGCGCTCGCATGGCAGATGACCTCGCGATCGGCCGGCTTCACGAACATGGAGCGTTCCCAGAAGGTCTGCGGCAGCGGGGCGAAGCCCAGCGAGGAGAAGAAGCCTTCCCCCGCATGCACCATGTCCAGCTCGCTCATCCCCTTGGCCGCGATCAGCTCGGTTAGGTCGTAGCCGATGTCGCCCGCGCCTTCCGGGGCCACCAGCGGGTAGATGTTGCCCCATTCCTGCGCCCACATGTTGCCCAGCAGGTCCGCGCGGATCGGCCCGCTCGCGGGCTGGACATCAGCGCCATATTTCTGGTTGAGCTGGCTGCGGACATAGGTGTGCAGCGCCAGGTAGAGCGGCTTCACCTCCTGCCACAGCCGTTCGGTCGTCGCGGCGAATTCGTCCGGGTCCATGTCGTAGTTGGACCGCCACATCGCACCTGCATCGCTGAAGCCCAGCTCCCGCGCGCCTTCATTCGCGATGCCGACCATGCGGGCATAGTCGTCGCGCATGGGGGCGCCGACATTGGTGTGCCAGCTGGCCCACATCTCCGCGTATTCTTCCGGCGTATGGTCGAGATTTCCCATCTCCGCCTCGATATCGCTGCCGTTGATCGGCTGGCCGTTCAGGGTGCCGCGCCCCCTGCCATATTGCGACTGCAGGCCGGTGGCGATGGTCGCAAGTTCGGCCGCCGCGCCTTCGGTGGTGGGGGCCGGCAGGGTGATGCCGGTCCGCAGCATGGTAAGCTTGCGCGCCACCTCCGGATCCAGGCCGGGCACCTCGGCATAGCGGGCAGCATCCAGGGCATAGCGCACGCGCTTCTCGGTTCCGGTGGCACTGCTTTGCGCAGACAGCGCATCGGTATCGGGCGTGATGTAGGTCTGGTTGACCCAGGCGATGCGGCTTGCATCGATCGAATAGGCTGCAAGGTCGCCCTCGACCGCGGCGATGAATTCGGCAGCGCCCTGCGCCGTCAGCGGATAGGCCGGGGCACTTTCCTGCGCAGGCGCGGATTGCTGCGCGGCGACGGGCGCGGCGGCCATCGCGGCAGCAATGGCGAACAGGGCGACGGACGCATGGCGCTTCATGGGCGGTGGGCTCCTAAAGAACTGAAGTTGCGTCCGTTACCAACGACGACCCGGCACGTCCATGCGTTCGGTCGATCAGGAACCCGGCCATCGCCGCGTAGCAGGTCTGCTACCTCACTGCGCCGCTGGCTGCCGACGCTGCTGCAGCAGCCAGAGATACAGCGCGGGAGAGTCATAGGCCGGATCCCAGGCATTGTGGCCCAGATCAGGGTAGATCGTCAGCCGCGATCGTTGCCCGCCGCAGGCGCGGATCGCGCGCGCCATGGCGAAGCTGCCTTCCGGCACGACCACATCGTCCCGGTCCCCGTGCAGTGCCCAGACCGGCACGTCGACCAACGCGCAGCCGGTGGCCGGGTCGCCGCGTCCGGCGACCGGGGCCAGGGCCGCGAAGCGCTGCGGCTCCGCGGCGCCCCACCGCCAGGTCGCATGGCCGCCGCGGCTGAGCCCGGTGAGGTAGATGCGGTCCGGATCGACCGGCAGTCGTGCGGCGACGTGATCCACGATGGCGTCCAGCTTGGCGATGTCCCAATCCTCTTCCGCCGGCAGCAGCGGAGACACCAGGATGAAGGGGAAATCAGGATCGCGATCGGCAATCTTGGGCGGGCCGTGAGCCTTCACGCGCGCAATATCCACGCCGCGTTCGCCCGATCCATGCAGGAAGATCAACAGGGGCCAGCGGGCATCCTGTCCGTCATCCTCCACCGCCGCTGCCGCGCGCGGGATGAACAGCTGGTAGGGGTAGCCCCGGTCAACCAGCGCCGGCTGCGGAAACTGCCCCGCCACCAGCGGCACCGGTGCCGCCCCGCTGGCCAGCGGGGCGACGCAGGCGAACAGCGGCGCCAGGATGATGGGCAGCAGCAGCCGCTTCACCCGGCGCAAGGGTGGCAGGGAGCCGCTCGCTGGTGTCATGAACATTCTCCCGCAATCGGGGCAGGTTTGCCCGTCCCTTGTTGTTGCCGCTGCCCGGCCGGTCAGGTCAGCGTAAATTCCCCCGAAACGCCATCCGCCTCTGCGGAAGGGGCGATCCACAGCTGGAAGCGGCCCGGTTCCACCGTGGGTTCGAGCTTTGCGCCGACGAACAGCAGGTCCGCCCGCCGCAGGGTGAAGGACACGGTCTTGCTCTCCCCCGCGGCCAGCGCCACGCGGCGGAACGCCTTCAATTCCCGCACGGGTCGGGTGATGCTGGCGGCGAGATCGCGGATATACAGCTGCACCACCTCCTCGGCCGCATGCCGGCCGCTGTTGGCGACCGTGGCGCTGACCGTCAGCTCTCCGTCCTGGGTCAGCCGGGCATCGCCCAGGTCGAGCCCGGAATAGCTGATTGTGCCATAGGTCAGGCCATGGCCGAACGGGAAGCGTGCCGCATTGGGGTAGTCGCGGTACCGGGCCTTGTATTCCAGCAGATCGCCCGGAGGATTGGGCCGCCCGGTGTTCTTGTGGGCATAGTGGTACGGCACCTGACCCGTAGCGAAGGGGAAGGACACCGGCAGGCGGGCCGAAGGGGCGACCTGTCCGAACAGCACGTCGGCAATGGCCGGCCCGTCCTGCGATCCCAGGAACCAGGTGACCAGGATCGCCGGCGCATCCAGCACCGGCTGTTCCAGCGCCAGCGCCCGCCCGGTCCGCAGCAGCACCACGACCGGCTTGCCCGTGGCGGCGACCGCTTCGGCCAGTGCCATCTGCGCCGCCGGGACCACGATCTCTGTCCGTGACTGCGCTTCGCCCGACATGCGCTGCGTCTCGCCGATCGCCAGTACCACCACATCGGCTGCCTGCGCCGCGACGACGGCCTGCTCGATGCCGCCGTCCAGCGCCTCGTCGATGCCGGACCCTTCGGTCACCGTGATTTGCGAGGGGTTGGCCACGACGGCCCTGATGCCGGTGGCAAGATCGACCGCCTCCGCATCGGTACCGTAGACATTCCAGGGCCCGATCAGATCATGCTGACCCGCCGCGAAGGGTCCGATCAGGGCGATCCGGCGGCCGTCACGAGGCAGCGGCAGCAGGTCGCCATCATTCTTCAGCAGCACGATCGACCGACTCCCCGCCTCCCGCGCCAGCGCCAGGTTTTCGGCCGTGCGCACGCGGGTGCGTTCCCGATCGGGGTCGATGCGGCGGAACGGATCGTCGAACAGGCCAAGCTGCACCTTCAGCGCCAGCACCCGGCGGACCGCCTGGTCCAGCCGGGCCATCGGCACCTCGCCCTTGGCCACCAGATCGGGCAGGTGCTGGATGTAGAAGCCGCTCTGCATGCTCATGTCCACGCCCGCCATGAAGGCCAGTCGCGTCGCCTCCAGCTCGTCGGCGGCGAAGCCATGCGCGATCAGTTCCATGTCGCCCGTATAATCGGACACGACCAACCCGTCGAAACCCCACTGGTCGCGCAGCACCTGGGTCAACAGCCATTCATTGGCGGTGGCGGGGACACCCGACAATTCGTTGAATGATGCCATGGTGGTGGGTGCGCCGGCTTCGAAGGCGGCCTGGAAGGGCGGAAAATAGATCTCGCGCAGAGTGCGTTCGGACACGTCCACCGTGTTGTAGTCCAGCCCGGCCTCCGCCGCGCCATAGGCGGCAAAATGCTTGGCACAGGCGGCGACGGCATCGGGCGCATCCAGTCCGTTCTCACCTTGGAAGCCGCGGACGCGGGCATCGGCCATGATGCGGTTGAGCAGGACGTCCTCGCCAGACCCTTCAATGCCGCGGCCCCAGCGGGCGTCGCGGGCCACATCGACCATGGGGGCGAAGGTCCAGTCGATGCCGGCTGCCGCCGCCTCGGCACCCGCGGCGCGGGCGGTGCGCCGCGCCAGTTCGGGATCGAAGCTGCCGGCCTCCGCCAGCGGCATCGGGAAGACGGTCCGGAAGCCATGAATGATATCGGCGGCGAACAGCATCGGCACCTTCAACCGCGTTTCGCGGGTGGCGGCGATCTGCATCTGCCGCGCCATTTCCGCGCCATTGCCGTTGAACACGCCGCCGATGCGCCCGGCGCGCACCTCCGCCAGCTGCGCGTCGAAGCTGGTGGCCGAGCCCGCGGGGTTGAGCGAGACCGCAGCACCGCCGGCCCAGGCGGCCGCCATCAGGGTCAGCTGCCCGGCCTTTTCCTCGACCGACATGGATGCGATCAGCGCCTCGACCTGCGGGGGCAGTACGGCGGTGTCGAGCGCCCGGAGCGCAGCGCGGGCGGGGGTAGCGCCCCAGGCGGCGACCGCGCCAGCGCCCATCAGCACTGCACGGCGGGAAACATCTTTAAACATCGGCACGCCTCTCATTTCCAGCGATTGAAACTTTCGCAAGCTCGTGCAACAGATTACATCATTAACGCCTTTCACCCAAGTGGGGAGATGCGGGAACATGGATGCTGCTGAGGTGTTGCGGGGATTACGATGACAGGTGGGGCTGCATCCAGGCACTCCCGCCATCTTGTCGTATGCTGCAGGCGCGGTCCTGCGCCGTCCGCGCCTCTCCTGCATGTGGCGAGATGACGGGTTCTAGGCACAGACAATGATACAAAGACAGGGAAACATCATGAACAGCTTTACCTTGCGCGTCGCGCTGGCGAGCATGACCGCGTTGACGTGCGGGGTGCTGATCGCCCCGTCCGCAGTGGCCCAGGTCGGGCAGGCATCGTTGCGCGGCACCATCACCGCGCCAGCCGACAATCCCGCAGTGTCCGTGGCCGCTGTGGAGGTTTCCAGCGGCATCCGGCGGTCCATTTCGGTCGGTCCGGACGGCAGCTATAATTTCGCATCATTGGGGGCCGGCACTTACCGGCTGGAGATCACGCTGCAGAGCGGCACCGTCAGCAATTCGGACGCGTTCACGCTGAATGTGGGCCAGAATGCCGGGCTTGATATCGATCTGGCGGCGGGAACCGGCGCAGCGGCCGACGGCACCGGCACCGGCACGGATGTCGGAACCGATGGCGACACCGGTGCCGCTCCGACCAGCACCGGCAACGAGATCGTCGTCACCAGCGGCCGCATCCGCGAACTGTCCGGCGGGCAGGTCGGCATCAACATCACCCAGCGCCTGATCGAGCAGCTGCCGCAGAACAACCGCAACTTCTTGGCCTTCGCCGATCTGGCGCCGGGCGTCCGCCTGATCGAGGGCGCGGACGGGCAGACCAGCATTCAGGGTGGTGCGCAGCGGTCCAACAGCGTCAACGTGTTCATCGATGGCATCAGCCAGAAGGACTACGTCCTGAAGAACGGCATCACCGGGCAGGATTCCACCCCCGGCAACCCGTTCCCGCAGCTCGCCATCGGTGAGTATCAGGTGCTGTCGTCGAACTACAAGGCGGAGTTCGACCAGGTCAGTTCCGTCGCCATCACGGCCACCACCAAGTCCGGCACCAACGAGTTCCACGGCGAAGGCTTCTTCGACTACACCGACCAGAGCCTGCGATCGCGCCGCCCGACGGAGATCTATCCCACCCGGGTCGACAAGGTCGACACGCTGGACAAGCAGTTCGGCATCGCACTGGGCGGGCCGATCATCCAGGATGTGATGCACTTCTTCGGCAGCTATGAAGGCAAGCGGCAGGAGCGCCCGGTCGATATCCAGCCCGGCAATGGCTACGCCATCTCCAGCCTGCCGTCGCAATATCAGGGGCTGTTCGGGAATTTCACCAATAGCTTCAAGGAAGACCTGTATTTCGGCAAGATCGATATCGTGCCGACCGATGCCGATCTGGTCGAGTTCTCGGTCAAGTATCGTGACGAAAGCGGCCTCCAGCTGAGCAGCGGCATCAACACGGTGTCCACCGGCAGTCTCAACCGGGTCGAGGAATGGCGCGGTCTGGGCCGGTGGCAGCACACGGAAGATAACTGGATCAACGATTTCCGCGTCGCTTACGAGGACGTGACCTGGGCGCCAACCCCGAACGAATTCGGCAATGGACAGCTGTTCGAGGCGACGCAGCGCAACGGCGACAGTGTCGCCCGCTTCGGCATCCTGCGGACCGGCGCCAGCGCGAACTTCCAGGAAAAGGGCCAGAGCGGCTGGACCGTGCAGGACGACTTCACCTGGACCGGGTTCGAGGGGCACACGATCAAGGCGGGCGTGAAGCTGCGCTGGATCAAGCTGCGCACGACCGAGCAGAACCTGCTGAACCCGCTCTACACCTATGACGTGAACCTGTTCGGGCAGGACAGTTTCAACGACGAGGTCCCATACCGGCTGGAGTTCGGTGCGCCGGGCGATTTCGGCACGCCGGAGGTGCAATCGGACAACTTTCAGCTCGGCCTGTATATCCAGGATGACTGGGACGTCAGCGACCGCCTGACGCTGAACATCGGCATCCGCTGGGATTACGAGGAAACGCCCGCCTATCTCGGCTTCGTGACGCCAGGCTCGAACCTGGCGGCGGTGTCTCCGGAAAACTACCCGAACCTGGGCAATGCCGGCTACGACATCAACGACTATATCGGGCGCGGGTATAACCGTGAGGCGTTCAGCGGGGCCTTCCAGCCGCGCATCGGCTTCACCTACCGCCTCGACGAGGACGAGAACTGGACCGTCTTCGGCGGTTACGGCCGGTCCTACGATCGCAACCAGTTCGACTTCCTGCAGCAGGAGCTGAGCTTCGGCGCGTTCCCGCGGCGTGACTTCCGCTTCATCGGCCAGAACTCGATCGCGGCGGAAGATTGCGTCGCGTCACCGACCTGCATCGAATGGGATCCGGTCTATCTGACGGAGGAAGGGCGCCAGCAATTGCTGGCGAGCAACGTCGTGGGTGGCGGGCGCGAACTGCGCTTCATCAACAATGACCTGAAGGTGCCTTATTCGGACCAGTTCAGCCTGGGACTGCGCACCCGCGTGGCGGATCCGGTGCAGCTGGAGGTGGGCTATACCCATATCCAGAGCCGCGACGGTTTCGCCTGGCTTCTGGGCAACCGCCGGCCCGATGGCAGCTTCTTCTTCGACGATCCGGCCAGCACGACGGACGTGCCCGGATCGCCCTTCGGCTTCGCCCCGGCGGGTTACGGCAGCATCATCCTGGGGACCAACGGGCTGGAGACCAATGCTGACAGCGTCTACGCCAAGGTGACCAAGGCCTACACCCTCTCTTCCCCGTGGAGCGTGGATGCAACCTACACCTTCACGGAGGCGGAAGAGAACCGCAAGTTCGGGGAGAACTTCTCGCTCGATTACGAGAATATCGAGGATTACCCGTTCCTGCGTTCCGCGGGCGTGCCGCGGCACCGCTTCGTGGTCGCGGGCACGGCGGATGTGCCGCTGGGCTTCTCCGTCTCGGCCAAGTTCCAGGTCGAATCCCCGCTTTATCTGGTCAACCAGGTGAGCACGGCCGTTCCCTTCGAGCGGACCTGGCTTGGCGGGTTCCGCGACGGCAACGGATCGCGCTGGGGTCGACGTCAGCTGGACATGGCGGTCACGAAGTATGTGCCTTTGCCGTTCATCAGCGACCAGACGGAGCTGCGTTTCCGCGTCGACGTCATCAACGTGCTGAACGATTACAACTACACCGACTTCAACGACAACCCGCTGGACAACTCCCGCACGGACGGCTCCTCCACCATCTTCGGGGAGCGGACCAGCTTCAGCATCGGCGGCAATCCGCCGCGCACCGTGAAGCTGTCGGCAGGCTTCAACTTCTGATCCTGCCCATGGGCGGGCGGCCGCAACAGCGCGGCCGCCCACCCCATTTTTTCCCTTAATGACCCTTGCACCGGAGGAGCCCATGCTCGCCCGTCGTCACTTCATCGCTTCCACCGCCATCGCGGCTCTTGCGGCCGGTTGTACGCGGGGCGGGGCGGTCCTTGGCGGGTCTGGCCTGTCTTCGGGCGGAGCCCCGGTTGCGGCCGCCTCCGATCCGCTGGTGGGCGAGTTGCAGCAGCGCAGCTTCCGCTTTTTCTGGGACACGACGGATCCGGAGAACGGCCTGGCGCCGGATCGCTGGCCGACACCGTCCTTCGCCTCGATCGCGGCCGTCGGCTATGCGTTGACCGCCTATCCGATCGGCGTGACCCGTGGCTGGATCACCCGCGAACAGGCCCGCACCCGCACGCTGGCGACGCTGGAATTCTTCGCCAATGCACCGCAGGGCGACAGCCAGAGCAGCGACAGCGGCTACAAGGGCTTCTTCTATCATTTCCTTGGCGTGACGGTCGGCCACCGTTTCGCCCGATGCGAGCTGTCCACCGTAGACACGTCGCTGCTGCTGGGCGGCGTGCTGTTTGCGCAGAGCTGGTTCGATGGCGATCATCCCGAAGAGGCGCGGATCCGCGCCCTGGCCGAGCAGATCTATGCCGCGGTGGACTGGACGTGGATCACGCCTCGTCCGCCATTCGTGTCGATGGGCTGGCATCCGGAAACCGGCTTCATCCCGCATGACTGGAATATCTACAACGAAGCCCTGCTGCTCTACGTGCTGGCGCTCGGCTCCCCCACGCACCCGCTTCCGCCGGAAACCTGGGACGCCTGGACCGCGCGGTTCGATGCACAGTGGACCGACCAGTGGGGCGGCGAGCCGCATCTGCATTACGCGCCATTGTTCGTGCATCAGTACAGCCATGTGTGGATCGATTTCCGCGGCATCCAGGACCGCTACATGGCGGACAAGGGCATCGACTATTTCGAGAACAGCCGCCGTGCCGTGCGGGCCCATCGCGCCTATGCCACCGCCAATGCGGGGGTATGGGCGGGCTATGATGCCGAGGTTTGGGGCTTGACCGCCTGCGACGGGCCGGGCGATTTCAAGCAGACGATCGACGGACAGGAGCGGCAGTTCTTCAGCTATTCCGCGCGCGGGCCGGGTGACCGGGACGACGGCACGATCGCGCCCACAGCCGCGGCCGGGTCCATCGCCTTCGAGCCGGAGCTGGCGACGCAGGCGATCACCGCGATGCACCGGCGTTACGGCGCGGGCATCTGGGGCGAATACGGTTTTCTCGATTCCTTCAACCCCACGCTGACCGCCACCAGCCAGACATTGCAGCATGGCAGGATCGTGCCCGGCGTGGGCTGGGTCGATGGCGATTACCTTGGCATCGATCAGGGCCCGATCGTCGCGATGATCGAGAATATGCGCACGGGCCTGGTGTGGGAGACCATGAGGCGCAATCCCCACATCCGCCGCGGCCTCCAGCGAGCGGGCTTTACAGGCGGTTGGCTGGGATGAGGCGTTCCACCCTGCTGATGCTGCCGCTGCTGGCCATCGCCGCGACGGCAGGCGCGCAAGGCCCGACCCTGCTCGACGGGTTCGACCGGCCGGGTGCATGGGGCGCGAGCGGGTCGGACGGCGTTGCCGCCGAGGTGGGTGACGCCGATGGCGCCCTGACGCTTCGATACGATTTCGGGCAGGTTTCGGGATATGCCGTCGCCCGCCGCGCGCTGCCGATCCAATGGCCCGACAACTTCCTCCTGACGGTCAGGGTGCGCGGCACGGGCGGCTTGAACGATCTGCAGATCAAGTTCACCGATGCCGATGGCAGCAATGTCTGGTGGGTGCAGCGCCCGGACTTCCGGCCCACGGGCGACTGGCAGACGCTGCGGTTGCGCCCGCGAGACGTGGAGTTCGCCTGGGGACCGACCGACGACAAGCGCCTGCGTTCCACCCAGGCGGTGGAGATCGTGGTGGTCCGCGGCCGGGATGGTGGGGAGGGCATGCTCGAAGTCGACGACCTTCGTCTTGAAGCCCTGCCGCCTGCGGGTCCGCCCCCGGAACCGACGGCCAGCGAACCCGCGGTGCTGGACGGGCGCGCCGACACGGCGGTGTCGCTGACGCGGCCGCTGGTGGTCGACCTCGGCGGGCGCCGCGAACTGGGCGGACTGGCGCTGGACTGGGCACCGGAGGATTTCGCCAGCGCCTATCGCGTCGAGGCATCGGACGACGGAAGCGAATGGCGCTTGCTGCGCGCGGTCGAAGGCGGAGATGGCGCCCGCGACCTGCTCCCTTTGCCGCAGACGGAAGCGGCGTGGCTGCGCATTGTCACGGATCGGCCGGCGCAACTGGCCGAGATCGCAGTGTTGCCGCGCGAATGGTCGGAAACGCCCAACGCGATCATCACCGCGCTGGCCAAGGATGCTCCGCGTGGCACCTATCCGCGCGGCTTTACCGAACAAAGCTATTGGACGCTGGCGGCCAGCGATGGCGGTGCGGTCAGCGGCGTGATCGGGGAAGATGGTGCGATCGAGGTCGCCAAGGGCGGCTTCTCCATTGAGCCCTTCATCATCGATGGCGAACAGCCAGTCGGCTGGGCGGAGGTGGAAAGCCGCCAGGGGTTGGCGGACGGCTACCTGCCGCTTCCCCATGTCACCTGGGCAGGACAGGGGTGGACGCTGGACACTGCGCTGACCGCCGATCAGCACAGTCCACGCCTGCTGGCCCGCTATCGCCTGACCAACACGGGTTCCGCGCCGCGCAACCTGACGCTGGCGCTTGCCGTGCGACCGTTCCAAGTGAACCCTCCGGCCCAGTTCCTGTCGCAGCAGGGCGGCGTCAGTCCGATCTCCGGCATCACATGGGATGGTAACCGGCTGGCCGTAACCACGCCATCCGCTCTGACGGGCGATCCGGCGATCACGCGGCAGGTGGTGCCGCTTGTCGCACCGCAAGCCGTCGCCGCCCGACCTTTCGACCATGGTGCTCTGGCGAACCCGGCCAGCGTCGACGGGGCGCCAACGATCGACGACCCGGCAGCCCTCGGCTCGGCGACCATGAGGTGGACGGTCGCACTGGCTCCGGGGGAAAGTTTCGATCTGCCGGTAGTGCTGGGCGACGAGGTGCCGGAGGACAGGGCCGCCTTCGATGCGGCAATCGCCCAAACCGCCGATTACTGGCGCGAGACGCTGGGCGGCGTGGAGCTGTCCGTGCCGCGAGACAAGCAGCCCGTGGCCGACACGGTCCGCACGGCATTGGCCCATGTGTTGATGAGCCGGGACGGGCCGGCGCTGAAGCCGGGCACGCGCTCCTATGCGCGCAGCTGGATCCGGGATGGCGCGATGATGGGCGATACGCTGCTGCGCCTGGGGCAGCCCGGGCCGGTGCGCGCCTTCGCCGACTGGTACGGGACGAAGCTGTTCGACAATGGCAAGGTGCCTTGCTGCGTCGATGCGCGCGGCCCCGATCCGGTGCCGGAGAATGACAGCCAGGGGGAGTATATCCACCTCGTCACGCAGCTCTATCGCTACACAGGCGATCGCGCGTCGCTGGAGCGGGACTGGCCCCGCCTGGATGCAGCGCGGCGGTACATGGATGCCCAGCGTCTGTCCGAACGGACGGCCGCAAACCAGATCCCCGGGCGGCGGATGCTGTACGGCCTGCTGCCGCCATCCATCAGCCACGAGGCCTATTCAGCCAAGCCGCAATACAGCCTGTGGGATGATTTCTGGGGCCTTGCGGGCTACAAGGACGCGGCGTTTGCGGCCACTGTGCTGGACAAGCCTGAAGCGGCCGCCATCGCGGCGCAACGCGACCAGTTCGCCGGCGACATCCACGCCGCCATCCATGCGGCGGTGGATCACTGGAACATCGATTACATTCCCGGCGCCACCAGCCTGGGTGATTTCGATGCAACCTCCACCACCATGGCGCTGGACCCTGCGGGCGAACAGGCCCGGCTTGATCCCGAGCTGCTCGACCGGACCTTCACCCGGCAGGTCGAACGGGTGCTGGGACGTCAGGAACCGGGAGCGGACTGGGCGGACTACACACCCTACGAACTGCGCAATGTCTCGGCTCTGGTGCGGCTGCGACGGCGGGATGATGCCAATGCGCTGCTCGACAGCTACATGGCCGATCGCCGTCCGCAGGCGTGGAACGGCTGGGCGGAAGTGGTCGGTCGCGATCCGCGGGAAATCCGCTTCATCGGCGACATGCCCCATGCCTGGGTCGCGTCCGATTACATCCGCGCAGCGCTGGACCTGTTCGCATACGAGGATATCGGGGCGGACCGGCTGGTGCTGGTGGCAGGACTGACGCCGGAATGGCTTGCCGGGGATGGGGTGCGGGTCAGGGGAATGCGCACCCGCTGGGGCACGATCGACCTGACGGCTCGGGAGCGGAACGGCGCACTGGAGATGTCAGTGGCCGGCACCGCTGCGCCTCCGAACGGTCTGGCAGTGCCTTGGCCCTTTGCGAGTGAGCCCGGAGCGGCTCTCGTGAATGGCAGGCGGGCACCTGTCAGGGACGGGCTGCTCATCCTGCCCGCGGGTGCGACAACGATCCGCTGGCAACACTGAAAGACGGCAGGCCAAGCCAAGCCAAGCCAAGCTGGACAGGACCAATTCGCCCGCGATTGCCGGTGCCGGAGGCTGCTGTATGATCGTGGGCGACTCGTTCAGCAATAAGCGCAGGGGCGCGACTCCTCCGCACAGTCGAGAAGATGCCGATGAATTATCAAGCTTTGTTGTGTGCAGGCGCCGTCCTGCTTGCCGTTGGCGGCGCGTCCTTTGTTCCCAGCGTCGCCGCGCAGCCGGCACCGAATGGAGAAGCGGTTTTCCGGCAACGCTGCGCCGCCTGCCACCAGATCGCGGCCGATCGCGCCGCCACCGCCGGACCCAACCTGTTCGGGGTGGTTGGCCGGCAGGCGGGAGCGGGAACGTTCAAATATTCGGCGGCGATGAAGGCATCCGATCTGACCTGGACCCCCGCCAATCTTGACCGCTTCCTCGCGTCCCCGACAAATACGGTGCGGGGCACCAGGATGTTCGTGGCCCTGCCCGATGCGGCACAGCGCAGGGCGGTCATCGATTACCTCGGCCGGGCGAAGTAAGGCCGCATCCTTCCGGTGCTGCCAGGCTCGTGCACAGGGCCTGGCAGCCACCGCCGCTAGATTGCCCCCGCTTCCATCTCCTTCACCGCGTGGTCGGCGGCACGGGCGGTGAGCGCCATGAAGGTCAGTGAGGGGTTCACGCACGAGATCGACGCCATCTGGGCTCCATCGGTGACGAACAGGTTCGCGGCGTCGTGCGCCTGGCTCCATTTGTTGAGCACCGATTGCCGGGGATCGGCGCCCATGCGGGCGCCACCCATCTCGTGGATCGCGTCGCCGGGGACGTGCTCGCTCCGGCCACTTGTCACGTTGGACAGGCCGGCCGCGCGCAGCATCTTTTCGCCTTCAATGCGTGCATCGTCCATCATGCGAAGCTCGTTGTCGCGGAAGGTCACGTCGAAGCGCATCAACGGCATTCCGAAGCGATCCGTTCGGTCTGCGTGCAGGCTGACCCGATTGTCTTCGTAAGGCAGGCACTCGCCGAACGCGCCCATGCTGAAGCGCCAGGGTCCGTATTGGCGCATGCCGTGCTTCATCGCGGCGCCGAAACCTTCCGGCGCGGCCGGGCTGCGGCTTGCGCTACCCTGGTAGCCATAGCCGCGGCGGAAGCCCACGCCCTCCTCACCGCCAATGTTGCGGAAGCGGGGCACGTACACCGCCCCGGGGCGGCGGCCATATTCGATATAGTCGGTGAAGCCCGGGATCTCGCCCGACACGCCGACACGGAAGATGTGATCCATGACATATCGGCCCAGCGTGCCGCTCGTGTCAAAATGGCTCGTGCCACTGTCGGGAATGCGTGAATTCAGCAGGATCTGGGTGGACGCGATCGCCGAGGCGCAGAGGAACACCAGCCGCGCAGGGATGATCTCCGCCTGCCCGGTATTGGCGTCCACTACCCGAACGCCCGTGACGCGCTTGGTCGCCGAGTCGTATTCAAGACTGGTCACCACCGCGTCCGATCGCAGCGTGAGCCTGTCCGTGGCACGGGCGGCGGGAAGCGTCACCGCCTGGGTCGAGAAATAGGCACCAAACGAGCAGCCCCGGCCACACTGGTTGCGGTACTGGCATTTGGTGCGGCCGTGTTCCGGCTTGTCCTCCGTGATGTTGGACAGCCGGGCATTGATCAGCTTGCGCCCCGGCGATGTCGCCTCCAGCCGCTCCTTCAGCCAGTTCTCCGCGATGTTCATCTGCATCGGTGGCTGGAACTGGCTGTCCGGCAGGTAAGGGAGGTTCTCCCGCGATCCGGAGACGCCGATCGTGTTCTCCACGTAATCGTACCACGGGGCGATATCATCGTACCGGATCGGCCAGTCGATCCCGACCCCATCGCGCTTGTTCGCCTCGAAATCCTCGGGCGCCCAGCGGAAGCTCCAGCGCCCCCAGATCAGGGACTTGCCGCCGACCGCACCTGGGCGGATCCAGTAGAACTTTTCGCCCTCACCATAGGCGTAGGGGTTCAGCCGGTCGTTATTGTAGAACTTGCGGGTGGAGGGCGCGACGTAGCCGTGTTTGGCGATGAAATAATCGCTTTCCAGCAACGCCGGCGGCATCATGTCTCGCCCGGGCACGGCAAAGGCGGGGGCACCGTCGAACTCGTAGTCCTGGCCGTGTTCGACCATGACCCCGCGATCAAGCATCAGCACGCGCAAGCCCTTCTCGGTGAGCTCCTTTGCCGCCCAGCCACCGCTTACCCCGGAACCGACGACGATCGCATCGAACATGTTGGCCATTTGCGACGATCCCCGATATTATGCGCGAAGGCGGCTGAGCGCGGCAAAGCTCGTCCGGATATCCGGAAGGTATGGCGCGGGCGACTGGTCGTTCTCGACGTAGAAGTGCTTCACCCCAGCCTCCGTGTTCAGTGCAAAGATGTCGGCAAAGTCGATCGTCCCTTCGCCGACGCTGGTCATCTCGCCCGCGGCAGTACGATCCTTGACGTGATAGGCGTAGATGCGGCCGGGCAGACGGGCGATGATCGCCTTGGGATCCTCGCCGGCGGCAATGGCCCAGTACAGGTCGAGCTCGATCTGCACCAGTTGCGGATCGGATTCCGCCACCAGCGTGTCGAACAGGCTGCGACCGCCAGGCTTTTCCGTGAATTCGAAATCGTGATTGTGATAGCCAAAGCCGATCCCGACCTTGCTGAGCTGCTCGGCCCAGCGGTTGAAATTCGCGACCGCCACCGGCCAGGCTTCGGCCGTGCGGTGCGCCTCGCCCATCCACGGCATGATGATCGTGTCGGCGCCCAGGGTCTGCGCCATGGCCACCGCTCCGTCGAGATCGGCCTCCATCGCTTCATATCCGACATGGATGGAGGGGGAGGTCAGCCCGGTGCGGTCCATCGTCGCCCGCAAGGCGGCATGGTCCATCGTGTCATACCCGCCACCACCGAACTCGACCTCGCGATAGCCGATCGCGGCAATCTGCTCGAGCGTGCCCATCGGATCGCGCGAGAACAGCTCCCGCACCGTATACAGCTGAAGGCCGATGGGCCGTGCCGGTGCCGTGACGGTCGCGGCAATCAGCGGCCGTGCGGCCAGGGTCGTCGCAAGCGCGGCACCGCCCGCCATCCAGCGCCGCCGGCTGATCATCATGACGAAAATACCTTGTTGACCTGAGCGTAGGGGTAGGCGCCATCATAGCGCCCGGGGACCGGCAGATATTCGCGTTCCTGCATGATGCCGACTTCGGACGTGAAGTATCCGGTGAGGACAATCTGGCGGAACGGTTCAAAGAAGGCGGCGCCACCGGGCAGCGCATCATTCATCGCCAGCGTCAGCAGGGCATCCTGCTGCTCCGGTGTCGCCATGGCGGCGGAGACGCCGTTATCGGCCAGGCTGCGCGCCTCGATCGCGTCGAGACCGGCGAGAATGGGCGTGCGATCCTCCGGCAGGGCCCAGTCCGCCAGCAGCTTCTCGACAAAGTCCGGAACGCCGGCCTCGATCGCGCCGGGCGTGTCGGTGGTGGGCATCACCCGCTCGCTCAACGCGACCATCAATGCGCGTTGCTGCGGGCTGAAGACCGCGACGATTGGCGGACCGTCGCTGATCGGCACCATCTGGGTGGCGGCCGCGCGGGCGATCGGCGCGAACAGGCTGGCGCCGAACATCGCCACCATGCCCGCCAGCGCATCCCTTCGATCGATGTTCATTTCACCTCACCTTCGAAATCATGGCTGCTGGCGGCTTCCGGCAGCGGGCGTACCCAGATGTTGCGGAACGATACCGGCGAATCGTGATCCTGCAGCTGGATCGGCTCTGCGTCGCCATGCGGTTCATATCGGCCGACCTGGCGCCAGATCGTGCCGCCCAGCCAGGGTTGCCGGTGCTGCACCAGCACGCCGTTGAGGAAGGCCGTGACATAGGCGGGGCGCAGCAGCTCGCCCGCGGGGCCGAAGCGCGGACGCTCGAACACGATGTCGTAGCTCTGCCATTCGCCCGGCGGGCGCGACGGGTTCACCAGCGGCGGCTTCCACCCATAGATCGCGCCAACCGTGCCATCGGCATAGGTCGGGTTGTCGAAGCCATCCAAGATCTGGATCTCGTAGCGCTGCATGAACCAGATGCCGCTATTGCCGCGATCCTGCGAGCTTTTCTCGAGCGGGTTGGGCGACCGGAACTCCAGGTGCATCTGCACATCGCCGAAGCTCTGCTTGCTGACGAGCGCATTCTCCCCGCCATCTGGCGTGCGTGGAGGGACGGTGAGCACGCCATCCTCGATAATCCATGCGCCGCCCTGCGGCTGCCACGCGTCGAGCGAGCCGCCATCGAACAGCACGATGGCGTCCGAGGGCGGGGCACCAGGCATCGCGCCCGGCGTGACGACGTCGGGGGCCGGCCGGTCCGCATCATGCACGCGCCACTTGCCGTCGGGCAGCACCGGCGTGTCGGTGAAGCCGGGCCGTTCCTGTGCGATGGCCGCGCTCCCTGTCGTGGCAATTGCGAAGAGGGTGGCCCATGCGGCCCCGTTCAGGTCTTGCGCCTTCATGCCGCGTCGATCGCGCGATAGGCGGCGAGAAGCCGGTCCTCGCCATCGCGACCTTCCACCGAATTGCCGTGCTCCATGCCGATCACGCCGGCGAATTGCCGCGCACGCAACCAGCGGACGATGTTGCCATAATTGATCTCCCCCGTGCCGGGTTCCTTGCGGCCCGGATTGTCGCCGAACTGGAGATAGGCGATCTCGTCCCAGCAGGTCTCCAGGGTCCGGATCAGGTTCCCGGCCTGAATCTGCTCGTGATACAGATCGGCGAGGACCTTCACCGCCGGGCTACCGACACCCTTGGCGATGGCGAAGCCCTGCGGAATGGTCTGCAGGAACGCGCCGGGATGATTGGTGAGCGTGTTCAGCGGCTCCATCACCATCACCAGTCCGTGCGGCTCCACGATCTCGGCCGCGCGGCGCATCGTGTCGATGACGCGGCCGGTCTGGATCTCCATCGGCAGCTTGCGGTCGAGGAAGCCGGGAACCACCGTCATCCACTTCGCGTCCAGTCGCCTGGCAACCTCGATCGACGCGCGGATATCCGCAAGGAAGCCCTCGCGATCGGCATCGTCATTGCCGCCCAGCAGTGGGCGGAAATCGGCCCATTTCGGCATGCTGGCGACGAAGACGCCCATTGTCATGCCACGCTGGCGCAGCGCGCGGGCCATCGCCTCCTGCTCGGCAACGGGCCGGCCGGCCGCTTCGTTGTCTTCCCACGCGGCAAAGCCCTGATCGGCGGCATAGGCGATCTGTTCGAGCCGGCTTCCCCGGCTGGCAAAGCTGCCTTCGTGCGGCGCGTAGTGCAACGAGAAGCGCGCCGCGGACTGTGCCTGCGCAGAGGTGCGGATTCCCGCACCTCCCGCCGCGACCAGCGCGGCGCCTGCCCCCAAAACAACGCGGCGAGACATGCCCATGCCGCTTCCTTTCCCAATTCGTGCGCGATTTTTCGCGCTCCTGCCCCGGTTTAGAGCCGATCACCGACGCCAGCACAAGCGGCAACGGCAAAAAGTCCTGCGTCGACCTGACAGCTCCGACCAGGCCGCGCCGGGCGCTGCGCCGGAAGAGACCCCGAAGACGTATCGCTCCCGTTCTTCATGCCCTCCGACTGAGGTCGCGGCATTTTTGCTTCTTGCCTTGCCGGCGAATGCGTTACGTTCGGCGCGAAAGAACAAGGAATGGGGAGAGAGTGAGTGAGGCGGTCGATGAGGATCATGGCCATTATGCTGGCGAGCGGTGGCTGCGCCCAGATTCCGGATCAAACCGCGGCCGTGCAGGCTTCCGACGATCCGGCATCGCTTCAGCAGGCCCGCGCTGTCGCGGGTGAAAGGGCATCGGTGCAGCGGCTGCGTCTGGTCGATGTACCGGCGGCGGCAGGTCCGGCACGCGACCTGTTCAACGGTCGTGACCTGGCGGATTGGGGCGGTTGGCTCGGCTATCCTGATCCGGCCCTGACCTACCGGCAGGACCCGGCTGCGCGCCCGATCGGCACCGGCCGGGACATGTCCGATGACTTCGCGGTGCGGACTGTGGACGGCGCGCCGGCGATCTGGATCAAGGGGGAGACGTGGGGCAGCCTGGTGCACCAGGCCGACCTTGCCGATTACCACCTCCGGCTGGAGTTCAAGTGGGGTGAGCGGACTTACGCGCCGCGCCTTACCCAGCCGCAGAACAACGGCCTGCTATACCACACCCACGGCATGCCCGGCGCCGTCTGGGGCACCTGGTCGCCTTCCGCCGAGTTCGAGATCATGCGCGGTTCGACCGGCATGGTGGTGATGGTGGGCACGGAGCTGCGCGGCCGCACGACGGTCGGCTATGACCCCAGCCTGATCGAGCCGCATCTGCGCTACCAGCTGGGCGGACGCGAAGTGGACATGATCAACGGCACCCCGACCTGGAACGTCGAGGCGGCCACCGATGCTGAACGGCCGGTGGGTGAGTGGAACACGCTCGACCTCTACGTGGTGGGCGATCGCGCGGTCCACGTCGTCAACGGCGTTCCGGTGGCAGAGGTGAAGGATCTGGCCACGATCGCACCTGACGGCACGCGCCGGCCGCTTACGCACGGCCGAATCCAGCTTCAGTCGGAAGGGGCGGAGACCTGGTTCCGCAACATCACGGTAGAGCCGATCAAGACGTTGCCACGGATCGTCGCCGAGTAGATCCGCCGCAGCCTTCGCACAGGGCGGGGGCGGGGGGAGGGCGGCCGGACCCTCCCCCACCTCCATCAATGGCTCGGCGCGCGCACGACCTCGCCCGCACCCATGCCGCCGCGCTTGTCGCGGAACAGCAGCAGGAACGCCACCGCGGTGATGGCCGCGAAGCCGGCGGGCAGCAGCCAGAAACCGTGCCAGTCCGTGCCAAGCCCGTCGCCTGCGCCCACCTGGACGGCATTGGCGACGTTGCTGCCGATCAGGTAGCCGACACCCCAGGTCATCAGCGCCAGGAAGCTCTGTGCCCGGCTGCCGGCTTCCTTGGCGAAGTGGTTGCCGACCCAGATCGTCGCCGCGACGAACACGAAGTCGAAGCCCACGCCGTGCAGTGCCAGGCCGAGATAGACCAGCGGCTCGATCGGGCCGTCGGCGGTGAAGGCATTGGCGAAGATGAAGTAGCGCACGGCCCATGCCGCCATGCCGACGAACAGCACGCCCTTGATCCCGACCCAGCGGAAGAACAGCGGCAACAGCAGCACAAAGGCGACTTCCGACACCTGCCCGATCGTCTGCACGGCGGCAGGGTTGTCCATGCCGATATCGTCCAGGAACGGGTTGGCGTAGACGTTGTAGAACGAGAACGGGATCATCATCAGCATCGAGCAGACGATCAGCACCCAGAAGCTGCGATCGGAGGTGCGGATGGCATCCAGCCCCAGCAGTGCGCCGATCGAGACCTTGCCGCCGCCAGCCGTTGGTGGCGTATGCGGCAGGGTGAAGGAGTATAGGCCGTAAACCAGCGAAATGCCCGCCGCCAGCAGGATGGGCATGGCGGTCCGCTCCGCCTGACCGGGCAGGACAAAGCTGACCACCAGGCCGGCCACGATCCAGCCGATCGTGCCGAACACCCGGATGGCGGGAAACTGCCGCTCGCTGTCGCTCAACGCATTCAGCGCGATGGCATTGGACAGGGCGATCGTCGGCATGAAGGCCAGCAGCACGCCCAGCGTGGCCAGGAACATCAGCCCCGCATCCGCGCCGATCTGCGCCAGCGCGAACAGCAGCACGGCGGCGAACAGGTGCAGCACCCCCATCACCTTTTCGGCAGCGAAGTAGCGGTCGGCCACGGCCCCGACAAACAGCGGCGCGGCGATCGCCGCCCAGCCTTGCGCCGAATAGATCGTGCCGACCGAGTCCTGCAGCCCCGTCCGCGACAGATAGGTCGCAAAGGGCACGAACCACGCCCCCCAGGCCCCATATTGCAGGAACATCATCAGCGACAGCCGCGCCCGCGTGCCGTTGGTCATCCCGTTCTTCCTCCCCTTGTCGCCACCTGCCGTTCAACCGCCGGTGATCATTGATCGCGATCCAGTCCCAATATGCGCCGGTTGCGCGCCGGATCGGGGGCCGCGCCGGCGAAATCGTCAAACGCCTTCTCGGCCCGCCGGATCATATGCGCAGCGATGAAGGGCGCGCCCTCGGCCGCGCCCTGTTCCGGGTGCTTGAGGAAGCATTCCCACTCCAGCACCGCCCAGCCGCCATAGCCGTGATGCGTCAGTCGCGAGAAGATGCCGCCGAAATCGACCTGGCCATCGCCAAGCGAGCGGAAGCGCCCCGGCCGGTCGCCCCAGTCGGCATAGCCGCCATAGACGCCTGCGCGCCCCGTTGGCACGAATTCCGCGTCCTTCACATGGAACATGCGGATCCGCTCGTGATAGATGTCGATGAACTCCAGGTAATTCAGCTGCTGCAGGACGAAGTGGCTGGGGTCGTACAGGATGTTGGCGCGCGGATGCCCGTCCACCGCCGCCAGGAACCGCTCCCAGCTGATTCCGTCATGCAGATCCTCGCCCGGGTGGATCTCGTAGCAGAGGTCCACGCCGGCATCGTCGAATGCGTCCAGCAGCGGGCGCCACCGGCGCGCCAGCTCGGCGAAGCCTTCCTCCACCAGCCCGGCAGGCCGCTGCGGCCAGGGATAGACGGTGTGCCACAGCAGCGCGCCGGAAAAGGTCGCGTGCGCATCGAGCCCCAGCCGCCGGCTGGCCTGCGCGGCGAGCCGCAGCTGCCGGCACGCCCATTCGGTCCGCTCCGCCGTCCGGCCATGCAGTTCCGCCGGCGCGAAGGCGTCGAACAGCGTATCGTAAGCGGGATGCACGGCCACCAGCTGGCCTTGCAGATGCGTCGAAAGCTCGGTGATCGCGACCCCGGCCTCGGCACAGATGCCCGCCACCTCGTCACAATAATCCTGGCTTTCGGCCGCGCGTTCCAGATCGAACAGCCGCGCATCCCATGTGGGGATCTGCACCCCGACATAGCCGAGATCGCCTGCCCACCGGGCAATCGCCGGCAGGCTGTCGAACGGCGCCGCGTCGCCCGCGAACTGCGCCAGGAAAATGGCTGGTCCCTTCATGCCCTTGTGTCCTCCAGATCGATCCAGCGCCCGTCATCCTCGCTGCTGGCATGGGCTGCGGCGATGAACCGCATCGCACGCATTCCGGCTGACAGGCTGGCATAGCACGGATCCGCCGGGGCATCGCCGCGCACAGCCAGCGCAAAATCTTGATAGATGTTCGCGAAGGCTTCCAGATATCCTTCGGGATGGCCTGCTGGCGTGCGGATCACACGGCTGCCCTGCGGGGCGAGATAGGGGCGGTCCGCCCCGGCCGTCCAGATCTCCTCCGGCCCCGCCCTTCTGGCGACGCGCAGAACATTGGGATTTTCCTGCTCCCAATGCAGGCCAGCTTCCTCGCACCAGATCGAAATCGCCAGCCCGTTGGCGTCGCCCGCGCAGACCTGGCTGGCGACAAGCGTCCCGCGCGCTCCGCCCGCAAGATGGAACATCGCCGCGCCATCATCGTCGAGCGTGCGCCCGGGCACTGCGGCACGCAGTTCGGCCGACAGCCGCACCATCCGTTCGCCCGCGATCGTTTCGACCAGGTTGAAGGCGTGCGTGCCGATGTCGCCGAATGCGCCCGCCAGACCGGATCGCGCCGGGTCCACCCTCCATTCGGCCTGCTTGCCCACCGCATCTTCGGCCCGCGCCAGCCACCCCTGGGTGTAGCGAACCGCAACCCGCCGGATCGCGCCAAGCGCGCCGCCGGCAACGAGTGCCCGGGCCTGACGTACCATCGGGTAAGCGGCATAGGTGTGGGTCACGCCGACCAGCCCGCCTGTTTGCGCGGCAGCCGCGGCGAAGGCCTCCGCAGCCGCAATTGTATCGGTCAGCGGTTTGTCGGTCAGGACCGGCAGCCCGGCCTCCAGCGCCGCGATGGCAATCGGCGCGTGCAGGTGGTTGGGCGTGACGATCGCAATGAATTCTGCCCGCTCCGCCGCATCCTTGCGTGCCTCGCCCTCGATCAACGCCTGCCAGCTCGCATAGGAGCGGTCGGCCGCCAGGCCCAAAGCCTCGCCCGAGCGGCGAGCCCGCTCGGCATCGCTGGAGAACGCGCCTGCGACCAGCCGGCAATTGCCCGCGATCGCTGCCGCAGTCCGGTGAACCGGACCAATGAACGCTCCTTCGCCGCCACCCACCATGGCAAACCGCACCGGCTCCACGGCGTCAGCCCTTGATGGGATAAGGGGAGGGGCAGGCCTGCGTCGAAATCTGCGCGTCCCGATTGCTGGAGCCCGCCCGAGCCCGCGCGAGCAAGCGGTCGCCTGCGCGGCGCAAGACCTGCCTTCTCGTGGTCGCCATCGTTCATCTCCTCCTATCGGCGGCGCAGCGTTGCTTGTCGTCACCGTTGTTGTCGCCATCCTTTCTCGCCGCCGGCCGACATGCAAGCGGAGAAAACACCCGGCAATCGCGCGGAGTGCGTCCTGTCAGGCCGCTGGACGCGAACAAGCGCGTCGCTTTCTGCCGCTCAGGAGCGCTTCTGCGTCAGGGCGCCAGCCGGACCAGCTTGTTCCGGCTGGTGGCGCCGCGCACCAGCTCCAGCGCAGATGCGGGCTGGTCGAGTGCCTTGGCAAGCAGCCGCAGGACTGCCTCGTTTGCCTTGCCGTGCTCGGGCAAGGCTGTGGTCCGAACAGCAAGCGGCCCTCCCGCTGCAGGCAGTATTACCGCGTCGGCGGAGGCTCCGGGTGTTACGCGCACTTCCAGACATCCGCGCATGTCGACCAGCGCCCATATCTCCGCCGTGGAAGGCATGCTGGACCGCGGACGTGCCATCAGCGCTTGCGGACGAACTCGGCCCGCAACACCAGGCCCTTGATCCCTTCATAACGGCAGTCGATCTCCTGCGGATCGCCGGTCAGGCGGATCGACTTGATAAGCGTGCCACGCTTCAGCGTCTGGCCGGCACCTTTGACATCCAGATCCTTGATCAAGGTGACCTGATCTCCGTCTGCCAGCAGATTGCCGACCGCGTCGTACACCTGCACCTGATCGGCGAGCTGGCGTTTCGCGGCCAGCTCGGCTGCTGGCATCCACTCTCCGCTATCCTCGTCATAGATATAGTCGTCGTCGGACATGCCGCCTCCTGCTCGATCTTCGTGGTCGGCAGGGCCGTACTCCTCGTGACGCGAGGTTTCCATGTCGGACCGACGGAGAGGACAGGCAGGAGTGACCTGCCGGTAGCTCGTCCGCGGCCGGCGCCGCGCCGAGCTATCGGCGTCCCGGGTTATCAACGACGAGCGTCAAGCCGGCACGAAGGGAGCCCCCGGTTCTGCCGAAGCGATAAAGCTGCCGGTCACTCGCCGCTCGAACGGCTTGGTCAGGACACTCGAGACCGCGATGTAATCGGCCCGCGCCTGCTCCGGCGTCAAGGTCACCAGAGCATAGCCCTTCGTGTCCTGATCGCAGAACAGCACCTCCTCGTTCGCGGCGGCCAGCAGGCGTCCGATGCCCGGCAGCAGCGAACCGTAGGACGGGCTCGTGATCGCCGTGCTGCCGACCTCTATCCCAACGAGCCGGCCGCCCGCATCGTGGAGGTTGTTGGCCCAGGAGGCATGGCTGTCCCCCGCCAGCACCAGCGGGCGGGTGCCGGCGCGCTGGAAGGTGGCATACAGCCGTTCGCGGGCATGGGGGTAGCCGTCCCAGCTGTCGAGATTGAACGGCAGGCCGGCGCGATAGCCGGCGATCGCCTGGTCGATCCGTGCGCGATACGCCTCCGGCATCTTCGCGCGCAGGGCGGCATAGCCCGCCGCGCCCAGCTGCGCCTCCAGATCCGGCCCGGCGACCCGCGCCATCACCACCTGGTTGCCCAGCACTTGCCACGGCTTGCCAGCACTGACGGATGCGGCGAGCACGCCTTCCAGCCATTGGCGCTGCTGCTCCCCCAGAAGCTCGCGCCCGGGCTGCTCGCGTACGGCCAGCAGCGCGGGGACCTGCTCTGCCGCGGGCACGTCGCCCTTGGGCGCGGCCTGCTCGTCGCGGGCGACGAGCCGAGTTTCCACCATCGCCAGGGTGGCGAGGGCGCCGAACTCGAAGGTACGGAAGATCGCCTCGGGCGCGCGCTCCGCCTCCGGATCGCGGATCGGCATCCATTCGAAATAGGCCTGCATGGCGGCTGCCTTGCGCGCGGCCCAATCGCCCTCCGTCTCCGGCTGGTGGTTCTCCGCCCCGGACAGCCAGCCATCATTCGCCACTTCGTGGTCGTCCCACACGCAGATGAAGGCGGCGCGGGCGTGGGCAGCCTGCATGTCCGGATCGGTCTTCACCTGCGCATGGCGCCGGCGATAATCGTCCAGGGTCACGATCTCGTGCGGCGGATCGGGCAGGCGGCCGAGCCGCCGGCCGATCTCCGCGCCATAGCCGTCCGCCCCATATTCGTAGATGTAGTCGCCCAGATGCACCACGGCATCCAGCCGGGGCAGGGCGGCCATGTCGGCATAGGCGTTGAACAGCCCGCCGGAATAGAGCTGGCACGAGGCGACCGCCAGGACCAGCTCCGCCACGGCGCCGACCGGCAGAGTGCGGAACTGCCCCGTGGGGGACTGCTCCCCGACAGGACCGGCAAAGCTGTAGTGGTATTCGTGTCCCGGCTGCAGCCCGGTGACGACCACCTTGGCCGTGTGGTCGGCGCTGCTCCTGGCGAGCACCTCCCCCGTCGCGACCGGCTCCCCACCTTCGCTGCGGGCCACGGCCCAGGTGAGCGCAATGTCCCCCGCATGGTCACTCGGGGCCGTGGCGCGGGTCCACAGGACCGCGCCATCCGCTGCCGGATCCCCGCTCGCCACGCCATGCGCGAAGGTGATGGCAGGCGTCGTCGCCTGCGCGCCCACGGCACCGGGTACCGCCAGTGCCGTGCCCGATCCCAGCAGCGCCAGTACGCCGCGACGGTTCATCTCCATGGTCGTGTTCCTCAAAACAGCCGGGCGGTCGCTTCCACGCCGTAGAAGCGCGGTTCGGCCGGAATGAAGGTCGGGACGCCGAAGCCGCCGCCGGTGTTGCCGGCGTCCAGCAGGTAATCCCGGTCAAAGGCGTTGCGGATGAAGCCGGCAATCTCGAAGCGGTCGTCGGCGAAGCTCACACCAGCCCGCGCATTGACCAGCGTGACCGGGCCCTGGCTCAGCAGCGCGCTGTTGGGCAGTTCGAAGAACAGCTGGCTGCGATAGGTGACGGATGGCGTGGCGAACAGGCGCATGCCGTTGCCCAGATCGCGGTCGATCGTAAAGCCGGCCGCCGCCTGCCACTTGGGCTGCAGGCGGAAGCGCGCGCCGGCGAAGCTGGAGGCAAAGCCTTCCTCGTCGTCGATCTGTGCATCGATATAGGCGCCGTTGGCGAACAGGTTCAGCCAGTCGGCCGGACGCACGGAGAGTTCCGCCTCCACACCCAGATTGCTGGCCGATCCTGCGCTTTCGGTCCTGCTCGATCCATCGGGCTGCGTCACGCTGACCTGGAAGCCGTCATACATCTGGTAGAACACGCCCAGCGTGCCGGACACGGTGCCGAAGGCCAGCTTGGCCCCGGCCTCGTAGTTCCACACCGTCTCTTCCGGCACCAGCTGCAGGTTGCGCGCCGGCACGCCGCCGACCCGTGCGGCGCTGACCTGCACCACCGGCGACCGGCGGCCCTTGGACACGGTGGCGTAGAGGTTCACCTCGTCCGTCGCGCGGAACAGCACGTTCATGCGCGGCAGCCACGCATCGTAACTTTCCTCCGCCTCGAACACTTGGCCGCCGGTATCGACTTGCCCCGGTACCAGCGAGGCGGCGAGACTGGGCAGCGCGGCGAGCAATTGCGCACGGATGGCGGCCGGCAGCAGGGCCGGCAGGCGCGGCACGGGCACGTTGGTGGTGTAGCTGGAGCGGCGGTCTTCCCACAGATAGCGCAAGCCGCCCGTCACCTCGATCCGGTCCCCGACCAATGCCGTCAGGTCAGCGAAGACCGAATAGGCATCGTTCTGCCCGCGGTTCTCGAAATAGGAGGTGTAGGGGAGATCCGTCAGCGCGCCGCCGGTGAACAAGCCGGTCAGTGCCGCGCCTGGAACAGACCCATCGGGTGCCACGCAGCCGACACCTGGCACCACCGGCTGGCCGGTCTGGCTGAACACCAGGCAATTGATGAACACGCCTTCTTCCGTGGAGAAGGGCACGCCCTGATTGCCGTCTTCGGTGAAGTAGTTCCAGCCAAACGATCCCCGGAACACATCGCCCGCATAGGCGAAGCGCCCTTCGTGGCTGAACTGCCAGCCTTCCGCCAGTTCGCCGAATTCGAGGAACGGCGCGGCGGAACCGTCGGCATCGAAGACCTCGTCACTGTCGAATTGGCGGTAGCCGTTGACGGTGGTGAAGGCGAACTCGTCATTGATCTGCCAGGTCAGGGAGCCGTTGAGATCGTAGACCTCGCGCTCCAGTCCCAACTCGGCATTACCCAGATGCTCCGCCGAATAGGGCGATCCGCCCAGGTTGGCATCGCCGAACGGATCGCCGGGGGGCAGCCGGCGCGAGATGAACGGCGTGCCGCTGTTGCGCTGCCGGTCGAACGTGCCGATCACGTCCACGGTCAGCGCATCGGACGGAGTGAAGCGAAGGGAGGCGCGGACACCGAGGTTGTCGCGCGCATACAGGTCGTCCTGCGTGGGCGAGAGATTGTTCACATACCCGTCGCGCTTGCGCCATTCGAATGCCACCCGGCCAGCGATCACGTCGGTGCCCGCATTGACGAAGCCGGTCAGCAGCGTGGCGTCGTAATTGCCGTACCCTCCGGTCAGTTCGGCCGAGTACCCTTCACGCGGGCGCGCCGAGACGAGGCTGATCGCGCCCACGGCGCTGGCGGTGCCGAACAGGGTCGCCTGTGGCCCCTTGATCACCTCGACCCGCTCCAGATCGTAGATCGACTGGTAGCTGCCGCGCGAGCGCGAGATGTCGACGCCATTGTAGTACAACGTGACGCGCGGACCCTGCTGGGCGGAACCGGAGTCCGAGGTGACGCCGCGGATCACGATGCCCGGATTGTTGGCGCTCTGTTCCTGGATGTTGAGGCCGGGGACATAGTTCGACAGCTCGTCCAGATCGGTGACGCCCAGTTCCTCGATCCGCTCCCCGGTCAGGGCCGAGATCGTGATCGGCACGTCCTGCGCCCGCTGCTCGATCTTCTGCGCGGTGACGATGATGTCGTTGCCGGCATCGCCCGCACCGCTCCTGTCCTGCGGAGCGCCGCTGCCATCCTGTGCTTGAAGCGGGACGGCGACCAGGGCGGTGGTCAACAGGAGCGGCAGGCGAACGGCGCGGCACAACAACATGGCAGGTCCTCAACGATGGGTTGAGCGCCCGCTATCTGCGGCGTGTGACCACGCGCAGTCATTTGTGTGACATATTCATTAACTGGCGTTGCACAGGCGCATCACCTGCAATCCACAGCTGTCGCGCTCGCGCGCTTGCCGCCCATTCTGCGCGGGAGAGTCAGGGGGGCCGGTCAGTAGTTGACGTAGTAATCCTTGCGGAAATCCTCGCCGCCAAACGCTCGCCGCATCGTCCAGGCCAGCGGTGCATCGGTCCAGTAGGCATGGGTGGCGGGCAGCCCCATGGCGATCAGGCTTTCGGACGCGATATACATGCTGCCGGCGTTGGAATAGACGTCGCCCAGCGTGGGCTGGTGGCGGGCGAAGCCGATCGTCAGGAAGCCGTCGGCATTGAAGTTGCTGGGGTCGGCAAAGACGCGCCGCTGCGACGCCATCGTCGCGGCGCGCACCTGACCCGGCGGCAGCGATCCCGGCAGCTTTCCCAGCCAGGCCAGCTGCCCCAGCGGTTGATGCACGGCGGTGCGGTAGGTCAGCGAGCGGCCGATCGCCGCGTAGGCGCCATCGGGGCCGATCAGCCGCTCCAGATGTTCGCAATAACGCTGCTCCCGCCGGATCGCGAGCTCCAGCTGTTCCGGCAGGTTTACGGCGTTCATCCGCACATTGCCGGCCACCAGCGTCGTCAGGATCTGCACCAGCATCGGCTGGATGACGTAGCTGTTATAGTAATCGAAATGAAAGTCGGGCCCGTCACCGTACCAGCCATCGCCCACATACCACTCCAGGAACTTGCGGACCGCCAGGCTGACCCGGATCGGATCCCACGCTTCCCCGATGGAGAGCAGGAATGCCTCGTTCATGGCGGCGAACAGGATCCAGTTGGTGTAGGGCGGATCGATGGTGCGCAGCCCCTTGATCTCGGCGACGATGCGCTGCTTCGTGGCGGCGGATAGCGGGCGCCACAGGGTGTCGGGCGCGCGCAACAGGGCGCTGGTCAGGTAGGATGAATCGACCAGCACCTGCCCTTCGCCCTTCCAGGTCAGGTAGTCCGGGCTGGCGGGATCGACCGCATGCTCGATGCTCTGCAGCGCCTTATCGCGCAGCCTGGCGCGCAGTTGCCCTTCGGCGGAGGAATCGTCCGGCAGGGCCAGCCAGGGCGCAATCCCGTCCAGCAGGCGGCCGAATGCCTCCAGATAGCTGACGCCGATATTGCGTCCGTCCCAGGTGGGGCTGACCTCCGGTGTCCATTCCTGTCGCAGGCGTCCGCGCGCCATCCGGCTCAGCACCGGTTCGGCCATGCGCTGCAGCAGGTCGAGCGAGAAGGCGCGGTCGGCCGCGCCATCCGGCAGCGGCATGTCCGGCGTCCAGTGGCTGGTCGACCCGGACCGGGCCTGAGCCATCGTCAGGCCAGCGCTGCCGACCATCGCGGCACCGATGGCGGCGCCCCCCAAGATCTGCCGACGATCAAGCATCTCTGTCCTCCCTCAGCCCGGCTGGTAAGCCAGATCGGTCATATCACTTTAATCTCCGCGGTCAGCAGACAACAGCTCTGTGACAAAAGCAAGCGGGTCAGCGACAATCATCCAGATTGCATCCGGCCAGCGTCTGTTTCCCAATATTCCAACGATTTGTTGCTTACGCGAAGAAAGATGCAGCCGAGCACCAGGATTGCAGAAGTTGATCTCGCATGTGCAAGAAGGCGAATATTGGAGACTGCCTCTGGCGAGTGATTGACTCGGGCAAATACTTGTATGATAATTTGTCATCCAGCACCGCAGAATAGCGGGCGGACCGGAGAGGTGGGCACCATGAAAGTTTCGGTAATCAGTGGGATTTCGTGCGCGGCGATGGCTGCGGCGCTCTACGCTACGCCCGCCGCGGCGCAGGCGAACATGCCGGCCGGGACCGAGGCCGGAACCGCCGCATCAGCCGGCGACCAGACGGCTCCGCCGGATGCAACCACAGCCGGCACGGATGCCGGCGCGGAGATCGTCGTAACCGGGTTCCGCAGCAGCCTGGCCCAAGCGGTGGAGCTGAAGCGGGAGGCGATCGTCTTTCGCGATTCGATCGTCGCCGAGGATATCGGCAAGTTTCCCGAAGCGAACGTCGCGGACTCGCTGCAGCGCATTCCTGGCGTGATCCTGTCCCGTGATGGCGGCTCGGGCACCAACGAAGGCCAGCGCGTCGAAATCCGCGGCCTCAGCGCCGACTTCGTCGTGACCACGCTCAACGGTGCGCCGGTCCGTACGACCTCCGCCGGAAGCGTCGGCAGCTCAAGCCGCGCCTTCAACTACGACGTTTTCCCATCCGAACTGTTCGGCCGCGTGGATGTCTACAAGTCGCCGCTCGCAAGCCTGGAAGAGGGCGGCATCGGCGGCAATGTGGACCTGCAGACGCCGCGTCCGTTCGACAGCGATGAACGCGTCATCCGCTATACCGCGCAGTACAACTACAATACCCAGTCGAAGAAATGGCGCCCACGCGGATCGCTGCTGCTCAGCGACACATGGGGCAATTTCGGCGCCCTGCTCGGGGTTGCCTATGCGCAGACCGTCAACGAGCGTTCCGGCTTCCAGTCGACCGGGGGCACGAACTCGTCAGCGCTGGGGCGTCGCCCTTACTACGGGACCGCCGCCAACCCGGTTGCGCCCAACACCAGCGGACCGTTCCAGTTCGAGCTCGACCTCGATAATCCGCTGGCCAATTTCGGCAGCCTCACCCGGGATCAGGTCGCAAATGCGCAGATGCCGCGCTTCTACCGCGTGTACACATCGAATACCGAACGCGAACGCCTGGGTTTTGTGGGATCGCTCCAGTACAAAAGCGACCGCTTCGAAGCGAGCGTCGACGGCATCTATTCCAAGCTGACCGACCAGATGGACGAGTTCACCTTCGGTGTCCCGGTCCGCAGCACGCGGACCGCCCCGGGGACCACCGACATTCCGGGTCGCGGCACCAATTCAGGCATCATCCCGCTCGATGTCAGCATCGACGAGTACAACAACCTGTACGGCCGGTTCGGCAACACCAGCATCATCGCCGAGAGTTTCTTCCGCGATTTCGAGACGGAGTACAAATATGTCGTCGCGCGCGCAGTCTATGACGCGACCGATACGCTCAAGCTGTCCGCACAGGGCGCGATCAGCGACAGCGATGCCTGGCAATCCGGCAACCGCCTCGTGTCGAACATCTATGGTATCGAGACCACCTATGATCCGACCGTAGACATCACCTATCCGACGATCTCGTCCCCCGTCGACTTCACCGACCCGTCGCTGTTCCGCGATCCCTCGCTGGGCTTCTCCCTCCAGCAGGAACGCGACCGGGTCAAAAGCGTCCGCGCGATGGCAGACTACACGGCCATCGATACAGGCGCGGCCTCCGTCGTCTTCAAGCTCGGCGGCAGCATCGTCTCCAGTGTGAAGGAGCGGACCTCTCAGGACGGCTCGGCCATTGCCCGGGGCATCCAGTTGCCGAACGGCGGAACCGTCGGCACCAATCCGGCGGACGTGTTCGCCTACATGGATCCGTTCGTGCAATATGGGGAGCTGCGCAATGGCGGCAACAGTGGGTACCCGTCCAGTTTCGCCACCTTCCCCCGCTCGCTCGTCATGGACACGCTGGCGGCCAATGACTCAAACCGCCAGGCGCCGCTTCAGTTGAACGCGACCTATGAAGCCGAAGAGCTGGTGAAGTCCGCCTTCTTCGAAACCACCTTCAAGTTCCCGATCGCCGGGCGCGAGCTGCGCGGCAATGTCGGCCTGCGCTATTCCGACACCAAGACGGTCATCGACAATTTCACCAATATCGGCGGGACCTTCACGCCCAACAACAGCGAAGGCGGTTATGACAACTTCCTGCCTTCCATGAGCCTCGCCTTCGACATTACGCCGGAACTGCTGCTGCGCGGCGCCATCGGCAAGACGGTCACCCGCGGCGCGCTGAACGACATCGCCGGCAGCATTGTGGTGCCGAACTTCTTCAACAATGCCGTCACCGTGGGCAATCCGAACCTGCGCCCTCAGGTGGCCACAAGCTACGACGCCGCGCTGGAATGGTATTTCGCGCCCGGCGCACTGCTGAGCGTGGGTGTGTTCAAGAAGGATATCACCGACCGCCCGACCGCCATCACGCAGGACATCCCGTTTGCCGAAGCCGGCCTGGACGCCAGCTTCTTCAGCTGCGCGGCGTTCGGCGGCGGGACAGGAACCTGTACGCTCGAAGAGATCAACGCCCTGACCAACGGAAATCCTGTGGTCAGGCGAACCATCGTCGAGAACTCGGCGGAGCTGTCGCTGAAGGGGCTGGAACTGGCATACCAGCAGAACTTCACCTTCCTGCCGGCGCCGTTCGACGGCCTGGGCATCACCAGCAGCTTCACCCTCATCGATCAGAATCAGGAGGGGAACAACAACTTCAACTTCGTTCTGACCAACGGGGACATCATCTCGCTGCAGTCGGTTCCGGAATACACCTACAGCATCACCGGGTTCTACGAGAATGGACCCTTCGCGATCCGCGGGTCGTACAATTACCGGGCAAAGACCGGTGGCGCGCAAGTGAACAATGGCAGCGACGAGATCAACTTCTTCGCCCCACAGGGCTATCTTGACGCCACCATGTCCTACGAGATCAATGATCTGATCGAGCTGCGCATCGATGCCTTGAACATCACCAACGAAAACGCGTTCAACTACTTCGAGAATCCGCAGCAGCCGAACGGCAAGACGCACCGCGACAATTCGTTCTTCAACGGCACGACGATCGCCTTCGGCGTTCGCGGCAGGTTCTGATCACCTGAGTGGCGCCCGGCCGTGGTGCCGGGCGTCCTGTCGCCCTCTGCCGCCAGACGATGCCTGTTGGTCCTGGCCTATCGCCCCACCCAGCGGATCGCGTTGGCAAGGATGCGCCGGTAGTTCGGATCGTCATAGGTTTCCGGCGAGTGACCAAGCGCGGAATAGAACACCCGGCCGTCTGTCGACGGATTGATCCAGATGACCGGGTGCGTCCCCATCGCAAGCCTGGACCCCGGGCGGTAGCTCGCCTCATCGATCCGCGCGAGCACGGTCATGCCGCGTGCCTCCGGGCTTGCGGCATAGGAATACCATTCATCGACGGGCGACCACGGCAACGTCACGTCAGCCATGGTGGGATGGTCTGGCTGGTCGATGATGATCCGGGCCGGTTGAAACTGATCGGCGCCGCCCGGATGTCCGACATAGTCGGCACCGATGATCGTGCTGGTGTACCAGCTGTCGGTGTGACTGCCGTCGCCTGCGGCATGCAACGCCACCACGCCTCCGCCGCGCGCCACGAAGCCGGCCAGGGCCGCGCGTTGATCCTCCGTCATGAAGTCGCCACTGGCGCTGTTGAGCACGACGACCGAGAAGTGCCGCAACTGCTCGTCATTGAAGACGGCCGCATTCTCGGTGACGTAGCTCGCACGGCCGAGGCCCTGTGCGATCTCGGCCAGAACCGTGTTCGAATGCGGAATGTGCTCGATATGCCGCCAGCCATTGGTCTTCGAGACGATCAGCACAGCACGCTCCAGACCGTCCGGCAGCACGGGTGCCTCGACATCATGTATGGGGGTTGGCTGATGTGGGTCGGGCGCTGACTGGGCCATCGTCAGCAATGCTATCAACGCCAGCACCTTGCGCATCGTTCAATCTCCCGCTGGCTCGATAGCCTGAATGAAGGCCGGCCTTTCACGAACAATCGCCCGAAAGCCGCTTGTCCGCAAACGGCTTCTTTCCCGGGCGGCTGATGCATCATTGATTGCACGATATTCCGGCGCGGTTTCCAGGTTGATCGGAGCCAGGCACAATGGCCCCGAACACGCCACCGACCGTCGGGCTCGTCACTGCGGCGCAGCGGCCTCCTTCTCCAGAGAGGCGCCGCGAATACTCCGGAACTCCGATTCCTGGTTCCATTCGGGCCACTGGCCGGAGAAGGCGAGGTCGCGCCCGACCTGGAAGGCCAGCGCGGTGTCCTGGGCGGCGCCTGCGAAGTCCAGGTCTGCGCTCCACGCATCACATGTCTGGTGATAGCAGGCCATGTACCCGTCCAGCCAGGCCTGGCCGGCGGTGCGGCCGCCATTGACCAGGTCCGGAGCCCCGCTGATGGCCATCAGCAGCAATGTCGGCACCCCGCGCTTGGCCAGCGAGAAATGATCGGCGCGGTAGAACAGGCCACGTTCCGGCAGGGTTTCGGGTGTGACCGCGCGTCCCTGTGCGGAGGCGGCGCTGGTCAGCATGTCTTCCAGCGTGGTCTGCCCCTGGCCGACCAGCAGCACGTCGCGCGACAATCCGCCGGTCTGCAAGATGTCGAGCGTGATGTTCGCCACCGTCTTCGCGACCGGCGTGGCCGGGTTGCGGGCGTAGGTCTCCGATCCCAGCAGGCCGCGCTCCTCGGCCGTCCAGAACCCGAAAGCCACGCTTCGCTGCGGAGGCGGGCCGGCCTTGAAGGCGCGCGCGATTTCCAGCAGCCCGGCGACGCCCAGCGCGTCGTCATTGGCGCCGGGCCGGATGGTGCGACCCTGCCCATCGGGTTCGCCGTCGCCATAGGCATCCCAGTGCGCGCCATACAGAATGACCTCGTCGGGCCGGGTGGTGCCGGGCAGCCGTGCAAGGACGTTGCGGCTCATCAGGCTTTCATGCGTGACCGGCAGGTCCGCGCTGAAGGTGGTGCCAAGTTCGACGGGCCGGAAACCCGGCAAGGCCGCGGCCGCGCGCAAGGCAGCGAGATCGTGTCCTGCGGCCGTGAACAGCCGGTCGGCCGCAGCCCCGCTCAGCCACCCTTGCAGCGCCACCCGGTTCGCCGCCGCGGCGACGTCGTAGTTTTCTCCGCCCGGCGCGGTGACGGTTTCCCAGCCATAGCCGGCGCCGTCCGTGTCGTGCACGATCAGCGCGGCGACCGCACCGCGGCGGGCCGCTTCCTCGAACTTGTAGGTCCACCGGCCGTAATAGGTCATGGCCTGCCCACCAAACCTGCCATGGGCCGGATCACCGGCCGCAGCGCGGAAATCGGGATCGTTGACGAGGAACACCGCCACCTTGCCCCGGAGGTCGGTGCCCTTGAAATCGTCCCAGTCCCGTTCGGGTGCGGTGACGCCATAACCCACGAAGACCATCGGGACCTGCGCCACTGTGATCGCGGATACGGGCCGCAGGGTGCTGAGATAGATATCCCGGCCCTGGCCGAGCTCGAGCGTGCTGCCATCGATGCTGGCGGAGACCGATCCGGTGCCCAATTGCGTGCGCACGAGCGGGACAGGCTGCGTCCACTCGCCACCCGGACCACCCGGTTGCAATCCGATCGCCTGCAATTCGGCCACGAGCCAGTCGATCGTGCGCGCCTCTCCGGCGGTGCCGGGTGCGCGGCCGCCGAACGCATCGGAGGCAAGGGTGCGGACGTCACGCGACAGGTTTTCGGCGGAGATACCTGCTGCCGGATCAGCGCTCGCGGCGGCATGCAGTGTCGGGCCAGCTCCGCTGGTCGCGCATGCCGAAAGGAGCGGCAAAGCGAGGAAGGGGAGGGTCCGCAGCCAGCGCGCCTTTGACAGACGAGCGGGTTCGATGTGGCCTGTGTGCATGAAATGGTACTCCGACTGCGATTGCGCCAGATCCGGATCGTATAGGGCGATTGCGGCGCAGCCAGCAACGGCAGGGTGAAATCCGGGTGGTCGCCGAAACCAGGCCCGGCCCGCTCCGTTGATGTGTTCGCGCCCACCGGCGCTGGAGTGACAGGATGAAGATGCAGGATCTGAGCGGCCAGGTTGCCGTCATCAAAGGCGCGCCGAGCGGCAGCGGAGAACGGGCGGCAGAGACCCCGAAGCGTTTGCAGCAGGTCGCGCCATGAGTACGCCGGCCCTGTTCCGCCCATTGACTGTCGGCGGCCTCGAACTCGCCAACCGGATCGTGATTGCACCTATGTGCCAGTACTCGGCCCGGGACGGCTGCATGAACGATTGGCACCAGATCCATCTGGGCCAACTGGCTTTGTCCGGAGCGGCCCTGCTGACGATCGAGGCGACCGCCGTGGTTCCCGAAGGGCGCATCACCTATGCCGATGTGGGCTTGTGGGACGATGCGACCGAAGCCGCCATGGCGGATGTGCTGGAAAGCATCCGTCGCTGGTCGGACATGCCGATCGCGATCCAGCTCGCCCATGCCGGGCGCAAGGCCTCGACCGAGGTGCCGTGGAAGGGCGGGGCCCAGCTGCCACCCGGCGACGCCAATGGCTGGCAGACGCAGGCGCCGTCCGCGCTTCCCTTCACCGCGGGCGAGGCGTCACCGCTCGCGCTCGATCGGGAGGGCCTTGCCCGCATCCGTGACGCTTTCGCAGAGGCCGCCCGCCGCTCGGCCCGGCTGGGCATCGATGTCGTCCAGCTGCACGGGGCCCATGGCTACCTTCTGCACCAGTTCCTGTCGCCGCTGTCGAACCGGCGCGATGACGAATATGGCGGCAGCCTGGAGAACCGCATGCGGTTTCCGCTGGAGGTGTTCGACGCGGTGCGGGCCGCCTTTCCGGCCGATCGCGCCGTCAGCATGCGCGTGTCCGGCACGGACTGGGTCGCGGGCGGCTGGGACGTGGCGGACACCGTCGCCTTTGCCCAGGCGCTGGAGGCACGGGGCTGTTCGGCGATCCACGTGTCGAGCGGCGGGCTCGATTCCAGGCAGGACATTCCCGTCGGCCCCAATTACCAGGTTCCGCTCGCCCGCGCGGTGAAGCAGGCCTGCGGCATGCCGGTCATCGCCGTCGGCCTGATCACGGATTATGATCAGGCGGAGGCGATCGTCGGTACTGGCGACGCGGACATGATCGCGCTCGCCCGCACGGTGCTGTATGATCCGCGCTGGCCCTGGCATGCTGCGGCCCATCTCGGCGCGCAGGTTCAGGCGCCGCCGCAATATTGGCGATCCCAGCCGCGCCGATACCGGGATCTGTTCGCCACCCTGTGACCGGATGCGGCAAGGGGCGGCTGGACATGGCGATGTTTTGGCACCACGGCGGCAACGTCTTCTCCCGGGTGCAGACTTCGACACATGACGCAGATGCCTGAAAGCCGCCGTGGGCTGATCCACGGCGCCGCCGCCTATGGCCTGTGGGGCCTGCTGCCGCTCTACTTCCACCTGATCGACCAGGTGGATGCCGGCGAGATCGTGGCGCAGCGGGTGCTGTGGTCGGTCGTGCTGCTGGTGCCGATCGTGCTGCTGCTGCGGCGGGGCGGATCGCTGTGGCAGGCGATGCGGACGCCGCGTGTCCTGGCGATGCTGGCCGCAAGCGCGCTGCTGATCGCGGCCAACTGGCTGCTCTATGTCTGGGCGGTGCTGCATCATCAGGTGCTGGCTGCCAGCATGGCCTATTTCCTGAACCCGCTGCTGAACATCGCCATGGGCGTGGCGCTGCTGGGCGAACAGCTGAAGCGGATGCAGGCGGTGGCGGTCCTGCTGGCGGGCGCGGGCGTCGCGGTGCTGGCGGTCGGCGCGGGCGGCGGGCTGTGGATCAGCCTGGCCATTGCGCTGAGCTTCGCCACATACGGCCTCATCCGCAAGGTGGCGCCGGTGGCAGCGTTCGAAGGGCTGACGATTGAGACCTTGCTGCTGGCTCCTTTGGCTCTCGGCTATCTCGTCTGGCTGTCGAGCCATGGCGGGCTGAGCTTCGGCCAGGAAGGCGGGCTGACCGCGCTGCTGGTAATGGCGGGGGCGGTCACGACCGTGCCGTTGCTGCTGTTCGCGGCGGCTGCGCGGCAGTTGCGGATGGCGACGCTCGGCCTGCTCCAGTTCCTTGCGCCCAGCATGCAGTTCCTGCTGGCGATCACCCTGTTCGGCGAGCAACTGGATGCGCTGAAGCTGTCGAGTTTCGCCCTGATCTGGGCCGGGCTGGCGGTCTATGTCGGTGGCAGCGTGCTGGGCCGCCCGCGGCGCGTGCCGGCCTGAACTGCAGCCTCAGCGTCCGGTGCCGTCCCCGGCCTGCTGCAATGCCTGGATGACTTCGCCCAGCGCCTCCGGGATCTCGGTCGGCTCCGGCTCCGGCGGCGGCTCCCCCTGCTGGCGCTGGCGCGCAAGGTAGATGGTGGCGAGTTCCTGATTGCTGCGCAATTCGTCATCCGCCAGCCCGGTGCCGGCCGCCCGCACCCTCCGGTTGGCGGTGACAGAATCCTGCCGCATGGCTGGTGCGGGCTGACTGGCGATCAGCGCCTGTTCCGCACTCAATGCAGCCGGGGCGGTCGCGGCGAAGTCGCGCGCGCGGGTTTCCAGGATGGCGCGGCACTCCGCCTGATCGGCCGATGGCTGCTGCGGATCGCAGCGATCGGTGCCGGAGATCGCCGGCGTCGCTCGGGGCGCGCTGTCGGCGGCGGTGGAGGCCCCCGCCGGCGCGGTGGAATCGCGCATGGGGGCCGGTGTCGGGGGCGGCAGCGGCGCGGCATCAGGCTCCAGCTGCTCGATCCGGAGCGAGCCATCCTCCTGCCCGGTCCGCGGGATGGCGAAGTCGTCCAGCCGCGCACGATCGGTGCCGTCCTGCGCCGCAGCGGGTCCGATCCAGCCCAGCAGCGCGGCGAATGGCAGCATCCACCGCATCAGCGCGCCTGCGTGACCTGCATGACCTGATTGCCGGTCTGCGTGATGGCGAGATCGGCCAGATTGTCACCGATCTGTGTCCAGCCGAGGCTGTTGTTGTCACCCATCTGCACCGCGCTCATGCGGTTGCCGGTGCCATGCTGCGCCAGAACCGCCTGGTTGCCCGAACCTGATTGTTCGAGCCGCATGATATTGTCGGCCCCGCTCTGCACGGCAAGGATCTCGTTGGTGGGCCCGGCGCCGGTCTGGTCGATCAGCATCGTGTTGGCGGTGCCATCCTGGCGCACGATGGCGTCCTGTCCGCCATCGCTGCGTTGCAGCAGCTCCAGCAGGTTGGCCTCGCCCGATTGGGTGGCATCCGCGCGATTGCCGGCATCCTGCGCCTGCGCGATGCCGCTGCCGCACAAGGCGAGGAGCAGAGCCAGGCCGGGGCGCGCGATCATCGCGCCGGCCCCTGGCGAACGACCGCGCTGTTGCCGTTGCCCGACTGCGTGACGGTGGCCGTGTTGCACGGCCCGTCCTGCGTCACCTGTGCATCGGCGGAATGGCCGCTCTGGTCGATTACCAGCCGGTCGCCATTTCCAGACTGCACCGCCACGCTGGCGTGATCGGCACCGGTTTGCGCGATGTGCACCGTCCCCTCGCCGCTGCGGGTGACTTCGGCCGTATGGCCGCTGCCGCTGCGCACGATCGTGGTGCTGCCGCGTCCGCTCGTCATGCCCGTATCCCTTTCGCACGCTGTACCGGGCGTTGCCGTCACTGCGGCGAGCAGGGCCAGACTGGTGAGGGCGATTGTCATTGAACACTCTCCCTTGAATATGCCGGAACCCGGCGCCCCCTTTCAGAAGGAGCGCCGGGTCCGGAGTGGCCGGGCCGCTTAGTTGGCCACGCCCTGGGTCACGATGGCGGAGTTGAAGCTGCCGCTCTGGTCGATGGTGGACATGTCGCCCGCGCCATACTGGTTTACGGTGGCGGAGTGATCCAGCCCGGCCTGCGTCAACATCGAGGTGTTGCCGTCACCGAACTGGTTCACCATCGCCATGTTGCCTGCGCCGTTCTGCATCACATCGCTGAAGTTGTCGTTCCCGTCCTGGGTGACAGTGGCGCTGTTCTCGGATGCGGCCAGTGCTGCCAGGGTGTTGGTCTGGCTGATGGTGCTGGTGTTGCCGTCACCTGCCTGGTCGCTGCTGGCAGTCATCAGGCGGGCACTGGTGGTGGCGTCGCCGCCGAACTGGTCGATGGTGGAGCTGTTGTCGCTGCCGCCCTGCGTGATGGACGCGGTCACCACGCTCGGATCCGGGCCGCCGGCGGGGTTCGGGGCATTGTTCACCGACTGGTTGATGTCGGCGAAGTTGGAGTCGCCGATCTGGTCGATGAAGGCGACGGACAGCTGGCCCGACTGGGTCACATAGGCCTGACCATCATTGCCGCTCTGGGTGATGCCGGCCATGCCGGTGTTGTCGCCCGCCGCATTGTCGAAGCCGGACTGCACTACGTCCGCCAGGTTGCGGTCACCGGTCTGCAGCACGTTCAGGTCGCCCGAACTGCCCGACTGTGTTGCCAGCACCTCGTTGTCGTCACCATCTTGCGTGATCAGCGCCTGCTGACCATTGGTCTGGAAGTTGTTGCCGGCCGAACGGCCCTGCGCCAGATCCACATTGTTTCGCTGGCCATTCTGCGACACGTCGGCAACGGAATTGACCGATGTCTGATTGACGGACGCCGTGTTCTCCCCGCCCGCCTGCGTGACTTCGGCCAGGCCGCCGGCATCATCCTGCTGGATCACCTTAGCGTCGTTGGCGAAGCCGTCCTGGACTACCGATGCAATCGCTTCCGATCCGGTCTGGGTGATGGTGGCCAGATGGCTGTCGCCATCCTGGTTGATCGAGGCGTCGGCCCGGCGCACGGTCTGCGTGATTCCAGCGTCGTTGTTGGCGCCGTTCTGCATGACGTCGGCAACGGACCGATTGGCCCCGCCGGCCGGTCCTTCGGTGATCTCCTGCCGCACGGAGGACGCGTTGTACTCGCCATACTGGTTGACGTTGGCCAGTGCGAAGCTGCTGGGGTCCTGATCGACATTGGACGTGTTGCCGATGCCGACCTGCTCCACGCCCGAGGCGGAGCTGTTCAGCGCATTGCCGACCTGCACGCTGTTGCCCGCCTGCGAGATGACCGAGTCGTTGCCTTCGCCCGTCTGCCGTACTTCGGCGCCGCTGGCGGTGCCGGTCTGGGTGACGAGGGAGGTGTTGGCACCGAACTGGACGACTTCGACCTCGTTGCGGTCGGCCCCGCCCTGAACGACGGTCGACTGGGCACCGACGCCGCCCTGCGTCACGCCGACGCGATTGGCCTTGTCGATCGCGTTTGTGCCCATGCCGGTCTGGGTCACGATGGAAGTGGCGTTGCTGCCGTTCTGGTTGGTTTCGTTCAGGTTGAACTGGCCGCTCTGCGTGACCGTGCTGTTATTGGACGTGTCCTGCGCCATGGCGCTGCCGCCAGCGATCAGCGCGGCGACGGAGACGGTGGTGAGAATAAACTTCCTCATGGTACAAACCCCTGTGAACTATCTGTTGATGGTATGCGGCCCGCCGGCCCCGTGCGGACCATCCGCACGGATTGCCGAAGGCTTCGGCCCGTTATCCGGGCTTCATGTTGATGGATCGCGGGCGGGGCATCGTGCCCGGCCTGCGATTTCGGTGCCGAAAGGGGTTTGCGCCCGATGATGCGCGCGGCCGGCCGGTGAATGCAGCCTTTCGTGCGACAGCGCGTTGATCGATCACGGTTGTAAAACCCCTTCAGGAATTTCATAACCATGCCTGTCCGGCGCCTTGGCGCAGGGCAGACGTGGTTGTGGACACAACTTCAGTCACCCGGCGCGTCGGAGCTGCAACTCCGGCGCGCCATTCGTTTCCGCCCCCTTGGCGAAGCTGCAACTTCACCCAGGGTGCTGCCGGAGATGGTGGCCCTTGCGGCGGCTGGTCCGGCACCAGCCACGCGGCCTGCGGTCGCCATCCGGCGATCGAAACTCGTGATTCAGATCAGCGCGCGCCGCCTCCTGGGTAAGAGGGCGTGCGCATGTTCTGCCGTGGCCCGCCCGCCACCTGGTCGGCGGCGACCACCACAGGGCGCGCGATCCGCTGCGGTTCCATCGGCGGCAGGGCGTTCAGCGCAGCCGTCATCTGCGCCTCGTCCACCTCGCCGTCGCGTTCGCGCTGGAACTGGTCCAGCAGCGCCGCGCCGCTGCGCGGATCGGCAAAGTCCCACAGCTTCAGCTCGACCCCTTCCAGCACCAGCGAGTACACGGCGCGTTCGATCGCCTGCTGCAGTGCCATCTGGTCGGGCTCGTTGGTGGTGTAGCCGACCTCCGCCTGCAGCAATTCCTTGTAGGCCACGTACCGGAAGGCATTCGCGCCCACGGATCGGCTGGCGATGGTCTTGGACGCGGTGACCGAACTCAGCACCTCGCCCGTCCGAACCGATACCGCCCGCAGATAGACCGTCACCGTATCCTGCCGATATTCGGTGCTGCCACCGATGCCCAGGAAGGCCGCGCCCGCGCCACCGGTGACGGTGTTCGTGTCATATCCGACCACGCCGCCTTCCAGCAGCACGCCGGCGAACAGCAGGGAGGGCAGCGCCTGCGCATTGACGCCCTGTTCCCCCAGATAGCGTTCGCGCATTTCGCGGATGATCTGCCGTTCGTTCAGCAGATTGCGCAGCGATTCGCGTTCCACCACGGTGAACCACTGGCGCTGCCCTGCATCCTGCAGCGCCTTTACCAGGATCGACCCGCCGCCCTGGCTGACCGCGCGCGACAGGTTGGAGCCCACCTCGCTCGGCTTGAACTGACCCGTCTGGTCGACAAAACCATACACCGCCACCGCGACCGGCCGGCTGGGAGGCGGCAATTGCCGCAGCATGCGTCCCGCCTGGGTCCGTTCCGGGGTGTAGGCATCGGGTCGCGTCTCAGGGAACAGCGTCCGCCCGTCCTCACCCACCGTGGAGCAGGCGCCCAGCGCCAGCACCAGGGGAAGGGTGCGCGCCACGGCCACAAGGTTGAAAAGGTTCATCGCCAGCCGTCCGGTCAGTTGACGTCCACGAAGGTCGGCACGATGATTTCGGTAATCTCGCCCGTTTCGTCATTGGTGATCGTCAGCGTGACTTCGGTCAGGCCCCGCACGAAGTTGATGGTCTGCCCGCCGAAGCTGATCGTGCCCTGTTCCTGCGGGTTTTCGCCGAAGATCGCTGACACGATCTGCCCGGACAATGACGACAGCAATCGTGATTGCAGCTGACGCGCGAAGATGTCCGCCTGCGACCCGGTGGAGGAGGTGGAGGCAGCCGGATCGCGGTAGTCGTTTTGCGAATTCGCGATGCCCAGCAAGTGGGCGGAGTTGAATGCGTTACCGCCGAAGCTCGGATCGACCGGCTCGTAGACCATGTCCTGCGCCAAAGCAGGCGGAACTGTTGCCGAAAGGGCAAGTGCCATCATCACCGCTTTCACGGCGTGAGGCAACGTAACACGAAACATCAGGTATCCCCCAAGTCGTCACGGCATTTCTGCCAGGCTCCAGGCCAGTATTTTCGACGTCCCCATCCGGCGACCCTTGCTGTGGACCGCCGTTACTTTGTTAATGCCATGTTATTGATCGGTTTCGCTGGTGACTACCCGCAACTTGGGTACGTCGATGGTTAAGAACGGTTCATCGCGAACATGTCCCGGAATGTGGCACTTTTCCCCGTCAAGCATCGCAGAAGGCCCGAACGAGCTGCAGCAGCTGCATGCTGGATCGAACGCCCATCTTGGCATGGATCGTCTTGAAGTGGCTGCGCACCGTGTGCACCGTCAGGCCCAGCGCTTCCGCGATATCGCGGGGTGGCAGCATGTGAGCGAACAGGTCAAGCACCGCGCATTGCGCCGGAGTCAGCCGGAACTGCTCTGCCAGCCCGCTCTGCGCGGCCCGCCGCGACGGATGCGCCAGGCGATAGGTGGTGATCAGCACCCGCTCCTCCGCCAGTTGCCGGGTCCATCCCGTGATGATCACCCAGCTCGATCCCGATGGATCGCCCAGCAGGACCTGGCTGCGGTCCGTCCCTTCCAGCCGCGTGCGCAGCCGGGCAATGCCGCCGCGCCAGTGCTGATCATCGAAACACAACCGCCCGGCCTGGAGGAATACCGGCGATGGCGCGCACAACCGGCGTTCGGCCCCGTCGCTCGTCCAGCGGACCTCGTTACCTTCCCCGATCACGACCACCGGCACGTCGTACCGTCGCAGCACGTCCATCGCGAACGCATCGGCGAGTCCCGGCGAACGGTGGGCCTGATCGCTGTCGGCCCCGATCATCTGCCCAGAATCCCGGTCGGAAGACGGCAGCCCCCTGCTGTCTGGCATTCCGTTTCTTGCATCCTCTTGTTTTCTTGGCGGCCATCATCGCGGCCGTGCCGCAGGATTGCCAGCGCCAAGGCGATTGCGCATGCCCCAATTTGGGTAACGACGTGCTGCAAGTCGCCGCCGGCCCTGTTCGGCCGGAATGATGCCGCGATTCTGTTCATGCATGCAGAGTTGCCGGGGCAGGACGACAGAAACGGTCACTATACTGCGACGCCCTCGAACTGCATTGTCATGGCGCGACGGGGATAGCACTGGATTGCCGCACGCGGGCAGGGATCACCGGCCACTGCGCCCCGGGTTCGGAAGTTCGCCATTGGCCGGCAACGGCGCAGGGCTGCATTGTAAATCTGCCGGCCTTGGACCAAGAGGCGAGATGGAGAGAGACTATGGCTGGTGAGACTGCGCACGCGATCGTGGACCTGCTGGAACAGCGATACCAGCGTGCGCTGAGTGAATTGCGCGGGGCGGTGACCGCGTTCGTGCATGATGGCAGCGCCCCGGCGGCGGAGCGCCGGGCAGCGGGGGCCTTCACCTATCCTGAATTGCGTGTGCGCGTCATCGGCTCTCGCGGCGGACAGGGCACGCGGCGGGCCGACCGCAAGTTCCTGACGCCCGGCGAATATCGCATCTCCATCACCCGGCCTGCGCTTTTCCGCCGCTATCTGGTGGAGCAGCTGGCCGCGGTCGAGCGCGACCATGTGATCGAGATCGAGGTGGGCCAGTCCACGGCGGAGATCCCGTTCCCCTACGCGATCGACGGTCTGGACATGCAGGATGTGCCCCCGGCCGATCTGGCCGCGATCCTGCCCACGACGGAGCTGGCGCTGGTCGGGGACCGGATCTCCGACGGCAGCTGGCGCGGAGACGGGTTCCGGCCGCTCGCCCATTTCGATGCCTTGCGCACGGATTTCAGCCTGGCGCGGCTGAACCACTATACCGGCACCCCGCCGGAGCATTTCCAGCGCTATGTGCTGTTCACCAATTATCATCGCTACGTCGATGCCTTCGCCAGCTGGGCGGCGGAGCAGTTGCGCGAGGACAGCCGCTTCACCGCCTTCAGCGCCGCCGGCGGTGCCTATTACGAACGCGGCGGCCCGCCGGAGGACGAGGTGGCGGATGATGCCTGGCGTCGGCACCAGATGCCGGCCTATCACCTGATCGCGCCCGGTGGGGAAGGCATCACGCTGGTCAATATCGGTGTCGGGCCGTCCAATGCGAAGACGCTGACCGATCATCTGGCCGTGTTGCGGCCGGAAGCGTGGATCATGATCGGCCATTGCGGGGGCCTGCGCGCCAGCCAGCTGATCGGCGATTACGTCCTGGCTCATGCCTATCTGCGGGACGATCACGTGCTGGACGCGGTGCTGGCACCGGAGATCCCGGTGCCCCCCATCGCCGAGGTCCAGCAGGCGCTGCATCGCGCGACGGAGATCGTGACGGGGGAAGACGCGGCGACAGTGCGGGACCGGCTGCGCACGGGCACGGTGGTCACCACCGACGATCGCAATTGGGAACTGCGCTACGCCGAATATGCGCTGCGCTTCAATCAGTCGCGCGCGGTGGCGGTGGACATGGAATCCGCAACCATCGCCACCCAGGGGCAGCGGTTTCGCGTGCCGCACGGCACCTTGCTATGCGTATCGGACAAGCCGCTGCATGGGGAGATCAAGCTGCCGGGCCAGGCCAACCGGTTCTACCAACGCGCCATTCGCGAGCATATCGCCATCGGCATCGAGACGGTGGCGCAGTTGCGGGAGGTCGGCGGGCGGCTGCACAGCCGCAAGCTGCGCGCCTTCGACGAACCGCCGTTCCGCTGACCTCCGGCGACGTCAATCGGCGGGCTGGCGGCCCCAGGCGGTGGCCATCTCCTGATCGGACAGCTTGCGGATGTTGCTGACGAGACAGCGCTGGGCTCCGCTTCCGCTGGGGCGGGGGACGACCAGTTCGGCAGGCCGGCCCGTACAGATGCGGCTGCCGCCCCGTGACACGATGCCGATGTCGGTCGCATAGTCGACGTTCGGGCAGCCGGGTGAAAGGGTAAGCTCGTATCCGGCTCGGAAGCCGATCCGCACCAGCGCCCGGTCCGGACCGCCAGCGGTGAAGCCACCGACCTGGGAGGCGAAGAAGCACTGGTCCGCCGGGCCGGCCGCGCTTCCAGTCGAGGTGCGTGCATCCTGTGCGGCGCAGGCTGACAAGCAGGTGAAGGCGGCGGCGAAGAACATGAATTTGCGCACGGAAACTCCACCTTGCTGTACACCCGACACGACGCTGCCGTGCCACCCGAACCGTTGCCGGCGATTTTCGTTCTGATCTCTTTAACACGTACAAGGAACGCGATGCCAAGCACGACAGCCGGGGCGCTCGCATGAGCGGGGCAAGCGATACATCTGCGGTCGTGATCGGGGCTTCCGGCGGCATAGGCGGTGCGCTGGAATTGGCACTTGTGGAGGAAGGCACCTTCCGCATCGTTCATGGCTTCGCCAGATCACGCAGCGGGGTGCAGCATCTGGATCTGGTTAACGAGGCGAGCATCGTCGCTGCCGCCGCCCATGTCAGTGCGGGGCCGCCCCCGACGCTGGTGATCGTCGCGACCGGTCTGCTGCACTCAGGGGATAGCGGGCCGGAAAAGGCGCTGCGGGATCTGGATCCGAGCTGGCTCGCGCAGACCTACGCCGTGAACGCGATCGGTCCTGCGCTGGTGGCCAAGCACTTCCTTCCGATCATGCCGAAAAGCGGGCGCGCCGTGTTCGCCGCCTTGTCCGCCCGGGTCGGGTCGATCAGCGACAACCGGCTGGGCGGATGGCATGGCTATCGCGCATCGAAGGCGGCGCTCAACATGATGATCCGCAATCTTGCGATAGAGGAGCGTCGCCGTAATGACCGCTCCATCGTCGTCGCGCTCCATCCGGGCACCGTCGATACCGCGCTGTCCCGGCCTTTCCAGGGCAATGTGCAGCCCGGCCGACTGTTTACCGCCGAGCGTGCCGCCATGCAGCTGCTCGACGTGATCGAGGAACTGAAGGTGATCGACAGCGGCAAGCTGTTCGACTTCGAAGGCAAGGAAGTCTCCTTCTAGCAAGAATGCCGCAACCGACACGCGCAGCGCTGCAGCGCAGCGACGAATTGATGCACTGCGTATTGATTAGGCACGCTGCCACAATTATAAGCAGGTAAGACCAACCGCCGCGAACAATGACGACGGTGGCTTCTGCAGGAGAGAATGATGCCGCTTTTCACCGCCCGCGCCATGCTGACGGGCCTCGTCGCGCTCGGCGCCCTCGCTTCGCCGGCTCTTGCCGGCGATCAGATGGTCGTCTCGCAGCAGCGCGAAGACACCCGATCGATCGCAGTGAAGGTCTCTGACCTCAACCTCGCCTCACCCTATGACCAGCGCGCCCTTGCGCTGCGGGTGAAGCAGGCTGCCTACGAGGTCTGCGACATGCAGCGGGGATCGGTGCTGAACACCACGCCATCCGCGCTGAACTGCTTCGACAAGGCACGTTCTGGCGCGCTGGCACAGCTGGACGCCCGCGGCTACGCCGCCACCGCGGCCGTCGCAGCTGCTGGAGAGGCAATCTAGGGATCGGTCGCCGCTGGCTCCGGGACCCAGTCCTGCCGTAGCCAGCGGCCCCCCGCCAGAAGCAGCAGGCCGGCGGCGAGGTAGAACAGCAGCGACCACAGCATGGCATGGCGCAGCGCATCGTCGCCATGCAGCGGTCGCAGATGATCGGCCAGCGCGCCCAGCGCCCAGGTGCCGCCTGCCAGCCCCAGCAGATTGTTGATCAGCAGGAACAGCGCGCTCGCCATCGACCGCTCCGCCGACGCCACCAGATGCTGCACGGCCGACAGGACCGGCCCCATCCAGAAATAGCTGAGCGCCTGCGGCACCAGGAACAGCACGAATGCCGCCCGCCAGTCGCCGCTGACGATGCCGGCGGCAAACAGGGGTGCGCTCAGCAGGAAAGCGACACCCGGCAGCCAGGCATGCCAGGCGCGATCCTTGCGCCCCAGCCGATCGCCCAGCCAGCCGCCGCCCAGCACCCCGGCAATTCCGCCCAACAGCAGCAGCCCGGCAAAGAACTGCGCGGAGCCGATCAGGTCCAGCCCGAAGCTGCGCTGCAGCACGGAAGGTAGCCAGAACACGATGCCATAACCGGCCATCGATGCCAGCGCCTGCGCCAGCGACAGCAGCCAGAACGAACGCCGCCGCATCAGCAGGGCGGCCGTGCGGCGCAAGGGCGCGGCCGGGGTGCGATCCACGCTTTGGCGGTCCCGCACCAGTAGCGCAAAGATCGGTGCCAGGATCAGGCCAAAGGCACCCACCACCACGAAGGCCAGCCGCCAGTCGACCAGCGCGGCAATCGTGCCACCCGCCAGCACGCCCGCGCCCGAACCGATCGGGATGCCGAGCGAATAGATGGCCAGCGCGCGGGCCCGCCGGTCGGAGGGGAAGTACTCGCCGATCAGGGCGTAGGACGGCGCGACGCCGCCGGCCTCCCCCACGCCTACGCCCAGCCGCGCCAGGAAGATGTGCCAGAAGCCCTGCGCCGCCGCGCACAAAGCGGTGCAGGCGCTCCAGACCACCAGCGACCAGCCGATCACTCGAGCGCGCCCGGTCCGGTCGGCCAGGGTGGAGAGCGGCACGCCGCAGGTGGCGTAGAGCAGGGCAAAGGCGACTCCGCCCAGCAGGCCCATCTCCCCATCGCTCAGGGCCAGATCACGCTGGATCGGTGCGGCGAGGATGGCCAGGATCTGCCGGTCGACGAAGTTGCAGATATAGACCAGCAGCAGCATGGTCAGGACGACGGTGGGCCGGGCGGTGGCGGTGCCTTGCTTCATCGCCGCCCCATTGCCGCTATCGCCGGCAGGGGCAAGCGCGCCTCAGCGCAAGGGGCGCTTCTCCAGCTTGCGGGCCAGGGTACGGCGATGCATCCCCAGCCTTCGCGCCGCTTCCGATATGTTGAAGTCCACCTCCGCCAGCGTCTGGTGGATGTGCTCCCATTCCAAAGTCTTGATGCTCGACTGCCGCCCATCCACCGGCGCGTCGGGATTGCCGGCCGTCAGACCGAAGGCGCGTTCGATATCATCGGTGTTGGCCGGCTTGGCCAGGTAGTGCGAGGCGCCGAGCTTGATGGCTTCCACCGCGGTGGCGATGCTGGCGAAGCCGGTCAGCACCACGATCCGGACGTCGGCCAGGGCAGCGCGCAGCGTCTGCACGCAGGCCAGACCGGACGCGCCGCCCAGCTTCAGGTCGATCACCGCATAGTCCGGCCGGTGCCCGGCCAGCAGTTCGACCATGCCGTCATGGCTGTCGGTCGCGATCACGTGATAGCCGCGCCGTTCGAACGACCGGCGCAGCGTGCGCGCGAACGCGGCGTCGTCCTCCACGATCAGCAGCAGCGGCGGCGTTGCGGCTCCGCCGGCGGGCGGGGGCTGAAGGTCATCATTCATCCGGATCACCATGCGCGTCGAGGGCGAGGGCGGCCAGCGGGATCTCCATCCGCACGGTGGCGCCGCCTTCCGGATTGTTGCGGGCGCTGGCGGCGCCACCCATCTTGCGCAGCACGTTGACCAGCAGGAACAGGCCCACGCCGCCCCCGGCGCGCCCCTTGGTCGAATGATAGGGGCGGCCGAAGGATTCCAGCATCGCCGGATCGAAACCCGGCCCGCGGTCGGACACCTCCAGCACCAGGCAGCCGCGCACCCGCAGGGCGGTAAGGCCGATCCAGTGGGGGGAGACCTCCACCGCATTGTCGATCGCATTGCCGATCACCTGCCGCAATGCCGGGTCGGCGATGATGGGCACATCCGGTTCCCCGAAATGGTCGGCAAAGGCCAGCTCGGCCGGCATCCGCCCGGTGGCATTGCTGCGCCATTCGGCGACGATCGCCTGCAGGAAGGCGCGCACGCTGGTGAATTCCGTCGCGGTGCCGCGCGCCTCGCCCGCGGCCATCAGGATGGAGCTGACGATCGTCTTGCAGCGTTGTACCGCTGCCTCCATGTCGGCCAGGTCCTCCTGCAGATCCTCCTCTGCCGCCAATTGCGGCAGGCCGCGCCAGTCGCCGATCAGCACGGACAGCGAAGCCAGCGGCGTGCCCAGTTCATGCGCAGCACCCGATGCGAGCAGGCCCATCCGCACGATGTGATCATCCTCCGCCGCGCGCTGCCGCACCTGCGCCAGCGCCGCATCCCGCTCCGCCAAGTTGCGGGCGGTGCGGGTTACGAAGACCAGCAGCAGCACCGCGATCAAAGCGAAGCAGACGAAGCTGCCCTGCAGATAGAGCTGCAGCGGATCGGCAGCATAGGGTGCCGGCAGTCCCAGGGGCTGCGTCCACAACGATTGCGCCAGCAGCGCGGCCAGCGCCGCCGCGGCCAGCGCCCAGGCGGCGCGTTGCGACAGCAGGATCGCACCGAGCACCACCTGTAGCAGGAACAGAGGTGCGAAGGGATTGGCGATGCCGCCGGTGAAATGCAGCTGCCAGGCCAGCACCGCCACATCCAGCATCATTGCCAGTGTCAGCTCGCGATTGGTGACATCCCGCCGGCGGCGCAGCAGCGGCAGGCTGAGCAGGTTGACCGCCACCAGCAACAGCACGGCCGACAGCAGCGGCACCAGCGGCAGGGTGATCCCCATGGCATGTCGGACGACCTCGATCGTGATCAGCTGCCCCCCGACCGCGAACCAGCGCAGCTGGATCAGCAGCAGCAGGTTGCGGCGGCCGGCATCGGCCGGTGCATCGGCTGGCAGGATCTCGGTCGGGACAGCGGGCACGGCCATGGGGCGCATGTGGCCCGATCAGCGTGGCAGGCGCAACACCCGCCATGCGGCGAACAGGCACAATGCCGCCAGCGCGGCCCAGGTCAGCGCATAGGGCAGGTGATTGTCGGGGAAGTGCAGCACGGTCAGGCCACCCACGGGGTAGCCGCCCGGATTGGCCGCGCCGTCCGCGTCGATGAAGTATGGTGCCGTCCGCGCCAGCCCGTTGGTGCGCGCTATCCCCGCCACATCGCGGGAGAACCAGCGCCCGCCCGCGGGATCGTTGCTGCGCAGGAAGCCGCCATCCGGCTCGGTGACGCGCAACAGACCCGTTACGGTGACCGGTCCCGCAACATCCCCCGCGGCGCGGGTGGCGGAGGCGCGGCGTTCGCGCGGTACGAAGCCCCGATTGATCAGCACGGTGAAGCCCTGATCGGTGACCAGCGGGGTCATCACCCAGAACCCGCCGCCCAGATCCGTCACGGCCTGGACCAGAGTTTCACGATCATGGCGGAAAGTGCCGGTCGCGGTGACCCGGCGATAGACATCATCGGCTTCGGTGATGGCGGGCCAGCGATCCGGACCGGGGGCGGGGACCGGCGCAGCGGTGGCGCGGGTCTCCACGGCGTCGATCAGCTGGTGCTTCCATTCGCGTCGCTGGACCTGCCAGATGGCAAGGGCGATGCAGGTCGCCGCCAGCACGATCGCGATTCCTGCCAGCACCCACCGGCCGCCCCGCCGGGCGGGCGCCGGCGGAGGGGAAGGGGGACGGTCAATCATGCCCGGCCCCGTGCCTGGTCATGGGATCTGCGAGAGTTCGTGCGCCTGCGGCATCATGTTGCTGTGCAGATGGCTCATGACCCACAGCGACCCCGACAGCATGATCACCACCACGATAATGGTGAACACCAGCGTGGACAGCGACCAGCCGCCCTCCGCCTTGGAATTCATGTGCAGGAAGAAGATCATGTGCACCACGATCTGCACCACCGCGAAGACCGTGATGATCGCGGCGGTCGCGGCGGCGGAGAAGGTGCCGGTCATCACCAGCCAGAACGGGATGGCGGTCAGGATGACGGACGCCACGAAGCCGATCACATAGTCGCGCATGGTGGCATGCGGCAGTTCCGCCACGGCATGGCCGTCATGCTGCCCGCCGTGATGGGCGCCATGGCCTGCCTCGTGCCCGGTCGGCTGCGTTGCCTGCAGCGTCCCGCTCGGCTTGAGATCCGGATGCGACAGGTCGGCAGTACCCGGGTCGGCGGTGGTCTGGTCGTGACCGCTCATCGCAGCATCCCCATCAGATAGACAACGGTGAAGACGCCGATCCACACGACATCCAGGAAGTGCCAGAACATGCTGAGGCACGCGACGCGCCGCTGGTTGGCGGGGATCAGGCCCCGCTTGTTCAGCTGCACGATCAGGGTGACCAGCCAGACCAGGCCAAAGGTCACGTGCAGGCCGTGCGTGCCGACCAGTGTGAAGAAGGACGACAGGAACGCGCTGCGCTGCGGGCCCGCACCGATGTGGATCAGGTGCTGGAATTCGTACAGTTCGATGCCCAGGAAGGCGAGGCCGAACAGGCCGGTCACGGCCAGCCAGCCCTGCGTCGCGCGCAGTCTGTTCGCCTGCATCGACAGCATGGCAAAGCCATAGGTGATGGACGAGAACAGCAGCATGGCCGTGTTCAGCGCGATCAGCGGCAGCTCGAACAGGTCCTGCGGCCCCGGCCCGGCGGCGTAATTGCCCCCCAGCACGCCATAGGTGGCGAACAGGATCGCGAAGATCAGGCAGTCGCTCATCAGGTAGATCCAGAAGCCCAGCATGGTGCTGTAGCCTTCCGGATGGGCATGCTCTTCCACATCGTAGAAGCGGATGGGCTGGCCATCCACCTCTTCGGTGTGGGGAGCATCGGGCACTTCGATCGCCCAGTCGGAGGTGGTCATCGCACTCATGCTCCTGCCGCCTGCGGCTCCGCTGCGCGCAACGCATCGAGCTGGCGCGAGCGGGCTTCCTCCACCTCTGCCACCCGAGCGGCAGGGATGTGGAAATCGCGGTCGTAATTGAAGGTGTGGTAGATCGCGTAGCCGATCAGCGACACGAAGCTGAGGGCTGCCAGCCACCAGATGTGCCACACCAGCGCGAAGCCCATCACCAGGCTGATCCCGGCCAGGATCACGCCCGTGCCCGTGCTGCGCGGCATGTGGATGTCGCGATAGCCGGTGATCGGCCGGTCGTGGTGGCGGTTCTTCATGTCATGCCACGCATCCAGGTCATGGATCATCGGGGTGAAGGCAAAGTTGTACTCCGGCGGCGGGCTGCTGGTCGCCCATTCCAGGGTGCGGCCGTTCCACGGATCGCCGCTCTCGTCGCGCAGCTCCTCCCGCTTCCAGATGCTGACGGCGAACTGCACCAGCATGGCGCCGATGCCGGCCGCGATCATCACCGCGCCGATGGCCGCGATCACGAACCAGATCTGCAGGTCGGGATCGTCGAACACGCGCATCCGGCGGGTCACGCCCATCAGGCCCATGACATAGAGCGGGGTGAACGCGACCCAGAAGCCGGGCACCCAGCACCAGAAGCTGACCTTGCCCCAGAAGGTGTTCAGCTTGAAGCCGAACGCCTTGGGCCACCAGAAGTTGATCGCCGCGAACAGGCCGAACAGCACGCCCCCGATGATCACATTGTGGAAATGAGCAATCAGGAACAGCGAGTTGTGCAGCACGAAGTCCGCCGGCGGCACCGCCAGCAGCACGCCCGTCATGCCGCCCACGGTGAAGGTCAGCATGAAGGCGACCGTCCACATCATCGGCAGTTCGTACCGGATGCGGCCGCGATACATGGTGAACAGCCAGTTGAAGAGCTTGGCACCCGTCGGGATCGAGATGATCATGGTGGTGATGCCGAAGAAGCTGTTCACCGACGCACCGCTACCCATGGTGAAGAAGTGGTGCAGCCACACCAGGTAGCTCAGGATCATGATGACGATCGTGGCGTAGACCATGGAGGTATAGCCGAACAGGCGCTTGCCGCTGAACGTGCTGGTCACTTCGCTGAACACGCCGAACAGCGGCAGGATCAGGATGTAGACCTCCGGGTGGCCCCAGATCCAGATCAGGTTCACGTACATCATGGCGCTGCCGCCGAAATCGTTCGTGAAGAAGTTGGTCCCGACATAGCGGTCCAGCGTCAGCAGCGTCAGCACGGCGGTCAGCACGGGGAAGGACGCCACGATCAGGATGTTGGTGCACAGGCTTGTCCAGGTGAAGATCGGCATCTTCATCAGGCCCATGCCGGGCGCGCGCAGCTTCAGGATCGTCACGATCAGGTTGATGCCCGACAAGGTCGTGCCGACACCCGCGACCTGCAGCGACCACAGGTAGTAGTCGACGCCGACATTGGGGCTGTAGGCGATGCCGGACAGCGGCGGATAGGCCAGCCAGCCGGTCTGCGCGAACTCGCCGATGAACAGGCTCGCCATCACCAGCACGGCGCCGGCGGTGGTCATCCAGAAGCTGAAATTGTTCAGGAACGGGAAGCTGACGTCGCGCGCGCCGATCTGCAGCGGCACGACGTAGTTCATCAGGCCGGTGACGAAGGGCATCGCCACGAAGAAGATCATGATCACGCCATGGGCGGTGAACACCTGGTCGTAGTGGTGCGCGTTCAGATAACCTTCGGACCCGCCAAAGGCGATCGCCTGCTGGATGCGCATCATGATGGCATCGGCGAAGCCACGCAGGAACATGACCAGGCCCAGCACCATGTACATGATGCCGATCTTCTTGTGGTCCACGCTGGTGAACCACTCGTTCCACAGATAGCCCCACAGGCGGAACTTGGTCAGCAGCGCCAGCATCGCCAGGCCGCCCACGGCCACGGCGCCGAAGGTCGCGACCAGGATCGGCTCGTGCAGCGGGATGGCCTCGAGCGACAGGCGGCCGAGGATCGGGCCGACTTCGGGTGCGGGATGGGGAGTCATGGCTGCGGCTGGTCGCTCTGTGTCAGGTCTGCGGGAACGCCCGGATCATGTTCGGGCACGTCGTTACGGTCGACGAAGTTGGGCGGCGTATGCTCGGTGTTGCGGGTCTGGCCGGTCGCCTCGTCCTCCGCCACTTCCGTCGCATGCCAGATGTTCATGCCGACGAAGACGATGGCGCCCATTGCGGCCAGCAGCGCCACGACGATCACGGCGGTGCGGCCGAGCTTGCGCGAGCTGGGGGGTGATTGCTTGTCCATGGTGCGGTGTTCCCAGGATTACAGGAGCGCGGCGGCGAGCGAGGCCGGCCGCGACAGGCCGGCGCCGGTCAGCGGCGCGACATTGACGGGATCGAGCAGGCCGCCCTTCACGGGGTCGAGCTGCGCCAGGCAGGTCGCCTGGACGTAGCGCGAGCCATCGGCCAGCAGCATGCTGTCCGGGCCAGCGCTGCCGCGACCGGCATGCTTGTCGTAAGCCAGCCGGCGGACATTGTGGATGCCGGCGAGGCCCAGGCCGCCACGTTCGTCGATGGCCATCATCTCGTGCGCGCACATCTTGTCTTCTTCCACGCACATGTTGACCACCAGGTCGAACAGCTGCGGTTCCACGGCGGAGAAGTGCATCGGCGGCACCTTCTCGCTCGGGCGCTCCAGCAGCAGATAGGCGTCGCGGGTCAGCTCGCCCGGGCTGCTGCGAACCTTCTGCACCCAGCGGTCGAAATCGCCCGCGGACATGCTGTGCGCGCCGAACTGCATGTTGGAGAAGCCCGCGCCCGAATAGTTGGCGGACAGGCCGAAGAAGGAGCCGGTCTGGTCGAACTCCGCATGCAGCTTCGTCTCCATGCCGGGCATGGCGTAGATCTGCCCCGCCAGCGCCGGGATGTAGAAGCTGTTCATCACGGAGGAGCCGGAGATGCGGAAGCTGATCGGCCGGTCCACCGGCGCGACGAACTCGTTCACCGTGGCGATGCCCTGTTCGGGGTAGATGAACAGCCACTTCCAGTCGAGCGCCACCACCTGCACCTCGAGCGGGGCCTGCAATTCCTGCCCGGGCCCGAGCGGCGATTCCGCGCCGCCGGAGGTGAGCGGGCGGTAAGGATCGAGCAGATGGGTGCTGACCCAGGTCAATGCGCCCAGGCAGATGATGATCATCAGCGGCGCTGCCCAGATCAGCAGCTCCAGCTGAGTCGAATGGTCCCAGTCGGGCGCGTATTTCGCGTCCGTGTTGGCGGCGCGGTACTTCCACGCGAACCAGGCGGTTGCGGCCATCACCGGTGCCACGATCAGCAGCATCAGCAGAGTGGATATGACCACCAGATTGCCCTGCTGCCGGGCGATGTCGCCCGCAGGGTCAAGCACGATCAGCTCGCCACAACCGGCCAGCAGGGGCAGGGTGGCAAGCACGGGCAGGGCGCGACGGATCAGGCGGCCAGCGTTCGGATTCGTAGGCATATCTGGCCGCCTACACCGATGATGTTGCATTGCACATAGGGCAATTTGTCCAATCGGCACCGCGCGATGTGGCGGGCAAACGGCATCATTAATCCGCTGGCTGTCGCAGTGCAGCAATGCCGATTGCATCCTGGCGCTTGCCGGGTAAAGGCGGGCGGTCCAAGCAGCTGCAGGAACAAGAGGGATCATCATGGCCGCCGGAACGCTGCCGAGCACAGAGGCAGAACGCGATGCCCGCGTCGCCAACTCCGACAGAGGCGAACAGAAGGGTCACCGGATCGAGCCGGGGGAGATCGCCGTTGGCGTGATCATCGGTCGCACGTCCGAATTCTTCGACTTCTTCGTCTATGCGATCGCGTCGGTGCTGGTGTTCCCGCGCCTGATGTTCCCGTACATGGATCCGCTGCAGGGCACGCTGTGGTCCTTCGGCATCTTCGCGCTCGCCTTCCTGGCGCGGCCGGTGGGCACCATCGTGTTCACCTGGGTCGACCAGCGCAAGGGGCGGGGCGCCAAGCTGATCGCGGCGCTGTTCCTGCTGGGCGTCTCCACCGTGGTGATCGCCTTCCTGCCGGGCTACGAATCGATCGGCACCTGGTCTGCCGTCCTGCTGGCACTGTTCCGCATGGGGCAGGGCTTCGCCCTGGGCGGAACCTGGGATGGGCTGGCATCGCTGCTGGCGGTCAACGCGCCGGAAGGCCGGCGCGGCTGGTGGGCGATGATCCCGCAGCTGGGCGCGCCGATCGGCCTGATCGTGGCCAGCCTGCTGTTCGTGTTCCTGGTCAGCGTGCTGCCGGCACAGGATTTCCTGGCCTGGGGCTGGCGCTACCCCTTCTTCGTGGCCTTCGCCATCAACGTGGTGGCGCTGTTCGCGCGCCTGCGGATCGTGGTGACGCCGGAATATTCCACCCTGTTCGAAAAGCGGGAGCTGCAGCCCGCCCCGATCCTCGACACCATCCGCAGCGAGTGGAAGGTGATCGCCGCCGGCGCCTTCGCCCCGCTCGCCAGCTTCGCGCTGTTCCACATGGTCACCGTCTACCCGCTGTCCTGGGTGTTCCTCTACACGGAAGAAAGCCCGGTCCGCTTCCTGGTGATCGAGGCGATCGCGGGCGGCGTGGGCGTGCTGGCGGTGATTGCATCGGGGCTGCTGGCCGACCGGTTCGGCCGCCGCACGCTGCTGGGCATCACTGCGGCGCTGATCGCGGTATTCTCCTTCTTCGCCCCGCAGCTGCTGGATGCGGGCGAGAATGGGGAGATCGTGTTCATGATGGTCGGCTTCGTCATCCTGGGCATCGCCTTCGGCCAGTCCTCCGGCGCGCTGTCGCAGCGCTTCGCGCAGCGGCACCGCTACACCGCATCGGCACTGACGTCGGACTTCGCCTGGTTGTTCGGCGCGGGCTTTGCCCCGCTGGCGGCGCTGTGGCTGTCGTCCCGCTTCGGGCTGATCGCCGCGGGCGCCTATCTGCTCTCGGGTGCCGTGTGCACGCTGGTGGCGCTGTGGATCAACCGTGAGCTGGGCAAGAACATCGAATAATGGCCGTCAGGATATCGCGCTGGGGTCTCCGAACAGCTCCAGCGCGATGTTCAGGCAATTGCGTGCATCCAGCTGGATCAGCCCGATGGAGGTGGGGGCGTCGACGCGCTTGACGCCATCCTCCGTGATCTTGACCAGGAAGCGGTCGCAATTGTCGAGCACGATCATGGCAATTGCGCGGTTATCGTCCAGCGCAACGTTCGCCAGCACGCCTTCATACGCGACATAGCCTCCGTCATGCGCCATGCTGGTCACCACATAGGCGACCACGAACTGATCCGCCGATCGGGCCTGCGCGATCCACGGTTGAAACCAGCCAAGTACGGATCGCTCCCGCAGGCGACGCACCTGTTGCCGTGAGCCAAGACGGAAGGCGATCACACCTGTCATGACGGCAGGCAGCAGCAGGCTCAGCAGCCAGTACGGTACGGACCAGCCGGGTAGGTCGGCGAAGCTGTTGCTGCCAGCCTTCGCCTGTTCGCCCACCACGATCACACGATAGATGTTCGGATCGAACCGGACGTGGAGGCAGGTCGTGACAAGCCGGCAGAAAGTCTCCTGCGCGGCCAGCAGGGTCGACATGATGAAATGCCCCGCCACCGCACCGAAGACGATTGTCAGCAGGGAAAAGGTGGAGTTCGGCCGCTCCGGCGCCTGCGAGACAAGCTCGTTATACTCGGCCAATCTCAGGCCGGCCCACACGCTGAAGCCTGGCGCCAGCAACAGCAGGACCAGGAACAGCGCGTAGCTGAAGCTCATGGGTTCTCGGGCTGCCGCATCACCACCGACACCCGCCCGGTATAGGTCTGGCGTTCGTCAGGTTCCGGCTCGGGAACCCCCGCATTATCCAACACCCAGGACCAGCCGTTCTCCCGCACCGCTTTCCGGACAGCATTCCAGCTGCCGAAATGCCGGTGGATCGCACCGGCGCGTTCCAGGGACTGATCGGAATTGACTTGCATGCGGCGCTCCAGAACCCGCTCAATCTAGGTCCGGAGCGCCGGTCTTGCAATCACCCGCTCAGCGCCAGCCCAGCGCCGGCGCCACATGCCGGACGATGTTCTCCAGCACATGCGCGTTGTAGTCGACGCCCAGCTGGTTGGGCACTGTCAGCAGCAGCGTGTCGGCCTCGGCGATCGCCTCGTCCGCGCGCAACTGCTCCACCAGCCGGTCCGGCTCCGCGGCGTAGCTGCGGCCGAACACCGCGCGCATATTGTCGATGATGCCGACCTGGTCCTGGTCGCCGCTGCGCCCGAAATAGGCCCGGTCGCTATCATCGGTGATGGCGAAGATCGAACGGCTGACCGATACGCGAGGCTTGCGCGTATGCCCGGCTGCGGCCCACGCCTCGCGGTACAGCCTGATCTGCCGTGCCTGCTGCACGTGAAACGGCTCGCCGCTCTCGTCTTCCTTCAACGTGCTGCTCTGCAGGTTCATGCCCATTTCGCCCGCCCAGACGGCGGTCGCATTGCTGGCGCTGCCCCACCAGATGCGGTCACGCAGCCCGGTGGAGGTCGGCTCCAGCCGCAGCCTGCCCGGCGGGTTGGGGAACATCGGGCGGGGGTTCGGTTCCGCAAAACCCTCGCCCTTCAGCAGGTCGAAGAACTGCGCGCCGTGGCGCCGGCCCATGTCGCCATCGCTTTCGCCCGGCTGCGGAGCATAGCCGAAGTGGCGCCATCCCTCGATCACCTGCTCGGGCGATCCCCGGCTGATGCCGAGCTGCAGCCGGCCACCGCTGATCAGGTCCGCCGCGCTGGCATCCTCCACCATGTAGAACGGGTTCTCGTACCGCATGTCGATCACACCCGTGCCGATCTCGATCCGGCTGGTCCGCGCGCCCACCGCGGCCAGCAGCGGGAACGGACTGGCGAGCTGGCGGGCGAAATGGTGCACCCGGTAATAGGCGCCATCCACGCCCAGCTCCTCCGCCGCCACGGCCAGGTCGATCGATTGCAGCAGCACGTCCTGTGCGGAGCGGGTGTGCGACTGGCCGTGGGGCGACCAGTGACCGAAACTGAGGAAGCCGATATTCTTGCGCATGGCGAATGGGTCCGTCCGGGTGATGTGTGTCCACCATCAAGGCATCGGCCGGCCTTCGCGCAAGAAGGGACACGGATGTTACCGCCGCTGGCCGCACTGTTTTAGTCTCGTGAGACACCTTCCTCTTGTGTTGCCCCATGGCAACACTACTTTTCACCCTATCATCATCGCTGGGGAGCAAGGGCAGGCATGAACCTGGACAAGTACACCGATCGGGCAAAGGGCTTTCTGCAGGCCGCGCAGACGGTCGCCATCCGCAACAACCACCAGCGGATCAGCCCGGACCATCTGCTGCAGGCGCTGCTGGACGACCCCGAAGGGATGGCCGCCGGCCTGATCACCCGTGCGGGCGGCGATCCCAAGGCCGCGACCGACGCGCTGGCGCAGGCGCTGGCGAAGATCCCTGCCGTCTCCGGCTCCGGCGCGCAGGCGACGCCCGGCCTCGACAATGATGCGGTGCGCGTGCTCGACCAGGCGGAGCAGGTGGCGACCAAGGCAGGCGACAGCTTCGTCACCGTGGAGCGGCTGCTGCTGGCGCTGGCGCTGGCCAAGACCACCTCCGCCGGCCGCTCGCTGGAGGCAGCGGGCGTCACGGCAGAGGCGCTGAACACCGCCATCAACGCGCTGCGCAATGGCCGCAATGCCGACAGCGCCAATGCTGAACAAGCCTATGACGCGATGAAGCGCTATGCCCGCGACCTGACCGAAGCCGCCCGCGCGGGCAAGCTGGATCCGGTGATCGGCCGGGACGAGGAGATCCGCCGCACCATCCAGATCCTCGCCCGCCGGACCAAGAACAACCCAGTGCTGATCGGCGAACCCGGCACCGGCAAGACCGCCATCGCCGAAGGTCTGGCGCTGCGCATCGCCAATGGCGACGTGCCCGACAGCCTGAAGGACCGCGCGCTGATGAGCCTCGACATGGGCTCCCTGATCGCCGGCGCGAAATATCGCGGCGAGTTCGAGGAGCGGCTGAAGGCCGTGCTGGACGAGGTGAAGGGCGCCGAGGGGCACATCATCCTGTTCATCGACGAGATGCACACGCTGATCGGCGCCGGGGCGAGCGAGGGCAGCATGGATGCCGGCAATCTGCTGAAGCCGGCGCTCGCCCGCGGCGAACTGCACTGCATCGGCGCGACCACGCTGGATGAGTACCAGAAATATGTGGAGAAGGACGCCGCTTTGCAGCGCCGCTTCCAGCCGGTCTTCGTGGCGGAGCCGACGGTGGAGGACACCGTCTCCATCCTGCGCGGGCTGAAGGAGAAGTACGAGCTGCATCATGGCGTGCGCATCACCGATGGCGCTATCGTGGCGGCGGCGCAGCTCAGCAACCGCTACATCCAGGATCGCTTCCTGCCCGACAAGGCGATCGACCTGATGGACGAGGCCGCCAGCCGCATCCGCATGGAGGTGGAAAGCAAGCCGGAGGAGATCGAAGGGCTCGACCGCCGGATCATCCAGCTGAAGATTGAGGAGCAGGCGCTCGGCAAGGAAACGGACACGGCCAGCCGCGACCGGTTGACCGCTCTGCGCCAGGAACTCGGCCGGCTGGAGGGCGAGAGCGCGGAACTGACCGCGCGCTGGCAGGGCGAACGCGACAAGATCCATGCCGAAGCCCGCATCAAGGAGCAGCTGGACGCCCTGCGGCTGGAGCTGGAGCAGGCGCAGCGCTCCGGCGATCTCGGCCGGGCGGGCGAGCTGTCCTATGGCCGCATCCCCGATCTGGAGCGCAAGCTGGCCGAGGCGCAGGCGCTGACCGGCACGGCCATGCTGCGCGAGGAGGTGACGGCGGACGACATCGCCGGCGTGGTCAGCCGCTGGACCGGCGTGCCGGTCGACCGGATGATGCAGGGCGAGCGGGATAAGCTGCTGCGCATGGAGCAGGTGATCGGCCAGCGGGTGATCGGCCAGCAGCAGGCCGTCGCCGCCGTCAGCAAGGCGGTGCGCCGCGCGCGCGCCGGCCTGCAGGACCCGAACCGGCCGCTCGGCAGCTTCCTGTTCCTGGGCCCCACCGGCGTGGGCAAGACGGAGCTGACCAAGGCGCTGGCCGCGTTCCTGTTCGACGATGACAGCGCCATGGTGCGGATCGACATGAGCGAGTTCATGGAGAAGCACGCCGTCGCCCGCCTGATCGGCGCCCCCCCGGGCTATGTCGGCTACGAGGAAGGCGGCGTGCTGACCGAGGCCGTGCGCCGCCGCCCCTATCAGGTGGTGCTGTTCGACGAGGTGGAGAAGGCCCACCCTGACGTGTTCAACGTGCTGCTGCAGGTGCTGGACGACGGCCGGCTGACCGACGGGCAGGGCAGGGTGGTCGATTTCAGCAATACGCTGATCATCCTGACCAGCAATCTGGGCAGCCAGTTCCTGGCCGGCATGGACGAAGGGCAGAGCGTGGAGGAGGTCGAGCCGCAGGTGATGGATGTGGTGCGCGGGCATTTCCGCCCCGAATTCCTGAACCGGCTGGACGAGATCATCCTGTTCCACCGTCTGGGGCAGGAGCACATGGCGCCGATCGTGGAGATCCAGGTCGGCCGGGTGCAGACCTTGCTGCGCGACCGCAAGATCGTGCTCGACCTGTCGGATGCGGCGAAGCGCTGGCTGGGGCGTGTCGGCTACGATCCGGTCTATGGCGCCCGGCCGCTGAAGCGCGCGGTGCAGCGCTACGTGCAGGATCCGCTGGCCGAGAAGCTGCTGGCGGGCGAGGTGCCCGATGGCAGCACCGTGCATGTGGAGGATGGCGACGGCGCGCTGGTGTTTGACGTCCGGTAAAGCTCGTCAGAAGGGTCGTCCCAGCGGACCCGCAAGGTCCAGCGGGGCGGCCCGGATCCAGCGCGAGGCGATCAGCTTCACGCCTTGCGCCACCGGCAGGCCGGCATGCCACATTCTCTGGTCCGGCTGGCCGGCTGCATCCAGGCAGGGGAAGTGCAGCGCCTCCCCCAGCTTGCCCCGCCATTCATAGCCGAGCTTGGGAAAGGTAGTCGCGCCGCCGGTGAAGTCGGCCTTGAGCACGATCAGGACGGTGGAGACGCGCTGGTTTCCGCCGGGTGGCAGGGCGTCCGAATGCAGCCGGTATTCGTGTCCGGGGCCATAGCCCAGCACCTGCAGCGGCTCCCCATGATCGACCGCGTGACCGGCGGCGGCGGCAATCCGCCGGTTGAGCGCATGGATCACCATGTCCTCCTGCACGAAGGGGAAGCTGGTGGCATGAGCCCGGCGCACCGGGTGCTGGACCATGGCCCCGGTCTGTGGATCGACGACGGTCGCCGGCTGCAGCATCGGGGCGGCGCGATCGGTGACATAGCGGCATTCGGCCGCCGTCAGGAAGCGTGGCGCGTGCCACATGCCCGCGGCGGCGGGCAGATTGGTGACGGGGGGCCGGTTCAGCGGATTGCCATCGCCGTCCAGCGCCATGGCGTCGAGCAGATCGGCCTGGCGCCGGGCCAGGGGATCGCGGACGGCGCGCCGGCGCAGCAGGGTGAGGGCGCGGGTCCAGTCGCGAGGTGTTCCGCCGGCGCCGTTGGCGAGCAGGGCGATGAACACCGGCTCCGCTTCATCGGCGCCCAGCGCAGCCGCGAGGCCGTACAGTTCCCGGGCCGCCGCCAGGTCGCGCCGGATCAGCGTGCCGGCCATGCGCCAGCCTGCCAGCAGCATGGCGGCGGTGGCATCGCCATCTTCCACCGCGCGGCTCAACACGGCGTAGGCCTGATCCACCGCGCCGCGTTGCGCAAGTTCGGTGGCGATGTCTGACGGTTGCTGCGGGACGGCCATGCCCCTGTCTGGACCGGATGGCCCCATAAGAAAAGGGGCCGGAACCGACCGGTTCCGACCCCTTCGCTTGTGACTGTCAGTCAGACCGTGATCAGAAGCGACCCAGGAAGCTGACGAACATGTTGCGGCCGCGCACGCGGTAGATGCCGCTGCCGTCGCCGGTGCCGGTCAGGCCCAGCGGCGGGATCGTGTTGAGGATGTTGTCCATACCGATGGTGAACCGCGAGTCTTCCTCGACCTCGAACTCCACGCGGACGTCGTGGTAGAACACGTCCGGATATTCCAGGATGTCCGCATAATCGAGGTTGTTCGGCGGGCAACCATTGGGGGTGCAGGCACCCGGCAGCGCGTTCGTATCCTCGTACAGGTTGATCGTCTGCGGGCCGATGTAGGACATCGTGTAGCCCAGCGTGACCGGACCCTTGTTCAGGTTCACGTTCCAGCGGAACTCGTCCTTAGGGTTGCCCAGTTCGCTGAGGATCCGGTTCTCGAAGTCAGGGTTCGACGGGTTCTCGAAATTGCTGCGTTCGATGTTGTGGGTGTACAGGAAGCGCGTGCTGACCGTCGCATCGGCACCGAGATCGGTCGAGTAGCTGAGATCGAAGTCGATCCCGCGCGCCGTCCGCGATGCGAAGTTGAGCGGGGTGATCCGCGCGCTCAGATCCAGCACCTGACCCGGAACCTCGCCGTTCGGGCCAGCACCCGGACCACGGAAGCGCTGGAACAGGCTGCAGAACTGGTTGTTCAGGTCAGGCTGGTCGTAGCACGCATTCACCACGTTCTGCGCACTGAGCGAGGTGATGACGTTGTCCACCGAGATGTCGAAATAATCGACAGTGAGGTTCAGGCCCGGAATGGCGACCGGCGTGAACACCGCGCCCAACGTGTACGAGTCCGACGTTTCCTCGAACAGGTCGGGGTTGGCGCCGCTGAGGATCTCCAGCGAGTAGGCCGGCAGGGCGATGAACTGTGCGCTGTTCAGCAGGCCACCCAGATCCGCCGAGCAGTTCGCCAGACGATTGGGGTTGTTACCGATGTTCTGCGGCAGACACGGATCGCTGAAGCCAGGTGCGAAGTTCTGGCCGAACGACGACGAGGTTTCCTGCAGGTTCGGCGCACGCACCGAGCGGCCATAGGCGCCGCGCAGACGCAGACCCCGGACGATCTCCCACTCCGCGCCGCCATTGTAGGCCCAAGTCGTGCCAGTGGCGCCATTGTAGTCGGACACGCACACCGCGCCCGAGACGGAGAAGCTTTCCACGAACGGCAGGTCGGCCAGCAGCGGCAGACGCAGTTCGGCGAAGGCTTCCTTGACCTCGAACGGCTCCGGATCGAAGGTCGGCAGCGCGTTGTAGAACGTGCGGCCGCTTTCGACGAGCGGATCGGCCTGGAAGAACAGTTCCTCACGGCGATACTCGCCACCAACGGCGAAGCCGATCGGGCCACCCGGCAGTTCGAAGAAGGAGGAGGTGTCACCCGAGACGAAGCCCGACACGACCAGCTGCTCCAGCGTAGCCTTGGAGACGGTGTCCTGCGTGATGTAGGCCGCCGCGGCGCGGTTGTCGCCGGCACCGAACGGATTGTAGGGCACGCAGTTCGCGATATCCGCAGCCAGCGCTTCCGCGTCGCCCGGATTGCCGTACTCGTAAGCCGCGGCAGGATCGATCTGCGACCGGCAGACGATCTGGCCGGAAGAGTTGCGGGCGGAATCCATCGCCAGCATGAACCGCTGCGGGATCAGGTTGCCGAGGACGGTCGTGTTCTCGGTCACCTTGCCGTAGTTGGCCGACAGTTCGTAAGCGAAGCTGCTACCGAAGTCGCCGCGAAGACCGGCGACGATGCGGTACACTTCACGCTCGGAATCCTCGTCCCGGATGCCGAGGTCGGTCAGGTTGCGGGCGACGGCGAAACGGTAGCTACCGTCGGCGATAGCGGCACGCTGCACGTCGGTCAGCGGAGTGCGGGCAGTCAGGCTGGTGGCATTCAGGCCCGAAGCGAGGATCGCATTGGCGATGGTCGTGCTGGCAGCCGGGTTCAGATAGGGGTTGTCCAGCCGCGGCCGTTCGCGCGAGTCACCATAGGTGCCGCCCTGCCCGAATGCCGGACCGGAGTTGAGGCCGCGCGTCTTGATGTTGACGTACTTCGCCTCGACGAACGGGATCAGCGCCGGCGATACTTCGAACTTCGCCAGCAGGTTGACGTTGATCCGTTCCTGGCTCGGCAGGACGCTCAGCACCTGACCTTCGCGGCCGGTCTGGCCGTTGCCACCCACGATGCCGCCGATCGGGCCGGTGCTGAAACGGCTGCCGGTCTGGGGCGACAGGGTGCCGTCGGGGTTGAAGATGTAGGTGCAGTTGTAAGGCGTGCCGGTGTTGACCGGACCGCCATCGCTGTTGCCCAGACCCGTGCCGCAGCCGGCGGCGCCGGCTGCCTGCGGGATCGGCACGAGGCCGAGATAGTGGATCGAAGCCGAGCGGATATCGCGGAAGAAGGCGCGGTCGGGGTAGCCGTCGCTGCCGTTCCGGCCTGCGCCCAGCGCCGGATCGGCGTCGATCACACCGAAGGCGTTGTTCTGGCGCAGCCACGGCACGTTGGAAGCGAACACGCGATCCTGATTGGCGAATTCGGCATGTACGGTGACGTTGCCGCGCCCTTCGGCGAAGTTGGTGCCCGCCAGGCCGGAAATGTACTGGCCGTTGAAGTCGCCATCGGTGTTCACGTTCGCGTGGCCGCGAACCTGGAAGCCTTCGAAATCGTCCTTCAGCACGAAATTGACGACGCCGGCGATCGCATCGGAACCATAGATGGCGGAATTGCCGCCGGTCACGATGTCGACCCGCTCGACCAGATCGGTCGGGATCGTGTTGACGTCGACCGACACGCCGTTGTTCAGGATATCGGCCGCGACATGGCGGCGGCCATTGACCAGCGTCAGCGTGCGCTGCGTGCCCAGGCCACGCAGATCCAGCAGGTTGAGGCCGGCGGTGCCGAGGCTGTTGCCCGAGTTGGACTGGCTGAAGGTGCTGCGCAGCTGCGGCAGGTCGTTCAGCGCGTCACCGACATTGACGGTGGCCTGGTTGAAGAACGTTTCGCCCGAAACGACGGTGACGGGCGTGGGCGAATCGAGGTTGGTGCGGGCGATGCGCGAGCCGGTTACGATGATCGCGTTGCTCTGAACCGTTTCGCCGTCGCACAGGCCGTCCGTGTTGGCATCGGCACAGTCGCGCGCAGGCTGCGTGGTGGTGCTGGTCGCGTCCTGCGCAAAGGCCGGGGCCGCAATGCCCATAAGGGCCAAAGCGGGCATGGCCACGCCTGCCTTGAGCACGCGTCCGCGGAATTGGTTGCTGTTCATGTTTGTGCAGTCCCCATTGTTCTTCAGCCAGTGTGCGCCTGACGCAATTCTTTCACTGATCTGAACAGGTTGCTGCGATATTGGCAGCATCGTTACAATCAGAACCATTACCCCGGCGGCTGATCTTTGCAGCAGTGTGACTTTTTGGCGACACTAATGGTATGTGGCATACAATCGGCAGCCGCCCGTAAGCGCCTCCCTTCGTCGAAGCCGTGGGCAGCTCGTGCGCATTAATGTTGCGTCAGCGCAGCAATGGCAGTGGCAAGACGATCACCAGCGGCAATGGCGAGCTTGCAAAGTTTCTCCCGGATGATATCGCCGGTAACCAATGAGCAAAGCGAATACACCATTGCTGGAGTTCCTGCCCTATCTCCTGTCCGTCACCTCCAATGCGGTGAGCGGGCGTATCGCGCTGGAATACAAGGTGCAGTTCGGGCTTTCTGTCCCGGAATGGCGCGTCATGGCAGTGCTCGGCGATCGCGAGCCGCTGACCCAGCGGGAACTGACCGGCATGACGCTGATGGACAAGGTGGCGGTGAACCGTGCGTGCAAGGTGCTGGAGGAACGCGCCCTGATCGCCCGCAGCCCCAATGCGCAGGACGGCCGCTCCCACCTGCTGGAACTGACCGCCGAAGGCCGCGACATGCACGGGCAGATCATGCCGCTGGCGGTCGACATGACCCGCCGGATCATGGGCGTGCTGAGCGAGGAGGAGCAGCACCAGTTCCGCGCCCTGCTGGAACGGGTGCGCAGCCAGGTTGGCAATCTGGACGGGCGCCAGCTGGACGGTGCCGCGATCAGCGGCAGCTGGGGCTTCGACTGACCGGGCCTGTTCGGCCGCGCGATCGGGTCAGCCGCCCCCCAGCGCCCCCCCGCTGAAGGCATCGCTGATGGAGCAGGCCGCCGGACCCAGGATCACCACAAACAGCACCGGCAGGATGAACAGGATCAGCGGCACCGTCATGATCGCGGGCAGCCGCGCGGCCTTCTCCTCCGCCCGCATCATCCGCTCGTTGCGGAATTCGGCCGACAGCACGCGGAGCGAGGAAGCGAGCGGGGTGCCGTAACGCTCGGTCTGGATCAGCGTGGTGACCACGCCGCGCACCTGGTCCAGGTTGACGCGGAAGGCCAGGTTCTCGAACGCATGGCGCCGCTCCGTCAGGAAGGACAGCTCGATCGCGGCGAGCGCGAACTCCTCGCCCAGCTCCGGATAGGCGCGGCCCAGCTCGCGGCTGACGCGTGTGAAGGCGGCATCCACCGTCAGGCCGGCCTCCGCGCAGATGACCAGCAGGTCCAGCGCGTCGGGCAGGCCCTTGCGGATCGCCAGCGTGCGCTTGCTGGCCTTGTTGGACAGGTAGATCTCCGGCCCCTTGTAGCCGGTGATGATTGCGCCGGCGAAGCCGGCGAAGCGCTTCATCGACCCCCAGTCCGGATACAGCTCCGCCCAGTACAGCACCACGACGGCCAGCAGGCCCAGCGCCACCGGCAGGATCAGCCGCGCGAGGATGATCGTGACGGCCAGTTCCCGGTTGCGATATCCCGCATGGGCCAGCTTCTGCTGGATGGCGGTGATCTGGCTGTCCTGCAGCACCTTCATCCGGTTCAGCCATTCCCGGATCCGGTCGGTGGTGGCGGTGCGGCGCGCCAGGCTCTGCCGACGGCGACCGGGGCCGGCGCGCGTCAGGATGCCGGCTTTCAGCTCGTCCCGCCGGGCGACCAGCGCCTTGGCGCGCCGGCTCATCGGATCGCGCACGCCCAGCGCGGCGTAGAAGGCAACCATCACGGCGATGGCGGCGATGCCGGCCAGCACGGTGCCGACGGTGATCACGTCAATGCCGAGCAGGGTGGGGCCGGCGGGCTGGTGCAGGAGCGGTTCCATGGCGGCAGGCTTTCCCGTCAGATCTCGAAACTGACCATCTTGGCCATCACGAACACGCCGATCCCCATCCACACCATGGCGCCCAGGCCGATCACGGTCAGCCGCTGATCGGTCATGAAGGGGGCCACGTAGGCGGGGTTCACGAAGGTCACCATGGCGAACACGGCGAAGGGCAGCGCGCCGACGATGTAGGCGGAGGCCTTGGATTCCGAGCTCATGGCCTTGATCTTCAGCTTCATCTGCCCGCGCTTGCGCAGCACCTCGGCCAGGTTCGCCAGCGTCTCGGCCAGGTTGCCGCCCGTCTCGCGCTGGATGGAGATGGTGATGACGAAGAACTGGAACTCGGCCATGGCCAGCCGGTCGGCGACGGACTGCAATGCTTCCTCCATCGACCGGCCGATGCGGATACCGTCCACCACCGTGCGGAACTCCCGCCCGACAGGGCCGGGCACCTCGTTGGCGATCACGTTCAGTGTCTCGCTGACCGGCAGGCCGGACCTGAGGCCGCGCACCAGCAGCTCCAGGGCATCGGGGAAGCGGGCGTTGAAGGCGTTCAGGCGCCGTGCGATCATGCGGCCGAGCACCAGATGCGGCAGGCCCAGTCCCGCGGCGAGGCCCAGCACCAACGCCAGCAGCAGCGCGCCCGTCTGGATCCAGGCGATGGCGGTCACCACCATGCCGATCCCGAAACAGGCCTGGCCATACTGCCTGATCGACCAGTTCGTGCCGCTGCGTTCCAGCCGCAGCGCCAGCGCGGCGATGCGGTCCTGCGCTCCGCCCGCGCCGTTCGCCTTGGGCTGGCGCGCGGCGATCGCCTTCTTCAGCTGCGATTCGACGCGCATCTGCGCGCTGTCGCCATGGCGCAGGCGCACCGCCTGCAACCGCCGCTGCGCCTGCTTGCCCGACGTGCCGCCGGTCAGCAGCATTGCCCCCAGCACGATGGCGCCGGCCACCATGCCGCCCATCAGCAGCAGGTCGACCGGATCCATCAGGACGCCGCCACCTTGGCGCCGGGTCGAGCGCGGCCCAGCAGCGCCTTGAGATCGAATTTGGCCTTGCCCACCGGCGCGCCGGTGGGATCGCGCAGCACCAGCGCGCCATCGCCATCATCCCCTGCGCAGGCGGCGTCGATCGTCGCCTGCAGGGCGGCCAGCGCCGCGCCCGTCTTGCTGCCCCGCGCTGCTTCGGCCAGGCACTGGCCCTGCTTGGCGGCGGTGGCGGCGGCTTTCGGGTCCAGCGGCACCAGATGGGCGATCTTGCCCTCGATCGTGGTCTCGAACTCGGACCGGCCGATCTCGCCCGTGCCGGGCCCTGTGCGATTGGCGACGACCACCGGCTGTGCCGCGGGCGCATGGGCGCGCAGCCAGGCCAGCATGCGGATCGCGTCGCGCGCGCCGGCCAGGGTCAGTTCCGTCACCAGCACGATCGTGCCGACATTGGCCAGCACCTGCGGGAAGTTGATCATCACCCCGCGCGGCAGGTCGATCACGGTGCGGGCAAAGCTGGTGCGGAATTCCTCCAGCAATCGCACGAATGCGGTGCCGTCCGTCGCCAAAGCGGTGGAGAGCGGCGCCTCCGATGACAGGATGGCGAGGTTCGCGTTCACCCGTGACATCGCCCGTTCGATGAACAGCCCGTCGATCCGTCCGGGATTCTCGATCGCATCGGCCAGGCCGCGTCCCGGCTCCAGGTCGAAGGCCAGCGCGGCAGTGCCGAAATGCACGTCCAGGTCGAGCAGGGCGGTGCCCGTCGCATCCAGCGTGCCGGAGCTCCAGGCCAGGGATGCCGCGATGGTGGAGGCACCCACGCCGCCGCGCGTGCCGATCACCGCGATCGCCGCATGTGGCCGCTCCCCTTCGGCCCCGCCGGACCGGGGGGCGGAGAGCACGGCCCGGGCGCTGGCCAGTGCCTCGGCCAGCTGGTCCGCCATTGCCGGCTTCAGCAGGTAATCGTGCAGGCCGCTCGCCAGCAGGGTGCGGTACAGGCGCACATCGTTGACCTGGCCCAGCGCCACCACCACCGTGCCCGGTTCGCACACTTCGGCCAGGCCCTGGATTTCATTCACCGGATCGGCGCAGTCGGACAGGTCGACCAGCAGGATCGCCGGACTGGTGCTGACCGCCAGCGCCTGGATCGCGCTGCGCAGGCCACCGCGCACGCACTTCTCGGGCGCGAAGCCCAGCGTGATCGCGGCGGATCGCACGCGGTCCAGCGTCTGGTCGTCGCAGACAAAGGCGGCGAAGCCGTCGCGGGCGCCCTGCGGTTTCCATGGCGCGTTCACTGCGCGCCTCCACTGCTACCCGGCACCCGCGGGAGTTCGTTCTCCACGCCCGGCGTACGCTCCCGCCAGGTCTGGATCGCGCGATCGGATGTCATCACCTGCGTGCCACCGGCATCGCTGCGGCCACGCAGCAGATCCTGCGGGTCGGCGATCATGGCCGCCAGATTGCTGTTGATCGCGCAGCCATAATTGTTCGAGGTGCGATTATCCAGCTGGTTGCCGGTGTGATCGGCCCAGTCGGGACAGCCCGGCACCTGCGCGCTTGAACGGGTCAGCGCGACCCGCAGCATGCCCGCGGGGGGCAGGCCGCCCGATGCGGCGCGCTGCCCATCCGCCAGCAGGCCATGCCGTCCGGTGATCGCGGCCAGGTCCGTCATCGCCGCCGGGCTGGCAGTGCCGTCTACCGCCAGCGTGTCGCCCGGCGCGGCGCCCAGCGCAGCCAGCCATGCGTCCAGCCGCCGGCCTTCGCCAGCCGGCAGCCCGGCGATGCCGCCCATCAGGTCCAGCGTATAAGTGGTGCGTTCCACCACCGGCTGATGGACCGAGTGCAGCGCGCGGTTGATGCCGGCCGGCCCGGCCGTGGCACTGCTGCAGCCGGCCAGCGCGCCCGCGATCGACAGGGCGAGCAGCGACCGGTTGCAGGCAGGGTGGGGCCGGGCAGGGCGGGGCCGGGGGGCGGGCCCAGACGGCAGGTGTCTGCGAAGTGGCGGCATGATGGTCCTCGCGCTCACGGGATCGGGCTGAAGCCGGGTTCGGCGGCAGGTTCGAGATTGGTGCCGCTCGGCGCGGCGGCGTCGGCGGCCATCGGGCCGGGCCGGGCACCGCCGCTGTCGCGCGCACTGGCACTGTCGTGCAGCAGCTGTTCGCCCAGCGTGGGCACGCGCAGCCCGTCCGTCGGCAGGCGGATGGAACTGTCATCCACCGGGCGCACCAGATAGGGGGTGACCACGATCACCAGCTCCGTCTCGCCCCGGCGGAATTCGGAGGAGCGGAACAGATTGCCGATGATCGGCAGATTGCCCAGGCCCGGCGCGCGGTTGACGGTGTTCTGGGCGCTGTTGCTCATCAGCCCGGCGATCATGAAGCTCTGGCCGGAGCCCAGCTCGACCGTCGTCTCGGCCCGGCGCACGGTCAGGGCCGGGATCTGGAAGCCGTTCAGTGTCACCGCGCCCTGGCTCGACAGCTCCGACACTTCCGGGCGCACCCGCAGCGAGATGCGGCCGTTGGACAGCACCACGGGGGTGTAGGCCAGGCTGACGCCGTAATTCTTGTACTCGACCGTCGTGTTGCCCAGCCCCTGGTTCAGCGGGATCGGAAACTCGCCACCTGCCAGGAACTGGCCGGTCTCGCCGGAAATGGCGGCCAGGTTGGGTTCGGCCAGCGTGGTCACCAGCCCGTCCGTTTCCGCCAGGTCCAGCGCGCCCAGCAGGTCCAGCCCCAGGAACCGGCCCATGCCGCTGATCGTGGTGCCGGGGCTGACGCCGTTCAGCAGGGTGCCGGCGCCTTCCAGCTGCCCGTCAGGCGCGATCCAGGACGGGCCGCCGGGCGCGAACTGGTCGAAGAAGTTGCGGCCCTGGCCCAGCCCGAACTGGAAGCCGCCCGTCGAATCGCCGGTGGCGACATTGACGCCCAGCGCGCGCACCAGCGACCGGCTGACCTCCGCGATGCGGACCCGCAGGCTGACCTGCAGCGGCGTGGTCAGGCGCAGGCGGGAGATGACGTTGGCATCCTTCCCGGCATAGGCCCTGACCAGCCGCTCCGCCTCCGCCGCATCTTCCGGCGCGGCGACGGTGCCGGTCAGCAGCAGCGTGCCGGTGCCGATGGTGGCGACGGCGATCCGGGCATCGGGCATGGCCAGCGTCAGCATCTGGTCCACGCTGTCGATGTTCGATCCCACGCGGATATTGGCGGACCAGATCGTCTCGCCCGCCGCATCGCTGGCATAGACGACCGTTTCGCCCCCGGCGCGGCCCATCACGTAAAGCTCCCGGCGGCTCTTCACCTCCACATCGGCCACCGCGTCATTGGCCACGAAGATGTCGCTCATCGCTACCGGCAGGGTGACCAGCTGGCCCCGGCCGATGGACAGCACCACCTCCGCCGCCGGGGCGGACTGATGCTGCGCCTCTGCCATGCCGGCCGGCAGGGCGATGGCGGCAGCAGCCAGCAGGCAGGGCAGGAGGCGGCGGGTCATGGCGGTGGTCTCGCGAGGGGATGGGGCAGGGCGCAGGGAGGGCGGCAGGACGGTCATCGCGCCACCTGCACCAGGCTGGTCTGCTGGCCGCGCGTCACCCGCACGGACGGGCCGGCCGGGCGAGGCGCGGCATCGCCGGCCGGTGATTGCGCGGGTGCTGGGGCGCTCGAGGACGTGCTCGCCTGCCGCGGCATGGAGCTGCGCTGGAAGCGCGAGACGTCGCCCCCGGTGACGAAGGATCCGCGCACGTCCTGCGGCCGGGAGATGGCCGCCCGCAGCAGCCGCTCCTCCTGCTCGGGCGTGGCGCCCGGGGGCAGGTCGATCTCGCCCGATGCGAGCGCCTGGTCCAGTTCGCCCTGGCTGTCGGCGATGGAGCGCAGCGACAAACTAAGGGTGCCGATCGTCTCGGCGACCGCGATCTTTTCCGCCATGCGCGGGGTCACCTCCAGCGTCACGGTGCGGAAGGTCTGCACCAGCGTCTTGCCTTCTTCCGTGGTGCTTTCCGCCGACTGGTCGGTCGCCAGCACGCGCACATTGTTCATGATGGTCTCGGTCGCGCGCAGCGGCTCGCCTTCGCCGCTGACCGATTGCGTCAGGATGATGTCCACCCGGTCGCCCGGGAACACGAAGCCGGCGACGCCCGTGCGGGCGGACACCTCGACCGTCACCGCGCGCATGCCCGCGCCCAGCGCCGCCGCCAGGAAGCCGCGATCGCCGGGCTTCACCAGCGACCCTTGCGTCACCGGCTCGCCCGCGGTGATCGGGTAGCGGACCACCGTGCCCAGCAGCTTGTCGATCTCCGCCTCGCCATCCACGAAATAGGCGTCCTGCACCAGTTCGGACGGCCACGGCTGATAACTGATGGCATCGGCGGAGATGATCGTGCCGACCGGCAGGCCACGGCGAGCCACCAGCACCTTGGGCCCGGTCGGCACAGGCGCCTCGACCGCCATCGCCTGCGGCGCGGCGGCGCCGGCGAACATCGAACGGGCGGCAAGCGCGGTGGCCATCGCCACCATCATCGCGCCCCCCAGCAATGCCAGCTTCTTCCTGTCCATGATCCTGCCGATGCCCCTTCTTCGCCCTGCGGCCCTGCCGGACAGGATTAGCCCCGAATGGTTAACGGCCCGTTCGCCGTGGCAGCGGGTTCATGCGGAGAGGGTGGGCAGCACCCACAGCCCGCCGGCCGCGATCGCGATGCCGTAGGGCAGGCCCGCCGGCCTGTTCGCCGCCAGACGCGGCCCGCCGATTAGCATCACGGCAGCCAGCACGCCCCCCGCCAGCGCCATCACCAGCACCAGCTCCGCAAAGGCGGGCGGCGGCACCCACAGCGCCAGCGCCGCCAGCAGCTTGGCATCCCCGCCGCCCAGCATGCGCAGCGCGAACAGAGCGGCGCAGATGGCCAGCACCAGCAGCGCCAGGCCCAGCTGCAGCGCCATGCCGGGCCATGGCTCCATCCCGATGGCCAGCCAGAACAGCGGCGCGCCCGCCGCGATCGTGGCGTTCAGCCGGTTGCGGATCAGCCGATGGCGCCAGTCGCCCACCGCCGCCGCCAGCAGGACGATTGCCAACAGGGCCAGCAGGCCATAGGTCGCAGATGTATGAGGCGTCACCCTGCCGCTGCTACAGCTGGATCGCTTGCGAAATGGTAACCGGAGCCAGCGAGATGCCCGCTTTCGACCGGCGCCGGATCCCTGCCACCGCACGGGAAAGCCGCTTGCGGGCCGCCGACGGCCACCTCATCCGCCAGCTGGACTGGACCCCGCCAGCCGGCGCCCCGCGCGGATCGCTGCTGTTCCTGTGCGGGCGCGGCGATGCCTACGAGAAATATCTGGAAACGCTGGAGCACTGGCGCCGGCAGGGCTGGCAGGTCGCGGCGGCGGAGTGGCGCGGGCAGGGCGGATCGGGCCGGCTGGGCCTGGATGCGACCACCGGACATATCAACGATTTTGCCGCTTGGCTGGACGATCTGGCGGCGTTCTGGCGCGACTGGACGGCGCGCAATCCCGGCCCGCATGTGCTGGCCGGCCATTCCATGGGCGGCCATCTGGTGCTGCGCGCACTGGCGGACCGGATGCTGGACCCGGTGCCTGCCGCATGCGTGCTGAGCGCGCCCATGCTCGACATCGGCCCCGATGCGCTGCCCGGCCTGTTGAAGCGGGCGCTGGCGGCAGCGATGGTGCGCGTCGGCGATCCGCGACGACCGGCGTGGAAGACCAGCGAGAAGCCGGGCGGCAAGGTGCTGTCGCGCCAGACGCTGCTGACGCATTGCGACGACCGCTATGCCGATGAATTGTGGTGGCGCGGGGAGCGGCCCGAACTGGCGATGGGGCCGGGCAGCTGGGGTTGGATGGCGGGCGCGATGCGTTCCATCCACCGGCTGAACCGCCCCGGCCTGCTGGAAGCCGTCGCCACCCCCTGCTGCATCGTCGCCACCACGGCGGACCGGCTGGTCAGCCCGCGCGCGATCCGCCGCGCCGCAACACGCCTGCCCCGGGCGGAGGTGCGCTGGTTCGGGTCCGAGGCGCGGCACGAGCTCCTGCGCGAGGTGGATGCGGTGCGCCTGCCCGCCCTGGCGGGAATCGATGGCTTCCTGGACCGGGTGACGCCTGCGTGACGACCACCTGCGACATTGCGGTGATCGGGGCCGGCATGGCCGGCGCCAGCATCGCGGCGGAGCTTGCCGCGCAGGCTGCCGACGCCAGCGTGCTGCTGATCGAGGCGGAGCGCCAGCCCGGCTACCACACGACCGGGCGCTCGGCGGCGTTCTGGGAGGAGTGCTATGGCGGCCCGCCGATCGTGCCGCTCACGCTCGCCTCCGGCCCCTATCTGCGCGATGGCGGCTTCCTGACCACGCGCGGCGCGCTCTATGTCGCGCGTGCCGGTGACGAGGCCGAGATCGCCGCCTTCATGGACCGCTTCGCCGGAACGGGCGTGCAGATCCGGGCGCTGGACCGCGCCCAGCTGGCCCCGATGATCCCCGGGCTGCGGCCCGGCTGGGATCTTGCGATCCACGAACCCGCCTGCGCCGACATCGATGTGGCCGGGCTGCACGCACACTATCTGGCGCTGGCGCGGGATGGCGGCGTGACGCTGCGCGCAGCCTCCCGCATCGCCGCGCTGGAGCGCGAAGGCACCGGCTGGCGGCTGCGGACGGAGGATGGCGCCGAGATCAGGGCGGGATCGGTGGTAAACGCCGCCGGTGCCTGGGCCGATACGGTGGCCGGTCTTGCCGGCGCGCGCCCGCTCGGCATCGCACCCCTGCGGCGCACGGTGGCGCAGCTGCGCACCGATCCGCCCGCGCCCGCCAGCCTGCCACTGGTGCTGGATCTGGCGGGCCGCTTCTACTTCAAGCCCGAATCCGGCCGCCTGTGGCTGAGCCCGCATGACGAGACCCCCAGCCCCCCATGCGACGCCGCGGCGGAGGAGCTGGACGTCGCCCTCGCCATCGACCGGCTGGAGCAGGTGGTCGACTGGCAGGTGCAGGCGGTGGAGCGCCGCTGGGCCGGCCTGCGCAGCTTCGCGCCGGACCGGCGGCCGGTCTATGGCTGGGACGCCTGGGTGCCGGGCTTCTTCTGGTTCGCCGGACAAGGCGGCTTCGGCATCCAGACCGCTCCTGCCGCTGCCCGGTTCGGTGCGCAACTGCTGCTGGGCCGGACGCGGGACGCGATGACGGACGGACTGGATGCGGAGCTGTATGCGCCGGCGCGGTTCGGGTGAGGGCGGTTTGGGTGGAAAGCGGACGCCGCTGCGGCTAGCCTAGATCGATGCGGTCTGCCCTGTGTTTGATATTTCTTGTTGCGCTGGTGTCCGCCTGTAGTGGTGGACCAGCGAGCGAAAAGCGGGACGCAATAGACGCAGCAAGCCTAACGTCCGCACTCCCGTTGCCGGGCGGAGCAAAGGCGGTGCTTGAGAGGACGTATTCTGGCGGGGCAACAGGTGACACCTTGCACAAGGCTTGGATCTGTCAGGCAAACCTCACTGACTGCGAGGTAGCCGGTATTGTGGATACACACGACGGACCGGCGCCAATCTGGAAGATATCACCATCCGGGTTGGATCTGGTGATCGGCCCAGAGGATAAGATTTGGGGCTTTAGCAATTTTTCGTGGCTGCCGGGACCCGATGATCGATCACTTAAGATACGGGTTACTGAAAGGGCGACTTGATGTCCGCTAAGGGGCGTTAGCGGACAATCCTCCCCGGCACGGGGAGGGGGACCACCCGCAGGGTGGTGGAGGGGCACGCGCCGCCTCTCAACAGGGAGCTGGCCAGGAGCGTTCGGAGAGATCGCGGGGTGCCCCTCCACCCCTCGCTGCGCGAGCGATCCCCCTCCCCGTGCTGGGGAGGATTTCGTCCGCACCACGCCAGCCAAAAGCATTTTCCTACACCCACACGCCCCGCCTACGCGCGTGGGCATGAGCAACCGCCGCAACTCCAGCAAACGGCCCCGCCACAAGCCGTGGGCACCTTACCTCAAGCTGCCCGCCTTCCTGCCCGTCCCGCTGCGCACCCGCCGTGACGGCTGGACCCCGGCGCGGCAGGCCCGCTTCATCGCCCTGCTGGCGGAGACCGCCTGCGTGCGGAAGGCCGCACAGCTGCTCGGCCTGACCCGCGAGTCCGCCTACCGCCTGCGCAAGCATCCCGGCGCCGGCTCCTTCCGCGCTGCATGGGACACTGCGATAAAGGGAAAACAGCAGCCCCGCTGGAAGTTCACACCGGTGGAGGCGCGCACCCTGGCGCTTAAAGGGCCGTTCCATGTTGCGCTGTATCGCGGCCGGGCCCGCACGATCTGGAGAAAGCCCGATGATTCAAGGCTTTTGTCCGCCATCCACGGGCTCGACCGGATGATCGGCGACGTTCTGGACGGCCCCTTCGCATGGCCCGACATGCGCAAACTCTTCCGCTGTTCGGTGTAACCCCTGTGGCTTACCGCTTGCGCCCCGCAGCCTCCGCCGCATTGCTCGCCAGCCGGTCCGCCCGTTCGTTCTCCGGGTGGCCGGCATGGCCCTTGACCCATTGCCAGTCGACCTTGTGCGCGTCGCTGGCGGTGGCGAGTTCGCGCCACAGATCGGCGTTCAGCACCGGCTTCTTCTGCGAATTGATCCAGTTGTTGCGGCGCCAGCCGTGGATCCACTTGGTGATCCCGTCGATCACATATTTGCTGTCGGTGTGCAGCGTCACCGTGCAGGGCTGGGTCAGCGCGGTCAGGGCCCGGATCGCGGCGGTCAGTTCCATGCGGTTGTTGGTGGTCTGCGCCTCCCCTCCGCTCAGTTCCTTCTCGTGCTCGCCCATGCGCAGGATCGCGCCCCAGCCGCCGGGGCCGGGATTGCCCTTGCAGGCGCCATCGGTGAAGATCTCGACCTGCTTCATGCTGCGAACGCCTCCGCGCCGGCCTGGCGGTAGAAGGCGAGGCGGCGGGCGAAATCCATCGGGTCCTTGCGGGTCACCAGCGCATCGGCCGGGGTGTTGAGCCAGTCATAGGCGCGCGTCGCCATGAACCGCATGGCCGCGCCCCGGGCCAGCACCGGCAAGGCGGCGCTCTCGTCCGCCGAAAGCGGGCCATAGCCGGCCAGCAGCGCGGCGGAGATGTCGGCGCGGAAGGCGCCGTCCCCATCGAAGCACCAGGCACTGTGCGTCACCGCCAGATCATACGCCGTCAGGTCGCGGCAGGCGAAGTAGAAGTCGATCAGCCCGCTGACCCGGTCACCCAGCAGCAGCACATTGTCGGGAAACAGGTCGGCATGGATGACCGAGCGCGGCAGGTGATGCGGCCAGTTCGCCTGCAGGAAGGCCAGCTCTTCCGCCACGATGGCGGGCAGGCCCGCGTCGATGCTGGCAAGGCCGTCCGCGCCGCAGCTGTCGAACAGCTCGCGCCATTGCGGCAGGGACAGGCTGTTGGCCCGGTCGCCCGCGAACTCCGCCGAATGCCGGTGCAGCCCGGCCAGCGCGGCACCCACGGCCCGCGCCTGGGCGGGTGTCGGCCGGTCGACCGACACGCCCGGCAGGAACTCGATCAGCGCGACCGCCTTGCCGGCGATCATGCGGAACGCCGCGCCATCCCGATCGTGGATGGTGCGCGGCACCGGGCTGCCCTCTGCCGCCAGATGATCCAGCAGGCCCAGGAAGAACGGCAGCTCCGCCACGTCCATGCGCTGTTCGTACATGGTCAGGATGAAGCGCGCTTCGCTGGTCTCGATCAGCCAGTTGGAATTGCTGACCCCTTCGGCGATGCCCTTGGCGCTGACCAGCGTGCCGACATCGTAATGCGCGATCAGTGCGGCCAGCTCGTGCGCGGCCAGCGTGGTGTATACAGCCATGTCGGTCGGACGCCCGCCGTCAGATGGTCAGCTGGCGCGGCAGCTTGAAGATCAGCGTCTCCTCCGCCGTCGTGACCTGCCGTTCCGACACCTGCCGCCATTGTGCCAGCTGGTCGACAACTTCGCGCACCAGCAGTTCGGGGGCCGAGGCTCCGGCGGTGACGCCGATCGTGCCCACGCCGTGCAGCCATTCGGCGTCGATCTCGTTCGCGCGCTGGATCAGCCTGGCCGGCGTGCCGCAGCGTTCCGACACTTCCACCAGCCGCACGGAATTGGACGAATTGGGGGCACCGATCACCAGCACCAGGTCGCAGGACGGCGCGATCGCCTTCACCGATGCCTGCCGGTTGGAGGTGGCGTAGCAGATGTCCTCCGCCCGCGGCCCCTTGATGGCCGGGTACTTTGCCTTGAGCGCGTCCACCACCTTGGCGGTATCGTCCACCGACAGCGTGGTCTGCGTCAGGAAGGACAGCGGTTGATCCTGCGGCAGGGTGAGCGCGGCGACGTCCGCTTCCGTCTCCACCAGCGTCATCTGGCCTTCGGGCACCTGGCCGAACGTGCCGATCACCTCCGGATGGCCCCGATGCCCGATGAAGATGATGTGCCGCCCGTCCTTCACGCCGCGTTCCGCCTGGCGGTGGACCTTGCTGACCAGCGGGCAGGTGGCATCCAGCCAGATCATGTTCCGCCGCTGCGCCTCTTCGGGCACGCTCTTGGGCACGCCGTGCGCACTGAACACCACCGGCGCATCCACCGGCACCTCGTCCAGCTCTTCCACGAAGATGGCGCCCTTGGCCTTCAGCCCGTCGACCACGAACTTGTTGTGCACGATCTCGTGCCGGACATAGACCGGCGCGCCATAGCGCTCGATCGCCTTTTCCACGATCTCGATGGCGCGATCGACCCCGGCGCAGAAACCGCGCGGGGCGGCGATCAGCACCTCCAGCGGCAGCTTGTCGGCCGTGGGCGGGGCAGGGGTCTGAAAGGAAGCGTTCATGCCGCGGGCTGTAGCGGTTGCTGGCCAAAGGGGAAAGGGCTAGGGCCGCGCCTCGTTGTTCCAGAAGGATTGTGACGCATGATCGCTCGCCGGGCGCTGTTCGCCGCTACTGCTGCCGCCATCGCGCTGACGGGCTGCCGATCGGAAGGTGATCTGGTGATCGAGCAGGGCGTGGGGATCACCGCCCTGCGCACCGTGTGCCCGGCGGTGGGCGTGCCCGATCATACGGGCAATATCACCCTGTTCTCGCCCGCGGATGCCCGCACGGCCGACGCGCTGGACGTAACTGCTTCCATCACCAATGTGCGCAGCCGCTGCAACGATGCGTCCGACCAGGTCTATACCGAAGCGACCTTCGACGTGGTGGCCCAGCGGCGCAACACGGCCGGCGCCCGGACGGTGGAGCTGCCCTATTTCTCGACGGTGGTGCGCGGTGGAACCGCCGTGACGGCCAAGCGCGTGGGCACGGTGGTGCTGCAGTTCGCCGATGGGGAGGCGCGTGCGCAGGGGCAGGGCGTGGCCAGCGGCACGGTGAACCGTGCCGCGGCGACCCTGCCGGACGACATCCGCCGGCAGATCACCGAACGCCGCAAGGCCGGCGACGAATCCGCCGCGATCGACCCCTTGAACCGCCCGGAAGTGCGCGCCGCAGTCGCGCAGGCGACCTTCGAGGTGCTGGTCGGCTTCCAGCTGACGCAGGACCAGCTGGCCTACAACGCCACGCGGTAAGATCCTGCGCCCGCTAGGCGGCGAAGCGCAAACAGGCTAACGGCGCGCGCCATGGCCGATACACCCACGCTTTACGCCGCCTTCGCCGCCCGCATCGATGCCGCGCTTGCCGCGCTGGAGATGGAAGGCGCGCTGCCGCCGGGCACGCCGCGCACCAATGTCAGCCTGGAACCGCCGCGCGACCCCGCGCATGGCGACCTCGCCACCAATGCCGCCATGGTGCTGGCCAAGCAGGCGAAGACCAATCCCCGCGCGCTTGCGGAAAAGATCGTGGAGAAGCTGTCCGGCGATCCGCTGCTGACCGGCGCGGAGATCGCCGGGCCGGGCTTCATCAACCTGCGCCTGGCTGACCGCAACTGGGTCACCGAGCTGGAGGCGATCGCCGCCGCCGGCACCGATTACGGCCGCAGCACCAAGGGTGCGGGGCGGCGGGTGAACATCGAATATGTCTCCGCCAACCCGACCGGTCCGATGCATATGGGCCATTGCCGCGGCGCGGTGGTGGGCGATGCGCTGGCCGCCCTGCTGGAATTCGGCGGGCATGAGGTGACGCGCGAATATTACGTCAACGATGCCGGCGCGCAGGTGCAGGTGCTCGCCCGCTCCGCCCATGTCCGCTATCGCGAGGCGCTGGGCGAGGTTGTCGGCGAGATCCCGGCGGGCCTCTATCCGGGCGACTATCTGGTGCCGCTGGGGCAGGCGTTGGCCGCCGAGTTCGGCGACCGCTACGCCGCCGCGCCGGAGGCCGAGTGGCTCGACCTGTTCCGGGAGCGGTCGGTCGCGGCCATGATGGACATGATCCGCGCCGACCTGGCGCTGCTGGGCATCCACCATGCCGTCTTCGCCAGCGAGGCGGAGCTGCAGCGCGCCGGCAAGCCCGCCGCGGCCGAAGCCTGGCTGCGCGGGCACGATCTGGTGTTCGACGGCGTGCTGGAAGCGCCCAAGGGCAAGGTGCTGGAAGACTGGGAGGCGGTCGAGCTGCCGCTGTTCCGCTCCACCCGCTTTGGCGACGATCAGGACCGCCCGATCCGCAAGTCAGACGGCAACTGGACCTATTTCGGCGCCGACCTCGCCTATCACATGCAGAAGGCGGAAGGCGCAGACGAGCTGATCGACATCTGGGGCGCGGACCATGCCGGCACGGTCAAGCGCATCAAGGCCGCCGTGGAGGCGCTGGCCGAAGGCGAAGGACGCCCGATCCCGTTCGACGTCAAGCTGGTGCAGATGGTCGCCCTGCTGCGCGATGGCGAGCCGGTGAAGATGTCCAAGCGGTCGGGCAATTTCGTCACCCTGGCCGAGGTGGTGGAGGAGGTGGGCAAGGATGTGGTCCGCTTCACCATGCTGACCCGCAAGCCCGAGGCGCAGATGGAGTTCGACTTCGCCAAGGTGGTGGAGGCGTCCAAGGACAATCCGGTCTTCTATGTGCAATATGCCCATGCCCGGATCAGCTCCACCCTGCGCAAGGCGAAGGAGCAGGGGCTGGGCCCCGATGGCGGCGCGCTGGACCGGCTGGGCCAGCCCGAACTGGCGCTGGTGAAGCTGGCGGCGCAGTTCCCGCGCGAGGTGGAAGCCGCCGCGCAGGCGCGCGAGCCGCACCGGATCGCCTTCTACCTGTATGATCTCGCCGCCGCGTTCCATGCCTTCTGGAACATGGGCAATGATGACCCGGCGCTGCGCATCATCACCGAAGATGCCGCCCTGACGCAGGCACGGCTGTTCCTGGCGGTGCAGATCGGGCAGGTTGTGCGCAACGGCCTGGCTCTGCTGGGCGTGGAGGCGGTGGAGGAGCTGTAAGGCGATGGCGCGCGATGAGGATGGCACCCTGCGTCTGGCGCTGGAGGACGAGCAGCACCCCTGGCTCGATGGTGACGAGGACGAGGATGCCGGCCTCGACACCGCGCGCGTCGCCCGCGCGGGCCTCGCCACGCTGGTCGTGCTGCTGGCGCTGGGCCTCGCGGGATGGTGGCTGCTGGTCGGGCCCGGGGATGCCGCGCCGGAGGCGGATGGCAGCCTGATCGAGGCACCCGCCGGCCCGTACAAGGTGCGTCCGACCGACCCCGGCGGCCGCACGGTGGAAGGGACCGGCGACACCAGCTTCAAGGTGGCGGAGGGACGGGCCGTGGAGGCGCGGGTGGAACGGACAGGCGTGCCCGCCGCGCCGGCTTCGCTACCGGGGCTGGTCGGCGTGCAGATCGGCGCCTACCCGACAAAGGAAGCGGCCGAAGCTGGCTGGCAGCAGATGGTGGCGCGGCTGCAGATCCTGCAGGGCCGTTCCCATCGCGTGGTCGAAGGGCGCGTGGACAACGGGGTCATCTGGTGGCTGCAGGTGGTCGCCGGCTCGGCACCCGAGGCGCGCGCATTATGCGGCGCCCTGCGGCGCGAAGGCGGCGACTGCCAGGTCAAGCGCTGAGGAGGATGGGTGATGCGACTGCGAGATAGCGCTCAAGGATACGGCATCGTCAGCCGCACGCTGCACTGGTCCATGGCGCTGCTGCTCGTGCTGCAACTGACCACCGCTGCGCTGCACCTGCTGGCGGGTGAGAGCGCGGCGGCGAAGACGGTGTGGCCGCTGCATTTCCAGATCGGCTTCACCTTGTGGTGGCTGGTGCTGCTGCGCGGCACATGGGCGCTGGCGAACTATCGCAACCGTCCGCCGCACGAAGGATCGCCGCTGCAGGCGCGGGCTGCCACAGCCGGCCATCTGGCGCTTTACGCGCTAATGGTCGTCGTGCCGACGCTGGCCCTGTTGCGCGCGGCCGGCCGCGGCAGCGGCGTGCGGCTCTACGGCATCCAGTGGCTGCCGGAGGGCACGCCCGAGGTTCCGGCGCTCACCGCCGCCGGCAATCTGCTGCACGGCACGTTCGGCTGGGTGCTGGCATCGCTGGTGGTCGGCCATGTCGCCTTCGCGCTGTGGCATGGGCTGGTCCGCCGCGACGGCACACTATCCCGCATGTGGCGCGGGCGGTGACCCCCGCCATCTTCAGCCCCGCCGGCCTGACCCTGTCGGCCGAGGAACGTGCCTTCTTTCGCGACGCGGAGCCGGCCGGCTATATCCTGTTCGGTCGAAATGTGTCGGATCGCCAGCAGCTGCGCGCCCTGACGGACGATCTGCGCGGACTGCACGGGCGCGACCGGCTGCTGATCTCGATCGACCAGGAAGGCGGCCGCGTGGCCCGTATGAAGCCGCCAGTCTGGGACGCCTACCCGACGGGGCAGGCCTTTGCCGATCTGTGGCAGGTCGCCCCGTCCAGCGCGATCGAGGCGGCCCGCTGCAACGGTGCGCTGCTCGGCCTCGACTTGGCGGAGGCCGGCATCACGGTCGACTACACCCCGCTGCTCGATGTGCGCCAGCCGGGCGCGCATGACGTGATCGGCGATCGGGCGCTGGGCACGGATCCGCTGCAGGTTGCCGCTCTGGGACGCGCTGTGCTCGACGGGCTCGCCGCCGCCGGGGTCGCCGGTTGCATCAAGCACATGCCGGGTCATGGCCGCGCCGGGGCGGACAGCCACAAGGAACTGCCCACCGTCACCGCAAATGCGGCGGAGCTGGAGCTGGACCTCGCCCCCTTCCGCACGCTGGCGACCCGTGCCCGCATCGGCATGACCGCGCATGTCCGCTACACCGCGTGGGACGATGCCGTGCCGGGCACGCTGTCCCCCTTCGTGGTGCAGACGATCATCCGCGAGGCGATCGGCTTTGCCGGCCTGTTGCTGAGCGACGATCTCGACATGCAGGCGCTGTCCGGTTCCGTGCCCGAACGGGCGCTGGCCGCCCATCGCGCCGGCTGCGACCTGGCGCTCAATTGCTGGGCCAGGATGGACGACATGATCGGCATGGCCGAGCTGCTGCCCCCCATGGACGAAGCCCGCCTCGCGCGCCTGGACGCGGCGCTTGCCGTGGCGGACATGGCCGAACCGCTGGACCGGCCGGGGTTGCTGGCCAGTCGGGACGCGCTGCTCCGGATCGCTGCGTGAACGAAGCCGACCTGTTCACTCCTGCCCGGCCGGCGGAGGCGGACAAGCTGCATCTGGAACTGGACGGATGGGAAGGGCCGCTGGACCTCCTGCTCGATCTGGCGCGCCGGCAGAAGGTCGATCTGCGGCAGATCTCCATCCTGGCGCTGGTGGACCAGTATCTTGCCTTCATCGAGGCGGAGCGGATGCGGCTGGAGCTGGCGGCCGATTACCTGGTGATGGCCGCCTGGCTGGCCTATCTCAAATCCGCGCTGCTGCTGCCACGCGAGGAACAGCCCGATCCCGATCCGGAGGAGCTGGCTTTGCGCCTGCAATTGCGGCTGCAGCGGCTGGGGGCCATGCGGGAAGCGGCCGCCCGGCTGATGGCGCGCGACCGGCTGGGCCGCGACGTGTTCGCGCGCGGCGCGCCCGAAGGGCTGCGGCTGGATCGGCGCACGCGCTGGCAATGCGACTGGTTCGGGCTGGTGTCGTCCTACGGTCAGGTGCAGCTTCGCACGCAGCCGGTGGTGCACATGGTGCGCGAACGGCCGGTGATGACGCTCGATTCGGCGCTGGAGCGGGTCTCCGCCCTGCTGGGCATCACGCTCGACTGGATGGAACTGCGCGAGTTCCTGCCGGCGCGCGATGGTGACTGGACCGAACCGCGCCTGCGCCGCTCGGCCCTTGCCAGCAGCTTCGTGGCGGCGCTGGAACTGGCCAAACAGGGCCGTGCCCATCTGCGGCAGGACGTGACGTTCGGGCCGCTGCATCTGCGCCGGGTGGCATGAGCGACGATCTGACCCGCGCGGTCGAAGCCGCGCTGTTCGCTTCGGAGGGACCGCTCACCGCCGACCAGCTTTCCGCCATCCTGAACGGCGCCGCCGTCCTGCCCGCCTTGCGCATGCTGGCCGATCATTATGCGGATCGCGGCGTGCATCTGGTGGAGCGCGGCGGACGCTGGCAGTTCCAGACCGCGCCCGATCTCGCCCACCTGCTGCGCCGGACGCGCGAACAGCCCCGCCGGCTCAGCCGCGCGGCGACGGAGGTGCTGGCGATCATCGCCTATCACGAACCGGTCAGCCGCGCGCAGATCGAGGCGATCCGCGGCGTGCAGACGGCCAAGGGCACGCTGGACGTGCTGCTGGAAGCAGGCTGGGTGCGCGTGGTCGGGCGGCGGGACGTGCCGGGGCGGCCGGTGATCTATGCCACCACGCCCGATTTCCTCAACCAGTTCGGCCTCGCCAGCCGGCGCGACCTGCCGGGAATCGACGAGTTGCGTGCCGCCGGCCTGCTCGACCCGGTCGACGAGGCGTTCGAGGCGCTGGTGCAAGGCGCGGACCCGGTTGATGAGGGGGCGCTGGAAAAGGGCGGGGAAAGCGCCTAGACCGGATGAAACGCAACGGAGTTTTCCAATCGTGAACATCGGACCCTTCCAGATCCTGATCATCGCGCTCGTCATCCTGGTGCTGTTCGGCCGTGGCCGTATCAGCGAGATGATGGGTGATTTCGGCAAGGGCGTGAAAAGCTTCCGGCAGGGTCTGACCGAAGAAGACCAGAAGACCGATCCGCCGGTGACGCCGCAGCGCATCGAAGGGCCGGCGCCGGTCAGCCGCACGGCCACCCCGGCCGAAACGGTGGTCGACGCGCAGCCCGCCGACAAGAACCCGGTTTGACCCGGACCTAGGCGGAGAGCCCCGGCGTGCTGGACATCGGCGCCACCGAATTGCTGCTGATCGTGGTCGTGGCGGTGGTCGTCATCGGCCCGAAGGACCTGCCGCTCGCCCTGCGTACCGCGGGGAAGTGGATCGGGCAGATGCGTCGCCTTTCCAACCATTTCCGCGCGGGGCTCGACGCCATGATCCGCGAATCGGAGATGGCCGAGATGGAGAAGAAATGGCGCGAGCAGAACGAGCAGATCATGCAGGCGCAGGGCGGCAGCGCTGCCTCAGCAGAGGCAGCCGCCCTGCCTGACGCTGCGCCGGTCGCACCACGCCCGGTCCAGGCCGAGCCGATCATGAGCGACACGGCAGAGGCCCCGCCTGCTCCCGAGAGCCCGGCCGCCATCGCCCCGCCGCCTGTGCCCGTGCCCGCACCGTCGGATCCGGAAACGGCGCCTGAGCCCGCTTCGCAGTCGGCAGAGGAACAGCGGGCATGAAGCCGCTGAAACCCTTTTCCGTCGCCGATATCGACGATACGCAGGCGCCGCTGCTCGATCACCTGATTGAACTGCGCGCCCGCCTGCTGCGCGCGATCGTGGCGCTGGCGATCTCCTTTGCCGTCTGCATGTATTTCGCAGAAGACATCTTCGCCCTGCTTGTCCGGCCGCTGGCGCAGGCCTTCCCGGACGGGGAGGGGCGGCTGGTCTATACCAAGCTGTACGAGGCGTTCTTCGTCGAGATCAAGGTGGCGCTGTTCGCCGCCTTCTTCATCAGCTTCCCGATCATCGCCAACCAGCTGTGGGCCTTTATCGCGCCGGGGCTGTATGCGCGGGAGAAGAAGGCGTTCCTGCCCTTCCTGATCGCGACGCCGATCCTGTTCGCCATGGGCGCCTCGCTGGCCTATTTCATGGTCATGCCCACCGCGTTCCGCTGGTTCCTGGGCTTCCAGGGCGTGTCCGCCGGTCTGCAGCAGGAAGCGCTGCCGGCGATGGGCGATTACCTTGACCTGGTGATGCGCTTCATCCTGGCCTTCGGCATCAGCTTCCTGCTGCCGGTGCTGTTGATGCTGCTGAACCGCGCCGGCCTGGTCACGCGCGCGCAACTGGCGACCTCGCGCCGCTACATCATCGTGGGGATCACGATCGTTGCCGCGATCATCACTCCGCCCGACGTGGTCAGCCAGCTGATGCTGGCGATACCGCTGTGGATCCTGTTCGAAGGCACAATGGTGCTGATGAAGATCTACGAGAAGCGCGACCTCGCCGAACGTGCCGCGCGGGAGGCAGAGGCCAAGCTGGACGAGGCGCCGGCGGAATAAGGCTGCGTGTCCGCCGGGCATGTGCCGCAACCCCTTTGCGGTCCGGCCCGGCACGCGCTAGCACTCCGGACCATGATCGGATCGATCCTGCGTTTTCTCATCTGGCTGGCCATCGGCTTCGTGGGCCTCAGCCTGGCGGCCGTGCTGCTGTTCCGCTTCGTGCCGGTGCCCGTCACCGCCACCATGCTGATGGACCCCAATGGCATCACCAAGGATTGGGAGCCGCTCAGCCGCATCGACCGCACGATGGTGGGCGCGGTGATCGCGGCCGAGGATGCCAAGTTCTGCACCCATGACGGTTTCGACCGGGAGGCGATCGAGCAGGCGTTCCGCCGCAACATGGAAGGCGGGCGCATCCGGGGCGGCTCGACGATCAGCCAGCAGACCGCCAAGAACGTGTTCCTGTGGCAGGGCGGCGGCTATCTGCGCAAGGGGCTGGAGGCCTGGTTCACCCTGCTGATCGAACAGCTGTGGGGCAAGCGGCGGATCATGGAGGTATACCTCAACGTCGCCGAGACCGGCATCGGCACCTATGGCGTGGCTGCCGGGGCGGAACGTTACTACAACCACTCCGCCGCGCGCCTTTCCGCCAGCGAGGCGGCGCGCATGGCGGCGGCCCTGCCGCTGCCCAAGGAACGGTCGGTGGTCAGCCCGTCGGGTTTCACCCGCCGCTATGGCAACAGCATCCGTGCGCGGCTGGGCATCGTCCGGCGTGACGGGCTCGACAGCTGCATCTACCGCTGATGGGCGGCGCGCACGACCACCATCACCACCATGCCCATGGCCACCACCATGCGCCGGCGAGCTATGGCCGCGCCTTCGCCATCGGAGTGGTGCTGAATACGCTGTTCGTGGCGGTGGAGGCCGGCTTCGGCATCTGGTCAGGCTCCATGGCGCTGGTCGCCGATGCCGGGCACAATCTGTCGGACGTCCTCAGCCTGATCGTCGCATGGGCCGCCAGCGTGGCCAGCACCAGGCCCGCCAGTGCGCGCTTCACCTGGGGCTACAAGTCCAGCTCCATCCTCGCGGCGCTGGCGAATGCCGCGCTGCTGCTGGTGGCGCTGGGGGCGATCCTGTTCGAAACGGTGCAACGCCTAGCCGACCCGGCGCCGGTCGCCGGCTGGACCATGATCGTGGTGGCCGCGATCGGCATCGTGGTGAACGGCGCCACGGCGCTGCTGTTCGCCGGTGGCGGCAAGCACGACATCAACATTCGCGGCGCCTTCCTGCACATGGCGGCCGATGCACTGGTCAGCTTGGGCGTGGTGATCGCGGGCGTCGCCATCCTGCTGACCGGCGCATGGTGGGTGGACCCGGTCACCAGCCTGGTGATCGTCGCGGCGATCGGCTGGGGCACCTGGGGCCTGCTGAAGGACAGCCTGCGCATGGGCCTGCTGGGCGTGCCGCCGTCGATCGACGAGGCGGCCGTGCGCAGCTTCCTGGCCGGGCTTCCGGGCGTGACGCAGGTGCATGACCTGCACATCTGGCCGATGAGCACGACCGAGACGGCGCTGACGGCCCATCTGGTCATGCCGGCCGGTGGCGGCGGCGATGCCTTCCTGCACGATCTGGCGCACCGGCTGGAGCACCGCTTCGGCATCGGCCACACCACCGTACAGGTGGAAGCGGGCGACCATGCCGCCTGTGCGCTGGATCAGGGGCACCGCTGAAGCGGCCGCTCTGCCGCTGCCGGGCTAGGCGTTGCTGCCGACCGACATCATCGCAGGGACATGCGCCGCCACGTCGCCTGGGGCTGCCGCGAGGGCAAGGGCGCAGGCGAGGACGGGGAGCAGTCGGAGAAGGCGCAATCGGAGGCTCCTGCAGGGTGCAGGAGCGTCATGGCCGGCGACGTATTTAGGCCACGTGACGATATGCGGTGAACGAAAGGTTGAGGGCCGGGCGGCCCATGCGGTGCCGCCCGGCCCTCAACTCGCCTGATCAGGCGGCAGCTTCCTGCTGCTTGCCCTCGCTGCTGACCACGCGGACGGGTTCCTTGCGGCCTTCGACCACTTCGTGATCGACCACCACTTCGGTCACATCATCCATGCCCGGCAGGTCGAACATGGTGTCGAGCAGGATCGCCTCGACGATGGAGCGCAGGCCGCGGGCACCGGTCTTGCGCTTGATCGCCTTCTTCGCGATCGCTTCCAGCGCCTCGTCCGTGAAGGTCAGCTTCACATCTTCCAGCTCGAACAGCTTGGCATATTGCTTCGCCAGCGCGTTCTTGGGCTCCTTCAGGATCATCACCAGCGCCGGCACGTCCAGGTCGTGCAGGGTGGCGATCACCGGCAGGCGACCGACGAATTCGGGGATCAGGCCGAAGCGCAGCAGATCCTCCGGCTCCGTGCTCATCAGCATCTCGCCGACCTTGCGCTGATCCGGGTCGGCGACATGCGCGCCGAAGCCGATCGAGCGCTTCTGCAGGCGATCACCGATGATCTTCTCCAGACCGGCAAAGGCGCCGCCGCAGATGAACAGGATGTTCGTCGTATCCACCTGCAGGAATTCCTGCTGCGGATGCTTGCGCCCGCCCTGCGGCGGCACGCTGGCGGTGGTGCCTTCCATCAGCTTCAGCAGCGCCTGCTGCACGCCTTCGCCCGATACGTCGCGGGTGATCGAGGGGTTTTCCGCCTTGCGCGTTATCTTGTCGATCTCGTCGATGTAGACGATGCCCTGCTGCGCCTTTTCGACATTGTAGTCGCTGGCCTGCAGCAGCTTCAGGATGATGTTCTCCACATCCTCGCCCACATAGCCGGCTTCCGTCAGCGTGGTGGCGTCGGCCATGGTAAAGGGCACGTCGAAGGTACGCGCCAGCGTCTGCGCCAGCAGCGTCTTGCCGCTGCCGGTGGGTCCGATCAGCAGGATGTTCGACTTCGCCAGCTCGACATCGCCCGACTTGCCGCTGTGCTTCAGCCGCTTGTAGTGGTTGTGCACCGCGACGGAGAGCACGCGCTTGGCCTTGTCCTGACCGATCACGTAATCGTTCAGCGTGTCGCAGATCTCGCGCGGGGAGGTTACCTCGCCGTCCTTGCGCCCGGCGATGCCGCCCTTGGCCTCTTCCCGGATGATGTCGTTGCACAGCTCGACGCATTCATCGCAGATGAACACGGTCGGGCCGGCAATCAGCTTGCGAACCTCGTGCTGGCTCTTGCCGCAGAAGCTGCAGTAAAGGGTGCTCTTGCTGTCCGATCCGCTCAATTTAGTCATGCTCTCGTCCTGATCCCGGGCAGGCATGCCCGACGATTCGGTTGGAGGGATTTGCCATCGCAAATGTAAGGTGCGGTGGCGCAATAGCAATTCTGGGCAAACTTGTGATCCCCGGGCCGACCTTCATCGGCCCGGAGGCTTGCCATAAGGTTACACTTCGCTGCCGGTGAACTGCGGCGCGCCGGCCTGCAGCGCAGGCACGACGGGCCGATTCGCCGCCATCGCTCATCCGCATGGCGCAGGCGCTTGCCTGTAGGAAAGCGCGGAAGTGCCGTGGGGCTTACTCCGGCGCCCCGCCGGAGCCGGTTTCCTTGCCGGTCTCCTGATCCTTCGGCCGGTGAGCGAACACCTTGTCGACCAGACCGAACTTCAGCGCCTCTTCCGCCTCCAGGAAGGTATCGCGGTCCATCGCCCGTTCGATCTCTTCCAGCGTGCGGCCGGTATATTCCACATACAGATCGTTCATCCGCTTGCGGATGCGCAGGATCTCCCGCGCCTGGATCTCGATGTCCGATGCCATGCCCCGTGCGCCGCCGCTGGGCTGGTGGACCATGATCCGGGCGTTGGGCAGCGCCACGCGCATGCCCGGCTCCCCCGCGGCCAGCAGGAAGCTGCCCATGCTCGCGGCCTGGCCGACGCACACGGTGCGGACCTTGGGCTTGATGTACTGCATCGTGTCGTGAATCGCCATGCCGGCCGTCACCACGCCACCGGGCGAGTTGATGTACATGGAGATGTCCTGGCTGTTCTCGCTTTCCAGGAACAGCAGCTGAGCCACGATCAGGGACGCCATGTTGTCCTCCACCTGACCGGTCACGAATACGATACGCTCGCGCAGCAGGCGGCTGAAGATGTCGAAGCTGCGCTCGCCCCGGCTGGTGCTTTCCACGACCACCGGCACCAGGGCACCTGTTACCGGATCCTGCCGGAACTGCCCCTGTGCACCATAGGCGTCGCCAAACACGTCGATCATTGCAAACCCTTCCGTCAAACAGGGCGCCTATGTCGCCCCTGCCAGCCGCCGGTTCAAGTGGCTTTGCAGCCAGCGGGCGCGAAGGCGATCCGGGCGACCGCCTCCTCAGTCTGCGCGATGCTCGAAGGAGGTCAGGATCGGGCAAGGTCCGGCCGAACCGGTGCTGCATTCATGGGCGAGCCGTTGCAGCGAAGCCCGGGCTTTCTCCAGCTCCCCGATCCTGGCGTCCAGTGCGGCGATCCGCTCCCTGGCGAGTTCGCGCGCCCGTGCCCGGTCCTCGGTCGCGTCCAGCGCCAGCAACTCGCCGATCTGCTCCAGCGTGAACCCCGCCGCCTGCGCGGAACGGACAAAGCGAAGGCGGCGGACATGCTCGTCGCCATAGCGGCGGATGCCACCCGCCTGCCCGGCGCCAGCGGGACGCTCCGGCGTGGTGAGCAGTCCACGCCGCTGATAATATCGCACCGTCTCGACACTTACTTCCGCCGCGCGGGCCAGCCCGGCGATCGTCATTCCAGACATCGGTTGACTCCGTACCATACTACGGACCCTATATGGGTGGCAGAGCACCGGATCCCAGTCGAAAGCTGCCGCCATGACCTCACCGAACGAACCCCGCCGCGCCATCCTTTACCGCATGGTGATGGACAAGCATGTCTGTCCCTTCGGCCTGAAGGCCAGGGATCTCCTGCGCAGGGAGGGCTATGTGGTCGAGGATCATTGGTTGCGCACGCGGGAGGAAACGGACGCGTTCAAGACCGAGCATGGAGTCCGGACGACGCCGCAGATCTTCATCGCGGGGAAGCGGGTCGGGGGGTATGATGACCTGCGCCGGCATCTCGGCAAGAGCGTCCCTGATCCAAAGGCCACCACTTACAGGCCGGTGGCTGCGCTGTTCGCGCTCACTGCCCTGATGGCGCTGGCGGCCAGCCATGCTGCCTACGGGACGATGTTCACCATGCGCGCAGGGGAGTGGTTCATCGGCTTCAGCATGGCCGTGCTGGCATTGCTGAAGTTGCAGAATGTCGAGAGCTTCGCGACGATGTTCCTGAACTACGACCTGCTGGCGAAGCGCTGGGTGCCGTATTCGTATATCTACCCCTTCGCCGAAGCGGTTGCGGGTGTGCTGATGATTGCGGGGGTGCTGACCTGGCTGTCGGCGCCCATCGCGCTGTTCATCGGCACGATCGGGGCGGTGTCGGTCGTGAAGGCGGTCTATATCGACCGGCGGGAGCTGAAATGCGCCTGCGTAGGCGGCGCCAGCAACGTGCCCTTGGGGTTCCTGTCACTGACAGAGAACCTGATGATGATCGCAATGGCCGTGTGGATGGGGGCCGTGTGGATGGGCGCAACTGCCTGACAGCAGCGGCACAGCACGGCAACGCCGCCATCCCGGGCACAATGCACCGGGATGGCGGGCGCAGCGAACTTATTCCGCTTCGGTTTCGGCCTTCTTCTTCGGCGCAGCCTTCTTCTTGGGCGCGGGCTTGTCGGCCGCGTCCTCGCCCTCGGCGGCGGGCTCTGCCTTCTTCTTGGCAGCAGCCTTCTTCTTCGGCTTCTCGGCCTCGCCCTCGTCAGCCGCTTCCGCGGCAGGGGCGTCCCCGGCATCAGCCTTGGCCTTCTTGGCCGGAGCCTTCTTGGCGGGCTTGTCGGCGGCCGGCTTGGCGTCGGCGCCTTCTTCCGCCTCGATCGCGGCTTCCAGTTCCTCGCGGGTCACTTCACGCTCGGTCACCTCGGCCTTGTCGAACAGGAAATCGACAACCTTGTCCTCGTAGAGAGGCGCACGCAGCTGGGCGAGGGCCATCGGATCGTTGCGCACGAACTCGACGAAACGCTCGCGATCCTGCGGGCGGTACTGCTGCGCCGCCTGCTGCACCAGCATGCCCATTTCCTGCTGGCTGATCTCCACGCCATTGGCCTGGCCGATCTCGGACAGCAGCAGGCCCAGGCGCACGCGGCGCTCGGCAATGCGGCGGTAATCGTCCTTCTCACCCTCGATCTCGGCACGGGCGGCCTCGGGGTCGTCCTCGCGCGCGATCTCCGCTTCCAGCTGCTGCCAGATCTGGTTGAACTCGGCTTCCACCATGCTCGGCGGCACGGCGAAGTCGTGATCGGCGGCCAGACGGTCCAGCAGCTGACGCTTCATCTGCGTGCGGGTCAGGCCGGCAGTTTCCTGCTCGACCTGGGCCTTCATCAGCTCCTTCAGCTTGTCGAGGCCTTCCAGGCCGAAGTTCTTGGCGAGCTCGTCGTCGATCACCGTCTCGCTTTCGACCTTCACCGCCTTCACGGTGATGGCGAACTCGGCGTCCTTGCCCTTCAGGTTCTCCGCCGGATAGTCGGCGGGGAAGGTCACGGTGATGGTCTTTTCCTCACCGGCCTTGGCACCCGACAGCTGCTCCTCGAATCCGGGGATGAACTGACCGGAACCGATCACCAGCGGCTGGTCCTCGGCCTTGCCGCCTTCGAACTCGACACCGTCGATGCTGCCGGTGAAGTCGATAATCAGCTGGTTGCCGTCCTCGGCCGCGTGGCCTTCGGGCGCATCGGTGTAGCTCTTCTGCCGGTCGGCCAGCTGGCGGATGGCGGCTTCCACCGCTTCGTCCGTGGCGGGCACGATCAGCTTTTCCAGCGTCAGGCCGTCCACGGCCGGTGCCGCGATGTCGGGCAGCACTTCCAGCTCGACGGTCAGCTCGGCATCCTTGCCCTGCTCATACCCCTCGGCCATGTCGACCTTGGGCTGCAGCGCCGGGCGCAGCTGCTTGTCACGCAGCAGCGTGTCCACTGACTCCCGCAGGGTGGTGTTCAGGGCATCGGCGTGGATGGCCTCCCCGTGCATCTTGCGCACCAGGTTGGCCGGCACCTTGCCGGGGCGGAAACCGGGCATCTTCACCTGCGGGGCGACCTTCTGGATCTCCGCATCGATGCGTGCCTCGATCTCGCCGGCCGGAATCGTCAGCGTATAGGCGCGCTTCAGGCCTTCATTCGTGGTCTCGACGATCTGCATTCAAACAAGCCTTCCACACATAAGCGAACGGGGCACCTCGGCGGAACGGCGGCGACGGCTGCGCTGGTGCGGGCGAAGGGACTCGAACCCCCACATCTTGCGATACTGGAACCTAAATCCAGCGCGTCTACCAGTTCCGCCACGCCCGCACGGATCACGACGAAGCGCAGCAGGCGAGACACCTGCGATGCGAAGCCTGCGCCCTTAATCGGCTGGACCGGAAAGGGCAACCCGCTGTGGGGAACGCGTGTGCCCTGCATCACGTTTGGTTGGGAAAGGAGTGCTTCCCATGGCCGACCCCATCTATTCCGCCGACGATTACGGTACGCCCAGCATCCCGCCTGCAACCCCGCCGGCGCTGGACGGGCATGCCAGTGCCCAGGATGCCGCCACCCTGACCGACGCGGATGGAGACAGTGATTCGCCCGGCAGCGTGCTGTGGGATGGCGACCGCTCGGCCGAGGACGAGGAACTGCAGCCCGGTGCTACGCCGGACGAGGTGGTCCCCGACACACCCAATCCGATCGAGCCGGCCCCGCCGCCGGAAGTGTTCCCGGACGGCGGTGACATCGACGAGCCCGGCTCCGTTCCGGACGAGGCGCCGTCTCTTCCGGGCGAGGCTCCCGCCGAAACCCCGCCGCCCCAATATTGATTTTGCCGCCGGCGCGTGTCAGCGGCCTCAATCATGAACGAACAGGACATGCCTCCCGCGGCCGAAAGCCAGCCCGACACCACCGCGCAAGGCGCCACGACCCCGCCCGACCGGCTGGCGATCGACCCGGCCAGCCCGTTTTTTGACGAAACAGTGCTGCGCCGCGGCGTGGGCATCCGGTTCAAGGGCACGGTGCGCACCAATATCGAGGAATATTGCATTCCCGAAAGCTGGGTGCGGGTGCAGGCCGGCAAGGCGATGGATCGCAAGGGTCGGCCGCTGACGCTGAAGCTGACCGGCCCGGTGGAGGCCTGGTTCGAGGATCTGGGCGAAGACGCGCCCGTCAACCGCCTGTAACGGCGACTCTGGTCACGCTCGCGCGCGGGCAGGCGCTGGCGTGACCACCCGCAGGATGATGTAGCCAAGCACGGCCGAAAGTGCCGATCCCGCCAGAATGCCCAGCTTCGCCTCTTCCACCAGCAGCGGATAGCGGGGGAAGGCCAGGGCGCTGATGAACAGGCTCATGGTGAAGCCGATCCCGCACAGCACGCTGGTGCCCCACAGCTGACCCCAGCTGGCCCCGGCCGGCCGCTTGGCAAAGCCGATCCGGTCGGCGATCGCCACGCTGGTGAAAATGCCCAGCTGCTTGCCGATCACCAGGCCTGCGCCCACAGCCAGGGGCAGCGGATCGCTGAAGGCGTCCAGCCCCATCGCGCCGAGCGCCACACCGGCATTGGCGAAGCCGAACAGGGGCACCACCAGGTAGGCGTTCCAGCCGACCAGCGCATGTTCCACCTTCATCAGCATGGCGCTTCCGTCGCGCCGGTGCATGGGGATCGTCAGGGCGGCCACGACGCCGGCGATGGTGGCGTGGACCCCCGAATAGAGCACGCAGACCCACAGCAGCAACGCGCCCAGGATGAACGGCAGCAGGCTGTCCACCCGCATCCGGTTCATGGCGATCAGCCCGGCAAGCACCACGGCCGAACCGATCAGCCAGCCCAGATCGATCGAGGCGGTGTAGAACAACGCAATGACCAGCACCGCGCCGATATCGTCCACGATAGCGACCGTCAGCAGGAACAGGCGCAGCGATGCCGGCACGCGGCTGCCCAGCAGGCCGATGACCCCCATGGCAAAGGCGATGTCCGTGGCGGCCGGGATCGCCCAACCGCGTATCAGCACCGGGTCGCCGCCGACAAACTGCAGGAAGATCACCGCCGGAACCGCCATCCCGGCGACGGCCGCCAGCACCGGCAGGCGCCGGCTGCGTGGGTCGGCCAGCGCGCCGGAAACGATCTCCCGCTTCACTTCCAGTCCGACGACGAAGAAGAAGATCGCCATCAGCGCATCGTTGATCCACAGATGCAACGAGTCGAGCTTCGGCACCGGCGTCCAGGCCAGTTGCCCATGGAACAGGTGGTGGTAGGCTTCGGACAGGCTGGAATTGGCCGCCGCGATCGCCAGTATGGCGACCGCGATCAACAGGATGCCTCCGAATGCGTCACTGACGAACAGCGCCTGCAAGGGGCGTGCCGCGGCGGTCAGAATTCTTGTTCTCGACATGCCGCGCTTATGCCCATCACATTTCGGAGGGCAAGGCAAACCAACTTTTTTCAGTTTGGTTCCCGCAACCCTAACAAAAATTGTTTACCCGCGGGATCAATCGACTAAATACCGCGGTGGGTCGTTCAGAAAAGGGTCTCGGGGGCTATGATCTCTGGGGGTGTGACGGTGCTGCAGTTTGCAGCACTTGTCGAGCATGAACTGTTGCTGTTTGCAGGTGTGTTCTTCCTCGTCGGCGCGCTCGACGAGCTTGCCGTGGACGCCGTGTTCGGCTTCCTGCGGGTAACCGGTCGTGTGCCGGACTGGACCATCGATCGGGAAGAAGGGGAACGGGCGCTGTCGGGGCGGGCCGCGGTGTTCATCCCGGCGTGGCTGGAACACGATGTCATTACCGACACCATCGCCACCACGCTGAAGGCATGGCCGCACGATGCCCTGCGTCTGTATGTCGGCTGCTATTGCAACGATCCGCGCACGGTGGAAGCGATCATCCGCGGGACCGGCGGCGATCCGCGGGTGCGCCTGGTGGTGCATGACCGCGCGGGCCCCACGACCAAGGCGGACTGCCTGAACCGGTTGTACACCGCCATGGAGCAGGACGAGCAGCGCGGCGGCTACTCCTTCCGCATGGTGGTGCTGCACGATGCGGAAGACATGGTCGATCCGGCCGGGCTGGCCCTGCTGGACCGCGCCATTGCCGAGGCGGAGTTCGTGCAGCTGCCCGTCCTGCCCGAACCGCAGGCGCGTTCGCGCTGGGTTGGCAGCCACTACTGCGAGGAATTTGCCGAGGCGCATGGCAAGGCCATGGTCGTCCGCGATGCCCTGTCCGCATCGCTGCCGTCCGCCGGCGTGGGTTGCGCGTTCTCCCGCACCATGCTGGCGCGCATCGCGGACGAGATGGCGACCACGGCGGGTGCTGCCGGCCCCTTCTCCGTGGACTCGCTGACCGAAGATTACGAGTTGGGCCTGCGCATCAAGGCCGCTGGCGGGCGATCGCGCTTTCTGCGGGTGCGCGGCGAGGATGGGCGCCTGATCGCCACCCGCGCCTGCTTCCCGGCACAGCTGGACCAGTCGGTGCGGCAGAAGGCGCGCTGGGTCCACGGCATCGCGCTGCAGGGCTGGGACCGGATGGGCTGGGCCAGTGGAGCCGGGATGGGGGAGGCATGGATGCGCATGCGCGACCGGCGTGGTCCGCTGTCCGCTCTGGTGCTGTTCACCGCCTATACCTTGCTGGCGCTGGGCACCGGACTGTGGGTCGCGAGCCTGGCCGGTTATGACCATCCGTTCGCGATCGGCACCACGGCGAAGTGGCTGCTGGCGATCAATTTTGCCAGCTTCCTCTGGCGCGCCGGCTCCCGCTACCTGTTCACCACGCGCGAATACGGCCCGGCGGAAGGCCTGCGCGCCGTGCTGCGCATCCCGTTGTCGAACATCATCGCCATCATGGCGGGTCGCCGGGCGCTGGTGGCCTATGTCCGCACCCTTCGGGGCGCAGCGCCGCAGTGGGACAAGACGCACCATCACGCTCATCCCAGCACGATGGCCGATCGCGTCGCGCCTTATCGCCGGAACCGTGCATTCTCGTGAGCCGGCGACCCGTCAATTCCAGGACCGCCTTTCGCGGGCAGCCGCTGCTGCTGCTCGGTGGGCTGGTGCTGGGCTGGTGCGGGTTGCGGGCGGTCAGCTGGGAATCGCCCTTTCCGGCAGAAGATGCTGTGGCGGAGCTGGTGCAGCCGGCTGTCGGAAGCGTCCCTGGCTCGGCTCCCGCCACCGGCACAACGGATGAACCAACCGGGCCGAGCGATGGCGACACCGGCAGCGGCTGGCTGCAGCGCCCCCTGCCGGCTCCAGTCCCGCAGCGTCCGGGCTGGCAGCGCCTGACCGTACTGGACAGGACGGGCACCGCACGCGTGGCGCGTCTCACCGCGATCCCCTGGCAGATGCGGCAGGTCGCAGATGTGGTGCCGCCCGCAGGTGGCAAGTCGCACGACATGGCGCCTGCCACGCTGATCGGCAGCGAGTTGCTGATGCTCGCCGGACTGGCGCAGATGGAAGTGCCGGAGATGCTGCTTGCCTATCTGCAGCCGGGTGCCGGCAGCCCGCCCGCGCCTGCACGGACGCAACCGACGACCGCAGCTCTCCCGCCGCGGCCGGGCGTGCCGCAGGCGGCGGTCGGGGCGACGATCGCGCCACTGCCGCGCACGGCCGGCGCCGCGCGCTGGAGCGCCGATGCCTGGGTGCTGCTGCGGGACGGCACCGCCACGTCGCTGACACCCGGAAGGCCGTCCTATGGCCGCAGCCAGGCCGGCGCCGTGCTGCGGTATCGCCTGACACCTGCCATCGGGGGCTTCTCGCCGCAGCTTTACCTGCGCGGGAGCACCGCGCTGGCCGGCGCGCGGGAGCAGGAGGTCGCGGCGGGTGCAGCGGTGCGCCCGCTGCCGGGTGTGCCCGTGCGGCTGGCGGCGGAGTTGCGGGTGAACGACAATCTGACGGGCAGCCAGCTGCGCCCGGCCGCCTTCGCGGTGACCGAACTGCCGCCTGTGGCCTTGCCGGGCGGCACGGTCGGTGAGGCCTATGTCCAGGCCGGCTATGTCGGCGGTGACTTCGCGAGTGCCTTTGTCGACGGCCAGGCCCGCCTGGACCGTCCGCTGGTAGACGGCGGCCGCGCGCAGCTGCGTGTCGGCGCAGCGGTGTGGGGCGGGGCACAGAGGGGCAGCAATCGACTGGATGTGGGGCCGAGCGCCAGCGTCGGCTTCGGCATCAGGGGCCTGCGTGGGCGGGTGGCCGCCGATTACCGCCTGCGAGTGGCCGGCAATGCGGAGCCGGCATCCGGCCCGGCAGTGACGATCTCCGCCGGTTTCTGACCGCCGACGCGTCCCGTCGCTTCAAACATGCCGCCGCTTGGGCTAGGCATGGCTGATGGATGTTTACCTGCCGATCGCGAACCTGTCAGTGAACGGGCTGGTGATCGTGCTGCTCGGGGCCGGCACGGGCATCCTGTCCGGCCTGTTCGGCGTCGGGGGCGGGTTTCTGACCACGCCGCTGCTGATCTTCTACGGCGTGCCACCTACAGTGGCGGCCGCCTCCGCCGCCAGCCAGGTGACGGGCGCCAGCGTCTCGGGCGTGCTGGCGCATCGCCGGCGCGGCGGGGTCGATCCGCAGATCGGCGCGGTGATGGTGGTGGGCGGCATCGTGGGCGCGGGGATCGGCGCGCTGCTGTTCCGCCTGCTGCAATCCTGGGGCCAGATCGATACGGTAATCAACATCCTGTATGTCGTGCTGCTGGGCACGATCGGCGGACTGATGGGCCGTGAAAGCATCGGCACGCTGCGGGCCGGGCGATCGGGCGCACCCCGCCGGGCGAAGCGGCGGCGGCATCACCCGCTGGTCGCCAGCCTGCCGCTGCGCTGGCGGTTCTACAAATCCGGCCTCTACATCTCCCCGCTCGCGCCTTTGATCCTGGGTGTGGTGGTCGGGATCCTGACCATGCTGATGGGGGTCGGCGGCGGCTTCATCCTGGTGCCGGCCATGCTCTATATCCTGGGCATGAGCGCGCAGGTCGTGGTCGGGACCTCGCTGTTCCAGATCCTGTTCGTGACGGTCGCCACCACCATGATGCATGCGCTGACCACCCGCGCGGTGGACATCGTGCTGGCCGGCCTGCTGCTGATCGGATCGGTCACCGGGGCGCAGATCGGCACCCGCCTGGCGGTGACCGCCAAGCCGGAACTGCTGCGGCTGGTGCTGGCGCTGATCGTGCTGGGCATCGCGCTGCGCATGGCCTTCGGCCTGGGGGTGCGGCCCGACGCGGTCTATACGGTGATCGAGCTGTGAGCGGCCGGCTGCTGCTGCTGGTCTTGAGCTTCCTGGCCCTGACCGCGCAGCGCGATCCCGTGCTGGTCCCCGCCGTTTCGCAGAGCCGGATCGAGGTGCGGCAGGATTTCACCGGCACCGAACTGCTGCTGTATGGCGCCATCCTGGATCCGCAGGGGCGCCGCGCGACCGAGCCCTACGACATCGTGGTGGTGCTGAAGGGCCCGACGGAGGCGATGCTGGTGCGCGAGAAGCAGAAGCGGCTGGGCATCTGGGTCAATGCCGACAGCACCGCCTTTCGCTCCGCCCCGTCCTTCTTCGCCGTCGCATCCTCCCGCCCGATCGGCGAGATCGTGGACGAACGGACCGCCGCGATCTACGAATTGGGGCTCGACTTCATGCAGCTGTCTCCCACCGGCCTGATCGAGCCGGAGGAGCAGGCGCGCTTTTCCACCGGGCTGGTCGAACTGCGACGACAGCAGGGGCTGTACAAGGAGGACGGCCGCGGCGTCTCTATCAGCCAGGACGTATTGTACCAGGCGCGCATTGCCGTCCCCTCCAACGTGATCACCGGCAGCTACACCGCCGAGACCTTCGCCATCCAGCGGGGCCGGGTGATCGCCTCCGCCATTGCGGATGTGGAGGTCAGCAAGGAAGGGTTCGAGAAGCTGGTGGCCGACCGGTCGCAGGATTCCGGCCTGCTGTACGGCATCTGCGTCGTGCTGCTGGCGCTGTTCACCGGCTGGGCGGCCGGGCGGCTGTTCGCGCTGGTCTGATCCGCCCTTTCAGACATTTAGGGCCTGTTTAGACCTGCCGGCTATCGTCCGGGGCCACGCCGGCACGAAGGATGGCCCATGAGCGAGTTTTCCCCGCAGCCCTGGCCGGTCGCCGCCGCCCTGCCGGCGGAGGCGCTGGCCATCGGCACCGTGCAGGCGATATCCGGCGCGCAGGCCCGGCTGGTGCTGGATGATGCGGCACTGGCGGCATGCGCCGGCAGCGACGATCCCGCGATCGCCATGGCCGGGCAGGTCGGCAGCGCGATCCGCATCGCGGGCCCGGACGGCGCGTGGCTGCTGGCTTCCCTGCGGGATCTGCAGCAGGTAGACGGCGCCATCACCGCGATCGCGGACCTGATGGGCGAAGGGACCGATGGTGCAACCGGCGGCACATTCCGCCGCGGGGTCACCCGCTATCCGCTGCCGGGCAGCACCGTTCATCCAGTCGCCACGGCGCAGCTTGAACGTATCTACGATCCGGCCGGGCGGGCCGCGATCACGGTCGGCACCGTGCACCCGACCGCCACCGTCGGCGCGGGCCTGTTCATCGACGCGCTGCTGGGCAAGCATTTCGCACTGCTGGGCTCCACCGGCACCGGCAAGTCCACTGCCGCCGCGCTGATCCTGCACCGCATCTGCGATGCTGCACCCCACGGCCATGTCGTGATGATCGACCCGCATGGCGAATATGGCGCCGCCTTCCAGGAGCGGGGCATGGTGCTGGACGTCGGCAACCTGCAGCTGCCCTACTGGCTGATGAACTTCGCCGAACATTGCGAGGTGTTCCTGACCACGACCGGCAGCGACCGGCAGGAGGATGCCGACATCCTGGCCCGCTGCCTGCTGGCCGCAAGGGGCAAGAATCGGCTGGCGGCGGAGATCGGGCGGATCACGGTCGATTCGCCGATCCCCTATCTGCTGAGCGATCTGCTGCGGCTGTTGAACGAGGAGATGGGCCAGCTCGACAAGGCGAGCAGCAGCGCCCCCTTTCTGCGCATCCGCGCCAAGATTGAGGAGCTGAAGGGCGATCCGCGTTACCAGTTCATGTTCTCCGGCATGCTGGTGGCGGACACCATGGCGGAACTGGTCGCCCGGCTGTTCCGCATGGATGGCGATGGCCGCCCGATCACCATCATCGATGTGTCGGGCGTGCCATCCGACATCACCGCCACCGTGGTCGCGGTGCTGAGCCGGATGGTATTCGACCACGCGATCTGGAGCCGGGGGGAAGCGCTGCGCCCCATCCTGCTGGTGTGCGAGGAGGCGCATCGCTACGTCCCCAGCGAACGGCAGGCGCACGGTTCCAGCGTCGGCCAGGTGCTCAGCCGGATCGCCAAGGAAGGGCGCAAATACGGCATCGCGCTGGGCCTGATCACCCAACGGCCTAGCGATCTTGCCGAAGGGGTGCTGTCGCAATGCGGCACGATCATTGCCATGCGGCTGAACAACGAGCGCGATCAGGCCTTCGTCCGCTCCGCCATGCCGGAAGGGGCGCGCGGCTTCCTCGACGCCATTCCGGCGCTGCGCAACCGGGAGGCGATCATCTGCGGGGAGGGCGTGGCCGTGCCCATGCGCGTCAGCTTCGCCGATCTGGAAGAGCACCGCCGCCCGGCCAGCGCCGACCCGCTGTTCAGCGCCTTGTGGCAGCAGCCGGCGGAAGGTGGCGAGGCGATCGCGCGCACGGTGCGCCGCTGGCGCGCGCAGGGGCGCTGATCCCGCTCAGGTGCCGCGCGTGTCGCCATACAGCGCGATGTGCAGGCGCGGGGACAGGTTCATGTCGTGGCGCAGGCACAACTCCGCCAGCCAGCCCTGGCGCGCGGCCAGCGTGGCATTGTCAGTGCCCTCCGCCATCAACCAGATACGTTGCGGAGCGATGGCATACCGCTCGGCCAGCGACAGCACCTCCGGCAGGTCTTCCGGCTCGGCAATCACGAACTTGAAGATCGCGCGCGGATCGCTGGCCCAGTGCGCCAGCCGTTCGGGCGGCAGCGCCAGATCGGCGGGGTTGCCCGAATGGGCGAGCTTGGGGCTGACATTGTATTGGCCGATCAGCGGGTCCAGATCGGGGTGCGGCGCCACTGACCCGTTGGTTTCCACTTCCACCGCCATGCCCGGCAGCAGCGCCAGCATGCGGGCGAGCGCCTTGCCCTGCAGCAGCGGTTCCCCGCCGGTGACGACCAGCCGCGGCTTGGCGAAAGCGGCGATGCGGGCGGCAACCTCCTCTTCGGGCAGGGTCAGCTGGTTGGCCGCCCGGTCATGCGTCATGCCGTCGCGATGCGGCCGATTGTCGCCGGTGAAGTGCCAGGTGTAGGGCGTGTCGCACCAGCGGCACGCCAGGTTGCAGCGCGACAGTCGCACAAAGGCGACGCTGCGCCCGATGCTCGGCCCTTCGCCCTGCAAGGAGGCGAAGATTTCCGGCTCACCCGGCGTGGTGGTGGCAAGGACCAGCGACATGTGATCTGCGCGGCGCGCCTCAGCCCAGCCGCGCCAGCGCCGCGGTCAAGCGGTCGACCTCCGCCGCGTGATGCGCATGATCGGCCCGGGCCTTCTCCACCGCTTCCGGCTTGGCCTTTTCGGCGAAGGCAGGATTGCCCAGCCGCTTGGCCAGATTGTCCCGCTCCTTCTCCGATTCCGCCCTGGCCTTGGCCAGCCTGGCCTGTTCGGCGGCGATGTCGATCACCCCTTCCAGAGGAATCACGAACAGGTCCGCCCCTGCCGATACCTGCATGGCCGGGCCGTCGGGCGCGGGTGTGGAGTGGATGGCGGACAGGCGCGCCAATCGCTCGATCGCTGGCATCGATCCGCCGATCACTGCCTGCGCGGTGGCGGACGGTGCGGGCAGGAACGCCTCCAGCCGGGCGCCGGGCGCAATGCCGAGCTCGTTCTTGGCGCCGCGCAAGGCCGTGGTGAGGCCGATCAGCCACTCGACCTCCGCCTTGGCAGCCGGGTCCACTGCCGCCTGCGGCTCGGGCCAGCGGGCGACGATCAGGGCGTTCGCACGTGCCCCCTGCGCGTGCCACAGTTCCTCGGTGATGAAGGGCATGAAGGGGTGCAGCATGACGAGGATCTGGTCCAGCACCCAGCCGGCGACGGCCCTGGTCTCCTCGTCGATCTGGCCCTTGATCAGCTCCAGATACCAGTCGCAGAAGGTGCCCCAGGCGAACTGGTAGATCGCATTGGCCGCCGCGTCGAAGCGCCGTTCGGCCATCGCCTTGTCGAGCGCGGCCCGCGTGTTCACCACCTCGCCCACGATCCAGCGGTTCACCGCACTGGTCGCCGACGGCGCCGCCAGCGTCTGCGATGCGCCGATACCGTTGGCCTGGCAGAAGCGGGTGGCGTTCCACAGCTTGGTGGCGAAGTTGCGATATCCCTCCACCCGGCTTTCATCCATCTTCACGTCGCGGCCCTGGCTTTCCATCGCCGCCATGAAAAAGCGCAGGGCATCCGCGCCATATTTGTCGATCAGCAGCAGCGGATCGACCACATTGCCCTTGGACTTGCTCATCTTCGCGCCATCGGCCGCACGCACCAGACCGTGCAGGTACAGCTGCTTCCACGGCGCCTCGGGCATGAAGTGCATGCCCATCATCAGCATGCGCGCATCCCAGAAGAACAGGATGTCGAACCCGGAAACGAGCAGGTCGTTGGGGTAGTGCTTGTCCAGCAGGTCGGTCCGGTCGGGCCAGCCCAGGGTGGCGAAGGGCCACAGGGCGGAGGAGAACCAGGTGTCGAGCACATCGGGGTCGCGGGTCAGCGGCAGATTGCCGGCGAGGGCCTGCGCCTCCTCCTCCGTCTCCGCCACGTAGGCCTGACCGTCCGGCCCGTACCATGCGGGGATCTGGTGACCCCACCACAGCTGCCGACTGACGCACCACGGCTGGATGTTCTCCATCCAGTTGAAGAAGGTCTTCTCCCAGGTCTTGGGCACGATCTCCACCCGGCCGTCGCGCACCGCCTCGATGGGGGGGCGGGCCAGGGTTTCGGCATCGACATACCACTGGTCGGTCAGCCAGGGTTCGATCGGCACACCGCCACGGTCGCCATAGGGGGTGGCGATGGTGCGGTCCTCGACCCGTTCCAGCAGCCCCTCGGCGTCCAGCAGCTCCACGATCCGACGGCGGGCATCGAAGCGGTCCATGCCGAGGAGCTCCGCCGGTATCAGCTCGTCCGCCGTCTGGCAGATGCGCGCTTCGGCATCGAGCATGTTGAGCATGTCCGCCGCCTTGATCCCGGCACGCTTGCCGACCTCGAAATCGTTGAAGTCATGCCCGGGCGTGATCTTCACCGCGCCGCTGCCGAGCTCGGGATCGGCATGCTCGTCCGCCACGATGGGGACCAGGCGGCCGGTGATCGGCAGGCGCACCTGCGCACCGCGCGCCAGCAGCGCGGCATAGCGTTCATCGCTCGGATGCACGGCCACCGCCATGTCGGCCAGCAGGGTCTCGGGCCGGGTGGTGGCGACGGAGATCGTCCCGCTGCCATCGGCGAGGGGGTAGGTCAGGTGCCAGAAATGGCCCTGCACCTCGCGCGTTTCCACCTCCAGGTCGCTGATCGCGGTCTTCAGCGCCGGATCCCAGTTCACCAGCCGCTTGTCGCGATAGATCAGCCCCTGCCGGTGCAGGTCGACGAACACCTTGACCACCGCGCGGGTGAAATGCGGGTCCATGGTGAACTGTTCGCGCGACCAGTCCATGGAGAAGCCCAGCCGCCGCATCTGCCGCGTGATCGCGCCGCCGGACTGTTCCTTCCATTCCCAGACATGATCGACAAAGGCGTCGCGCCCCATGTCGGTGCGCTTCAGGCCCTGGCTCGCCAGATTGCGTTCCACCACCATCTGGGTGGCGATGCCTGCGTGATCGGTGCCGACGACCCACAGCGCATCCTTGCCCTTCAGCCGTTCATGCCGGATCACAATGTCCTGCAGCGTGTTATCAAGCGCATGGCCGATATGCAGCGATCCCGTCACGTTCGGCGGCGGGTTTACGATGGTGAAGGGCGCGGCGTCCGGCCGATGCGGGCGGAACGCCCCGGAATTCTCCCAATCGGCATACCAGCGCGGCTCGATCGCGGCGGGGTCGAAGGTCTTGGCCAGCTCTCCGGCGGACTCGGCGGCGGCTTGGGCGGCAGGGGTGATGGTGTCGGTCATGCTGCCTCACGCCTTAGCGACACGGTGGAGGACAAGGCAATTCTCTTGGGTTGTGCCACAAGCGCTTTGGCCACATAGCGTTGCCGATGCGCGAGTGGGCGGATTTCAGCTGGCAGGACGGCGACGGGGATAGCGGGCGCGGCGCAATTGCGTTGCACGGGCCTATGCTGGTGTCCTCCGTCGGTCCGCTGGACGAAAGATTGCGGGCGATCGACCGACCGATCAGCACCATCGACCTGTCCGATGCCGGACAGATCGACACGGTGGGCGCCTGGATCGTCTGGCGCCTGGCGGAACAGCACGGGGCCGAGATCACCGGCGCCGGCGATCAGGCCACCCGCCTGCTGGAGGTCGTGCAGGGCGCGCAGAGCAGCGCCGACATCCGCCCGCAGCAACTGGGCATGCCGATGCGCGCGCTGGAGGATTTCGGCCGCTTCATGGTCGGCCTGGGCCACGGCACCTTGCGGGTGATCGCCTTTCTTGGCGCCATCGTGCTCTCCTTTGGCGGGATGATCCGCCACCCGCGCCGCATCCGTGGCCGCGCGATCGTGCGGCAGATGGAGCTGGTGGGCGTCGCCTCCCTGCCGATCGTCGGCCTGATGAGCTTTCTGATCGGCATCGTGATCGCCCAGCAGGGGGCGGCGCAGCTGTCGCAGTTCGGGGCGGAATCCCTGTCGGTCAACCTGGTGGGCCGGCTGACCCTGCGCGAACTGGGCGTGCTGATGACCGCGATCATGGTCGCGGGCCGTTCCGGCTCCGCCTTTGCGGCGCAGCTGGGCACCATGAAGCTGACGGAAGAGATCGACGCCATGCGGACGATCGGCGTCGCCCCGATGGAGGCGCTGATCATCCCGCGCATCCTGGCTTCGGTGCTGATGATGCCGTTGCTGGGCTTCTATGCCAGCGTGATCGCGATCTTGGGCGGTGCCGTCATCTCCGATGTGACGCTGGGCGTGCCGGCGGTGTCGTTCCTGCTGCGCATCCGCGAGGTGGTGCCGGTGTACGATCTGTATATCGGCCTGATCAAGGCGCCGGTCTTCGGCCTGATCATCGGGCTGGCCGGCTGTTACCAGGGCATGCAGGTCGAAGGAAATGCCGAAGAGGTCGGGCTGCGCACGACGCAGGCCGTGGTGCAGGCGATCTTCATGGTGATCGTGCTCGACGCATTCTTTGCCGTGTTCTTCAGCAATCTGGGCTGGAACTGACATGGGAAGCGATCCCGGCAATATCGTACCGCCGGCAGATGCGGAGGAGCTCGGCACCGAGCGGTATGACGGCAAGTATCCGATCGTCATCGACGGGTTGCAGAACGCCTTTGGCGACAACGTCATCCACCAGGATCTGGCGCTCAAGGTGCGCCGCGGGGAGATCCTGGGCGTCGTCGGCGGATCGGGCACCGGCAAGTCGGTGCTGATGCGCTCCATCATCGGCCTGCAGCGGCCCACCGGCGGCACGATCGAGGTGTTCGGCCGCGACATCACCGCCGCCGGCCCGGACGAGGTGATCGGCGTGCGCAATCACTGGGGCGTGCTGTTCCAGGGCGGCGCGTTGTTCTCCACCCTGACGGTTGCGGAGAATGTGGAAGTGCCGCTGAAGCAGTTCTACCCCGAACTGTCGGCGGAGCTGATGCACGAGATCGCTCGCTACAAGGTGGTGCTGACCGGCCTGCCGGGGGAGGCCGCCAGCAAGTATCCCTCGGAGCTGTCGGGCGGCATGAAGAAGCGTGCCGGTCTGGCCCGGGCGCTGGCGCTGGATCCCGAACTGCTGTTCCTGGACGAGCCGACGGCGGGTCTCGACCCGATCGGCGCGGCCAATTTCGACAAGCTGATCCGCGACCTTACCGACACGCTTGGACTGACGGTGTTCCTGATCACGCATGATCTGGACTCGCTCTATGCCATCTGCGACCGGGTGGCCGTGCTGGCGGACAAGCAGGTGATTGCGGTAGGGACGATCCCCGAACTGCTGGAAAGCGATCACCCGTGGATCCAGGAATATTTCAACGGCCCGCGCAGCCGGGCGGCACGCGACAGCAGGGATCGTGCGGCGGAACTGACGGTTGCAGAGGGTGACGCCGCGCGCGAGCAATCGGCGCCGGCAGCCGCTTTGCACGGCAAGATAACAGGGGCATAGGCACAGCACATGGAAACGCGCGCCAATTACGTCTGGGTGGGTGTGGTCACGCTGCTGCTGCTCGCGGCTGTTGCGGCCTTCTTCATCTGGCTCGCCCGGTTGAACGAGAACAACCAGAAGGAATACGACATCTTCTTCCAGCAGTCCGTTGGCGGGCTGGCGAAGGGGTCGGAGGTGTCCTATTCCGGCGTGCCCGTCGGGCAGGTGAGCGACATCGACCTGTGGCAGGCGCAGTTCGTAAAGGTGCGCATCAGCGTGGATTCGGACACGCCGATCCTGCAGGGAACCACCGCTTCGGTCTCTTCCAGCTTTACCGGCGTGTCGACGATCAGCCTGAATGGCGGCGCGCGCGGCAATCGGCCGATCACCTGCAGCACCTCGTCCTGCCCCGAAGGCGTGCCGGTGATCCCGCCCAAGGCCAGCGGCCTGGGCGAGATCCTGGCCAGCGCGCCATTGCTGCTGGAACGGCTGGCGACGCTGACGGACCGGCTGACGCGTGTTCTGTCCGACGACAATCAGGAATCCATCCGCGGCATCCTGGCCAACACATCGCAGATCAGCGCCTCGCTGGCGGAGACTTCGCCCGAGATCGGCAACACCCTGCGCGAATTGCAGGGCACGCTGCAGCAGTCGCAGCGGACGCTGGGCGCGTTCGAGACGACGCTGCAATCGACCAATGACGTGATCAACGGGGAAGGGCGCGGGATTGCCGACGAACTGCGCCAGACACTGGACGAGGCCGGTTCCGCCGCAAAGGCGCTGGAAGCGACGCTGAACTCGTCCCAGCCGGTGATCAACGAACTCAGCCGAACCACCTTGCCGGCTGCCGATGCCACGTTGCAGGATCTGCGCCGGACCAGCGCAGCGCTGCGCGCGATCACGGAACGGATCGAAACAGAAGGCGCCGGTTCGCTGGTGCGGGGCGCACAGCTGCCCGATTACCAGCCTTGAGCGCGATAGGGGTGCCGCCACGATGAAGCTTCGCAATTCCGCCTTTCCCCGCATTGCCGCGCTGGCCCTGGCCACGACGCTGCTCAGCGGCTGCATCAGCTTCGGGGCAGAGCCGCCGGAGCGGCTGTTCACGCTGACGCCGACGCAGCGCGTTGCCGCGGGTGCCGTGCTGGACAGTGACACCGCCAACGCGCTGGCCGTGCTGGAACCGGAAACGCCGCAGAGCCTGGCCGTCACCCGCGTCCCCGTGCGGGTGGACGAGGCCAGCCTGGCCTATCTGCAGGAGGCATTCTGGGCCGAACGTCCCGCGCGCCTGTTCCAACGGCTGCTGGCCGAAACCATTCGGGTCCGGCGCAACCGGCTGGTGCTGGACGAACCGCCGCTGCTCTACACTGCGCCGGTGAAGCTCGGCGGCCGGCTGGTCGACATGGGCTATGACGTGGCCAGTTCCAGCGCGGTGGTCCGGTACGATGCGATGCTGACCATGCCCGGCGGGCAGGTCCGTACACGGCGGTTCGAAGCCCGCGTGCCCGGTGTCACGGCCGATGCGGCGTCGGTCGGTCCGGCGCTGAACCAGGCGGCGAACCAGGTGGCGATCGAGGTCGCCGACTGGCTCAACTGAGCGAGGTCAGGCCAGCCGGGCGAAGCGGGTTGCGGCCGCAAATGCGGCTTCCCGCGCTGCCCTGACCCGCGCTGCGTCCTCGTCCTGACCCCAGAGTTCCACCTGCCAGTCCTCTTCCAGATTGGCGGCGGCAAACAGGTCTTCGGGGGAGGCCTCCGGGTCGAGAGCCGCAAGCGCCACGATCAGGGACGCACCCAGCGGAGCCAATGTGGCGATCGCCGCGAGATGCCAGGCATCCTGATCCAGCAGCACGCCGCGCAGGGTGTCGAGCGTGGCGGCAGGCTGCGGCCGAGGCATGACACCGCTGATCCGTTCAAAGGCGATGCCGTAGCGCGCCTCCAGGGCCTGCACCAGCGGCTCCCAGCGCTCCAGCTGGCGGCGATGCAGGGGCTCGTCCGGGTCGGCACGATAAAGCAGCGTGTCGGTCTGGGCATAACGCAGCAGGCTGGTGGCTTGCCGTGCAGGATCGGGCGCCACATGGTCCAGCGCCAGATCGGTCAGGTCGCGCATCGGGAAGGAACCCGGATCGACGGTCTCGCCTTGCGCGGCCCATTCCTGTGCCAATATCTCCGCCAACGCATGACGGGGCACGATCTGCGCTGCGCCGCCCTGCGTGCGCACCGGCCGGCCGTCCAGCAGCACCTGCCAGCCACCCGCCGCTTCGCCCAGCGTCACTTCCCGCCAGAAGCGCTTCACGGGCGCGGGCTGCGCCAGCGGCGCGTCAGCACGCGTGGGGCGACGAAGGCCCCGGCAAAGCCGATCACCAGCAGCACGATGCCACTCCAGTAGGGCAGGCCGAAGCGCCCCTCAGTCACCATCAGGCCCAGCAGGACCAGCGCGACCCCGATGCCGCGCAACACGCCCAGCAGCACCCAGCGGCCCTTTGCGGGATCGTTCATAACAGCAATCTTTCCAGTTCCCCGGGCGTGTCCGCCACGGCCACGGCACCCGCGGCCAGCAGCTCCGCCCGTTCGTGATATCCCCAGCTGACGCCCAGCGCCCGCACCCCGGCCGTCTCGGCCATCGCCATGTCGAACACCGTATCGCCGATCATCACCGTGTCGGCGGGCATGGCGCCAGCATCCGCCATGGCCTGCTCCAGCATCGCCGGGTGCGGCTTGGAAGGGTGGCGGTCGGCCGTCTGCAAGGTGGTGAACAGGTCCGCCAGGCCGTGTGTCGCCAGGCACGCCGCGAGCCCGCGATCGCTCTTGCCCGTGGCCACGCCTAGCACCCAGCCATCGGCATGCAACTGGCGTAGCAGCGGCGCGATACCATCATAGAGCGGTTCACGCAGGCGTCCCTCTTCGCGCGCCAGACGGAAGGCAGACTTGTAGGCATCGACCGCGTGGGCCTGCACATCCGGCGCGGCATCGGGGGCCAGATGCGCGACCGCCTCCGGCAGGCTGAGGCCGACGATCCGCCGCACCTCGTGGCCGAACGGCGCGGGCAGGGCGGCTTCGGCAAAGGCCTGCGCCATGGCCGTGCAGACCGCCGCCTGCCCGTCGCTCAGCGTTCCGTCACAGTCGAACACCGCCAGCCGCACGCGTGCCATCAGCGGCGCGGGCCCTTCGACGGCGGAGCACCGGCCTCGCGGCGGCCGCGCCGCTCGCCGCGGCGTTCCTTGCGGTATTGCTTGGCATGCGCGCGCGCCGCCTGCTTCTTTTCTTCGCGGGTCCGTTCCGGCGGCGGCCCTTCGGGCTCCGCATTGCTGGCCTTCTCGTCGAAGCCCAGCTGCGTCATGGTGGCGGCGAAATGTTCGGGCAGGTCCGCCGTCACGTCCAGCTTATTGCCGCCCGGCGCGTCGATGATCAGGCGGCGGGCATGCAGGTGCATCTTGCGGCTGACCGCACCGGTCAGGAACGCGGCCTGCCCGCCATATTTGCCGTCGCCGACGATCGGATGGCCAATCGCCGCCATGTGCACGCGCAGCTGGTGCGTGCGCCCGGTCAGCGGCTGCAGCTCCACCCAGGCGGCGCTGTTGCCGGCCCGGTCCAGCACGCGATAACGGGTGCGGGCCGCCTGGCCTTCTGCCTCGTCCACATGCATCTTCTCGCCACCGGTGCCCGGCTGCTTGCTGATGGGCGCGTCGATGAAGCCTTCGTAGACGTCCGGCACGCCGATCACCAAGGCCCAGTAGACCTTCTTGGCAGAGCGGCCGGAGAACCGCTTGGAGAAGAACGCCGCGCTGCCCGGCGTGCGGGCGACGAGTAGCACGCCCGACGTGTCCTTATCGAGCCGGTGCACCAGCCGCGGACGTGGCGCGCCTTCATCGGCATAGGCGTCCAGCAGGCCGTCGACATGCTGGCGCATGCCGGTGCCACCCTGCGTGGCCAGACCTGGGGGCTTGTTCAGCACCAGCGCGGAATCGGTGCGGGTGATCAGCATGGCAGCGGCTTCCGCCCGCTGCTCGTCCGTCAGTTCGGCCTGCGGACGCGGACCGGTGGCCGGCGCGTCGCCACCTGGCGGCACGCGCACCACCTGCCCGGTGGTGAGGCGATCCTCCGGCTTGGCGCGGGCACCATCCACTCGGATCTGCCCGGTGCGAGCCCAGCGGGAAATGGTGGCGAAGCCGATCTGCGGCAGATGACGGCGGAACCAGCGGTCGAGCCGCACGCCATCATCATCGGGGCCGACGGTGAACTGCCGTACCGTGGAGGACGGGGTGGAAGGTGCAGCCTCGGTCATCCCAGCATCCGCATCATGTTGAGGCCGATCATCAACCCGCTGATCCCCAGGCCGACCGACAGGATCAGGTACAGCATGGCGAACAGCAGCTGGCCACGCTCGATCAGCAGCACCATTTCCAGGCTGAAGGCGGAAAAGGTGGTGAAGCCGCCAAGCAGGCCCACGCCCAGCAGCAGCCGGGCCTGTTCGCTGCCGCCGCCCCGGGCCAGAACGCCGGCGAGCACGCCCATGGCGATGCTGCCGACCGCATTCACGACCAGAGTGGCGAAGGGGAAGACGCTGACCATGCCGGGGCCGAGCAGCGCCGTCATCCAGCGGCCCGCCTGATAGCGCAGCAGCGCACCGATGCCGCCGCCAAGCGCCACCGAAAGCGAGGAAAGAAGAGGTGTTGAAGCATTCATGATCGGACCTGCCTTAGCCGCCGGGCGCGGGGCAGGGAACCCGTATCAGTTGTCGCCGCTCGCCTGCTGCTGCCGGGCCGCGTCTGCAGCCTCCAGCTGGCGCCGGTCGGCGACCGCCTGCTGGTCGGCCTTGCGCATGTCCGCCTCGATCCCGGCGGCCGTGGTGCCGACCTTCTTCTGCGCCGCCTCGTACCGTTCATCGAAGCTCGGCTCCTGCTGGCAGGCCGCCAGCAGGAGCAGGGTGGGGGCGAGGACCAGCCGCATCAGTAGTTCTTGCGATACCGGGCGCTGACATTGGTCGCGCCGGAACCGCCCGCCTGGCTCAGGATCGACAGTGCTGGGGTCAGGCTGACTTCCAGCTGCGTGGCGGTGAAGCCCTGCGCATCGGTGATGAACTCCACATAGATGTCGTCCGTCAGATACTGACCCGCCGCCAGTGCGGTGCCGCGGCCGGTCTCGTCATCGCTGCCCAGGATGCGCAGGCGATCGATCCCGCTGGCCGCGCGTAGGGTGCCCAGCGGATTGAGCCCGCCGCCCGAGCCGCGCAGCGAGTTGAGCGAGGCCGCCAGCTGCACCGCCTGGATGGCGGACAGGTTGCCGACGGAGCTGCCGAACAGAATGCGGCTGAGGATTTCGTCCTGCGGCAGGCCAGGCGTGCTGGAGAAGGTGATCTGCGGGTCCATCGCGCGGCCCTCAACGTTCACGTTCACCGTCACGTCCTCGATATCCTCCGTCGCAACGATGGTGATCGTCGGATCGATGGTGTTGCCGCCCGTGAACTGCACCCGCCCATCGCTCAGGTCGAAGTTGCGGCCGGCAAAGCCCAGCGTTCCGCGGATCAGTTCCACCTCGCCCGACATGCGGGGCGCGGCGCTGGTGCCGGCCACGTTGAAGTCGGCGCGCCATTCGGATTCCAGCCCCATGCCGGAAACATACAACCGCTCGGGCGCCACCAGGTCGATGTCCAGCGCAAGCTGCTCGAACAGGCCGGCCGAAGGTTCCGCCGGTTCGTCGCCCGTGATGCGCTGCGGACCGCGCGGCGGCTTGAAGCGCACGCCGGTCAACCGCGGCACATCCGCTGCACCTTGGCGCACGATCTGGTACCGGGTTTCCGGCAGCTGGATCTGGCCGGAGAGCAGCGCATTCTGCCCGGCGGCCTTCGCCAGCCGCAGATTGCCGGTCGCGCGGGCGGCGATCTGGTCACTGTCCGCCAGTTCGGCATTGTCCATCGTGACCGCGAGATCCATCGGGTAGCCGGCGTCCGCGGCCAGGCTGACATAGCCGCTGGCGCTGACGGTCCCATCCCCGGCATTGGCCGTCAGGCTGCGCACTTCCAGCCGGTCACCGGTGAACCGCCCGTTCACGGCCAGATTGGTCAGGCGGGTGCCATAGGTCTGGTTCTCATAAGTGAGATTGCTGGAACGGATGAGCCCGGCAAAGGACGGGGCCGAGACGGTCCCAGTGAAATCGGCAGCGACGCCGACCGGACCGGTGAGGGTCTGGTCCACCTGCCCGGCGAAGGAGAACAGCGTGGCAGCCGGCCCGTTGTAGCGGATGCCGCCGCCCAGCGGTGCCGCCAGCATCCGTTCCGTCCAGGTGCCGGCGCTCGGCCCAAGGGGGCGCAGCGACGCGACCACCCGGCCGATCACGGCGCCGCGATCCCGCATCACCGCCCGTGCCTCGCCACCATCGGACAGCAGCTTGCCGACGAAGTTGATGTCGATCGGCCGGCTGACCGCCGCGGCGGTGGTGCGGGTGAAGTTGTCGATCGACAGGCGCGCATCGGCGCTGGGGAAGGCGGTGCTGCTGGCTTGCGCGAAATCGAGGCTGCCAGTCGCCTGCCCACCGATGCCGAAGCCCGGCGCGAAGGCGTTCAGGATCGCGAGGTCCAGCCGGTCGAGGCGGGTCTGCAGCTCTATGCCCTCGCCATACTTGCCGGCAACGCGGATGTCGCCCTGGCCGAAGGTTATGCGGGTGGGCAGCAGTTCGTAGCTGCCGTCGCCCGGCACGATCCGCGCCGGCGTGGCGGTGCGGAAGTCGATGCCGCGGACCCGGCCTTGCAGCGCCGCGCGCCACAGCTGCGGTTGCAGATCGGCATTCATGGCAATGCGGAACGGCACGCCGCTGGTGCCTTCCGCGAGCACGCGGGCCGTGCCGCGGCCATCGCGATAATCGACCTGCGCACGGGCGGCGACGATGTTGAGCGCGCCGTAACGGGTCTGCGCCAGCTGCGCGTCCGCCACGATCCGCGGCTGATCGTACAGCACGATCTGCGCATCCACGATGGCCGAACCGATCGCAAGCTGCGCCGGGCCGGGCAGAACGGTGTCGCGCGCCCGCAGATTGACCAGCGCCTGCTGATACTGGCCCAGCGCCGACAGCCGCACCACGCCGCCCAGGCCATTGCCGTTGGCGGTCAGCTGCCCGGCGAAGGGGCCGGCACTGGTCTGCTGCACGCGCCCTGCAAAGTCGATACCGCCCAGATTGGCGTTGTTGATCGTCAGCGTCAGCGGGGCGGCGGTGCCCAGCACCACGTCGGCGGTCAGCGGACCGTAATCGGTCTGCGCGGTCGCATCCAGGCGGTACCCGCCCTGTGCGCCGGTGATCCGCGCCTCCACATTGGCAAGGCCGATGCCGAAGCCGGGCCGTTCCACCGTGATCACCGCATCGGGGTCGGCGATCGTGCCGGCGACCTGCACGCCCACGGCGCCATAGGCGGTGGTGGTGCCGGCCATGGTCAAGGACAGGCGCCCGTCCGGCGACCACGATCCGCGGCCATCCGTGATCCGCGCGTCCGGCGCATCCAGGCGGAGGTTGGAGAAGCGGACAACTCCGTCCGGGCCATAAAGGACGTTGGTCGCCGCCACCGCATTGCCGCCCAGGAAGTTCAGGACACTGTCGTTCAGCAGCCGGGTGGAGCGTGCGCGCACGCGTCCCTGCATGGCGAACCCGCCGGTGGGCACAGTCTTTAGGTCGATGTCCGTCTCGATGTTGAAGATGCCGACGCTCTCCACGCGATAATCGTCGATCCGCCCATCGATGGCGCCGGTATACAGGCCGGTGGAGGTATCCGCGACGACGATCAGCCCGGCATCGATGCGATCGGAACGCAGGCGCAGATTGTCGGACAGGATGCGGGTGCCGTCGATCGCCAGATCACCCGCCAGCCGCACATTGCGCAATGTACCGCCAGCAACCGTGTCCAGCCCGACGACCCGGCTGACGCGTGCATCCACCGGGATGAGGATCTGGTCCGCATCCACACGCGCCGCGCCGCTGGCGGCGAGGTTTTCCAGCCCCATGTCGTTCATGAACAGCCGCGTGGCGTTCACTTCGTACTGCACCGCCGGCGTCGTAAAGGCGCCATCCAGTACCAGTTGTGCCCGGAGGCCGCTGCCGCCCAGATTGGGCGCAATCGCCGCCGGCTTCAGCAGGACGAAACCGAGCCTGAACGCGTCGAAGCTGTTGTCCGACAGATCGACAATGCCGGCCGTGTTCAGCCTGAACGCGTCCGAATTGACGTTGCCCGCCAGATCGACCCGCCGCTCGGCCAGCTTGCCGGTCAGGTCCAGGTTGAGGATCGGCCCCAGCAGCGTGGCGGTCGGCCCTTCGAACAGGCGCGCCACCCGCGTGGGGCCGCGCAGGGTGAAGGTGCCATCGCGGGCGAGAACCTGCACGCGGGCGAAGGCGCTGCCGGCCAGGTCGGCATTCAGCCGGCCGTCCCAGCGCGCCCAGTCACCGCGCCCGTCCACCTGCACGCGTAGCGGATCGCTCAGGCCTGCAAGCGCTGCGATCACGCCGCCTTCGGGAGCATTGAGGTCGAGCTTGATATCCAGCCGGTTGTCTTCGGGCGCTGCGTCCAGCACCAGCGCCACGGTATCCCCGCCGGCGATGCCCTGACCGGCAATGGTGCGACCATTGAAGTCGACCTGGGCACGGCCATCGGCGATATGCACCTCGCCATCCATGCCCACCACGCGGCGCTCGCCGCTGACCGGCGCCTCGGCCACGAAGCGGCCGATGCGCAGCGTGTTCACGTCGATATCGTAGTCGGGCAGCAGCGGGGCGTCGCTCGGCGGAGTTTCGTTGAATTCCGGCAGCCGCGCCAGCGTCACAAGAGGGCTGGCGAGCGAGCGGACGTCAATATGCCCGCTGGCGAAAGCAAAGGGGCGCCAGTCGACCGCGATCTCGGGACTGGTGACGAACACGCCCTTCGGATCGGCGACTGCCAGATCGCGGATCACCATGCGGCCATACAGCGATCCGTCGATCTCGCCGATGCCGATGCGCATCCCGTTCTCGAACTCCAGCGCCTCTATCTGACGCACCACGAAGCGCTTGCCGGGGGCCGTATTGATGCCCACCAGCACTGCGGCGACCAGCAGCACCAACACCAGCAGAACGATGCCGATCCACTTGGCGATGCGCAGCGCCGGGTTGCGGTGATGCGGTCCGGCCACTGCGCTGTCCGCCCGGTCGGTATCGGTGGGCGTCATGGTGGTGTCGTCCGCCATCAGAAAGCCTGCCCGATCGAGATGTAGAGGTTGAGGCGACTCTCGCCTCGCCGCCGGTTCATGGGGGTGGCGATGTCCACCCGCAGCGGCCCGAAATTGGTGTAGTAGCGCCCACCGACGCCGACACCGATGCGGACATCGTCGAAGGTGGGGTAGGTTTCTTCATAGACCTGACCCGCATCGACAAAGCCGACCACACCGAAATTGCCCCAGCGATACCGCACTTCGGCCGCGCCTTCGGCCACGCTGCGGCCACCGATCGGACGGATCAGGGTCTCGGGCTCGTCGGAATCCTCGTCCGTCGGATCGAAATCCGGGTTGGCATATTCGACCCGTGGACCAAGCTGCTGGAACCCGAAGCCGCGGACGGAGCCGCCGCCACCAGCATAGAACCGCCGCGAAGGCGCCAGGTCGAAGCGCTCGATACCCTGGATCGTGCCGAAGCGCAGGCGGCCGGCAATCACGAAGCTGTCGCCGATCGGCACGTAGGCGGTGCCGTCGATCCGTGCGCGGACATAGGTGTCGAACCCGTCCTGCAGCGATGCCTCCGGTTCGATCAGCGTGGTCAGGCGGAAGCCGCGGGTGGGATTGAGCAGGTCGTCGGACGTGTCGAAGCCGGCCTGGCCGGTCAGCCCGCCGATGAAGAAGGTGCGGTCGGCCAGATCGTTGATCGAGAAATCGAAATCCTCTTCGACGGAGCCGAGCAGCTGCACGCCATAGGCATAGGTGAACCGCTTCTGCCAGATTGGCGTGGAATCATATGTCACCAGCGCTGCAAGGCGCCCGGTATAGGCCTCGAACGCATCATAATCGCTGTGCAGGGCCTCTGCCGTCAGGCTGAAGGTCCGGTCGCGGCGGCCCGCATTGGATCGGCGGAACGTCGCCCCTACACCCTGCTCGCGGGTGCCGAGGACGGCATTGGCGATCAGTGCGCCTTCCGGCGGGAACAGGTTGCGATGCGTCCAGCTGCCTTCCAGCCGCACGCCCTGACCGGTGCCATAACCGGCGCTGCCCGCGAGCGTGCGCGGCGGGCCAGCATCCTGGTCTACCAGGATTGTGGCATATTGCGTGCCGTCGCCGGCATCTTCGCCCGTCTGCTCCGGCGTGACCGATACGGTATTGAACAGGCCGGTCGCGACCAGCGCCTGCCGCAGGTCGTCCACCATGCGGCTGTCATACAGCTCTCCGCGTTCGAACCGGCTGAGCACGTCGATATGCTCGGCATCGAAGGCGAGATTGCCGGTGGTGCGGATACCACCGAACACGGATCGCGGCCCGGTCTCGATCGGCAGCGTGTAGTCGCCGCCACCCGTCTCGGGATCCAGCAGAATGTCGCGCTGACCCACGGTGGCGAAGGGATAGCCGTTCTCGGGCAGGGCCACTGCGACCTGCGCTTCTGCGCCCTGGACGCGTTCGGCGATGATCGGTTCGCCCACTTTCAGCGCCAGATTGCTGCTGATCAGATCGGCGGGTTCGGTCGGGTCGGCGGTGACCGTGATGTCGGAAAAGGTGTAACGCTGCCCCGGGACCACATCCAGCACCGCGGTCAGGGGCGGGGCATCATCCTCGCCCGTGCGGTCCAGCCGGCTGGTCACCGTGGCATCGTACCAGCCTTCGGAGGCAAGAATGCTCTGCAGCAAGGCACTGTCTTCGGTCAGCCGGGCGGAAACCTGCGCAACATTGGCCGCATCGTCATCGTCCTTCAGCGCCGACAGGGAATCGAACATGCCGGCGAGGTTCGCCGCGCTGTCATCATCCACCGAGTCCAGGCCATTGATCGTGACGTCATAGGCGATCTCGGTAGGCTCGCTCTCGACCTCGGCTTCGGTGAACTGCACCTCTTCCACCTGGAAGCTTTCCAGCGGGGGCAGAGGCTCGTTCAGGGCGGCATCGCGGATCGGGGCATCTCCGATCGTCTCCTGCGTGTCGCCATCGGCCAGGGCCGGGTTCCCGACTGGCGCCGCCTGCCCGTCCTGCGGGGCGGCGGCTGCCTGCTCGGTCGCGATCCGCCGCTCGAACTCTTCGATCGATTCCAGTGGGCCGTCCAGCGCGGCATCCGCGTTGGCATCCAGCGACGGCACGGTGGCCTCGAACTCGGCATCGGGAATAATGGGGTCCACGGCCGGCAGCTGGGTATCGGCAGGCAGGGCAGGCACGTCCAGCGGGGTAGCAGGTTGGCCCGCAGGCTGCTGCGCGACCGAATCCGCCGAATCCTGCGCAACTGCGGCATTGCCGGCCAGCGCGATGGCCAGCGCAAGCGTGATGCCACTCAACCCGGGCAGGGCACGTCGGCCATATGCGGCACCATTTCGGAGCTCGCCTGTTCCCTGCCTGAGCCAGACCGTGTTTCGCAAAAGAGGATTCCCCACTTGATCCCTGATGATCATGCCCCCGACGGCACGACCCAGCAGACTGCCGTCGATCATCAACTTGCCATGGAACAAAATGGTTCCGAGCAGTGCGAGCCGGTCGCCCACCAGGCAGCGGGAGCGCAGGCAAGTTCCCCCAGGGAGGTGCCACGGGCGGGCTGGATCGAGGTGATCAAGCGGATGATCACGATGTGGGGCTACCACAACCTGTCGCTGATCGGTGCGGGCGTGGCCTTCTTCACCTTCCTGGCGTTGACCCCGCTGATCGCATCCACGGTGATGATCTACGGCCTGATCGGCGACACCCAGACCGTTCGGAGACAGATGGGCGCGCTGGTGGAGGTCATTCCTCAGGAAGCGGCCGTGTTGCTTCAGGACCAGTTGCTGGGCGCCGTGAACGCCAATGCCGGCGTCACGGGCTTTGCGCTGGTGATCGCGCTGTTCTTCGCGCTGTATGGCGGCACACGCGCTGCCAACGGCTTGATCGGCGCGCTGAACATCATCAACGAGGAGCATGAGACCCGCGGAATGATCACGCTGACGATCCGCGCCATGATGTTGACGCTTGCCGTGGTGTTCGTGGCCCTGACGGGTCTCATCAGTGGCGGCGTGTTCGCCTGGCTCCAGACGCATACACAAAGCCTGATCGGACCCTGGGTGGCGACCCTGTTCAAGCTGCTGACCTGGACCGCATCGATCCTGCTGGGCAGCATCGGCTTTGCCCTGATCATGCGCTACGGCCCTGATCGCCGCCCGGCGAAGTGGCGCTGGCTGACGCCGGGTGCGCTGCTGGCGACCGTGCTGTGGATCGCCATCACCTTCGGCTTCTCGTTCTATGTCGCCTTTGTCAGCGACTATAACGCCACCTACGGTTCCCTGTCGGCAATCGTCGTCTTCCTGATGTGGCTGTTCCTGTCGACTTACGGCATCCTGGCCGGCGCGCTGCTGAATGCGGAACTGGAGCGGCAGACCACAGTGGACACCACCGCGGGCGAGCCGAAGCCGATGGGGCAGCGCGGCGCCGTGCTGGCCGATCTGGCGGAAGGCGGCATGTCGATGGAGCAGTGGCTGCACAAGACCGAACAGCGCAAAGCCCGCCGGCATGCACGCAAGGCCGCCCGGCGGGAGGCGCGGGCCTGACCGCACGAGGGCCCGACCTGGTGTCGCCGCACCTGTGCGGAAGCGGTGCCTTCAGGACATTGCACCCGGAAAGGTTCGTCTTGCCGCCCTGGCGCTCAGCCTTCCAGTTCGTCCAGCACGGCTGGCGCCACCCGGCGCCGAGCGACTTCCCGCAGCAGGAAGCTGGAGCGGATTCTTGCGACATGGGGCAAGTTCGACAGCTCCTTGCGATAGACCAGATCGTAGTGGTCGAAGGAACGGACGTTGATCAGCATCATGAAGTCGTTTTCGCCGGAGATGAACGAGCAGAACGACATGGAGGGACAGGACATCACCGCCTCCTCGAACTCCATCAGCTTGTTTTCCGACTGGCTGCTCAGCTCGATCATCACCAGCACGGTGATCGCATAACCCAACTTCTGCTGATTTATAACGGCCGAATATCCGGTAACCACGCCCTTTTCCTCCAGCAGCTTGCGCCGGCGGGCCACCGCGGTGCTGGAGAGGTTAACGGTTTCCCCCAAGGTGACATCGGCAGCACGCCCATCATCAACCAGGGCGCGCAGGACTCGAAAATCCGTGCGGTCAAGCGCTTCACGCACGCTTTTTGCCATAACAATCCCCCGTTGCCGCATAAACCGTCAAAGTGCAGGCAAATAAGTGCCGTTTTTCCCAAGATTTGCAAGAGCGGGAATGGTAACGCGTTCCGGCGGCGAAAGCCGGCCGCGCCGGATCAACAAGAAAAAGGGTTCATGGGTCGCCTGTTTCTGAACGGCGCGGGCTTGCTCGATCGGCGTGGTGCTGGTCTCCGGCGTGACGCAGACCACGCTGGTCGCGATGTTCTGTTGCCGCCGTTGCATGCCCGCTTGCCCGCCGGACCTCTTCACCGCAAACCGTCACCTGCCAGCTTCAGGCCGAGCTGGCTGGACCATTACCGGAGCCTGCCTGAGCATGACTGACCGCCCCACGATCGACCACCCCCCTGCCACCCTGCCGCTGGATGCCTGGCACCGTGCGGCCGGTGCCAGGATGGTGCCGTTTGCCGGCTATGCCATGCCGATCCAGTATCCGGACGGCATCATCGCCGAACATGAATGGACGCGCAGCCATGCCGGCCTGTTCGACGTCAGCCATATGGGGCAGCTCACTGTCTCCGGTGCCGGCGCTGCCGCCGCGCTGGAAGCATTGCTGCCGGCGGACCTGCAGGCGCTGGCGCCGGGGCGGATGCGCTATTCGCTGCTGCTGAACGACAAGGGCGGCGTGATCGACGATTTGATCGTCACCAACATCACGGAAGGTGAGCCGACCTATTTCCTGGTCGTCAACGGCGCGACCAAGGTCGGCGACATCGCCCATCTGCAGGCGCGGCTGCCCGCAGAGGTGGCGCTTACGCCGCTGCCCGATCTGGCGCTGCTGGCGCTGCAGGGACCGGAGGCCGCCCTTGTGCTCGACCGCCTGTTCCCCGGCATCGCTACCGAACTCGGCTTCATGGAAGCGACCAGCCGCATGCTGGGCGAGGTGCCGGTCCGCATCTTCCGCTCGGGCTATACCGGGGAGGACGGGTTCGAGCTGTCGCTCCCGGCCGTCGATGCCGTCACGCTGGCTGATCGCCTGATGGCAGAGGATGAGGTGCGACCGATCGGCCTCGGCGCGCGCGACTCCTTGCGGCTGGAGGCAGGTCTGCCGCTGTATGGCCATGACCTCGACACCGAAACCGATCCGGTCATGGCGGGCCTCGCCTTCGCCATCACCAAGGCGCGCCGGGCTGATGGCGGCTTCCCGGGTGCCGCGCGCATCACCGCGCTGCTGCGCGACGGTGCGCCGATGCGCCGCGTGGGCCTGGTGCTGGAAGGGCGCATGGCCGCCCGCGAGGGCAGCCTGGTATTCGCCGGCGAAGAGCAGGTCGGCCGGGTCACCTCCGGCGGTTTCTCCCCCACGCTGGGCCATCCGATCGCGCTGGCTTTCGTCGACACGGCCCATATCGCGCCCGGCACGGCGCTGTTTGCCGAAGTCCGCGGCAAGCGCCTGCCCGCCACGGTGGTGCGGCCGCCCTTCGTTCCCCATCGTTACCATCGCAAAGGAGAGGCTTGATGGCACGTTACTTCACCACCGAACATGAATGGATCGAAGTCGATGGCGACAGCGCCACGATCGGCATCACCGACCATGCGCAGAGTCAGCTGGGCGATCTGGTCTTCGTGGAAGTGCCGGCCGCCGGAACCGAACTGCTGAAGGGCAAGGAAGCCGGCGTGGTCGAATCGGTCAAGGCTGCTTCGGACGTCTACTCCCCCGTCAGCGGTACCGTGACGGAGAGCAACGGCACGCTGGAAGAGGATCCCTCCCTGGTGAATTCCGATGCGGAAGGCGAAGGGTGGTTCTTCCGCCTGACCATCGCGGACCCGGCCGAACTGGACGGTCTGATGGACGATGCCGCTTACAAGGAATACGTGGCCGGGCTCGACTGAGCCAGCCGGACGGAAAGCACGAGACACCATGCGCTACCTCCCCCTGACCGATGCCGATCGCGCAGCCATGCTGGACGTGATCGGTGCGCCATCCGTGGATGTCCTGTTCGCCGATGTGCCCGAAAGTGCCCATCTGTATGGGCCGATCGAAGGCCTGCCGCTGCATGCCAGCGAACAGTCGGTCGAACGCCACATGCGGCGACTGTCCGCACAGAATCTGTCGGCGGCAGACGCGCCGTTCTTCCTGGGGGCGGGGGCCTATCGCCACCATGTGCCGGCCAGCGTCGACCATCTGATCCAGCGCGGCGAGTTCCTGACCGCCTACACGCCCTACCAGCCGGAAATCGCGCAGGGCACGCTGCAGATGCTGTTCGAGTTCCAGACCCAGGTGGCGCGTCTGGTGGGCTGCGATGTCGCGAACGCCTCCATGTACGATGGCTCCACCGCGGCATGGGAGGCGGTGGTGATGGCGCGCCGGATCACGAAGCGCGCGCGCGTGCTGATCCATGACGGCCTGCACCCGCATTACGTTTCGACGATCCAGACCATGGCCCGCTTCACCGGCGACGTGATCGAATATGCGCCACCGGCGTTGTCGGCCGATTGCGGGGAGGATGCCCTGATTGGCCAGATCAACGGCGAAACCAGCTGCGTCGTGGTGCAATATCCCGACATCCTTGGCCGCTTGCCTGACCTTGCTGCAATCGCCGCAGCGGCACAGGCGCAAGGTGCGCTGCTGATCGCCGTCGTGACGGAGCCGGTCGCGCTGGGTGCGATCGCCAGCCCGGGAGAGCTCGGCGCGGACATCGTGGTCGGGGAAGGGCAGTCGCTCGGCGTCGGGCTGCAGTTCGGCGGCCCCTATCTGGGCCTGTTCGCCACGCGCGACAAATATGTCCGCCAGATGCCTGGGCGCCTGTGCGGCGAGACGGTGGACGCCGCGGGCCGGCGCAGCTTCGTGCTGACCCTGTCCACCCGCGAACAGCATATCCGGCGGGAGAAGGCGACCAGCAACATCTGCACCAATTCGGGCCTGTGTGCGCTGGCGTTCTCCGTCCATGTCACGCTGCTGGGCGAGAAGGGCCTGCGGGCCCTGGCGGCAGAGAACCATCGGCTGGCCTGTGAGGTAGCGGATCGCTTGGCCGCGATCCCGAGTGTGGAGCTGGTCAATGACAGCTTCTTCAACGAGTTCACTATCCGCATCGGCCGCGATGCCCGCCAGGTGGTGCGCGACCTGGCGGCTCAGGGCGTGCTCGCCGGTGTGTCGCTCGGCCGGCTCTACCCGCAGGATGCCGGGCTGGCGGATGCGCTGCTGATCGCGGTGACAGAGACCGTCACGCCCGAGGATATCGACGCCCTGGTCGCCGGGCTAGAAGGAGTGCTCGCATGAACGTGTTGAACGCCAGCGGGTGGAAGCCCGGCACCCCGGTCCCGGCAGGTGACGACTTCAGCACGGTCAGCGGCAATCGCGGACTGATGCTGGAAGAGCCGCTGATCTTCGAGATCGGCACGACGGAAACGACCGGCATCGACCTGCCGGAACCTGCCGCCGATGGCCCCAGCCGCCTGGGCAAGCATGCCCGCACCAGCGCGATCGGCCTGCCGGGTCTGTCCGAGCCGGAGACGGTGCGGCACTACACCCGTCTCAGCCGGCAGAACTACGCCATCGATTGCGGGATCTTCCCGCTCGGCTCGTGCACCATGAAGCACAATCCGCGGCTGAACGAGAAGGTCGCGCGGATGCCCGGCTTCGCCGACGTGCATCCGCTGCAGCCGGTAGATACGGTGCAGGGTGCGCTGGGTGTGATTGACGAACTGGCCGTGTGGCTGATCGAACTGACCGGCATGCACAGCGTCGCCATGACGCCCAAGGCCGGCGCACATGGCGAACTCTGCGGCATCCTGTGCATCAAGGCCGCGCTGCAGGCACGAGGGGAGGACCGCCGGGTGATCCTGGTGCCCGAAAGCGCCCATGGCACCAACCCGGCGACGGCGGCATTTGCCGGTTTCACAGTGGAGGGCATTCCGGCCGACGCAAACGGCCGGGTCGATCTGGCGGCGCTGACCGGTCGGCTGGGGCCGGACGTGGCCGGGGTGATGATCACCAATCCCAACACCTGCGGCCTGTTCGAACGCGACATGAAGGCGATCTCGGACGCGGTCCATGCGGCCGGCGGCTACGTCTACTGCGATGGTGCCAATTTCAACGCCATCGTCGGCCGGGTGCGCCCGGGCGACCTTGGCATCGACGCCATGCACATCAACCTGCACAAGACCTTCTCCACCCCGCATGGCGGCGGCGGACCGGGCTCCGGCCCTGTGGTCCTGTCGGAAGCGCTCAGCCCCTATGCTCCGCTGCCTTTCACCGAACGGCAGGCGGATGGGCACATCACGCTGGTCGAAGAGGAAACCGCCGGTGACCGGCACCCGCAATCCTTCGGCCGGATGAGCGCGTTCCACGGCCAGATGGGAATGTTCACCCGCGCGCTTGCCTATATCCTCAGCCACGGGGCGGATGGTCTGCGGCAGGTGGCGGAAGATGCGGTGCTCAACGCCAATTACATGCTGCGCAGTCTGGAAGACCTGCTGGACGCGCCCTTTGCAGCCAGCGGCCCTTGCATGCATGAAGCTTTGTTCAGTGATGCGCGCTTTGCCAAGAGTGTCAGCACTCTGGACGTCGCCAAGGCGCTGATCGACGAGGGATTCCACCCGATGACCATGTACTTCCCCTTGGTGGTGCATGGGGCCATGCTGGTGGAACCGACCGAATGCGAGAGCAAGGCGTCGCTCGACCAGTTCATCGCATCGATGCGGGCCATTGCCGAACGGGCGAATGCGGGTGACGAGAATCTGGGCGCCGCGCCGATGCTGGCTCCCCGCCGCCGCGTCGACGAGACTGCCGCTGCCCGCAAGCCGCGGCTCGTCTGGCGTGAGCCGGCAGCATAGGTCTGGGTGGCACAGGCAGGTCTGGACGCAGCCTGCCCGTGCCGCAACGCTTCATCCCAGACGACAGCGCGCGGCCAGTGCAATGCTGTCCGTCAGGTTGTCGGCGATGACATCAAGCGAGAACAGGTCATGGTAGCGCTGCAGTGACTGCTGGCGCATGCGCAGCAGTAGGTCGGCATCCTGCGTTAGTGCCAGGATCCGGCTTGCCACGGCAGGCATATCATAGGGGTCGATGACGAAGCCATTGATCCCGTCCTGCACCGTTTCCTCCGTCGCGCCATCATGGCAGGACGACAGCAGGGCAAGACCATAGCCCAGCCCTTCAAAACCCGCGAGCGAACGGTAATCAGCCAGCGAGGGAATGACCAGAATATCGGCGGCAGCATAATGGATGCCAAGCTCATCATATGCCTTGCGGCCGAAGAACTGCACCTGACCGAGGGACAGTTCGGCAGCCTCCCTTTCCAGTTCTGCACGCTCGGGACCATCGCCGATCACTGTCAGTTCGATCGGCTGGCGCAACGATGCCGGCACGAGCGCCAAGGCGCCCAGGAACTGCCGCAAACCTTTCCGTTCATTTATGCTGTTGGCGAACAATATCCGTGTCCTTCCCGGCGCCAGCACAATCTGCTGGGCCGGTCCAGGCGGACGAGAGGTGAGGTACGGCGCCACACGTACGCGAGCAGGGTTTGCGCCGAGGTCTTCCACCAGATTGCGCCGGCCCCGTTCGTTGTTGGTCTGCAGGACGTCGGCCCGCTTCACAGCCCAGCGTTTGATCCGGCGAACCATCGGGTTGCTGCTGCCCCCGCGGGCGGCCGGGTCCGACTCCACCAGCAGCACGAGGCCCCGGCGCGGGTGGAGCGAAGTGGCCATCACGGCGATCAGGGCGGGCAGCGTGAACTCGATTGTGACGATCACGTCCGCTTTTTCCCTGATGAGCCGGGGCAGCAGTAGCGGTCCGGGAATGGCGACTTCCGTAGCGTAGGCCATGCCATCTGGCGTGCTGCGCTCCAGCGTGCGCCGGCGCAGGCGCATCAAGGGCAGCAGCTTGATCCCGTAGCTGTTCTTGTACACGGTGCGATCGTCCACAACCACCTGCAGCTTGGGCAAGCGCTGGCGCAAGCTGCGGAATATCTCACCGAAATACATCAGATCGCCGGAATAGCCGAAAGCGTGCGACACGATCGTCACGCGAAGGCCGGCAATCCGCTCACGGTCTTCCGCGATCATGTGCTTATCCTACCCAGATGGTTGCCGGCCGGGGCCTGCAAACTGGTAACACCGGGCGGCAGGATTCCGCAACGCACCATTGCAAGGCAGGCGAACACTGAGGGGAGCACGCACACCGTGGGGATAACCAGAACGACGTGAAAAGCGATAAACAATTTTCCTACACGGTTCGTCTTGTCTAGCTGGCTGAGGTCTTTTCCAAACGGGAGGCTCCTTCGTGTCCAAGATAACGACAATCCTTTCTCCGACCAGCTACGTGGCCCCGTCCGCGCTCGGCTTCTCCGACCCCGCCGGCAACTTCTCGCTGGTCACGCCACAGGCCCCGCTTCCGGTCGTCGTGACCGGGGGTGGAACGCAGCCGGTGGAAGCGCTGCCACCACCAACACCGCTTGCCGGCGATGCCGCCGGCTCGACCGTGACAGGCCCCTTCAAGGCCACCGTCAACCGACCCATCCATGTGCAGCTGAGTGGTGTGTGGACAGGATCGGTTTCGCTGGAACGCTCGATCGATGACGGCAAGTCCCGTTATCCGCTCACGGTCGGCGGGATGCCGTGGGCTGTCTTCAACAGCAATGCCAACGAACCCGTATGGCAGGACAGCGAGGTTGGGGCGACCTTCTATCTCAATATCGCGCTGCAGTCAGGCACGATCGCCTATCGGGTGTCGCAATGAGCGCCATGGACCTGAACGCGCGCGGGCTTGCAGCGCAGGCTGCGGCGCTGAACCCGCAATCCTTTACGCAGCTGTGCAACAGCAATCTGCCCTCGTCGATTCAGAGGATCGACAGTACCGGCCATGATCGCCCGGCCCATGGCGCAGCCACCTATGTCTGCGACAACCAGGCCACGGCGGAGCTGATGGCCCGCTTCCCAACGGCCGTGTTCTGCACCCGGCAGGGTCGGTTCTTCCGGCTGCTGCCCAGCCAGGATGGCATGATCACGCCGGAACAGCTGGGTTGCCCGCCGTCCCAGAAAGGCGTTGACCAGCGCGCATGGATCCAGATGGCGATCGACTATGCGCATGCCATGCGGACGCATGGCGTCAGAGGGGTCGCTTTTCAGCAGAACCGCTATGAAATCTGGGTTCCCCTGCGTGACCCGTCGATGAACCAGGGTACCCCCTGGATCACGGCAGCCGGCACATCCGTGCCCCATACTGACCCGCGTGTTTATAGCGGGTTCCCCCTGATCGTGCGCAAACGGGTGGCGTTGCGGGCCGCATCGGGCGGGACCACTTTTGCCCGCCGCAAGTATGACGGCAGCGACCCGGCCATATGGGCGGGGACGCAGCAGCTGGACCCGCACCCCACGCGGGGTGGCGGGTACTACTGGCGTGGCGGCATGTTCTTCCTGATGGGTCTGACCTTCGCACAGGGAAATGCTGTTCTGGCCAGCGAAGGGTATGATGGCCTCGCCGCGATCGACTTTGAAGGCAAATGGATCCTCGATGGCGGAATTCCGCAGTCCGGCTTCGGCGGGCAGTATGTTCCGACCGGTGAGTCCTACCCGTATGCGTCGGGCAAATTGCGCCCGGAAGACGGGGCAGGCTGGGACTGGTCCGACAAGCCGATCTGGGCGAGCCAGCAGGGCTGGTGCGGCGACATCAATTTCGACAACCTCGAGATTGGCGGTTTTCGCGGAGAGCTGATTTACCAGGCCGGCAATAATCACGGTTCGATCCGCGGCAACCGCCTGCATCTCCACGATACCGACGCCGACGCGATCAACCCGCATCCGCATCTTTGCGGTGACGGCAAGCCGGGAAGGCTGGAGATCAACCACCTGATCCTGGCCAACGCGTTCCAGGCCATGGAGGGCGGGTTTGGTGATGGTGCGTCGAAAATCGACCTGCTGGAGATCGACAACTGTCTGCAAGGTGGTTCGCTCGCCGCAACCCGCTATGTCAGCAATCCCGCAGGATTCACCGCGCGTCCATCATTCACTATCGGCAGGATCCGCGTGCGCAACGCGGCCTATGCTGTCACCCATCTGACGAACATCGGAGAGATTGTCGCAACTGACAGCCCCGTCGCCCTGGGAGCCGTCGGGGGGAACTTCTGGTCGAGCAGCGTCGGTCGCATCGTGATGGTTCACGAAAACAAATCGAGTCAGGTCTACTTCGCACCCACTCTCAGCCTTGACGCGACCTCCCCGCAAGACAGCTGGGTGGGTGAGATCATCCACCAGCGATCCCCACTTGCGCGGGCCAACGGTGCGGGGACGGGAGATGCCTTCCAGTGGGCCGGCAGCACTTACGGCCCCAACATCCGGATTGGAAGTGTATCGGGCGACTACATGCGCGCGCCTCGCAACACAGGCGGAGCTTCGACCGGCTTCTCGCCCGTGGTGCAGGAGATCAAGGGGACAGGAGTACCGGCTGGCCCGTACAACATCGAAACCACGCCCGTAATGACGGATATTCCCGCATGGTATCTGCGGCTGTCCGTCACCAACACGGCGTCCGGCGGAAACTTTCCGTTCACGCTGCCGGCAGGTAGTAGCAGGTTTCCCGCTGGCGCGCGGCTGCGGCTGGTGCACTACATCTCAAACGTCGTTTTTTCGTTGAGCACCAGCAACACTCGCATGGGCAAGCGGATGTTGATGCTGCCGAACGTCCAGTATGACTTCATTTCCGACGGCACACTTTGGATCGCCGATACTCCAGGAGCAACCTTGAGCGGTTCCGTCACCGCGGTGCTTCAGAAAGGAGGGGCGCCCATCCCGGCCGGTGATGTCTCGGACGAAGTGACACTGACGATTGCCGGTGTTCGTCCGGGCATGGAGGTGCGAGTGACGCCCATGGCCAGCCTCGCTTCGGATGCGCAGTTGATGGCGCGTGTATCGGCCGACAACACGGTGGCGGTTCGGGTGCGCAATCTCAATCTGGCCGCCCCGCTTACGATGACGAGCAGTGCCTTGCGCGTCACCGCGGAATGGGCAAGCTGACCAAATTGAAGCGTGAAGCGATGATACGGGAAGCGTAGGTTCACGGCCTTGCACCTCGACGTCACCGTTGCGCCTCGGCTCAGGCGAGTTTCCGGTATCGTGCCGGCGGCTCGCCTGAGACCGTTCTTCAGGCGGTGAGTTCCTTGCGGAGCGACAGCACGTCGTGAAATCGGGCGCGAATCGACAGCACATCCACCAGCATCTGACGCAGCGGGTATCCCAGCACGCGCGACGTCCCCAGGAAAGCCGGAATGGCCTGACCCAGTTCTGCAAGCAGCAAGGTCAGCACCAGCATGGCCAAGGGCAGGCCCATGCTGCCGAGCCACCAGGCAAGTGCAAACGACAAGCCCGAACTCAGCATGTAGATCGTCATGAACCGCGAGTTCAGGTTCATCGCCGAAAGCGTCGCCGCCGGACTGATACTGATGGCACGGATCGTCCCGGAGAGGGCAAGCGCGATCGCAACGGCCCAGTCATACCGAGCCTGGCCAACCGTCCAGATCGCCAGCACGACTTCCCCCATCGTGCCGAGGCCGATCAGGAAGGCAACCGACAGCACCAGCATCGACGCCGTCATCGCGGCAACGATGCGCCGCATCAGCCCTTCGGCAGCCGGACCTTCCTAATAGGGAAGTTCGAAGAACTGCATGGAATAGGCAAAGTTGGTCAGGATATCGAGCACGCGCACGAAGATGCGGGTCGCGACGAAGCTCGCCAGGGCGGCAGGGCCGAAGAATGCGCCGACCAGCAGATTGTAGCCCTGCAGGTTGAAACCGAAGACCAGGGGGGCGGCCATGAAAGCCAAAGACGGCCGCCAGATTGCGGCAAGGGCCTCCCGTATCCTGGACGCAGGCGGCCAGCCGAACAGACCCGGACTGGCGCGGTAGCCATACGCGAAGATCACCACGAGGAACGCCAGCCGCACCCCGGCCAGCGCCATTGCCATCAGGTCCAGCCGTTCGGTCTGCATCACCACGATCGCGGTTGCCACCACTTCGGCCGTCGACTGCAGGCTGCCCAGGAAGATGTTGCGTGGGTACTGTCCCCCGTGCCGGTAGGGCAGGACCAGTGCAGCCGCCTGGACGGACAGCAGCACATAGGCACATTGCCAGTAGATTGCAGCCTGCAGTTCGGACGCCGGTACAATGTCGATCTGGAACAGGTCCGCGCTGACGATCCAGCCGCTCGCCGCAATGAAGGCGATGACGATCGCCAGATTGGTAACGGATACGAGCAGCCAGGTGGCCCAGAACGATGCCTGGGCCAAGGCGCGATCGCCGTCCTTCTCGGCCGCGATCGCCAGATTGCCGCCGGCCGAGCCGAAGCCGCTGGCGGTCAGGCCGAGGTAACTGGGGATCGATGACAGGAGCAGCCAGGTGCCAACCAGTTCCGCGCTCCAGTTGCTGAACAGGATCGGGACGATCAGAAGCTGCACGCCGATGCGCGAGAAGATGTTGAAGCCGCTGGCGATGATGCCGCTCAGCATCCGCTTGCCTTGCGGACCATATTTGGGCGCTTGCATTGTCTTAGGCGACTGCTTTGCGGGCTGAAGAAGCAAGCCTGGCCGCCGTGCGCAGCAATGCTTTGGTCTGCACCCATCCGCGGTCGATGGTCGCCAATGCGTGGCTGCGCAGCGCTTCGTAACCGGGGCGATGCTGCCACTGGAGGAACCTGGCTTCTGCCGGACCTTCCAGGGTGGCGACCCACTTCTCGATCAAACGGTCGACGGTGAAATCGGCCATTCGCTGCCGCCCGTTCTGGACAAGACGGCTGACCAGCGCCGGATCGCGACGTAGACGGTCAAGCGCATCCCGCACTTCCTGCGGGCTGGTAGCGAGCAGGAAGTCCTCACCAGGGGTGCCGATCTGGCGATATGCGGAGTCGGATCCCCCAATGAACGGCACGCCGGCGATCCAGGCATTGATCAATTTGCTGGGCGGCTTGGAGTAATGCGGTCGTTTGCCGAAGTCGCGGATTGCGATGACTGCATCCAGGTCGCTGAAATCATGCCACAGTCTGGGCGGCGCAGTCACGAATTCGACACCCAGAGGCTGCAGAAATGCCTGCCAGCGCTCTCCGGACCAAACCGAGCTGTTATTGACATGCCCCAAGTAGCCGATACGCGTCAGGCGACCTGCGGGCGCGGTGCGAGGGAGAATGCCGATCTGCGGATAAAGCCAGATCGTAGCCCGGTTCTCCCCTTCATACCTGGCATTCTGCAGAATGTGGAATTGTGCTGCCGGTCGATGAGCAAAATCGGCCTGTATGCAGATATCGAACCTGCGCGGGTCAGCACCGATCTTGCGCAACTGTTCCGAATGAAGAACGTTAATGCAGTCGCGCCGCGGAGCGAGCGACAGCGATATGCCGGTGTAGCCGCGTTCGCGCAGGTGGTAATATGTGGCTACCGCCCAGCACGTGTCCCCGCGCGAGGATAGCAACGCCCGGAAGTCCGCATCGTGAACGGCATGGTGCTCGAAGGACGGGGCCGCTTCGAGCGCTGCGCGATCAAAGGTGGATTCGTAGACGAAGTTGACCGGTGCAGAGGTCTTCAACGGCCGAGTCATGCCGCAGGCTGCAGGCTGCAAAGCCGCGCATGGAGCGCATCCAGGATGCTGTCCTTGCTCCAGCGCTCCTGCGCGCGGCGCCGGGCTGCGTCACCATAGCGGGCGCTGCCGTCCGGATCGTCGATCAGTCGCACCAGTCCCTCCGCCATGCCGGCAGGGTCACCCGGCGGGGTCAGCGTGCCGCATCCCTCGACCTCGGCATACAAGCCGGTGCCCGGCTCTGCCGTGGCCAGCACCGGGCGGCCCGAAGCCAGCATGTTGGTCAGTTTGGACGGCAGCACGAGATCGGCCGCGCCCATGATCTGCGGCAGCAGTTGGACACTGGCGAGCGAAAGGAAGCTCCCCATCTGTTCCGCGGGCTGCAGGTCGTGGAATTGCACATTGTCCAGCCCGTCGGCCTGCGCCTGCAGGTTGGCCCGGTTCGGCCCTTCGCCGCAGATCACGAAGGCGATGTCGGTGCGGTTCCGCAGCAGGCGGGCGGCTTCGATCACCACGTCCAGACCCTGCTTGTTGGCGATGTTGCCGGAATACAGCGCAACCTTGCGGTCGCCCAGGTTCCACCGGCTGCGATAGGCGGCGCTGTCGCTGCTGGCGAAATCGAATTGCGTCGTGCTCCAGTTCCGCAATTGGTAGACTTGTTCCGGCGCGAGGCCCTTGTCGACCAGCTTGGCGCACATTTGCGGACTGATGGAGGAGGCATGGTCGGCCATGCGCAGGATACGTTCCTCCGCCGCGAGCGCGCCACTGCGCAGCCGGCCGCCCTTGCCAACCAGGCCGGTGGCAAATGCCGCCTCGACCTCGAAGTCCTGCACATGCAGCCAGAGCGGCGCCCGCGCGCGATATGCCGCCAAAGCTGCAACCGGAACCGACATCAGCGAAGGCGCGATCGTGAACACCAGGTCTGGCGCGGCCCCGGCGACCTGCGCATCCGGGCGCAGGGCAGATGCTGCGAAGCTGGCATGATGCAGCAGCCTGCGCGCCGCGCTGGGCGTGGCGGGGATATAATGCGGCACACGGGTAACGGTGACGCCATTCTCCACCGCCGTGGTTATGCCCTTCGCCTGACCGGCATAGGGGCGCCATTGCGGGTAATAAGGCTTTCCGGCGATCACCGACACGGCATGGCCGCGCTCAACCAGACCTTCGGCAAGGCCCCTCGTATAAGGGCCGATGCCGACCGGTTCGGGCGCGTAGTTCAAGCCGAGAATAAGTATTCTCATCGCCCCGACATCCTCTCGCCGGCGTAGTTCCTCATCCCTGTCCCTTGACGTGACCCGCCAGAAAGCCGGCATAGGCATGTTCGATCCCGTCGCGAAGGCCGATCTTCGGGCTCCACCCCAGGGCAGCAAGCTTGTCGCCGCTCATCAGCTTGCGCGGCGTGCCGTCGGGCTTGCTGGTGTCGCGGGTGATCTCGCCACGAAACCCGACGACGTCGCACACGATCTGCGCCAGTTCGATGATTGGCAGATCGGTGCCTGATCCCAGATTCACGTGTTCGTCGCCCGAATAGGTCTGCAGCAGGAAGACGCAGCCATCGGCCAGGTCGTCCACATGCAGGAATTCGCGCCGGGGCGTGCCCGTGCCCCAGATCTCGATGCTGGCGGCACCAGCCTGCTTCGCTTCATGCGCCTTGCGGATCAGGGCGGGCAGTACGTGGCTGCCCTTCAGGTCGTAATTGTCGCCTGGGCCGTACAGATTGGTCGGCATGGCGCTGATATAGTCGCAGCCATATTGCCGCCGGTAGGACTGGCATAGCTTGATGCCGGCGATCTTGGCGATCGCATACCATTCGTTGGTTGGTTCCAGCGGACCGGTCAGCAGCGCATCTTCGGTGATCGGCTGGTCCGCCATCTTGGGATAGATGCAGGACGAGCCCAAGAACAGCAGCTTTTCCACACCGGCCTGGCGGGCGCCTTCGATCAGGTTCGCCTCGATCATCAGATTGTCGTACAGGAATTCTGCCGGATAGGTGTCGTTCGCCAGGATCCCGCCCACCTTCGCGGCCGCCACGATCACGGCATCCGGCCGGTTGTCAGCGTACCATTGACGCACCGCCGCCTGCTCGCGCAGATCGACGGAGCGGTCGGAGGTCAGGATATCGCACCCTTCGCCCGCCAGCCGGCGCACGATGGCCGAACCGACCATGCCCTTGTGCCCGGCGACATAGATGCGCTTGCCCTGCAGCGAGTAGGTCACTTGGTCTGTCTCCGAAAGCAATCTGTGCATGGCGGGAAATGGTCGGCCCGCGGCGCGCCACTCTTCACGATGACGCGCCGTCCGCTGAGATGGTGCGTTCAGCTATCCTTTGCGATCGGTGCGTCCCGCATCACCTGAAGATCGGCCTCGACCATCTCGCGCGCAAGTTCGCGCACCGACGTCTCGTGCTTCCAGCCCAGCTTCTGGTGCGCCTTGGCCGGATCGCCGATCAGCAACTCGACCTCGGTAGGGCGGAAATAGCGGGGATCGATCTTGATCAGGCACTTGCCGCTGTTCTGGCAATAGCCTTCCTCTTCCACGCCTTCGCCACGGAATTCGATATTGATGCCGACATCTTCGAAGCACCAGCGCACGAAGTCACGCACGGTGGTCGTCTCGCCGGTCGCCAGCACGTAATCGTCAGGCTCGTCCTGCTGCAGCATCATCCACATGCCGCGGACATATTCGCGTGCATGGCCCCAGTCGCGCTTGGCGTCCAGATTGCCCAGATAGAGGCGCTCCTGCCGGCCCAGCTTGATCGCCGCGGCTGCGCGGGTGATCTTGCGCGTCACGAAGGTTTCGCCGCGCAGCGGGCTTTCGTGGTTGAACAGGATGCCGTTGGACGCGTGGATGCCATAAGCTTCGCGGTAGTTCACCACGATCCAGTATCCGTACAGCTTGGCCACGCCATAGGGGGAGCGCGGATAGAACGGCGTCGTCTCGCGCTGCGGCACTTCCTGCACCAGGCCGTACAGCTCGCTGGTGGAAGCCTGGTAGAAACGGGTGGTGTCTTCCAGCTTCAGGATGCGGATCGCCTCCAGCAGGCGCAGCGTGCCGATCGCATCGGCATTGGCGGTGTATTCCGGCGTTTCGAAGCTGACTGCCACATGGCTCTGCGCCGCCAGGTTGTACACCTCCGTCGGCTGCACTTCCTGCATGATCCGGATCAGGTTGGTGGAGTCGGTCAGATCGCCGTAATGCAGGTGGAACCGGGCATTCTCCTCATGCGGATCCTGATAGATATCCTCGATCCGGCCCGTGTTGAAGGAGGACGAACGGCGCTTGATCCCGTGGACCTCGTATCCCTTGTCCAGCAGGAGCTGCGACAGATATGCCCCATCCTGCCCTGTCACGCCGGTGATCAATGCGCGCTTATCACCCGATGCCATAATCACCCCTAGAATGCTGCAAGTGTGAAGAAATTCTTACATCGAGCATCGGCGCTGCACAACGGCCTTCACGATTTGTCAACGAAGCCAGGAGTGATTCGTCAGGCGGACGCCCTGGTCAGCGAAATTCGCCTGCATCGCCGTGAACTCCGTGCGTGCGCTGTTGAACGTGCCTGCCGCGACCGCCGTCTGGGCGCCGCCAACCGAAGCTGCGCGACTGTCCGAGAAATCGCATCCGATCAGCCCGACGTCGCGCGATCCGCACATCGCGGCGAACATCACCGCGGTCAGCGCTGAGGTCGGCTTCAGGATCGGGATGACCCGGCCGAGTTGCGGCAGGCGGTAATCCTGCCAGTCCGGCTGGCGGGGATAGCGGCGCAGCACCACTGGCACGGGTATCGATTTGAAACGCTCTGTCCGCCAACCAACCGCATCGGGCCGCAGCCAGGTGAACATCGCCCGGCCTTCTTCCGTCATGAGATGCCAGAAATCGAAAAAGATCGGGGCGATCACGCAATGATCCGGGCCGAGGCGCCGGAAGGCATCTGCGCCGAAGGCGTCGATGTATTCGCGGGACGGACCGGGATCCATGGTGAAGAAGTATTCGGGCCGGTCGAACCGGGCGCGGCGGAGCGCGAAGTTCACATATACCAGCACGTCGAAATCATTGAAGAAGGTCTGATCGACCCGATCCAGGCTGGGTCCGGTGCCGACGATCAGTGCGCGCTTGCCGGCGAATTCCGCCGGCCACGCGGCGGGCACCCGGTCGTCCACATGGCGCTGCAGCGCCCGGCTGCCGCGCCAGCTGTTGAACGGCACGGTGGCGACGAACCGGGTGAACCACCAGAAGCGCTGCATCCCGGCGCCAGGCACCGGATACCGGTGGAAGACCTGCTCCGCCGCGGCTGCCTGGCGAGCGACTTGAACATCAGCCATGGTGTGTGCCCCTTGTTGAAGCCGGTCTAGGCTACGGCGGCGGCGCACTATCACATCGCAACTTGTGTGCCCAGCCGACACACCCTTGGACAAGCTGAAGCTCCTGCGCCGGCACCTGTCCTGCGCGGCCGCATCTTCAAAAGCGGGTGTCGCGCCGCTACTTCCTTGCGGTGACAGAATTTCATTCCAGCGATGCCGCGGCGCCCGCATCCCACGACGATCGGGCCGCCTTGCGGGCCGCCTGCCAGCCGGGGACGGGCCTGTGCACGATCGTCGGTATCGATGGCAGCTATTCGCGCCGGCTGGGCGCTCAACTGGCCGTGACCGCCGCGGGCGAGATGGCCGGCAGCCTGGCCGATGGCTGCCTGGAACAGCAGCTGGCGAGCGAGCTGCGGCAATCAGGTGGGGCGGGCGCCCCCGTGGTGCGCCGCTTCGGCGCCGGGTCCGCCCATATCGACTTCCGCCTGCCCTGCGGCAGCGGGATCGATGTGCTGATCGATCCCGCGCCAGACCGCGATGCCTGTCGGCAGGCGGTTGCCGCCCTGGACAGCCGCCGGGCTGCGACCCTGGCGCTGCCGCATGTGGCGGGGGAACTTCCCCTGCGTCGCTATATTCCGCCACTGCGATTGCTGGTGTTCGGGGAAGGGCCGGAACAGGCGGCGTTGCTGCATCTTGCCGCCTCGGCCGGAATCGCTGCGGAACTGCCCGGGCGCGACATGGCGCTGGGCGAGGCGCCGGCGGGGCACCCGGTCGATCCCTGGACCGCGATCGTGCTGCTGTACCACGATCATGAATGGGAACGCCCGCTGCTGCACTGGGCACTGGGCACGCCGGCCTTCCTGATCGGCGCGCAAGGTGGTGCCCGCACCCGTGCCCAGCGGCTGGAACAGCTGGCGGGCGACGGCTTCGGCGCCGATGATCTGGCCCGGATCACCAGCCCCATAGGCCTGATCCCCCGCACCCGCGAGCCGCTGGTCCTGGCGCTGTCCGTGCTGTCGGAGATCGTGGGCCGATACGAACAGCTGCACCCGCATGGCTGACCAACATGGCTGAGCGTGTGCTGGCGGCGATGCTGGCCGCCGGGCAGGCGCGCCGGTTCGGCGGCGGAAAGCTGGACGCGCCCTGCGCCGGGCGGCGTCTGGGCAGCTGGGCCGTGCGGGCCGTGGAGCAGGCGGGGGTCGGTCGCGCGATCATCGTCGTGCCCCCTGAAGCCCCGATCTTCGCCCGCGAGTCCGGCTGGCCGCTGGTCACCAACCGGGCGGCGGAGCGTGGCCTGGGCACGTCGCTGGCCTGCGCCGCGCAAGCTGCCGCGGCCGACGGGGCGACGCAGCTGCTGGTGTTGCTGGCCGACATGCCGCTGATCGACGCAAGCCTGCTATGCCGGCTGCTGGCATCGCCGGCGCCGGCCGCGATCGAACATGCACCCGGCCGGCCGGGCGTGCCTGCGCTGCTGCCGGCCAGCACCTTTGCGCAACTCGACAAATTTGCCGGCGACCGGGGCGCCGCCGGGCTGCTGCGCGCGGTGCCGGACCTGTCGCTGGTAACGGCCCCGCCGGCCGCGCTGCTGGACGTCGATGATCCTGCAGGCCTGCGGCAAGCGGCCATGCTGTTGCAAATCCGTCCTTAACGCCGGAATGCGCAGTTGCCGGGTGGCGATCCTGTTTGACGGCGGTTGCCGCAGCGCATATCGACAGCATCTATAACTAGCATTCTGGCTCACGGTCCATGGGGGGTCTGGGCGGCTGACCGTTTTCGCGATCGGCGGGATCACCGCCGATCGTCTGCCTGAAGCAATTGTTCATGCTGCACGCTATTCGCCGATTGCCGCTGCCGATCCATGCCGCGCTTCTCCTGGCCGGCGTTGCGGCGCCGCATGTCCGCGCGCAGGAGGTCTACGGCCCGCCCGCTGCCGACATCGGCCCCCGACATCTTCCGCCCCCGGTCACCATCCCGACCGAGCTGGACCGCGCGGCGACGCTGGCCGTCACCACGCACCCCATTGTCAACGCGGCTGAAGCCGAAAGCGAAGCCCTGGATGCGGAGCTGCGTGGGGCCCGCTGGCTGCGCTACCCCAATCTGGGCGTGGAGGCACTCGCTGCCACCAAGGGCAGCAACTTCGCCGATCGGGACGGGCTGACCGCCAACATCGTGGCCGAACAACCGCTGTGGTCGGGCGGGTCGATCGACGGCGAGATCGAGAGCGCCGCCGCGTCCGCCCGCGCAGGGCGGCAGCGCATCGGCGAGGCTTCCCGTCAGATCACCGTCGATGTCGCCACCGCCTATTACCAGCAGGTGCTGGGCGCGGAGCGGATCGGTGTGCTGACCGACAGCCTGGAACAGCATCGCATCCTGGTCGGCTCCATCGAACGGCGCGTCGCGCAGGAGGTCTCCCCCCAGGTGGACCTGACGCTCGCCCGGTCGCGGGTCGCCCAGATCGAGCTGGAACTGGCCTCGGCGCAGGAACTGCAGGCCCGGTCCCGCACGCGGCTGCTACAGCTGACGGGCGGTGTGCCGATAGAGCCGGTCATGCCCCTGCCGGTCAGGCTGGCGGACCTGCCGCCGGTCGAGCAGGCGGTGGCGGAAGGGCTGCAATGCAGCCCCACGCTGCAGGCGCTGCTGAGCCAGGTCGATGTGGCGGAGGCCCGCCGCAGGGTGGCGCGGGGCGAGCTGCTGCCGCAGGTGCTGCTGCAATTGTCGCAGAACGAGATCACCGGCGCTCGCGCCGCACTGGTCTTGCGAGCGGAGACGGGCAGCGGCCTGTCGCGCCTCTCCGCGATCGACAGCGCGGAAGCGCGGATCACGCGCGCCTATGCCGAATTCGGCCAGGCCGAACGGGAGCTGCGGGAGCAATTGCAGACCGATTACGTGCAATTGCAGGCGGCGGAAGCCCGGATCGAGGCCGGCACCCTGGCCGCCGATACTTCGGCCGAACTGATCGAATCCTACCAGCGGCAGTTCATTGCCGGCCGGCGCAGTTGGCTGGATGTGATGAACGCCGTGCGGGAAGCCGCCAATGCGCGCCTGTCGGAAAGTGAGGCGCGGGTCACGACCGCCGCCTCCGCCGCGCGCATCCTGGCCTTCTCCTGCCGCTGGGAACCAATGCCGACAGGGGGCACAGAATGAGCGGGCAGGGCAGCATAATCCGGGCGATCGAGACCTACGCCCGCGCGTCCGGCGCACCGCTGTCTCCGCAATGGAGCGCGGAGCTGGGCGATTACGAGCTGGCGGAGGACGCGGATGCGCTCGCCGGCCTGTGCGGCGTGCTCGGCTGGCCCTATCCCACCCGCATCGAAGGACGGCCGCGGCCCGACCAGTTCCCGCTGCTCGTCTATGATGCCGGCAGCGGCTGGTCCGTGGTGCGGCAATGGGACAGCCCGGATGCCATGCTGCTGGCGGGCGAGCGCGGGCTGCTGGCCTTCGACCCTGACCAGCGCTTTTATCGCATGCGCCTGCCCGATCCGCTGTCGGGCGGGGGCGAGAAGGCGATCGATGTGTTCAAACGGGCGATCGGCCGCCGGCGCGGCGCGCTGGTGATGGCGGGCGTCGCCACCGTGTTCGCGAACATCCTGACGCTGGCGACCTCGCTTTATTCCATGCAGCTGTATGACCGGGTGATCCCGCTCGGCAGTTTCGATACGCTGTATGTGCTGACTGCGGGCGTGGTGTTCGCGCTGGGTCTCGACCTGGCCCTGCGGGCCTTGCGCGCCGTGCTGGTGGAGAAGGAAGCCAACTCGATCGATGCGGAGGTGAGCGAGTTCTTCTTCGCCCGCGCCCAGGCGATCCGGCTGGATGCGCGCCCGCCGGGGATCGGCACGCTGGCATCGCAGCTGCGCGGACAGGAACAGATCCGCCAGGTGATGTCCTCCGGCTCCCTGTTCCTGCTGGCGGACCTGCCCTTTGCGCTGTTCTTCATCGTCGTCATCGCCATGATCGGCGGCTGGCTGGCCGTGGTGCCGATCGCCAGCCTGCCGATCGCCATCGCCATGGCGCTGATCCTGTCGCGGGTGATCCGCACCGGGGCGGACAAGGCGCAGGTCAGCGGCAACCGCAAGAACGGCATGCTGGTGGAATCGCTGGACGCGGCCGAGATGGTGAAGGCCAATCGCGGCACCTGGTTCATGATGGGCCGCTGGAACGCGCTGATCCGCGAGGTCCACCATTACGAGGATCCCGTGAAGCGGGCCTCCGCCGTGTCGAGCACGCTGTTCTCCACGCTGCAGCAGCTGTCCTATGTCCTGATCATGGGCTGGGGCGCGTGGATGGCCGCGCAGGGCATGATCACCACCGGCGCGCTGCTGGCCTGTTCCATCATCGCCGGGCGGATCAACGGCCCGCTGGTCGCGCAGCTGCCGACGCTGATCGTGCAATGGAGCTATGCCAAATCCTCCCTGCGGGCGCTGGACGGCATCCTGCAGCTGCCGCTCGATCCTGCGACATCCTCCGGCGCGCTGCGGCCCGATCATCTGTCCGGGCCGATCATGCTGACCGATGCCGGCTTCACCTATGCCGGCGGACGACAGGCTGTGCAGATCGACCGACTGGTGATCTCGCCGGGCGACCGGATCGCCATCGTCGGCGGCATCGGATCGGGCAAGTCGACCCTGCTGAAGCTGCTGACCGGGCTCTATGCCCCGCAGACCGGAACCGCGCTGATCGGCGGGCTGGACCTGAATCAGGTGGCGGAAGAGGTCGTGCGCCGGCACATCGGCTACCTCCCGCAGGATTCGCGCATGATCAATGGATCGCTGCGCGACAACCTCGTCATGGGTCTGGGCGAGGTGAGCGATGCCGCCATCATGGAAACGGCCAAGGCCACCCGGCTGGAGGTGATGATCGCCTCCCACCCCAACGGCCTCGCCATGCAGATACAGGAAGGCGGTCGCGGCCTGTCGGGCGGACAGCGCAGCCTGGTGGGCATCAACCGCCTGCTGCATGCCGCGCCGTCCGTCTACCTGCTGGACGAACCCAGTGCAGCTCTGGACCAGGTGACCGAAGGCGCCGCGCTGGACGCGATCGACCGGCAGCTCGCGGCCGAGGACATCCTGGTGATCGTCACGCACAAGCTGCAGCTGCTGCCCCGCTTCAACCGCATCATCGTGATGCGCGAAGGGCGGATCATCCGTGACGGCGCGGCCAAGGACATCATCGGCGAACTGGCGCCGCCCCGCCGGCCGCAGGGCCAGGCTCCGGGCCAGCCGCCGCGGCCGGTCGCCCCGCCGGAAGGCGGCGTGACCACCACCATCAAGCGCCCGCCTGCCGGCCCGGCGGACACCGACACGCCTCCGCCCGTTCAAGCGGCGGACGAGGAGAACGCATCGTGACGCGCATGCGCCCGTCCTACTGGATCATCATCACCATCGCGGTCGCGCTGATCGGCTTCATCGTCTGGGCCAACTGGGCGACGCTGGACCAGGTGACCCGCGCCCCGGGCAAGGTCATCCCCTTCGGCCGCGTGCAGATCGTGCAGAGCGAGGAAGGCGGACCGATCTCCGCCATCAATGTGCGCGAAGGCGACCGGGTGCAGAAGGGCGACCTGCTGGTGGAGCTGGACCGCGTGAAGCTGGATGCCGGCATCCGGGAGGCACGCGCGCAAGTCGCCGCGTTGCAGAGCCGCATGGCCCGCATCAATGCGGAACTGTTCGACCGTCCGCTCAGCTTCCCGGCCTCCGTCTCGCAGTTCCCCGACTTCGTGGCGAACCAGCGCCAGCTGTTCCAGCGCCGCCGTGCCGCGCTGCAGTCCGAACTGCAGTCGCTCGGCTCCATGGCCCGGCTGCAGCGCGAGGAATTGTCACTGAACCAGCCGCTGGTCGAAAGTGGCGATGTGGCCCGTTCGGAAATCATCCGCATGCAGCGTGAGGTGGTGCAGACAGAAGGGCAGATGAGCAACATCCGCTCGCAATATATCCAGGAACTGCAGACCGAATTCACCTCGACGGAGGAGGAGCTGGTCGCCGCACAGCAGGAGCTGGCGCAGCGCGAACGATCGCTGCAGGCGGCCAATCTGGTGGCGCCGGCCACGGGCATCGTCAAGAATGTGCGCCTGACCACGATCGGCGGCGTGCTGGCGCCGGGCGACGAGGTGCTGCAGATCGTGCCCACCGAGGCACGCCTGATCGTGGAGGCGCAGGTGCCCCCGCGCGACATCGCCTATGTCCGCACCGGGCAGGAAGCCCGGGTGAACTTCGATGCCTATGATTACACGATCTACGGCTCGGCCGATGGCAAGGTGGTCTATATCAGTCCCGACACGCTGAGCGAGGAAGGGGCCGACGGATCGGTGAACACCTATTACCGGGTCACGCTGGACGTCGACATCTCCAACCTGCGGCCCCGGCGCGAGGGCGAGATCATCGACCTGCAGCCCGGCATGACCGCCACCGCCGACATCAAGACTGGCGAGCAGACCGTGTTCGAATATCTGACCAAGCCGCTGCTCAAGTCCTCGCACCAGGCGATGCGCGAACGTTGATCCGTGAAACTATCGCCCGCTCGCGCGTTCCTGTTACGGAACAGGTGTGCGGGAGCGGGCGATGGCGGACAGTGACAATGGTGCGGGCGGCATGGTTCCACCGCGCGAATATACCGGCTCTACCGGTGGCTGGGGCTCGCTCAAGGGCATCGCCCGCATTGCGCTGAAGGAACGCGCCAGCCCGGGCGCGATCGAGACTCTCAGCCGGCAGAACAAGCCCGGCGGCTATATGTGCACCTCCTGCGCCTGGGCGAAGCCGCCCAATCCGCACGCATTCGAATTCTGCGAGAATGGCGCCAAGGCGACCCTGTGGGATCTGACGAGTGACCGCTGTACGCCCGAACTCTTCGCCAGCCACACCGTCAGCGAGCTGCGCCATTGGGGCGATTACGAGCTGGAGATGCAGGGGCGGCTGCCGCAGCCGCTGCGTTATGATGCGAATACCGACCGCTACCTGCCGGTCAGCTGGGACACGGCCTTTGCCGCCATCGGGCAGAAGCTGCGGGAACTCGATCCCAAATCGGTCACCTTCTACGCGTCGGGCAAGGCCGCGCTGGAGCCGTCCTATCTCTATGCCCTGTTTGCGCGGATGTACGGGCACAACAACCTGCCCGACAGTTCGAACATGTGCCACGAGACGACCTCCGTCGGCCTGAAGAAGGTGACAGGGTCGCCGGTCGGCACCTGCACGTTCGAGGATCTGTCGAAGTGTGACGCGATCTTCTATTTCGGGCAGAATCCCGGCACCAACTCCCCGCGCATCCTGCACCCGCTGAAGGATGCGGTGGAGCGTGGTTGCAAGATCATCGTCTTCAATCCGCTGAAGGAGAAGGGGCTGATCGAATTCACCGATCCGCAGAACCCGATCCAGATGACGGTGGGCACGCCGACGAAGATGAACCACATGTACCTGCAGGTGCGCCCGGGCGGCGACATCGCGGCCATCATGGGCCTGTGCAAGCGCGTGCTGGAACGCGAGCGGCAGGCGCAGGCTGCGGGCGAGCGCGCGGTGCTGGACCATTCCTTTATCGAGCAGCACACCCACGGCATGGAGGATTTCCTGGCCAAGGTGGACGCGACCGGCTGGGAGGCGATCGAGGAGGAATCCGGCCTGACCCGCGCCGAAATGGAAGAAGCCGCCGACGTCTATTGCGCGGCCGAGCGCGTGATCGGGATCTATGGCATGGGCCTGACGCAGCATGTGCATGGCGGGCAGACCATCGGCATGCTGGTCAACCTGCTGCTGCTGCGCGGAAATATCGGCCGGGAAGGGGCGGGCTGCAATCCGATCCGCGGCCATTCCAACGTGCAGGGCCAGCGCACCGTCGGCATCACCGAGAAGGTGGAACTGGCGCCCAACGACAAATATCGCGAGCTGTTCGGCTTCGAGCCGCCGATGGAGGACGGGCACACCACCGTCGACTTCGTGGAGGCCTTGCTGGCGGGCGAGAACAAGGGCTTCATCGGCCTGGGCGGAAATCTGGCAATGGCCATTCCGGAGCATGAGCGCGCCCATGGCGCCTGGCGCGACATGGAACTGACCGTCCATATCGCCACGAAGCTGAACACCACCCATTGCATGCCGGGCAAGAGCGCGTGGATCCTGCCCTGCCTCGTCCGGTCGGAGGAGGACATGCAGGCCAGTGGGCCGCAGGCGGTCAGCATGGAGGACAGCTTCAGCCACATCTATGGCTCGCAAGGGCGGCGCTCTCCGGCAAGCGAGCTGCTGAAGTCCGAACTGGCGATCGTCGCCGGCCTGGCGCAAGCGACGCTCGATCCCAATCCGAACTGCCCGTGGGACAGCTGGACCGCCGATTACAGCCAGGTGCGTGACCTGATCGCCCGCACTTATCCTGACCAGTTTCACGACATGAATGCCCGCATGTGGCAGGCCGGCGGCTTCTATCGCGGCAATGCCGCACGTGACCGCATCTGGAAGACGGAAAGCGGCAAGGCGGAGTTCACGACGCCGACCGTCCTCAACGCCTGCGGCATCGGCCGGGCGGAGCACCGCTTCCACCTCGTCACCCTGCGGTCCAACGATCAGTTCAACACCACGATTTACGGCCATTCGGACCGGCTGCGCGGCCTCTCGGGCTCGCGCATGATCGTGCTGGTCAGCCCGGCGGAAATGCAGCGGCTGGGGCTTGTGGAAGGGCAGGAGGTGACGCTGGTCGGCGATGCGGGCGACGATGTCGTGCGCGAGGTCGGCGGGCTGACGGTGACGCCCTATGACCTGCCCGCCGGTACGCTGGCCGGCTACTTTCCCGAACTGAACCCGCTGATGCCGCTATGGTACCATGACGAGATGTCGAAGACTCCTGCCGCGAAGGGCGTGCCGGTCCGGATCAGGGCCTGATCAGCGAGGCGGCCCTTCCGCTGCATCGGTGCCCGTTCCGGCACGGTGCAGCGGCACGGGACTGCGCACGCCGTTGAACGCCAGCGACAGGGTGCCGGACCGGCGGATCAGCAGCCACGCCCCCCAGGACAATGCCAGCGTCAGCAGGTTGACCGCGATCACCTTGCCCCATGTCGGCACCGGCACGTCCTGGCCCAGCCAGGCGAGCCAGATCACGATCGGCATGTGGAACAGGTAGATCACGAAGGCGGCCTCGGTCACCGCGCGGACGGTGGGGCTCGGCCGGTCGAACCAGGTCCGTGCCGCCGCCACCAGCACCTGCGTCCAGGCAAGCGCGGCGAAGGTCGCCATGAAGCGCCCGGTCGCCGGGTGAACCTCGCCGCCCCAGTGCATCGACACGAAGGTGGCGGCGATCGCGATCACCAGCACCGTCGGGCTCAGCTGCCCGAAGCGGGCCTGCATCGCCGGCATCCGCTGCAGCAGGCAGCCTAGCGCGAAATAGGGCAGGTAGGCGATGAACTCGTCGATACGCAGGATCTGCTGGTACAGGTTGGTGGCGAAGCCCCAGTCCCAGAACGCCTCCACCGCCGCGCCTTCCCACAGACCGACGATACTGGCCGTCGCCAGCAAGACCAGCGGCAGCCGATTGGCCACCATCGTGTCAGCCCGAGGCGGAACATGCCCCCGTGCCAAGGCCGGCACGATCCGCACCAGGGCTGCGGCGATGGCGCTGCAATACAGCAGCACGATGATGAACCACAGATGCCGCACCCAATAACCGCCCGATGTCAGCGCATTGTCGCGGAAGGACCGCAGCGCTTCTGCATAAGGCAGGGTGGAGAACTCGCAGGCGAGGTTCAGCAGCGGCACCAGCGTCAGGATGGTGGCCACAAAGGGGATCCCCAGCCGCTTCACCCGCCCGCGCAACCAGGTGCCGGGTGCGCGCCGGGTCAGCAGCATGGCGGCGAAATAGCCGGCGATCAGGAAGAAGGCCGGCATGCGGAACAGGTGAATGAATTCTGCAAGCCGGTTCATGCCCGGCACGCCTTCGCCCGTGCGCACGATCCAGTCCTCGCCCGGGCGATAGCAGAGCGCCACATGGTAGGGGATGCCCAGCAACATGGCGAAGGCCCGCAGCGTATCCCAGTAATGTTCGCGCGGTGCGGGTGACGATGCCAGACTGATCAATGTTGCTTCCCCCTGACGGGGAGCAAGCCGTTACGGCCGGCTTGGTTCCCTGCGGCGTGGATGCAGCGGCCAGCTTGCCAGCCGTGCCGCAACCGCGCCGATGCTCCATCCGGCCACCACATCGCTGGGGTAATGGGCGCAGGTCGGTACCTGGATGGCGCCGATCGCGCCCGCTGCCGCCAGCGCCGCCGCTCCGTGCTGCGGATATTCGGTGGCAAAGGCGCCGGCCACCGCCAACGCGCCGGCGCTGTGACCGGAGGGGAAGCTGGACAGCTCCTTGGCCCGCTGTCCACCGACTTGCGGCCGGTGTTCCTTGCCGTCGGCGGAGCTGCGCGGGCGCCAACGATCGACCGATCCCTTGACGGCGCTCTTGGCTTGGGTGGCGATCTCATGCGCCAGCAACATGCGGGCACCGGCCCGCACCATCCGCGCATCGCCGCGCAGCAGGCCCGCCACCGCCATGCCTGCGCACAGCAGCCGCAATTGCGGCTGGTCGCCCGCCTCGCCGATGACGCGCAGCAGGCGGACCAGCGGCGTGCGGTGATGCGGATGCAGCAGGTCGCGCGTCTTGCGGTCCAGTTCGAACAAGGGTTCCGCCGCTTGCGCGATCTCGTCGGTCGTGTTCGCCATCGGCTCCTGCTCTTGTTGCATGCACTAAGCTAGGAACCGTCGCCCCTTACCGCCAGAGCGCGGCAAGCGGTTCAGCAGATGCGGGCGGCAAGCGCGCCGGCACCCGGCAATCAGCTGGGGATGCGGCGGTCGCTGTAGGTGATGCGGATGCGCACCCATTCCCCGAACCTTTCCTTGCCGCCGATCCGGGGCGGACGGACGCGGAACTGCCATGAAGCCGCCAGCACGGCGCGCAGCAGGTTGGACCCTTGCGGCTGTTCGGACAGGCCCACGCACTCTTCGACGCGGTAGCCCGTCACCACACGGCAAGTGATCAGGCCATAACCCGGGCTGTTGGCGGTGGAGAGGTAACCGGCCAGCTCGTTGTCGGTCGGTTCGCGGTACCAGCGGGCGGCATACATCGGCTCCCCGTTAGGGGCGGTGCCGACCCGTTCGGTGTCGCCCGGCATGCCGGCGCCGGCGGGCGGTGCTGGCGGGCCATAGACCTGAGCTGGTGGCGCGGCAGCCGGACGCGGGGGCGCAGGCGGGGCGCTGTCGGGCGCAGGCAGGCGGAAGGCATCGGGCCGGGGCAGGATCAGTACCGGGCGGGGCGGGGCGGCGCTGTCCGCCACGGTCGGGCGGGGCGCCGGCGGTTGCTCCTGCTCCTGGACCTGCGGCTGCTGCTCGGCCGGTTGAGTCGGCTGCTCGGCGGCAGGCTCGACCGGGCTCGGCTCCTCTGCAGGCGGGGCGGGGGCAACATCGAAGGAGGTAATCGCCGTGCCCTCCGGCTCTCCCGGACGGGTGATGCCGGTGCCCAGCGTCAGCAGCACCAGCAGCAGGACAAGTTCGATCGCCACGGCCACCGCAATGCCGATAGCGCGATCGCCGAAACGCTGCCGGAGGCGGCCGATCGGCGTCAATGCGGGGTCCTGAGACAGGGCTGGGGTGGCCATTGCCGGTGGCCATAGCGGGTGGCGCCGGCGAAACCAATCGCCGACGCCCGTCATTCCCGCATCAATGCTGCGTGTGCTGTTCCACCGCCGCCCGCAACACGTCGATCAGGTGATCGGGCGGACACGGCTTGGTGCAGGCCCATGCCTGCGGGTAGCGGGCATGGACCTCCCCCGGCGTGACATGGCCGGAATGGAAGATGATCGGCACGCCCGCTGCCGTCAGTGCATCGGCCAGCGGGAAGACCTCCCCATCCCTGGTATGGACGTCCAGGATCGCGGCATCCGGCAGATGCTCGTCGATCGCCACGAAGGCATTTTCCTTGTCGGCATAAGGTCCGTCCAGTTCGAAGCCGAGATCGCGGACCGTCTCTGACAAGTCCAGTGCGATGATAAACTCGTCTTCGACGACCAGAACCTTGGGCCGCCCGTTATTCAACGTCGCCATTTCTGTTCTCCTGCAGAGTCGGCACGGACTCTGATGCTTGACAGGACGAACAGGAGAGCAGGACGGTTGGTTCCCTGCTATGCGATCATACGCGGCCGAAGCGTTCCTCGTATCCGGCGATGTCGTCGGCCGCCAGCAGCCGGGCCTGCGTCGGCCAGTCGTCCCGCCGGATGCGGCCCTGGAAACGGCCAAGCTGCGCATCGATCCGGTCGATCTCCGCATCGTTCCATGCCGCGATCTGATCCAGCCGGGTGATGCCGAGCGACCGCAGCTGGTCCACCAGCTTGGGGCCGAGACCCTTGATCCGCAGCAGCTCGCTTTCGCCTCCATCCGCAGCGGGGAGCGGCGAATCCGCTACCATTGCCGGCGGTGGCGTCAGCGAGGCGCCGACCAGAATAGCCTCTTCCACGCCAGCCATGTCGTCGGGCACGGCACGCACCGGCTCTTCGATGGCAATTGCGGACGGAGCGGCGGCCGCCGACGGAGCAGCTACGGGAGCAGGGCTCGGGGCGGGGGCAGGGGTCAGCGACGGCGCCGGGATCGGCGATGGCGCAGCCGCCGGCGGCGCGTCGATCAGCGCCTGGTTGCGGCGGGCGGGCGCATCGGCGGTGCTCTCGTCCCGCGTCAGGTCCACCTTCGTGCGCCGGTTGGCGGCGATGATCCACAGCAAGATCAGCGCGGCAATGGCCAGCGCGATCACGACAAGCAGCCAGTTGGCCTCGATCCATTGGTTCATGGGCACTTCCTGTAATGCGCCGCCGGGGCGGCTGACAAGCTACAGCGGTTCGGGCCCGCGCAGCGGCTTGGGCGCTTCCTGCTGCTCGACCGTATCGACCTCGTCCTCCTTGGCCAGCTTGCGGGTGAACAGCACGCGATCCTCCGGCCCGAAGCCCCAGCGCCAGATCACCAGGCCGTAAGCGGCCAGGATCATCGGAATGCCGAAAACCAGTTCCGCCCATTCGGGCAGGCGGATGGCGATCTGCCCCACGGCGGTCGCGACCAGCGCCGCCCAGACCAGCGCCCAGCGCCAATTATTCACCATGTGCCCCAAAATGCGGCCGAGCAGCGTCGCTTTTGCGAGCGAGGCGGCGGCCAGCGCCACCATCAGGCAGCCCGCCGCCATCGCCGCGCGCCAGCTGCCGGGCAGGTCGTAACTGTCGGCCACCAGCATGGCGCCCACGGTCAGCACGCCCTGCAGCACGATGGTGGCGATCGACAGCCACAGATTGCGCAGTCTGGCGACATAGACCAGCGCGCTTTCGGCCACCACAGCGGTTGCCGCGACCACTTCCGCCAGCAGCAGGAAGGCGAGCGCGCCATTGCCACCCACAAAGCCGGGACCCACGATACCCATGATCGCTTCTCCCGGAATACCCAGCGCCAGCGAGACGCCGGCCTGCGCGGCGGTGATCCAGAAACCGACCTGGCACACCTGCCGGGCGATGGCGGCATAATCCCGCTCCGCCAGCTTGCGGGTCAGCACCGGGCCCAAGATGGGTTCGAAGCTGGTCTTCAGCTTCTGCGGCAGGCTGGCGACCTGCTGCGCCACGTAATAGATGCCAACCGCGGCCGGCGCGGCGAACAGGCCCAGGATGAAGATGTCCAGCCGCCTGGTGCCCCATTCGATGGCATCGGCCGCCGCCAGTGGAGAGCCGCGCGCCAGCAGCCGGCGGCTGCGGGAGAGCGAGGGTCGCCAGCCGCGCGGGCGGCCATAGGTGCGGGCATAAGGGAACAGCGCCGTCACCAGCGCGGCATAGATGCTGAGCAGGTAGGCCAGCCCCAGGCCGCTATCGGGCGTGACGTAGAACAGCACGCCCACCGCGATGCTGATGGTCCACGGCTCCACGATCGCACGCGCGCGCACCGTGGCGGCGATGTCGAAGCGGTAGGCCTGCGCCGCCAGCAGGATCTCCGTCAGCGCCAGCGCGGGGATGGCCAGCACCATCAGCCGGTCCGCCTGCGTATAGAGGCCGCTGGGGAACATCGGCTGCGGCACCAGCCACAGCACCCCGGCCGCCAGCACGCCGCTGATCGTGGCCAGCAGCAGCCCGTCGGCGATCACCGCCTCCGGCGCACGGCCGCCATCCTCCGCGCTCGGCTCCTCCGCCAGACGCTGCGCCAAGCCACGCTTCTCGCCCACGGTGCACAGCATGGCCACCAGTTCGACGATGATCACGGCGGAGGCAAAGCGGCCCAGCGCCTCCGCGCCATACAGGCGCCCGGCGATGAACAGGAACGGCAGGCGCGCGGCCAGGCGCATCATGAAGCCGATCAGGTTGGTGCGCCCGCCCTTGGCCAGCGCCGCCATGTCGCCGCTGGAGGACCGGTCGTCCGCGGCCTCGCTCAAGCGCCCGGCCCTTCGGCGACGAGCGGACGGGCCAGCAGCGCGTCGGCGATGGCGCGCGCGGGTGCCCCCTGCAGCAGGCGATGCACCGCGTCGCAGATCGGCATGGCGATGCCGCGGCGGGCGGCGAGTTCGGCCAGCACGGGCGCGGTATGCGCGCCTTCCGCCACGGTGCGGCGATCGGTCAGCAGGGCGGCGGGCGCCTGCCCTTCGCCCACCGCCTTGCCCAGGCTGAAATTGCGGCTGGCGGTGGAGGAACAGGTCAGCACCAGATCGCCCAGGCCGCACAGCCCGGCCAGCGTCTCCGCCCGCCCGCCCAGCGCCGTGCCGAAGCGCAGCATTTCGGCATAGCCACGGGAAATCAGCGCCGCCCGGGCGTTGAGGCCCAGGCCCAGCCCGTCGACCACGCCGCAGGCGATGGCGAGCACGTTCTTGATCGCGCCGCCCACTTCGGCCCCGGCGACGTCGTCCGTGTAATAGGGGCGGAAGGTCCGGCGGGCGATGGCGGGTGACAGCCGTGCCCACTGCGCCTCGCCACCGGCGCAGGCCAGCGTCACCGCGGTGGGCAGGCCGGCGGCGACCTCATGCGCGAAGGTGGGGCCGGACAGGACGGCGATCTCCGCCGCCGGCGCATGATCGTGGGCGACCTGATGCAGCAGGCGCAGCGACCCCGCCTCGATCCCCTTGGCGCACAGCACCAGGTCACGCGGGATCGCCGGCATGGCGGACAGCACGCTGCCCAGATGCTGCGCCGGGGTTACCAGCAGCGCTATGTCCGCTGCGCCCGCTTCGGCAAGGTCGGCAGTGGCGCGGATCGTGGGCGCCAGCACGGCGCCGGGCAGGTAGGGCTGGTTGCCTTCGCCATTGTTGATGGCATCGGCCAGCCCGGCCTCCCGCGCCCACAGGGTCACGGGCGTGCCATTGGCGGCCAGCATCTGCGCCAGGGCGGTGCCCCAGGCACCGGCGCCGATCACGCTGATCGCGCTCATCCCTTCACCCCCGCGCCGCGCACCGGCTCCGCCGCCGGGTCCAGCGGCCAGCGCGGCCGGGCGGAGATGTCCAGCGGATCGGACGCGAAGCCGGCCTGCAGCCGCTCGATCCCGGCCCAGGCGATCATCGCCGCATTGTCCGTGCACAAGGATGGCGGCGGAGCGACGAAGCGCAGGTCGTGGTCGGCCGCGAGCCCTTCCAGCGCGGCACGCACCGCGCGATTGCTGGCGACACCGCCGGCCACGACCAGCGCGCCGACCGGGCCCATGCCGGCCAGCCCGCGCCGTGTGCGGTCCAGCAGGCAGTCGATCGCGACCCGCTGGAAGCTGGCGGCGATGTCGGCCGTGGCATGCAGGCCGCTATCCTGCGCGCGTAGCACGGCGCTCTTCAGGCCGGCGAAGCTGAAATGCGGCTCGGCACTGCCGAACAAGGGGCGGGGCAGGGGAACGGCGCGGGGATCGCCGGTGGCGGCGTGCCGCTCCACCGCCGGGCCGCCGGGAAAGCCGAGGCCCAGGATCTTGGCGGTCTTGTCGAATGCCTCTCCTAGTGCATCGTCGATGGTGGTGGCAATGCGGGTATACCGGCCCACGCCATCCACCCGCAGCAGCTGGCAATGACCGCCCGACACCAGCAGCAGGGCATAGGGGAAGGCCAGCGCCGGATCGGCCAGGCGGGGGCTGAGCGCGTGCCCTTCCAGGTGGTTGATCGCCAGCAACGGCTTGTCGCCCGCCATGGCCAGCGCCTTGGCCGTGACGAGGCCGACCATGACCCCGCCGATCAGGCCCGGTCCGGCGGTGGCGGCAATGGCGTCGCAATCGGCCAGCGTCACTTGCGCCTCGGCCAGCACCCGCTCGATCATGGGGGTCAGCCGCTCCGCATGCGCGCGCGCCGCGATCTCCGGCACCACACCGCCGAACGGGGCGTGGTCCGCATCCTGGCTGGCGATGGCCTGCGCCACGATCGTGCGATCGGCGGTGACCAGCGCCGCGGCCGTCTCGTCGCAGCTGCTTTCAATACCCAGTACCAGCATGGTGTGCTTGCCCTTGGACAAAGAGCGGCTTTAGGGCAAGCGGACCCGCAATGCCCGAAATCATTCTCCGTCTCGGCACCCGCCGCTCGCCGCTCGCCATGGCGCAGGCGCTGGAAACACGTGACCGGCTGGCCACAGCCCACGGCTTTTCGCCCGATGCCATCGAACTCGTGCCCGTGACCGCCAGCGGCGACAAGGTGCAGGATCGGGCGCTGGCGGATATCGGCGGCAAGGCGCTGTGGACCCGCGAGCTGGATGAATGGCTGGCGGAAGGGCGGATCGACGGTGCCGTGCACTCGCTGAAGGATGTGGAAACGCTACGCCCGCCCGAACTGGCGCTGGCCGCGATCCTGCCGCGTGCGGACAAGCGCGACCGCCTGCTGGGCGCGGCCAGCATCTCGGCCCTGCCGCAAGGCGCGGTTGTCGGCACCAGCGCGCCCCGCCGGGCGGCGCAGCTGCTGCATCTGCGGCCCGATTGCCGGGTGGTGACGTTTCGCGGCAATGTTGCCACTCGCATGGCCAAGCTGGCGGCCGGAGAGGTGGATGCCACCTTCCTGGCAGCGGCCGGCCTGGAACGGCTGGGGGAAAGCGGCGTCGGTCACCCGCTCGACCCGGAGGAATGGCTGCCGGCTCCGTCGCAAGGGGCCATCGGCGTAGAATGCCGGGCGGACGACAGTCGCGCGCGCGACTTGTTGGCCGCCATCGACCACGCGCCCAGCCGGGCCGAGGTGATGGCGGAGCGCGCCTTGCTGGCTGCGCTCGGCGGCAATTGCCACAGCCCGATCGCCGTACTCAGCGACGGGACGACACTGATCGCCGCCCTGTTCAGCCCGGATGGCGCGGAAAAGGTGTGGGGGCAGGGCAGCGATCCCGCTGCGCTCGCCGCCGACCTGCTCGCCCGCGCGACGGAAGGGATCGCGGTGCATTTCAGCGGACCGCCGGCATGAGCGCCGGCGTGCCGGTCGTCGTCATCCGCCCGGAACCCGGTAACGCCGCCACCGTCGCTGCCGGATCCGCGCTGAACCTGTCTATGCAGGCGCACCCGCTATTTGCCGTTCAACCGCTGCCCTGGACCGCCCGGCCGCCGGGTGAGATCGACGCGTTGCTGCTGGGCAGTGCCAATGCGCTGCGTCATGCGGGAGCGCAGCTGGCCTCGTATCGCGGCAAGCCGGCCCTGTGCGTGGGGGTCGCGACGGCGGAAGCCGCGCAGGCGGCGGGGCTGGTGGTGCGGGCGGTCGGCACTGGCGGGCTGCAGCAGGTGCTGGACGCGCAACCTTCCTGCCCGCCACGATTGCTGCGGCTGGGAGGACGCAGCCATGTGCCGGTGGATCCGCCCCCAGGCGTCACGATCAGCTTCGTGCCCGTGTACGAAGTCCTGCCGCAGCCGCTCGGCGCCGATCTGCAGGCGGTGCTGCACCGGCCGTGCATTGTCCTGCTGCATTCGGCGGATGCGGCCGCGCATCTGGCGGCGGAGTTCACGCGGCTGCATCTGCCGCGCGGGCAGGTCACGCTGGCGAGCCTGGGCCCCCGCATCTCCGCGGCTGCGGGAGAGGGCTGGCGCCATGTCGCGGATGCCGGCCAACCGACCGATCCCGCATTGCTGGCCCTTGCTGCGCAACTGTGCCATGACCTGCCGTGATGGAGCGTTACGGATACGGCGGGAGGGGCACGAGCCCGCTTGGCGAGATGAGCGAGACCGGCTTCCCGGCCGATGAGCCTGCGCGCAGGATGCCGCGCGGCGGTGGTCGCACGCGGGCCATGCTGGGCCTGGCGGCGGGCGCCTTCCTGCTGGGCGCGGCCGCGATCTACCTGGTGGATCACCGGCAAGAGGTGGCTGATGGCACGCTCTTTTCCCTGAATGAGCCCGCAGTTCAGCCCGAAGCGCCCGCCGCAACGGTGCCGCGGGCAGCGGCGCGGCCCGTGGTCGTGCCTCCCATGCCGGAGCCGATCGAGGATCGCATCGCCACATTGGAGCAGCGGCTCGCCCGGCTGGACCTGCGGGCGGAGGCGGCCGCCGGCAATGCGGCCCGGGCCGAAGGGCTGCTGATCGCCTTCGCCGCGCGTCGCGCGCTCGATCGCGGAGCGCCGCTCGGCTATCTGGCGGACCAGCTGCGGCTACGCTTTGCCGACGGCCACCCCAATGCGGTGGGCACGGTGATCGCCGCTGCCGCCGATCCGGTCACCCTGGACCAGCTGATCGCGCGGCTCGACGGGCTGCATACCAGGCTGGCCGGTGCGCCCGATGACGAAGGTGTGTGGACCTGGCTGCGGCGCGAGGCGAGCCACCTGTTCGTGATCCGCCGCGAGGATACGCCGTCACCCGCCGCCGAACAGCGGCTGAGGCGCGCGCGCCTGTTCCTGGAAACCGGCCGGGTCAATTCCGCCGTCGCGGAGGTGCGCCTGCTGCCCAACGCCGCCAGCGCGGCCGACTGGCTGGGCGATGCCCGCCGCTTCGCCGCCGCGCAGAAGGCGCTGGACCTGCTGGAGACCGCCGCCATCCTGGATGCGCGCACCTTGCGCGACAGTGCCGGGCAGCCGGTGGAGCAGCTGAGCCCGGCGGCCGAGCCGCCGATGGGCGAGGTGTCAGCCGCGGAGTAGTTCGGGCAGGTCGCCTGAAACGCCGCGCGCCTCGTCCATGAACCAGCGCTTCAGCGCGGGGGTGCGCTGCACCACGCCCATGCCCAGCCGGCGCGCCGCGCTGGGCAGGCGACCGGGAACGCCGAACAGCCGGGTCAGTCCGTCGGTCGCCAGCGCCACGGTAAAGGTGTCGAGCCCGCGCCACGTTTCGTAACGGGCCAGCAGCTGCGCGTCGCCGGGATCGAGCCCGATCCGGCGACCATCCGCCAGCACCTCCACCAGCGCGCCGACATCGCGCAGCCCCAGATTGAAGCCCTGCCCGGCGATCGGGTGGATGCCGTGCCCGGCATCGCCCACCAGCGCCAGCCGGTCGGCGGTGATCTTCGCCGTATGGTGGAAGCCCAGCGGCCAGCCGGCGCGCGGGCCGTTCAGTTCCAGCGCGCCGAACATGCCGCCCATGCGCTTGCCCACCTCCGCCAGGAAGGCGCGGGGGGACAGCGCCAGTATGCCGGCGGCGTCATCCTCGTTCACGGTCCAGACCAGCGCGCTGCGATGGCGGCCCTGCGCATCATCCTGCAGCGGCAGCAGCGCGAAGGGGCCGGCGGAATAGAAGATCTCCCACGCGACACCGCCATGCGGCCGTTCGTGGATCAGCCCGGCGATGATCGCGCGGTGGCGGTAATCCCAGCGGGCGACATTGATGCCCGCTTCCTCGCGAGTCGGCGATTGCCGCCCTTCCGCCGCCACCATCAGCGCAGCCTCCAGCCGGGTGCCATCGGCCAGCGTGGCGGCGACGCCATGTTCACCGCGTTCGCGGGTGACGACATGCGCCTTCTGATGCCACTGGATCAGCGGCTCGCGCTCCGCCGCGCGGAACAGCGCCAGGCGCAGGTCGCGATTGGCGAACATCCGGCCCAGGGTGCCCTCGTGCGGTTCGGGCTGAAAGTCGATCCGGCCCGGGCGCATGGCATCCGTCACCGCGATCGAGGTGATCGGGCAGCCCAGTGGCTCCAGCCCCTCGGCGATGCCCAGATTGATGAACAGGTTCCAGCTGGCGGTGCTGATCGCGCTGGCGCGTCCGTCAAAGCCGTCGGCGGTCAGTTCGGCCATGTCGGCCCGGTCGACCACATGGCTGGCCATCCCCTTGCGGGCCGCGGCCAGCGCCAGGGTCATGCCCACCAGTCCGCCGCCCAGGATCAGGAGTTCGCGCTTGTCCGCCATGGGGCAGCGTCCTAGAGGCACAGATACTATGGGCGCAAGCATGATGGCAGTGATCCGGTGCCTGCTGGCGCTGCTGGCCCTCTGGGTCGTACCGGCCCATGCGCAGGTTGCGCCTCCCACGCACATCGCCCCCGAGCTCGCCGTCGAGCAGGCGGCGGTGCCGGGCGCAGAGGTCACGCTGGCGCTGGCCTTCCGGCCGGAAGCGGGCTGGCATGGCTATTGGTCCAACCCCGGCGATGCCGGCTATGGCATGCGGCTAGACTGGACGCTGCCCGATGGGTGGAGCGTGGGCGATCCCCTTTACCCCGTGCCGCAGCGGTTGCTGATCGGCGGGCTGATGAACCACGTCTATGAAGGGCCCTATGCCGTGCTGCTGCCGTTGCGCGTGCCCGCCGGGGCGAGCGGCATCGTGCCAATCCAGGTGCAGGCGGAATGGCTGGCCTGTACCGACCAGATCTGCGTGCCGGAAAGCGCGACCCTGACCCTGCGGCTGGCTGTGACCGGTTCCGGCCTGCCGCTGCCGGTGCGCGATACGCGGTTCGACCAATGGCGCGCCGCGCTTCCGCCGCTGATCGACCAGCCGGCCCGGTTTGAGCTGACCGAGGAGGCCCTGCGCATCGCCATTCCGCTGCCGGCCAGCGCGCCGCTGGGTGCGCCGCATCTGTTCCTGCAGACGGAGCAGGTCGTGGATTACGGTGGCGAGCAGCGGTTCTTCCGGGCCGGCGACCTGCTGGTGGCGGAACTGCCGCGGGCCAGCCTGCGGACGCAGCCGCAGACGATCGCCGGTGTGCTGACGACAGGCGAGGGCATGCAGGGGCTGCGGTTCGCGGGCATTCCCGGTCCGGTCCCGTCAGGCGGAGATCCGGTGGGCGATGCCGCTGCGCCCAACGCGCCGTTCTGGGCGCTGATCGGCGGAGCGTTGCTGGGCGGGCTGATCCTGAACCTGATGCCTTGCGTGTTCCCGATCCTGAGCCTGAAGGCACTGACCTTGGCCCGCGCGGGCGAGAGTGCCGGCGGCGCCCGGCGGGAGGCGCTGGCCTATAGCGCCGGTGTGCTGCTCGCCTGCCTGGCGCTGGGCGGGCTGCTGCTGGCCTTGCGCGCAGGGGGCAGCCAGATCGGCTGGGCCTTCCAGCTGCAGCAGCCAGCCGTGGTGGTGGCCCTGCTGGTGCTCAGCCTGGCGATCACGGCCAATCTGGCGGGCCTGTACGAATTGCCGGCTCTCTCCTTCACCCGCGCAGGCGGCCGGTCCAGCGCCTTTGCCACCGGCCTGCTGGCAGCCTTTGTGGCGACGCCGTGCACCGGACCGTTCATGGCAGCCGCGATGGGCGCGGCGCTGCTGCTGCCATGGTGGCAGGGGCTGGTGCTGTTCGCCATACTGGGGCTGGGCCTGGCGCTGCCGTTCCTGGCGCTGGGCTTCGTGCCGGCGCTGCGGCGGATGCTGCCGCGTCCGGGCGCGTGGATGCAGCGGCTGCAGCGTGTGCTGGCGGTGCCGATGGGCCTGACCGCGCTGGGCCTGTTGTGGCTGGCATGGCGGCTGGGCGGCACAGGCTTCGCGCTGCTGGCCCTCGCGCTGGCCGTGCTGGTCGTCGGTCTGCTGGTGCTGTGGCGGCGGAGCGAGTGGGCGAAGCTGGCGGGCGCGGCGGCATTGTGCGTCGCAGTGGCGGCGGTGCTGCCCTTCGCTCATGCGGAGCCGGCGGCGTCGGATGATGCAGGGCTGCTCGCGCCCGAGCCGTTCAGCGAGGCGGCACTGGCGCAGGCGCGAGCGAGCGGCAAGCCGGTCTTCGTGTGGTTCACCGCCGACTGGTGCCTGACCTGCAAGGTCAATGAAGGCGCCGCGATCGAGCGGGAAGCGACCCGTGCCGCTTTCGAGCAGGCGGGCGCGGTGGCCCTGCGTGGCGACTGGACGCGCAGCGATCCTGCCATCACCCGTTTCCTGACCGCGCACGGCGCCGCCGGCGTGCCGCTCTATCTGTGGTATGCACCGGGAGCCGAGGCGCAGGTGCTGCCGCAGGTGCTGTCGCCCGGGATCCTGCCGGAACTCGCCCGCAGGCGTTAGGGCCGGCTGGTATCCAGCGCTCCGACCGCCTGCTCGATCCGCTGCGCGCGCTGCATCGCGCCGCCCGCCCGGCACCAGCGCACGAACTCCGCCGGAATGCGGCTGGCGCCGACCACCAGCGTGCCACCGCCCGGCAATGTCGCCTCGATCGTGCGCGGACCGCTGAAGACCGACAGCTGCGGATCGGTCGCGGCGACCGCGCCCTGCCAGCGCCACTTTCCGCCGACCAGCGCCGCATCGACCTTGAACCGGGAGATCGCACCATTGCCGATCACCGGGAACAGCGCCTGCTGTCCCGGACGGGCCGCCACATGCCGCACGATGGCCATGCGCGGCGGATCGTCGCGCAGCCGGCAGGTCAGGGACAGGAACGGTTCGGCATCCTTGTCGCCATAGGCGATCGACTGCCCGTCCGCACTGACGGTCCAGCTTGCGCCGGATGTGTCAGGGCTGGGCAGCACCGGATCATTGTTGCCGCGCGTCTGCTCGCGGGTGAAGCGGCTAGTTTCGCCCTCGCCATCGCTGCCGCAAGCGGCGGGGATCAGAATCAGGGCGAGCAGGGACAGGCGGCAGGCGGTGCGGCGGATCATGTGGCCCCATGGCTGGCGGGCCGCGCCGATGCAAGCGGGTGTGAAACCGCCACGAGGCCAGCGGGTTGAGGGGGCATGAAACGCCTCGCTGTCGCGCTCGCCTGCCTCGTCCTTCCGTCTACCGCCCTTGCGCAGGAGACCCGGCCGCTGGGGCAGAACCTGGAACGGTTCGACTATGGCGCGCCGGTTCATTGGTTCGAGACGGAGGCGCAGGGGCAGGCAGTGCGCATGGCGTGGCTCGACTTCGCGCCGCAGGGGCAGGCGCGCGGGGAGACGCTGGTCCTGCTGCATGGCAAGAACTTCTGCGCGGCGACCTGGGTGGAAACCGCCGAGGCGCTGGCTGCGCAGGGCTGGCGGGTGATCGTGCCGGACCAGGTGGGGTTCTGCAAATCGTCCAAGCCGACCGGCTTCCAGTACAGCTTCGCCCAGCTGGCCAGCCTGACGCGCGACCTGCTGCAACAGGCGGGCGTGGAACGGCCGGTACTGATCGGTCATTCGACCGGCGGAATGCTGGCGCTGCACCATGCCCTGCTGTTTCCCAATGCGGTCGAGCGGCTGGTGCTGGTCAATCCGCTCGGCCTCAATGACCCGATCGCTCAAGGCGCCCCTTATGCGCCGCTCCAGACATTGCTGGAGGAGGAGGCGGTGACGGATGCGGCGAGCATCCGCGCCTATCAGCAGAGGGTCTATTACGGCGGCGACTGGTCGCCCGACTATCAGCGCTGGGTCGACATGCTCGCCGGGCAATATGCCACCGATGGCGGCACCGCGGTGCGCCAGGCGCAGGCGCGGCTGTCCGACATGATCCAGACGCAGCCGACCGCTCATCGCCTGGAACAGGTGAAGGTGCCGGTCACGCTGATTATCGGGCAGGAGGATCTGACGGCGTTCCGCGGCAACACCGCACCCGAAGGCGTGCAGATCGCCACCGTGCCGCAAGCCGCGGAGGCCGCGGTCGAACGCTTCCCCGATGCGGAGCTGGTGCCGCTGGAGGGGCTGGGCCACTCGCCGATGGTGCAGGATCCTGCGGTGTTCCAGCAGATGCTGGTGGAAGTGCTGAAGGCCGGCGGCAAGACGAGCCGACCGGAATGACGCGGCTACCGCTCACGATGGCTGGTTGGGGGAGCGCAGAGCTGCCCGCTGGCCGCGCCCTGCCGGATACCCTACCGGTTGGCCGATGAAGATAGCCGCGCCTTTTCTTGTGCTGGGTCTGACGATCGGAGTGCCGGGCCTCGCCGGCTGCTCATCAGACGAGCGGCGGGAGGAACGCCTGCAGGCTGCCGGCGCGGAGCCCGACCTGGCCGATCTGCTGCGCGTCGCCGCCGCGGCTGTGGGCGAACAGAAGTTCGGGCGTTGCGCCGCCTGCCACACGATCGCTGCGGGTGGGCCGAACCTTGCCGGGCCGAATCTCGCGGGCGTCTACGGTAAGGGTTTGGCGCAAGGAAACCCGCGGTTCGGCTACACCGCCGCGCTTCTCGCCGCAGGGAAGCAAGGCGGGCGGTGGGATGCCGCGACGCTGGATGCGTGGCTGGCGGACCCGCAATCCGTCGTGCCGGGCACATCCATGCGCTTTGCAGGTATCGCCGACCCGCTGGACCGGGCCGACATCATCGCTTTCCTGCAGGATTCCTGACGGCCGGCGGGAAAGCTACTTCCCCCACTTCTTCTGCGTTTTGCCGTACCGCATCTTGCGCGTGCCCGGCTTGCCCTCGTTGCTGCGCCCGACCATCGGCGCCTTCTTCTCGCCGTCGGGCAGGCCAAGCTCGTCATTCTCCAGCCGGCGGATCTCGTCGCGCAAGCGGCCCGCTTCCTCGAACTCCAGATTGGCGGCCGCGTTGCGCATGCGCTTCTCCAGATCCTCGATATAGGAGCGGAGATTGTGGCCGACGAGGTTGTTGCGCTCGTCATCGCCGGTGCCGATCAGCACGCCGTCCTGCGCCGCCGTATGCGCGACAATGTCGGCGATGCCGCGGCGGATGGTCTGCGGGGTGATCCCGTGTTCTTCGTTATATTCGCGCTGCTTTTCGCGCCGGCGGTCGGTTTCCGCCATGGCCCGTTCCATGCTGCCGGTGATGCGGTCCGCATAGAGGATCACGCGACCCTCCACATTGCGCGCCGCACGGCCGATGGTCTGGATCAGCGAGGTTTCGGAACGCAGGAAGCCTTCCTTGTCAGCATCCAGGATGCACACCAGCCCGCATTCGGGGATGTCGAGCCCTTCGCGTAGCAGGTTGATGCCGATCAGCACGTCATAGACGCCCAGCCGGAGGTCACGGATCAGCTCAATACGTTCCAGCGTCTCCACGTCGGAGTGCATGTAGCGGACGCGTACGCCCTGTTCGTGCATGAACTCGGTCAGGTCCTCCGCCATGCGCTTGGTCAGGGTGGTGACCAGCGTGCGGTAGCCCAGCTTGGCGGTCGCCTTGCACTCGGCGATGCAATCCTGCACCTGGTCCTCTACCGGCTTGATCTGCACCGGCGGGTCGATCAGCCCGGTGGGGCGGATGACCTGTTCGGCGAACACGCCGCCGGTCTGGTCCATCTCCCAGTCGCCCGGCGTCGCGGAGACGGCGATGGTCTGCGGGCGCATCGCATCCCATTCGTTGAAACGCAGCGGCCGGTTGTCGATGCAGGATGGCAGGCGAAAACCATATTCCGCCAAGGTGATCTTGCGCCGGTGATCGCCCTTGGCCATCGCGCCGACCTGCGGCACGGTCTGGTGGCTTTCATCCACGAACAGCAGCGCATTTTCGGGAATGTATTCGAACAGGGTTGGCGGCGGCTCGCCCGGCAGGCGGCCGGTCAGGAAGCGGCTGTAATTCTCGATCCCGTTGCAGCTGCCGGTCGCGGCGATCATCTCCAGGTCGTAATTGGTGCGCTGTTCCAGCCGCTGCGCTTCCAGCAGGCGGCCTTCCTCGTGCAGTTCCTTCAGCCGCTCCTGCAGTTCGAACCGGATCGCCTGCGCCGCCTGCTGCATGGTCGGGCCGGGGGTGACGTAGTGCGAGTTGGCGAAGACGCGCACCTTCGGCAGCACCTGCCCCTTGGCGCCGGTCAGCGGATCGAACTCGGCGATCTCCTCGATCTCGTCGCCAAAGAAGCTGATGCGCCAGGCGGTGTCCTCCAAATGGCTGGGGAACAGCTCCAGATTGTCGCCCCGCACGCGGAACGAACCGCGGGCGAAGTTGATGTCGTTGCGCTTGTATTGCAGCGCCACCAGCTTGCGGATGATCTCCCGCTGGTCCTGCGTCTCGCCCGCCTTCAGGTCGAAGATCATCGCCGAATAGGTCTCGACCGAGCCGATGCCGTAAAGGCAGGAGACGCTGGCGACGATGATCACGTCGTCCCGCTCAAGCAGCGCCCGTGTGGCCGAATGGCGCATCCGGTCGATCGCCTCGTTAACCGAGCTTTCCTTCTCGATATAGGTGTCCGACCGGGGCACATAGGCTTCCGGCTGGTAGTAGTCGTAATAGCTGACGAAATATTCGACCGCATTGTTGGGGAAGAAGCTCTTGAACTCCCCGTAAAGCTGCGCCGCGAGAATCTTGTTGGGGGCCAGGATCAGGGCGGGCCGCTGCAGCTCCTCGATCACCTTTGCCATGGTGAAGGTCTTGCCGCTGCCGGTCACGCCCAGCAGCACCTGCGTCTGTTCGCCTTCACGGGCGGCGGCAGTGATTTCGCCGATGGCGCGCGGCTGGTCGCCGCTGGGGCTGTATTCGCTGACAAGTTCGAAGCGACGCCCGCCCTCTGTCTTTTCGGGCCGGGCGGGCTTGTGGGGTACGAAATTGCCGGAGGTGTCGGGCTCTTGCAGCCCGCGGCGGATGACGAGTTCGGCCATGGCGCCAATATGGGCGGCAGGTCCGGCCAGTGCAATCGGCGCACGCAGATGAGCCGGACTGCCGAAAGCTGGGCAATTGCAGGAAACGGCCGGGGCAAAGACCGTTAATGCAGCAACAAGTCATTTGTGTTACATTGGACGTCATGGCCAGCACCCCGCTTACATCGTCCCGCATGGCGGGCGCCTCCCCTGTCGGATTTCTGGCGGAGGCTTCGCGCCGGGCCGTGCTCGCCAGCGGGCCTGCACCGGCGGATGCGCGCGGCCCCGCCGCGCGCCTGTTGCTGGGGGAAGTGGCGACATTCGCCGCGCCGATCATGCGCCCGTTCCGGCGTGATTTCACCCTGGAGCGCAGCGGCAATCCGCAGATCGTGATGCTGCTGCCCGGTCTGGCCACCCATCCCGTGCGCATGCGCTTCATGGCGGAGAAGCTGGAACAGGCGGGCCACCGTACCAAGCGCTGGGGCCTGGGCTACAATCTCGGCCCGAGCGAGGAGAAGTTCGCGACGCTGGGCGCCCGACTGGCCGAGATCCACGCCCGCTATGGGCGGCAGGTGGTGCTGGTCGGCTGGAGTCTGGGCGGCATCTTCGCGCGGGAGATCGCCAAGCATCAGCCCGAACATGTGGCGAAGGTGGTGACCATGGGCTCGCCGTTTTCCGGCACGCCTTATGCCAACAATGCGTGGCGCCTGTACCAGCTGCTGGCCGGCCATGCGGTGGACCACCCGCCGGTGGAGGCGGAACTGGCGGTGAAGCCGCCGGTCGAGACGGTCGCGTTGTGGAGCCCGCGCGACGGCATCATAACCCCGCGCAGCGCGGCCGGGCGGCCGGGGGAGCGGGATCGGGCGATTGCCCTGCGGTGCACCCATATCGGTTTTTCCAACGCGGAAGAGGCCATCCGGACCGTTGCTCAGGAACTTGAACGAACCCGTCCGGGTTGAATATGAAAGCGCAGCTTGGCGACGGGCATCCGCCGTGCCATTGTGCAACGCAGCAGCAGCAAAGGATGCCATGGACGCGCCGTCACCCGCCAAGTTCGACGAGATGCTGGCGCCTGACGGCACAGTCCGCGAGGCTTATCGTCAATATCACGAATGGCTCTCGCAGCAGGACAGCGCCTGGATGCGGCGCAAGAATTTCGAGGCGGAGAGTTTCTTCCGCAGCACCGGCATCACCTTCAACGTCTATGGCCAGGATGATGCCGAGGAACGGCTGATCCCGTTCGACATGGTGCCGCGTATCATCGCCGCGGCCGAGTGGCGCAAGCTTTCGCGCGGGATCGAGCAGCGGGTGAAGGCGATGAACGCCTTCATGCACGATCTGTATCACCGGCAGGACATCATCCGTTCCGGCCGCCTGCCCGAACGGCTGTTCCGCAACAATGCCGCATGGCTGCCGCAGATGGTGGGGCTGAGACCGCCGGGCGACATCTACACCCATATCACCGGGGTCGATCTGGTGCGCACCGGCCCGGACGAATTCCTGGTGCTGGAGGACAATGCCCGGACGCCCAGCGGGGTCAGCTACATGCTGGAAAACCGCGAAACCATGATGGCCATGTTCCCCGAACTGTTCACCAAGGTGAAGGTGCAGCCGGTCAGCAACTATCCGCGCCGCCTGGCCAAGAGCCTCAGCGCCTGCGCGCCCGATTGCGCCGCGGCGAACCCCACCGTGGCGGTGCTGACGCCGGGCATCTACAATTCCGCCTATTTCGAACACGCCTTCCTGGCGGACCAGATGGGGGCGGAACTGGTGGAAGGCAGCGACCTGCGCGTGATCGGCGGACGGGTGCAGATGCGCACCACGCAAGGCTACCGGCCGATCGACGTGCTGTACCGCCGGGTGGATGACGAGTTTCTGGACCCGCTGACCTTCAACCCGGACAGCGTTCTGGGCGTGCCGGGGATCATGGACGTGTATCGGGCCGGCCGCATCACCATCGCCAATGCGCCGGGCACCGGGGTCGCGGACGACAAGGCGATCTACTCCTTCATGCCGGACATCGTGGAGTTCTACACCGGCGAGAAGCCGTTGCTGAACAATGTGCAGACCTGGCGCTGCGCCGATCCCGACAGCCTGAAATATGTGCTGGAGAACCTGCCCGAGCTGGTGGTGAAGGAAGTGCACGGATCGGGCGGCTACGGCATGCTGATCGGCCCGACCGCCAGCCGCAAGGAAATCGCCGCCTTCCGCGCCAAGCTGCAGGCGCGCCCGGACAATTACATCGCGCAGCCCACGCTGGCTCTGTCCACCTGCCCCATCTTCACCCGCAGCGGGCTCGCGCCGCGGCATGTGGACCTGCGCCCGTTCGTGCTGCTGTCGCCCCATGGGGTGGAGATCACGCCCGGCGGGCTGACCCGCGTGGCGCTGAAGAAGGGATCGCTGGTGGTCAATTCCAGTCAGGGCGGCGGCACCAAGGACAGCTGGGTGCTGGATGAGTAGGCAAGGACAACCCGGCAGCATGATCGTGCAGGATCGCGGCGAAGTGCCCGTGCTGGGCCGCGTCGCCACCGGCATGTTCTGGATGTACCGCTATCTGGAGCGGGCCGAGAACACGGCCCGGCTGCTGGCGGCCGGGCACCGCATGGCGATCACCCGGGGGGAGGACGTCGCGAGCGAGGAATGGAAGTCGGTCCTGACCACGCTGGGCCAGTTGACCGCCTACACCGCGCAGCATGATGATTTCACCGGCGCGCATGTCTGCGACTTCGTGCTGCGGGGCAAGGGCAACCCGCAAAGCGTGCTGTCCATGTTCGAACGCGCACGCACCAACGCCCGGGCCTGCCGCTCTGCCATCACGGCCGAGGTGTGGGAGGCGGTGAACGAAGGGTGGATGACCCTGCGCGATCTGCTGGCCCGGCCGGTGCGGGATACCAGCCTGAACATAGCCTTGGCCGCGATCCGGCGGGAATCGACGCTGGCACGCGGCGCAACCCATGGTTCGATGATGCGCAACGAGGTCTATTCCTTCGTGCGCGCGGGCACGTTCATAGAACGGGCGGACAACACCGCGCGCATCCTTGACGTGAAATACTACCTGTTGCTGCCATCGCTCTCCTATGTCGGCACGCCGCTCGATACCGGGCAGTGGGACAATGTGCTGCGATCCCTGTCGGGGGAGCGGGCCTATCGCTACCTGAATGCCGGGCGGATGGAGGCGCGCAGCATCGCGGAGCTGCTGATCCTGGACAGCCGGTTTCCGCGCAGCCTCGCCTTCTGCTACGCCGCCCTGCGCGAGAACCTGGATGCGCTGGCGCAGCTGCACGGGCGCGAAGGCCCGGCCCACCAGCTGATGAACGAACTGGACGAACGGCTGACCGGCCGTACCGTGGAGTCCATCTTCGATCAGGGGCTGCACCAGTTCCTGGTCGAATTCATCGGCCGCAACCAGGCGATGGCCAACGCCATCGCCGAACAATACCGTTTCAACGAGTAGGACGCCGCCGATCATGCGCCTCGCCATCCGGCATACCACGCGGTTCCGTTTCAGCCGGCCCGTCAAGCACGGGCTCCAGCGGCTACGGCTGACGCCGAAGGCCACGCAGGGGCAGCGGGTGAACGAATGGGCGATGGAGCTGACGGGCGCGCGGGAGGAGCTGGTCTATGACGATCAGAACCACAATCGCGTGACGCTGATCAGCGTGGACGAGGATGCCGAGGAACTGGCCATCACCGCCACCGGGCAGGTCGACACGGTGGATCGCGCCGGGGTGCTGGGCGCACATTCAGGCCACATGCCGCTATGGTCATTCCTGGGGCAGACCGACCTGACCAAGGCGGGCCCGAATATTCGCCGCCTGATCGCGCAGGTGGAGCGCAGCCCACGGGGTATGGTGCCCACCTTGCACAATTTGTCCGCCACCATCCTGGAGCGTGTGGCGTACGAGACCGGGCATACCAATGTCGCCACGACGGCGGAGGAAGCGGTCGCGGGCGGGCAGGGCGTGTGCCAGGACCATGCGCATATCTTCATCGCGGCGGCCCGCGCGCTGGAAGTGCCGGCGCGGTATGTCAGCGGCTATCTGATGCTGGACGACCGGGTGGAGCAGTCGGCCACCCATGCCTGGGCAGAGGCATGGGTGCAGGGCCTGGGCTGGGTCGGGTTCGACATCAGCAACGGCATCAGCCCCGATACACGTTATGTCCGGGTGGCGACGGGCCGCGATTACCGCGACGCCGCGCCGCTTACGGGCATGAGCTTCGGCGGCGCGATGCAGGAGCTGCAAGTGGAACTGTCGGTGGAGCAGCAGTTCACCGGTCAGCAGCAGCAATGAACAGGCGGCCCGCAGGCAGCGGGCGGCAGGCAGGATTTGTTTTGAGATGACCTATTGCGTTGGAATGGTGCTCGATCGCGGGCTGGTGCTGATGAGCGACACGAGGACCAATTCGGGTGTCGACAACATCTCCGTCTTCCGGAAGATGTTTCACTGGTGCGCCGGCGATCGCACCATCGCGCTGATGACCGCGGGCAATCTGGCCACCACGCAGGCTGTCGTCAGCCGGCTGGAGGAACGCAGCAAGGCGCCGGCCGACCGGCACAATTCGTTGCTGGAGCTGCCTACCATGTTCCAGGTCGCGGCGGAGGTGGGCCGGCTGCTGCGCGAGACGGTGCAGGAAACGCAGACGGAGAACGGCGCCAGCGGCAAGGGGCGCTTCACCGCCTCCATGATCCTGGCCGGCCAGATCGAGGGCATGGAGCCGCGCCTGTTCCTGATCTATCCGGAAGGCAACTTCATCGAGGCGAGCTTCGACACGCCCTTCTTTCAGATCGGCGAGACCAAATATGGCCGTCCCATCCTGATCCGCGGCTATGACCGGACGATGAGCTTCGAGGATGCGGTGAAGCTGCTGATGGTCAGCTTCGATTCCACGCTGAAGGCTAATCTGTCGGTCGGCATGCCGTTGGACCTGCTGGTGCTGGAACGCGACACGTTCGAGCCGCTGCATGATCGCCGGATCGAGAGCACGAACCCTTATTTCGAGAAGATCAGCAATTCCTGGGGCGATGCGCTGCGCAGCGCGTTCCATTCGCTGCCCGATTACAGCTTCTACCAGAAGCAGGACGGCTGATTCGCGCCGCACCATGTGGTTTGCGGTTAGGCGGTTCCGCCTAGGGATCGCCTGCTAGGCACTTGTCCGGATGTCCCGTGCGAGTGATAGCGCCAAAATGGTGCTTTTGCAGGCGCGGAAATCCGCCATTTTTCCCACCGCGACGGTTCGATCGCTTCACGGTGGCGGGGCATCGTCGTGCAGGATCGCTCAACCGGCGGCACCCTGCAGGGCATGGAACGCACACACCTTCACATCCTCGGCGGCACCAGCCGCTCTCGCGCCGAACAGGCCCGCATCGCCTTTGCCCTGGGTCACCATGCCGAGGTCTATGGCGGATTGGACGAGTTCTTCGATCGTCCGCCGACCGAGGGTGTCATTCTCGCTGCGCAGGACACGGTCACCGGCGGCACCGCCGGGCTGATCCGGCGCCTGGGCGAAGCCGGCGTCTGGTTGCCGCTGGTGATGACGGGCGACGATTTCACCATCGACCAGGTGGTGGATGCGATTGGCGACGGCGCGATCGACTGCCTGGCCCTGCCGCTGGAGATGGGCACGCTGGCCCGCCGGCTGCAGCGCGTCATCATTGCCGCCGGTCCCATGGTGGAGGTCCGCCGCCGGCAGATCGAAGCGCGCAGCCGCATCGGACAGCTCAGCCGCCGCGAGCGGGAGGTGCTGGAATGCCTGGCAGCCGGCCGGTCGAACAAGCTGATCGCCCGCGACCTGGGCATCAGCCCGCGCACGGTGGAGATCCACCGTGCCAACATGATGACCAAGCTGGATGCCGGCCACGCCGCCGATGCCGTGCGGCTGTGGATGGATGCGCAGCTGGGCGACGCTGGCAGGATCGCGCCCACCCTCGCCGCCACCCCGCTGCCGCGCCAGCGCATGGCGGCGGAGCCGGTCGGCATCGCCCGCCCGCACGCCATGCCGCAGGATCAGGTTGCCTTCCCGGTACTCCGCCGCGCCTGAACCTGGCGCCTGAACGCCACGGGGCGCGTGCTCAGCCCGGCAGGGCGCCGGCTCCCGTGGCGCTGGCCGGCAGGGCCCCGTCGCTGATGCCGCTATCCGCCACAGGCGACAGGCGGAAGCTATAGGTTACGGGCGCCACGTTGATCCGGTACTCCGGCAGGGGTCGACCGAAATCGCTCCACGCCGTGTCGCCGCCCACACCCGACTGCACCAGATCGACCAGCAGGCTGCCCTCGCTGCCCGGCATGATGTCGCTGCTGCGCCGTGTGCCCGGTTCCGCGCGATCCAGATCCGCATAGGGGAAGGGCAACGCATTGACGGACAATGGCTGTGCCCCCGCCACGCGCAGGCCGCCGCCCGCCGTGCCGCGGATCAGTTCCAGCCAGCGCACATCGACCTTGTTGCCGCTTTCCTGCGGGCGCATGTAGTCGTGATACTGCTCCATCAGCCCGCCGCGCCACAGGCCCATGGGTGCGGAGGTCTTTCGGTCGGCATAGGTCTCATGCGGGCCACGGCCGTACCATTGCACCGTCTGATAGGCAGCCGGCGTGGTGTAGATCATTCCGATCCGCAGCGGATCGCCCAGATCGTCGCGCAACGGTTCCATGCTGGCGGTCACGTCCACGCTGCCGTCACCGGCCATGCTGTACCGGGTGGTGAAGCGCGCCACATCATCGCCGGTCAGGTGCCGGACGGTCACGATGCTGCGGCCGTCCGCCTCCGCCACGGTGACGCTTTCGACCTTCCGCTCCTCGCTCGCCTTGCGCCAGGGCACATCACGCTTGTCGCTGCCGACGCCCAGGTCGTTGTCGATCAGCGCGCGGGTGAAATGCGGCGCACCGCCGGACAGCAGCTCCTGTCCGTTCGCGCGATAGGTGCGGACCAGGCCGCTGACGCGGTCGATCACCAGCTCCGCATTGCCCGCAGTCAGGCGCACGACGCCACGATCCCGCGCCACGGTGACCTGGCCTGCGACAGGTGCGGGCAGGGCGACGGGCGCGGCGGAGAGGGCGAACTGTTCCCAGCCGATCACATGGTTTGCAGCGACGCCCGGCACCGTGTCCGCCTTTGCCCGGGCGATAACCGTCAGGAACGCTTCCGCACCCGGCGTGGGGCGATAACCGGCCCAGCTGACCGGTACGCTGGCGCTGGTCCGCGCCGCGACCGGCGGCAGGTTCAGGGCGCCACCAGCCACGCGGACGCCATCTTCCTGCACCTGCCAGCTGAAATCGTAGTCGGACGTGTCCACGAAATCGTGCCGGTTCGTCACCGTCACCGTGCCGGCAGCGGCATCGAAGCCGTCGAACTGCACCGGGGCGTAGACCTTCTGCACTTCGTAGAAGTGAGGGTTGGGGGTGCGGTCCGGCTGCAGCAGGCCGTCCCCGAATTCGACGATCTGTCCATGATGCGGGCCGAAGCTGCTGCCGTCGCCCCAGTAATGCCGGCCATCTTCGGTGGTGCGGTTGATGGACTGGTCGACCCAGTCCCAGATGAAGCCGCCCTGCAGCTTGTGCGGGTGGGCGTAGATCGTGTCCCAATATTCCTGGATGTTGCCGCCCGAATTGCCCTGCACGTGGAGGTATTCGCACTGGATCATCGGCTGGCGGAAATCCCAGTTGGTGGCATAGTCCGCCATCTTCACCGCCGGATCGTACATCGGGGCGTAGATATCGGCATACCAGTTGGGCCGGTGATCGCTGATGCCGTCCCACGTGCCCCAGCCCAGATAGCTGATCAGCCGCCCGGCATCGCGCGCCTTGGCCGTCAATGCCGCGTCGGAGAAGGCCGGGCCGATCCCCGCCTCGTTGCCCAGCGACCAGAAGATGATGGACGGGTGGTTCTTGTCCCGCTCCACCATGTTCATGACCCGATCCACATGCGCGTCCCGCCATGCCGGGTCGAAACCGATCTGCAGTTCGGCGCGACGCTCCGGGTCCTTGTGCCCGGCATCCATGTACTGGTGGCTCTCGATATTGGCCTCGTCCATGACATACAGGCCGTACCGGTCCGCCAGTTCGTACAGGTAGGGATCGTTGGGGTAGTGCGAGGTGCGCAGCGCGTTGATGTTCGCCTGCTTCATCAGCACGATGTCCCGCTCCATGGATTCGCGGCTGATGACGTGGAAGGTGTCGGGATCGTGTTCGTGCCGGTTCACGCCGCGGATGGTGATCGGGCGGCCGTTCACGCTGACAAGGCCGTCCTTCATCTCCACCGTGCGGAAGCCGATGGCGCGGGCGGTGGACTGGACGACGCGGCCGCGGGAATCGAGCAGCTCGGTCACCAGGCGGTAGAGGTTGGGCGTTTCGGCAGTCCATGGTCGCACGCCCGGCACCTCGGCGCGCAGCGTGACGTTGCGCTCCGCTTGGTCGGCGGGCACGGCGATCCGCTCTTCTGCGACGACCCGGTCGCCATCCAGCAGCACCATGCGGGCCCTGCCAGCCGCGCCGCCGGTCACCGCCAGATCGACCGCCAGCACACCGTCGCGATAGGCGGAGTCCAGCCCGGCATGGACAAATGTGTCGCGGATGCGGGTACGGGGCGCCGCCGTCAGGTATATGTCGCGCTCAATCCCGGAGACACGCCAGAAGTCCTGGTCCTCCAGGTAGGACCCGTCGGAAAAGCGGATCACCTGCAGCGCGATCACGTTCTCGCCGCTGCGGAGGTGGGGGGTGACGTCGAACTCCGACGGCAGCTTGGAATCCTCGGCGTAACCGACCTTCTGCCCGTTCACCCAGACATAGTAGGCGGAGCCCGCTGCACCGACATGCAGGATCACGTCGCTGCCATCCCAGCCGGCGGGCAGGGTAACCGTCCGGCGGTAGGAGCCGACCTCGTTGTCGTCATGCGGAACCAACGGCCGGTTGGGCACGAAAGGGTAGGTGATGTTGGCGAACCGCGCCTGTCCGTACCCCTCGGCCTGCCAGTCCGCCGGCACCGCGATTTCCGGCCAGCTGCCGACATTGTAGCCGGGCTGCTCGAACCCGTCGGGCAGGTTGTCCGCATTGTCGGAGAAATGGAACTTCCATTGGCCGTTCAGCGAAAGGTAGCGGGAGGAGGCCGCCGGGTCGCCGGCCAGTGCACGGGCGCGATCCTCGAACGGGAAGCCGGTTGCGCGGGCCGCTTCGCGGTTGGTGCTGTTGACCTGCGGGTTTTCCCAGTCGGGGCGCGAAGGGTCGCCCTGCACCGGAGCGACTGCGGGAGCGCCTTGCGCCAGAACCGGGGCCGCCGATGCGGCAAGCAGCGCCGCCAGGCTGACAACACCAGGCAGGTTGCCTGCGCCGTTGATAAACCTCATTTGTGTCATCCTCTCCGTCGTTTATTTGTCTGATAAAAAGGTCCTGCAGGCTTGCCAAGTCCCACGAGCCATTGTTTGTTGGCGGTGGGAGAAAAGGAGACCTCGGTGAGAAGCAGAACAATCATCCGCCATGCGGTTCTTGCCGGGCTTATGGTCCTGGCTCCGGCCTGCGCCAGCACTGCCGCAACGCCGGCGGCCGAAGCAGCAGCCCCGGGCGATGTCCTGCGGGAGCCGGCTGCCATGCGTGCGCTGGCTGTCCGCATGGCAGACTGGCAGCTGCAGCGGCTCGATGGCAGCCATGTTGCGCGGGCCAGCCGCGAAACGGGCGACCCGCGTGCGTGGGAGCAGGCCGTGTTCTGGGTCGGGCTGACGCATCTGGCCGACGCACCCGGCACCCCACCGCGCATCCCGCAAGCCATTCTCGACCTGGGACAGCGCACCGATTGGCAGCCGGGCCGCCTGCCTTATTTCGCGGACGATCATGTCATCACGCAGGCCTATCTGTGGGCGGCGGAGAACGGCGCCGGGGCCAAGGCGCTGGGGCCGACCAAGGCGACCTTCGACAGGATCCTGGCCGATCCGCCAAAATCCACGCTGGCCTTTGTGGTGCCGCCCGAAGGCTACGGCGCCACCGAATGCCTGGTGCGCTGGTGCTGGTGCGATGCGCTGTTCATGGCACCGCCGGCACTGGCGGAACTGAGCGAACAGACGGGTGATCCGCGTTACCGCGACTTCGCCACATCCGAGTTCTGGGCCACCACGGACTTCCTCTACGATCCGGTGGAGCACCTATATTACCGCGACAGCCGCTTCTTCGACCGGCGGGACGAGCAGGGGCGCAAGCAGTTCTGGAGCCGGGGCAATGGCTGGGTGTTCGCCGGCATGGCGCGGATGATCCCGCTGTTGCCCGAAGGCAGTGCGGACCGGGTGCGGATGGAAGCCCTATTCCAGGAAATGGCGGCGAAGCTCGTCACCTTGCAGAAGGATGATGGGTACTGGGCGCCGTCGCTGCTGGCGCCCGAAGGCTCCCCGCCTGAGGCAAGCGGCACGGCGTTTTACACCTACGGCCTGGCATGGGGCATCAAGGCGGGACTGCTCGACCCAGCCACCTATCGCCCCTCGGCGGAACTGGGCTGGGCGGCGCTGACCCGCGCGGTGCAGCCCGATGGCGGGCTGGGCTGGGTGCAGCAGGTGAGCGACCGGCCCGAGCAGGTCGCCGCCACCGACACGCAATATTACGGCGTCGGGGGTTTCATCATGGCCGCCACCGCGATGGCCGACCTGCATGAAGGCGGCTGACTGGCTGGGGGCGCTGCTGCTGGCAGTCGCCCCCGCCGGTCCGGTGGTGGCGCAGCCTGCCGGCGCGACGGCGGCGGAGCTGTCCGCGATCGATCGGGTCTGGTCCGGGCACTATGTCCCGTTCGCGCTGGCGGTCGGCGAGCGGGCCATCCTGGTCGCCAATTACGATGCGAACCGCCAGCTGACCGTCGCCCGGCGGCCGCGCGATGGCAGCTACTGGACCTATCACCGGCTGGACAGCTGGACCGGGTGGGACAGCCACAATGCCATTGCCATGGCGGTGGATGCGAATGGCGAGGTGCATGTGGTCGCCAACATGCACAACGACCCGCTGGTCTATTTCCGCAGCACGGGTGGCGACGATGTGCGCACGTTGGAGCGGGTGCCGGCCATGGCGGACCCTGCGCTGGAGCAACGGATGACCTATCCGGTGTTCCTGCACGACGGTGAGGGGCGGCTGATCTTCAAGTACCGCGATGGCGGCAGCGGCAATGGCAACGAGATCTACAGCCGGTATGACCCGGCCGGCCGCAGCTGGCACAAGCTGCTGGCCGCGCCGCTGGTGGATGGGGAAGGGCAGCGCAACGCCTATTTCGTCGGCCCTGTGCTCGGCCCCGACGGCTGGTTTCATCTGGCGTGGGTGTGGCGCGACACGCCCGATGCCGCGACCAATCGCGACCTGTCCTATGCCCGCAGCCGCGACCTGCAGAGCTGGGAGCGATCGGATGGCACCCCGCTGCCGCTGCCGATCCGGCTGCCCGATGCGGAGGTGGTCGACCCGGTGCCGGTGCGCGGCGGCATGATCAACAACAACACGGTGCCGGGCTTCGATCAGCAGGGCCGGGTGCTGATCACCTATCACAAGTTCGACGCGGCCGGGCAGACGCAGATCTTCGTCGCCCGGCGGGAGGCGGATGGCTGGCGCAGCGTGCAGGTGACGCGCTGGCCGGACTTCCGCTGGGATTTCGGCGGCGGCGGTTCGCTGGCCAGCCGGCTGACGGTGAGCGGGGCCGAGCCGCTGGGCGAGGACCGCCTGACCATCCGCGTGGTGCGCGACGGTGCGCCGCTGCTGCTGACGCTGAACAGCGCGACATTGGCGCTGATCGGGGAAGCGCCGGACAGGCGGCTGGCCGACAGGCTGGCATCCGGCCTGGCGGTGCCGCAGGGAATGCAGCTCCACACGATCGAGGATGCAAACGGGTTCGCCATCGCCTGGCCCACGCTGCCGCCGCACCGCGATTTGCCGCTGACGGACATTCCGCCGCCAACCGTGCTGCGGCTGGTGGAGCCTTAGCGGCAGAAGCTGCTGCCGCTGCCCGCCACCCCTTCCAGATGCAGGTGGTCGCGATGCGCGGCGTTGTATTCGGGGCTGAGTACCGTGGCGAAGCGGCGGCAGGCGCTGCGCTGCACGGTGCGCAGGAACTCCTGCTCTGCCGGCGTGCCGCCGCTCCAGCCCGCCAGCACCGTGATCCGCCGGCCGTCCTGCAGCACGAAGGCCCCGATATCGACGGCGGATGCGGTGCTGTGGGCGGAGCGTCTGTTGGTGCCGGCCACGTTGCGGCAGGAATAGGAGCCCATCGTCTCGACCGAGCGCAAGGGTGAACCCAGCACCGAGCGGGCGGCGCGATCGGCGCCATAGCGGATCCAGCCGGCGAAGACGGTGCTGACCTCGCAGGTGAGCGGGCCGATATTGCCGACAGCCACCGTCCCGTCATCCGCCGCCAGGCTGGACACCTGCACCGTGTTGACGTTGCTGCAGCCCGGCCCGGGATACCGGTCGGGCAGCATGGAGAACAGCGCGTCGGTCGCCGTCAGTCCGACCAGGCATTGCCGCCCCACAGGCGTCTGCGCCACCGGAACGGATGTGGTGAGCGGCCCTTCACCGCCAGCAGGTGCATCGTCCGTCCGCCCGGCACAGCCCACCAGCAAGAGCGTGGCGAGCAGGGCGGCAGCGGCGGCGTGACGGGCAGGCATGCCGGGGGACATTCCTGTGGATGGTCGCCGATGCAACCGCTAATTGCTTGACTCGCAGCCCCCCGCCTCTAGTCCCGGCGCCGGGCCACGCGGTCCCAACGCCGCGCGAGCTCTCTGCAAGGAGAGACTGACATGACTGATACCAATACCCTGCCGGACGAAGTCCGTCCGCAGCCTGCCACAACTCCCGCCCGCCCGTTCTTTTCCTCGGGCCCCTGCGCCAAGCCGCCGGGTTGGGATGCGGCACAGCTCCCCACCGAATCGCTCGGCCGCTCGCACCGATCCAAGATCGGCAAGTCGCGCCTCGCCACCTGCATCGACCTGATCCGCGAAGTGCTGGAAGTGCCGGCCACGCACCGCATCGGGATCGTCCCTGGCTCCGACACCGGAGCTGTCGAGATGGCGATGTGGACCATGCTGGGTGCCCGCCCTGTTACCACCATCGCCTGGGAAAGCTTCGGCGAGGGCTGGGTGACGGATGCGCTGAAGCAGCTGAAGCTGGAGCCCACCGTGCTGCGCGCCGATTACGGGCAGCTGCCCGATCTGCGCCAAGTGAACTGGGACCATGACGTGGTGTTCACCTGGAACGGCACCACCAGCGGCGTGCGCGTGCCCGATGGCGAGTGGATCGCCGCGGATCGTGCCGGCCTCGCCATCGCCGACGCCACCAGCGCGGTGTTCGCGCAGGACATCGCATGGGACAAGTGCGACGTCGTGACCTTCTCCTTCCAGAAGGCACTGGGCGGGGAGGGCGCGCATGGCGTGCTGATCCTGGGCCCGCGTGCTGTGGAACGGCTGGAAAGCTACACCCCTGTCTGGCCGCTGCCCAAGGTGTTCCGTCTGACAAAGGGCGGCAAGCTGGTGGAAGGCGTGTTCAAGGGCGAGACGATCAACACCCCTTCCATGCTGGTGATCGAGGATACGATCGCCTGTCTGGAATGGGGCAAGTCGATCGGTGGCCTCACCGGCATGAAGGCACGCGCTGATGCCAATGCCGCGGCGCTTGACCAGCTGGTGCAGGACCGTGACTGGCTGGGCCATCTCGCGGCCGATCCAGCCAGCCGGTCGAACACCTCCGTCTGCCTGACGGTGGAGGGCGCGGATGCCGACTTCATCAAGCGTTTCGCCAAGCTGCTGGAGGATGCGGGCGCGGCCTATGACATCGCCGGCTATCGCGACGCGCCAGCTGGCCTGCGCATCTGGTGCGGCGCCACCGTCGACACGGCGGATATCGAGGCGCTCGGCCCCTGGCTCGACTGGGCCTACACCCAAGCCCGGGCCTGACACTTCGCGACTGATCTGAAATTTGCCGGGTGCCGCGCCGTTGCGCGCACCCGGTTGCCTCCCCGCATCAGGGGAGATGGAGACATCACATGACCAAGCCCAAAGTCCTGATTTCCGACAAGATGGACCCCAACGCCGCGCGCATCTTCCAGGAGAATGGCTGCGACGTCGACGTGAAGACCGGCATGACCCCGGACGAGCTGAAGGCGGTGATCGGCCAGTATGACGGCCTCGCCATCCGCTCCTCCACCAAGGTGACCGCCGAGATCCTGGACGCCGCGCCGAACCTGAAGGTCATCGGCCGCGCCGGGATCGGCGTCGACAATGTCGATATTCCCGCCGCCTCCGCACGCGGCGTCGTGGTGATGAACACGCCCTTCGGCAATTCGATCACCACCGCCGAACATGCCATCGCGATGATCTTCGCACTCGCCCGCCAGATCCCGGAGGCGGATGCCAGCACCCAGGCCGGCAAGTGGGAAAAGAACCGCTTCATGGGCGTGGAGGTCACCGGCAAGACGCTGGGCCTGATCGGTGCCGGCAATATCGGCGCGATCGTGGCCAACCGTGCGCTGGGCCTGCGCATGAAGGTCGTCGCCTATGATCCGTTCCTGACGCCCGACCGCGCGGTCGAGCTCGGGGTCGAGAAGGTCGATCTGGAAACCCTGCTGCAGCGTGCCGACTTCATCACGCTGCACACTCCGTTGACAGACGAGACCCGCAACATCCTGTCGCGCGAGCGGCTGGAGAAGGTGAAGAAGGGCGTGCGGATCGTCAATTGCGCCCGCGGTGGCCTGATCGACGAGGCCGCGCTGAAGGATGCGCTGGACAGCGGCCATGTGGCGGGCGCCGCGCTGGACGTGTTCGTGGAGGAGCCGGCCAAGTCGAGCCCGCTGTTCGGCACGCCCAACTTCATCTGCACCCCGCATCTGGGCGCCTCCACGACCGAAGCCCAGGTCAATGTGGCACTGCAGGTGGCGGAGCAGATGGCCGATTACCTGGTGTCCGGTGGCGTCACCAACGCGCTCAACATGCCCAGCCTGTCGGCAGAGGAAGCGCCGCGGCTGAAGCCCTACATGGCGCTGGCGGAAAAGCTCGGCTCGCTGGTCGGGCAGCTGGCGCATGGCGACCTGCCGCGCGTCAGCGTGGAGACGGAAGGCGCGGCGGCGCAGCTGAACCAGAAGCCGATCGTCGGCGCGGTGCTGGCCGGCCTGATGAAGCGTTTCAGCCAGAGCGTGAACATGGTCAACGCTCCCTTCCTGGCGCGGGAGCGCGGGATCGAGGTGCGCGAGATCCGCAACGAGCGCGAAGGCACCTACAGCACGCTGGTGCGCGTGACGGTGGCGACCAGCCAGGGTGACCGCTCCGTCGCCGGCACGCTGTTCGGCCATGGCGGTCCGCGCCTGGTGGAGATCTTCGGCATCGGCATCGAGGCGGAGCTGGAAGGCCACATGCTGTATATCGTGAACGAGGATGCGCCCGGCTTCATCGGCCGCATCGGTTCGCTGCTGGGCGAGGCGGGGATTAACATCGGCACCTTCCACCTGGGCCGCCGCGACACCGGAGGCGAGGCGGTGCTGCTGCTGAGCGTCGACCAGCCGATCACGCAGGACCTCGTCGCCAAGGCGCAGGCGCTGCAGGGCGTGAAGGTCGTGACGCCGCTTTCCTTCTGACCTCGCGGCGGCGGGCGGGGCGGGGTGCTTCCCCTGCGCCCCGCCCGCCGCTAAGGCCCGCCCCATCATGATCGATCCTGCCGACCTGCTGCCCGAAGGGCTGGAAGACCGCCTGCCCCACAGCGCCGCCGCCGCCACGCGGGTGGAGCGTGCCGTGCTCGACCTGCTGGACGCGCATGGGTACGACCGCGTGCGCCCGCCGCTGGTGGAGTTCGAGCCGGCGATGATGCGCCGCATGACGGGCATGCACACCCGCCACATGTTCCGCTTCGTGGATCCGGCATCCCTGCGGATGCTGGCGCTGCGATCCGACATGACCCCGCAGGTGGGCCGCATCGCCGCCACCGGCCTGGCCGACCGGCCGCGGCCCTTGCGCCTGTGCTATGCCGGGCAGGTCGCGCGCATGGTGGGCGACATGCTCGATCCCCGGCGGGAGAACCTGCAGCTGGGGGCGGAACTGATCGGCAGTGACGGCGTGGCCGCCGCTGGCGAACTCGTGGAACTGGCGATCGCCGCTCTGGAAGCGGCCGGCGCCACCGGCATCTCGGTTGATTTCACGCTGCCGGACAGCGTGGACCTGCTGGCGGCGGAGCAATCGCTGGATCAGGCGACCACCCAGGCCATCCGGCGGGAGCTGGACAGCAAGGATGCCGGCGCATTGGTGGCGGCGGGCGGAGAGGCCTTCGTGCCGCTACTCTATGCCAGCGGACCGTTCGATCACGCGATCGCCAGATTGGCCGAGTTCGACACGGGCGCGATCCTGGCCAGCCGGATCGAAGGCTTGCGGCAGGTCGCCGCGCGGGTCGGCGGACGCGCCCGGCTGACGCTGGATCCGGCGGAACGGCACGGCTTCGGCTATCAGAGCTGGTTTGGATTCACCCTGTACGCAGATGGCGTGCGCGGCGCGCTGGGACGCGGCGGGTCCTACCAGATCGCGGGCACCGATGACGCTGCTACCGGCTTCTCGCTCTACCCGGATGAGCTGGTCGAGCGGCTGGGCGCGGCGGAGATCCGGCGTGATTGTCTGTTCCTGCCGCTCGGTCATGATCCGGCAGCAGGGGCGAGCGCCCGGCACGAAGGCTGGCGCGCCATCAGTGCGCTGACGGCCGATGATGATGCGGCCGCCCTCGGCTGCACGCATGTCCTGGCAGAGGGTGCCATCCGTCCTTTGTGAACAAGGGTTGCCGGCACGGCCGGCAGCGGGCAGTTGCCCTTGCGCGCCCGCTCCCCTAGGGCCGCGCGGTTCGTGATCCAGCAGGAAGATGCCCATGCCCAATGTCACCGTGATCGGCGCCCAATGGGGCGATGAAGGCAAGGGCAAGATCGTCGACTGGCTGGCCGCCCGCGCCGACGTCGTCGTGCGCTTCCAGGGTGGGCACAATGCCGGCCATACGCTGGTGGTGGGCGACACCACCTACAAGCTGTCCTTGCTGCCGTCGGGCATCGTCACCGGCACGATGTCGATCATCGGCAATGGCGTGGTGCTGGACCCGTGGGCGCTGCAGAGCGAGATCGCCCGGCTGGAAGGGCAAGGCGTGTCGATCACGGCGGACAACTTCGCGATCGCCGACAATTGCCCGCTGATCCTGCCGGTCCACCGCGATCTGGACGTGATGCGGGAGGCGGCCGCCGGCAAGGGCAAGATCGGCACCACCGGTCGCGGCATCGGCCCTGCTTACGAAGACAAGGTCGGCCGCCGCGCGATCCGCGTCTGCGACCTGGCCCATCTGGACGAGATCGAGCCGATGCTGGATCGCCTGTGCGCGCATCATGACGCGCTGCGCGCCGGCTTCGGCGAGCCGCCGGTGGATCGCACCGCGCTGAAGGCGGAACTGCGCGAGATCGCCCCCTTCGTGCTCGCCTTCGCGCAGCCCGTGTGGAAGCGGCTGCGCGATGCCCGGGCGGAAGGCGCCCGCATCCTGTTCGAAGGCGCGCAGGGCGTGCTGCTGGATGTGGATCACGGCACCTATCCCTTTGTCACCAGCTCGAACACCGTCAGCGGCACGGTGGCGAGCGGCAGCGGCCTGGGGCCCAATGCAGCCGGCTTCGTGCTGGGGATCGTCAAGGCGTACACCACCCGCGTCGGGTCCGGTCCGTTCCCGACCGAATTGACGGACGAGATCGGCCAGCGGCTGGGCGAGCGGGGCCATGAATTCGGCACGGTCACCGCGCGCAAGCGGCGCTGCGGCTGGTTCGATGCCGCGCTGGTGCGGCAGAGCTGCGCGATCAGCGGGGTCACGGGCATCGCGCTGACCAAGGTGGACGTGCTGGACGGGTTCGAGACGATCCGCATCTGCACCGGCTATCGCCTGCGGGGTCAGGAGATCGACCATCTGCCCTCCAGCGCGGCCGACCAGGCCCTGCTGGAGCCGATCTACGAAGAGATGGAAGGTTGGACCGGCAGCACCAAGGGCGCCCGCCGCTGGGCCGACCTGCCGGCGCAGGCGATCAAGTATATCCGCCGGATCGAGGAGCTGATCGAGACGCCGGTGGCATCGGTTTCCACCAGCCCGGAACGTGACGACACGATCCTGGTGCGCAACCCCTTCGCCGATCGGTGAGTTGACTCGGGCGTTCCGGCGCGCCAAGCGCCGGGCGGCCTCCTGGGGGCGATTAGCTCAGTTGGTAGAGCGCTTCCTTTACACGGAAGATGTCGGCGGTTCGAGCCCGTCATCGCCCACCACTTCCCCGGCCGGATCGGGGACGACGCCGGAAGCTTCCGCGCCATCCCCGATGTGGCGGATCAGGCCGCGTTCAGGCCCTGGGCTTCGGTGATGTGCTGCTCGATGATCGGAACCGCGGTTCGCGCAACTTCCTGAAGCTGCGGCGTGTCACCCTGCGCCGCATAGGTCTGGTGCAGCGCCAGCGCCATCTGGTGAGCCTGCCGCTGCTGGTCGATATACATGCGGTCGAAATCGGCGCCGCTGGCCGACTGCAGCTGCGTCATCATGTCACGCTGCATGGAGTTGAGCTGCGGGGCGGGCGGGGTCATGCCGGCGGCACGGGCGGCCGCCGTCACCTGCTCGGTCGTCTTGCGGTGATGATCGATCATCATCTGGGCAAATTCGCGAACGTCGGCGTTCTGGCTCTTTTCCAGCGCGAGTTCGGAGGACTGGATCTCGAACAGGTCGCTTGCGCCGGCCATGGTCACATAGCCATTGCCGTCAGTCGGCGTCTGGGCGGCGGTCGCGCCGGCGGCAGGGGTTTCCTGCATGGCGGGGGTGGCGGCGGTGTCGCCGGTCGGGCCGGTCTGCCCGGCTTCTTCCGCATTGCTGCAAGCTGCGAGCGACAGAGCGGCAGCTGCCGTCAGGGTGGTGAGGATCAGGCGCATATTCATCTCCTTGGAACGTGCCTCCGGCAGCGGCACAACGCGGCTGGGGCAATCCCCGTCGGAATGACCGGAGAGCGGTAGAGTTCCAGATGAATATAAGTCGAGCCGGACAAGAGCGGCGAAATTGGCCCTCCCTGTGCCTAACTTTGATCAATATTTGCGGGCGCACGACTGGAGGTGGTGATCGTTTCACAACCGACGCCTATCGGGATTGCAGATCCGGCCACCCGAAACTGCCGCCGGCACATCGGATCAGTAACAGCCAGACGAGCCGTAAGGCATCCCGTTCTATCTGCCCGTCTGCGCCAGTGCGTGATCGATCGCCTGCCGCGCCGGGGCATCCGCCCAGTCATGGCCGCCCATCACCCGCCATACTTCACGCCCTTGCGCGTCATACAGCACGGTCAGCGGCAGGGCCGCGCCGCCGCCGAAGGCCACGGCCAGATCGTTGTTCTCGTCCATCCAGCGCGGCAGATTGGCAAAGCCGCGCTCCTCGAAGAACGGCACCACCTTTTCGGCGCCCTGCATGTCCTCGCTGACGGTCAGCACCCGCAGCCGGCCGTCGTAATCGCCGGCCAGATCGTCCAGCAGCGGCATCTCCGTGACGCAGGGCACGCACCAGGTGGCCCATAGGTTCAGCAGCACCGGCTGGCCCCGTGTGTCAGCCAGCGACAGGGTCGCGCCGTCCGGGTCGATCAGGTCGGCCGCGGGCATGATGCGGCCGGCAAAGCTGCGGTCGATCGTGCCGGTCGGTGCCGGGGCCGCGGCCTGCGATGCCTCCGCAGGTTGCGCGGGCTCCGCGCTTTGCCTATCGCATCCCCCCAGCAGCAGGGTGCCAAGGATCAATGGGGCGCCTGCTAATCCGAAGGTGGTGCGCAGCGTGAACGGGAAGGGCGACAGCTTGGCCAAGGATGGCGGCTCCAATGCAATGTGGGGCGGGCGCTTCGCCGAAGGGCCCTCCAGCGTGATGCGGGAGATTAACGCTTCCATCCCGTTCGACAAGGCCCTGTGGCGGCAGGACATCGCCGCCAGCAAGGCGCATGCCGCCATGCTGGGCGCCTGCGGCATCGTCACGGCGGAAGACGCGCTGGCGATCGAGGGTGGGCTGGACACCATTGCCGGGGAATACGCCGCCAACGGCGTGCCCGAGGATTGGGACCTTGAAGACATCCACATGGTTACGGAAAGCCGGCTGGCGGAGCTGATCGGCGCCGCGGCCGGGCGCCTGCACACCGGGCGCAGCCGCAACGACCAGGTGGCGACCGATTTTCGCCTGTGGGTGCGCGATGCGCTGGACGAGATGGATGGGGCACTGGCGGCGCTGCAGGGCGCGCTGGTCCGCCGCGCGGACGAGCATGCCGGCAGCATCATGCCCGGTTTCACCCATCTGCAGACCGCGCAGCCGGTGACGCTGGGCCACCACCTCTTGGCCTATTACGAGATGTTCCGCCGTGATCGTTCGCGCATGGCCGATGCGCGGCGGCGGCTGAACGAATGCCCGCTGGGCAGTGCGGCGCTGGCGGGCACGGGCTTCCCGATCGATCGGGCGATGACGGCGCAGGCGCTGGGCTTCGACCGGCCGACCGCCAACAGCCTGGATGCCGTGTCCGACCGCGATTTCGCGCTCGACTACCTGCAGGCCGCCAACCAGTGCGCGCTGCACCTGTCGCGGCTGGCGGAAGAGTTCATCCTGTGGGCCAGCCAGCCCTTCGGCTTCGTGCGCCTGCCCGATGCGCTCAGCACCGGCAGTTCGATCATGCCGCAGAAGAAGAACCCCGATGCGGCGGAGCTGGTGCGCGGGCATGCGGGCCGGATCACCGGGTGCCTGGTGGCGCTGACCGTGACCATGAAGGGCCTGCCGCTGGCCTATTCCAAGGACATGCAGGACGACAAGCCGCCCGTGTTCGAGGCGCATGGCCTGCTGGGCCTGAGCCTGGCGGCAATGACCGGCATGGTGGCCGACGCCACCTTCCATACCGGCCGGATGCGGCAGGCGGCGGAGCTGGGTTATGCCACGGCGACCGACCTGGCCGACTGGCTGGTGCGGCAGGCCGACATTCCGTTCCGCCAGGCGCATCACATCACCGGCGCGGCGGTGAAGCTGGCGGAAAGCCGCGGCGTGCCGCTGGATGCGCTGTCGCTGGCGGACCTGCAGGCGATCGACGGCCGGATCACCGATGCGGTGTTCGCGGCCCTGTCCGTCGAGGCCTCCGTGGCGGCCCGCGCCAGCCATGGCGGCACCGCACCGGCCGAAGTGCGCAAGCGCGTGGCCGAGGCGCGCGGCGCCCTGGGAATGGAGTGATGTCGTGACCAGATACCTGCTGCCATTGACGTCCCTGCTGCTGGCCGCCTGTGCACAGCAAGCCGATCTGCAGCCTGCCGCCGGCGAGAGCCTGCCACCTGCGCCATACGGCCGGATCGACCCGCCTTCGCCGCGCGAGCTGCTGCAGCTTGATCCGCAAGCCGCGCCGCCGCGTTCCGACGAGCTGCGCAGCCGGTCCGAGGAACGGGCCGACGATCCTTTCGACCTGCCCCCGCCGGAGATCTGAGACCCTTGGACCATTTCCACCTTCGTGACGGCGTGATGCATGCCGAAGACGTGTCGCTGGCCGATATCGCCGCTGCCGTCGGCACGCCCGTCTATGTCTATTCGCGTGCCACGCTGGAGCGCCACGCCCGCGTGTTCCGCGATGCGGTGGCGCCCGCCGGCCGGGTACACACCGCCTTTGCCGTGAAGTCGAACCCCAACCTGGCCGTGCTGCGAGTGATGCAGCGCGAAGGCTTCGGTGCCGATGTGGTCTCGAGCGGGGAGATGCTGCGTGCGCTGGCCGCCGGCATCGCTCCGGGTGACATCGTGTTCTCGGGCGTCGGCAAGCAGATGCACGAGCTGGTCGCTGCGCTGGAGGCCGGTATCGGACAGATCAACATCGAGTCGGAGGAAGAAGGCGTCGAGCTTTCTGCGCTCGCTGCCGCACGCGGGATGCGGGCGCCGTGTGCGCTGCGGGTGAACCCGGATATCGACGCCGGCACGCACGAGAAGATCTCCACCGGCCGGCGGGACAACAAGTTCGGCGTGCCGATCGACCAGGCGGTGGCGATGTATGCCCGCCTCGCCGATCTGCCCGGCCTGGAGATGCGCGGCTTGGCCGTGCATATCGGCAGCCAGCTTTCGTCGCTCGATCCGCTGGAGGCCGCCTTCACGCGGCTGGGCCATCTGATCGGGGAGCTGCGCGCCGCTGGTCGCACTGTCACCCATGCCGATCTGGGTGGCGGGCTGGGCGTCCCCTACAAGGCGGGCGAGGTGTTTCCGTCCCCGGCGGAATATGGCGCCATGGTGGCGCGTGTCACGCGTGGCTGGGACACGGCGCTGACGTTCGAGCCCGGCCGGGTGATCGCGGGCAATGCCGGTGTGCTGCTGACGCGCGTGATCCGGGTCAAGCGCAATGCCAACCGTGACCCGTTCGTGATCGTCGACGCGGCGATGAACGACCTCGCCCGTCCGGCCATGTACGGCGCGTGGCACGATTTCGAGGCCGTGCGGCCCAATGGTACGCGCATGACCGCCAACATCGTCGGCCCGATCTGCGAAACCGGCGACACCTTTGCCATGGGGCGGGAAATCGATGCGGTCGCGGCGGGCGATCTGGCGGTGTTCCGCACTGCCGGTGCCTATGGCGCGACCATGGCATCCAGCTACAACAGCCGCGGCTTCGTGGCGGAGGTGATGGTCGATGGAGATCGCTTCGCCACCGTGGCCGACCGCATCGCGCCAGAAACCATCACCGCAGCGGAGCGCGTGCCGGACTGGCTGCAATAGGGAGCCGTCAATGCGCGCCTTGCCGCTGTTCCACCGTGTCACCGGTCGTCCGGTGATCGTTCTAGGCGACGGCGACGGGGCGGAGCCCAAGCGCCGGCTGGTGGAGCGGGCCGGCGGTTCGGTCGTCACCGACATGGCCGCCGGTATCGCCGCCGGGGCGCGGCTGGCCTTTGTAGCGCATGACGATGCCGCCCGGTGCGAGGGGGATGCCGCCCGGCTGCGCGCCGCTGGCCTGCTCGTCAACGTGGTCGACCGGCCGGAGCTGTGCGACTTCACCACCCCCAGCCTGCTGGAACGCGAACCCGTCCTGATCGCCCTGGGCAGCGACGGCACCTCGGCCGGGCTGGTGAAGCAGCTGCGGCTGCGGCTGGAAGGGCTGCTGCCGGCCGATCTGGGGCAGCTGGCGCTGGCATTGCAGGCGGCGCGTGGCGCCTTGCGCCGGCGCTGGCCGACCGGGGCGGAGCGGCGCCGCGCGCTGGACGCGGCGTTGGCCCAGGGCGGCGTGCTCGACCCCTTGCGCGAAGGAGCAGCCGGCCGGGTGGAGCCGTGGCTGGCTGATGCCGGGGCCGGCGGCCCCCGGGCCACCACCATCGATCTGGTGATCGGATCCGACGATCCGGACGACCTCACCCTGCGGCAGGCGCGACTGCTGGGCACGGCTGACGCGTTGCTGGTCCCCGAGGGCTTCCCGCCGGCAATCCTGGCGCGGGCACGCGCAGATGCAATCCGGCTCGCACCGAACAACGTATCTGCTCAGGCGGGGCTGATCCTGCGCCTGCAGCATACCGGCTGAGCGCGGTCGGCGATTACAATCCTTTAACTTAAGTTATGCCTCCGCCCCGTGCAGTTGAGCAGCGGGGGCGGCGTGGTGCCGCACCCGACCTGCCATCGGAGACGTACCATGCAGCTGCCCAAGATCGACCTGTCCGCTCTGCCCGACCTCGACACCCTGACCGGCATGTTCGGTTCGCTGACCTACAGCGCGCCCGGCCACGACGATTCGATCGTGATCCTGGCCACCTACCTGTACGACGCGCTCTAAGCGCCAGCCCAGGCAGGGGAGGCTTCCATGCGGATCGATCCAGCCATCGCGGCGCTCCGGGCAGACCGGTCGTTGCAGCAGCAGGCGCAGATGGCCATGGGTGCCACCTGCACTGCCTGGCGGGCGGATCGGGCCGTGGCCGCAGCGATCGGGGATCTCGACCGCTATGGCAACGGCGCTCCGCTGGAAGCCTGCCCCGCGCTGGAGGCGATGTTCACCGACCAGGTGACCGCGCCGGAACTGACCAGCGCGCTGATGCGGCACTTCCTGCCAGTTTTGCGGGACAGGCATTTCGCCCACCCGCCTTTCCGGCACAGCCATGCCGGCGCCTTGTCCACGCTGCTGCTTGCCCGGTCCGGCCGGGCATGCCTGACGATCCATGCGCGCGAGCCCGGCCAATGGTCCTACGACTTCGCCGGATACAGCGATGCGTTGCGGCACGAGGCGGTGCTGGCCGGGGAGGGCGAGGGACGCATCGTGCGTTGCGCCCGTCATCCGGACGGCACGCCGCAGCTCGACAACGAGACGATCCAGCTGACCCCCGGCGGCCGGCTGGCGCTGGACCTGAACAGCGAAACCTTGCAGGTCATGTCGGCCCGTGTGCGGCTGGTCACGCTGCGTCTGCAGCGTGAAGCCGCCAGCCCGGCTCCGGCGCGCGAACATTCGCTGCAGGATGGCCGCGTGCTGCGGCAGGCCAGCGGATCCATCCGCTCCAGCCGGCAAGAGATGATGCTGGCGCTGCTCGGCCGCATGAAGCGGGCGGAAGCCGCACCAGTCATGGCGGAGATGGCCTGCGAGGAGGGCGATCCATCGCTCCGCTGGCAGGCGATGCGCGAAAGCCTGGCGCTCGACACCGCGGCCGGCTTCACCGCCCTGGTGGCGCTTGCCCGCCGCCCTCACGATCCACTCGCCCGCGCGGCCGGTGCGCTGCGCGCCCAGCTGGTGGAGGCGCACCCGGAACTGCTTGCCCTGGAGGCCACATGCCCCGCGTGATCGAACCCACCGAACTGCCCACCGCCGTCGCCACGGCATGCAGTGTGGAGGAGTGCATCGATGCCCTGGAATATCAGGGTTTCGATCCGCAGGCGGAGGACAGCCTGCTTGGCGCCGCGCACTGGCTGGCCCGGCTGGGCGCCAACAACGATTTCCTGGCCGACATCATGGTTGCCGAGCTCGGCAATCGGCACAAGGCGGATGACGGGAGCAGCACCTATGGCCCGCAGGTCATCATGCTGTCACCGCTGGGCCGACCCTATTTCCTGCGCGCGGCCATCTGGCCGTCGCCCGAAGAGCACATGTTCCGCGCCAGCGGCGGCAGCGCCTTCGTGTACGAACTGCCGCACGATCACAATTTCGACTTCCTGACCTACGGCTATTTCGGACCGGGCTACGAGTCCGATTACTACGAATATGATTACGAGACCGTCGCGGGTGCCATCGGCGAACATGCCGGCTTGCGCTTCGTGGAGCGGACGGGGCTGAACCCGGGCAAGCTGATGCATTATCGTGCCCACCGCGACGTGCATTCGCAGCTGCCGCCGGCCGCCCTGTCCGTATCGCTCAACGTGATGCATTCGGGCGGTGCGCAGGGCTGGACCGACCAGTATCGCTTCGACACGGACAAGGACGAGGTCGACGGCATCCTGAGCCCTGGCGCCAGCGAGGTGTTCCTGCGCATTGCCGTGGGGCTGGGCGGTGCGGAGGCGATGGACCTGGCGGAGCGGTTCGCCGCCCGTCACCCCAGTGACCGCATGCGCCTCACCGCATTGCAGGCACGCGCCGGCATGCTCGATCCCGTGGCTGCTGACGATCTGTGGCGCCGCGCGGAAGGGTCCGGCAGCCGTCTCGTCGCGCTGGAGGCCGCGCGATACCGGCGCGAACTGGCGTTGGTGACGGCCCTTTAAAACATTTGTGAAGTGCGGACCCTATCCGCACCCGCTCCATTAAGAACATGAGCGTGCGTAATCTACAGCGCGCGCCGTGCCACTCAAGGAGCTACGCGAATGTATTACTTCGACAAGCGGCTGCAATATCCCGTCAAGGTGGACAAGCCCGATCCGCAATTCGCCCGCATGCTGCAGCAGGCGATCGGCGGCGTGGAAGGCGAAATCCGCGTCTGCATGCAGTACTTCTTCCAGGCGTGGGGCAATCGCGCGCCCAACACCAAGTATCGCGACATGCTGCTGAACACGGCCACCGAGGAAATCGGTCATATCGAGATGCTGGCGACCGCTGTCGCGCTGAACCTGGAAACAGCGCCCGTCTCCGAACAGGAAGAAGGCGTGAAGGATTCCATCGTCGGGGCCGTGATGGGCGGTGCCGGTGGCCGTCAGGCGATCGAGGGCATGCTGCACAAGCACATCCTGTCCACCGGCCTGGCCGCACAGCCCGTGGATTCGGACGGCATTCCGTTCGACATGAGCCACATCTATGCCAGCGGTAACGTTGCGGCGGACATGTACTGCAACGTGGCCGCGGAAAGCACCGGCCGTGTGCTGGCGACCCGGCTGTACAACGCGACCACCGACCAGGGCATGAAGGACATGCTGCACTTCATGATCGCGCGCGACACCATGCACCAGCAGCAGTGGCTCGCCGTCATCGAGGAACTTGGCGGGGCCGAGGGCAACCTGCCGATCCCCAATTCCTTCCCGCAGGAAATGGAAGACCAGGCCAACAACTACAACTTCTACGGCCATGCCGCAGACGGCACCCCGCCGCCCGAAGGCCGCTGGACGTCCGGCCCGTCACTGGACGGCAAGGGCACCTTCACGATGGTGCAGAGCGTTCCCTTGGGGCAGGAGCCGATCCTCGGCCCCGCACGCCCGGACAGCGGCGCGCAGAAGGAACAGATCGGCTGAAGCCGGTCGCGGGCGGGGTCGATGTGCCTCGCCCGCACCTCTGTCTGGCGGACGGCAGACGGCGGCATTGCGCCACGCAGTAGCAAATCGGTCGCAATAGCGCTTGCTATCTCGGCAGCCCTCTTCCATGAGCCGGCTACTGCGAGGCGTTCGCACGCACTTGCAGCCGGGTCTTGAGTTTCAGGGGGTTTGTCATGCGTTTCCGTCCCACCGTGCTGGTGTCTGCCAGCGCGATCTGCCTTGTCGCAGCCATGCCCTCCCTGGCCCAAGACGCAGCGGGCGGGCAGACGGCAGAACAGGACCTGGCGGATGTGGTCGACACGCAGGATTCCGGCGATCCGCAGGACATTGTCGTCACGGCGGAGGTGCAGGGCCTCCAGGCGCTGGGCGCCACCACCATCACGGCCGAAGACATCGCCAAGCAGCCGCCGGTCAACGACCTGTCGGACCTGCTGCGCCGCCAGCCGGGTCTGAACCTGACGGGTGCGGGCAGCGCCGGTACCTATGGCAACAACCGCCAGATCGACATCCGCGGCATGGGGCCGGAAAACACCCTGATCCTGGTCGATGGGAAGCCGGCCCAGTCGCGCAATGCCGTGCGCATGGGCCGCGACGGGGAGCGGAACACGCGCGGTGACACCAACTGGGTCCCGGCCGAGGAGGTGGAGCGGATCGAGATCCTGCGCGGCCCCGCGGCGGCCCGCTATGGCGCGGGCGCAGCTGGCGGCGTGATCAACATCATCACGAAGGGACCGGCGACCGAGTTCCGCGGCAATGTGTCGACCTACATCCTGAAGCCGGAAAGCGATCTGGAGAGCATGACCTATCGCGGTAATGCCTCGATCGCGGGCCCGCTGGCCGATGGGCTGGGCTTCCGGGTCTATGGTAATTGGAGCAAGACGACCGGCGACGATCCGCGGATCAACGCCGCCGCTGCCGATGCGCCGGAGGGCAGCGTGCCGCCGGGCGGGCGCGAGGGCGTCGAGAACAAGGACATCAACGGCCTGCTGCGGTGGCAGATGGCGCCCGGTCACCGGATGGACGTGACGGCAGCCTACAGCCGGCAGGGCAACGAATATCAGGGCGAGTATCGCCTGGGCGGCGGCGCCACCAGCCCGATCGTGCAGGACCTGATCGGCGAAGAAACGAACGTCATGCGCCGCACGACGCTGGGCGGCAGCTATGACGGGCTGTTCGCATTCGGCAGTGTCGAGGCGGTGCTGCAATATGAGCAGACCAGGAACCGCCGGTTGAACGAGGGCCTGGCTGGCGCCGGCGAGGGCACGCCGAGCACGACCACGGACTTCTCGGAAGCCACGCTGCGCAACTGGTACGGCCAGACATCGCTGAACCTGCCGTTCGAGACCGGTCCGGCTGCGCACGTGATGACGGTGGGCGCCGAGTTCCGCCATGAATATCTGAACGATGCCTTCGCCGTGTCGCAGGGCACCACCGCCCCCATTCCGGGGCTGGAGCCGGTGGCGGATGGCCTGCGCAATCCGGAATCCGATGCGACCACGCTGGCGGCCTTCATCGAGGACAACATCACGGTCGGCATCGTCACGCTGACACCCGGCGTCCGGGTCGACGATCACAGCACCTTCGGCACCAACTGGTCGCCCAGCTTCTCCGCCGCGGTGGAGCCGTTCCCCGATTTCACCATCAAGGGGGGCATCGCCCGCGCCTTCGCCGCGCCCAACCTGTACCAGTCCAACCCCAATTACCTGTATTACACCCGCGGCAATGGCTGCCCCTTCGCCTTCCCCAATCTGGGCGGCGGCTGCTATGTGCAGGGCAATGCCGAACTGTCGGCGGAGACCAGCGTCAACAAGGAGATCGGCGTCGCCTACACGCCCGGCGGCTGGAACGTGACCGCCACCTATTTCCGCAACGATTACGACAACAAGATCATCGCCAACAACGTGCCCATCGGAACCGCACCATATAACGGCCAGGACGCGCAAATCTTCCAGTGGTACAATTCGGGCGAGGCGATCGTCGAAGGGCTGGAGGGCAACCTGCTGGTGCCTGTGCTTCCCACCCTGTCGATCAACACCAACGTCACCTACATGATCCGGAACGAAAGCCGCGACACGGGCCGGCTGCTGTCGGTGGTGCCGGAATACACGATCAACACCACGCTGGACTGGCAGATTACCGACCAGTTCACCTTCGTTGGCACCTTCACCCGCTATGGCGAGCAGAAGCCCAACGCCACACTGTATAGCGGGGCAACGCCGACCGCGGACCAACTGCGTCCGCGCGACCCGTACAATCTGGTCAATCTCAACCTGCTGTTCCGCGCGAATGAGTATTTCCGCCTCAGCGCCGGCGTGAACAACCTGTTCGACGAGGCGCTGTTTCGTGAAAGCAGCAACAATGGTTCGGGCGCGAACAACTACAACGAGCCGGGCCGGGCCTTCTTCCTGACGACCAACTTCACCTTCTGATCCGCCATTGTCGGCGCGGGCCGGGGCGGGAAAGCACCGCTCCGGCCCGCACCGATAGGCCTCAGCGCTGCGTCTCGCCCGGCGCAGAGGCCCGGACCGCGACCGCATGGACCCGGTTGCCGGGGATATCGCCCAGCGCCCGGTTTACCATGCGCTGCCGTTCCACGCGGCTCACGCCGGCAAAGACCTCGGCCTCGATCACGATGGTGAAGTGGGACTCGCCGCTGCCATCATCCCCGGCATGGCCGAGGTGCTGCGCGGTATCGTTGATTATCTCCAGCAGGGTAGGCGCAAGGGCGGCGCGCAGGCGCTGCTCCATTTCGTTTGCGAGGGGGCCGGTCATTTTGGTCCTTTCCGAAAGGTTCAAATTTGCCGGACCGTTACCATCTGTCGCCCGATGCGGCAGCAGCGATTTCACGGACGGCATGAGGGCAGGGGTCAGCGGTGCGAGGCACCCGGGTGCGATGAACCGGGCGAGTTTCGCGCGCCCGGCAATCACGGCAGCAGTTTCGACGGGCCGGGCCACTGGCGCTGGTTCTGCCTGCCGCATGTGCGCGAGTTCAATGCCGGGTACGACTGGTTCGAAGGCATGAGCGCGGAGGAGATCCTGCAGGCGCAGTCGCCCATCGCCGGCTGGGCGCGGGAGACGCGCGCCTTCCGGGCCGACGCGAATGGCGGCATGCCACGCTGGGCCGATTTCGACGATCCGCTGGACGCAATCGGCGCGCGGGCCAACGACATCCGCCGCGGGGCCACCAGCCGCCAGGCACAGCAGATGCACCAGACGCGCTTCAGCCCACGCGAGCAGCAGGCGCTGGGCGTGATGGGGCTGGACCCGCAGGCAGATCGCGCCGGGCTGCGGCGGCGCTATTCCGAACTGGTCCGCCGGTACCACCCCGACCGCAATGGCGGCGACCGCGCGCACGAGGCGAAGCTGCAGCGCGTGGTGGAGGCCTACAACCTGCTGAAGGGTGCCGCTGCCTTCGCTTGATCTGCGCCGGTCGGGTGCTATCCACGGCGGGTGGAACCGAACCGCCTGCTCCGATCGAGCTTCGCCCTGGCTGCCCTGGCCGGCACCATCCTGTCCCCCATCGGCGTAGCTGCGCAGCAGGCCGCCCGGCCAGCCCCGCTGGCCGACCTGGTGCAGCAGGTGGACATCCCGTTCGAGACGTTCACGCTCGATAACGGGCTCAAGACGATCGTCCACACCGATCGCAAGGCGCCGGTGGTGGGTGTCACCGTCTATTACCGCGTCGGCAGCAAGCACGAACCGCGCGGACGTACCGGCTTTGCCCATCTGTTCGAACATCTGATGTTCACCGGCAGCGAGAACGTCCCGAACTTCGACATCCCGCTGGAGGCGGCGGGATCAACCGCCACCAACGGATCGACCGACACGGACCGCACGAACTACGTGGAAACGGTGCCGACCGGGGCGCTGGACCTGGCGCTGTTCATGGAAAGCGACCGCATGGGTTACCTGCTGGGCGCGATCGACCAGGCCAAGCTGGATCGGCAGCGCGGGGTGGTGCAGAACGAGAAGCGGCAGGGCGACAACCAGCCATACGGCCTGGTGCGCTACAAGCTGACCGATGGCCTGCTGCCGGTCGGCCATCCTTATCGCCATTCGGTGATCGGTTCGATGGCGGACCTCGATGCTGCCAGCCTGGCCGATGTGCGCAGGTGGTTCATCGACAATTACGGTCCGAACAATGTGGTGCTGGCGCTGGCCGGCGACATCGAAGCGGCCACCGCGCGCCCGATGGTGGAGCGCTGGTTCGGCGCCATCCCGCGCGGGCCCGAAGTGGGCGAAACGGAGGCCGAGCCGGTCACGCTGGCCGCGCCTGTGCGCGAAGTGATGGCCGATCAGGTGCCCAGCACGATGGTGATGCGCGGCTGGACCGGGCCGGCCCTGACCGACCCCGATGCGGTGCCGCTGGCCGCCGGCATGGCCGTGCTCGGCGGTCTGGCATCCTCCCGCCTGGACAATGTGCTGGTGCGGGATCGGCAGCTGGCCGTTGGCGTGTCCGCCAGCGCCGGGCAGGACGAGCAGCTGAGTTGGCTGACAGCGCAGATGGAGGTCCGCCCCGGCGTCGACCCGGCCGAGGCGGAAGCCGGCTTCGACGAGGTCATTGCCCGGCTGCTGGCGGAAGGGCCGACACAGGACGAACTGACCCGCGCGGCGACGCAGATCGTCTCCGCCCAGATCGGCGCGCTGGAAGTGGTCGGCGGCTTCGGCGGAAAGGGCTCCACCCTGGCCGAAGGCGAGCTGTATGCGGGTGATCCGGCACATTACAAGGCTGAGCTGGAGCAGCTGGCGGCGCTGACCCCGGCACAGGTGCAACAGGCCATGCAGCGCTGGCTCGGCCGCCCGTCCTACACCCTGTCGGTCGTACCGGGAGAGCGGACGGAGAGCGGTGACACGATGGGTGGCTGGGGGGATGAGGGCACCAACCCCGTCGCTCCCGCACCCGAGCAGGCGGCACCGCCGATCACCTCCACCCCGCGCGCGGCGCCCGAAGTGGCGTCGGTGGGCGAGCTGGACTTCCCGGAGGTGGAACGGGCCACGCTGTCGAACGGCATCGAGGTCGCGCTGGCGCGCCGCACCGCCGTGCCCAAGCTGAGCCTGGCACTGGTCTTCGATGCGGGCACGGCCGCTGACGGCGCGGAGCGGGCGGGCACGCAGTCGCTGATGATGGAGATGCTGGAAGAAGGCACCACCACGCGCAGCGCGGTGGAGATCGCGGAGGAGCAGGAGCGGCTGGGCGCGGCGATCAGCACCGGGACCGGGCTCGATACATCCTCCGTCAGCATGAGCGCGCTCAGCGCCAATCTGGCGCCGTCGCTGGCGCTGATGGCCGATATCGCGCGCAACCCGGCCTTCGCCGCCGGAGAGGTCGCCCGCGTCAAGAACCAGCGCCTCGCCGCCATCCAGCAGGAACAGGCCAGCCCCGCGGGTCTGGCCCGGCGCGCGCTGGGTCCGCTGATCTTCGGCGAGGCGCACCCCTATGGCAATGTCGGCGCCAGCGGGAAGCCGGCCGTTATCGAGGCGCTGACGCCCGAGGCGCTGGCGGCCGAGCATGCGCGCTGGTTGCGGCCCGACACGGCCAGCATCACCGCGGTGGGCGACGTGACCTTGGCCGAGCTGGTGCCGGCGCTGGAGCAGGCCTTCGGCGACTGGCAGGCCCCGGCGGGGGAGAAGCCGGTGAAGAACCTGGCCGCCGCCACGCCCGCAGGGCAGGCGCGGCTGGTGGTGATCGACCGGCCCAACAGCCCGCAAAGCGTGCTGATGCTCGGCCGCGTGCTGCCGCTGGCAGGCACGGAGCAGGGGCAGGAGGCGCTGGAACTGGCCAACGAGGTGATCGGTGGCGGCTTCCTCAGCCGGCTGAACATGAACCTGCGGGAGGAGAAGGGCTGGACCTACGGCATCGGCAGTTCGGTGGCGCAGCCGGTGGGGCCGCGCAGCTTCGTGGTCTCCACCCCGGTGCAGACCGACCGCACGGGTGACGCGATCCGCCTGATCCTGGACGATCTGAACGCCTTCGCCAGCGGACAAGGTGTGACCGGGGAGGAACTGCAGCGGGTGACCGAAGGTAATGTGCGCGGCCTGCCCAACCGGTTCCAGACCAATGGGCAGGTGCTGGGCGCCCTGCTGGGCAATCGCCAGCTGGGCCGCCCGGACGATTACCAAGAACGGCTCGCCAGCATCTACCGCAGCATGGATGCCGGCGCGATCGACCAGGCGGCGGGGCAGTATCTGCAAGGCGGCGCCCTGACAGTCGTGGTCGTGGGCGACCGCCAGGCCATCGACGCGCAGTTGCAGGGGGTCGGCCTGCCGATCGAGTATATCGACGCCGCGACGCTGTAGGTCGCTGCTTGATCAGGGCCTAGAACGCACCGGGCAGTTCGCGCTCGACCGTGTTGGCGGGCTGTGCCGGCTGCAGCAGCCGGCGCTTCGCCGGCGTGCCGGTGCGCGCCACGCTGGCGCTGGCCGTCGCCGTGGCGGAGATCGGCGTGCAGGTGCCGCCGCCCAGCCATTGCAGCGCGGTGGCGATCATGCCTTCCGCCGGATCGCCCAGCGGTCGCGTCAGGTCGTCGCTCGCAGCGCAGGTCACCGGCACGGTGGCGGCAAGCCCGCGATAATAGTCGCCCTGACCCGCCGCATTCACCGTCCGCAACGCCACCACCCGCAGGCGGTCATCGCATTCGGGCCGATCCACGGCGATCTGCCCGACCGGCTTGCCGTAGGTGTTGCTGCCGACCAGCGCCATGTTCGGGCCGAGATAGGGGGTGAAGGCGTTGATCAGCAGCTCGCTGGCAGAGGCGCTGTCCTGCGTGGCGATGAAGGCGACACGCGTGGCGGCGATGGCCTGCGCCGGCGGCTGGAAGGTGAAGCGCTCGTTATCCGCCGCCTTGGACGGGCGGAACGTGATCTCCCCGAACAGCTGGCCGGCGCGATCTGCGGCCATCAGATTGCCCAGCGCCTGCGCTGTACGGATCAGCCCGCCGCCATTGTAGCGCAGGTCCACGATCAGCTGCGTGATACCCTCCGCCCGGAAGCCGGCGAAGGCGGCGGCAAGGTCAGGCTCCGCCGTATCGATGAAGGTGCGCAGGTTGATGTAGCCGACGCGCTGGCCCCCGCTGGTGAACACTTTCGTGCCGTAGCGGTCCGATACCGGGTCTAGTGCGAAGTCCCGCCTCGCCAGCTGTATCACCCGCTCGCTGCTCGCATCACGAACGGTGAGGGTGGTTGCCCCGCCTGCGCCGGACGATCCCAGGGCGGTGTAGACCGCGAACGCGCCGCCGCTGGCGAACAGGCTGCTTACCGTACGACCGTCGATCGCCAGGATCTCGGCCCCGCGGTCGATGCCCGCGGCGAGGGCCGGGGCACCTTCGAAGCTTTCGCTGACGAACACCCGCCGGGCCGCCTCGTCATAGACCAGGCGGAAGCCGAAGCCTGCGCTGGTTCCCTGTTCGTAATAGGCGTTTTCTTCGACGATGGAGGTGAGATAGGTGAAGTATCGATCGCGCCCCAAGGCCCGCGCGGGCGCGACCAGCGCATCGATATAGGCGTCCACCGTGCTGTAACTGGCGGGCTGTACGCCGGCGGCGATGTTCTCGGGGAACAGGTACCATTCGTTGAGTGTGTCGCGCGCCCAGGCCTGCCGGCTTTCGAGGGAACAAGCCGCGGTGGATGGCGCCGGGGTGGGTGTGGCGCCCGGCACCGGTGAGGAACCGCCGGACGAGATCGCCCCGCTGCTGCCGGCGTCATCGCCCCCACAGGCGGTCAGCATTGCTGCGATGGCACACAGTGCAGGCGTCAGTCCGATACGTCGCATGTTGCCCCATCCCCTTGTTTCATCGGTAATAGTTCGGACTGAAGGGTGCGGCAAGGCGGTCATTATACGGATCAAAGCCGTGCTCGCACCCTTGCCAAGGCTTGCGGGAGCGGGCAGGAGTCGCCCCCGAATTGCAAGGGAGATGCGTTGTCGATGCTTGAACATGTGCCCGCCTGGCTCGGCCGCGCGCTGGGCAATGTGCGCGCCGGCCATGGCAAGCTGGCCGTGGCGCGCCTGGGAGACGAGGGGCTGATCGGCCGCGACGGCTTCGCCCTCAGCTCCGCCGCCTTCACCCATGGGGAGGCGCTGGACCCGTGCTTCACCGCGGACGAGGAAGACGCCGTGGCTCCGCCGCTGGAATGGACGGAGCCGCCCGCCGGTACGCAGGACATGGTGCTGCTGGTCGAAGATCCCGATGCCCCGGCGCCGCAGCCCTTCTGCCACTGGCTGGTATGGGGGCTGGCGCCCGGCGCCGGGCAGCTGCTGGAAGGGGAGACGCCGCCGCGTGTCGGCAAGAACTCCTACGGCAATTCCGAATGGCTGCTGCCCGATCCGCCGACCGGGCATGGCAGCCACGACTACGTGTTCCAGCTGTTCGCGCTGGACCTGCCGCTGACGCAGATGCCCGGGGCCACCCGGGACGAAGTGCTGGCGGCGATGGACGGGCATGTACTTGCCGTTGCGACGCTGACCGGAACCTACAGCCGGGACGCGGATGCGGAGGCATGGGACGAGGGTGACGACGGCTGATTGCCCTTTTGCGGGAAACAGCCGGGCGTTGACGGGTTTTGCAGTCAATCAGGAAGGACAGGGAAGCAAGCAATGGCCGCCAAGAACAATGCGCTGAACAAGCCGGTGACGGTTTCGGAAGATCTGGAACAGGTGATCGGCAAGGGCCCGATGACCCGCGCCGAAGTCACCAGCAAGGTCTGGGAATACATCAAGGGCAACAATCTTCAGGACGAGAAGGACAAGCGCCAGATCAATCCTGACGAGAAGCTGGGCGCCGTGATCGGCAAGGACCAGATCTCCATGTTCAAGATGACCGCTGCGGTTTCCAAGCACCTCAGCTGAGGATTACCGGCGGCGCCACGGCCAGTCCGTGACGCCGCCGGCCCACATTGCGGCCCAGATCAGCACGGGCTGCGCCAGCATCCGCGGGATGTGATAGACTAAACCGAGTCCGCCATCCGCACGGGCCAGATCCATTATCATGTGGTTGATGTTCGCCGGCCAGACGCACAGCGCATAGGCCGCCAGCCCCCACCCTCCAGCGCGCCGTAAACCTGGCGACCACCCCTGCAGCAGCGCCGCTGCGCCCGCCAGTTCCGCCGCCCCGGTCAACTGCACGACCAGTTCGGGTGCGGGCACGAAGCCGGGCATGATCGTCAGGAACGGTGCCGGCATGGCGAGGTGGAACACCCCTGCCACGCCGTAGAACACCGCCAGCGAACCGCGGGTAAGCGCGCGCGGCCGCACCGGATCAGGCGGCCTGCGCGGGCACCTGGACCTCGCCTTCCTCCTCGCCATCCCAGTAATGCACGCGCTTGGCCCGCACTTCGACCAGAACCAGACCGGGCGTATCCACGCCGTCCTTGAACCAGCGTTCCAGATCGGGGGTCCAATGTGCGCGGAAGATCACCTTGTCGCGGATCAGCACGGCTTCACCCTCCACATGGACGAACAGGCCGGGCGCGCCGACCAGGCCCTTCAGCCCCGCGCTGCCCTGGTAGGTCAGGCCGACGGACGCATCGCGGGAGATGTCCTCGACAGTTCGCGTATCGTCGGAGGTGAAGAACCAGCTGGTGCCCTCATAGGCGACCTCGCGATTGTTGCTCATTGGCCGGCCCGCCAGCGAGCCATCAGCCGCGCGGCTGACGAGCATGCAGAAATCGATATCCTTCAGCGCCTCGGAAATGTCCTTGAGGGTCTTGGTCACGGCAGTGCTCCTGATATCATGTGCACCGATCAACTGGCCGGCCGAGGTGGCGGTTCCGCTGATCCGGACAGGAAGGAGCGGGCGCCATGACGATCCGCACTGGTATCGGCGGCTGGGTCTATCCTCCATGGCGCGGGGGCACCTTCTACCCGCCCAGGCTGGTGCAGAAGCAGGAACTGGCCTTCGCCTCCCGGGCTGTCGCCGCGATCGAGATCAATGCGACGTTCCGCAGCCTGCAGAAGCCGGACAGCTTTGCCAGGTGGCGGGACGAAACGCCCGACGGCTTCGTCTTCGCGCTGAAGGGCTCCCGCTATGTCACCAATCGCAAGGTGCTGGCAGAGGCAGGCGAGGCGGTGGGCAGGTTCATGGGGCAGGGCATCGCCGAACTGGGCGATCGGCTGGGCCCGATCTGCTGGCAGCTCGCCACCACCAAGACATTCGATGCGGATGACATGGCATCGTTCCTGGCGCTGTTGCCACGGGAGCAGGCCGGGCTGCCCCTGCGCCACGCGATCGAGGTGGGCCATGACAGCTTCGCCTGCGCCGCCTTCATCGACATGGCGCGGGCGGCCGAGGTGGCGGTGGTCTGGTCCCAGCATCCCGATCGGGTGCGGATCGGCGATCGCACCGCAGGCTTCGCCTATCTGCGGTGCCAGGACATGCAGCCGGAAGAGCCCGCCGGCTACACGCCCGAGGCTCTCGACCGGTTGGCGGGGATGTGCCGGGCATGGGCCGACGGAGATGTGCCGCCGGGCTTGCCAATGGTGGGCGCATCGGACGATAAGCCCGCAGCGGGAGGCGACGTGTTTGCCTTCCTGATCAATGGCGCGAAAGAGCGTGCGCCTGCCGCGGCCATGGCCCTGGCGGAGCGGGTGAAAGGGACAAAATGAGATCTGCTGTACTGACCTGCGCATCGGCGCTGGCGCTGACCATCGCCGCCCCTGCTTTGGCGCAGGAAAGCGCGGAGCAGACCGGCTTGACGCTGGACATGCTGGCGCCACCCGCGCCCGATCCGGCCGAAGTCGCCGATGCCGCGCTGGAGGCGGCCCCGGTGTGGGATGGCCATAATGACGTACCCTGGCAGCTGCGCGGCCGGTACAACAATGTCCTGCTGAACTTCGATTTCGGCAACACACGGGCGCAGGGCACCGGTCCGTTGGAGACCGCCATGCATACCGATCTGCCGCGCCTGGCGGCAGGCAAGGTCGGGGCGCAGTTCTGGTCCGTCTATGTCAGCGCCGCCATGCCGGAGCCTGAGGCGGTGGTCGCCACGATCGAGCAGATCGACGTGACCAAGCGGCTGATCGCCCGTTACCCTGACGAACTGGCCCTGGCGCTGACCTCCGACGACGTGCAGCGCGCCATGCAGCAGGGAAAGATCGCCAGCCTGCTGGGCATGGAAGGGGGCCATTCCATCGGCAGCAGCCTGGCGGTGCTGCGCCAGATGTACACGCTGGGCGCGCGCTATCTGACGCTGACCCACTCCACCAACACGCCCTGGGCCGACAGCGCCACGGCCGATCCCGAGCATGACGGGCTGACCGGGTTCGGCGAGACGGTCGTACGCGAGATGCAGCGTATGGGCATGCTGGTCGATCTGAGCCATGTGAGCGAGGCGACCATGCAGGATGCGCTGGACGTGATCGCCACCGAGCGGGGCGCGCCGGTGATCTTCAGCCATTCGGGCGCGCGGGCGGTGGCCGATCACCCCCGCAACGTGCCTGACAGCGTGCTGCAGCGCATGCCGGCCAATGGCGGCATCGTGATGGTCGTGGCGCTGCCGGGCTATCTCAGCAACAATGTGCGTGACTGGAACAGCCGGCAGACGGCGGAGATCGAGCGGCTGGAGGCGCTATACCCCGGTGCCGCCGATCAGGTGGATGCCGATCTGGCCGAATGGCTGCGTATCAACCCGCCCGCGCAGGCGACCATTGCCGACATGGCCGACCACATCGACCACATCCGTGACGTCGCCGGCATCGACCATATCGGCATCGGTGGCGATTATGACGGCATGGCCACCGGGCCGGTCGGGATGGAGGATGTCGCCGGCTACCCGGCGCTGTTTACCGAACTGGCGCGACGCGGATACAGCCAGGAGGATCTGGAGAAGATCAGCAGCCGCAACATGATGCGCGTGCTGCGGGCGGCGGAGGCCTATGCCGCGGATCATGCGGGCGACCTGCCGCTGGAAACCCCGGTGGAGAAGGAGGCCTAGGCCGCTACACGCTGGCGAGAAGCCGCAGCGTCAGCGGATCCCGTTCGCCGTCATAGAAGCTGTCGAGCGCCTGCGCGAACAATGCGGGATCAGTGGCGACAGAGTCGAACAGGGTCATGGAGCTGCGGAACTTCAGCGCGTCGACGGGACCCAGGATCGCGGCGGCGCTGCGTTGGCCGGTCCACGCGAGCATGGCCCGGGTGATCTCGCGTAGCCGTGCCCCCAGCAGCGGGTGAGCGAGGTAACCCTCCGCCTCCGCGCGGCCGGCGATGCCGTAGAACTGCGCCGTCGGGCTGCGGCCCAGGCCGGCGAGCTGCGGAAACACGAACCACATCCAATGGCTGCGCTTGTCACCCGCACGCACTTCCGCCAGCGCCTGCGCCCAGATGCTCTCCTGCGCGCTGACGAAGCGCTGCAGGCCGGTCTCAGCCATCGTCCTTCAGCGGGTCATGGCCCCAGTTCATCAGCGAGTAGCGCCAGTTGGTCTCGCTGACATCGCCGTCCGGACGCTGCGCCAGATGGCGGTGCACATAGCCGACGACCTTGCGCATATGTGCGTAATCGTCGTCCGTCAGGTCGGCCTTCTTCCTATGCCGCAGCTCGATGATGCGCCGGCCGGACTTGTGCCCGGTGCTCTCCCCATCACCATGGGTGTCGCCAACCGACTGTGATTCCTCGCTGTCGAGCCAGCGGTCCAGCTCCGCCGGTGCCATGTTTACGCACGCGCCGAATTCTGCATAGGTCGCTTCGCGTTCTTCTTCGTCCATCGTCGTGCCTCCGTCGACGGATCAATTTTCCTGCAGGCGCGGGCTGGTCCCCTCGGAGCCGAAGCTGGCGGCGTCGTCATCCATGCCGACCACCCCGTCTATATCCTCGCGGCGCTGCGAGGACTCCTCGGAGTTGGCGATCTCGTTGGAGACACTGGGCAGGTCCGTGTCGGTGTCCGCAAAGCCAAACAGTACGACCGCGCCCATGAGAAGGGCGGCGAGCAGGGTACCGATCACCAGCACCCGGCGCACCGTGCCCGATGTGCTGCCCGCGCGAGCTTCCGTCGTATCTACGTGCGCCCCGCCGTCCTGTGTACTGGGATCGCCCACCATTGCACCGCCTCCTTGCCCATCGCCGCCATTCACATTGCGGCGATCAAGCTACGGCCCAGCCAAGCGGATGGTTCCTGCAAGTGCAGGGAGGGCCCTCTTCTCAGTCGCGCAGCAATTCGTTGATCGCGGTCTTGGCGCGGGTCTGCGCGTCCACGGTCTTGACGATCACCGCGCAATAGAGCGACGGGCCGGGCGTGCCGTCGGGCAGGGGCTTGCCGGGCATGCTGCCGGGCACCACCACCGCATAGGGCGGCACCGCGCCGCGATGAACCTCGCCCGTGGCACGGTCCACGATCCTGGTCGAGGCGCCGAGATAGACACCCATGGACAGCACCGCGCCTTCGCCGACGCGCACCCCCTCCGCCACCTCGGACCGCGCGCCGATGAAGGCGCCGTCACCGATGATGACCGGTTCCGCCTGCAGCGGCTCCAGCACGCCGCCAATGCCGGCGCCGCCGGAGATATGCACGTTGCGTCCGATCTGCGCGCAGGAGCCGACCGTCGCCCAGGTGTCGATCATGCTGCCTTCGCCGACATAGGCGCCGATATTCACGAAGGACGGCATCAGCACCACGCCCTTGCCGATGAAGCTTCCGCGGCGGGCGACGGCGCCCGGCACGACGCGAAACCCGGCTTCGGCAAACCGGGCGTCGGTCCAGCCGGCGAACTTGCTGGGCACCTTGTCATAGGCGGGCGCGCCGCCGGCACCAGCGGGGATGCCCTGGTTCTCGTTCAGACGGAACGACAGCAGCACCGCCTGCTTCAGCCACTGGTTGACGCGCCAGCCGCCTGCGCCGTCCGGCTCCGCCACGCGCGCCTCGCCGCTGTCGAGCATGGCCAGTGCGCGCTCCACGACATTGCGCACCTCGCCACTGGCGGGTGTGACATTGGCGCGATCGTCCCAGGCGGCGGCGATGGCAGTGGCGAGGTCGGCGGACATGGCAGGCTCCCGTTCGGTATCGCGGCGCGGCTAACCTTCCGGCCGGGCGGTGGCAAGCATCAGCGCATCAGGCGTGCGGTGAAATCGCCCAGGCCCGTCTGGCGGGTACGGCGCAGCCGTTCCGCCTGCAGGATGGTGCGGACGGTGGTGAAGCAGCCGTCGATATCGTCATTGACCACAACGTAGTCATAGGCCTCCCAATGGCTGATCTCCGCCCGCGCGCGCGCCATGCGCCCGGTGATCACCGCCTCGTCATCCGTCCCGCGCCCACGCAGACGCGTTTCCAGCGTGGCAATGTCGGGCGGCAGCAGGAAGACGGAGACCACATCGGGTCCCATCCGGGTGCGCAATTGCTGCGCGCCCTGCCAGTCGATGTCGAACAGGAAGTCGCGCCCTTGCGCCAGCCCTTCGGCGATGTGGGCGTGCGGGGTGGCATAGCAATTGCCGAACACCTCCGCCCATTCCAGGAAAGCGCCGGCGGCCTCCATCTGCGTGAAACTGGCGCGATCTGTGAAATAATAGTCGCGCCCCTCCACCTCGCCCGGCCGCATCGGGCGGGTGGTGACGGAGACGGACAGGTCCAGTCCACCATCCACCGCCAGCAGCTTGCGGGCGATGGTCGTCTTCCCCGCGCCCGAAGGCGAGGAGAGGATGAACATCAGTCCGCGCCGGGGCACCGTCAGCGGTGCGTGATCGGCGGAGGCAGGTTGGGGCGGGGCGATGGGGGCCGGGTCCATGCGCGCACATGGCGCATGGAGGGGGGCGGGATCAAGGGCGGGGTGACACGGATGTGCCGATCAGATCGGCTCGCTGCTGTCTTCCGGCGCGTTTTCCGCCTGCTTCAGCAGTTTTTCGTGCCCCTTCGCGCTGGCTTCCCGCGGATTGACAGCGCGATCCAGGATGGTCTTGGCGACCAGACCGGTGCTCACGATCAACAGACCGGGGACCGACCGCGTCGCCGCGCGTCCCGCGGCGTAGGAGATGGCGCTCTGCACAAGGGTGCGGCCCTGCACGATCTCCTTGGCCTTGTCCGGATCGAAACGCAGCTGCAGCAACCCCTTCTGCACGATCCGGCGAAACAGCAGGGTGGCACCCTGCAGCGCGACGTCGGCGATCAGCAGGTTGGTGGCGGGGTTCGGGCTTGGGCCGGATACCTTCTGGACGCTGGCTTTAGCCTTGTCGCCCACGCGATGGGCCTTGTCGCTGACGCGGTGTGCCGCACGGCTGACCTTGCGTGCGCTGCGCCGCCGCAACCTGCGTTCTGTCGAAAGAATGCTCATGTGCCCCGTTCACCCCTGCTGTCCGGCAGCAGTGAAACGGCGTGCCGGAGACTACTTCTTGCGGCCGAAATCGACCGTGACGACGTTCGAACCGTCATCCTTGGGGGCAACGCTGCCATCATCGGCGCGTTCCGGATCGCCGGTGCCATCATTGCCGGCTGCGTCGCGCGGGGCAGGTTCCACCGCGGCAGCCTGGAACTGCAGGCCGAAATCGACCGCGGGATCGACAAAGGCGGTGATGGCGGCAAACGGTATCTGCAGCTTCGCCGGGATCCCGCTGAAGGTCAGCCCGACGGAAAACCCGTCCGCGCCGACATTCAGGTCCCAGAACTTGTTCTGCAGGACGATGGTCATCTCGTCCGTGAAGCGTTCGGACAGGTGCCGCGGGATCGAGACGCCGGGTGCGGCCGTCTTGAAAGTGATGTAGAAATGGTGGTTGCCCGGCAGCGATCCGCCGCCCCGCTCCACGGATCCAAGTACACGCCCTACCACCGCGCGCAGGGCTTCCTGCACGATCTCGTCATAGGGGATCAGGCTGTCGGGTGTCGTGTCGCTCATCGCAGGGCACAGGTGGCGGTGCCGGTGCCCGTGGTCAAGCGCCAATGCTTGCGCCTGCGACAGGCCGGGCTATAGCCGGCCCCATGCGCACAGGCCGAATTGCCCGCACCACGGCGGAAACCGACATTCTGGTGGAGGTCGATCTGGACGGCACCGGCCGGTTCGACATCCAGACCGGCATCGGTTTCCTGGACCACATGATCGAACAGTTCAGCCGGCATTCGCTGATCGACGTGAAGCTGAAGGTCGATGGTGACCTGCATGTGGACGAACATCACACATGTGAGGACAGCGGCATTGCATTGGGGCAGGCGATCGCGCAGGCGCTGGGCGACAAGGGCGGCATCGGCCGCTACGGCACGGCATACTCGCCGATGGACGAGACGCTGGTGCGGGTGGCGCTGGATATTTCCGGCCGGCCCTGGCTGGTGTGGCACGCCGGCTTCACGCAGGTGAAGCTGGGCACGCTCGACACGGAGCTGATCGACCACTGGTTCCATTCGGTGGCGCAGGCCGCCGGCATCACCCTGCATGTCGAGCTGCTGTACGGGACCAACAACCACCACATCGCGGAGGCGATCTTCAAGGGCTTCGCCCGTGCCATGCGCCAGGCGGTCGAGCTGGACCCGCGCAAGAACGGGGCGATCCCGTCCACCAAGGGGCAGCTGGGTGGCTGAGGCGATCGCGCTGATCGATTACGGTGCCGGCAACCTCCATTCGGTGCACAATGCGCTGAAGGCCGCAGGTGCTGAGCATGTCGCCGTGACCGCAGATCCCGATCTGGTGCGCGGCGCGCGCCGGATCGTGCTGCCGGGCGTCGGCTCGTTCCGGAGCTGTGCCGAAGGCCTGCGGGCGATCCCCGGCCTGGTGGAGGCGCTCGAAAGCCGCGTGCTGGATGGCGGAGTGCCGTTTTTGGGCATCTGCGTCGGCATGCAGCTGCTGGCGACCGAAGGCCGCGAACATGGCATCACGCCGGGCCTCGGCTGGATCGATGGGGTGGTACGTCCGATCGAGCGGACCGACCCGGCGATCAAGGTGCCGCATATGGGCTGGAACGACGTGGAGCCGGCCGGCCACCATGACGGTGCCGAGCTGATCCGCGGCGGTGAGGCCTACTTTCTCCATTCCTACCACTTCCAGCCCGAGGATGGCCGGCGCGTGGCGGCGATGACCGATCATGGCGGCGGGCTGGTGGCGGCGGTCGGGCGCGACAACATCGTGGGCGTGCAGTTCCACCCGGAAAAGAGCCAGGCCTATGGCCTGCAGCTGCTGGCTCGGTTCCTCGACTGGAACCCTTGAGGCTGTCCGCCGTCTCCGCACCAAAGGAGACTTCCATGGCCGAAGCCGACCCGCATATCGCCGATGCCCATACTGCCAGACCTTCGCTGAAGGGCCGCAAGGCGATCATCACGGGGGGCACCACCGGAATAGGCCGGGCCACTGCCGTGCTGCTGGCCAGCGAAGGCGTCACCGTGTTTACCGGAGGCCGGGACGAAGGCGATTTGGCGGACGCACTGGATCACCTGAACAAGGTGGGCGTGGGCCATGGCGTGACCTGCGACCTTGCGAAGTCCGGCGAGCTCGATCGCTTCTTCGCCGAAGGTACCGAGAAGCTGGGCGGCTTCGACATCGCCATCCTGAACGCATCGATCACGGCCGAGGGCGTGACCGACATGAGCGAGCAGGAAGTGCGCGACGCGATCGAGATCAACTTCACGGGCTATCTGCTGGGCGCGCACAAGGCGGTCACGCAGATGACGGCGGCGGGAGGCGGCGACATCATCTTCACCGGCTCCTATGCCACGCACAAGCTCGGGCCGTCCTCCACCGTCTATGCCGGCATCAAGTCCGGCATCCACGGCTTTGCCGAGGCGCTGCGGCGCGAAGTGGGGCAGGACGGGATCAAGGTGGGGCTGGTGGTCCCCGCACTGACCGGCAGCGACTTCGCCAAGCAGGACATGGATGACTCGGAGCAGCGCGAGCGCATCCGCGAGGAGAGCATGATGCGGGCCGAGGACATCGCGGTGGGCGTGCACTTCATGCTGACCCAGCCGCGCCGGACGGTGGTGCAGGAGCTGGTGCTGGTCCAGCGCAACACCGAGGAATGAGCTTCCCGTTCGACAGCCTCGTCCTGACGCCGGACGAGATCGACCTCGGCCAGTCGCCCCTGGCCGGCCTTGGAGCCGAAACCTACGGGCTGGGCGCCTTCAACCCCGGCATGACGCGCCTGCCCAATGGCAATCTGCTGCTGATGGTCCGGGTGGCGGAGGCGCTGCGCGAGCCGATCCGCGACGGGCATGTCCATGCGATCCGCTGGCAGGATGATGGCTATGTGCTGGATGCCTGGCCGCTGGCGCAGGCCGACACGGCCGATCCGCGCAAGTTCCTGCTGCGCGAACATGGCTGGAAGGTCATGGCGCTGACCTCGCTCAGTTGGCTGCTGCCGGTGGAGCTGTCGCCGGACGGGACGCAGCGCGTGGCGATCCATTATGACAAGGCGATCGCGCCGGCGGGCAACTGGCAGTGCTATGGCGTGGAGGATGCGCGGATCAGCCGTGTGGGGGGGCGCTGGTGGATGACCACCTGCTCCGTCAGCCCCGAACGGCATTCCACCACGCTCTACTCCTCCGACAACGCGCTGGACTGGACGTTCGAGGGGATCGTGCTGGATCACCAGAACAAGGACATGCTGATCTTCGAAGGGCTGATCGGCGGCAAGTTCTGGGCGCAGACCCGGCCGCTGGGCGATCTGTACTTCGCCTATCCACCAGGCAGCCCTTATCATGCCGGACCCTCCATCAACCTGGCCACCAGCCCCGATGCACGGCACTGGCAGCCGCATCTGCAGCCCGGCATCCGGCCGCATGCCGGCACGGTCAGCACCGCGCGGATCGGCGGCGGCACCCCGCCGATTCTGACCGAAGTGGCGGGGCAGCGCGGCTGGCTGACGCTGTGGCATGGGGTGGAGCCGTCGGGCATCGTCGGCAAGTACCGTACCTACTGGTCGCTGCTCGATGCGGAGGAGCCGTGGAAGGTGCTGGCCACCAGCCATCCGCCGCTGCTGGAGGCCAACCCGCAACTGACCGCGCCCTTGCAGGCGCAGATGTATGTGCAGGACGTGGTGTTCACCACCGGCATCGCGGAGGAGGCGGACCGCTTCATCGTGGCCAGCGGCGAAGCGGACCTCGCCTGCCGCATCACGCATGTGCCGAAGAGCGCCTTCGTGGCTTCCTGAAGCGGACTTGTGATGTTAACCGCGCAGGCATGATCGTATTCCCCGCCATCGACCTCAAGGCTGGCCAGGTCGTGCGCCTGGCCGAAGGCGACATGGATCGCGCCACCATCTATGGCGATGATCCCGCGGCGCAGGCGCGCCTGTTTGCCGATGCCGGCGCTACCAATCTGCATGTGGTGGACCTGGATGGCAGCTTTGCCGGACGGGCGGAGAACCGCGCGGCGGTGGAGGGCATCCTGTATGCCTTCCCCGGGCGGGTGCAGCTGGGTGGCGGCATTCGTGATGCTGCTGCGGTGGAAGGCTGGCTGGAGCTGGGCGTCGCCCGCGTGGTCATGGGGACCGCGGCGCTGAAGGACCCCGACTTCGTGAAGCAGATGGCGGCCAGGCATGCAGGCCGCATCGTTGTTGCCGTCGACGCGCGTGACGGAATGGTTGCGACCGAAGGCTGGGCCGCGGTCAGCGACGTGCCCGCCACCGACCTCGCCCGCCGGTTCGAGGATGCCGGCGTCGCCGCGCTGCTGTTCACCGATATTGGCCGCGATGGCTTGCTGAAAGGCTGCAATGTGGAGGCCACCGTTGCGCTGGCGCAGGCGGTGTCGATCCCGGTCATCGCCAGCGGCGGCGTGGCCGATATCGGTGACATCCACGCGCTGGCGGCGCATGTCGGCGACGGCATCGAAGGGGTGATCACCGGTCGGGCGCTGTATGACGGGCGGCTGGACCTGGCAGAGGCGCTGAAGGTGGCAGAACCGGCATGACTGTGCGCATCCGCGTGATCCCCTGCCTGGACGTGGCCGACGGCCGCGTGGTCAAGGGTGTCAACTTCGTCGACCTGCAGGATGCCGGCGACCCGGTGGAACAGGCCCGCGCCTATGATGCGGCGGGCGCGGACGAGCTGTGCTTCCTGGACATCTCCGCCACGCATGAAGGGCGCGGCACGCTGCTCGACATCGTCAGCCGCACGGCGGCAGTGTGCTTCATGCCGCTGACCGTGGGCGGCGGCGTGCGATCGGCGGAGGATGCCCGCGGGCTGCTGCTGGCAGGGGCGGACAAGGTGGCGGTCAATTCCGCAGCGGTTGCCCGGCCCGAACTGGTGGCTGATATCGCGCAGCGTTTCGGCAGCCAGTGCGTGGTCGCATCGGTCGATGCGCGGCGCAGTGGTGACGGGCGGTGGGAGATCTTCACCCATGGCGGCCGGCGCTCCACCGGCATCGACGCGGTGGAACACGCCATGCGCCTGGCCGAGCTGGGGGCAGGGGAGCTGCTGGTGACGAGCATGGATGGTGACGGCACTAAGGCGGGTTATGATCTGGAACTGACGCGCGCGATTGCCGACCGGGTGAGCGTGCCGGTGGTCGCCAGTGGCGGTGTGGGCACGCTCGATCATCTGGTGGAAGGTGTCACCAAAGGCGGCGCCAGCGCGGTGCTGGCCGCGTCCATCTTCCATTTCGGCACGCACAGCGTGGCAGAGGCGCATGCCGCCCTGCGCGCCGCGGGCCTGCCGGCGCGCAGCTGATGGCCGCTGACACGCTCGCCCGGCTGGAAGCCACAGTCGCCGCGCGTCGGGGGGGCGCGCCTGACACGTCCTATGTGGCGAAGCTGCTGGCCGGCGGCGCGCCGCTCGCCGCGCGCAAGCTGGGGGAAGAGGCGGTCGAAGTGGTCATCGCCGCCCTGGCCGAACCCGACAAGCTGGTGAGTGAAAGCGCAGACCTGCTGTTCCATCTGATGGTGCTGCTGGCGGAACGGGGCGTGCCTTTCGCCGATGTGCTGGCGGAGCTGGACCGGCGCGAGGGCGTCTCCGGGATCGCCGAGAAAGCCGCAAGGGGAGCCTGATGCCGATCGACCCGACCCTGCCGTATGACGACGGGAACATCTTCGCCCGGATCCTGCGCGGGGAGATTCCCTGCAACAAGGTCTACGAGGACGATCACGCGCTCGCCTTCCACGACATCGCCCCGCAGACGCCCGTCCACGTGCTGGTGGTGCCCAAGGGCGCTTACGTCTGCTGGGACGACTTCTCGGCCCATGCGCCGGCCGAGCTGATCGCCGGCTTCGTCCGTGCGGTCGGCACGGTTGCGCGGCAGCTGGGGCTGGTGGAGCCGGGCTACCGCCTGCTGGCCAATGTCGGCGCCGATGGCGGGCAGGAAGTGCCGCACCTGCATGTCCACCTGTTCGGCGGCGCGCCGCTCGGCCGCATGATCGCCGGCTGACCGATGCCGGCGCCGCGCCCGGCGACGGGCATCCTGCAGGGTACGACGCATCTGTTCGCGCTGCGTGTCTATTACGAGGACACGGACCTGTCCGGCATCGCCTACCACGCCAATTACCTGCGCTGGTGCGAACGCGCCCGGTCGGACCTGCTGCGCCTGCTGGGCGTGAACCAGCGCGCCGCGGCAGAGGACGGCACCGGCACCTATGCCGTGTCCGAGCTGTCGATCCGCTATCTCGCGCCGGCCCGGCTGGACGATGCGGTGTTGATCCGCACCCGCGCGCTGCAGGTCGGCGCGGCGAGCGTGCGGCTGATCCAGCAAGCTTTCCTTCAGCTTGACGGCGACAGGGATGGTGGCATGGGTGAGGGTCCGATGCTGGCGGAGGCGCAGGTGCGCGTCGGCTTCGTCGGTCCTGGAGGTCGCCCGACCCGGCAGCCCGCCGCCTGGCGGACCGCCTTTCAGTCTTTCATTGCGTCTGAGGAATCCTGATGATCGTCTCCCTGCTGGCAGCCAGTGCCGCCACCGCCGCACCGACCCGGCTCGATCCGGTGCAGCTGTTCCTGGATGCCGACATCGTGGTGCAGCTGGTGATCGCCGGGCTGGTGCTGGCGAGCATCTGGGTGTGGACCATCATTGTCAGCTTCTCCCTGCGCATGGCCAAGACCGGCCGTGCCTCCACCGATTTCGAAGGCGCCTTCTGGGAAGCGGAGGATCCCGCCCGGCTGGTCGGCGGCAAGTCGCGGCGCGATACGCCGTTTGCCCGGGTGGCCGGTGCCGGCATCGCGGAACTGGACGCATCCACCGCCGATGGCGTGCGCGACGCGGCCGGTGTACGTGGCCGCGTGGCGCTGGCGATGGAAGGACAGGTCTCGGCCGAGGCGGACATGCTGGCCGACCGGCTGAACTTCCTGGCGACCACCGGGTCCGTCGCCCCCTTCGTGGGTCTGTTCGGCACCGTGTGGGGCATCATGAACAGCTTCTTCCAGATCGGGTCGCAGCAGAACTCCAGCCTGGCGGTTGTCGCGCCCGGCATTTCGGAGGCGCTGTTCGCCACCGCCATCGGTCTGTTCGCGGCCATTCCCGCGGTGATCGCCTATAACCGCTTCAGCCACCGGGTGAACGGATACGAGGCGCGGATGCAGCGCTTCGCCGACAAGGTGGCGGCGCAGATCGGCCGCGAGCTGGAGCGCGGCTGATGGCGATGGGTATGGCATCCGGCGGCAGCCGGGGCCGCGGGCGCAGCCGCCGGCGCGCCGCCGTGGCCGAGATCAACGTGACGCCGCTGGTCGACGTCATGCTCGTGCTGCTGATCATCTTCATGGTCACCGCCCCGCTGATGCAGAGCGCGGTGCCGGTGGAGCTGCCCGACAGCCGCGCCGCGCCCGCCGAGCAGGACCCGCAGAGCATCGCCGTGTCGATCGATCAGCAGGGCTTCATCTTCATCGACGATGGCCAGGTGCCCGAGGGCGGGCTGCCGGCGGCGCTCGAATCGCTGGCGGCCGGCAGCGGTGCCGAGCCGCCGCTGGTGACCCTGCGCGCCGATCGTGCGCTGGATTACGGCCGGGTGGTGGCAGTGATGGGTGAGTTGAACCGCGCAGGCTTCAATTCGATCTCGCTGGTCACCAACGGTTCAGCCACTGCTCCATAGCCACACGGACATGACAGGGGCCGTTCACCTCTCGCGCGAGGAGCGCCTGGGTCTCACCGTCGCGGCGGTGGCGCATATCGCGCTATTCGCCGCGCTGTGGCTGCATGACAAGGCGCCATCCGTGCCGCTCGCCCAGCCTGAAGCGATCACCGTCAGCCTGGCGGACGAGGTCAGCCTGCAATCCACCGCGCCCGATCCCTCAGCGCAGGCGCAGGCCGCGATCGCGCCGGAGCTGGCGCCGGTTTCGGCCCCGCCGCCGGCACCCGCACCCGAACCGGCAGCGGAGCCGGAGCCGGTGGCAGAGCCGCCGCCCCGGCCGGTGGAGCGCACGCAGCCGGCGCCCCGGCCGTCCGCCCGGCCAAGCCCGCGTGCCAGTGCTCGCCCGTCACCCGCACCTTCGCGCCCCGCGCAGACGCGGCCCAGCCCGGCGCCAAGCCGCGCTACCACACGTCCCGCCGCGCAGCCGAGCCGTGCCGCCACCCGTCCGGCGCCGCAGCCCAGCCGTCCGGCCGAGCGTGCCGGCGGCAGCCGCATCGGATCGGATTTCCTCGCTGGTACCAGCGCCGGTGAACGCACGCAGTCCAGCGGTACGCCTGCCGCGGCGTTCGGTGCTGCGGAGCAGGCGTCCCTGGCGCAGGCCATCAACCGCCAGCTCAAGCCGCACTGGAGCGCGCCGCAAGGGGTGGATGCCGACCAGCTCGTTACGGTGCTCAGCTGGGAGCTGAACGAGAATGGCAGCCTGAAAGGCACGCCGCGCGTCGTCAGCCAGTCGGGCATCACCGAATCCAACCGGCCCCAGGCGCAGCTGCACGCGGAACGGGCAATCCGCGCCGTGCAGCTGGCTGCGCCATTCAACCTGCCCGACCAGTTCTACGACAAGTGGCGCCGCGTCACCTCGTGGCGCTTCGACCGGAGATTGTGATTGCCATGAAGCTGTATCTCATCCCGCTATTCGCCTCCGCCTTGGGCCTGTTGGCGGCACCGGCATTCGCGCAAGGGACCACTCCGCTGCCGAACCCGACCGAAACACCCGCCGGCGAAGGGCAGGACACTGGCGGGCTGACCGGCTCCGTCACGGACGAGAGCGATTGGCAGGATCTGGGGATCGCCATTCCCGCTTTCGCCACCGACCGCGAACAGGCGACCCCCGCCAATGCGCAGGGCACGACCGCGCTCGGGATGGCCCTGGCGGAGGTGGTCTATTCCGATCTGCGCAACAATGGCCTGTTCCGGCCAGTGGGGCCGGGCTCGCTGCCGCGGCCCGCTTACCCGCAAATTACTGCACCCGCCTTCGACCAGTGGCGCGGTCGTTCCGCGGAGATGCTGGTGCATGGCTATGTCCGCGCCGGCGCCGATGGCCAGCTGACCGTCGGATGCTACTTGTACGATGTGCAACTGGGTCAGCAGCTGGTGCGCGAAGGCTGGCAGGTCGCGCCGACGGACTGGCGCCGCGCCGCGCATCGCTGCGCCGACATGGTCTATGCCCGGCTGTCAGGCGAAAGCCCGTTCTTCGACAGCAAGATCGCTTTCATCGCCGAGAGCGGTCCGAAGGACAATCGGGTCAAGCGGCTGGCCATCATGGACAGCGACGGGGCCAATCTGCGCTTCATCACCAATGGCCAGTCCATGGCGCTGACACCGCGCTACTCGCCCGATTATTCGAAGATCGTCTATCTCAGCTACCTGAACGGCTATCCGCGAATCTTCGTCTACGATGTGGGTTCCGGGCGACAGACGCTGGTGACCGAAAGCCAGAACCCGACCTTCGCCCCGCGCTGGTCGCCCGATGGCCGGTACATCCTGTATTCCATGGCGACATCCGGCAACACGGACATCTACCGCGTGCCGGCGACCGGTGGGCAGAGCGTGAAGCTGACGGACAGCCCCGGGCTGGATGTGGGCGGATCCTATTCGCCGGACGGGTCGCAGATCGTGTTCGAGAGCGACCGTTCTGGCAGCCAGCAGGTCTATGTCATGAATGCCGACGGATCGGACCAGCGGCGGATCAGCTTCTTCGGGGGCCGCGCAGCGACGCCGGAATGGAGCCCGCGTGGCGACCAGATCGCCTTCACCCACATCGCCGGCGACCTGCGGGTGGCCGTCATGAGCCCGGCCGGGCGCAACATGCGCCACCTGACCAATGGCTGGCAGGACGAGGCGCCGACCTGGGCGCCAAACGGCCGCATCGTGCAGTTCTTCCGCACGGCCCGTGGCGGTGGCGAAACGACCATCTGGCAGGTCGATCTGACCGGCCGGAACGAGCGCAAGCTTGACACGCCGGTCAATGCATCCGACCCCTCGTGGGGTCCGGTTCTGCCTTGAAGCGTTGCTGAAGCGCGACGAGACGAGCCGACAAGTGTTCGAGAGAAGGAGATGAGGGCATGAAGAATTTGGTTCTGGCCATGGCAGCCGTGAGCACATTGGGGCTTGCCGCCTGTTCGAAGAAGGCGCCGGAAGAACTGCCGCCGCCGCCGCAGCAGACCACGCCCGCCCCCACGACGGGACCGACCGGCCCCGCCGCCGCCGCTCCGGGCACGCAGGCGCACTTCGTGGAAGCGATGCGCGGGCAGGACACGATCTACTTCGACACGGACAAGTACGACATCGACAGCCAGGATCAGGCCGCTTTGCGCGCACAGGCGCAGTACATGGCGCAGTATGCGCAGATCCGCGCCACGGTCGAAGGGCATGCCGACGAACGCGGCACCCGTGACTACAACCTGGCGCTGGGCGAACGTCGCGCCAATGCCGCGAAGAACTACCTGGTCAGCCTGGGCGTGCCCGCCAACCGGGTCACCACGGTCAGCTACGGCAAGGAACGCCCGAAGGCGATCGGCTCCGATCAGGCCGCCTATGCCCAGAACCGCCGTGCGGTGACCGTGATCATCAACTGATCTACGGCAAGCAATTCGGCCGGCGTGCCGCGGACCGGATGGTCCGTGGGCGCCGGCCGCTTTGCACCTGCGTCGGGCTGCCCTATATCGGCATGATGAACGCAGGTGTTTGGTAATGGTGCGGAACAGCCGCTCGCTCGACTGGGGTTTTCCCCGCTGGCGCGCCTATGGTGAGTCCGGGCGGGAAGCGGCGAAGGTCCGGCTATGCGACCGGCATGGTTGCGAGCAGCCGGGCAACTGCCCCGCTCCCAAGGCGCCCAACAGCCCCGAACGCTGGTATTTCTGCCAGCCGCACGCCGCCGAGTATAATCGCGGCTGGGACTATTTCGCCGGGCTGGAGAAGGAAGAGGCGGCGGCGCGCGAAGGCGCCGAGAGCAGCAGCAATGCAGGCTATGCCCAGGCGCAACACTATGGCTGGGGCGGCAGCGGCGATGGTAGCCGCAGTGCCGACGAGATGCGCGCGCTGGATGTGCTGGAACTCGATCCCGATGCCGATTTCGAAGCCGTGAAGAAGGCGTGGCGCGCCAAGGCCAAGGAGGTGCACCCCGACGTGCGCCCGAACGATGCCGAGGCGGCCAAGGCGTTTCAGGCGTACCAGGTGGCTTACGAGGTGCTGCGCCAGGCGGAAGAACGCCGGGAATGGCGGGGCTGACCCGCCGGGTCTAGCTCCTCAGCTGTTCGATCGCACCTGCCACAATGGCGATGTGCTCCACCCAGCCCGGATTGCGCCAGTGCGGCAAGCGTTGCATCTGCGCGGTCCGCACCGGGCCATCGGCGGCATGATCCAGCACCGCGCGGCGCCAGCCTGGCCCATCCAGCGGGTCCAGATAGTCCGGCACAGCGCCGCCGACCTCGTGCAGGGCGGGCAGGTCGCTGCAGATGACCGGCGTGCCCACGGATAGCGCCTCCGCCACCGGCATGCCATACCCTTCGGCAAATGACGGCATCAGCAGCGCCTTTGCGCCCCGCAACAGGGCGGACAGGCGCCGGTCGGGACAGCCGCCCAGCTCCTCCACATGACCGGTCAAAGCGGGGCATCGCTCCAGCATGTCGATGACCTGTTCGTTCTCCCAGCCGCGCCGGCCGATGATTACCAGCCGGGGCACCTCTGCCGGGGGCAGCGTCTGCACCAGCACGCGCCACAGATGCAGCAGCAGCAGGTGATTCTTGCGCGGCTCGATCGTGCCGAGGCACACGAAGTAAGGTCGGCCATCGCCCCGCTCCGGTTCGGCCGGCGGCAGCGCCTCTGTTCCCAGCAGCGCGACATGAACCGGCGTGCCGGGCCGCAGCCAGGGTTGCAGCGACCGGCCGGTGGCGGCGGAATTGACGATGGCCCCGCCGTTGGTTTCACCGATCACCGTCGCCACCGTCTCGATCCGCTGTCGGTGCAGCGCAGCGCCCGTGGGGCGGGCATATTCGGGATATTCGATCGGGATCAGGTCATGCACCAGGCACAGGAAGCGGGCGCGTTCGCGCTGCATGATCCGGCGCACCACATCGGCCCGCGTCAGATGATGGGGCGATGCCTGGACATAGACCCCGCCGCTGCCGATCCCCTGACGGGTGGGCAGCAGTGCGTTCAGCTGCGGCAGGATGGAGGGAAGGGAGCGGCGCGGCGGGCCATCCTCCTGCGCGGACCAGCGGCGTTCCAGCGTGTCGAGATAGGCAAGGGCCACCGGGCGACGCACGCGGCCATACAGGCCGGCAGGATGCAGCGCGGCGAAGGCGAGATCGTCGCCATAATGCGACAGCAGCCCGCGGGCATAGGCCATCTCCACCCGATCCACGCCCGACGGCGTCGAATAGCGGATGCGCGAGATCAGGCGCGAGATGTCGAGGATCACACCGGTCATCGGAACGGCGCCAGCATGCGGCCCTGCCATCGGCGGATCGGCGCGACCCAGTCCAGCCGACCGGGTGCCCGGGTGCCGGTCATGCGGTCCACCAGCACCTCGGGCGGGCAGGGCAGACCGGTGACCGGGTCAAGATAGCGGGGAAAGAGGATCAGCACTCCGGCAACCAGCTCATCCAGCTGCAGCCGGCGCGTGCGGCGCGCGGGCACTGCTCCCAGGTCGCAGGTCAGGCCCCATCCGGCATAGAAGGGCGTGCCATGGCACGTGACCTGCAGGCCGCGCAGCAGCGCCTCGAACCCGGTGAGGGAGGTCAGGGTATGCACCGCATCGACCGTGCCGAGCAGGGAAGCCATGCTGCCCCCGCGCACCACCCGGTCGGCGTGCTGCAGGGCAACGGCGTCGTGTACCGCGCCGCGGCGCAGGCCGGTGTCGACATCGGGGTGCGGGCGGAACCAGATCTCGGCATCGGGCTCCGCGGCGCGGGCGCGGCGCAGCAGCTCCTCGTTGACATTGTCGGCCGCCAGCAGGTCGCCCCCGGCAGCGCGGACCGACATGTCGTCCGCCACCTGGCCCGGCACCAGCACCAGCCGCCTGCCCACCTGCCGATCGGGCAGCACGTGGGCAGCTGTGTCGGCGGAATATTTGCTGATCCCGGCGGCGACGATCCGTTCGCGCAATCGTGCCGCACGGGCCTGCATGGCAGCCGGGAACGGCCCCTGTTCCAGGGTGGTCTCCAGATCGCTGGGATGCGCGGGATCGAAGTGGATGCCGCTGAAATCCACCACGACGGATGATGGCGGCACCAGATCGACGCCCAGCCCGACGGATCGCACGAACCCGTCCTCCACCTGGACCAGCTGCACGCCCCTGGCCTGCGCATCGGCGGTCAGCTGTGGTGACACGCGGGACGGCCAGACAGCCAGGCCGCCGCCGGCCCGCTCCGCCAGGGCCAGCGCCCTGGCCGGACGGCGCACCATGTGCAGCCGGCGCGCAGGGTGCCACAGGAAGCGGCGGATTTCCCGGCGCTTCCACCAGGCCATGCCGGAGGCGGCGGCGATGGCTCGGTTCGCGTCGAGCGTCCGCCGCCACAGCGCAAGCAATTCGATCACCTGCGGCAGGGTGGAGGGACTGCCCGTGAACGGGTCGCGCCACGATGCCGCCAGCAGTGCGCTTGCAGCACGCGCATCCAGCGCGGCATCATCGTCACGCGTCACGCCGAACCGGCCGGACGAGAGCAGGCGCACGGGCACGGTGTTGATGCGGGCGAGAGCCACCCATTCATCGTCGCCATGGGCGATCAGCCCGGCGGCACCGGGCAGGACGGACCAGGGGTCCAGCTCGCCGGGGCATGGAGTAGCACCGGCCGCAGCTGCAAGGTCGTCGGTCCCGCGCGGCCGCGACAGCCAGCTACCCGGCGTGGGGGAGGGCGCGGGCGCGGCCCAGAAGGTGCCGCCCACGCGTGCCTCCCGCACCAGCGCGAACAGGCCGGGGCCGTCCTGGGGCGCCTTGTCCGCCGGCCCGGCGCCCGAGACGCTGGCATCCGCCCACGGGAAGGGCGGCGCGCGCAACAAGGGCGCGTCGGGCGGCAATGTCACGGCCGTACGCCCCAGCACTCCAGCTGCAACTCCCCATCTGACTGCCGCTGCAAGGCGCCGAAGGATCCGGTGGGAAGCTTCAGGCTGCCGGAACCGAGCAGGCCCGAAGCGAGCAGGGCAAAACGCGCCGCACCGTTGCTGGTGACCAGCAGAACGGGGCCGTCATCCTGCGCGAACAGGGCACGCCAGGCCGCCAGCCGCAGCTCCGGCTCGACGATCCATCCTGGGGGCGGGACCCCGTCATCGTCCCACGCCGCCAAAGCGTCCGCCCCGATGCGGGCCAGCACGGCCGCATCGGGCTGATCCTCGTCCGGACCGTGATCGATTTCGCGCAGCCAGTCTGTCGGCTGGGGCGCGGGCGAGTCCGGCAGGTGCCGAAGGATGGCGGCTGCGGTGTCGCGAGTCCGCATCAGCGGCGATGTCAGCACGCTGGCGAAGCGCCAGCCCAGGGCCGCGAAATGCTGCCCCAGCGCATCGGCCTGGATCTGGCCGGACTCCGTCAGCGGCAGATCCGTGGGGCTGCCGATGCGGCGCGGTGGTTCGCCGCTGGTGAAGGTATTGCCGTGACGGACGATGACGAAGCTGGGGGTGGGCGTGAATGCAGTCATGATCCGCCGCTATCAGCCGGGGAACGGATCGCCTAGCCGCTGGATCGTCTGTTCCGCCAGTTCCACATCCGCCTGCGTGTCGATGCCCGACAGGGCATGCGCCGGCGTGTCGACCTCCACCGTGGCGACCACGCGGCCCCCTTCCAGGAAGCGGAGCTGCTCCAGCCCTTCCAGCACTTCGTACTGCCCCGGAGCGGCCGCGGCGAACCAGCCGAGCGCCGCCATGCGGTAGCCGTAGAGCCCCAGATGCTGCCACACGGGCGACAGCGGCCCGGCGGCGCGCAGCGCGGCCTCGCTGCGCATGGCGGGCAGGATCGACTTCGAGAACCACAATGCGCGGCCGTCGGCGGCCCGGATGCAGGTGGTGCCGCTGAACGGAGCCGCCTGCTTGTGCGCCCGCAACCGGTCCAGCCGTTCCCAATCCAGCTGGAACGCCGGAGTCGCCACATCAGCCTGGCCGTTGCGCAGGGTGGCAATCAGGCCTGAGACGACGGCCGGCGGGATGAACGGCGCATCCCCTTGCAGATTGATGACCAGCCCGTCCGGTCCGACCCGCCCCTCGGCCGCGGCAAAGGCCCGGGCCGATCCGGAATCGAGCGCCTTCGCCGTCATCGCGACATCCACACCCAGATCGCGCGCGTGATCGGCGATGCGATCGTCGTCCGTCGCGACCAGCACGGCGCAATCGCCGGCCTGCGTCGCCGCCGCCCGGCCGACCGCGACCACCCGTTCCAGCAGGGTGCGTCCGGCGATCGGCAGCAGCGGCTTGCCCGGCAGGCGGGTGGAACCGTAGCGGGCGGGAACGACGATCAGGTCGGGCATTGTGTCAGGGGATCCTGGATTTGGCGGGAAGGCGCGGTGCAGGTCAGCCGATGCCCGCGCGCACGATGTCGTGCATGTGGATGATGCCGATCAGCACGTCAGCCGCATCCACCACGAACAGCACCGACACGGCATTGCCGTTCATGATCTGCAACGCTTCGGACAGCAGCACGTCGGAGGTGACGGAGACAGGGCGCGGGGACATGTGCAGGGCGATGCATTCGGTCAGGTCATTCGCCGCGATGCAGCGGCGCAGGTCGCCATCGGTGAAGGCGCCGACCAGCCGGCTCTGCGCGTCTACCACCGCGGTGCAGCCATAACGCTTGCGGCTCATCTCGATCGTCGCGCCGGTGAGCGATGCATCGCCCGCGACCCGTGGCACGGCTTCACCAACGCCCATCACATCGGCCACCGTGGCGAGCTGCGCGCCCAGGCTGCCGCCGGGATGGAACACCCGGAAATCCGAACTGGTGAAGCCGCGCGCCTCGATCAGCGCGACCGCCAGCACATCGCCCAGCACCAGTTGCACGGTGGTGGAGGAGGTGGGCGCCAGCGCGTTCGGGCAGGCTTCCCGCACCCGCGGCATGACCAGGCAGACATCAGCATGGCTGGCCGCCGTGCTGTCGGCCAGCGAGGTCGCGACGATCAGCTTGATGCCGTAATGATTGCAGTAGTGGAAGGTGTCGCGCAGTTCGCTGGTCTCGCCAGACCAGGTGAATGCCAGCACCACGTCCTGGGGCGTGATGACGCCCAGATCGCCATGGCTTGCCTCGCCCGGATGCAGGTACAGCGCCGAGGTGCCGGTGGAGCGCATCGTGGCCGCGATCTTGCGTGCAATGTGGCCGCTCTTGCCCATGCCAGTCACGATCACACGACCGGTCGCGGCGGTGAGGATCTGGATGGCTTCCTCCACGGCGCCGCCAAGTTCCTCCTCGCTCAGCGCCTGGCGCAGCGTACGTAGGGCTTCCATTTCGGTGTCGACCGTGCGCAGCGCCGATGTCGTCTGACGGGTGGAGATGGTCTGGATCGTCATTTCGCCATGTGCCTCTTCGTTTGTGTGCCGGGCGCCGGGTCAGCCAGTCATGCCTGAACTGCGCGCATGCCCATCCCTGTGCAGAGACGGAGTGGATCGGAGCAACCCTTGGTCCGCGAACGATTAAGGCCAGGTTTCCGAACAATCATGTAAGTTCCGCGCCTTATCGCAGCTTTGGTGCGTTGCAGCCCAAAAGAGGGCAAGCGGCGCTGCTTTGCGACGGATCGTTGCCGGCTGGCCACAACCAGCCCTGTTGCCGGCCTCGGGCCGGTGCCCCGGCATGCTGGCCCATACCGTCGGCCCGAGAGCCGGCGCGCGCATTGTCACGCCTCAATCTCCGGATCAGGACAGCTGGCGCATCAACATGCGCCCACCATCACGACTTGGCTTTGCGCGATCGGGTCTGCCCACGTCCGGGCGACGACTGGCGCAACGTGGTGATCTGGCTGCCGAACACCCAATCCCACCAGATGGCGGTGATCGCGAAGTTGCGGTCATGATCCACGAAGTGATGCCGCATGTGATGCCGCTTCAGCATGGTACCCACGGGCCCGCTCATGTCCCATTGATGGCAGGCGAAGTGGACAACGTCGTACAGGACATATCCCGTCATGAAGCCCAGAAAGATCCAGGTGCCCGGCGTGCCCGCCGCCAGATACAGCGCCAGCCAGACCAGGCCGGCGATCGGCAGGCTGGCGGGAAGGGGCATCAGTCCGCGCAGGGGATCGCCGGGATCGTCATGGTGGTTGCCATGCATCAGGAAGATCATCGCCCGCACCGGCGGAAAGTCCGACCTGAGGTGGAACAGATAACGGTGCATGGCATATTCGAACAATGTCCACAGGCCCAGCCCGGCCGCGACCAGCGCCAGACCTGTCCATGCCGAAACAGCGCCCCAGCCCGCCCAGGCGATCGCCGGCAGAGCCACCGCCCAGAAGAGTGCGAATGTTGTTGGCGACATCGTTGTAAGGCGTTCAAGGGTTTCATTCCTGAACAGCCTGACCCGCGCTACGTGATTATCAGGGGTTGGCATTGGTTCCATGTGGGACAGTAGCAGTGTGCCTAAGTCAAGACGGAGAGTGCTTGTGCGTGCCTTGGCAGTGACGGGTGGTTAGGTTTTCGTTGCCCGAAGGTCACAGGCGGATGACCGCCCGCAGCATCCTTGTGCTTGGCGCATCGGGCGGTCTCGGCAGTGCGTTGGCGCGCCACTATGCCACACCCGGAGCCAGGCTGCTACTCTGGGGTCGGGACGAGGCGCGCCTGCAAGCGGTTGCCCGATCGTGCGAGGCGGCGGGCGCCACCGTGCACATCCGGTCGCAGGATCTGACCGACCTGCCCGCCGCCACCGCCGCGCTGGCGGAGGATGACGCGCGGCATGCGATCGATCTGGCACTGTTCGCTGCCGGTCTGGGCGACATTCGCGCGGAGGGTGACCGGGTGGAGGATGCTGCGCTGGTCGCGCGCCTGGCCGCAGTGAACTTCACCGCCCCGGCCGTGCTGGCCTCCGCCCTGGCGGGCCGCATGGTGGAACGGGGGGCAGGGCGGATCGTGCTGGTGGGGTCGGCGGCGGCGTTTCACGCGCTGCCCTTCGCCGCTGCCTATGCCGGGACCAAGGCCGGGCTGGCCCGCTTTGCCGAGGCGCTGCGGCTCGCGTGCCGCGAACATGGCGTGACCGTCACGCTGGTGTCGCCCGGCTTTATCGACACGCCGGCGGGCCGGGACGTGCCGGGGCCGAAGCCCTTGCTGTTGCAGCCGGAGGAGGTTGCGGCACGGATTGCGCATGCGGCGGAACGCGGCACAGCGCATGCGATAATGCCGTGGCCGTTCGCGGCACTGCGCCTGTTCGATCGCCTGTTGCCGCGGTTCCTGCGCGATCGACTGCTGCTGTCGCTGGCTCCGCCGCCGTCAGGCCGGTGAACCGAGCACCGTGTCCAGCACTGCATGGTGCAAACCGGCCGGTGTCAGGTTTGCCTGGCGGTTCGCGCCGGGGATGATGTGCCCGGCGGCGTCGATCCGCAGCATGACGTAAGGGGTATGGCGATCGCCGCCCGGCGCCGTCATGCCCGGGATGCTGGGCCGGTGATCGCCAAAGAAGACCAGCAGCGCGGACCGGCCCAGTGCGGTGAGCCCGTCCCGCAGCTGTGCCAGCATCGCATCGCCATGCCGCGCCAGCCGCAGATAGCTCCCACGCAGGTCGGGTGTCTCTTCCGAACTGTCCGGCGTCCAGGGCCCGTGATTCTCGATGGTCACAGCATACAGCATTGTCGGCGCGACCGCCGCGGCGGCTTCCGCCAGGATCGTGTCGGCCACCGCCGCATCGGTGACGTAGCGGCCGGCCCCGGCAGGCGGCGGCGCGAAATCAGCCTCGCCCAACAGGGTATCGAAGCCGGCCACCGGCATGATCCGGTTCCGGCCATAGAAGCGCAGATCGTGCGGATGCAGGAACAGGCTGCGCCATCCCGGCAGGCGCCGGGGCAGGGCATAGGATTGCTCGCCGATCGCGGTCAGGAACGGGTCGTACCGCCGGAAGCCCAGCGCCTCCTCCTCGCGCCCCCACAGCACGCCATACTCGGTGCGCATGGTGTAGGCGCCGAAGCCGCTGACCTCCAGCCGGCCCCACTGCCATGCGTCGAGGCGCGCCTGTTCCAGCGCGGGCAGGGCTAGCTGCGGATCGGCGAACAGCTCCACCGGGTCGGCGAAGCTCTCGCACTGCACGATCACGATCAGGTCGGGCGCGGGCAGGGTGGCCGGCGTCCGCTGCGGATCGGCACAGGGAAGGGGATCGGGCATGCGCCTCCAGCGCAGCCAGTGCAGCAGCAATGTGGGCGCAAGGCCGTGCCGGTCGACGTCGCCCGCCGCATCCGGCCCCGGCGCCAGCGCGCGGAAGGTGGGGCGACGCAGCGTCACCCACAGCAGGGCCACGCCGAGACCGCACAGCGCCAGACCCGCAGCATGGGGCGCCGCGTCGGGTACGAAGAGGCGGGCCAGGGTGGCGATCAATGCGCAAGCGGCCAGCGCGGCGGCGATACGCTGCCACAGCGGCACGGCAGACCAGTAGAATTCCGGGTGATTGAAGATGCTGCGAATCATCGCGAAGTCGGGGAACAGCAACTGCTCGCCAAGCACGGCGCGCTTGGCATTGGACGCGACCACCAGCACTGCCTGCACCGCCAGCACCAGGCACGCCGCCACCAGCCCGCTGCCGCAGAGTGCAAGGAACAGGCCCTGCAGCGCCACCACCATGCAGATCAGCAGCCAGGTTCCCGCAACGCTGCGCCCCGCCAGCCCGCGCGAGAGCTGCGGGCGCGGACTGACCAGGCGATCCAGCAGAACCGCGGCGGTCAGCAGGATTGCAATGGCCGGGTCGTCATCAATCATCACGCTTGCTGTATCCGCCGACCCGTCAACTGTCCCGTCCTGTGCGGGCGGATCGCCCATAGCGCCCCCTGCATCAACTGTCATCGTAGGACGACCGAAGGCTTGCCGGTCGGCCCCGGCGCAGTTACCGCGCGTTTTCAGAATGATCGCGCCGGACGAGGCGCGGGGAGCATTTTTCGTCAATGTCAGTCACATACGGGTCCACCAGTGAGCCCGCCTCCCAGGCTTCGCCATTTGCGCAGACCGCGCCGGGCCCGCGCACCGTGCTGTTGCTGCAGGGCCTGATGGGGCCACTGTTCCGGCGACTGGGGCAGGGCCTGACGGCGGCTGGGCACCGGGTCCACAAGGTCAACTTCAATGGCGGCGACCGGATGTTCTGGCGCCTGCCCAATGGCATCGACTATCGCGGCAACCTGACCGACTGGCCGGATGTGTTCCGCGCCATGCTGCATGATCTGGCGGTGACCGATGTGGTGCTGTTCGGCGATTGCCGCGACCATCACCTGCCCGCCACGCGCATCTGCCGGCAGCTGGGCGTTCCGGTCCATGTGTTTGACGAAGGCTACATCCGCCCCGACTGGGTCACGCTGGAGCTGGGCGGGGTCAACGGTCATTCTTCGCTGCCGCGTGATCCGCAATGGTATCGTGACACGGCAGCAACCCTGCCGCCGGTGCCGCCGCACCAGCAGGTGCCCGCCTCCTTCCGCCGGCGCGCGACGGAGGGCCTCATGTACAATGTGGCCGACGTGCTGACGCGCTGGCGATATCCGCACTGGAACAATCACCGCCCCTGGCACCCGGTGGTGGAAGGGGTCGGCTGGTACCGCAAGCTGCGCGGCCGCAAGGAACGGGAGCAGAGCAGCGCCGCTTTGTTAAGCCGGCTGAAGCGGACGCAGCAGCCTTATTTCGTGTTTCCGCTGCAGCTGGAATCCGATGCGCAGATCCGCCTGCATTCCCCCTTCGCCGGCATGGCGCCCGCGATCCGGCTGGTGATCGAATCCTTCGCCGCCCACGCCCCGGCCGATACGCGGCTGGTGGTGAAGGAGCACCCGCTGGACAATGGCGTGCGCAACTGGGCGCAGGAAACCGCTGACATGGCTGCTCTGTTCGGCGTGTCGGACCGGGTCGATTACCTGCCCTGGGGCGACATCGTGCCCATCACGCAGCGTGCCCGCGGCATGGTTACGGTGAACAGCACCAGCGGCACCTTCGGCCTAGCCAGCGGGGTGCCGGTGGTGGTGCTGGGCCATGCCGTCTACGACGTGCCGGACCTGACGTTCCAGGGCGGGCTGGACGCCTTCTGGCAGCACCCCGTCCCGCCCGACCCGGACACCTTCGCCGCCTATCGCCGCGTGCTGATCGAACGATGCCTGATACCGGGCGGCTTCTTTTCCGATGAGGCGTTGGACAAGGTCGTCCGTCACGCAGTGGCGCGGCTGGAAGGGCGGCCGTTGCTGCCCGAGTAAGACTCGCGTGAACTACTTCGAACATCTGCTGGTTGCGATGGCCATCCAGATCGCCATCGGCCTGCTGACCCGCAACTGGTGGGCCGGGGCGGCGCTCGCCTCCGCCTATTTCATCGGGCGCGAAGTGTCGCAGGCGGAATATCGCTGGATCGAGCAATTCGGCGAAGGGCGGCGCGCCAACATGCCGTGGTGGGGCCCGTTCGATCCGCGGGTCTGGCAGACGAAGGACCAGCTTGTCGACTGGCTGGCCCCTACGCTGGGCACCTGCCTGCTGGCCTTCATCATGACACGCAAGGGCGCCTAGGGTTGAGGCCCTAGAGCGCCGGATTGTTGTAGCAATGCCAGGTCAGGATGGCGACCGCGCCGCGATGCGGGCGCCAGCCTTCCGCCAGCAGGCGGGTCGCCTTCTCGTCGGGCCGGGCGGGGAGGTCCAGCAGCTTGCCGATGCCCGCCTGCACCGCCAGGTCGCCGGCAGGCCAGATGTCGGGCCGCCCTTCCGCGAACAGCAGGTAGATTTCCGCCGACCACCGGCCGATCCCCTTGATCTGCGTCAGCGCGGCGATCGCCTCCTCGTCATCGGCGGGCAGGGCGGTTAGATCCAGCTGCCCTTCGCTCACCAGCGTGCACAGCGAGCGGGCATAACCCTGCTTCTGGCGCGACAGGCCGCAGGCGCGCAGCGCATCGAACTCCGCCGCCAGCAGCGCGCCGGGTGGGATCTCCGGGCCGAGCAGCGCCTCCAGCTTGGCCCACACGCTGGCGGCCGCCGCGACGCTGACCTGCTGGCCCACGATGGTGCGCAGCAATGTGCGATAGCCCGGCTGGCTCACGCGCGGCTCCGGCATGCCGGCCCGCTCCAGCGCCCGGGCGATGCCCGGCTCCATCGCCGCGACGGCCGCCAGGCCGGTCCTGATCTGTTCCGCGCTCAGCGCCATGTCGGCCTCGCTTGCCATTGCCCGTTCTAGCCCGTAGCAGCCCGGCAGAAGCGCACAAAGGCGGAGTTGTCATGCCCACACTGATCGTCACCAGCTCGTCCGGAGAGGAACGCACGGTCACCGTCGGGGACGGGCTCACGCTGATGGAGGCAATCCGCGACAACGGCTTCGACGAGTTGCTGGCGCTGTGTGGCGGTTGCTGCTCCTGCGCGACCTGTCACGTCCATGTCGAGCCCGACTTCCTGCCGCTACTGCCCCCCATGTCGCGGGACGAGGATGACCTGCTCGATTCCAGCGAGACCCGCGATGCGACTTCGCGCCTGTCGTGCCAGATACCGCTGACGGACGAACTGAACGGCCTGCGCGTGCGGATTGCAGAGATAGACTAGCTCCCGCGGTCCCAAACAGTGCTTGGCTTGCGCGGCTGTGTCGCGGGCCTTACCTCCTGTGACATGATGGCACCTGCTGCGCGTCCTGACACGCTCGACCTGATTGGCAACACCCCGCTTGTGCGGCTGCGCGGGCCGAGCGAGGCCGCCGGATGCGAGATCTGGGGCAAGTGCGAATGGGCCAATCCCGGTGCATCCGTGAAGGACCGGGCCGCGCTGTGGATCGTGCGCGATGCGGAGGCGCGCGGCGTGCTGCAGCCCGGCGGCACCATTGTCGAAGGAACCGCCGGCAATACCGGGATCGGCATGGCGCTGGTCGCCAACGCGCTGGGATACCGCACCATCATCGTGATGCCGGAAACGCAAAGCCGCGAAAAGATGGACACGCTGCGCGCCCTGGGTGCGGAGCTGGTGACCGTGCCGGCGGCGCCGTACAAGAACCCCGGCCATTTCGTGCACACCAGCCGCCGCCTGGCGGAAGAGACGCCAGGTGCGATCTGGGCCAACCAGTTCGACAATGTCGCCAACCGCCGCGCCCATATCGAAAGCACCGCGCCGGAGATCTGGCAGCAGATGGATGGCCGGATCGACGGGTTCACCTGCGCGGTCGGCACCGGAGGCACGCTGGCCGGCGTCGGACTGGGCCTGAAGGAGCGGGACGAGAATATCGTGATCGCGCTGAGCGATCCGCACGGCGCCGCGCTGTACGAGTTCTACCAGAATGGCGAGCTGAAGGCGGAAGGCAGTTCGGTGGCCGAGGGGATTGGTCAGGGCCGCATCACCGCCAATCTGGAAGGCGCCCCGGTAGACCGCCAGTTCCGCATCTCTGACGAAGACGGGCTGGGCTGGATCGCCCGCCTGCTGCGCGAAGAGGGCATGTGCCTGGGCCTGTCCAGCGGCGTCAACGTCGCCGGCGCCGTGGAGCTGGGGCGGCAGCTGGCGGCCGAGCGCGGGCCGGAGGCGCGGGTCGTGACCATCCTGTGCGACACCGGCTTTCGCTACCTGTCCACCCTGTACAATCGCGAATGGCTGGTCAGCAAAGGCTTGCCGCCCTTCAGCTGGTTGGCGTGATGGAAAGCGACGCAGATGCCGCCGCCGGTGCCGCACGCAGGCCGGTGCTTCCGTCCACCGGCAAGCGGCAGGCGACGCAACGGGTACAGATCGGCTTGGCCGGACTGGCGGCGATGATCCTGCTGGTCGGCCTGTCCAGCATCATCATGCGCAATGCCCAGCAGAATCAGGCGCTGGTCGTGCCGGAAGCCGCCCCGACGGTGGCCGTCACTCCGCCGCCGCAGCCGGTAAGCGATCCGCTGGCCGATGCCGGCGTGGTGCCCGACATGTCGACCGACACTGCCGCAGTCGCTCCGACCCGGGCCAGAGGTTCCGGTGCGCCGCAGCCGGGGACCTGAGGCGCTGCTTGGCGCATTGCTGCTGCTGGTTGGCAGCCCCACTGGCGCCCAGGACGCCGCCCCCGCTGATGCGGCATCGTCCGACGCTGCCCCTGCGGCAGAGGCACAGGCGGACAAGCCCGAGCTCGCTCTGTTCGGCACCATCCCGATCTACTGGGGGGAGGGCAACGGCATGGAGGATGTGCTGGCCGGCACCGCCACATCGCATTGGGCCCGGGCACTGCTCGATCAGGGCCACTCCTTACGTCCGCTCGCCACGCTGCTGCCGAACGAGCTGGCCGGCCACGATGCCCTGCTGATCGCGCAGCCGCGGGTCTTGAGCCCGGCGGAGAACGTGGCGCTGGACGGCTGGGTAAGAGGCGGCGGACGGCTGCTGCTGTTCGTCGATCCGCTGCTCAGCGGCGAATCACGCTACCCCCTGGGAGATTCGCGTCGACCGCAGGACGTGGTGCTGCTGTCGCCGCTGTTGCGCCACTGGGGTCTGGATCTGCAGTTCGCTGCCGACCAGTCGCACGATCAAGAAGTGCGGGAATTTGCGGGAATGCTGCTGCCGCACCGGCTGTCCGGCACCCTTGCGGCCCTCCCGGATAATACCGGGTGCGAGATCCAGGGTGCTGGAATCCTTGGAGATTGTCGCATCGGCGCAGGGCGGGTGGTGATCGTCGCCGATGCTGATCTGCTGGATCTCTACCACCCGGCTGCCGGTGCTGAAGAGGCCATGCTGGCCCTGATCCGGCGTAGCTTCGGTCCGGCAGGCATCGCCTTGCAGAACAGTGACTTGGCTGAGGGTGCCCATGCACAAGCTGTGGACAAAGCTGTGCACAACGATCCGTAACATACCGTATCGCCCCTAACTTCCCGCAATTTCCCCTTCCTTCCCGCTGCGCCCCGCGATATACGCTTGGTCAATCGGGCACACATTCATCGTGCATCTCGCGCATGGCGGGGTGACCGGCCGCACCACAGCGTGCGCGCCGTGCGAAGAAGGTGTGCGCCGGCTGGTTCAGTTGGGGGGCATGATCGTGGTTGGGGTGCCGGCCGGATATAGCGGGCAGGGCTTTTCGCTTAAGGGCGAGAAGGGCCGGCTCGTCCTGCCGCCGGACTTCCGCAAAGCCTTCGCCGATGCAGGTGACGAACGCACCCTGTGCCTGACCCGGCATGAGCGCTGGAACTGCCTGATGGGCTTCGGCCTGTCGCGCACCGCCACTTTCGAGGACCAGCTGCTGCGCGAGGAAGAGCGCGCGATCCGCACCAACCAGGAATTCGACTACGATATGCGCGCGCAGCAGCTGTGGGGTTTTACCAAGCTGCCCTTCGACGCCAGCGGCCGGTTCGTGCTGCCCGATCACCTGGCCGAGCTGGGCCGGTTGGGCGAGGCAGTCTATTTCAACGGCGCCGGCGGCTACTTCACCTTGTGGAGCCCCGAAGAACTCTACGCCATGCCCAAGGGGTTCGAAACGGCGCAAGCCAATTGCCGCCAGCTGGAAGCCGATGCCCGAGGGAAGCGCAAGTGACCGCCCCCGCCATCCCCGTCGCCCCGCACATTCCCGTCCTGCTGGACGAGGTGATTGCCGCCCTGGTGCCGCAGCCGGGCGAACTGATCGTGGACGCCACATTCGGCGCCGGCGGCTATACGCGCGCCCTGCTTGACGCCGGCGCCACCGTTCACGCCTTCGATCGGGACCCGGATGCCATCGCGGCTGGGGATAAGTGGCCCGAATGCGCGGAAAATCCGCCCCGCCTGGTTCTCCATCCGCGCCGTTTCTCCGAAATGGTTGATGCACTGGGGCAAGCGGGAATCGCCCGGGTGGACGGGGTGGTGATGGATATCGGGGTCTCGTCCATGCAGCTGGATCAGCCGGAGCGCGGCTTTGCCTTCAGCCATGACGGCCCTCTGGACATGACCATGAGCCGGAGCGGGCCCAATGCGGCCGATTTCGTGAACGAGGCGGAGGAAGGCGCGATCGCCGACGTGCTGTACCAGTATGGGGAAGAGCGGCAGAGCCGGCGGGTGGCGCGCGCCATCGTCGCCGCGCGGCCGCTTTCCACCACGGGCCAGCTGGCGGAGGTGATCCGCAAGGCGCTGGGCTATCGTCCGCACAGCAACAAGGGGCCGGCGCCCAAGGATCCCGCCACCCGCAGCTTCCAGGCGATCCGCATCCATGTGAATGGCGAGCTGGAAGAGCTCGAGGCCGGCCTGGCCGGCGCCGAGACGCTGCTGCGTGATGGCGGGCGGCTGGCCGTGGTCAGCTTCCACAGTCTGGAAGACCGCATGGTGAAGCGCTTCCTGCGCGATGCCACCGGCGGCACGGCCCGCGCCAGCCGCCACCTGCCGGACGCGCCCGCCGGGGTGCAGCCGACCTTTGCCGATGCCACCCGTGCGATTCGTGCGGGCGAAGCTGAACTTGCCCGAAACCCGCGCTCCCGGTCCGCCACTCTGCGCGCCGCAACCCGCACCACCGCACCCGCCAGAGAGGCCGCATGACGCCCCACATCCGCATCCGTCTGGGCTGGATCGTCGTTCTGGCGATCGCCTGTGGCCTGTACGTGGCGCTGCACCTGCAGGTGCAGGCGGTCACCAGCGAGATCGTGCGGGCGGAACGCCGCATCGTGGCGCTGGAGCAGCGCAAGCTGCTGCTCGCGACCGAGTTCGAGACACGCGCCAGCCAGTTGCAACTGGCAGCGTGGAACCGGGTGGATTTCGGTTACAGCGCGCCGACCGCCACGCAGTTCCTGAACAGCGAGCGGCAGCTGGCGGCCTTCAGCCTGCCGCCGGCCATCGGCACGCCTTCGCCCATCCGGCTCGCCAGCGCAGTGGCGGAAGGCGGCACTCCGGACCTCGCCGCGATGGTCCGCCCCGCACTTGCCGACCGGCCGGCCCAGACCATCGTGCTGGCCGCCGCCGATACCGAGGACGGCCAGCAGATGGCCGCCCAGACCGCGCGGATCCATCTGGCGGCTCTGGCCGGGGGCGGGGTTGAATGACCGCACTCGCGGCGGCTCCCCGCTTCGTCGCACCACGCTTCGCATCCGGCGAACCTTCGGCCCACGCGACCGGAACAACGGCGCGCCAGTTTCCCCTGAACGCGCCGATCCCCCTGCCATTGCCCGTGCCCGCATTGCGGAGCGCGGGCGAAACGCGCATTCCGCTGATCGACCGGCGGCGCAACCTGCTGCTCACCGCCAAGGCGCGTATCCTGTGCCTGGGTCTCGCCTTTCTCGCGCTGGCGGTCGTCGCCGTGCTGCGGCTTGCCTGGCTGGGCGTCGTGCAACCTGCCTCGACCGAACAGTCCATGGCGGAAGCGCTGTTGCCGCCCCGGGCCGAACTGACCGACCGCAACGGCGTGGTGCTGGCCCGTGCCTTTCCGGCCTATGCCCTGTGGTACAACCCGCAGGCGCTGGAAGATAGCGGCCCGCCGCTGGTGAAGGGCGCCCGCCAGGTCGCCCGCGAACTGGTGGCGATCTTCCCCGACATGGACGAGGCGGAGCTGACCCGCACCTTGGCCAGCGGCAAGCGCGGTTATCTGCGCCGCCGCGTGCTGCCGGAAGATGCCAACCGCGTGCTGGAGATCGGCGAACTGGCGCTGGAGCTGCCACAGGAAAACGATCGCCATTATCCGCAGGGCACGCTGGCCGCGCATGTGCTGGGCTATGTGAAGGACGGCGAAGGGCATGTCGGCATGGAGGATGCGCTGCAGGCGCGCCTGGCCGATCCTGCCCACCGGAACGAGCCGGTCGCCCTGTCGATCGACGCGCGGGTGCAGGGCGCGCTGGAGGATGAGCTGAGCCGCGGCATGCGGCTGGTGGATGCGGTCGGCGGCGCGGGCATCGTGCTTGATGTCGACACCGGAGAGGTGATGGCCATGGCCAGCCTGCCCGCCTTCGACCCCAATCACATGGACGCCGCGGCCCAGGCGCTGGTGTTCAACAAGGTGACCAACCAGGTCTACGAGCTCGGTTCCACCTTCAAGCCGCTGACCGTGGCGGCGGCCATCGATGCCGGTGTCATCACCGACATCTCGCGGCGCTGGCAGGCTGCACGTCCGCTGCAGATGGGCCGGTTCCGCATCCGCGACAGCCACTTCATCGGCGCGTCGTTGAACGCGCCGGAGGCGCTGATGCATTCGTCCAACATCGTCACCGCGCAGATCGCGGACGAGCTGGGGCCGGCGCGGATGAAGGATGCGATGGCCCGGCTGGGCTTCAACGCGCGCCCTTATATCGAACTGCCCGCACGCGGTTTTCCCATCTGGCCGTCGGGCGAATGGCCGCGGCTGCGGGCGATGACGGTGGCGTATGGCCACGGCGTCGCGGTGACCCCGCTGCATCTGGCGGCGGCCTATGCCACCATGGTCAATGGCGGTATCTGGCGGCCGGCCACGCTGCGCAAGCTGGCACCAGGCCAGGCGCCCCAGGGCCGCCGCGTGTTCAAGGAAGCGACCAGCGCGCGGATGAACCAGCTGCTGCGTCTGATCTCCACCCGGGGCACGGGCCGCAAGGGCGATGCGCCGGGCTTCCGCATCGGGGGCAAGACCGGCAGCGCGGAAAAGCCGGGCGCGGGCGGTTACCGCCGCACCACGCTGGTGGCGACCTTTGCCGCCGCCTTCCCGATGGACAATCCCCGTTATGTGGTGATCGCCATGCTGGACGAGCCCAAGGGCACGGCCGCCAGTTCCTTCCAGCGGACCGCCGCCTGGAACGCGGCGCCGATCGTCGGCCGGCTGGTGCCGCGCATCGGGCCGATGCTGGGCGTGATGCCGGACGACAATCGCGAGGTGGACCTGTCGGACCTGAACCCGCTGATCCATGGCGGCAAGGAATGAGGCTGGACAGCCTCGCCGCCGCCGCCGGCATGGCGCTGCCTGCCGGCGCGGGGGAGCTGGCGGGACCAACGGTGACGGGTTTCGCCATCGATCATCGCAAGGTGACGCCCGGCTGCGTGTTCGGCGCCTTCGCCGGGCAGACGGTGAATGGGGAGGACTACATTCCGGCGGCCATCGCCGCTGGGGCGATCGCGGTCGTCACGCGGCCGGGAGTGGCGGTCGGCGATGCGGTGCATCTGGCCGATGCGGAGCCGCGCCGCGCCTTTGCGCGGCTGGCGGCCGGCTTCTACCACCCCGTCCCGCAGACGATCGTGGCGGTAACGGGTACGAACGGCAAGACCTCCACCGTGGAGATGGTGCGGCAGCTATGGCGCATTGCGGGGGAGCGGGCCGCCTCCATCGGCACGCTGGGGGTGACCACGCCGGACGAAAGCGTGACCACGGGCCTCACCACGCCCGACATCGTCACCTTCCTGGCCAATCTGACCGGGCTGGCGCACGAGGGCGTGTCGCATGTGGCGTTCGAGGCATCGAGCCATGGCCTGTCGCAATATCGCAGCGAGGGCGTGCCGGTCGCCGCCGGCGCCTTCACCAATCTCAGCCGCGACCATCTCGATTACCATGCCGACATGGAAGACTACTTCGCGGCCAAGATGCGCCTGTTCAGCGAAGTTGTGGCGGATGGCGGTGCGGCGGTGGTGTGGGCGGACGATGCCTGGTCCGATCGGGCTGCCGAAGTGGCGCGGACCCGGGGCTTGCGGGTGCTGAGCGTGGGCCAACAGGGCGAGTTCCTTCGGCTGGTCGGGCGCGATGCAGGCCTGCTGGGGCAGAGCCTGCGGCTGGAACATGCGGGCGCGGCCTACACCGTGAACCTGCCGCTGATCGGCGCCTATCAGGCGGCTAATGCGCTGGTGGCGGCGGCGCTGGTGCTGGCGACCGGCGGCGACGTGGCGACCACGCTGGACGGGCTCACCCGGCTGCAGCCGGTACGCGGGCGGCTGGAGCGCGCGGCGATCCTGGCCAATGGCGTGCCTGCCTATGTCGATTACGCGCACACGCCCGATGCGCTCGGTTCCGCCATCGCGGCGCTGCGGCCGCATACAAGCGGGCGGCTGATCACCGTGTTCGGCGCCGGCGGCGACCGCGATGCGGGCAAGCGGCCCGAAATGGGTGCGGTCGCCGCGGCGCAGGCCGATATGGTGATCGTCACTGACGACAATCCACGCGGTGAAGATCCCGCCGCGATCCGCCGCGCCGTGCTGGCCGGCGCGCCAGATGCGCTTGAGATCGGCGACCGGCGAGAGGCGATCCGCGCCGCGCTTGCAGAAGCGCGCAGCGGCGATCTGGTGCTGGTGGCGGGCAAGGGGCACGAACAGGGGCAGATCATCGGGCGCGGGGGCGATGCCCGCGTGCTGCCATTCGACGATGTAACCGTGGTGCGCGACTGTGCCGCCAGCCTGACGGAGTGCAACGCATGAACGCTGTCGCCCGGGTCCTGCGCTGGCCCGCCACGCCCAGGCCGCCCGTCCCGCTGGCGCTATGGACCGCGCAGTCCATCGCCGCCGCCACCGGCGGGCAGGCGAGCGGCGAGTTCCAGGCATCGGGCGTGGAGATCGATTCGCGCGATGTGCGCAGCGGCGACCTGTTCGTGGCGCTGTCCGGCGAAACAACCGATGGTCACGCCTTCCTGGCCAAGGCCTTCTCCAACGGCGCGGCCGCCGCGCTGGTGGATCGCCCCGTGCCGTATCCGCATGTGCTGGTGCCAGACACCTTTGCCGCGCTGCAGGCGCTGGCCGCCGCGGCACGCGGGCGCGTGCCGGCCGCGCGGATCGTCGGGGTGACCGGGTCCGTCGGCAAGACCGGCGTGAAGGAGGCGATCTTCGCCGCCCTGCAGCGCCACGCCGCCGGCCACGCGCACCGGTCGGTCCGGTCCTACAACAATCATGTCGGCGTGCCGCTCAGCCTGGCGCGGATGCCCGCGGCCAGCCGCTTCGGCGTGTTCGAGATGGGCATGAACCACGCCGGCGAGATTGCCGGGCTGGCCACGCAGGTGCGCCCGCATGTCGCGGTGATCACCACGATCGCGCCCGCCCATATCGAGAACCTGGGCAGCATGGCCGCGATCGCTGACGCCAAGGCGGAAATCTTCGCCGGGTTGGAGCCGGGCGGCACCGCGGTGATCCCCGCCGACAGCCCGCATTTCACACAGCTGCGTGATGCTGCGCTGGCGGCAGGTGCGCGCATCCTGTCCTTCGGCAGCGCGGATCATGCGGACATGCGGCTGGTGGATGCGATTGCCGCACCCAATGGCGGATCGCTCGTGACCGCGAAGATGGGCGACCGTCACCTGTGCTACAATGTCGCGCATCCGGGCGAGCACTGGGTGGCCAATTCGCTGTGCGTGATGGCCGCCGTGCATGCCGCCGGTGCCGATCTGGGTGCGGCCGGGCTGGCGCTGGCGGAGATGGGCGGGCTGAAGGGGCGCGGCGCGCGGTTGCGCGTGCCGGTGCCGGGCGGCCACGCCTTGTTCATCGACGAAAGCTACAACGCCAATCCTGCCTCCATGCGCGCCACCCTGGCGCAACTGGGGCAGACGCCGGCCACACGGCGGATCGCGGTGCTGGGTTCGATGAAGGAGCTGGGCGAGTTCGCGCCATCCTTCCACGCGCAGCTGGCCGATCCGCTGGCTGCGGCCGGTGTCGACCATGCGGTGCTGGTGGGGCCGGAGATGGCGGCGCTGGCGGGCGAATTGGGGAAAGCGGTGCGGCGCGCGCTTGGCAAGCCGGCCGGTTTTGTCCATTGCGCCGGTTCCGGCGAAGCCATCGCGGCGCTGGAGGAATGGGGCCTGACCGCTGGCGACGTCGTGCTGGTGAAGGGCTCCAATTCTGTCGGGCTGGGGCAGGTAATCGCCCATTTCGCCCAGAAGACGACTGATTGACACGGCTGGCACCCATGCGGGCCAGGCGGAAACAGGACTGACAGGCACTGATGCTGTACCTGCTTGCAGAATATCTCGGCTTTGAAGGCCTGCTGAACCTCATCCGGTATCAGACCTTCCGCGCGGGTGCGACCATGCTGACGGCGCTGGCCATCGGCCTGGTAATCGGGCCCCGCTTCATCAACATGCTGCGCGTACGGCAGGGCAAGGGGCAGCCGATCCGCGCCGATGGGCCGCAAACGCATCTGGCGAAGGTCGGCACCCCCACGATGGGCGGGCTGATGATCCTGACCAGCCTGGTGCTGTCCATGCTGCTGTGGATGAACCCGGCCAGCCCGTTCGCCTGGGCGTGCCTGGCGGTGACCATCGGGTTCGGCCTGATCGGCTTCATGGACGATTACGACAAGGTCACGAAGAGCAGCCACAAGGGCGTATCCGGCAAGGTGCGGCTGCTGCTGGAATTCGGCGTGGCGGGCATCGCTTCGTGGATCATCGTCAGCCAGATCAGCACGAATCTGTACATTCCGTTCCTGTCGCTGGCCGTGCCGCTGGGGCCGTTCTATTATGTGTTCGCTGCCACGGTGATCGTCGGCTTCGGCAATGCCGTGAACCTGACGGATGGGCTGGATGGCCTGGCCACCATGCCGGTGGTGATCGCAGCGGGCGCCTTCATGATCATCTGCTATCTGGTCGGGCGGGTCGATTATTCGGAATATCTCGGCATCCCGCATGTGCCGGGCACGGGCGAGCTGGCCCTGTTCTGCGCCGGCATCATGGGTGCGGGGCTGGCATTCCTGTGGTTCAACGCGCCGCCCGCCGCGGTGTTCATGGGTGACACCGGCAGCCTGGCTCTGGGCGGCGCTCTGGGGGCGATCGCGGTGGCCGCGCATCACGAGATCGTGCTGCTGATCATCGGCGGCCTGTTCGTGATGGAGACTGCCAGCGTCATCATCCAGGTGTTCTGGTTCAAGCGGACGGGCAAGCGCATCTTCCGCATGGCGCCGATCCACCATCATTTCGAACAGCTCGGCTGGAAGGAATCCACCGTCGTGATCCGCTTCTGGATCATCGCCATCGTGCTGGCGGTGATCGGGCTGGCGACGTTGAAGGTCAGGTGATTACCAGCCCCGCCTTTACCGGGCGTCGCTACGCCGTGCTGGGTCTCGCCCGGTCCGGCATGGCGACGGCCGAGGCGCTGCTGGCGAGCGGCGCCCAGGTGACCGCGTGGGACCGGCAGGACGGCCCGCGCGCGGTGCTGGCCGCCCGGAACGATCCCGCCTGCACCATCGCCGATCCGCTGGAGATCGAACTGGCCGGCTTCGATGGCGTGGTGGTCAGCCCCGGCGTGCCGCTGAACACGCATCCGATCGCAGCGCGTGCGCGGGCAGCGGGCGTGCCGGTGATCGGTGATATCGAACTGTTCGCGCAGGCCCGCGCGCACCTGCCGCCGCACAAGGTGGTCGGCATCACCGGCACCAACGGCAAGTCCACCACGACGGCGCTGGTGCATCATATCTGCGCGGTCGCCGGCCTGCCGGTGACGATGGGCGGCAATATCGGCCTGCCGATCCTGGCGCAGGAGCCGTTGCTGGCGGGCGGCGTCTATGTGCTGGAGCTGTCGAGCTACCAGATCGACCTGACTTTCTCGCTGGATTGCGATGTGGCGGTGCTGCTGAACATCACGCCCGACCATCTGGATCGGTATGACGGGTTCGATGCCTACAAGCAGTCGAAGCTGCGGCTGTTCGGCATGCAGACGGAGCCGCACGTCGCCATCGTGGCCGATGCCGACGAGAGCGTGCTGCAGCACATGCTCGACCTGCCGACTGGGCCAGGCTCCTTGTCGTTGCCGCCGGACGAGCCGAACTCCGGGGTTCACGACCAAGGCGCCTTTCCCGCGCTCCAGGGCCCGCACAATGCGCAGAACATCTGGGCTGCGGCATCGGTGGCGCAGCATCTCGGTATTTCGGCCGAGGCGTTGAACGATGCCCTGCGCACCTATCCCGGCCTCCCGCACCGCATGGAGCGGATCGGCGAGTTCGACGGCGTGCTGTTCGTGAACGACAGCAAGGCTACCAATCCTGCCTCCACCGCGCCCGCGCTGTCCGCCTATCCGCGCATCCACTGGATCGTCGGTGGCCTGCCGAAGGGCGACGATCTGGATGAATGCGCGCCCGGCTTCCCCCATGTGGTGCGGGCCTACACGATCGGGGAGGCCGGCCCGCGCTTCGCCGACATTCTTCAGCCGCATATGCCGGTGGAGCGGTGCGAGATGATGTGCGAGGCCGTGCGCCGCGCCATCCACCACGCGCAGCCCGGCGAAGTCGTGCTGCTCAGCCCCGCCTGCGCCAGCTTCGACCAGTTCCGCGATTACGAAAAGCGCGGCGACGCCTTTCGCGAGATTGTCCTCAGCCTCACCGCCGGCGGCACGGATGATATCTGCTGCGAGCCGGGGCGGGCCGCATGAGCGCCGCCCGCCCCTATGTGCCACGTCCCGGCATCCGCCAGGCGCCAACGGTGCAGTTCCCGCGCACCCGGCGGCAGCGGCTGCGCATCTGGTGGCAGGAGATCGACCGGCCGCTGCTGGCCATGGTGCTGGCGCTGATGGCGCTGGGTGCACTGGCGGTGGCTGCCGCCAGTCCGGCCAGTGCCCGGCGTCTGTCGGGCAGCGAGGGCACTCTGCCCGACCTGTACTTCTTCTACCTGCACCTGCAGTTCCAGCTGCTTGGGCTGGTGGTGCTGATTGCCACGTCGTTCCTGTCCTTGCCGCTGATCCGACGGGGATCGATCGTGCTGACCGGCATCATGCTGCTGATGCTGGTGCTGGTTCCGCTGATCGGCAGCGAGGTCAATGGCGCGCGCCGCTGGCTGAACCTGGGTATCCGGTTCCAGCCATCGGAGTTCCTGAAGCCCGTCTTCCTGATCACGGTGGCCTGGGTGCTCAGCTGGCGACTGCGCGACCCCGACCTGCCGGTGATCGGCGTCAGCGCCGGGCTGCTGGCGCTGGTGGTCGGGCTCCTGATGCTGCAGCCCAATCTGGGTGACGCGATCCTGTTCACCGGCGCGTGGTTCGTGCTTGTGCTGCTGGCGGGTCTGCCGCTGAAGCGCATTGGGATGCTGGGAGGGGCGGGTCTGGCGGCGCTGATCGTTGCCTATCTCACTTACGACAATGCCCGGCACCGGATCGACAGCTTCCTGGGCGGCGGCACGGCGTATGACCAGGTGGACCTTGCCCGCCGCACCATCATGAATGGCGGGTGGACCGGCAGCGGGCTGTGGCTGGGCCGCCGCAAGATGATGCTGCCGGAGGCGCATACCGACTACATCTTCTCCGTGATCGGGGAAGAGTTCGGCCTGCTGGTTTGCGCGGGCGTCGTGCTGGTCTATCTGGCAATCGTGCTGCGCGTGGTGCAGCGGATGATCGGCGAGGACAATCTGTTCACCCTGCTTTCGGCTACCGGCCTCATCGCCCTGTTTGGCGGGCAGGCCTTCATCAACATGCTGGTCAACCTGCAGCTGTTCCCGTCCAAGGGGATGACGCTGCCGCTGGTCAGCTATGGCGGGTCGTCGACCATCGCACAGTGCTTCCTGGTGGGGCTGCTGCTGGCGATCACCCGACGCAATCCCTTTGTCGAACGTGAAGGCCTGCCCGGAATGGAGCACCAGCGATGACTGCGCCGGGCGGGGACAGCCCGCTGCCGGGCATCGTGGCCCGCCATTTCGTGCTGGTCGCGGGCGGTACGGGCGGGCACCTGACGCCAGCCTATGCCCTGACGCAGGAACTGGAGCGGCGCGGCCACAGGGTCGCGCTGATCACCGACGCGCGCGGCGCGGCCATTCCCGGTAAGCCCGACTTCCTGCCCGCCCATGTCATGGCGGCGGGCCGGTTCACCAAGAACCCGCTCAGCTGGCCGGGCGCCCTGCTCGCCATGCTGAAGGGGCGGCGCATGGCCAAGGCGCTGTACCGGACGGTGCAGCCCACGGCGGTGGTCGGCTTCGGCGGCTATCCTGCGCTGCCGGCCCTGCTGGCGGCGAGCGGGGCGGGGATCGCGACCGTGATCCACGAACAGAATGCGGTGCTGGGCCGGGTCAACCGCCTGCTCGCCCGCCAGGTGGACGCGATCGCCACCGCTTACGAGAAGGTGGCGCGGCTCGATCCGGCACTGTCGGCCAGGGTGCATGTCGTCGGCAATCCGGTGCGCCCAGCGGTGCTGTCATTGCGGGAAGAGCCCTATCCGCCGGTTACGGCCGGCGGGCCGATCCGCCTCCTCGTGACGGGTGGCAGCCAGGGTGCGCGCATCCTGTCGGACGTGGTGCCGCATGGCCTGGCCCTGCTTCCGGCAGAACTGCGCGGGCGATTGCGGGTGACGCAGCAGTGCCGGCCGGAGGATCTGGACGGCGTACGCGCCTTCTATGCCGAGCAGGGGATCGAGGCCGATCTGGCCAGCTTCTTCGAGGACATGGATGCCCGCCTTGCCGGCACGCATCTGTTCGTGGGGCGCGCGGGTGCCAGCACCATTGCCGAACTGAGCGCGGCGGGCCGTCCGGCGATCCTGATCCCGCTGCCGATCGCAACGGACGATCACCAGGCCGCCAATGCCGCCGAACTGGCGGCGGCTGGCGGTGCGCGGTCCATCCGCCAGCACCTGTTCACGCCGGAGGAACTGGCCCGTCAAGTCGCCGAACTGGCCGCCGATCCGGACGGACTGGCCGCTGCGGCCCATGCGGCATGGAATTGCGGCCGCCCCGACGCCGCACGCGATCTGGCGGATCTGGTGGAAGGCTTCGGCGGCACACCGGTGCAGGACGTGATCCGCACCGCCCCTGCCAAGCCCGCCGCCGGCGCTGCGCTGGCCGGTGCGGTCAGCAGCACGGATGCGACCCGGTGAAGGGCGTCGGCACCGATATCGGCACGATCCATTTCGTCGGCATCGGCGGCATCGGCATGTCCGGCATCGCGGAAGTGATGCACAATCTGGGCTATCGCGTGCAAGGGTCGGATCAGGCGGAAGGCGCCAGCGTGGAGCGGCTGCGCGCCCGCGGTATCCCGGTGAGCATCGGCCATGCCGCAGGCAATGTCGCCGGCGTGGCGGTGGTGGTCGTCTCCACGGCGGTGAAGCGCGACAATCCGGAAGTCGCCGCCGCGCTGTCCGCCCGCGTGCCCGTGGTGCGCCGGGCGGAAATGCTGGCCGAACTGATGCGGCTGAAGAGCACGGTCGCGGTCGCCGGCACGCATGGCAAGACCACCACCACCAGCATGGTCGCCGCGCTGCTGGATGCGGGCGGGGTGGACCCGACTGTGATCAATGGCGGGATCATCGAACAATATGGCTCCAACGCCCGGCTCGGCGCCAGCGAGTGGATGGTGGTGGAGGCCGACGAAAGCGACGGCTCCTTCCTGCGGCTCGACGGTACGATCGCGGTCGTCACCAATATCGATCCGGAGCATCTGGACCATTACGGCAGCTTCGACGCGGTGCGCGAAGCCTTCGTGGAGTTCATCGAGAACGTGCCGTTCTATGGCGCGGCCGTGTTGTGCCTGGATCATCCGGAGGTCCAGCAGGTGATCGCCCGCGTGCGCGACCGGCGGATCGTCACCTACGGCTTCTCCGCCCAAGCCGATTGGCGCGCGGACCATGTGCGCAGCGGCGGTGGTGGCAACACCTTCGATGCAGTGCATGTGGCGCGTGACGGTAGCCGGCGGGTGATCGCCGATGTGCATCTGCCCATGCCGGGCCGGCACAATGTGCTGAACGCGCTGGCCGCCATCGCGGTCGCGGCAGAGCTGGGCTGCGGTGACGAGGTGATCCGGACCGGCTTCGCCCGTTTTGGCGGGGTGCGTCGCCGCTTCACCCGCGTCGGCGAGGTACCGCTCTACGGCGGAAGCGCCGTGGTGATCGACGATTACGGCCACCATCCGGTGGAGATCCGGGCGGTGCTGTCCGCCGCGCGCGAGGCCGCCGACGGGCGCGTGATCGCGGTGGTGCAGCCGCATCGCTACACCCGGCTGCGCGACCTGATGAGCGATTTTCAGGGTGCGTTCGCCGACGCCGACATGGTGTTTGCCGCGCCGGTCTACGCCGCGGGCGAAGCACCGATCGAAGGCGTCAGCTCGGCCACGCTGGTCGACGGGCTGCAGGCGCGCGGGCAGCGGCAGGCCGGGCTGGTCGCGGATGCGGACGCGCTGGCGGACATGCTGGCACCGCTGGTGCAGCCGGGCGACATGGTCGTGTGCCTGGGCGCGGGCGACATCACCCGCTGGGCCGCCGGCCTGGCGCCGGCTATCGCCGCGCGCCTGCCGGTCGCGGGTCTGCCGGCATGACCCGGCTGGACGACATGCCCATCGTGCGCGGACGGCTGACGGCGGGCGCACCATTGGACAGGCTGGTCTGGTTCAAGAGCGGCGGCGCCGCCGACTGGCTGTTCGAGCCGGCCGACCAGGACGACCTGCTGGACTTCCTGGACCAGCTCGATCCCGCCACGCCGGTGATGGCGCTGGGGCTGGGGTCCAACCTGATCATCCGCGATGGCGGTGTGCCGGGCGTGGTGGTCCGGCTGGGCAAGCCGTTCGCCACGGTGGAGGTGCGCCGCGATCACGTGCTGGAATGTGGCGGCGGGGCGAGCGGCATCCTGGTCGCCAGCACGGCGCGCGATGCCGGGATCGGCGGACTGGAATTCCTGCGCGGGATTCCCGGCACGGTCGGCGGCTTCGTGCGCATGAATGGCGGCGCCTATGGCCGCGAAGTGGCGGATATATTGGTCGACTGCGATGTGGTCATGCCGGATGGCGCGGCGATCACCGTGCCGGCGGCCGATCTGGGCTTCTCCTACCGCCATTCGCGCCTGCCCGACGGGGCGATCGTCACCGCCGCCCGGCTGCGCGGCGTGGCGGACGATCCCGCCAGCATCGGTGCGGAGATGGACCGCATCGCCGCCGCGCGGGAGGCGACGCAGCCGCTGCGCAGCAAGACCGGCGGCTCCACCTTCAAGAATCCACCAGGTGCCAAGGCGTGGGAACTGGTCGACCGGGCAGGTTGCCGGGGGCTGAGCCGGGGCGGGGCACAAGTGAGCGAGAAGCACACCAACTTCTTGATAAATACCGGCACTGCGAGCAGCGCGGATATCGAGCAACTTGGTGAAGAGGTCCGCCGGCGTGTGGCGGAACAGACAGGCGTGACGTTGGAATGGGAAATCAAGCGGGTGGGCCGGCCATGAGCGAGCAGCAGGGCCAGGCCGGTATCGGGCACTCTGGTATCGGCCTGCCTCCGCTCCACATCGTGGTGCTGATGGGCGGCTGGGCAAATGAGCGCCCGGTGTCGCTGACCAGCGGTGCCGGTGTCGCCGATGCGCTGGAAAGCCGCGGCCACCGCGTGACCCGCATCGACATGGAACGGGACGTGGCCGCCCGCATCGCGGCGGCCGCGCCCGACGTGGTGTTCAACGCGCTGCATGGCGTGCCGGGAGAGGATGGCACGGTTCAGGGCATGCTGGACCTGATGGACGTGCCGTACACCCATTCAGGCCTCGCCACCTCCGTAATCGCGATCGACAAGGAACTGACCAAGCACGCGCTGGTGCCGCATGGCGTGCCGATGCCGGGCGGACGCATCGTGCACAGTGCATCGCTGCACGACGGCGATCCGCTGGCGCGCCCTTATGTGCTGAAGCCGGTCAATGAAGGCTCCAGTGTGGGCGTGGCGATCGTCACGGACGAGAGCAATTATGGCAACCCGATCCGCCCCGATGCCGCGGGCCCGTGGCAGGAATTCGGGCGCCTGCTGGCGGAGCCCTATATCCGCGGCCGCGAGCTGACCACGGCGGTGCTGGCCGGGCGGGATGGCCCCCGCGCACTGATGGTGACGGAGCTGGTGCCCGAGAGCGGGTTCTACGATTTTGATGCCAAGTACACGGACGGCCTGACGCGGCATGTCTGTCCGGCGCAGATCCCGCCCGAGATCGAGCGGTTGTGCCTGCAATATGCGTTGCAGGCGCATCAGCTGCTGGGCTGTCGCGGGACCAGCCGCTCCGACTTCCGCTGGGATGACGAGCAGGGCGAGGCCGGGCTGTTCCTGCTGGAGACCAACACGCAGCCGGGCATGACCCCGCTCAGCCTGGTGCCTGAACAGGCCCGCGCCTGCGGCATCTCCTATGCCGATCTAGTGGAGCTGATCGTGGAGGACGCGCTGCGTCTGGCTGGCCGTCTTCCGGTCGGGGGCAGCTGATGGCGCAGACGATCCGGCGCACCGGGCAGCGCAATGTCCGGCGGCAGGCGCGCGGCGCCGGCGCGGCGCAGAAGGCGCGGGCTGCCAAGGCGCATACCGGCGGCATGCTGGATGCGGCCGCCCGGCTGCTCCCCTTTACCGAGGAACAGCTGCACAAGTTCTTCCTGGGCCTGATCCTGCTGGCCGCGGCGGCGATCGCCTGGCTGGTCGCGAGCCTGGCCGGCATTCCCGCCATGATCGGGCAGCAGGCTGCCGTCGCGATCGGCGATGCCGGGTTCGAGGTGCGCCGGGTGGAAGTGCGCGGGGTCGAGCGGATGAACGAGGTCACCGTCTACGAACGGGTGCTGGGCGTGCGCGACCGGGCGATGCCGCTGGTCAGCCTGGGCGAGATGCGCGCTGGGCTGCTGCAGTTGCCCTGGGTGGCCGATGCGCGGGTATCGCGGCAGCTGCCCGACACGATCGTGGTCGATATCGTCGAACGCAACCCGCGCGCGGTGCTGCAGGCGGCTGACGGTTCGCTGGCGCTGATCGATGGCAGCGGGCAGAAGCTGGAACGCGTATCCGCGCAAGGTGCGCGCGGCCGGTTGCAGATCGCCGGGGCCGAGGCGGAAGATCAGGTGGAGGCGCTGGACGAATTGCTGGGTGCTGCACCGGCCCTGCAGCCGCGGGTGGCGCGGGCGGAATGGGTCGGCAAGCGACGCTGGGACCTGACCTTCTCCACCGGTCAGGTGCTGGCCCTGCCGCAAGGGGAGGAGCGCAGCCGTGCCGCGCTGCTCAGCTTTGCGCGGCTGGACGGGGTCAACCGGTTGCTGGGCGGCAGCGTCGCCCGGTTCGACATGCGCAATCCCGATCGCATCTACATGCGGGTACCCGGCCGCGCGCAGGAAGCCGCGCTGGCCAAGGCAGGCGACAGCTGATGGCCGAACCCCGCATCACGCGCATCATCGGCGCGGTCAACCTCGGCTCCTTCCGCATATCGGCGATGATCGCCGGCGTGCAGGAGGATGGCACGCCCGTGATCCTGGGCAGCGGCCACCGCGCCAGCCAGGGCATCAAGCGCGGCTTCGTGACCGACATGGCGGCGGCGACCTATGCCGTACGCGATGCGGTGGAGCGGGCGGAGAAGCTGGCGGGCACCAGTGTCCAGTCCATCACCATGGCTGCATCCGGCGCCGGCCTGACCACGCGGGTGGACCCGATCGAGATCGAGATCGGCGGCCGCCGCGTGGAGGAGGACGATCTGGAGCAATTGCTGCTCACCGCGCGCGACACGCTGGAACCGGATGGCCGCATGGTGCTGCACGCGAGCCCGGCCTGCTATTTCCTGGATGGCGCGGATGGCATCGCCAATCCGCTGGGCCTACATGCCGACCGCCTGGGCGTCGATATCCACCTGGTGCTGGCCGAGGGCGCGCCGATGCGCAACCTGCGCGAAGCGGTGCAGAGTGCGCATCTGGACGTCGCGGCGCTGGTCGCCAGCCCGCTGGCCGCAGGGCTCGCCTGCCTCAGCGTGGAGGAGCGTGACGTCGGCGTCGCGCTGGTGGAACTGGGCGCGCAGGTGACCACCGTTTCGGTCCATGCGGGCGGTGCGCTGGTGGACATGGTGTGCATTCCGACCGGCTCCGCCGACATCACCGATGCCATCGCCAGCGGGCTGGGCATCCGCCGCAACCAGGCTGAGCGGCTGAAATGCTTCAACGGCTCGGCCATCGCCAGCCCGGCCGATCACCGGGAGATGATTCCGGTCAACGGCCCCGGTGATGAACAGATCGGCCCGATCGCGCGCGGCGCGGATGACCGCAACCGCATCAGCCGCGCCGATCTCGTCAGCACGATCGTGGCGGAACTCGACCGGCAGGGGGGTGATATCGCCCGCGCGCTGGAGGCAATGGGCTATGCCGGTGCCGGGGCGCGGCATCAGCGCGGGCAGGTTGTGCTGACCGGCGGCGGCGCGGAACTGACCGGCCTGGCCGATTACATGCAGTCCGCGCTGGGCCGTCCGGTGCGGATCGGCAGGCCGCCCGCGCTGAAGGGCCTGCCGGAAGCGCATGCCGCGCCGGGCTTCTCCACGCTGGCGGGGCTGATCCTGCAGGTGCTGGAGGATCCGGCCGACATCCGCTTTCTCAGCCCGCGGCATGGCGGGGGGCAGCGCCAGTCCGGCATCGCCGGCGCCATCCGGGTGTGGCGGGCGATGAAGGAATATTTCTGAAGGCGGTGGCCGGGCGCGACCAGGCAACGGCCTGTGGATAGCGCCTTGCCGTATTTTGCCTGTTATTCACGCTTTATGGCATTAGAGCGATAAAGGTCCCATCCGTTACCGCTCCGTGAGGAGAGCATTGCAATGAGCATCAATATCGGCCCGCCCTCGGTGGAGGAACTGCGCCCCCGCATCACCGTGATCGGCGTGGGCGGGGCGGGCGGCAACGCCATCGCCAACATGATCGAGGCGCAGATCGAAGGTGTCGACTTCATTGTCGCCAACACCGATGCGCAGGCGTTGAACAATTCGCTGGCGGAACATCGCATCCAGCTGGGGCCCGAATGCACCCGCGGCCTGGGCGCCGGCTCCCGCCCGGAAGTCGGCCGCGCCGCTGCCGAGGAGACGGTCGAGGAGATCGAGCGCGCGCTGGAAGGCGTGAACATGGTCTTCATCGCCGCTGGCATGGGCGGCGGCACGGGCACCGGTGCGGCGCCCGTGATCGCGGAGATCGCGCGCGACAAGGGCATCCTGACCGTGGGCGTGGTGACCAAGCCGTTCCTGTTCGAAGGCACGCGCCGGATGCGTTCGGCCGAAGCCGGCATCGAGGAACTGCAGAAGTCGGTCGACACGCTGATCGTCATCCCCAACCAGAACCTGTTCCTGATCGCCAAGGCCGAAACCACCTTCAAGGAAGCGTTCCTGCTGGGTGACGAGGTGCTGCAGCAGGGCGTGCGGTCCATTACCGACCTGATGGTGATGCCGGGCCTGATCAACCTCGACTTCGCCGACGTCCGCTCCGTCATGGGCGAGATGGGCAAGGCGATGATGGGCACGGGCGAGGGCGAAGGCCCGAACCGCGCGCTTGAGGCGGCAGAGAAGGCGATCGCCAACCCGCTGCTGGATGGCGTGTCCATGCAGGGCGCCAAGGGCGTGATCATCTCCATCATCGGCGGCGAGGACATGAAGCTGCTGGAGATCGACGAGGCGGCCAATCACATCCGCGAGCTGGTCGATCCCGAAGCCAACATCATCTGGGGCTCCGCCTTCAATCCCGACCTGGAAGGCAAGATCCGCGTCTCCGTGGTGGCAACCGGGATCGAGACGCCGGGCGAGCAGGCGCAGACCGCAGGCCAGCAGCGGCCTGCCGCGACGCAGCCCTCCAGCATGGGTGCAGGCCGCGGCCTGCGCCGTCCGGCGGTCGCCGCGGCCGCGCCGGCAGCGGCTGTTCCGGCGATGAGCGAGCCTACGCGACCCGCGCCCGTCCAGGATCGTCAGCCTGCCCCTGCTTCGGCAGACCCGGTCGCCAGGAACATGGCGGACGAGACCGGCGAGGATGCTTCGCATGACGAGCCGCTCGAATTGACGCTCGACGCGCTGAACAGCGATCCCGCCGATCAGCAGCAGGACGAATTGCTGCTGGGCGAGAATGATCTGGCCGCACATCCGTCCGACACTGCCGGCATCGGTCCGGCGGCACAGCGCCGCCGCATCGCGGCCAGCGGCCACAATCCGGCGGCGGATGCGACCGCGTCCTCCTCCGGTTCGCTGTTCGAACGCATGTCCACCGTCTCCCGCCCGCCCCGCGCGCCGGAGCCGGTGGCCGAACAGCCGGCCCCCGCGCCCACTCCGGCCCCCGCTCCTGCCCCGGCTCCCAAGCCGGCATCGACCGGCGGCCTGCGCATCCCGCGCTTCCTGGGACGGCAGAGCAATCAGTAAGCTGCATCACCCGGCAGCCCGGGTCGCCGGGCGCAGCCTGCTGCCGCTGGCGGCCCTGGCACTGCCCGTTCTGATCACGGCCGGCCCGGCATGGGGGCAGGCTGTGGTGCAGGCGATTCCCGGACCCGAGGCCGACCGGCTGGCAGATGCGATGCGCGTGCTGGCGCAGCAGCCGGAAGATCTGGCGGCGCTGCTGCAGGCCGGGGATGCCGCGCTCTACCTGGGTGATCTGGCGGCGGCACAGAACTTCTACGCCCGGGCACGCGACGTCGCGCCGGGGGATGGCCGGGTCGCTGCTGGCCATGCCGTTCTGCTGGTCCGGCAGGATCGCCCGGCCGATGCCCTGGCGGCGTTCGCTGCGGCAGAGGCGGCCGGCACGAACATGGCCCCCTATGCCGCCGATCGCGGGCTGGCCTACGATCTGGTGGGCAACAATGCGGCGGCGCAGGCGGAGTATGATCGTGCGCTGACCCTCGGACCCGACGATGCGGTGACGCTGCGGCTGGCGATCAGCCAGGCGATCGCAGGCAATCGCACCGGGTTCGAAGCGACGCTGCTGCCGCTGTTGCAGCAGGGCGACCTGTCGGCCTTTCGCATGCGGGCTTTCGCCCTTGCCATCAACGGCCAGCAGGACGAGGCGGTCTCCATTGCCGAGACCATGCTGCCGGCGCGCTTGTCGAGCCGGCTGGCGCCCTATTTGCGCTACATGCCCCGGCTGACCCGGGCGCAGCAGGCCGCCGCCGCGCATCTGGGTCGATTCCCGCAGGCCAGCCAGATCGGGCAGGACGATCCGACCATCGCGGCCGGATCGCAGCCGCCGCCGACCGCGGCAGCTCAGACGCCTGCGCCACAGATTGCCGCCGCACCCGTGGCTGCGCCGCAAGACTCACGGTCGATTGATGCGCGCCTGGTGCCCAGCGGCGCCATCATGGGCTCTGCACCCGCATCCACGATCTCGCAGCCCGTCGTGCAGCAACTGCCGTCCCCGACACCGGCACCGGCAGCGACCGTGGTTGCGGCAGTGCCGGAACCCGCCACGGGATTGATTCTGCAGCAGCAGGTGCAACCGGCCTTCACACCTGCGGGAGTATCCGGAGAACTGCCGCCGGTGGGGCAACCCTCGCCGTCGCCCGCGGCGGAACCGGTGATGGTTGCCGTGGCGGAGCCGCAGATGCAGCCCACGGCAGAGACTTACGGGCCGCAGCCCGCGGCGGTACCGGTGGTGGTTGCCGTGGCGGAGCCGCAGATGCCGCCCGCGGCCGAAGCTTACGCACCCCAGCCTGCACCTGCGCCCGCTTTCGCCGAAGCGGCAGCTCACGCACCCGTTCAGGCGCCGGCGCCAGCGCCGGCGCTCATCGAGCCTCCCGCACAGCTTGGCCTGGCGGAAGCGTTCGCGACCTTTGTCCAACCGGCAGCCACACCCGATCCGGTCGCAGCGGGCGGGGTGGACATCACCACGATCGCACCGCCGCGCGAACGGCCCAAGCCACCACCACCTCCGGCTCCGCCGCCGCCACCTCCGGTCCCCAGCCGACACTGGGTGCAGGTCGCGACCGGGCAGGATGTGGCCGCGCTGGGCTTCGACTGGCGCCGCATCCGCCGCAAGGCCGGTGACCTGCTGCAGGATGCCGAGCCGCATCTGGCGGATTGGGACGGCCGTACCCGCCTGCTGGCCGGCCCCTACAGCGCGGCGGAGGCCGAAACGCTTGTCGCATCGTTGAAGGAAGCCGGGGTGGACAGCTTCCGTTTCACCAGCGCGCGGGGCGAGGACGTCCGCGCCCTCGACTGACGGAAGCGGTCTGCCGCTTGTTTCCGGCGGGATTGTGCACACCTTGCCAACAGGCAAGATCGCTTATGCCCCGCAGCCTTGCCCCTGCGGTTTGCCTTCGCCCCGGCATAGCGGGCACAGCAGGGCAATGATGACGAAACGGAACCAGGCCGCATGAATACCGAGCGGGAAGTGATGGACGACGCGGACGATGCGGCGCCGGTGGAGATGCTGGCCCAGCTGTTCGAAGCGCATGGCTGGCCCTGCCAGCTGGTGAGCGATGACGAGATCAGCGGCGAGATCCAGGGGAGCTGGACCAGCTACCAGCTGCGCTGCGTCTGGCGGGCGGAGGATCGCGTGCTGCAGATCCTGTGCCTGCCCGAAGTGCGTGTGCCCGACGCCAAGCGCCGCCCGGCGCAGGAATTGCTGACGCTGATCAACGAACAGGTCTGGCTGGGTCATTTCGAGATGTGGTCCAATGGCGGCGTGCTGCTGTACCGCCATGGCCTGATGCTGGGCGACGAAGGGCTGCTGAGCATCGCCATGGCCAGCCAGGCGATCGAAAGCGCCGTGGCCGAATGCGACCGGTTCTACCCGGCGTTCCAGTTCGTGCTGTGGGGGGACAAGCGCCCGCGTGAGGCGCTGGAGGCGGCGCTGGTCGATGCCGCAGGGGAGGCTTGAGGTGAATATGCAGAACATCCTGCTGGTGGGTTGCGGCAACATGGCCGGCGCCATGCTGCGCGGCTGGCTGGCTGGCGGAATGTCCGCCGGCAGCTTCACCGTGGTCGACCCGCGGGCGACCAACCTGCCGGCCGGCGTCCGGCATCTGGCCGAACTGCCCACGGGTGAGCGCTTCGACGCGATTCTGCTGGGGATCAAGCCGCAGGGTCTGGACGGAGCGGCGCCCACGCTCGCTCCGCTTGCCGGGACGGGCACGATCGTGCTGTCGCTGCTCGCCGGTGTCGAACTGGCCAGCCTGCGCCGGCGTTTCGCCGATGCAGCAGGGCTGGTGCGGGTCATGCCGAACCTGGCGGTGGCGCTGGGCAAGAGCCCCGTCGCCTTGGCGGCGGACGGGCTGAACGAGGCTGCCCGCGATGCGGTGTTCGCGCTGATGCAGCCGCTGGGCACGCCCGAATGGTTCGGCGAAGAGGATTTCGACTTGGTCACCGCCCTGGCGGGTTCCGGGCCGGCCTTTGTCTACCGCTATATCGAGGCGTTGGCTGCTGCCGCTCGCGAACTGGGCATGGCGCCTGACAAGGCCGCCCGGCTGGCGGTGGCGATGGCGGAAGGCGCCTCGGCGCTGGCCGCGGCAAGCCCGGACGATCCGGGCGTGCTGGCGGATCGCGTCGCCAGCCCAGGGGGCGTGACCCGCGCCGGCCTGAATGTGCTGGACAAAGACGGCGCGATCAACGCGCTGGTGCTGGATTGCCTGCGCGCCGCGCGCGATCGCAGCGCCGAAATGGCGGCCGAGGCGCGCGGCGCCTGACCGGACCTTACCGCTTCGCGAATTCGCGGGCGGTCAGCGTATCAAGGACCAGCGCGCCGACCACGAAAGCGAGGGCGCCCCAGGCGATGCTGTTGCGTGGGCTGTTGCGCACCGCGGCACCGGCGGCGGCGATGTCCATCACGTCGCCGGCCGCGCGCGCCCAGGCATTGATTGGCGCGGTGGGTGCGGCCAGCAGGCCGGCGCCCGCCAGCAATTCGCGCGCGCCGAATGCCTTGACCAAGGTCTCGTGCCCTTCGGCATCGAGTGCGCGTGTGATGTGGCGGCTGGCGAACAGCTCGCCCAGGCCGAGCCCGATGGAGAAGATGCCGAGGCCGAGGCCAATTCTGCGATGATCCATGGGGAGTCTTCCGTTCTGCAGGCAGAGCCGGCGAAACGGAACGCCCGGCGGCCGAGTTCCCGAAGATCGGCCCGGCGTGATACGTATCAAAGGATTGCTGAATTTGGCCGTATCCGCCGCCGGTCCGGTTTTCCTTGAAAGCGCCCCGCCGAAGGATGATATTGCACTTCAGCGAGCGGCCCCGATTGTTGGCCGCCATATACGGAGACAGGATTACAATGGCAGACTGGAACGACTCCCGTGGCAGGCAGGGCTTCGGCCGCCCGGCATTCGGTGCGTCGCCGAGCCAGGCTGGCGAGGTCCGCACGGTCAACGATGCGGGCCTGCGCAAGCACATGCTTTCCATCTACAACTACATGGCATCTGGCGTGCTGCTGACCGGCGTGGTCGCGCTGCTGACCGCCCGGTCGGGGCTGGCCTACAGCTTTGCCAGCGGCCCGATGATGTGGCTGGTGGCGCTGTCGCCGCTGGCGATCGTGTTCGCGATGAGCTTCGGCGCCAAGAAGTTCAGCACCGGCACGCTGCAGCTGCTGTTCTGGGGCTTCGCCTTCCTGATGGGCCTGTCGCTGTCGACCATCTTCCTGGTCTATACCGGCGCATCCGTCGCTTCGACGTTCTTCGCCACGGCCGGTGCCTTCGCGGGCCTCAGCCTGTTCGGCTACACCACCCAGAAGGATCTGTCCGGCATGGGCAGCTTCCTGATCATGGGCGTGATCGGCCTGATCATCGCCAGCCTGATCAACATGTTCCTGCAGTCCGAAGCCCTGATGTGGGCAGTCAGCTTCATCGGCGTGCTGATCTTCGCCGGTCTGACCGCCTACGACACGCAGCGGCTGAAGACGGAGTACCTGCAGGTGCAGCGCATGAAGGTGACCAATCCGGGCGTCGCGGCGGCTTTCCCGCTGGGCAAGATGGTGATCATGGGCGCGCTGAGCCTGTATCTGGACTTCATCAACATGTTCCTGTTCCTGCTGCGCTTCATGGGCGTCCAGCGCGACTGAGCATGACCTGACCAGCGGCGCCGGCACTCGACGGCGCTGCGGGAAATCGATTGATCCTGCCCGGATTGCCACAGTGCATTCCGGGCATTTTCTTTGTGCTGTGAAGGCGTTACACCATCAGTCCTCGACATGCCGCAAGGCGGTGCGACCGGCAGGGTGGCTCCGTTACATCAGGGACGATTTTCACATGCATTCCACTTTGCCGGCCTGGTTGGGCAAGGCGCTGAAGGCTACCCTTGTTACCACCTCCATCGGCCTGCTGGCAGCGTGCGCCAAGGCACCGCCGCCGCCCCCACCGCCACCCCCGCCGCCCCCGCCGGTCGTGGAGGCAGTGCCTTACCGGCCTGTACCACCCGCAGGTGCGCCGTATCTCATGGCGGTGCCTGCGCGCGGCCCCGATGGTCGCCGCGTCACCGTGAACACCGATCTGGGGGAGCATGACACATTGTGGCACTTCCGTTCCGCCTGGAACGTGGCCGCGCTGAACTGTTCCGAAGCATCGCAGGCGCCGATCACGGAAGCCTATGGTGCGTTTCTGCGCGCAGCCGACCCCAAGCTGGATATCGCCAATGCCACGATCGAGCGCCGGTTCCGGCAGGAGCAGGGCGATCGACGGAAAGCGATCCAGGCGCGTGAGTTGTACATGACGGCGGTCTACAACTACTTCGCCAGCCCCGGCGCCCGTGCCAGCTTCTGCAACGAGGCGCTGGCGCTTTCGAATGACGCAATCGCGAATCCGCCGAGTGACCCGATGGCGTTCTCCGCCACCGGTCTGGCCCGATTCGAAGGTGTGTTCGCCCGGTTCTTCGAGGAGTACGAACGTTACCTGGCCGACTCGGCCGCTTGGGACGCGAAGTATGGCGCGCTCTACGGTGCCTCCCAGCCGGGCTATGTCGCGGTACACGGCGCGGGACAAAGCAGCATCGCGGCCGGTCCGACGGAAGGATCCGAAGCGACCCTGGTCGGGGAGGTGACCGATCCGCAGACCGGCGCCACCATCCCGCTGATCGCGGTGCCTGCAACCCAGGAGACCCCGATTGTCCAGCCGGTGGCCAGCGGCGTTCAGGGCAGTTGATCGGCTGAGGCACAGCTTCGCCGGCGGCTGAAGGTGGCTCACAAAGCCCTTCCAACCGCCGGCGATTGCCGCTAAGGCGCGCGCTCCGCGTTGCCGGCTGGGCCGATGACGGGGCTGACACTGAACGGGGCCGTAGCTCAGATGGGAGAGCGCGTCGTTCGCAATGACGAGGTCAGGGGTTCGATCCCCCTCGGCTCCACCAGTGTCACCCGCCGGCTCGCGATCATGAGATGCGGGCGGGTCGGTTCGATCGGCGCCATTATGCGCCGCTGACTGGCGCAAGCCGTCCCCCGAACCTATCTGGAGCGGCATGCATTTCCTCGATCAGGCCAAGATTTATCTGCGTTCCGGTTCGGGCGGCCCCGGTGCCGTCAGCTTCCGACGCGAGAAGTACATCGAATATGGCGGCCCCGACGGCGGCAATGGCGGCCGCGGCGGCGACATCGTGTTCGAAGCGGTGGCCGGCCTCAACACCCTGATCGACTTCCGCTATGCCCAGCATTTCAAGGCCCTGCGCGGTGGTCACGGCATGGGCAAGGATCGGACGGGCAAAAGCGCGCCGGACCTCGTCATCGCCGTGCCCGTGGGCACGCAGGTGCTGGACGAGGATCGCGAGACGGTGCTGGCCGACTTCACCGAGCCCGGCCAGCGTGTCGTCATGGTCGAAGGCGGCATGGGCGGGCGCGGCAACGCCAGCTACAAGACCTCCACCAACCGCGCGCCGCGCAACCATCAGCCCGGCATCGCGGGTGAGGAGCTGTGGGTCTGGCTGCGGCTGAAGCTGCTGGCCGATGCCGGCCTGGTCGGCCTGCCCAATGCGGGCAAGTCCACCTTCATCAACCAGGTGTCGAACACCCGCGCCAAGGTCGGCGATTACGCCTTCACCACGCTGGTGCCCAGCCTGGGCGTGGTGCAGCATCGTGACCGCGAATTCGTGCTGGCCGACATTCCGGGCCTGATCGAAGGCGCGGCGGACGGCGCCGGGATCGGTGACCGGTTCCTGGGCCATATCGAACGCTGCCGCGTGCTGATCCATCTGGTCGACATCTCCGACAGCGATCCGGCGCAGGCAATGCGCATCGTGGAAGAAGAGCTGTCTGCCTATGGTGCCGGGCTGGACGAGAAGCCGCGCCTGATCGCGCTGAACAAGATCGACCTGGCCGATGCCGAGCTGGCAGAAGGCTTCGCGGCGGAATTGCGGGCGGCGGGGGCGGAGCTGGTGTTCCCCATCTCCGGTGCGACCGGTGCCGGCATGGCGGCCCTGATGGATGCGGTGATCGGGCACCTGCCGGCCCGTACCGCCACCGAAACCAAGACGGTGGAGTCCGAAGTGGAGCCGGCAGCTGACGGTCAGTCCTGGTCACCGCTGGACTGAGCCCCCCCCCCCTTGTTTCCTGCCGGTGCGGGCCGCTAGACGCTGCAGGCATGACCATTACTTCCATATCCGACCTCGCCGATCCGCAAATCGTGCAGCGCCTGGTGTTGAAAGTGGGCTCTGCCCTGCTGTTCGGCGAAGGCGGTGTGCCCCAGTCGGAGTGGATGGCCGGGCTGGTGGCGGAAATCGCCGCCGCCCGGAAGCGTGGCCAGCAGATCATCCTGGTCGGATCGGGGGCGGTGGCGCTGGGTGCAGCCAAGCTGGGCCTGCCGCATGGCGGGCGCGGCAGCCTGGCCGATGCGCAGGCCAGCGCCGCGGTGGGGCAGATCGCGCTGGCCGGCCTGTGGTCGCAATTGCTGGCCGAGCATGGCCTGGTGGCGGCGCAGCTGCTGCTGACGGTGGAGGATCTGGAGGATCGCCGCCGCTATCTCAACGCTTCGGCCACGCTGGGCCGCCTGCTGAAGGCGGGCGCGGTGCCGGTGATCAACGAGAACGATTCGGTCGCCACGCAGGAGATCCGCTTCGGCGATAATGACCGGCTGGCCGCGCGCGTGGCGCAGGCGGCCAATGCGCAGGTGGTGATGCTGCTGTCCGACGTGGACGGCCTGTATGATCGCAACCCCAAGGAGCCGGGCGCCAGCCTTGTGCCAAGGATCCAAGGCGTTACCCCGGCCGTGCAGGCGATGGCCAGTGGCGACAGCGGATCGGGCATGGGATCGGGCGGCATGAGCAGCAAGCTGATCGCCGCCAAGATCGCCACCCGTGCGGGTATCACGCTGGGCATCATCAACGGCCAGCACGCCCGGCCACTGACCCGAGCCATCTCGCAGGACATCGGCACGCTGTTCCTGCCGACGCGGCGGGACAGCGGGCGCAAGGCGTGGCTGGGCGGCCGGCAGCGGATGAAGGGGGTCGTGGTCGTCGACGGCGGATGCGCTGAAGCGCTGCAGCATGGCAACAGCCTGCTGGCGAGCGGCATCCGCGCGGTCGAAGGCGCGTTCCGTCGCGGCGATCCGGTGGGTGTGCGCGACGAGAACGGACTCCAGCTGGCGCAGGGCCTGGCCGAATATTCCAGCGCGGAGGTGGAGCGGATCATGGGCCATCGCAGCGAAGATCACGAAGACCTGCTCGGCTATTCACCTCGATCCGCGGTGATCCACCGCGATCAGCTGGTCGTGCTGTGAACGAAGCTACGCCGCCGCTGGCCCTGACCGGGGGGACCGGTTTCGTCGGCAGCGCGCTGATCGAACTCGCCATTGGGCGCGGCATCTCGGTGCGGGCGCTGGCCCGGTCCGAACAGCCGCCGCGGGCCGGCGTGACCTGGATCCGAGGCGACCTGGCCGACACCGCCGCGCTGGAACGGCTGGTGGCGGGCACGCAGGCGGTGCTGCATCTGGCCGGGGTGGTCAGCGCGCCCGACCCGGCCCGCTTCCACCAGGGCAATGTCGAAGGGACGGAGGCGCTGGTCCATGCCGCGCAGGCCGGCGGCGTGTCGCGCTTCGTCTTCGTGTCCAGCCTGTCCGCGCGGGAGCCGGCCCTGTCCGCCTATGGCCGGTCGAAGTTCCATGCGGAGGAACTGGTGCAGGTCAGCGGGCTTGACTGGACGATCGTGCGTCCGCCGGCGATTTACGGCCCGCGTGACCGGGAGATGCTGGAGCTGTTCAAGGCTGCCCGCTGGGGCGTGATACCGATGCCGCCGGCAGGGCGCGCCTCCATGATCCATGTGATGGACCTGGCCCGAGTGCTGCTGGCGTTGGTGCCCGCCAGTCCCGACGTGTCGCAGCGTTTGTTCGAACCGGATGATGGCCGCGCCGGCGGATGGAGCCACCGGGAAATGGCGCAGGCGATCGGGGCCGCTGTTGGCCGGCGGGTGCGCGTGCCGCATCTGCCGCGCGCCGCCCTGCTGCTGGCCGCCCGGCTTGACGGCATGGTGCGGGGCACGGGGGCGAAGCTGACGGCGGACCGGGTCGGCTACATGACCCATCCGGATTGGGTGTGCCGGCCGGAAAAGGCGCCGCCAGCGGATCTCTGGCGGCCGGAGATCGCCACCGGAGACGGGCTGGCGGCGACCGCCGCCTGGTACCGCGCGAAAGGCTGGCTGTAGCCGGCCATTGCGCATGGCGCGCCGGGCCGATCTGCGCTAGCCGATCGGCATGGGCAATGTGAACTTCACCGCGGTGTTTCTGGGCGCCGCCGCTTTCTTCGGGCTGGGCGTGCTGTGGTACACTGTGCTGCTGGGCGGGGCATGGGGCCGGCTGACAGGCATTTCGGACGAGATGGCGAACCGCGCCAATACGCTGGGTGGCCGGCCGATGCGCCGCAATCCCACCTGGCTGGTCATGCTGCTGGTCTTCGCGTTCGAGCTGCTGATATCCCTGACGCTGGGGCACCAATATGCCATGACCGGCCCGTCGGACCGGGCGAAGATGATGATCGCCTTCGGTTACGGGGCCATGCTGCTGACGCCGGCCATCGGTATCATGTATCTGTTGCAGATGCGGCCCGGCAAGCTGTTCGCGATCGATGCGGGTTATCTCACCATCGGCACCGTGCTGATGGGCGCGATCCATTGCTGGCTGGACTGACGGCTTACTGATCCGTGCCTGCGGGGTCGTTGGGGCGGATCTCGACCACGACGTCGCCGGCCTGGAACACGCCATTGGCACATTCCCAGAAACCGATCGCCTGCTCCTGCCGGTAGATGCGCAGCGCATAGCCGCCGGTCGCCAGCTCGTTCATCGGCCGGCCGATCTCGTCAGCCAGCACGGGCCGTTCCACCAGCTGCACGCGCCCGCCCACGCTGGCCAGGTCCATCAGATAGTCGGCGACATGCGCCCCTTGCGCGCTGCCGGCCAGCAGCAGCCCGGTGAATCGGACCGGGTTGATGACGTTGTTGGCCCCTGCCTGCCGCGCCAGCAATTCATTGTCTTCCGCGCGCACCACCACGCTGATCGGCACCTTGGGCGCCAGATGGCGGACGGTCAGCACGATCAGGATAGAGGAATCATCCCGCCCCGCGGATACCAGCACCGTCTGCGCCTCTGCGATCCGCACTGCCATCAGGTGCTCGTCGCGGGTGGCGTCCGCCTCGATCACGTTGCAGCCCATCTCCTCCGCCTGGGCCAGCCGTTCGCGGTCCATGTCCATGACCACGATGCAGCGCGGATCGGTGCCGCGAGCGACCAGCTCCGCCACCGACTCGGCGCCGGAAACGCCGAAGCCGAGCACGACGTAATGGTTGGTCAGCTGGTTCTGGATGCGGTTCATGCGGAATTTTTCCCAGCTGCGCTTGATGACGAAATTGTAGGCCGCGCCCACGAAGATGAAGATCACGGCGAAGCGGATCGGCGTCACCAGCACCGCCTCCACCAGCCGCGATTGCGGGCTGACCGGCGCGATGTCGCCAAAGCCGGTCGTGGTGATGGAGATCATCGTGAAATAGACAACATCCAGGAAGGTGATGTGCCCGTCATAATTGTCGACCAGTCCGTCCCGGTCGAACCAGTGGATCAGCACCACCAGGAAGACCAGCACCATCGCGCCGCCCACCCGTAGGCCGATATCGGCCCATACCGGTACCCGCAACGCGCGCTTCAGCGGGATGAAGCGGCGGGCGCGGATGCGCTGCACATGGCTCCTGGCCGGCTTCATCGCTAGCCGTCCAGCGCCTCCGCCAGACGGCCCATCGCCGCATGATCGGTCAGGTCGACCTGCAGCGGAGTGACCGAGACGAACCCGTCATTCACCGCTTCCAGATCGGTGCCATGGTCCAGCGTGTGCTCCACATCCTCCAGCCCGAACCAGAAATAGGGTCGCCCGCGCGGATCGGTCCCTTCGACCAGCGACCCGCGCGCGTAATCGTGGAAGCCTTGCCGCGCCACCTTCACCCCGCGCACATCGGCGGCGGGCAGGGCAGGGAAGTTGACGTTGACCAGCGTGCGCTTGGCCATGGCGAAGCGGGTCAGCGGGCCGATCACCTTCGCGGCCCAGCCTTCCGCCGCGGCGAAGCCATGGCCAGCATTGCGCAGCGCCTGGCTCATCGCAATGGCCGGGATGCCGGCCAGCGCCGCTTCCATCGCCGCATTGATCGTGCCGGAATAGGTGATGTCGTCCGCCAGGTTCTCGCCATGATTGATGCCGGAAATGACGAGGTCAGGCTTTCGGTCCGTGAACAGCTTGCGCAAGGCAAGGTTGATCGAGTCGGTGGGCGTCCCGCCGACCGAGAAGCGTTGATGACCATGCTCGTGCAGGCGGACCGGCATGTGCAGCGTCAGCGAATGGCCGGTGCCCGACTGTTCCAGTGCCGGGGCGCAGACCCACACATCGTCCGACAGGGTGGCGGCGACCTGCTCCAGCAGGTGCAGGCCGGGGGCATGGATGCCGTCATCATTGGTCAGCAGGATGCGCATGTCAGGCAGGCTCCAGGGCTTCGATGCCGCCCATATAAGGGCGCAGGGCCGCCGGGATGATGACAGAGCCATCCGCCTGTTGGCCGTTCTCCAGCACAGCCACCAGCGTGCGACCGACGGCGAGACCCGATCCGTTCAGGGTGTGCGCGAAGGCGGTGCCCTTCTGACCTTCAGGCCGGTAGCGCGCATTCATCCGCCGCGCCTGGTAATCGCCGCACCAGCTGATGGAGCTGATCTCGCGATAGGCGCCCTGTCCGGGCAGCCACACCTCCAGGTCGAAGGTCCGCTTCGCGGTCGCGCCCATGTCCCCGGCGCAGAGCAGCATGCGGCGGTATGGCAGCTCCAGCGCTTCCAGCACGCCTTCCGCGCTGGCGACCATATGGGCGTGCTCCGCCGCGTGATCCTCCGTCCGGCAGATGCTGACAAGCTCCACCTTCTCGAACTGGTGCTGGCGGATATAGCCGCGCGTGTCACGGCCCGCGGCACCGGCTTCGGAGCGGAAGCAGGGGGTCAGGGCGGTCAGGCGGATCGGCTGGGAGAGGTCGGCGATGATCTGTTCGCGCACCGAATTGGTCAGGCTGACCTCCGCGGTGGGGATCAGCCAGCGGCCGTCAGTGGTGCGGAACAGATCCTCCGCGAACTTGGGCAGCTGCCCGGTGCCGTACACCGCCTCGTCCCGCACCAGCAGCGGCACGACGCACTCGGTGTAGCCGCGCTGCGCCGTCTGGTGGTCCAGCATGAACTGCCCCAGCGCCCGGCTGAGTCGCGCCATTTGCCCGCGCAGGAAGGTGAAGCGCGCGCCGGACATGGCCGCGCCGGTCTCGAAGTCCAGGCCCAGCGCGGGGCCGAGGTCGGCATGTTCGTTCGGCTGGAAGGCAAAATCTCGCGGGCTGCCCCAGCGGGCGACCTCGACATTGCCGCCCTCGTCATCGCCTTCGGGCACATCGTCGGCGGGGATGTTGGGCAGGGCCGCCAGCATGCCGTCGAGCTCTGTCGCCGCATCCCGCTCCGCCTGTTCCAGTGCGGGCAGGTCGGTCTTCAGCGCGGCGACCTCGGCCTTCAGTGCCTCGGCCGTGGCGGTGTCGCCCTTGCCCATGGCCTGGCCGATCGCCTTGGAAGCCTCGTTGCGGCGGGCCAGTGCCTCCTGCGCGGACGTGGCGGCGGCGCGGCGCTGCTCGTCGAGGGACAGGATGCGGGCGCTGGCAGGCTCCACGCCGCGGCGGGCGAGGCCGGCATCGAAGGATTGCGGGTCGTCGCGGATCAGGCGCAAATCGTGCATCAGCGGCCTATGCCGGGGCGCGGGGCTGCTTGTCCAGAGCGGCCGCACATCCCGGAGGCATCGGGTTAGGGCCGCAGCGTCGCCAGCACCTGCAGCACGGCGGCGTAATAATCGTCGGACAGGGCGTGCGGCGCTGTGCCACCGCCGGTCAGCGCAACGATCGCCTCCACCCCGGCGCTGCCGGCATATTCCGCGATGGCGCCGTTCGTGACATCCACCCAGGCGGGGATCATCTGCCCGGCACTCCGCCGTCCCTGCCAATATTCCGCCGCCGGCCGCGCCAGCCCGCTGCGCCCGCCCAGCTGGGCATAGAGCGGCACGCGCACGGCATCGAAGCCGAACCAGGGCGATCGGCCGGGAGCGGGCCGTAGCGCGCCATCGGGGGCCAATTCCACCCAGTCGGTCGGCAATTGGTGCTGCCCGAAGCGCGCCTGCGTCAGCAGCCATGTGCCATCGGCGATGATCGTGTCCCAGCCTTCAGCAGGCGCCACCGCGTGGAAGGCATCCAGCGCCGGCCAGACATAATAGGCCGGGTTCAGCGTCACCCGCCCGCCTTCTGCAAAGCCGGCGACCCCCGGCAGCAGCACGCGCCGCCCGGCAAGCGTCACCGTCACGCGCGCCAGGATTGCGGCGCGCATGACCGCCGCCTGCGCCAGCCAATCCTGCCGGTTCCATCGCGCGCCGGCGATGCCCAGCGCCCAGGCGACCAGAATATCGCCGTCGGTGGCGTTGTTGGGATCGGCCACAGGGGGGGTGGCCGTTGGAACGTAGCGCCAGGCCAGCAGCCCTTCGGGCCGCAGCAGCGTGTCCCGCGTCCAGTCCCACATGCGGGTGAAACCTTGTCGATCGCCGGCATGGGCGGCCATGACCATGCCATAGCCTTGCCCTTCGGAATGGCTGACGCCCTTGTTGCCATTGTCGATCACCCGGCCGGATTGGTCGAGAAACCTCCCGCTGAAGCCGGCCCAGCTGACAGGCGCGGTGCCGCCCGGCATCGGTGTCGTCGTCGGCGTCGGTGTCGGCGGGGAGGCCGAGCTGTCGCTGCCGATGCAGGCGCTCACCACGCCGGTCGCGGCACCGATGCAGAACAGGCGCCGGGACAATGCATGGCGCACCCTAATTGCCGTCGCCGAGCTGCTGGCGAATCCCGATGGTGGAGGTGAATTCATTGAAGATCCCGAATGTGTCGTAACCCAGATCGCCGATGATGCGTGTACGGGGGCTGACCTGATAGGAGGCGCGGCCCCGGCCGGAGAAGGCGAAGCCCGTCTGGCTGAGCCCGTCATAATAGCTGCGCACATCGGTGTTGATCTGCTTCAGCGCATCCAGCTGCGCCTGCGCGGCGGGATCGGTGGGGTAGATCGCCGTCTGGTCCTGATCGAAGCTCTGGTAACCGGGCGCGGCCTGCAGCTCCATTTCCCAGCGATCGTCCGTGTGGATGTAGCGCAGCGGGAAGCTGACGGCGAGGAAGGTCTGCGGGCTGAAATAGCCGCCATGACCGTAGGTGAAGTTGTTCTGGCTGTTGTCGTAGGCCTGATAATTGAAATTGGCCCCGGCCACGATCCGGTCGCGGGCGCCCTGATGCAGCAGCAGGTAGCCACCGACATTGCCCTGCACGCTGTGATTGTCCGCCACCTCGCGCCCGCGATACTGGTGATAGGCGATATCGCCATAGACGCCGTTGCCGGCCTGATCCCACGACAGCGACACGCCGCCGCCGGTCTGCATGACCTGCCCCCAGAAGGCGCCCGTCACCGGGTCGCGCGTTCCGGCATAGGACAGGATGGTGTCATCCACCGCCTGTCGCTCGACCCAGGCCCGGGCGACCGTGCTGGGGCCGAGGCGTGGGCGGGCCTCCAGCCGGCCGGTGATCTCCTGATATTCGAAGCCCAATGGCGTGGTGCCGATCCGCGCATCGAACCGGTCGCCGGCATAGAACAGGCTGGGCGCCACGCCTGCCGCATGCTGCGTCTGCGCCAGCACCAGCGGAGTCTCGACCTCGTCCACGATCGCCTGCGCCTCTGCCGTGGCGTTGCGGCCGAAGCGGGCCTGGGCGGAGCGGGAGGGCACGCCGCTGTCGAGCGCGACCAGCTCCGCCTCCACACCGATCCGGCCGGGGCCGAGATCGGTGGAGAAGCGGGCGGTGCCATTCAGCTCGCTGAGCGCGCTCAAGCCTTCCTCGCCCGAACGGTCGCGGAAGCCGGCATCGACTTCGACCCGCGGGCCGGCCTCGTTGCTCAGCGTGCGGATGTCGCGGTCGATCCGCGCCAGCACCGGGTCCGCCGCTACGGTCGGCTCGTCCTGTGCATAGGCCTGTGGAAAACCGGTGGAGACAGCATCGCCGGGCAGGCGGGTATCGCCGCCGCTCAAGGCGAAGGGATTGATGCTGGCGGGGGCTTGCGCGCGCGCCTGTTGCGCCCGGAACGGATTGGTGCCGAGCGCGGTGCTGGCGAAGGGGTTGCCGGCGGACAGGTCGCCCAGCGCCATCCCGCGGCTGCGGCCATAGAACAGCCGGGCCTGCTCCAGCAGGCGCACGGCCCGGCGCTCGTCACCCCGTGCGCGCGCCAGATCGGCCGCCGCCAGATAGACCTCGTGATCCTCCGGCGCCTGCGCCATCGCCCGGCGCAGCGCATCTTCCGCCAGGCGGTTGTCGCCCGCGGCGGTGGCGGTGCGGGCCAGGCCGAGCAGGGCCGGCACATCGTCCGGCTTGCGTGCCAGCAGCAGCTGGAAGGTCTGCGCGCCCTGCGCGGGCATGTTGCCGGCTTCGTACAGCAGGCCAAGCTGGAACAGCACCTCCGTGCTGTTCGGCTCCACCCGCCAGGCTTCCTGCAGCAGGTCGAACGCTTCGGCCAGCTGGCCATCCGCCCGCAACCGTTCTGCCCGCGAGACGGACAGCACCGCGTCCAGCCGTTCGACCTGAGCGCCGCCCAGCCGCTGGCGCGCACCCGCCAGTGCGGCGCGCGCCTCCACATCGGCTCCAGCACCCGACAACACGCGCACCAGCGTTTCGTAGCCGGCAGCGTCGGCCGCGCCGCCTGCCAGCGCGCCCCGTGCAACGTCGGCCGCGCCCGCCCGGTCGCCGGTGTCGAGCAGCGCCTGCGCGATCTGCGGGCGTTGCGCGGCATAGGCGGGATCGGCGGCCAGGCGACGCAGGGTGGAACTCGCCTCTGCCTCCTGCCCTTGTGCCGCCAGCGCACGCGCCTGTTCCAGCTGCCGCTGCAGCGCCAGGCTGTTGGCGAAGCTGCGGACCAGCGCCGACCGTTCCGCATCGGGAATGCGATCGACCAGCCGTTGCGCCTCTCCCGGCCGGCCCAGCTCCTCCTGCAGCAGCGCCGCCGCATATAGCGCATCGGCCGTGCCGATCCCGGACAGCGCCGCAATCGTGGAATCACCCTCCGCCGCGCGGCCCCGGGCGATCAGCCAGCGGCCGAACTCGTAGCGGATCCATGGATCGTTCGGATCGAGCAGCAGGCCGCTGACGAAGGCTTCCTCTGCCGTGTCGGCATCGCCGCTGCGGGCTGCCGCCAGCGCACGGTTGCGTGCGGCGCGGCTTTGCAGCTGGTCGGCCTCGGCTCCGGGATTGGCGCCTGCCTGCGCCAGGATGTCGGCCGCATCGGCATAGCGGCCCTGCTGTTCGTAGATTTCGGCCAGCAGCAGCAGCGCAGGCGCCGGCGTTTCGAACCCGCTGCGGACCAGCGCCTGCGCCTGCGCCTCGGCGCCGGCCACGTCGCCGGCGGAGAGGGTGGCGCGTGCCTCCTCGATCCCGCCATAGAAACGCGCGCTACGCAGCGCATCGGCCCATTGGGTCGCATTGCCCAGGGAGGTGGCGCGCGTCAGCAGGTCGCGCGCTTCCACAAAGCGGCTCTGGCGCAGGCGCACGATGCCAAGGCCGCCCAGCGCCTCGTCATCCGACCGGTTCCGGCCCAGCGCCGACTGGAACAGGCTGGCGGCGCGATCCAGCTGGCCGGCTTCCAGCGCCCGGAAACCTTGCGCGCGCTGTTCGCCGCCGGTGTCACGTGGTGCGGCGGGGCGGGCTGCGGGTCTGGCAGCCGGCGCCGGCGCGACGCTGGTCCGCGCTGCGGGTGCAGGTGCAGGTGCAGGCGCGGGTGCCGGGCTGGGGGCGGGCCGGGCTGTCGGCGCGGGTGTGCCGCCGCCGGCCACGCCGCGTCGCGCCTCGGCATTGCCGGGATCGATCTGCAGCACGCGGCGGTAGGCATCGCGGGCACGGTCGTCCCGCCCCTGGCTGCGCCAATAGCGCGCCTGTGCCAGCAGCGCCTCCACCCCGGTGGCCTGCGCCTGTGCCGGGCCGGCGGGCAGGGCGGTGCCGCCCAGCGCCAGCGTGCCGGCACTCAGCAGCAGGGCGAGGCTGCGTGTCGCCTGCCGGCTCATGCACCTTCTCCGTCAAGGCGGCGGGCCGCACGGCGGCGCAGCACCAGCAGCAGCGGGCCGGCCACCAGGAATGCGATCAGCAGGCCGCCCGCTGCCAGCAGCAGCGGGTACTGGCTGAACCAGTAGGCGATGCGCACCCACAGCGGCAGCGATCCGCTCCAGTAGCTTGGGCCGACGGCGTAGCTGCTCATGCCCTCGCCATTGAACACGGACAGGTCGCCGCCAATCTGCGCGTTGATCTGCAGGTCGGCCATGTTCTGCACCAGCAGTGGCAGCAAGGCGGGGTCGTCCGCCAGGATCGCCACCACGGACCGGTCGCCGGAGTAGGGGGACTGGAACCCGACAATGCCCTGGAACCCGTCCAGCGTGGACACGAACTCGGCCGCCTCTCCCTGCTGGTCGGAGAACGGGGTGTAGCCGTCGAAGGCGCGGGTCACGGGCGAACCCTGCACCACGCTCAGCCGCCCGCCGCTGCCAGAGACCGGCGCATTGGTGAAGAGCGGGTTGCCTTCGGCCAGCTGCGTGTCGCCCAGCACGATCACGTCCAGGCCGTCCAGCTGACGCTCATTGCCTTCTGCCAGTACCCGCACGCGGGTGGCGGGGGCGCCGGTGGCATCGCCGAACCGGCCCATCAGCACCAGGAAGGCGCGGATCGTCTCGGCCGTGGGCGCCCGGCCCAGCACCACGGCGGTGCGCGCCAGATCGGGGTGGATGGTGAAGGGGTAGCCGGCATTGGCGAAGCTGGCGAGGTCCGGCATCCGCAGCGCGTGATAGGCGTCCGTCAGGTCGATCCTGGTGGTCGGCAGCACGGCTGTCCGCACATTCTCGGGCAGGGTGCCGCTGCATTCCTGCTTGTCGGCCAACACCATGTTGTAATCGAACACCAGCTCGTTCTGACCATACAGGTCATAGCGCGGCAGGGTCACGCGGGCATCGCTGGTGAGGGAGCTGGCAGCCGAATTGCCGAACAGCGACTGCCACCAGCTGGCCCGGGCCAGCGGCAGGCTGCGCTGGAACTGGCCGTTCAGCGACACGTCCATCCGGCTGCCGCGCTTGTCCATCCAGTCAGCCTGGGGGTAGCGGTAGTCGAGGTCGAGATGACCCCCGTCGCGCGGCCAGAAGAACAGGTCGGGCGCGGCGCGGAACTGCACCGCCAGCGCGCCCGGGCGCAGGCCCATGCCCTGCAGGGTGTTTGCCGCGACCAGCTCGCCCAGCGCGACCGGGCGATCGGTGCGCAGCCAACGCGGCGCGCCATAGGCGGGGTAGGCGGGAATGCGCGCGCCGTTCAGCTGGGCGTCCGGCCCGCGGAACGCCACCCGGCCGCTGGCGATGGCGGCGGCTGCCAGCTTCAGGTCACGATTGCTGGCGCCGCTGACGACCAGCAGCTGCCCGAACGGATCGGTGGGATTGGGGATGATCCGCGCCTGCGCCCCGCCGACGGGCAGGGTGATGCCGGGCAGGGTCTGGCCGGCGCGCAGGAACACCACCGCGTCACCACGCGGCAGGCGGCCGACCATCGGCGGGAAGTCGAACCCGCGATAGCTCGCCTCCGCGCCCATCCAGCCGGCGATTGCGGCCGCCGCTTCCAGCATCGGCGCATCGGGCGCGCCGCCGAAGACGAAGGGCAGCACCAGCGTCTGGGTCTGGTCCGGATCGAACAGCGGGCGCGGCAGGCGGGCAAGGTCGGGCGGCAGGCGCAGGCGCTGCACATTCAGGTCCAGCCAGGATCGCACATTGCTGACGTTGGTCCACAAGGTGGAGTGGAACGGATCCTCGCAATCGCGGGTGTAGTGGCCGACCAGCCGCAGGTTCAGCCGGTTGTCGCCGGGCAGGAACAGCGCCGGGTTGACCGGGATGGTGACGACCCGCCCGGCGGCCTCGGCCGCGGTAAGGGGGATGACCTGCACGACCTCGTCATTCAGCAGCACGACCAGCTGGCTCAGATCCGCCAGCAGGGCGGGGCTGCTGGCGAAATTCAGCACCATGCGGGCACCGGTGACGACCTCGTCCTGCCGCATGCCGAAGGGGATGCCGATCTCTCCGCGGGTGCCTTCCAGCCGGATGGGGCGCAGGATCCTGAGGTCGCGCAGGGTCAGCACGCGGCGGGTGGTGCCGGCGGCGCTGGTGGTTGCGGCCGCGTTCACCCCGGGCTGCGGGCCGGCCTGCGCCCGGGCAGCGCCGTCATGGCCGGGCAGCAGCAGTCCCGCCAGCAGCAGGGCGATGGCGCCCAGCGCTGCGGGCAGGGTGCGGCGTGTTCTGGCGACCGGCTCCAGGTCCGGCAGGCCGGGCCGCGATGCACCGCGCAGCGCGCCCTGGCGCCCGCCCAGTTCCTGTTCCAGCTTGCGGTTCTCTTCCTCCTGCAGGCGGATGGCGGCGGCTTCGGCGCGGCGTTCCGCGCGGTTGAAGCCGAGCAGGCGCCCGATCGTGACGAATGCGATCACCAGAATGTCCTTGAAAGCGGTCAGGGCAGGCACTTGCCGGCGTGGGGTGGAACGGGTCCAAGCATCGGCACGGCCCATCACGGCGCGCACCAGCTGGCGCTCCTGCCGTAGGTCGAGGCGCGGGAAGCGCACGCGCACGGCGCCGTTCTTCAGGCTGACGGGCTGCACCGGCAGGGTCAGCGTCTCGTGCGCCATCGGCATGGAGACATGGGTCGGCTCCCACTTGCTGGTGTCGGCCAGGATGTCCTTCGGCAGCAGCGCGGTCAGGCCGCCCATGGAGACCTCCTCTGTCCGGCCGTCCAGGATGTGGCCGTTGGCGAAGTGGATGGTGCAGGGCAGGTCGGCCGGGATGCGCACGAAGCGGCGGGCCTGCCGCGCTTCATAGGCGACGGAGACGGCGGCGGTCAGGATCAGCAGGCTGAAGGTCGCCCAGGCCGCGTTCAGCGCGAAGGTATCGCCCTGAATGTCGAACAGATGAGGGAAGAAGACCAGCTTCACCGCGCCCCAGCCCACGCCCAGCACGATCAGCGCGATGCACAGCAGATGCGGCCGCACGGCCTGCCGGTCGAAGAAGCTCTGGTCCAGCGTCTCCCCCTTGTCGGTCACGTTGAACTTGCCCTTGCGCGGCTGAAACCAGGTCAGCACCGTCGGCTTGACCAGATGGAAGGCGATCAGCGTCTCGTAGATCTCGCTCCAGAACGGGCGCCGGTCGGGCCCGTGCGTCAGGCTGCCGGCCACCATGGAACAGTACAGATGCGGCAGGGCATAGGCGAAGATCATGGAGGCGGACGCCTGGATGATGTTCGCGCCGAACAGCAGATAGGCCAGCGGGCTGGTCAGGAACACGATGCGCGGCAGCGGAAACTGGAAGTGCAGCATCGCATTGAGGTAGCAAAGCCGCTGCTGCCAGCTGAGGCCGGGCCCGAACAGCGGATTGTCGATCCGCATGATCTGCGTCATCCCGCGCGCCCAGCGGATGCGCTGCCCGATATGCAGCACCAGCCGCTCCGTCGCCAGACCGGCGGACAGGCGCGTGTCGACATAGGCGGTGTTCCAGCCGCGCCGCTGCAGCTTCAGCGCGGTATGCGCGTCCTCCGTCACCGTCTCGAACGCGAAGCCGCCGACATCGGCCAGCGACTGCCGTCGGATGATCGCGCACGACCCGCAGAAGAAGGCCGCGTTCCACAGGTCGTTGCCCTTCTGGATCGGGCCGTAGAACAGGTCGCCTTCGCCCGGCTGGTCCTTCACGGACCGCAGGTTGCGCTGCACCGGATCGGGCGAATACATGTGGTGCGGCGTCTGCAGCAGAGCGAGCTTGCGGTCCTTCTGGAACCAGCCGACGGACAGCTGCAGGAAGGCGCGGGTCGGCACGTGATCGCAGTCGAAGATCGCGATCAGATCGCCACTGGTCTTGCGAAGCGCGGTGTTGAGATTGCCGGCCTTGGCGTGGTTGTTGTCCGCCCGCGTCAGGTAACCGCAGCCGACCTCCCGCGCGAAGTTCTGGAATTCCGGCCGCTTACCGTCGTCCAGGATATAGACCCGGAACCGGTCGGCGGGATAATCCATGTCCAGCGCTGCGAACACGGTGGTCCGCACGATGGACAGGCTTTCATTGTAGGTCGGGATATAGACGTCGACCAACGGCCAGTTCTCCGGCTCGCCCGTCAGCGCGACATTGCCCCGCTCCAGCGGCCAGGCGGTCTGCAGCAGGCCCAGCACCAGGATGATCCAGGCATACAGCTCCGCCGCATACAGGCCCAGGCCCAGCAGTGTTTCCAGCGGGCTGTCGAAGGACAGCGTCTGCGTGGTGCGCCAGAAGATGTAGCGGGTGGACACGATCAGGCTGAGGATGCCCAGCGTCAGCAGCGCGGATCGCGTGCGCCGGCTGGCCAGCCACACCGCGCCGGCGATGGTCAGGAAGGCAAAGGTCCACTGATCGCCCAGCGCCAGCGGCACGCCCACCACCAGCACGGCCAGCGCGGCGACCGCGATCCACACGAGGCCGCTGCCGATGCGGCTGCGGGGCATGATCACGCGGATGCCTGCGCTTCATGCGCGACCAGCCCGGCACGCTGTTCCAGCACGCCGGCCAGATGCGCGATGTCGCCCAATGCCGGGCTGTGCGGGAACAGCTTGGCGAGCGAGTCAAAGTTCGCGATCGCCTCCGCCACGCTTTCGTCCCGGCGGACGGATCCGGCCATAAGGTCGCCGAACGCCTCGCTCAGGAACACGCGCGAATGGCGCGCCAGCGTGCGGGTGTCGTCCAGCATGTTGAGGACCAGCGCGGTCCGTTCCAGCTCGATCAGCGGGGTGTCGGGATCGACGTGGACCAGCGCCGCCAGCGCAGCCGGCCGCGGGACCAGCGGGACGACATGCAGGGCGGCATGGGGCATCAGCAACTGGCGCAGTGCGCGGTCATGCGCGGCGATGTCCGCCACGATCACCTTGTCGGTGGGGAAGGGCTGTGCGCCCGGTTGTGACAGCAGCTGCCGGAACGCAGGGGAACGGCCCAGTTCCTCCCCGTCGAACAGCTCCACCCCGGCAACGACGATCTCGTCGCCGCTGGTGTCGCCTGCCTTTACCAGTGGCTGATCGGGCAGCAGGCCGAAGAACAGCTTCAGTGTGGCCTGGTAGGTGAAGTCGATCGCCACCACGTCATGGCCGCGGGTCGCCAGCTCCATGGCGCAATGCGCCGCCAGGAAGGTGGTGCCGACGCCGCCCTTGGGCGAATGGAACAGGATCAGGCTCATTGGTCACGCCCGTTGGTGCGGGTGCCGGCACCCAGTTGCCCGAAGAAGGCGCGGACCTGCGCATCATTTGCTGGCGATGGCGATTGCACCGGTTGCGCCTGCGGAGCGACAGATAATGGCGGCTGCGATCGTGGGGGCGGCGGCGGCGGCGGGGTCGGGTCGGCGGGCAGCGGGGCCGCCACCATCCGCTGCTGCACGGCCTGGCTGCGTCGGCGCTGGTCCAGCGCGCTCGGCGCCTCGCCCACGATCCGGCGATCCTGCAGCAGGGCTTCGAAGATGGGCCACATCTCCATGTCGCCCAGCGGATCGCCAAATTCGCGATACCGCAGATCATGCCGGCCGATCCTGTCGAGCAGGCTGCTGACGTCGTTTCGAATCGCCACCGTGTAAAACCCCTCAGGCCCGCAGCACGGCTGTCCTTGCCGTGGGTGCTTTGCGACAGATGTCCCTCAGGTTGCGACGAACCGCAAGCGACTGTCTTGTGCGTACAATCAGGCTGAATGGGGTAGAAAGGTTAGCGGGCGGTTACCGGGGCAAGGGCGGTAATCCGTTGCCGGTCAGGCGTTGCCGACCACCAGGCAGGCCAGCGCCACCAGCAGGCCGGCAAAGCGGTTCGACCGGAACCGCGCCAGCGGGTTGAGCGCATCGTCCGCCTGCAGCGTGGCAACCTGCCAGGCCAGATGCGCCGCTGCCGGCACGACCGCCAGCACCGCCAGCCAGTCCCCCCGCAGCAGCCAGAAGGCGGTGCCCCAGCCGGCCACCGCCAGCGCGTAGCAGGCCCACACTCCGGCGCGCACCCGCGTGCCCAGCGTCAGCGCGCTGGACCGGATGCCGACCATCGCGTCATCTTCCCGGTCCTGCAGCGCGTAGATCGTGTCGTAACCGATGCACCAGAAGATGCTGCCGACATACAGGGCCGCCAGCACCTCCAGCCGGTCACCCCGCAGCGCGATCCAGCCAACGGGTGCCCCCCAGGTGAACACCAGCCCCAGCCACGCCTGCGGCCAGCCGGTGATTCGCTTCATGAAGGGGTAGGCAGCGACCAGGAACAGGCTGCCCAATGCCACCAGCTGTGCCTGCCAGCGCAGCTGGAAAAGCACCAGCAGGCCGACCGCGCACAGGGCCAGCAGCCAGGCCCAGGCCGCCTTCACGCTGACCCGCCCGCTGGCGATGGGGCGTGCCGCGGTGCGGGCCACCTGCCGGTCCAGATCGGCATCGACGATATCGTTGTACACGCAGCCCGCGCCGCGCATGGCGATTGCGCCCAGCAGTAGCCAGCCGATCAGCAGCGGTTGCAGGCCGGTGCCGGTCAGCCATACGCCCCAGGCACAGGGCCAGAACAGCAGCCACCAGCCGATCGGCCGGTCGAACCGGGCCAGCAGCGCCAGATCGCGCGGGCGCTGCGGCAGGCGGGCGACAAGGCCACGGTGCTGGCTGTCAGGAGTAAGGACGGTGTCGGCCATGGCTTGCCTCCTAACCAGACTGGCCGCTAGTGCCTAGCCATGCCCGCCACCCCCGCATGGCCGCCCCGCAGTGCGCCCCGCCTGTTCGTCCCCGATCCGCTGGCGGAAGGCACCGCCGTCACCATCGGGGAAGGGCAGGCGCATTATCTGCTGCGCGTCATGCGCGCTGGCCCCGGCGATGCCGTGGTGCTGTGCGACGATGTGACCGGCGAATGGGCGGCCGAGGTGGTGGAGGCCGGCAAGAAGGCGCTGGTGCTGACGCCCCGCCAATTGCTCCGCCCGCGCGAGCAGGTGCCCGACTTCCGGCTGTGCCCCGCATTGCTGAAGAAGGACCGGTTCGACCTGCTGCTGGAAAAGGCGACGGAACTGGGCGTGCGCGCGATCCACCCGGTGCTGGCCCGTCGCTGCGTGGCGGACCGGCTCAATCCCGATCGCGCCCGCGCGCAGGTGACGGAGGCGGCGGAGCAATGCGCCCGCACCGCGCTGCCCGAACTGGCCGCCGTGACCAAGCTCGACGCACTGCTGCGCGGCTGGCCGGCGGATCGCGCACTATTCTTCGCGGACGAGGCCGGCGGCGAGCCGGCGCGGGCCAGCTTCGCCGCCCATCCCGGCCCCGCCGGGCTGCTGACCGGGCCGGAAGGCGGCTGGGACGATGCCGAACGGGCCGCCATCCGGGCGCATCCGCAAGCGCGGCCGATCACGCTGGGCCCGCGTATCCTGCGCGGAGAGACAGCGGCCATCGCCGCCACCGCACTGTGGATGGCGGTGGCCGGCGACTGGTGAGCCGGTGATTATCGCTGGCGCGCGGCAAGGCTTGTCAGTAACGGCGCGATCATGAGCACGCGCACCGCGCCCCAGGCCGCCGAACCCCCGATCGAAAGCCGCGCCTATCTGGTCGCCCCGATGCAGCTGGGCGAGAAGCCGAAGTCGCAATGGCGCATCGGCACCGAACATGAAAAGCTGGTCTACAGCCGCGCGGATCATCACGCCCCGTCCTATGAGGAGCCGGGCGGCATTCGCGACCTGCTGCTGGCGCTGGACCGGTTCGGCTGGCACCCGATCGAGGAGAACGGCCACGTCATCGCCATGGGCGGGCCGGACGGCACCGTCAGCCTGGAACCCGCCGGGCAGCTGGAACTGTCGGGCGCGCCGCTGGAAGATCTGCACCAGACCTGCGCAGAGACGGGCCGCCACCTGACTCAGGTCAAGGCCATCGGGGAGGAGACCGGCACCGGTTTCCTCGGCCTCGGCATGTGGCCGGACAAGCGGCGGGACGAGCTGCCGATAATGCCCAAGGGCCGGTACGAGATTATGCTGCGCCACATGCCCCGCGTGGGCACGATGGGTCTCGACATGATGCTGCGTACCTGCACGATCCAGGTAAATCTGGATTACGGGTCCGAAGCCGACATGGCCAAGAAGTTCCGCACCAGCCTGGCGTTGCAGCCGCTGGCCACGGCGCTGTTCGCCAATTCGCCGTTCACCGAAGGCAAGCCCAATGGCTTCCTGTCCTATCGCAGCCACATCTGGTCGGACACCGACCCGCACCGCACCGGCATGATCCCCTTCGTGTTCGACGAGGATTTCGGCTACGAACGCTATGTCGACTACATGCTCGACGTGCCGATGTATTTCGTGTTCCGCGAAGGGCGCTACATCGATGCCTCCGGCCAGAGCTTCCGCGATTTCCTGGATGGCCGCCTGCCCGCGTTGCCGGGCGAGAAGCCGACGGCGAGCGACTGGTGGGATCACCTCAGCACCGCCTTTCCCGAGGTGCGGCTGAAGAGCTTTCTGGAGATGCGCGGCGCCGATGGCGGACCGTGGAACCGGATCTGCGCGCTGCCGGCCTTCTGGGTCGGGCTGCTGTATGACGATGCGGCGCTGGATGCCGCATGGGACCTGGTGAAAGGCTGGTCGATGGAGGAGCGGGAGGCGCTGCGTACCGCCGTGCCGCGGCTGGGGCTGGATGCACCGGTACCGGGCAACCGCCGCCTGCTGGACCTCGCCCGCGAAGTGCTGCCGATCGCCCGCGCCGGGCTGGTCGCGCGCAATCGCCTGAACGGTAGTGGCGACAGCGAGGCCGGCTTCCTTGAACCGCTGGAGGAGATCGTCAGCAGCGGCAAGGTTCCGGCACAGCGGCTGCTGGACAAGTTCCACGGCGAATGGGGCGGCGACATCAGCCGGGCGTACGAAGACAGCTTCTGACGCCAGCCGGGTTTGCGCCAGCGGCTCACCAAATCTTTACCTGTTCGCCGTAACTCCGGTGCCTGATCGTCCCTCGTGGACCCGGTGCCGGAGTATGTTTGATGGCGAGCCTGCCCGACCTGCAGCCTAACCCCGATGCCGATCGGCGCGCCATGCCGCGCGCTGGCCTGTGGCTGGGTGTCAGCCTGTTCGGCCCCAATGGCGGCGCGGCCATCCCCGCCTCCATCCAGAACCTGTCCGCCACCGGGTTCCTGGCGCAGCTGACGGGCGACAGCGCGGTGCTGGCCGAGCAGCTGGAGGTGGGCCTGCGCGATGGCCGCCGGCGGTCCGCGCAGATCGTGTGGCGCAGCGGGGCGATGATCGGCTGCAACTTCACCGAACCGCTCACCCACGCAGATCTCAGCGCGGCCCGGCTGCGCAGCGAGATCCGCCAGTTGGAGGAGGAGCGCGGCCTGCCCCTGCTGCCGTCCCCACCTGCGCCGGCGTCTCCGCCGGTCGACCAGGAGGATGCCGACTGGCTGATCGAACCGGAAGCGCGCGCCGACGAGAAGTGGCCGCTGCGCAAGCGGTTGATGTTCCTCGGCGCGGCCGCCGTGCTGCCGTGGGCGGCGATCGGCGGCGTGGTGCTGGCGCTGGTCTGAGCCCGGCGTCTACTCCGCCGCCAGCAACAGTTCCTCCGCCGCGACCAGGTCCACGCTGACCAGGCGGCTGACGCCCTGCTCCACCATGGTGACACCGAACAGGCGGTGCATCCGGCTCATGGTCACGGCGTTGTGAGTCACGATCAGGTAGCGGGTGGCGGTTTCGCGCACCATCGCGTCCAGCAGGTCGCAGAAGCGATCGATATTGGCATCGTCCAGCGGGGCGTCCACCTCGTCCAGCACGCAGATCGGGGCCGGATTGGTCAGAAACAGCGCGAAGATCAGCGCCACCGCGGTCAACGCCTGCTCCCCGCCAGATAGCAGCGTCAGCGATTGCAGCCGCTTGCCCGGCGGCTGGGCGTAGATTTCGAGGCCGGCCTCCAGCGGATCGTCCGCATCGATCAGCGCCAGATTGGCTTGCCCGCCCTGGAACAGCTGCGTGAACAGGCGACGGAAATGGCCATCCACCTGCTCGAACGCGGCGCGCAGACGTTCGCGCCCCTCCCGGTTCAGGCTGCCGATGGAGCCGCGCAGGCGATTGACCGCCTCCAGCAGCTCCGCCTGCTCGGCGGCGCCGGTGCCCTGTTCTGCCTCCGCCGTGGCCAGCTCGTCCGCCGCCACCAGATTGACCGGGCCGATCCGCTCGCGCTCGGCGGTCAGCCGGTCCAGATCGGTCCCTTGCGCCTCAGCCGCGCCCACATCGGCAGGCGCGAAGCCGAACCGTTCGGTCAATACCGGCGGCGGGCAGCCGAACCGTTCGCCGGCGCTGCGGGCCAGCTCCACCCGGCGCGCATCGGCGTTTTCGGCCCGTGCCGCCGCCCCGGCGCGTGCCTCCCGCGCGCCGGCCAGGGCTTCGTTGGCGCTGGCCAGCGCCTTGTCGGCGGCGGTCGCTTCTGTCGTGACCTGTGCCAGCGCCGCCTCCGCTTCACGCAAGGCCGCCGCCAGCCGCTCGCGCAAGGCCTCGCCGGCGTCCAGTTCGCGCGCCAGCGCTGGCGGCTTGGCGGCGATCACCGCGCGCTCCTCGGCAATCTCGGCGAAGCGGCGATCCATCCCCGCCAGCCGCTTGGCCGCATCGCCCGCGCGCGCCTGCCAGCCGCGCATGTCGGCGCGGCCGGCCGCAGCCCGTTCGCGGCGCACGGCCAGCGCCTGGTCATGCGCGGCCAGCGCCGCGGCGGCAGTCTGCAAGCTGGTACGCGCCGTTTCGTAGCGGGCGCGTGCGTCATCCACCGCCGCCCGCCCGGTGGCGGGATCAGGCAGGGCGGCGCGTCTTTCTCGGGCCACGGCAAGCTCGGCCTCTGCCTGGCTCTGCCGTCCAGCCAGCTCCTCCTCCGCCCGCGCCAGTTCGGCCAGTCGTCCGGCGGAACGTTCCCGCGCCGCCTCCGCCTGGTCGCGCCGGCGCAGGGCCGCGCGCTCCGCCTCTGCCGCTTCGCCGACGGCGCGTTCGGCGGCGACCAGCCGGCGCTGCAACTCGCCCAGTTCCACCGCTGCCTCGCGCTGCTCCGCCTCCGCCCGCTCGGCCGCGGCCCGCAGCGGGGGCAGGGCTGCATCGAGTTCTAGCCAGCGGTTCTCCGCCTCCAGCCGCGCTGCCTCTGCCGCGCCCTCGCCGCGCGCCACGAAGCCGTCCCACCGGCGCAGGCGCCCGTCCAGTGTCACCAGCCATTCGCCGGGGCGCAGCCCGCGCCCGTCATCCCGCTCCGCCACATGGACCAGCGCCAGCCGGGCGGCGAGCTCGGGCGGGGCACCGGGCACATGCTCCGCCAGGCTGTCCGTCACAGCCCCGGGCACCGCCGCCCCGGTCCAGAACCGTCCCTCGCCATCACCCGCCGCACCCAGCAGGGCGCGCGCATCCCGCCCCAGCACGGCGGCCAGCGCGCGTTCGTAGCCGGGCGCGGCACGCACCCTGTCCAGCGCGATGGGCAGGGCGCCGGCACCCTTGCTGGCCTGCTTCGCGCGCGCCGCACGGTCGCGCTGCAGCGCCTGCCATTCACGCTCCACGCCGGCCAGTTCGGCGCGCGCCGCGGACAGGGTGGCAGCGGCGCGGTCGCCGGTCTGCCGCAACTCTTCCTTGCGGGCCTGCATCGCCGTCAGCTCCTCCCGCCGAGTGGCCAGCAGCGTGGCCGCCTGGACCACGGCGGTGCTCGCCGCTGCAAAGGCCTCCGCTTCGGCCTGGGCGGAGGGCAGGGCGGCACGCTGCCCCGCCAGCCGGCGCGCCTCCGCCTCCAGCCGCTCCACCTGTGTCCGGGCTTGCGCCAGTGCAGCCTCCGCCACGCGCCATTCCGCCTCCACGCCGGCATGGTCGGCCAGCGCCTGTGCCTGCGCCAGTTCGGCGGCGCGGGCGGCGCCTTCCGCCTGCTCCGCCGCACGAGCCAGCGCCGGGCGGCGCTCCTCGTCGGCCGCCAGCGCCTCCTGCGCTGCGGCGAGTTCACCCTCCAGCCGGGTCAGCGCGGTGGCGGCGTCACGGGTCAGGCGGTCGGCGTCGCCGCGATCCTCCTCCAGTCTTGCATGTTGCCGGTCGAGATCGGCGAGCCGCTGCTCGGCCGCTTCCAGCTGGCTGGCGAGCGCGGCCATCCGGTGCCCCTGCGCCGTGGCATCGTCACGCCGGTCGGCCACCGCGTCGCGTGCCGCCGCAAGCTGCACGGCTAAGTCACGCTGCGATCTTTGAGCGGCGTCAAGCTGCCCCTGGACCTCCGCCGCCCTCGCCTCGGCCCCGGCAGCCTCCTTGCGCGCCGCCTCCGCCGCCGCCGCCGCATCGCGCCAGCGGGCGAACAGCAGCCGCGCCTCCGCCACGCGGATCGCCTCGCTCAGGCTGCGGTATCGTTCGGCCTGCCGCGCCTGCCGTCGCAGGCCGGCGATCCGGCTGTCCAGCCCGGCCAGCAGGTCCTGCAGCCGGGCAAGGTTCGTCTCTGTCTGGCGCAGCTTGTTCTCGGCATCGCGCCGGCGCACATGCAGGCCGGCGATCCCGGCCGCCTCTTCCAGCATCATGCGCCGTTCCGCCGGCTTGGCGGCGATGATCCCGGCGATGCGCCCCTGGCTTACGAGGGCGGGGGAATGCGCGCCGGTGGCGGCGTCGGCGAACACCAGCGCCACATCCTTGGCGCGCACATCCCGGCCATTGACGCGATAGGCGCTACCCGCGCCGCGCTCGATCCGGCGCGTCACCTCCAGCGGTTCGCCGTCGCTTGCCTGCGCCTGCAGCAGCACTTCGGCAAAGTCGCGCGGCGGGCGCTGCGCGGTGCCGGCGAAGATGACGTCCTCCATCCCGCCCGACCGCATGGACTTGGGCGAGTTCTCGCCCATGACCCAGCGGATCGCTTCCAGCAGGTTGGACTTGCCGCAGCCATTGGGGCCGACGACACCCGTCAGCCCCGGCTCGATCACCAGCTCCGCCGGCTCGACAAAGCTCTTGAACCCGCTGAGCTTCAGCCGGCGGATCAGCATGCGTTGTTAGCGGGCGCCGGCGCGCTGCAGCGCGGCCTCCACGCCTTCCCAACTGGTGCCGTCCACGCGGGCGCCGTTCAGGAAGAAGGTGGGGGTGCCGGTCACGCCCAGCCGTTCCGACTGTTCGTTGGAGTTCTCGACGATGGTCTGTACCGTCTGCTCGTTGGCCAGGCACTGCAGCGCCTGTTCCCGCGCAATGCCGCGCGCGGCGAAGAAGTCGAGCAGGCCGGCGCTTTCCGCCACGCGCTGCAGGCGCTGCGGGCCGGTGGACTGCATGGCGGCCTCTACCGCCGGGCCGTTGGCCTGCGCGGTCTGGATGATCTCGCCGAAGCTGGCCCAGGCCTGCTTGGTCAGCGGGTGGAACCCGGCCGGGTCACCGCTGCAGCGGGCCAGCACGGCGATCGTCAGGTCCAGCCCGTCATGGATCTGGTTGCGGACCTCGTAGCTGACCCGGCCGCTGGCGATATACTCGTCCAGCGGCTCCGCGGCCTGCGCGGAGAAGTCGGCGCAATGCGAGCAGGTGTGGCTGGCATATTCCACCAGCTTCAGCGGCGCGTTCGGGTTGCCGAGCACGAAGCCGCCCTCGGGGGTAGCCGCTGCGGTTTCCGTCCAGTTCTGGCCGGCGGGTGCCGGCGTGGCGGCGATTGCCTCGCCGCTCGGCACGGCGGCGGGCACGTCGGCCTCGTTCGATCCGCACGCCGCCAGGGCGAGTGCGACGGGGGCCAGCAGGGCGAAGTGGCGGACGGCGATCATGGAGTGTTCCTCAAGGTTCGGCTGCAAGTCACCGGTCGCGATAGCGCGCTGCCAGCTGCCATTCCAGTGTCGACCAGTCATGCGTGCCGGCCAGCACGGTGCCGTTCAGCGCAAAGCTGGGGGTGCCGGTGATCCCCGGCAGCTTCCAGCCCGCATCGGACGCTTCGGCCAGGCGGGTCGCCTTCGCCTGATCGGCCAGGCAGCGATCGGCGGCAGCACGGTTCACGCCGCGCCGTTCGGCAATGGCATACAGTCCGACATCGCTGGCGATCGCACGGCGGCGGGCCACATCTTCGCCGGTGGTCCAGCGCGTGCGCTGCGCGGGCGTCGCATTGTCCACGCGCGGCAGCCAGTCGGGCTGCGCGCGCATGAAGGCGAGGTGGTTCTGCTGCACCCGCGCCGGGGCGCCGCAATTGACCAGCATGGCAACGGTCAGGTCCACCGGATTGCGCAGGAGATGGCGCACCTCCACCTTCAGGCGGCCCGGCGCCACATAATCAGCCTCCAGCGGCGCTTCACCCGCGCGGGTGAAGGCGGCGCAATGCGGGCAGGTGTAGCTGACATATTCGGTCAGGGTGACCGGCGCCGCCGGATTGCCGACGGTGTGTCCGCCGGGCTGCACGCTGACCGTGGCCGGCCAGTTGCCTGCCGCCGCGACCGTGACCGACGCCGCCAGCCCGATCGCCAGCACCTGCAGCAGACGCGTGAATCTCATCGGACCGGCCCTTCCTTCTCGTTGCGGGCAGACAGGCTGCGCGCCAGCGATTCCAGCACGGCGAGCAGCTCCGGATCGCCCACGTCACGCAGGGACTCGCCCATCTCCAGCGAGATCGGCTTCAGCGAAGGCGGCGCGGTGCGGGTGGCGGCGGGCATGGCGGAGGCCGGGATCGCCCCTTGCCGCAGCTTGACACGAGCAACCGCGCGATAGCCGAAGAAGCGGTTCACCCGCTCTACGATCTCGGGCACCAGATGCTGGATGATCGGCGCATGGGCCGGCACCACCACCAGCTGCAGCACGCCGTCGCTCTTCTCCCCCACCGGGAAGCGGATCGATTCGGGGCGGCAGACGCGGGCGTGGCGCTCGCCCACGATCTCCGGCCAGCGGGTGACGACGCTCGCCTGCACGAAGCCGAAGCGGCGGAAGGCCGCGCGCCCAATCTGCGGCACCAGCTCCGCCACGGCGCGCGCCGGACCGCCGCGGGGGCGTTCGGGTTCCTTGCGGGTGCCCGGCTTGGAAGGTGTCCTGGGGGTCTTGGCTTTGCGTTCCGTCACGCGGGTTGCCATGCCATAGGCGGGGCATGGATGATAGGGCCGCTTCATTGCTCCGCTGGTATGACGGACACACCCGTGCGCTGCCCTGGCGCATCCCGCCCGGATCGAACGTGCGGCCTGATCCCTACCGCATCTGGCTGTCGGAGGTGATGCTGCAGCAGACCACAGTGGCTGCCGTGCGCCCCTATTTCGAACGCTTTACCACCCGCTGGCCCGATGTGCCCGCGCTGGCCGCCGCACCGGTTGAGGCGGTGATGGCCGAGTGGGCGGGGCTGGGCTATTACTCCCGCGCCCGCAACCTGCATGCCTGCGCGCAAGCGGTGGCGGCACGCGGCAGCTTTCCGGACACCGAAGCGGAGCTGCGCCGGCTTCCGGGCATCGGCGACTATACGGCAGCCGCCATTGCCGCGATCGCGTTCGGCCGGCGGGCGGTGGTGGTGGATGCCAATGTCGAACGGGTCGTCGCCCGATTGGCGCTGATCGACACGCCTCTGCCCCAAGCCCGTCCGCAGATCCGCGCCGCCACGGACGCGATCACGCCGGACCACCGTGCCGGCGATTTCGCGCAGGCCATGATGGATCTGGGCGCCACGATCTGCGTGCCGCGCAATCCGCGCTGCCTGCTGTGCCCTCTGGCCGGTGGATGCCGGGCGCGGGCGGAGGGGCGGCAGGAGGAAGTGCCGGTCAAGGCGCTGAAGAAAGCCAAGCCGCAGCGCAAGGGCGCGGCCTTCTGGATCGAGCGGGCAGGCGAGATATTGCTGGTGCAACGGCCCGGCACCGGCATGCTGGGCGGCATGCGCGCGCTGCCGGATGACGGTTGGAGCGCCGCGGGCAACGGAAGCGGCGCGAAGCCGCTGGCGGGCGACTGGCGGGTGCTGGGCACCGTGCGCCACGACTTCACTCATTTCGGGCTGGAGCTGACCGTACACGCCGTGACGGTCAGCAGCACGCCGGTGATCGCCGGCACATGGGTGCCGCTGGCCCAGGTGGATCAGGCCGGCCTGCCGACGCTGTTCCGCAAGGCGGCGGCTCTGGGCCTAGATGATGCCGCCGCCGATCATCAGCCGCAAGCTGGCCAGCACCAGCACGATCAGGCAGAAATTGCGTCCGCTGGTCTTGCGCGACAGGGCGCCGACGATCACGCCGACGATGGCGACCGGCAGGACGAACCAATTGCCCCAGCCGAGCAGGGGAATGGTTGAAGGGATCGCCATCAGCAAGGCGAACAGACCGATCAGGATGGATAGGATGTTCATGGTGTATTATGTAGCCAGCACACAAGGGTGACGCAAGCTTGCCGGGCCGCAGGGCGGTGTTACTCTGCGGCGCATATGGTCGAAGGATGGCGATGATGGAACTGATGCTGGATCGTCGTGCTTTGCTGTCGCGCAGCGCCGGGGCCGGCGCGTTGGCGCTGCTGGGCGGGGTGCCCATCGCGCTGCTGGCGCAGGATGCCGGGCGCGGGGCGGGGCTGGAGCAGCTGGCGCAGGACTTCGTCGCGCAGCGCAAGGCGGCCAACATGGTCATTGCCATGGGGCAGGGACAGCAGCCGCCGGTCACCATCGCCCGCGGCACGCTGGGCTTCACCAGCCGCACTCCGGTGGATGCCGACACGCTGTACCGCATCTATTCCATGACCAAGCCGGTCACCGCGATGGCTGCCATGATGCTGGTGGACGAGGGCCGGATCGCGCTCAACCAGCCGGTGGCCGACATCCTGCCCGCCTTCGCGCGGCTGCAGGTGCAGAAGCAGCCCGACGGTGCCATCACGCCGGACAATCTGGAGCCGGCCATCCGCCCGCTGACCATGCGCCACTTGCTGACGCACACCGGCGGCCTGGGCTATTCCATCGTGCAGCAGGGGCCGTTATCCGCCGCCTATCGTGCGAAGGGGCTGGTGCCCGCCCTCGTCAGCCGGGTGCAGACCCCGGACAGTTTCGCCGGCACGCCTGCCGCCAGCCTGGAGGTGTTCGCCGACAATCTGGCCACCGTGCCGCTGGTGTACCAGCCGGGCGAACGCTGGAGCTACAGCGTCGGGTTGGACCTGATGGGCCGGGTGATCGAAGTCGTCACCGGCACCCCGTTCGACCGTTTCCTGCAGGACCGCATCTTCGACCCCTGCGGCATGACGAGCACCGGCTTCCGCGTGGCGGCGGAGGACGCGGTGCGCTTCACGGACAATTATCTGATCGTGGGCGGGACGCTGGTGCCGATCGATCTGGCGAGCAACTCCATCTATCTCGACCAGCCGCCATTCCCGTTCGGCGGGGCGGGGCTGGTGTCGTCCGCCCGCGACTACGACCGTTTCCTGCAGATGATCCTGGGGCTGGGCCAGATCGACGACCGGCGGGTGATGAGCGAGGCGGCAGTGCGGCTCGCGACGTCGAACCTGCTGCCCGGCACGCTGGCGCAGGATGGCGGCTTTGCCGGCGGGGCGATGGGTTATGGCGCGGGTGGACTGGTCGGTCTGGGCGAGCAGGCCGGGCTGTATGGCTGGTCCGGCGCGGCGGGCACGATCGGCTTCGTGCATTTCGGATTGGACCTGCGCGCCTCGCTCTACAGCCAGTACATGCCCGGAACGCATTACGGATTGCAGGAACAATTCCTGGCCGAAGTCGCCCGCAGCGCCCGCCTGTCGCCGGCATGATGCCAGTGGCGGGCGCGATCGGCTTCGCCGGATCGCCGATCGACCGCGCCGATGCGCTGCGGCGTGACCCGGCGCAATTGGCGGCGCTGATCGCCGGCAATGATGCGCTGCTGCTGGAACTGGATGGTCTGGCTCCGATGGTCGACGCGGCCGGTGCGCTGCGCTGGCGACCGCTGACGGCCTATGATGCGGAACTGGTGTTTCTCGGCCTGCTGGATGGCCTTGCCCGCTTTGCAGCCGTGCCGCCGCTGGGCGATGCCGATCCGGTGCTGGCGCGGCAGGCGCTGTGGCAGGCGATCGAACAACTGCCATCCGCCGATCTCGCGCTCTATGGCGGCGCGCGCAGCCTGCTGGACTGGCATGCCCGCCACCGCTTCTGCGCGAATTGCGGCGCGCCGACCATCTCCGCCAAGGGCGGGTGGCAACGCGATTGCGGCCGGTGCGGCGCCAGCCACTTTCCGCGCACCGATCCGGTGGCGATCATGCTGGTGGAACATGAAGGCCGGCTGCTGCTGGGCCGGCAGCCGCGCTTCCCGCCGGGCCGCTACTCCGCCTTGGCCGGCTTCGTGGAGCCGGGCGAGACGCTGGAGGAGGCGGTCGCGCGCGAGGTGCTGGAAGAGGCCGGCGTGACGGTGCGCAACGTGCGCTATCTGTTCAGCCAGCCCTGGCCGTTCCCGTCGCAGCTGATGCTGGCTTGCCTCGCGCAGGCGGAGAGCGATCGGCTGATCCTGGATGCCGAGGAGCTGGAGGATGCCCGCTGGTTCACGCGGCAGGAGGTGGCGCAGGCGCTGGACATGCAGGCCGGCGAGGGACCGTTCGATCCCCCGCCATCACGAGCCGTGGCCCATACCATGCTGCGCTGGTGGCTGGATCAGCCCTGACCATCGCTCCTGAGCGCGTCGATCGTCTTGGCACCCTTCATCTCGTCCTGGGCGGGATTGTCACTGCCACGGACGCTGGTCTTGCCATGGTCGTCTCCCAGCGCGCGATCCAGTTCCGCGCGGGTGCCGACATCGCCGCGCAGGCTTCCGCGCGAACGGCTGCCTTGCGCCGGCGCGGCGCCGCCGTCGGTAATCTGGTCGATCAGGTCATTGTCGGGATGGGGGTTGCGTTCGGTCATTGTTTCTCTCCTTGCCGCACCAACGGGGCAGGGCGGGTGCCCGTTCCGATCGCTCCCGCTCAGTCGAGCCCCAGCCGCGCCAGTTCGCGCAGCAGCTTGCCCGGCAGCACCGCGCCGGCCAGTTCGCCTGCCGCAAGGTCCGCCGGCGCGTCGGCCTCCTCCAGATAGCGCCAGCCCTGATGCGCCCGGCGTGCGCGCGGCTGCACGGGCACCAGCGGCATGGCCAGGCGGATGGCCCAGCGCCCGCCATCCTCGGGCTGGTGGAACCCTTCGATCAGGCTACGCGCAACCAAAGCGTGATCCATGATCCAGAACAGCGATCCGCCCACCATCTCCTCGTGGCGCTTGGGCAGGTAACGGGTGGTGGTGTGACCCGAGATCTCCAGCCGCTGGCGCAGCACGTCGATCGTCGGGCAAGCGAAGGCGACCTTCGTCATGTTGAGCGGCATGTTCAGCAGATAGGGTGGCGCACTACCCGGTCAATCCGGTGGCGACCGCCAGCCCCAGAAAGGCGAAGAAGCCCATGGAATCGGTGATCATCGTCACGAACACGCTGCTCGCCACCGCAGGGTCCTGATCCAGCCGGTCGAACATGACCGGCACCACGACCCCCGCCATGCCGGCGGTCAGGATGTTGATCACCACCGCCAGCGCGATCACCCCACCCAGTTGCGGGGTGAACACCAGCGCCGTTGCCAGCCCCACCAGCACCGCCACGGTGACCCCGTTCATCAGCGCCACCTTCAGCTCGCGCGTCAGGATGCGGCGGGTGTTCGACTGCGTCAGCTGGTTGGTGGCAATGGCGCGCACCGTCACCGCCATGGTCTGCGTGCCGGCATTGCCGCCGATGCTGGCGACCACCGGCATCAGCACCGCCAACGCGACCAGCTGCTCGATCGCGCCGCCGAAGGCATGGATGATCAGGCTGGCGATCACCGCGGTGCCAAGATTTGCGATCAGCCAGCGGACGCGCGCGGAATAGGTTTCGCGCAAGGGCTCGTTGATGTCGCCTTCGCCCGCGCCGGACAGCAGCAGCGCGTCCTCGCCCGCTTCCTCCTGGATGATGTGCACGATGTCGTCGACGGTCAGCTGGCCGACCAGCCGCCCGCCTTCGTCCACCACCGCGGCGCTGATCAGCCCGTATTTCTGGAACCGGAGCGCCACCTCCTCCTGGTCCATGCTGACCGGGATCAGCGTCTGTTCGCGCTTCATCACATCCGCCAGGGCGATGTGCCGCGGAGATCGCAGGATCCAGGACAGCTCGCAGGTGCCGATCGGGTGGTGCCGGTGATCGACCACAAACACTTCCCAGAACTCGGTGGTCAGTTCATCCCGCTCCCGCAGGTAATCGATCAGGTCGCCCACGCTCATATGCTCGGGCACGGCGACCAGCTCGCGCTGCATCAGGCGGCCGGCGGATTCTTCCGGGTAGGCAAGGGCGGATTCGATCGCCGCGCGATCTTCCGGGTCCAGTTCGGCCAGCACGGCGCGCTGATCTTCCGGCCCCAGATCCTCGATCAGCTGGACGGCGTCATCGGTGTCCAGTTGCTCGGCAATGGTCGCGACGGCGGCGGCGGGCAGCGCCTCCATCATCTCGTCGCGCACGTAATCGTTCAGCTCGGCAATGACCTCGCCGGTCATCAGGTCGGTGATGGCCGCCGCCAGGGCGTAGCGTTCTGCCGGCTCCAGCAGCTCCAGCAGGTCGGCGATGTCCGCCGGGTGCAGCGGCTCCACCAGTTCGTAGGCGCGGCCGGTATCGCCCTCCTTTACCGCATCGCGCACGGCATCGACAAAGGCGGGCTTTAGCCGGTTGTCCTCGTCCAGCTGCTCGCCATCCTCGCGCATGGGCGGGTCCTGCAGCAGGGCAATGTCGTCCGGTTCGGCCATGCGCGGGGTCTATGCGCGCAGCCCGCAAAAGCAAGCGCGTGACTTCACGCAAGCGCTCCCTATATGCCGCGGCCACACCTCAATGGGAGCAGACTGCATGGCCGACACCCTCACCTTCACCCTGGACACCGGCGATGGCGAGGCGCGCGACGTCGTCATCAAGCTGCGCCCCGACCTGGCGCCCGGCCATGTCGAACGCATCACCGAACTGGTCAATGACGGCTTTTACGATGGCGTGGTGTTCCATCGCGTGATCGACGGCTTCATGGCGCAGGGCGGCGATCCCAGCGGCACCGGGATGGGCGGCAGCGACAAGCCGGACCTGAAGGCGGAATTCAATGCCGAACCGCATGTGCGCGGCGTATGCTCCATGGCCCGCACCAGCGCGCCGAACAGCGCCAACAGCCAGTTCTTCATCTGCCTGGATGACGCCCGCTTCCTGGACAAGCAGTACACCGTCTGGGGCCAGGTCGAGAGCGGCATGGAGAATGTCGACGCGCTGCCCAAGGGCGAGCCGCCGCGCAATCCGGGCAAGATCGTCAAGGCGACGATTTCCTGATGTAGCTGTCTGACCGGCCGGGCTCCCCGTGGGGCCGGCCGGCAGGCTTACAGCCCCGCGCCGACCACCCAGTCGTGGAAGATGCGCACCGGCCGGCTCTCCAGATCGGCCGGACGGCAGACGAAGAAATAGCTGTAGGGGCTGGGCACGGCGACGTCGAACAGACCCGCCAGGCGCGTGTCGTTCAGCCGCTTGGTGTAATCGTCGTTCAGGATGGCGATCCCCAGCCCTTGCGCCGCCGCCTCCAGGATCAGCTGCCCGGAATCGTAATGGTCGATGGCGTTGGGCTGCAGGTCGCTGAGGCCGAAGGCATTCTTCCATGCGCCGAAGCTCAGCGGCATTTCCGTGTGCACCAGGAAGGTCTGCTGCGTCAGATCCTCGATCGTGGGCTCGGGGCCCAACTGCTCCGCCAATGCCTTGCTGCAGATGGCGTGGACCGTGTTTTTGCTCAGCTCCACACGGTACAGCCCCTTGGGCGGTTCGGTGCTGAGCAGGATCGCGGCGTCCAGCGTGTCGCCCACCCGGTCGATCGGGTCGGGGCCGGTATCGATGTCGATATGCAGCCGCGGGTGGTTGGCGCGCAGTTCGGGCAGGCGGGGGAACAGCCGCTGCGTGCCGAACAGCGGCAGCACGCCGATGCGCAGGCGCAGCAGCTGCAGGTTCTCCGACTGCGATTCCACGGCCACCGCCAGCGATTCCAGATGCGGCGCCACCGCGTCGTAGAAGGCGCGGCCTTCGTCGGTCAGGCGCATCACCTGCCCGCTGCGGCTGAACAGCTTCTTGCCGGTGAAATCCTCCAGATTGGCGACGCGGCGTGACAGCGCGCTGGGGCTGAGGCTGAGTTCGTCAGCCGCTGCCCGGGCGGAGCCGAGGCGCACCACGCGCACAAACGCTTCCAGCGCTCTCAAAGGGGGGAGACGACGCATGACCCTACTGTTCTAAAAAATGCAACTCGTGTCGAGCGCTTTCTCGCACTTGCAGCATTAATGGCGGATGGATCAACCCGCCTCTGCGTCGGCCGGTTCAGGTTCGGGTTCGTGCAGGCGCAGGCGGGTAACGCGGGTCTCGTCCCCGGCGGTCACCTCGATCCGCCAGCCGCTGGCATGGGTCACCACCGTGCCCGGCGGCGGCACATGTTCGGCCAGCACCACGGCGAGACCGCCGATCGTGTCGACCGATTCCTCCACCTCCGCGATGCGCGGGTCGCCGACCGCCTTGGCGACATCGTCCAGCTCCGCGCGGGCATCGGCATCCCACATTCCGGCGCCGATCGGCACGATCAGTTCGACGGGCGCGTCATCATGCTCGTCCTCGATGTTGCCGACGATCTCCTCCACCAGATCCTCGATGGTGATGATGCCATCGGTCCCGGAGAATTCGTCCACCACGATGGCGAGGTGGGTGCGGCTGGCGCGCATGTCGGCCAGCACGTCCAGCGCGCCGCGGGCCTGCGGCACATAGAGCGGCTGGCGCATCAGCACGGTCCAGTCGGCAGGCGGGGTGCGGCCGCTGGCGAGGTAGCCGAACACGTCCTTGATGTGGATCATGCCGATCACCCGGTCCAGCGTCTCGCGATAGATCGGCAGGCGCGAATGGCCGTGTTCGGCGAACAGAGCGACCAGATCGGCCCAGCTGGCATCGGCGGAGATCGCGATGATCTCCCCGCGCGGAATCGCCACGTCATCCGCATCATGCTCGCTGAAATGGAGCAGGTTGCGCAGCATCACCAGTTCGACGGAGGTCAGGTCGTTGCCGGCCCCGGTCCCGTCGCCGCTGGCATTCTCGTCCTCCGCCTCGCTGATCGCTTCTTCGATCTGCGCGCGCAGGGTGAGTTCGCTGTCCTCGTCGAAGAAGCTGCGGATCGCGTGCCACAGCCCGCGTCTACTGTCCGCGTCTCCGGCGGAGGTATTGGAAGGTTCGGGCATCGCCCAGGTCAGTTCCCTTGCTGGCCCGGCACAATCGCCGGAGCGGCCCCATATGGGTCCGCGATACCAAGTCTCGCAAGCGCCTTTGTTTCCAGCGCCTCCATCATCTCCGCCTCGTCATCGCCGATCTCGTGATCGTGGCCGGCCAGATGCAGCAGGCCGTGGACGATCAGGTGGGCGGCATGATGATCCAGCGGGACGCCCTTGTCCTCCGCCTCGCGCCGGCACGTCTCGAACGCCAGCGCGATGTCGCCCAGCAGTTCGGGCGGGCCGTCGGGCGCCAATTCCAGCAGTTCCTCCCGCTCCAGCATCGGGAAGGACAGCACGTTGGTCGGCTTGTCCCGGTCACGCCATTCGCGGTTCAGCCCGTGCACCTCCGCGTCCGAAGTGAACAGCAGGCTGGCCGCGAGGCGCGGATTGGCGAGTTCCGGCGCGACCGTGGCCAGCGCCTCCGCCGCCCGCCCGGCCAGTCCGGGCCAGTCCGCGGCGGGCCACGGTTCCTCTATGTCGATCTCCAGCTCCATGGATCAGCTGCCGACGGAACCCGCGGCATCCTCTCCCTCGTAAGCCTCCACGATGCGACCCACGATCGGGTGGCGCACCACGTCGCCGGCGCCGAAGCGGGTCACGCCGATCCCCTCCACGCCCTCCAGCCGCTCGACCGCATCGGCGAGGCCGCTGTGCCTGGCGCCGCCGGGAATATCGACCTGACGAGGATCGCCGCACACCACCATCCGGCTGTTCTGGCCGAAGCGGGTGAGGAACATCTTCATCTGTTCGCGGGTGGTGTTCTGTGCCTCGTCCAGGATCACGAAGGCATCGGCCAGGGTGCGGCCGCGCATGAAGGCGATGGGCGCGATCTCGATCTCGCCACTGGCGATCCGCCGGTCCACCTGTTCGGGCGGCATGCAATCATACAGCGCGTCGTAAAGCGGGCGGAGGTAGGGATCGACCTTCTCCTTCATGTCGCCGGGCAGGAAGCCGAGCCGTTCGCCCGCCTCCACCGCCGGACGGCTGAGGATCAGGCGCTGCACGCTGCCGGTGATCAGCTGGCTGACCGCCTGCGCCACCGCCACATAGGTCTTGCCCGTGCCCGCCGGCCCCAGCGCGAAGATGATGTCGCGGCTGGCCAGCTGACGCATGTAGTCCGTCTGCATGTTGGTGCGCGGGACGATGGTCTTGCGCCGGGTGCGGATCATGATCGGCGGCGCCTTGGCATCGCCGGTGATGATGCCTTCCAGCACGGGTTCGTTGCTGAGCCCGATCAGCGAATCGATCGTGCCGGAATCCAGCGCCTGACCGGCCAGCATGCGTTCGTGCATGGCGATCAGCACCTGCCGGGCGCGGGCGACATCGTCCCCGGCGCCTTCGATCACCACGCGATTGCCGCGCGCGGCGATGAACACGCCCAGGCGGTTTTCGATCTGCACCAGATTGGCATCGAATTCGCCGAACAGGGCGCCAAGGATGACCTGTTCGTCAAACAGCACCTCCGCACGTTCCCGGCGCGCGGCGTCGCGGCGGTCTTCCGGGTGGAACCCCAGCGGGTCGGCGACGGAGTTTCCCCCGGCGCGGTGTGGTTTTCGTGCCATGCGCTCCCTTCAGGCAGGTCGGTAGAGATCAAGATTATGCCGCTGCCGCCGCTGCGCAAGGGTGGCTTGCAACAAGCGGTGGATTGTCATGCACTTGCCATGCGGGCCGGCCGGGAAGCGCTGGCGGGGGGTGACAGCAAACGGCGGAAGAAATCACGCAGGTCGGCCGGGCTGAACAGCTCGTCGGCCGGGTTGCCGGGCAAGTGACCAAGGTACCGGTCGAGCGCGTTCCCTTCCGACAACAGACGGGAATCGCACGGCTTTCTGTAGATCGCCGCCGGGCGGCCCTGCCACAGGCGGACGTGAAAGGGGCCAAGCAAGCCCAGTGCGCGCCGTTCCGCCCCTGTGAACTTCCACGCGGGCTGTGCCACCCCCCGGATCGCGGTGTCCCACGCCGCCCGGAACGAGCCTGCGCCGGCATGGCGGCGCAGGCGATAGGCGGATTCGCGCGACCGGAACGAGCCTGCGCCGGCATGGCGGCGCAGGCGATAGGCGGATTCGCGCGACAGGCCGATGGCGGCGGCGGCACGGCGCACGCAGCCGAACTGCGCCAGCAGGCCGATGAAGCGGGCCTGCCGCGCCGGCGTCCAGCCATCGCGCCGGGTGCGCAGCGGGACGGGGAGGAAGGGCGGCAGTTTCAGCCATGGCGTCCAGGGCCTGTGCGCGGGGCGCGAGGTGGCCTTGCGCTGGCGCTGCGTGCTGTTGCGGCGATTGCTCATGCGCGGGGGCGTAGGCGGCCGCGGGGTGAGTAGGAAAACGGTTTTGCGCGATGTGCCGATCACAGCAAGACGCCGCGCGGCCGGAACGGGTGGGAGTCGAACGGGTTGAGGGAGCAACCAGCACAGGCTGGCAGATATAATCGAGAGGGATATTTCATGGTACAGGCATCAGCCATTTTCGACAGCCACGCCGAAGCCGAGCGCGCCGTTTCCGAACTGCGCAGCGCCGGGGTGGACGATGTGAACCTGTCCGTCATCGCGCATCATGGCGGCACGACCACGACATCGTCCGGCGATGGCGAGATCACTGACGAGCATCACCGCAACGTGCTGCGCGGTATCCTGGGCGGCGGCGCGCTGGGCGCGGGCATCGGCATTGCCGCGCTGGCGATCCCGGGCGTGGGTCCGCTGGCCGCAGCCGGCGCCATCGCTGCCTCCGCAGCGCCCGAAGCGCTGGCGATCGGTGCGGGCATCGGCGCCCTGGGCGGTACGCTGAACGAGACGCTGACGAAGCATGGCGTCGAAAAGGAAGATGCCGATTATTACGGCAGCCGCCTGAAGGATGGCGGCGTGGTCGTCACCGTCAGTGACTCCAGCATCGATCCGTCGGTGGCGCGCGAAGTGCTGTACCGCAATGGCGGGCACAACGCCTCGCAGACGCGTTCCGCGGCGGTCTGATCTCAAGGAAGGGCCGGGGAGATGATCTCCGGCCCTTTTTTTGCGTCAGGATGGTGTCGGGAAAAGGTGGAGGGCGGACAATCCTCCCCTGGCGGGGGAGGGGGACCATGCGCAGCATGGTGGATGGGCACGCGCCACCTCTCAAGAACCTGGTATCAGACGTCCGGAGAGGCGGCGGGTGCCCCTCCACCCCTCGCTCCGCGAGCGGTCCCCCTCCCCGTGCCGGGGAGGATCTCAGGTCCGCTATGGGTGGGAAGCGGACGTTGCTAAGATCGTGCATTGCTGCAAGCACGCACCTATGAAGGGTGAAGAACAATCCGGGGACTGGCATCGTCGCGCCAGAGGGTGCGGTTGCCTTCTATTAGTTTTCGTTGCGCTGCCCCTTCTCCTTCTTCGAGCATGCCAATGGTCTGACGCTCACCCATCGGACGACGTTATGGTGGACGAGTTTAGGCGCAATCAGGCCGTCTTCGATGAGCTTAGAGCAATGGTTGCCCAAGAGCCGCGAGTTACCCGCGTAGCGAGAGACTTCATCTGGATAGATGGGGTGCTAAATGTCCCGGAAGCGGAACGTCCAAGTCACCTGCCCGACAATCGATTAGCTCGCTACCGCGTCCTGTTTGATCAGCTCAAGCTAGAAAGTGGAGTGATCCGCTATGAGGACGGTAGTGTCGGCTTCCTGCGGAGTAGCAGTGGTATGGTCACTGGCGGTTCCAGTAAGGAGTTCATTTGGTCTAAAAATATCAACGCGCCCGAACTCGCTTTATCGGGCTCGAGCAGTCTTAAGGATGCTTGCGTCCCGAAAACAGCTTGCGTCGCTACTCGGAAAGTAGCGCCGGAATGGTTTATCTCGCTTGAAAGCCACTGACGTCCGCTACGGGGCGTTAGCTGCAGGCGCACAATAGCAGCGTTGCGCCATGCCCCTCCACCAGCCTGCGCTGATCCCCCTCCCCATGCTGCGCATGGGAGGATCGAACCGCGCGAAGGCATTAGCGTGCGGACGCAACGGTGCTATCGGGCGGCGATGCCTGCCGCCACCGAACTTCAGCAGCCGCCGATCCGGGTGGCTGCCCTGTACCGCTTCGCTCGGTTCGACGACCCTGCCGCCCTGCGCCCCGCGGTGGCGGAAAGCTGCCGCGCGCAAGGCATTCGCGGCACGCTGCTGCTGGCGACGGAGGGGATCAACGGCACCATTGCCGGGGCGCCCGAGGCGATCGACGCGGTGGTGGCGCAGATCCGCGCGCTGCCCGGCTGTGCGGATCTGGAGGTGAAGTTCGCGGAAGCGGAGACGATGCCGTTCCACCGGCTGAAGGTGCGCGTGAAGCGCGAGATCGTGACGCTGGGCGAGCCGGCGATCGATCCGGAGCGGGAGGCCGGCACCTATGTCGAGCCGGAGGACTGGAACGCGCTGATCGCCGATCCGGACACGATCGTGATCGACACCCGCAACGATTACGAGGTGGCGATCGGCAGCTTCGCCGGGGCAATCGACCCCGGTACGCGCAGCTTCAGCGACTTTCCCGGGTGGTTCCGGGAGCAGCGGGACGCGCTGCTGGGTCAGGGGCGTGCGCCGAAGGTGGCGATGTTCTGCACCGGTGGCATCCGCTGCGAGAAGTCCACCGCCTTCCTGAAACGCGAAGGGGTGGACGAGGTGTTCCACCTGAAGGGCGGAATCCTGCGCTATCTGGAGACCGTGCCGGAGCAGGAGAGCCTGTGGCGGGGCGAGTGCTTCGTGTTCGATGCGCGGGTGAGCGTGGGGCATGGTCTGGCACCGGGCACCACGCAAGTGTGCCATGCCTGCCAGCGCACGGTCAGCGCCGAGGATCAGGCCTCCGCCCTGTTCGAGCCCGGGGTCAGCTGCGCCGCCTGCCACGGCGAGCGGACGGAGGACCAGCGCGCCGCGTATCGCGAGCGGCATCGGCAGGTCGCGCTGGCCGCCGCGCGGGGGCAGCCGCATATCGGGCGGCGGGCGGATCAGGCGCCCAAAGATCAGGCCCCGGGCGGCGTGCCGGAGTCCTGATCCACGGGCAGGTCGATCGGGGTGGCCTTGCAGATCGTGCGCAGCGCCTGTTTCAGCCCTTCCTCCAGCGTGGGATGGTAGAAGGGCAGTTCCAGCATCTCCGACCCGGTCAGGCGCCGCTCGATCGCCCAGGCGAGCATGTGGGCCAGATGCTCCCCGCCGGGCGCCACCAGATCGGCGCCGATCAGCCGCCCGTCGGGCGCGGCGGCGTAGAGGGTGAGCGTGCCTTCGTTGCGCCCCTCCACCCGCGCGCGGCCCTGGTCGCCATAATCGGCCGTGCCGGTGACCGCGCCCTTCGTCTCCGGGTCGCCGATGGTGGCGACGGGAGGATCGGTGAATGTGATGCTGAAGGGCACATGGCGCGGCGTGCGGATCGGCGCGGGGAAGGCGGCGGCGTTGCGGCCGGCGATCGCGCCGTCATGCGATGCCTCATGCAGCAGCGGCAGGTCGGCGGCGACGTCGCCCGCCAGGAATACGGCGCTGTCGCCGCAGCGCATGGTGCGGCGGTCGTGGCAGGGGACGCCGTGATCGTCCAGCTCCAGCCCGGCGCGGTCGAGGTCGAGCCCGTCGAGATTGGGCGGGCGGCCCAGCGCGGCGAGCACCATGTCGAACTCGGCCTCTCCGCTGCTGTCGCCGTTCCAGCGGATGCGGACGCCACCGGCGGTGCGTTCGGGCAGGACGGCGACGCCCCCATGCACCGCCATGTCGCGTTCGATGATCGCCTGCAGGGTGGCGCGGACCTTGGGGCAGCGCAGCTTGATTAGGCTGTGGCCGCGGTCGAACAGCGTGACCTCCACGCCCAGCCGGGCCATGGCCTGCGCCAGTTCGACGCCGATGGAGCCGGAGCCGACCACCGCCAGCCGGCGGGGCAGGTCGGGCAGGTCCCACACATTGTCGCTGGTCAGCAGCCGGTCGCCCAGCGCCGCGAAGGGTGGCGGCACCAGCGGGCTGGAGCCGGTGGCGATGATGATGGCGCGGGCCTGTATGGTGCGGCCGTCGTCCAGCTGCAGGCGGTCCGGCCCGATGAAACGGGCGCGGGCGCGCACGGCCTTGGCAGGATCGCGCTTGTCCAACGCGTCGCGGGTGTGTGCGGCGAAGCGGTCGCGTTCGGCGCGGACCCGGCGCATGACCGCGGGGCCGTCGATCGTGACATCGCCGACCTTGATGCCGAACAGCTCCGCGCGGGCGATCCGGTGCGCTTCGGTGGCGGCGGCGATCAGCAGCTTGGAGGGCATGCAGCCGACATTGGCGCAGGTGGTGCCGTTGAAGCTGGGGTCGATCAGCAGGGTGGACGCGCCGTTGCGGCGGGCGGCACGCTCTGCGGCGAGGCCGGCGGTGCCGGCGCCGATCACCGCCACGTCGCAGGTGAGGGTGTCAGCCATGGGGGTGAATCATCAGGTGAAGCGTTCCGGTTCCGTGCATGCTGCCACCCGAACGGCTGGAATGGGGCAGGGGTTTCCGGTCACCTGCCGACGCGCAGCTCCCCGCCGTCGGCCAGCGCCGCGTGCGGCACGAAGGCGCTGTCCAGCGGCGTGCCGTTCCAGCGGGTCGGTGTGCCTTCCGGCCCGCGGGTGATCGTCAGGCGGCGGTCCCGGGGCAGCATGATCGTGACGTGATCGAAGGCGGGCGCCGCCACCAGATATTCGGGGCGGCCCGGCACCAGCGGGTACAGGCCCATCGATGCCCAGACATACCAGGCCGCCATGCCGCCAGCATCATCGTCCATCCCGTCGGCATAGCCGACCGGGTCGAGCGCGAAGCTGCGACCGTGCCACGGCGCCGCGCGCTTGCCGGCATTGGTGTACCAGTGGTCCATCGGGTGGTTCAGGATGGTGTCGACCAGCGCGCGCGTGCGATCCGGCTGGCCGGCGGCGGCGAACAGGAAGGGAGTCTGGATGTCGGGCTGGTTGGTCATGTTGAACAGGCCGTCGGCGAAGAACCGGTCCAGCTCCGCCAGGAAGCGGGTGCGGCCCAGCCCCTCGTCCATCAGCCAGTCGAGGTCGAACACCGGCGCCCAGCGATATTGCCACAACGTGCCCTGATACAGGCCGCGCGCCTTCACCACGTCGAAATCGGGCGCGATGTCGCGGAAGGTCTCCAGCCACATGGGGCGGTAGGACAAGGCATCCGCGCGCAGCCGTTCGGCGCGGTACGTGTCGCCCAGGTCGGCGGCCAGTTCGGCGGCGGCCCAGACGTCGTAGGCAGTCTCGATCTGCTGGTCCGGCGTGGCGCGGGGCAGGGTGGCGAGTTCCGCCTCCATCAGGGGCAGCACCTGCGCCGCGTCGAAACCGCCGATGCCCTTGCGCCGGAAATCGAGCAGCGCGACGCCGGCATGTTCGGTCCGCACGGTGATGAAGGGCTCGCTGTCGGTCGCCCATTGCGCCTTGCCCGCCAGGTACAGCTCCGCCAGCGAGGCGGCGATGTCGGCGGAGCGGTCGGGATCGAGCAGCGCCAGCAGCGGTAGCTGCGTGCGGTAATTGTCCCAAACGGCCCAGCCGGCATAGCGATGATGGCCAGCGGGCACCTGCTGCAGCGATCCGTCCGACCGGCGGTAGCGGCCATCCGCATCGTCGATCCGCGCCGGCGTCTGCATGGTGCGGAACAGGTGGGTGTAGAACAGGCGGGTCGCCTCCCCGTCGCCGGGCACCGCCACCCGCGCGAGTTCGCGGGACCACGATGCGCGCGCCTCCGCCCGCAGCTCCTCCACGGAGCGATCGCCGATCTGCTGCGCGAGGACATTGGCGGCCGATGCCGGATCGACCACGGACAGGCCGGTGCGCAGTTCCACCCGGTCGCCCGCCTGCACCGCAAGATCGAAGACCAGCCGGTCGCCGTCCAGCACGGTGGGCGCGGCGGTCACCGGCGTCCCGTTCAGTCGCAGCTGCGATGCGGAGGACAGGTGATAGATGCCTTCGTCACACACAGTGCCGGCAGACATGCGGGCGCGCAGGTCGGCGCCCGATGCGCCCTGGGTCCATTCGGCGGAGTGGCGTTTGGTGTAGCTGTGGCGCGGGTCGATCACCAGCCGCACATTTCCGGCGTGGGGCAGGGTGAAGCGGACGATCCCGGCGGCGCCGTTCGCCGCCAGCTCCGCCGCGATCCCGCCGCCATATTGCACGCTGTACCAGCCGGGACCGGCCCGTTCGGTGGCCTTGTCCATCAGCCAGGGGCCGCTCTCCGCGCCATAACCCAGCGCGACATGCAGATCACCGCCACCGCCGCCGCAACCCACGCCCACGGCGCGGGTATGAGAAAAGCCGGTCAGCTGGCTGGCCGCGTGATCATAGCCCGCATGCTGCGCCGGATCGGTATCGGGGGACAGCTGGACCATGCCGTAAGGTCCGGTCGCCGCCGGTGTCAGCTGCCCGTGATCGCCCGAGGTGCCGACGAACGGATCGACGAGATCGACGGGTTCCGGCGCGGTGTCCTGCGCCTGGGCGGCGTTCGGGCAAAGCACCGCCGTGGCGAGGATGGCGAACGGTGCGGCGAGGCGTGGCAGGGCGATCAGCATGAGCCCCACTTATGGCCCGATTATGACACCGCCATGGCCATTTCGCACCTGCACAAAACTTCGCGCCATCGACACCGATGTGTCACAAACCGGCGGCAGTTGGACCCCACGTGCCGCCAGCAGGGTGGCGCAGCACGACAACGTGACAAGGGTCCAAATGTACAAGATCATGCTCGTTTCCGGCGCCGCGATCGCGGCGATCGGCACCTCTCTCGCCGCGCAGGCGCAGGATGCCACCGCTGCTGCCACGCAGGCCGATGCCCGCGCCGCCGCCATCGCGACCCAGGAGGTTGCGGACGGTCCGGCCGGGTCGGAGATCATCGTCACGGGCGCGGCCCGCGCACAGCGCCGCTTCGACGCGTCCTATGCCATCAACACGCTGAACCAGGACACGATCGCCAAGATCGCGCCGCTGAACTTCGCCGACCTGATCGGCCAGCTGCCCGGCTTCCAGACGGAAAGCACCGGCGGCGAGGTGCAGAACATCTACCGCATCCGCGGCCTGCCCAATGATGGCGGCTTTGTCTCGTTCCAGCAGGACGGCCTGCCGCTGTTCCACGAGAATGACGGTGTGTTCTTCCGCGGCGACGCAATCCTGCGGCAGGACATCATGACGCAGCGGCTGGAAGTCGTGCGCGGCGGTCCGGCGCCGGTCTTTGCCAGCTATTCCGGTGCGATCATCAATGCCATCACCCGCGAAGGCGGCGACACGCCGGCTGGCGGGGCGCAGGTCACGCTGGGCGATACCGGCCTGTACCGGCTGGACGCGTACCAGTCCGGCCCGCTGGGCGGCGACACCTATTATGCGGTCGGCGGCTTCATCCGCCATCATGACGGGTACCGCGACAACGGCTTCCCCAATGATCGCGGCGGGCAGATCCGCGCCAATATCCGGCACGATCTGGAGAACGGCTACGTCAAGGTCAGCGCCAATTACGTCAACGACAAGAACGTGTTCTACCTGCCGATCCCCATCAACGATCCGCGCGATCCGTCCCGCAGCCTGGACCCGTTCATCGACTATTTCGACGGCACGATGAACTCGCCGGCATTCCGCAGCGTCACCATCCCGTACCGTACCGGCACCGGGCAGACGGACAGCCGCACCACCGACCTGGCGGACGGCCGCCACATGCGGATGTTCAATGCCGGCCTGCAATATGAGGCCGAGTTCGACGACTGGCTGGTGTCCGCCAAGGTGGGTTACACGCGGGGCAAGAACCGGTTCACCGCCTTCTATTCCACCACCAACCCGGCCGATGCCGACAGCTTCGCCAATGGCTATCTCGCCCGCGCCACTGCCGCCTTCGGCCCGGTCGCGCAGTTCGGCTATACCCTGGCGGGGACCGACAACGTCTATTACCCGGACGAGGATTCCGGCCTGGTGATGCAGGGCCAGTATCGCGACGTCGCATCCGACTTCTATTCGGCGCAGGGCAATTTGTCGGTCGCCAAGCGGTTCGAGACGGGGCTGGGCAGTCACGACATCACCGTGGGCCTGTATGGCAGTTTCTACGGGCAGGACCGCTTCTACGCCTACCAGAACTACCTGATCGAGGTGGCCGGCACGCCGCGCACGCTGGATCTGGTGGCCTACAATGCGGCGGGCGGCGAGGTCGGGCGGGTGACCGACAATGGCGTGCTGAACTATGCCGCCACGCTAAATGGCGGGGACAGCGATGCGCAGATGTTCGCCATCTACGCCAACGACACCTGGGAGATCGTGCCGGGGCTGCGCATCGATGCCGGCATCCGGCACGAGCAGTACGACTATTCGGGTTATGGGCAGCTGACGGAGCAGGTCAATCTGGGCGATCCCGCCACCCTGGCCGATGACGCCACGCGCGGCTTCACCGGGCAGATCCTGAGCCGCGACCTCGATACGGAGGCGACCAACTGGACGGTCGGCGCCAATTACGACTTCAGCGACTGGATCGGCGTGTATGCCCGCGCGAGCCATCTGGAGACGCCGCCCAACGTGCAGTCGGTGATGGAGGTGAGTTCCAACCCGGTGTTCGTCACCACCATTGCCGACCAGTACGAAGTCGGGCTGAAGCTGGCGAGCGGCCGGTCCTATCTGTACGCCACCGGCTTCTATTCCAACTTCGATCCGCTGAACGCGTCCTTCCTGGCGTTCGACCCGAGCACGGGCCGCAACGACGTGAACGTGCCCTTCATCGGCGAGGCGCAGATCCTGGGCGTGGAGCTGGACGGTGCGCTGGCGGTGACGCCCTGGTTCACGCTGAACGGCGCGCTGACGATCAGCGACCCCAAATACAAGAATTTCCAGTCCACCACCGGTGCCGACCCCGAGCAGGTGGAAGGCAACCAGATCACCCGCCAGCCCAAGGTCTATGGCAATATCCGCCCGTCCTTCGACTTCGCGACGGGGGGAGCCGACGTGTCGGTCTATGGCCGATACACCTATATGGGGGAGCGGTTCGTCGACCTGTACAACAACACCGCGCTGCCGGCCTATGGCACGGTGGGCGCGGGTGTCACCGTCAGCCGCGGGCCGTGGCAGGTGCAGATCGTGGGTGACAACCTGTTCAACGAGGAAGGCCTGACCGAAGGCAACACCCGCACGGACTTGCTGGCCGGGCAGGGCAGTGCGGAGGCGATCTATGGCCGCCCGATCTTCGGCCGCAATGTCCGCCTGGTCGTGGGCCTGAACTGGTGAGCCCGGCGCGATCGGTGATGCGGGCGGCGCTTCTGGCCGCCGCCTGCGCCCTCTCCGCCCCGGCGCTGGCGCAGGTGGCGGAGCCGGCGGCGGTGGAGGATGCCGCCTTCTCCGCGCTGTCACAGCGGCTGTTCCCGCTGTTCACCAAGCTTGCCGGGGATCGCCCGGCCATGATCGCGGTGACGGAAAGGCCGGGCATGGGGCAACTCATGTCCGCCCGCGCGCAGCGGCAGGCCGCCTGCCGGCAGGAGCCCGGCTGCATCGCGCAGGCGCTGGTGTGGCAGGAGGACGAGATCGCCACCCTGGCGGCTGCGCTGCCGGCGACGCTGACCGCCTTCGACGACGGCGTGGCCGCGCAGGCCATGCGCGAGCTGGCGGGCGTGAACGTGATCCTGCGCACCTATGGCCTGGGACAGGTGCCGACCTATGCGGAGATCGACGGGGCGGGCGCGATCGGCCCGGCCGAACGCCGCGCCTGGCTGCAGGCGGCATCGTGGCTGTCGGAGGTGCCGCGGGCCGGATCGCTGCAGCGGCTGGACCGATCCTTCGACTTCGCGCTGTCCCTGCTGGACGGCAGCACGCGGACCGATGCGGTCGCGCATCTGCCGCTGGATGAGGGGCTGAACGAGGGCGCCTTTGCCCGGGCGCGGCGGACCGACTGGGACGACTATCGTTACACCGCGCTGATCGTCACCGGCATCGGGCCGGAACTGGCGGACATGCCGCTGAGCCCCGGCGGCAAGTATCACCTGCGGCTGGCCGCGCAGCAATTCGCGGCCGGGGACGCGCCGTTCATCATCGTGTCGGGCGGGCGGGCGCATCCCTTCGCCACGCGCTTCACCGAAGCGGTGGTGATGCGCGATGCCCTGATCACCCGCTATGGCATTCCGGCCGACCGGATCGTGATCGACCCGCATGCCCGGCATACCACCACCAACATGCGCAACGCCGCGCGCCTGCTGATGGCGATGGGCGCGCCGCTGGATCGGGACACGCTGGTCGTGTGCAATCCGGTGCAGAGCGCCAATATCGGCAGCGAGGCCTTTGTCGCACGCAATGGGCGCGAGCTGGGCTATGCGCCGGGTGTCGCGGGCGCGCGGATCAGCCCGACGCTGCTCGAATGGCGGCCTGACGCGGCATCCGCCCGGATCGACCCGCGCGATCCGCTGGATCCCTGAGGCAGCGATTGCCGCCCCTTCCGGTTCTGCTCTAGGAGAGAATGGCAATCGGAAGGGGAACCACCATGATCGAGATGATCATCGAGCAACGACGTCGCAGCCTGGGCGGCGGCATGGAAGTGGGCCGGGTGCTGCCCTTCGCCAAACGGCGCATGGTCGGCCCGTTCATCTTCTTCGACCATATGGGCCCGCTGGATCTGGCGCCCGGTATCGGCCGCGATGTGGATGTGCGCCCGCATCCGCATATCGGGCTGGCGACGGTGACCTATCTGTTCTCCGGCGAGATCATGCATCGCGACAGTCTGGGCTACGAACAGGCGATCCGCCCGCAGGAGGTCAACTGGATGACCGCGGGCAGCGGTATCACCCACAGCGAACGGTTCGAACGCGCGCGGGCGGTGGGCGATCACCTGCACGGCATCCAGGCCTGGGTCGCGCTGCCGGATGGCGAGGAGGAGATCGCGCCGTCCTTCTCCCACCATGCAGGCGACGACCTGCCGCACTGGGTAGACGGCGGGGTGTCGGGGCATCTGATCGCCGGCAGCGCCTACGGCCTGACGGCGGGGGCGCAGACCCGGTCGCCGCTGTTCTACGCGCATCTCGACATGGCGCCGGGCGCGACGGCGGAAATCCCGGGCGGTCACAAGGAGCGTGCGCTGTATATCTCGGCCGGCGCGGTGGAGCTGGGTGGCACGCGGTACGAAAGCGGGCAGATGCTGGTGCTGGGCGCGGCAGCGTCGCGCGTGACGGCGCAGGAGCGGTCGACGGTGATGGTGCTGGGCGGGGAGCCGGTGGGCGAGCGGTTCATCTACTGGAACTTCGTGTCGTCCTCCAAGGATCGCCTGGGGCAGGCGGCGGCGGACTGGCAGGCCGGCCGGATGAAGCTGCCGGATGCGGATGATGCGGAATTCATCCCGCTGCCGGACGGACCGGCACCCTCCGCCCCCGCAATGTCGTAGGGTGACCGGCCGGCCATGGAGGAGATTGCCCAATAAACAGGCAGCAAAGCGCGGCAAATGTGCAACATGGTCGTCCCAAACTGTGCGGCATCCGACCACAATCTGAGATTGACAGCTAGGCAAGGGAGCGGGGCGGCGCTAGGCGGCGGGAGGATCGGTGGTCACAGAACCGCCAGCACTTCAGAGGATGCAGATTTTCATGCGCTCCACGCTACCCCTTTCGGCCGCTCGTACCTCCTTCGCCGCGCTGGCGATCGCACTGGTGACGGCGCTGCCGGCTTCCGCGCAGGAAGTGTCCACGCAGGCGGCCGGGGAAGACCAGCCGACCGAGCCGGTTGCGGATGCGCCCGCCGGCGACGAGATCGTCGTCACCGGCATCCGCGCCTCGCTGGCCAGCGCGCTGAGCGCCAAGCGCGATTCCGCGCAGGTGATCGACGCCATCTCTGCCGAAGATATCGGCAAGTTCCCTGACAAGAACATCGGCGAGGCGCTGCAGCGCGTCACCGGCGTGCAGATCAGCCGCGCCGGCGGCGAAGGCCAGAGCATCTCCATCCGTGGTGCCGAGCCGGCGCTGAACCGCGTCGAGATCAATGGCCAGACGGCGCTGTCCACCAATGTCGGCGGCGGCCGCGCGGTCGAGTTCCGCGACCTGCCGGTGGAATTCGTCAACCGCCTGGAAGTGGTGAAGTCTGCCACCCCCGACATGACCGAGGGCGGCCTGGGCGGCACCGTGCGGATCATCACCCGCCGGCCGTTCGACGGCAATGGCGAGTCCTACATCGCCGGCTCTGCCCAGGGCATCTACAGCGAGCTGTCGCAGCGGATCGACCCCAAGTTCGCGCTGATCGGCAGCACGCTGTTCAATGACGACACGATGGGCCTGCTGGTGTCCGCCACCTACGAGGAGCGCAGCCTGTGGTACGACCAGCTGCGCACCACCGGCTGGCGCCAGATCGACCGCGATCCGGCGACCGCCGGCATGCAGGCGCTGGACCTGAACAATGACGGCACCGGTGACTTCTACCCCGACATTCCGCGCCCGATCATCAATCGCGAGCTGACCAAGCGCGGATCCATCAACGGCATCTTCGAATGGCGCCCGACCGATGATCTGCGCATGTTCGTGGAAGGCACTCACACCCGGTCCGACATGGAGCTGGACAGCCAGTTCCTGCAGCTGGGCACGGTGCAGAACATCGCCAATGGCGGCGTCGATATCGGCAGCGCCGTGATCGGCCCCGACAACACGGCGCAGAGCGTGACCTTCCTGGGCGGCCTGGCCGCACCGAACGGGCTGAGCGCCGCCTACCGCAACATCCTGGGCACGCAGGAGCGGCGGACCACCAACGCGCAGGCCGGCTTCGAATGGACGACCGGCCAGCTGACGCTGAAGGGCAGCGGCAGCTACGCCAAGGCGCGCGCCTTCAATGACGAGGTCAATGCCACCGCGACGGCGCAGGGCCTGTCGAGCCTGACGATCGATTACAACAACGATCAGCAGGCGCCGAACATCACCCTGCCGATCGACCAGACGACCGCGCAGGGCATCACCCAGCTGATCGTGCTGAGCCGCCCGCGCTTCAACAATCAGGAAGAGATCAGCGGCAAGTTCGATGCCGAGTACGAGCCGACCGGCGGGTTCTTCACCTCGTTCAAGACGGGCGTGCAGTATCGCCAGCTGAGCGCGGACAGCATCTATTACGACAAGGCGCTGACGCTGAACGGCGCGACCGGCACGACCACGCTGAACAATTTCGACCGCGGCACCAGCACCACGGTGGTGCAGTCGACGGAAACGCCGATCGCGCTGATCCAGCGTATCCAGGGCATCGTTGCGGCCAATGCCACGCTGGGTGACCACGACTTCTTCGGTGGGGCCGATCGCGGCTATACCGGCGGGATCAATCGCTGGCTGAACCTGGGCATGAACCTGGCCGATGCCGTGGGCGTGCCCGACGCCTATGACAATCCGGTGCCGCTCGACACCTGGGAGGTCAAGGAGGACAACTGGGCCGGTTACGCGCAGGCCGCATTCGAGGTCGATCTCGGCGTGATCGTGAAGGGTGTGGCTGGTGCCCGCGTGGTGGACACCAAGACGACGTCCGACGGTTTCCAGGTCCAGAACGGCATCATCACCCCGATCTCGTTCGATGGCGGATACACGGAGTTCCTGCCTTCCATCAACCTGACGGCGGAGCTGATCCCGAACCGGCTGCAGGCGCGCGCCACCGCCACCGAAGTGCTGGCCCGTCCGCTGCCGCAGCAGCTGGCCCCGCGCTTCACGCTGGACGTGGTCGGCCTGACCGGTTCGCGCGGCAATCCCGACCTGGAGCCGTACCGTGCGCGGCAGTACGATCTGGGTCTGGAATATTACTTCAACAATGTGAGCTATGTGTCGGCGACCTATTTTCGCAAGGAAATCGGATCCTTCGTGCAGAACACGACCGAGCCCTACACCGATCCGGCAACCGGCACCGTCTATGCCATCAACGTGCCGTCCAACGGCACCGAGAAGGTGACAATCAACGGCGCCGAAGTGGGCGGTCAGTACATCTTCGACTTCCTGCCGGGTCCGCTGGCCAATATCGGCCTGCTGGCGAACTACACCTTCTCCGACGATAGCGGTTACGAGGAGACGGACTTCTTCACCGGCGGTCCGCTGTCCTTCCCCGGCCTGTCGCGCCACAGCTACAACGTGTCGGCCTTCTACGAGGACGATGTGTTCAGCATCCGTGGGTCGTACAACTGGCGGTCCGAGTACCTGATCACCGCACTGGGCCGTGGTAACAATCCGGAATTCGGCGAAGCCTATGGCCAGCTGGACGCATCCGCCGGGTTCAACATCAACGAGAACGCATCGCTGTTCTTCGAGGCCGTGAACCTGACCAATGCCGTCCGGATCGAGAACGCCAACAGCGAATATCGCCGGACCATCCTGGAAACGTTCGGCCGCCGGTTCTACGCCGGTCTGCGCCTGCGTTACTGATCGGACATGGCGAGATGATGGTGGGGGCCGGGCCCCTGCCATCCTCCGCCGTGCTGGCCCTATCCTGCGAGTGGCAGGCACAAAGGCGGTCCCGGCGGGGCCGCCTTTGGCATGTCTGCGGCGGGTTCATCGGCGCCCGATGGCCAGCGGAACGGACCGGGCGATCAGTCGCTGTCAGGTGATGCACTGCCGTGCACATCATGTGCCGACCGTGGGAGAGACCGCATGACCAAGGATCTGAAAGCCGGCGATCACGTGAAGTGGGATACGCCGCAGGGCGAGACGACCGGCAAGGTTGTGAAGAAGGAAACCGGAACCACCAAGGCGGGCGGCCACACCGCCAAGGCCAGCAAGGACGACCCGCAATATCGCGTGAAGAGCGACAAGTCGGGCAAGGAAGCCGTGCACAAGCCGGATGCCCTGAAGAAGAAGTGAAGAGCCAGCCTGCCATGGGCCGGCGGTCCATGGCGGCGCTGCCGCCAATGTGACGAAAGGGCCGGACCATGGCTGAGATGACCAGCGACTTCTTCGTGACCCGTTTGAAGGCGTGGGGCGTCTCCCGCATCTATGGCTATCCCGGCGATGGCATCAACGGCGTGCTGGGCGCGTTGCAGCGGGCCGAGAAGGCGGGCGACGGCATCGAGTTCATCCAGGTGCGGCACGAGGAGATGGCCGCCTTCATGGCGGCTGCCCATGCCAAGTTCAGCGGCGAGCTGGGCGTGTGCCTGTCGACCGGCGGCCCCGGCGCCACGCATCTGCTGACTGGGCTGTATGATGCCAAGCTGGACCATGTGCCCGTTCTGGCGATCGCCGGGCAGGCGGAAAGCACCGTGCGCGGCGCCAGTTACCAGCAGGAGCTGAACCTCGACCGCATCTTCTCCGACGTGGCCGGCTATGTGCAGGAGGTGACCGCGCCGGCGCAGCTGCGCCATGTCACCGACCGCGCGATCCGCATCGCCATCGCCGAACGCGACGTGTCCGTGGTGGTGCTGCCCAAGGATGTGCAGGACCAGCCTTACGAGGAGCCGGCGCAAGCGCATGGCTTCACCCGCTCGGGTACCGGCTATTCGCGCCCCAGCGTCGTGCCGCAGGCGGCGGATCTGGCGCGCGCGGCGGAGGTGCTGAATGCCGGGTCGAAGGTCGCCGTCCTGATCGGCGCCGGTGCCCGCAACGCAGCGTTCGAGGTGGTGCAGGTGGCGGACGTGCTGGGCGCCGGTGTCGCCAAGGCGCTGCTGGCCAAGGACGTGCTGCCCGACGACCTGCCCTTCGTCACCGGCGCGATCGGCCTGCTAGGCACGAAGCCGTCATCCGACATCATGCGCGATTGCGACACGCTGCTGATGATCGGCACGGGCTTTCCCTGGGCGGAGTTCCTGCCGCCCGATGGGCAGGCGCGGGCGGTGCAGATCGACCTCGACCCAGCGATGCTGGGCTTGCGTTATCCGGTGGAGGTGAACCTGCATGGCGATGCGGCGGAAACGCTGCGCGCGCTGCTGCCGCTGCTGGTACGCAAGCAGGATCGTGCCTGGCAGGGGCAGATCGAGGATGCCGTCGCCAGCTGGTGGCAGACGATCGAGGCGCGGGCGATGGCGGCGGCCAACCCGGTCAACCCGCAGCGGGTGGTGTGGGAAATGTCGCCCCGCCTGCCGGCCGATGCGATCGTCACGTCGGATTCCGGATCCTGCGCCAACTGGTATGCGCGCGACTGGCGGGTGAAGGAAGGCCAGCGTGGCTCCCTGTCGGGCGGGCTGGCGTCGATGGGCGCGGCGGTGCCTTATGCGATCGCCGCCAAGTTCGCGCATCCGCACCGCCCGGTGGTGGCGCTGGTGGGTGACGGGGCGATGCAGATGAGCAATCTGGCGGAGCTGATCACCATTCAGAAATACTGGGAGCGCTGGAGCAATCCGCGGCTGGTGATCTGCGTGTTCAACAATGGCGACCTGAACGAGGTGACGTGGGAGCAGCGGGTGATGGAGGGCAATCCCAAATTCCCCACCACGCAGGATCTGCCCGATGTGCCCTATGCCCGCTTTGCCGAGATGATCGGGTTGCATGGCATATATGTCGACGATCCGGAGGCACTGGCGCCTGCCTGGGACCGCGCCTTGGCGGCGGATCGACCCACGGTGATCGAGGTGAAGACCGATCCCGACGTCGCGCCATTTCCGCCGCATCTGACCTTGCAGCAGGCCAAGGGGTTCATGTCGTCGATGGTGAAGGGGGATGAAGGCGCGGCGGCGGTGCTGGCCAATACGGCGCGGCAGGTCATCAAGGGCATCACGGGATAGCCGGTAGCCCTTGCGGCCGGCTGGTGCCCGGTTGCAGGCAGGGGCGGCGGCGATTGCCGATCATGGCCGATCGGATTACACCCGCCCCAGCAACTATGCCGGGCCGGTATGTGGGGCGGCGACATGCCGCCTTTGATCGGCCGGCCCTGACCGAAAGCAGATCGATGACCAAGCGACGCGCCCTGCTGGCGACTTCCCCCCTTGCCCTGCTGGCGCTTGCCGGCACCACCCCCGCCGCTGCCGAGGAAGGCATGTGGACGTTCGACAACTTCCCCGCGGCACAGGTGCGCGAGACGTATGGCTGGGCGCCGGACGAGGCATGGCTGGACCATACGCGGCAGGCGGCGGTGCGGCTGACGGGTGGCTGTTCGGCCAGCTTCGTCTCGCCCGAGGGGCTGATCCTGACCAATCACCATTGCGTCGCATCCTGCCTGTTCGACAATTCCACCGCCGCCGCCGACCTGCTGGATGCGGGCTTTATCGCGGAGCGGCGCGAGGACGAGGTCGCCTGCCCCGGGCAGCAGGCGGAGGTGGTGACCGGCATCACCGACGTGACCGGCCGGGTCCGCTCCGCACTGGAGGGCCTGAATGGCGAGGCGCTGACCCGCGCGCGCGACGCAGCCGTGGCCGCGATCGAGGACGAGAACTGCACCGATCGTGCGACCACGCGCTGCCAGGTGGTCACCCTGTTCGGTGGCGGGCAGTACAAGCTGTACACATATCGCAAGTACTCGGATGTCCGGCTGGTCTGGGCGCCGGAGGATCGCGCGGCGACATTCGGCGGCGATCCGGACAATTTCAACTTCCCCCGCTATTCCATGGATGCCAGCTTCCTGCGCGCTTACGAGAATGGCCGGCCGGTGACGCCGGAGGCGCATCTGAAGTGGAACCCGCGCGCGCCGGAGGCAGGCGGAGTGACCTTCGTGGTGGGCAATCCGGGTTCGACCAGCCGCCTCTACACGCAAAGCCAGCTGGCGTTCGAGCGGGAGGTCGCGCTGCCCGCCAGCGTCACCACCATGTCCGAACTGCGCGGCCGGCTGATCAGCGCGATGCAGGGCAGCGAGGAGCGTGCGCGCGAGGGGCTGGACCTGCTGAACGGAATCGAGAATTCGCTGAAGGTCTATATCGGCCGCCAGCGTGCGCTGAACGATCCCGCCTTCACCGGCAAGCTGGCTGCGGCGGAGACGGATCTGCGCGGGCGCACCGATGTGACCGGCAATGATCCTTGGGCGCAGGTGAGCGAGGCGATCGGCGCCTATCGCACGCTGTACCTGCCTTATCGCTACATGCAGCCTTCGTCCGACCTGTACTCCTATGCCCACGAACTGGTGATGGCGGCGCAGGAGCGGGCCAAGCCGAATGGCGAGCGCCTGCCCGGCTACACCGACAGCGCGCTGCCGCTGCTGGAGAAGGAGGTGCTGGACGAGCGGCCGATCTATCCCTGGCTGGAAGAGCTGCGGCTTTCCTGGAGCCTGTCCAAGTCGCGCGAATATCTGGGCGTCGACGATGCCGACACGAAGCTGCTGCTGGGGCGTGAAAGCCCGGAACAGCTGGCGGCGCGGCTGGTGTCCGACACCCGGCTGGCCGACCCGGCCTATCGCCGGCAGCTGTGGGAAGGGGGCCTCGGCGCGATCGAGACGTCGGACGATCCGCTGATCCGCTATGCCCTGCAGCTGGAGCCGCGCCAGCGGGAGCTGCAGCAGCAGGTCGATGCGCAATATCGCGGCCCGCTGGCGGCGGCGGGTGCGCAGCTGACCGATGCGCGCTTCGCCGCCTATGGCGACAGCCAGTATCCCGATGCGACCTTCACCCTGCGCATCAGCTATGGCCGGGTGGCCGGGTGGGAGGAGCGCGGGGTCGAGGTGCCCTTCGCCACCAATCTGGGCGGGACGTTCGACCGTGCGACCGGCAGCGCGCCGTTCGACCTCGCGCCCGCATTCGCGGCGAAGCAGGCGCAGATCGATCGTGATGCAACCTATGATTTCGTGACCACCAACGACATCATCGGCGGCAATTCGGGCAGTCCGGTGATCGACCGGGCCGGCACGGTGATCGGCGCGGCGTTTGACGGAAACATCCACTCGCTGGGCGGCAATTACGGCTATGACGGCACGTTGAACCGGACAGTGGTGGTCTCCACCGCGGCGGTGCAGGAAGCGCTGGAGACGATCTATCCCGCCCCGGCGCTGGTACGGGAGCTGGCGGGCGGATGACCGCCCGGCAGGATGCCCCCGCCATGACCGATCCCGAAGATCCGCAGGACGCCGACCATTCCCGCCACAATGCCCGCATGAAGCGGATGAAGGTGGCGCGCGACAAGCTGCAGGCCCGCCGCACGGCGGAGCGTGGCGTGCTGATCGTCCATACCGGCAACGGCAAGGGCAAGTCCTCCTCCGCCTTCGGCATGGCGATCCGGTCCATTGGCTGGGGGATGCGGGTGGCGATCCTGCAATTCGTGAAGGGCACGTGGGAGACGGGGGAGCGCAACTTCTTCGCCGCGCTGCCGGCGGACCTGGTCAGCTTCGAAAGCATGGGAGAAGGCTTCACCTGGGACACGCAGGACCGCGCCAAGGACATCGCCGCCGCCCGGCGCGGGTGGGAGCGGGCGAAGGAACTGATCGCCAATCCCGAGATCGACTTCGTGATCCTGGACGAACTCAACATCGTGCTGGCCGACGATACGCTGCCGGCCGCCGAGGTAATGGCCTTCCTGAAGGACCGCCCGCTGACCAAGCATATCTGCATCACCGGGCGCGGTGCCCGGCCGGAACTGACCGAGCTGGCCGATCTGGTGACGGAGTTCGGCGAGGTGAAGCACCCCTTCAATGCCGGGTTCAACGCGCAGAAGGGCGTGGAATATTGACGCGGCGGCCCCGGCATGGCTAGGGGCGCGGCGCGAACGGTTCCCCGGGGACGGGGATGAAAAGGGAAGTCGGGACCGGCCTTCGGTCGAAGCCCGCGCTGCCCCCGCAACTGTAATCGGGGAGTGTCGCCCGATCCGGCCACTGGATGCAGATCCGGGAAGGCCGGGCGACATGGCGAGCCGAGAGCCAGGAGACCTGCCGTTCGCCAGTCGATCCATCGTGCGGACGGGGTGTGCCGCGCGGACGAGGCCGAAACCCTCGAGCGGCGACAGGGGCGTTCGGCTGACGCACGCGCAGGTTCCTGCGCGGCGGCGGCCCTGTTTGGTTAGGGCTTGTTACAATGAAAGTATCGTATCTGCTGGCTGTGGCGCCGGCGGCGTTGGCCGTGTCCCCCGCGGCGGCGCAGGATCCTGCCAGTGACATCATCGTCACCGCCATCGGTGCGCCGCAGGATGCCGCCACCACCGGTCAGGCGGTGACGGTGATCGACCGCGACACGATCGAGCAGCGGCAGACCGTGGCGATCAGCGACCTGCTGGCGACCACCCCGGGCGTGACGGTGACGCGCAATGGCGGCTTGGGCACGGTCACCAGCCTGCGCATCCGCGGGGCGGAAGGCGACCAGACACTGGTGCTGATCGACGGCGTGCGGGTCAACGATCCATCAGCGCCCGGCGGCGGGTTCGACTTCGCGCATCTGCTCGCCTCCAATGTGGAGCGGGTGGAGGTGCTGCGCGGGCCGAACTCCGTGCCGTGGGGCAGCCAGGCCATCGGCGGCGTGGTCAACATCATGACGAAAGCACCGACGGCGGGGCTGCAGGCGCGTGGCAATGTCGAGTACGGCAGCATGGACACGCTGTTCGCCAGCGGCGGTGTCTCCGGCAGCAGCGGCATCGTGTCGGGCGCGCTGACCGGCGGCTATCTGCGCACGGACGGCATCTCCGCGTTTGACGGTGGGGCCGAGCGGGACGGCTACCGGCAATATGGCGCCAGCGGCCGGGCAGAGGTGGCTTTCACGCCCGACCTGCGGCTGGACCTGCGGGGTTACTGGGCGGATAGCCGGACCGATCTGGACGGCTTCCCGGCGCCGGCCTTCGCCTTCGCCGACACGGACGAATATTCCACGGCGCAGGAGCTGTACGGCTATGCCGGGCTGCATGGCGATATCCTGGACGGAAGCTGGCGCAACACCGTCGCGTTCCAGATCGCCGATGTGGACCGCGACAATTTCGATCGCGATGCCGGGGCGGACCCGCTGTTCGTCTCGCGCGGGCGGTCGGAACGCTACACCTACAAGGGCGACATCGACGCGATGGACCGCGTCCGGCTGGTGATCGGCGCGGAGCACGAGGACACGCGCTTCGATGACAGCGTCAGTAATTACAGCCGCGGCACCACCAGCTTCTGGGGCGAGGCAATCCTGACCCCGCTGGACCCGCTGACGATCACCGGTGCCATCCGGCATGACGATGATGACGCATTCGGCGGCCGCACCACCTTCGGCGCCAACGCCGCGCTGGCGGTGGGCACCGGCACGGTGCTGCGCGGCAGCTATGCCGAAGGGTTCAAGGCGCCGACGTTGTATCAGCTCTATGCCCCTTTCTACGGCACCGCCACGCTGGCGCCCGAGACGGCGGAAAGCTGGGATGTCGGGGTGGAGCAGCGCCTGCTGGGCGATGCGCTGGTGGCCAGCGCGACCTGGTTCCACCGCGACACGGTCAACCAGATCGACTTCGACCCGGCTAGCTTCACCTATTCCAACATTGCCCGCACACAGGCCGAAGGGCTGGAGATCGGGCTGATGGCGCGGCCGGTCGACGGACTGACGGTCGCCGGATCGTACAGCCTGATCGACACGGAGAACCGCAGCGCCGGATTCGAGGGCAACCGCCTGGCGCGCCGCCCGCGCAATTCGGGCAGCCTGTCGGCCGATTACCGCTTCGACTTCGGCCTTTCGCTGGGCAGCACGGTGCAGCTGGTCGGCGACAGCTTCGACAACGCCAACACCACGCGGCTGGAGGGCTATACCCTGGTCAGCCTGCGCGCGGAGATGCCGGTGGCGCAGCGCTGGTCGGTCTACGCCCGGGTCGAGAACCTGTTCGACGAGGAGTATCAGGTCGTCAGCGGGTACGGCACGATCGGCCGCGCCGCCTATGGCGGTGTCCGGCTGCGGTTCGACTGAGGATGCGCTGGCTGCTGCCCTTGCTGCTGCTGTTGGCCGGGTGCGCCCCGGCCGGCGGGCAGCAGCGGGGTGGCATCGTGTCGCTGAACCCCTGTTCGGACCAGCTGCTGCTGGCGCTGGTGCCGCCGGACCGGATCGCGGCGATCAGCCATTATTCGCAAGCGGCGGGCGCGACCTCGGTGCCGCTGGAGATGGCCCGGCGGTTCCGCAGCACCGGCGGCACGGCGGAGGAGGTGATCGCACTGGCGCCCGACCTGGTGGTGGCGACCAGCTACACCCCGCCGGCCACCCGCGCGGCCTTCGCCAAGGCCGGGCTGCGGACGCTGTACCTGGATTCGCCTGTCACCATTGCCGAGAGCAAGCAGCAGGTGGCCGAGGTGGCGCAGGCGGTCGGCGCACAGGCGCAGGGGGCGACGATCAATGCCCGGATCGATCGTGCCGTGGCCGATGCGCGCTGGACGGGTGCGGAGGTGCCTGCCCTGCTGTACATCTCGGGCGATCTGGCGAATGGGGGCGGCACCTTGCTGCATGAGATGATGCAGGTGGCCGGCCTGCGCAATGCGGCGGCGGATTACGGGCTGGCGATGACGGGCGCGCTGCCGGTCGAGGCCATTCTCGCCCAGCCGCCGGCCCTGATCCTGCGCCCGGATGCGGATGGGCGGACGGCGGCGATCCGCCGGCGGTTGCTGGTGCGGACCGATGCGGACACGCGCGAACTCGCCTTTTCGCGCAACCTGATCAATTGCGGCGGGCCGACGATCCCGGCGGCGCTGGCGCGGCTGGCGGCGGTGCGGCGGCAGGTGGCACGGTGAGGCGCAAGGCCCTGCTGGTCGGCCTGGCCGTGCTGGTCGTGGCCCTGTTCGCCGCATCCCTGATGGTGGGCAAGGCGGTGGTGCCGCTGTCGGCCTGGTGGTCGGGCGATCCGCGCTGGGCGATCATCGCCGAGTTGCGCTTGCCACGGGCGGGGCTGGCCACATTGCTGGGTGCCTCGCTGGGGCTGTCGGGCGCGGTGATGCAGGGGTGGCTGCGCAATCCGCTGGCCGATCCTGGCGTGCTGGGCACGTCGAGCGCGGCCGCGCTGGGTGCGGTGGCGGCGATCGTGCTGGGGGGCGCGACGCAATGGGGCATCTTTGCCGCCGCCATGGCCTGCGCGGCGGGCGGGCTGGCGCTGCTGGCCGGGCTGACCTGGCGCGCGGAGACACCGGCGGCCTTCGTGCTGGCGGGCACGGTGCTGGCCAGCCTGGCGGCGGCGCTGACGATGTTCCTGATCTCGATCGCGCCCAATCCCTACGTTGTGGCGGCCGCGATCGACTGGCTGATGGGCGCGCTGACCGATCGCGGGGTGGAGGACCTGACCCATGCCGCGCCGTTCATGCTGGCGGGCTGCGCTCTGTTGCTGGCCACGGGCCGCAGCCTGGATGCGCTGACACTGGGGCCCGATGCGGCGCGATCGCTGGGCATCAGCCTGCCGCGATTGCAGGCGCTGGTAATCGCCGGGGCGGGCCTGTGCGTCGGCGCCGGGGTTGCGGTGACGGGGGTGGTTGGCTTTGTCGGGCTGGTCGTGCCGCACATGCTGCGCCCGCTGTCGGGTGCTCGGCCGGGTGCGCTGCTGGTGCCAGCTGCGCTGGGTGGCGCGGCGCTGGTGCTGGCGGCGGACATCGTGTGCCGCCTGGCGCCCGGGGCGGGCGAGGTGCGGCTGGGCGTCGCGATGGCATTGATCGGTGCGCCGTACTTCCTGGTGCTGCTGCTGAGGGAGCGGGGCCGGTCATGGGGCTGACGGTCGACAACCTGCATGTCGTGCTGGGCAAGCGGGCGGTGCTGGGCGGCGTGACGGCGAGCTTCGTGCCCGGCCGGGTGACGGCGGTGCTGGGGGCGAACGGGGCGGGCAAGTCCACGCTGCTGCGCGCCTGCGCCGCGCTGCTGCCGGCCAGCGGCGGGCAGGTGATGCTGGACGGGCGCGATGCTGCGACGATGCCGGCGCGGGAGCGGGCGCAGGCGATCGGCTATCTGCCGCAGGATGCCGCCGTGCACTGGAACATGACCGTGCGCGATCTGGTGCGGCTGGGCCGCCTGCCGCACGGCGACGATGGTGTGGAGGCGATCGCGGCGGCGCTGGCGGCGACCGACACGGCCGCGCTGGCCGACCGGCCGGTCCGGTCCCTGTCCGGCGGGGAGCGCGCCCGCGTGCTGCTGGCGCGCGTGCTGGCGGGCGAGCCGCGCTGGCTGCTGGCGGACGAGCCGCTCGCCAGCCTGGACCCGCTGCACCAGCTGGAGACGCTGGCGCTGCTGCGTGCCGCGGCGGGGCGGGGCACCGGCGTGGTGCTGGTGCTGCACGACCTGACACTGGCCGCGCGGGTGGCAGATGACGTGCTGCTGCTGAAGGACGGCGCGGTCCTGGCCGGCGGGCCGGCGGCGGCGGTTCTGACGGAGGCGAACCTGGCGGCGGCCTATGGCGTCAGGGTGGCGATCCTGCCGCATGCGGCAGGGCCGGTGATCGTCCCGCAGGGTCGCGCTTGATAAGGCAGGCGATCACTTATATCCGCCCGGGATGGCCATCCCCAACTTCGCCCCGCCCGGTGCCCGCGAGGCGCTGATCGCCGCCGCGCAGCAACGCATCCTGATCACCGACGGCGCCTTCGGGACCGAAATCCAGAACTGGAAGCTGGGCGAGGCGGATTATGCCGGCACGCTGACGCTGACTCACGACCAGAAGGGCAATAACGACATTCTGGCGCTGACCAAGCCGGAGGTGCCCGAAAGCATCCACCGCGCCTATTTCGCGGCCGGGGCGGACATTGCGGAAACCAACACCTTTTCCGCCAACCGCATCAGCCAGGCGGATTACGGGGCCGAAGGCCTGGTGCGCGAGATCAATCACGAAAGCGCGGGCATGGCCCGGCGCATCGCGGACGAGTTCGCCGCCAAGGATGGCCGCCGCCGCTTCGTGGCGGGCGCGATCGGGCCGACCAACAAGACGCTGTCGCTCAGCCCCGATGTCAACGATCCCGGTTTTCGCGAGATCGATTTCGACCAGCTGAAGGATGTCTACCGCGAACAGGCCGACGCCCTGATCGAAGGCGGCGCGGACTTCATCCTGATCGAGACGGTGTTCGACACGCTGAACGCCAAATCCGCGATCATGGCCGCGCAGGAGGCGGCCGACGGATTCGGCCGCGATGTGCCGATCATGCTGTCAATGACGCTGACCGACCTGTCCGGCCGCAACCTGTCCGGCCACACGGTGGAGGCGTTCTGGCACGCGGTGCGCCATGCGCGGCCGGTGACGATCGGGCTCAACTGTTCCTTTGGGGCGGAGCAGCTGCGCCCGCATGTGAAGGTGCTGAGCGATATCTGCGACACGCTGATCATGATCTATCCCAATGCCGGCCTGCCCAACGAGCTGGGCCAGTATGACGAGGCACCGGAGACGACCGCGGCGCTGGTGCGCGACTGGGCGGAGCGGGGGCAGGTCAATGTGCTGGGCGGCTGCTGCGGCTCCACGCCCGCGCATATCCAGGCCATTGCGCAGGCGGTCGCGCCGTTGAAGCCGCGCGCGATCCCGGTGCCGCCGGTCCGCACGCGGCTGGCCGGCCTCGAACCCTTTATCATGGCGTGACGAACATGACCGAACAGCCTTCCACCGCGCGCTTCGTCAATATTGGCGAACGCACCAACGTCACCGGATCGGCGGCGTTCAAGAAGCTGATCATGGCGGGCGATTACGAGACCGCCGTGACCGTGGCGCTGAGCCAGGTGGAGAACGGCGCGCAGATCATCGACGTCAACATGGACGAAGGGCTGCTGGACGCGGTCGAGGCCATGACCACCTTCCTGAAGCGGATCGCGGCGGAGCCGGACATCGCCCGGGTGCCGGTAATGATCGACAGCTCCAAGTGGGAGGTGATCGAGGCCGGGCTGAAATGCGTCTCCGGCAAGCCGATCGTCAACTCGATCAGCATGAAGGAAGGCGAGGACAAGTTCCTCGAGCAGGCGCGCAAGTGCATGGCCTATGGCGCGGCCGTGGTGGTGATGGCGTTCGACGAGGTCGGCCAGGCGGACACGCAGCAACGCAAGATCGAGATCTGCGAGCGGGCCTACAAGCTGCTGATGGGCATCGGCTTCCCGCCGGAGGACATCATCTTCGATGCCAACATCTTCGCGGTGGCGACCGGGATCGAGGAGCACAACAATTACGGCGTCGACTTCATCGAGGCGGTGAAGGAAATTCGTGCCCGCTGCCCGCATGTGCATTTTTCGGGCGGGCTGTCGAACCTGTCCTTCAGCTTCCGCGGCAACGAGCCGGTGCGCCGGGCAATGCATTCGATCTTCCTGTACCATGCCATCCCGGCCGGGCTGGACATGGCGATCGTCAATGCCGGGCAGCTGGACGTCTATGACCAGATCGACCCGGAACTGCGCGAGGCGTGCGAGGATGTGATCCTGAACCGCCCGCAGCGCGATCCGGAGGAGACGCCGACCGACCGGCTGGTGCGCATCGCCGAACGCTATCGCGGGCAGAAGGCGGGCGGGGCGGACGACAAGGCGGCGCTGGAATGGCGCGGCTGGCCGGTGGAAAAGCGGCTGGAACATGCGCTGGTGCGCGGCATCGACGCCTTCGTGGTGGAGGATACCGAGGAGGCGCGCCAGTCCGCGGCCAAGCCGATCGAGGTGATCGAAGGCCCGCTGATGGACGGCATGAACGTCGTCGGCGACCTGTTCGGCAGCGGCAAGATGTTCCTGCCTCAGGTGGTGAAATCCGCCCGCGTCATGAAGAAGGCGGTGGCCCATCTGCTGCCCTACATCGAGGCGGCGAAGGAGCCGGGCGCCAAGGGCAAGGGCAAGATCGTGCTCGCCACGGTGAAGGGCGATGTGCACGATATCGGCAAGAACATCGTCGGCGTGGTCCTGCAGTGCAACGGATTCGAGATCATCGATCTGGGCGTGATGGTGCCGTGGAAGACGATCATCGACGCCGCTGTCGAGCATGATGCCGACATGATCGGCCTGTCGGGCCTGATCACGCCATCCCTGGACGAGATGGTGACGGTGGCGGAGGAGATGGCGCGCGCGGGCATGACCATGCCGCTGCTGATCGGCGGGGCGACGACCAGCCGGGTGCATACGGCGCTGCGGATCGATCCGGCTTACGAGGGTGCGGTGGTGCATGTGCTGGACGCCAGCCGCGCCGTGGGCGTGTGCACCCAGCTGGTGTCGGAGACGCAGGCGGTGGACTTCACCGCGCGGACCAAGGCCGAATATGACGAGGTGCGGGTCAAGCGCGCCAATGCCGGCGGGTCGACGCTGGTCACGCTGGAACAGGCGCGCGCCAATGCATTTGCGGCGGATATGGCGCTGAAGCCGCCGGCGCCGCTGGAGCCCGGCATTCACCGCTACGACGGTTGGAGCCTGACCGACCTGGCCGAGGTGATCGACTGGACGCCGTTCTTCCGCTCGTGGGAGCTGGCGGGCAACTTCCCGGCCATCCTGGACGATGCGGTGGTGGGCGAAAGCGCGCGCAGCCTGTGGGCGGATGCGCAGGCGATGCTGGCGCAGATCATCGAGGAGAAATGGTTGACGCCGCGCGGTGTGGTGGGTCTGTGGCCCGCGCACCGGCATGGTGACGACATCTTCGTGCAGCACCGCCATTCGGCCGACCGCCGCAGCCCCGATGGCGCCAGCCTGCCCGACGATCTGCAGGTGCCCGACCTCGACCGCACCAATGAAGGCAGCACCCGTCTGGCCATGCTGCGCCAGCAGATCGCCAAGCGCGAAGGGCGGGCCAATATGTGCCTGGCGGATTTCGTCGACCCGGCGGGCGACTGGCTGGGCGGCTTCGCGGTGGCCATCCACGGGATCGACCCGCATCTGGAACGCTTCCGCGCCGCGCATGACGATTACAACGACATCCTGCTGAAGGCGCTGGCCGACCGCTTCGCCGAAGCCTTTGCGGAGCGGCTGCACCAGCATGTCCGCACCACGCTGTGGGGCTATGCGCCGGACGAGCAGCTGACCAACGAGGCGCTGATCCGGGAGCAATATCGCGGCATCCGCCCGGCACCCGGCTATCCCGCCTGTCCCGATCACACGCTGAAGCCGCTGCTGTTCGCCATGCTGGCCGATGGCGGCGACGATGTCGCGGGCATCACGCTGACGGAGAGCATGGCCATGCTGCCGACCTCCGCCGTCAGCGGGTTCTATTTCGGGCACCCGCAGGCAGCCTATTTCGGCGTTGCGCAGATCGGCATGGACCAGCTGACGGATTATGCCACCCGCCGCGACCTGCCGCTGGCCGAAGCGCAGCGCTGGCTGCGGCCGAACCTGAGCTGAGCCCGCTACTCCGGTGAAGCGGGCATCGGCGGCAGGTTGATAAGCAGCCGCCCGGCATAGCGGCCCTGCGCGATGGCGGGCTGACCCGCCGGGCCGGTCTGCTCGGCCGGCTGGAACTTGGCGCCCATGGCCGGGATCGCATGCATGAAGCCGAGCGCGCCTGCCGGGAAGGGCGCGCTGGTGGAGGGCAGGTCCGCCATCCGCGCGCCGAGCTGCAGATAGGGGGTGGCGCCTTCGTTGCGGATCACCAGCGTCTCTCCCCCCGTGCGGTCCAGCCGGACCCAGCGTGGGTCTGCATAGTAGCCGGCGAGGTGCGCCTGCGGCAGGCCCTGGCTACCGGGTGCAGCGATGACATGCACACCCAGCTGCGGCCCGCGCAGGCGGTTCTGCCATACCGGCCATGGCCCGCGCAGCAGCGCGGTGGCAGTCACCGCCTGGGCACCGGGCACTTCACCAAAGGTGATGCCGTGGAACAGCATCGGCCCTTCCAGGCTGTAGGCATAATCCACAGCCAGCGTGCCGTCCGCCGCCAGCGTCCACCGCACCCGCTCCAGCCCGCCTGCGCCCAGCGCCTCCAGCCAGGCGGTCGGCTGCCCGGTGGTCGCGTCCGTGCCGGTGCCGGTCTGCACCTGCACCCGCGCGGCGGCCGGATCGGGGAAGCGTTCCGCCTGCCACGCCAGCCGGACGGAGCGGACCTGCGGCATCTTGCGAGAGCCGTAGGGGTTCAGCACCCGCACCGCCGTCACCGGTTGCGCGGGGAACGGGTAGAGATTGCCGTCGCGGGCGATGCGCGCCCCTTCGTAGACCGTCCGCCAGGTCGCCCCGTCGGGCGAGACCTGCAGGGTGAAGCCGGCCCAGCCATCCTCCTCTTCCAGCTCCAGATCGACCTCGGCCATGTTGGCCATGCCGGGCTGTGCGGGCCGGAACAGGTCGCCGGCTGCGGCGGTGGTTGCCTGCCATTGCGGTTCGCCCTCCGCCGGGCGCGCGAAGACCAGGCGCGGACCGCCGGCAAGCATAGGGGCGCCGGAGGTGCCGAAGCCGGTCAGCTCCCCGTTTGCCGCGTCGAACCGCGCCGTCACCCTGCCGTTGACAAGATGCAGCTCTCCGCCGGCCTGCTCGACCCGCGGCTGCTCCGCCTGAAGGGCAGGCCAGGCCGCTACGGCAGCTGCCTGCGGGGTGGGCCAGACCCAGCGAGTGGTTTCGCCCTCTGTGTTCCTTGCGACCAGTTCCAGCGCATCGGCCCCGCTCCGCTCCGCGGCCAGAGGTAGCCTCAGCACGCCCTGAGCATGCGGCGCGACCGGCGGCCCGGCCAGCGAGCCCTGCGCCAGCACCTCCGGCGCGGGATCATCCGCCTGCGGGCCGGCGAAGCGTAGCCAGCGCCAGTCGAACGTTACGGCATCGAGCGCGGTGAAATCGTGACGATTGGTGAGCGTCAGCGCCCCGTCGAAGGTGTCACCCAGCGCGGGCGCGGCGGCCTGCACGGGGGACCAGACCTGCTTGATCGTGTAGTAGCTCGGCTCCGGTTCGTGCCGGGGTCCGACCAGACCGTCGGCGCCCATGGTCGCGGCGACCTCGATCCGGCCATTCTGGTCGGTGCGGGCGATGCCTTCATCGGCCAGGTTCCACAGGAAGCCGCCCGTGCCCACCGGCGAGGCCAGCATCGCGGTCCAGTAATCGTCCAGCCCCGCGCCATGGCCGCCATCATACAGGCCGTGCAGGAACTCGGTCGGCAGCACCAGATGCGGCTCGGCGAGATGCGCCTCCAGCTCGTGATAGCGGGGGTAGTGATCGGTCTGCAGGCCGTTGAACAGCTCCCACGGATGGACCACCGGGCGATCCTGCGGATCATGCAGCGCGAAGTCCGCGTCCAGCTCCCGGTTCCAGCCGCCTTCATTGCCGTTGGCCCAGAGCAGGATGCTGGGGTGGTTGACGTCGCGGCGGACAAGTTCGCGCACCAGCTGGCGCCCGACCTGGGTATCGTGTGCCTTCTGCCAGCCGCTCAGCTCGTCCATTACATACAGGCCCAGTTCGTCGGCCGCCTCTAGGAAGGCTTCCTCCGGCGCGTAATGGGACATGCGCACGGCGTTCATGTTGAGGTCGCGCAGCATGCGCGCATCGGCATAGGAATCTGCGCGCGACAGGGCGCGGCCGGTGTCGGCGCGGAAGCTGTGGCGATTGACGCCGCGCAGCATGATACGCTGGCCGTTGAGGTAGAGCCCGTCGCCCTCGCGGATTTCGAAGGTGCGGAAGCCGAAGCGCCGTCGTACCCGGTGCACCGGCTCCTCTCCGCGCCACAGGGTCACTTCCAGCCCGTACAGATGGGGCGTCTCCGCCGACCACAGCAGCGGCCGTTCGATCCAGCCTGCGATGCGCGCCTCGCCCGTGCCGCCTGCGGGCAGCTCGGTAGCCATTGCCGGCCCCATTGGCTGGCCGGCGGCGTCGACCACCTGCGCGGTCAGGTGGGTGACAGTGCGCGGCGCGGCCAGTTCGATGTCGGCGGACAGGGCGCCGCTCGCCTCCGCGGCGATCGCCACATGGCCGATCGATTCCGCAGGCTGCGCTTCCAGCCATGCCGGCCGGTAGATGCCGCCGAACACCCAGTAATCGCCCCAGCGTTCGGCCACATCGGTGGCCGGCGCGGCGGAGGCTTCGTCCACCCGGACCTCGATGCTGTTGCTTTCGCCCGGCCTGATCAGGCGGGTCACGTCATAGCTGAAGCGGTTGAAGCCGCCCTGGTGGACTGGGCCGGCCTGAGTGCCGTTCACCACCACCCGCGCATCGGTCATCACCCCGTCGAACACGATCCGCACCGCCCTGCCATCCCAGTCGGCGGGCACGTCCACGGTGCGGCGGTAGACCGCGCTATCCTCCGCCCGGGGACCGCGGACATAGCCGTACTGGTAGCTGCCGAAGCCCTGCTGCTGCCAGTTGGACGGCACGGGGATCGTCGCCTGTTCGCCCGCGCGCATGCCGCCATCGACCGTGAACTGCCAATCGACCGCATCGTCCGGCCCGGTGCCGGTCAGTATCAGGCGCTCGGTTTCGACTGGAGCATCCTGGGCCTGCACCGCGGAGGCCAGCAGCAGCGCCAGCAGCGGAGTGCGGACAAGTTGGCGCATCGGCGCGATGTTCATGGGTGCAGGCCTCCCGGACGGCAGCGAGAGGCTGCAGCCATTCGCAAGCTTAACGCGCCTCAACCTGTATGACAAATCGGCTTGCAACGGCCTGGCAACTGAACAACAAGCGGAGGACATCTCGAAGTCGGGGAAGCAATATCGTGCGCATGATCATGGCAAGGGCATGTCTGTGTGCCGCAACCCTGGCGCTGGCGGCCTGCGCCGGCCCGAATGATGACGCGCAGGATGATGCTGCGACGGCCGCGGCCGATGTCGAACCGCTGATGCGGGTCGCCGGCGGGGAGGCGGTGGAGATGGACGCTTCCGCTCCTTTCGATGTCACGGCCCATGGCGCATTCGACCAGCCCTGGGCGCTTGCCTTCGCACCCGGCACAAGGACGCTGTTCGTGACCGAGAAGCCGGGCACGCTGAAGTTCATGGTCCTGCCTGGCGGACAGATCGGCACCGTCAGCGGCGTGCCGGCGGTGGATTACGGCAAGCAGGGCGGGCTGGGCGACGTCGCCTTCCTGCCCGGCGAAGCGTCCTCCACCCTGTCCGGCCGCACGGTCTACCTCACCTGGGTCGAGGCTGGCGAGAACGACACGCGCGGGGCGGCGCTGGGGCGCGGCAGGCTGGTCTGCGACACCGCGCTGGCCTGCCGGATAGACGGGCTGGAGGTGATCTGGCGCCAGCAGCCCAAGACCGAAGGGCGCAACCATTTCTCGCACCGGATCGCCTTCTCGCCCGACGGCAGATATCTGTTCCTGGCTTCGGGGGAGCGCGACCAGAAGGAGCCGGCGCAGGACCTGGCGACCAATCTGGGCAAGGTGCTGCGGCTGAACCTGGACGGCACACCGGCGGCGGGCAACCCCTTTGCGGATCGCGGCGGCGTCAGCCGCGAAGTGTGGAGCTATGGCCACCGCAACATCCTGGGCCTGGCGTTCGATCGCGCAGGGCGGCTGTGGGATCTGGAGCATGGCCCCGCTGGCGGTGACGAGCTCAACCTGGTGGAGCCGGGCGTCAATTATGGCTGGCCGCTGGTATCCAATGGGGACCATTATGACGGCACGCCGATCCCCGGTCATGCGACCCGGCCGGACCTGCGGCCGGCGGCGGTCGGCTGGACGCCGATCATCGGCCCAGGCGACCTGATCTTCGCCTCCGGCGCGCGCTGGCCGCAATGGGCGAGCGATGCGCTGATCCCGGCCATGCCGGCGCAATCGCTGGTGGTGGTGGCGATGGACGGAACGACGGCGAAGGAGGAGGCGCGCTATGCCTTTCCGGAGCGGATCCGCGCCATCGTGGAAGCGCCGGACGGCGCGCTGTGGCTGTCCGAGGATCGCGAGGGCGGGCGACTGTTGCGGCTGACGCCGAAATCCTGAGATGACCGGCTCCGCCGCCATTGCGCTGCGCTGGCTGGCCGGCGGTGTGCTGCTCGCGACCGGCTCCGTCGCGCAGGCGAATGAGCGGCCGGACTGCGAGTACCAGATCTTCCAGTTCGCCGCCGATGCCATTCCGCGGATCGACGGCCGGACCGATGACTGGGATGCGGTCGGCGGGGATTACATCGTCGGCAGCGAGCGGCTGAAGATCACGGACGGGTCGGACGAGAGCCCCGATCCGGCCAATCTGGACGTCCGGGTCCGCGTGGGCTGGGTCAAGGGCATGAACCGGCTCTATGTCCTGTACGAAGCGAGCGACGATTACTGGGACTTCGCCGAACGCGGCCTGCGCAACGACACCTTCGAGCTGGTGGTGGACGGCAACCGCTCGGGCGGCCCGCTGATCGCGCGATTCCATCCCGACCGGGCGCCGGAGGGGACCGATTCGGCATCGTCCGCACGCTATGTCAGCGCGGAGGATGCCTGGTTCTCGTTCCAGAACATCACCGCTCAGAACTACCACATCTTCACGCCCGCCTTCCAGAAGGACTGGGCCATGGCGTGGGGCCCGCAGGCGAGCTGGATCAAGCGCCTCCCCTGGTCCAACATCGCCTATGATTACAGCTTCTCGCACGGGGAAGGCGGCCGGCTGGTCGCGGAGTTCTGGATCACGCCGTTCGATCACGCCGACCCCGCCGGCCCGGACCGTTCGGTCGAGAGCGTCTTGCGCGAGAATGGCGTCGTCGGGATGGCTTGGGCGGTAATCGACTATGACGGACCGAACACGCGGCCGCGCCACTTCTGGAACCTGTCGCCGCATCACACGATGTACGGCCAGGCGTCGCAGCTATGCCCGTTCCGGCTGATGCCGATCGAAGGTGCCGCGACCTCTGCCGAGGCCGCCTGGTCCTTCACCATCATCGACCGGGATCGTCGCGTGGTCGCCTTCCGGGACGAGACGGCCGGCCCGGTCAGCGAATGGTCATGGGATTTTGGCGACGGCACCCGATCGATCGAGCAGCATCCGGTCCACCTTTATGCCGATCCGGGCAAGTTCGTCGTCACGCTGGACGTGAACGGCCCTGCCGGCCGGTCCAGCCATACAAAGGTGTGGGACGTCTCCTTCGCAGGCGACCCCGAAAAATAGCAGGCGTGTTCAGGATGCGCCGAGGATGGTCGCGGCCATGTCGTTGAGCGGGGTGGCGATCCCCGTTGCTCGGGCATCTGAACGGCGTGGCGCAGCCTGTGACGATCATCGTCCCGCCGCAGACTGGGGACGTGGTGGATCCAGGTCAGGTGCGAAAGTAGGACAGCCGCAGATCAAGCGGCCGGCTCCCAATTTCATGCGCGTGACCGGCCTTCAACTGTCGCCCGATCGGCGGCGCCGTCTGTTCCAGGTGAGCTGCCGCCAGACATAGGTCGTCACGATCAGCACGATCACGGCGGTCGACAGCGGGCCGATGAAGCGTTCGATCTGATCGAACTGGCGGCCCAGCACCCAGCCGGCGATCGCCAGTCCGGAGCTCCAGACAACCGTGCCGATCGTCGACCACAGGAGGAAGCCGGGCAGGCGCATGCGGATCAATCCCGCAGGCAGCGACACGACGGACCGGATCGTCGGGATGATCCGCCCGAACCCCACGATCGCCGCCCCGAACCTGCCGAACAGGCGTTGCGCCCGTTCGACCTCGGGCCAGTCCAGCGTCAGCCACCGCCCATGCCGTTCGATGAACGGGCGAAATCGTTCCAGGCCGATCATGCGGGCCACCAGGTACCAGAACAGGTTGCCGGCCATCGCACCCGCGGTGCCGGCAATGATCACGCTTACCAGCGACAGCTCGCCGCGCGCGGCGACGACGCCGGCCACGGGCATGATGACTTCCGACGGGATCGGCGGAAACACGGTTTCTAACAACATCAGCAGGAAGATACCGGCGGCACCGCCGCCTTCGACCAGCCGGAAAACCCACTCGTCCATTGTCAAACCTTCAATCGGCGCGGCAGGAATGCGGCAGAACGGGCGCCCCCTACCGCCAGTCGGAGGCGGGCGCCATGCCTTGTTGGGTCAGTTCGACCGGTCGTCCTCTACCGGCACGCTTTCGTCCCCTGCGACCCTGTCGCGGTACAGGGCTGCGCGGGCGAGCAGCATCAATGTCACCGGTGTGGTCAGGGACACGAACAGGAAGATCAGCGCCTCGTGCACGCTGAAGCGCGCATGGACGACCGACGACACGCAGGCCGAAGCCAGCAGGATGCAGACCGTGCCCAGCGTCGTGCCCATGGTCGGGCTATGGACCCGCTCGTAGAAGGTCTTCAGTCGCAGCAGCCCCATCGATCCGATGAAGGTTGCGCCGGCCCCGATCAGAACGAAGATCGCCGCCAGGATGGCCGCCCAGAGCGGCAGGTCAGGGGCCTGGGTCATTCGACGACCTCTCCGCGCATCAGGAATTTGGCAAGGGCCACGGTGCCGCAGAACCCGACCAGCGCGATGATGAGCGCCGCCTCGAAGTACAGCGTACGGCCGGTCTGCATGCCGAAGGTGAGCAGCATCAGCATCGCGTTAATGTACAGCGTATCCAGGCCCAGGATCCGGTCCTGCGCGCGCGGCCCGCGCAACAGGCGAAAGATCGCGAACATCATGGCGCAGCCCAGCAGCACCTGCGCCGCGGTGATCGCCAGGCCCAGCACCAGGACATTCATGCGAAGATCTCCAGCAGCAGGCGCTCGTACCGGTGCTTGATGAGGCGGATCCACTCCTCCTCGTCCACCAAGTCGAGCACGTGGAGCAGCAGCGAGCCGGTGGTCCGGTTATATTGCAGCCACAGCGTGCCGGGCGTGGCGGTGAGGATGATGGCCAGCGTCGTCAGGGCGTAGGGATTGGTGATCGCCAGCGGCAGACGGATGAAACCGGACACCCGGCGCCGTCGGGAGGGCAGGGCCACGATCCGCCCGACCGCCAGGTTGGAGCGCAGGATATCGACCGCCACGATGCCCGTCAGGCGAAGCACCGCGCGCCAGGAACGGATCTCCACCGGATCCGGGCGCAACAGGGCCATCGTCTTGCCGGCAATGAGCGCGACGATGCCGCCCAGAAGGATCTGCCCCGGCGAGACCGACTGGGTCAGCAGCAACCACATCACCAGCAGGCAGGTGGTCAGGAGCGGATGGGGCACAAGCCGCGTCATAGCGGGTCGCCCGCAGACTGGACCCGCGGTGCCTGCAGGATCGTGGAGGAATAGTTGCTCCGGTCCGCCAGGGAGCGGGTGGTCTGTTCCATGTAGCGCATGACCGGTGCGGCAAAGACCAGCAGGCCCAGGCAGACGGCCACCAGCACGCCGACCGGGATTGCCTCCGAAATCCGCAGCGGCGCCTGCGCCTGGTTGGACGGGGTCCAGATGTAGTCGATGCCCGCGCGGGTGGTGGCGACCAGGATGGCCAGGCCGGAGACGATCATCAGCGTCAGCAGGATCCAGGTCGACATCGGGATGGCCCCGCTGGAGCCGAGCAGGCCGTTGATGATCGCGAATTTGGAGATGAAGCCCGACAGCGGCGGCATGCCCGCGAGCACCAGGGCGCAGAACATGAAGCCGCCGCCCAGCAGCGCGATCGTGCCGGGAATGACCACGCCGATCTCGGCATCGTCGCTGCCCTCCACCGCGCCGGTATATTCGTCATCGAACACCGGTTCGGTAACGGGCGCCAGCGCATCGTCGTCGATCTCGCCCCGCTGCACCAGTTCGATCAGGAGGTAGAAGGCGCTGACCCCCAAGGTGGAACTGACGAGATAGAACAGCGCCCCGGCAACCACCGCGCCATCCCGCGCGCCGATCGTCGCCAGCAGCGTGCCCGAGGAAATCATCAGCGAATAGGCCGCGATGCCCGACAGGGTCTTGCTGGAAAGCACGCCGATGGTGGCAAAGGCGATGGTCGCCAGCCCGCCGAACAGCAGCCAGAAGCTGGCGAAATATGCGTCGGAGCTGATGCCCGGGGTGAAGACGAGCAGGGAGACCCGCAGCACGGCATAGATCCCGACCTTGCTCAGGATCGCGAACAGGGCAGCGACCGGCGCGGACGCGGCCGAGTAGGCCTTCGGCAGCCAGAAGCTGAGCGGCCACATGCCGGCCTTTACCAGGAAGGCAAGCCCCAGGATCGCGGCACCGGCATCCAGGATCATCCGGTCCCCGTCGGGGATCGCATGAATGCGGACGGCGAGATGGGCCATGTTGAGCGTGCCGGTCGCGGCGTAGATCAGCCCCATGCCGATCAGGAAGAGCAGGGAGGTCGCGACGTTGATCGCGATGTAGTGCAGGGCCGCCTTGATCCGCGGCGTGCTCGATCCGTGGAGCAGCAGACCGTAGGACGCGGCGAGCAGCACTTCGAAGAAGACGAACAGGTTGAACAGGTCGCCGGTCAGGAAAGCGCCGTTGATGCCCATCAGCTGCAGCAGCAGCAGGGCATGGAACCGTGGCCCCGCCTGGTCCCACCGGGCGGTGGCATAAAGCGAGGAGGTGAACCCCAGCAGCGACGTGATCGCCAGCATCAGTGCGGACAGCCGGTCTAGCACCAGCACGATGCCGAAGGGGGCCGGCCAGTTGCCCAGGAGATAGGTCCTGATGGCCGCACCGCCGCCAGCCGGCGCGGTCGCAGCGCCGTGCAGCAGCACCAGCGCGATGGCGAGCATCGCGCTGATCGTCACGGCCGCGATGGCGCGTTTGGCGCGGATGTGGCGTTCCTTGATCAGCAGCATCAGCCCGCTGGCGGCGAGCGGAAGGATGATCGGGGCGACGATCAGGTGGTCGGTCCAGGGCAGGGCGATCACGGTTCCTCCCCGTCCACATGATCGGTGCCGGTCAACCCGCGCGAGGCGAGCAGCACGACCAGCAGGAGCGCGGTCATGGCAAAGGATATCACGATGGCGGTCAGCGCGAGGGCCTGGGGCAGCGGATCGGCCAGCGGGACTGCCGCGCCCTGTTCGATGACCGGTGCCTCGTCGATCTGCAGGCGGCCGGTCGCGTAGATGAACAGGTTCACGGCATAGGACATGAGCGACAGGCCCACGATCAGCTGGAAGGTGCGCGGACGCAGGATCAGCCACACCCCCGAAGCGGTCAGGACGCCGATGCCGATGGCCAGAACGATCTCCATCAGTCTTCCCCTTCTTCCCGGATCACCGGCGGCACATCCGGCCGGGCAGGCGTGCGGGCGCGCGGCGTGCGGATGGATTGATGCGCGATCGCGACCAGCATGAGGGCGGTCGCGCCGACCACCAGCAGGAACACGCCCAGGTCGAAGAACAGGGCGGTCCCGAACGGCACCTTGCCGATGACCGGCAGCTCCAGGTAGCGGAACCAGGAGGTCAGGAAGGGATAGCCGAAGGCGAGCGCACCGACGCCGGTAACCACCGCCAGCAGCAGCCCCGCGCCGATCCAGCGCAGCGGCCGGATGCGCAGCCGCGATTCCACCACCCGCGTGCCGCCGGCCATGTATTGCAGCATGATGGCGATCGACATCGCCACGCCGGCAGCAAAGCCCCCGCCGGGTAGATCGTGCCCGCGGACCAGCAGGTAGATCGCGAAGACGAAGATCACCGGGAACAGCCATTCCATGATGATCCGCGGCACCAGCAGGTAATCCTTCTTGGTATCGCCGACACGCCGCCCGCCCGCGTGCAGGTCGGCCGCATCCTGCATGCGCTGCTGGACCGGAGGCTCGATACTTTCCGACGCCGGCCGGAAGCGGCGCAACAGGGAGAAGATCGTCAGCGCGACAATGGCGAGCACCGCGATTTCTCCCAGCGTATCGAAGGCGCGAAAATCGACCAGGATGACGTTGACCACATTCCTGCCGCCACCCTGCGGATAGGCCTGTTCCATGAAGTAGCGCGAGATGGTGTCCGGCAGCGGGCGGGTCAGCATGGCATAGGCCAGCAGCGCCGCGCCAAGTCCGGCAGCGATGGCGATGCCGAGGTCGGCCGAGCGGCGGAAGACCACCCGCGCGGGCGGCCGGTCATCGGGCCACACCTCCGGCTGGCGTTTGGGAAGCCAGCGCAGGCCGAGCAGCAGGAGCACCGTGGTCACGGTCTCGACCAGCAATTGCGTAAGGGCGAGATCGGGCGCCGACAGCCAGACGAAGCTGATGCAGGCCACCAGCCCGGCCCCGGCCATCAGCACCAGCGAGGCCAGGCGATGGTACTTCGCCTGCTGGGCCGCGCCCACCGCGCAGATGCCGCCCACGATCCAGATCACGGCAAAGGCGGGATCGAGCGGCGTGACGGGCAGGCCGCCGGTCGCATAGCCCAGTTGCAGGAACGGGAGCAGTCCCGCCAGGCAGGCAAGACAGACGAGCAGGCGCAATTGCGGCTGCAGCCGACGGGTGCCGAACAGGCCTTCCAGCGACCGGGCACGACGCACGATGTCCGCCAGCACCCGCTCAAACATGCGGCCGCCCTTGAACCGCGCGATCACCGGCGGACCGGCCCTGCGGTTCAGCGCATCACGGAATCGGAAGTAGGCCAGCGTGCCGGTGGCGAGCGCGATCATGCTGAGCAGCAGGGGCGCGCTGAACCCGTGCCATATGGCAAGACTGTAGGTGGGCGTTTGCGCGCCTAGCACGGACCGCACCGCGCTTTGCAGCACCGGGCCGATCGTCGCGGCCGGCACGATGCCCACGACCAGGCAGGCGATCACCAGGATCTCGATCGGCCGCCGCATCCAGCCGGGCGGCTCGTGCGGGACCTTCGGCAGGTCGGTGGGCGGCGGGCCGAAGAAGGTCTGGTGGATGAACCGCAGCGAATACAGCACGCTGAACGCCGCCCCCAGCGTGGCGAGAACGGGCAACGCGAAGCCGATGACCGGACCCCCACGCGCATCCAGTGCCTCTGCCAGGAACATCTCCTTGGAGATGAAGCCGTTCAGCAGCGGCACGCCCGCCATTGCCGCGGCCGCGACCATCGCCAGCGTGGCGGTGAAGGGCATGAAACGGGCCAGCCCACTCAGCCGGCGCATGTCGCGGGTGCCGCTTTCATGGTCGATGATCCCGGCGGCCATGAACAGGGACGCCTTGAAGGTGGCGTGATTGACCGTGTGGAAGATCGCCGCCACCGCCGCCAGCGGGCTGGAAAGCCCCAGCAGCAGGGTGATCAGGCCGAGATGGCTGATCGTGGAATAGGCCAGCAAGCCCTTCAGATCATGCTGGAAGATCGCCGCCCAGGCACCGACCAGCAATGTCGCAAGCCCGGCAAAGGAGACGATGAAGTACCACGCGTCTGTCCCGGCAAAGATGGGCCAGAGCCGGATCATCAGGAAAATGCCGGCCTTCACCATGGTGGCCGAATGCAGGTAGGCGGATACGGGGGTCGGCGCCGCCATGGCATGCGGCAGCCAGAAGTGGAACGGGAACTGCGCGCTCTTGGTGAAGGCGCCCAGCAGGACCAGGATCAGGGCCGGCAGGTAGAGCGGGCTCGACCGGATCGTGCCGCCCGATGCCAGCACCACGTCGAGATCGTAGCTGCCGACGATGCGCCCGATCAGCAGCACGCCCACCAGCAGGCACAGCCCGCCCGTCGCCGTGACGATCAGCGCCATGCGAGCGCCGTCGCGCGCCGCCCGGTTGCCATACCAGTAGCCGATCAGCAGGAACGAGAAGAGGCTGGTCATCTCCCAGAAGAAGGCGAGCTGCACCAGATTGCCCGACAGGACGATGCCCAGCATCGAACCCATGAAGGCCAGCAGATAGCTGAAGAACCGCGGGACCGGATCCTCCCGCGCCATGTAGTAGCGGGTGTAGAGGACGACGAGCGCGCCGATCACCAGCACCATCATGGCGAACAGCCAGGCGAGCCCGTCCACCCGGAACACCAGGTCAAGGCCGAGCGTCGGCAGCCACCCGATCTCGAGCCGCACGATCTCGCCCCGCGCCACCGGCGCATAGAAGGGGATCAGCAGGGCCGTCGCGAGCACCGCCACGCTTCCGGCCACCAGGCCGGCAGCGGTTCGTGCAGTCCGGGGCAGGAGCGCGGACAGCAGGCTTCCGAAAAAGGGGAGCGCCAGCACAAGCAGAAGGATGCGGCTATCTGTCATCGCGTCTTTCGGTCGGGCGTGGCAGGCGGAGGTGAGAACGTGCTCGCCCCGTCGGGTAAACCGATCGTTAACCGTGAGGCGTGATCGGTCGATGTCGGCTGGACAGCCGTCCGCACCTCAATGGCAAGTGCCGCCCACCACCGCAATGGTGATGTTTCACGCATTTCTGCGGCCACGGATATGGAGCGGAAGCTCGGCGCCAGCTGCATCTGCGCCCGTCCACCCTGCAGGGGTGGCTTCGAGGTGGTTGATGGCGGAGCGGGTGGGATTCGAACCCACGATACGCTTTTGACGTATACACACTTTCCAGGCGTGCGCCTTCGACCACTCGGCCACCGCTCCGCATGCCTGCTGGCAAGAGCGCGGCCCCTACAGCCGGGTTTCGCGGTTGGCAAGCATGTGCTTGTCAGCAATCACGCCGGCAGCGTAAACCTGCCCGAATGGTGCAGCGTTCGTTCGGTACCCCGGCCAGCCTGGAGGAGATAGAGCAGCTTGCGCGCGATGCGCTGGCCCGCGTCCCGGCGCCGTTCGCCGCGCATCTGGGCGGCATCAGGCTGCTGGTGGAGGATTTCGCCGACGAGGCGGTGCTGGCCGATCTGGGCATCGACGAACCGTTCGAACTCACCGGCCTGTATGAAGGGCTGCCGCTGGGCGACAAGAGCATCGAGCATAGCGGCGCCATGCCGGACCGCATCCGCCTGTTCCGCCGCCCGATCCTGGACGAGTGGGCGGAACGCGGCGACGTGACGCTGGAGCAGCTGGTGGCCCATGTACTGGTGCACGAGGTCGGCCATCATTTCGGCCTGTCGGATGATGCGATGCATGCGCTGGAGGAACAGGCCGGCTGACATTGCCCCTTGCCGCCCGGCCACGCGCTGGCAGGATGGCGCGATGCACATCCAGACCTTCGCCGCCGCCGCACTGGCCGCTCTGATCCCCGCCACATCCGCCAGCGCACAGACGCCGGTGGAGCCGCCGACACCGGCGTCGATCATCGCCGCAGCACCGGCGGCCGACTGGCGGGCGATTGATCCGGCCGACCTGCTGGTGATGGACCTTGCGCCAGACCGCGAAGGCCAGGCGCGGCAGGTGATCATCCAGCTGCTGCCGCCGCCCTTCAGCCAGGGCTGGGTCGAGAACATCCGCACCCTTGCCGCCGCGCACTGGTGGGACGGGACCAGTGTCTACCGCGTGGTCGACAACTGGGTGGCGCAATGGGGCGCGGGAGAGGACGAGGCGGGGCAGAGCAAGGCGCTGCCAGCCGGCATCGTGCCCGTGCCCGAAAGTGCCTACGTCACCGCCGTCCGGCGCGGGCCGGAGGACGGGTACGACCATGTGCTGACAGGCCGCGGCGGGCAGGATGGCCGGGAGGACATCGTGGTCAGCCGCTGGCTCGACCCCTATGCGATCGGCGCCCATGTGGCGGGCTGGCCGATCGCGCTCGACAGCGAAGGCGATGGCACCGCCTGGCCGGTGCATTGTTACGGCGCCGTGGGCGTGGCGCGCGACCTGTCGCCCGATACCGGCACCGGGGCCGAACTGTATGCGGTGATCGGCCACGCCCCGCGCCAGCTCGACCGCAATATCGCGGTGGTCGGCCGGGTCATCGAAGGGATCGAGCACCTGTCCGTCCTGCCGCGCGGCACCGGAGAGGCCGGCGTGTACCGCACGGCGGCAGAACACACACCGATCCGGTCCGTCCGCACGGGCGACGCGCTGCCAGCCGCGGAGCAGCCCCGCTTCCAATATCTCGCCCCGCGCAGTGACAGCTTCGCCCGCTACCTGGCGGTGAAGGCCAATCGGCAGGACACGTTCTACAAGGTGCCGGCAGGCGGCGTGGATCTCTGCAATGCGCCCGTGCCGATCCGCCGCATGGAACCCTGACGATTGGGGCAGGGGAGGCATTGTCGCACACACAAAAGCGCGATGTTATGTTGTCACATACAGAGAATGGCCCTATGTGGCCGCCATGGCCTCCTCCCAGCCCACCACTGACTCATCGCTGACCCTGCTCGACGGCTTCGCCCTGGCTGCCTCGGCCGCCTGCATGGTGCATTGCCTCGCTTTGCCGCTGGTGCTTGCGCTGCTGCCGGTTTTGTCCGGCACGCTGGTGGAAAGCGAGGGCTTCCACCTGCTGGTGTTGATTCTGGCTCTGCCGACCAGTGCGCTGGGGCTGTGGGCATCGCGCGTACCCGGCGGCAGCATGGGGCCCTTGCTGGCCGGTGCGGCCGGGCTGGGCCTGCTGACGCTCGCGCTGCTGGCGGGCGAGGCGGCGGAGCGGGTGATCACGCTGGCTGGCAGCCTGCTGCTGGCTGGCGCGCATGTGGCGAACTGGCGCGCCCGTCGCAGCCGGCGCTAGCCTTCCGGCGCTTTCGTGCGGTCGGTGTTGCGCCGGTCCGCCACATAGCGCTGCCCGCCGGCGACCTGCACGATCTCGAACAGGCCGGTCGCCTCGAACAGGGCGGGGAAGTTCTTCACGCCATAATTTCGCGGGTCGATCGGCGCCTGCCGCTTCGCCGCGCTGCCGGCCGTGCTCAGCACGGCCCAGCCATCCTCCCGCGCCGCGGCATCCACCGCGCCGCGCAGGATGGTGACCAGCTTGGCGTCCAGCGCCAGCGGGCGGGCGGATTTGCTGTCGGACTTGGCGGGAGCGTCCGGTGTGCTCTCGGTGGCGGCCTTCGTGCTCTCGACCGGCTTGGCCTTCCCGGCCGCCCTGCTGCGCGCTGGCGTGGCCTTGGCGGGTTCGTCCCGCGAGGAGGCATTGGGATCGTCCAGGCTGTCGAGATACAGGAATGTCGTGCAGGCGTTCACAAAGGGATCGGGCGTCTTGCGCTCCCCAAAGCCGTAGACGTCATGACCGTTGGCGCGCAGCTGCATGACCAGCGGGGTGAAGTCCGCATCGCTGGAAGCGAGGCAGAAGGCGTCGGGCTTCTGCGTGTAGAGCAGTTCCATCGCATCGATCACCAGCGCGATGTCGGTCGCGTTCTTGCCGCTGGAATAGCTGAATTGCTGGATCGGCCGGATCGCGTGGGCGTGCAGCTTTTCCGTCCACCCTTTCAGGCCGGGGCTGGCCCAGTTGCCATAAGCGCGCCGGATGCTGGCCGTGCCATATTTGGCCAGTTCGGCCAGCATGGCGGCGATCTTGCTGTGGGAGACGTTGTCCGCGTCGATCAGCAACGCGATGCGGCGATCGGGTGCCGGGCCGGACGGTGCGGTGCTGCTCATCTAGATGCGTTCTGCCTCTGCTACGGAATCGCTGGCGCGCAGGGCACTCAGGATGCGGGTGAGATGCGCCAGGTCCTGCACCTCCAGGTCGACCATGTAGGTGTGGAACGGATCGTCGCGCCGTTCCGTCAGGTCCAGGCCGATGACATTGGCATTGTTCCTGGCGAAGATGCCGGCCATTTCCGCCAGTGTGCCGGTACGGTGGTACAGCACGGCGCGCAGGCGCCCGACCGCGCCCCGCGAATGTTCGCCCCAGCCAAGGTCCAGCCATTCGCCGGTGCCGTCTTCCGCCAGGCAGGGGCAGTCGATCACATGGACCGCCACCGTACCGCGGGCTGAATCATCCTCCTCGTGCAGGCCGACGATCCGGTCGCCGGGCACGGGGTGGCAGCACTCCGCCAGGCGGAAGCGGGTGCCTGGCCGCAGACCCTTGATCGTGACGGAGCGCTCCTCCGGCTCCTCCGGCAGGTCGGCGGTGCTGCCCGGCACCAGCGCTTCCATCACCTCGCGCGGGGACAGCCGGGCGGCGCCGATCGCATGCAGCAGATCGTCCTCGTCCTCCAGCCCCAGCCGCTCCAGCGCCTCGCGGATTGCCTTGCGGCCGACGCGGGCGGGCAGCCGGTCGGCGATCTCGTCATACAGGCGGCGGCCGGTCTCGATCACCTCCGCCCGTTCCTTGGCGCGCAGCGCCCGGCGGATCGCGGCGCGGGCCTTGCCGGTGGTGACGAAGCCCAGCCAGGACAGCTGCGGTTCGGCGCTCTGGCCCTTGATCACCTCCACCATGTCGCCGTTTTCGAGCTGCGTGCGCAGCGGCACATGGCGGCCGTTGATCTTGGCACCCACGGCGGCGGCGCCCAGATCGGTGTGAACGGCAAAGGCGAAGTCGACCGCGCTGGCCCCCTTGGGCAGCTGGAACAGCGCGCCCTTGGGCGTGAAGGCGAAGATGCGATCCTGGTAGATCGCCATCTTGGTGTTTTCGAGCAGTTCTTCCGCATCGTGGCTGGCATCCACGATCTCGATCAGGTCGCGCAGCCAGCCGACCTGCCCGTCAGGCCGGTTGCCCTGCTTGTAGGCCCAGTGCGCCGCCAGCCCGAATTCGTTTGTGCGGTGCATGTCGGCGGTGCGGATCTGCACCTCCACGCGCATGGAGTTTTCATAGATCAGCGCCGTGTGGAGCGAACGGTAACCGTTGCTCTTGGGCGTGGAGAGGTAGTCCTTGAAACGGCCGGGCAGGAACTGCCAGGTGGTGTGCAGGACCCCCAGCGCGCGGTAGCAGTCGGCCGGCGATTGCGTCAGCACGCGGAAGGCCATGATGTCGGTCACCTGGTCGAAGGCAACATGCCGTTCGGCCATCTTGCGCCAGATGGAATAAGGCTGCTTCTCCCGTCCCCATACCATGACCTGCAGCCCTTCGGCGGCCAGCGCCTGCTTGATCGCCAGTGCCACCTGATCGACCTGGCCATGATCCTGGCTGCGCAGCTGTTCCAGCCGCCCGGTCAGCGTGGCGTAGGCATCGGGCTCCAGCTGCTCGAAGGCGAGGGCCTGCATCTCGCGCATATATTCGTACATGCCCACCCGCTCGGCCAGCGGGGCGTAGATCTCCATCGTCTCGCGCGCGATGCGGCGGCGCTTGTCCGGGCTCTTGATGAAATGCAGCGTGCGCATGTTGTGCAGCCGGTCGCCCAGCTTCACCAGCAGCACGCGGATATCCTCGCTCATCGCCAGCAGGAACTTTCGCAGGTTCTCCGCCGCGCGCTCGTTCTCCGGCATGGTCTCGATCTTGGACAGCTTGGTCACACCGTCCACCAGCCGGGCGATATCCGGCCCGAACTGCGCCTCGATATCGGCGATCGTGGCGAGCGTGTCCTCCACCGTGTCGTGCAGCAGCGCGGTGGCGATGGTCTCCTGATCCAGCTTCAGGTCGGTCATCAGCCCGGCGACTTCGACCGGATGGCTGAAATAAGGGTCGCCGCTGGCGCGCTTCTGGCTGCCATGCTTCTGCACGGTGAAGACATAGGCGCGGTTCAGCAGCGCCTCGTCAGCGTTGGGGTCGTACGCCTTGACCCGTTCTACCAGTTCATATTGCCGCAGCATCGCCCGCACGATGTGCGCATTCGGGCGGGTAGGGCAAGGCTTTATCGCTGCTGCTGCACTTCAGTTCAGCTCCAGACAGCCTCCGGCGGCAGGCTCATCAGGATGGCATCGACATTGCCGCCGGTCTTCAGGCCGAACAATGTGCCACGATCATAGACCAGGTTGAACTCGGCATAGCGGCCCCGCCATTCCAGCTGGGTCTGCTTGTCGGCCGGCGTCCACTCGGCGCCCATGCGCCGGCGGACGATGCGCGGGAACACCTCCAGGAACGCTTCACCGACGGCGCGGGTGAAGGCGAAGTTGCGGTCCCACTGCGCCTCCGCCGCACATTCCAGGTGGTCGTAGAAGATCCCGCCCACCCCGCGCGAGACGCCGCGATGGGGAATGAAGAAATATTCGTCGGCCCACTTGGCGTAGCGTTCGTACCAGCCCGGATCGAACGGCGCGCAGGCCGCGCGGAAGGCCGCGTGGAAGGCTTCGGTATCCTCCGCATAGGGGATCGGTGGATTGAGGTCGGCCCCGCCGCCGAACCAGGCCTTGCTGGTCGTCAGGAACCGGGTGTTCATGTGCACCGCCGGAACATGCGGATTGGCCATGTGCGCGACCAGGCTGATGCCGGTGGCGGTGAAGCCGGGCGCATCCGCGCTGGCGCCGTTGATCGTGCCGGCGAACTGGGGCGCGAAGGTGCCATGCACGGTGGAAACGTTGACGCCCACCTTCTCGAACACGCGGCCCTTCATCACCGCGCGAACCCCGCCGCCGCCTTCGCTGTCATCTTCCGTGTGGCGGTCCCACGGCGTGTAGCTGAATGCAGCATCGCTGCCGGCCTCCCGCTCGATGTCCTCGAACGCGGTGCAGATGCGCGTGCGCAAGGTTTCGAACCAGTCACGGGCGCGCTGCGTGAAGGGGCTCCAGTCGGTCATCTGATCCATTGCGCCTGCTTGCCAAAGCCGGGACGGTCCGGCAAGGCGCCGGCATGGTTCCCGTTTCGTTCGGCCCCGAACTCTACAGCCCTGATCCCTGCAGCCCCGGCGGCTGCCCGCTGCCCTTCGCGTGCGAGGAATTCGTGCTGACGCCCAGGCACACGCTCTACTGGCCGCGCGAACGCACGTTGCTGGTGGCGGACCTGCATCTGGAGAAGGGCAGCTTCTTCGCCCGGCACGGCCAGATGCTGCCGCCCTATGACAGCCGCGAGACGCTGGAGCGGCTGGCGGTGGAGGTGCGGCAGACCGGCGCGCGGCGGGTGGTGACGCTGGGCGACAATTTTCACGACGCCGGTGGCCCCGCCCGGCTGGAGCCGCATGCCGCGGGGATGCTGGCGGCGCTGACACGCGCGCTCGACTGGGTCTGGCTGACGGGCAATCACGATGCCGGGCGTGGCGAGATGGCGGATCACGCCGCACTGGCGCAGCGGCTGGGCGGCACCGTGCTGGCGGAGCTGGAGCTGGCGGGCATCATCCTGCGCCACCATGCGCAGGCCGGGGAGGATCGCCCCGAACTGTCCGGCCACTTTCACCCGCGCCTCGCCGTCACGGTCCGCGCCCGCCGCATCCGCCGCCCGTGCGCGGTGGTGAGCGATGGCGTGGGCAATGCGGGCGGACGCATGATCCTGCCGGCATTCGGCACGCTGACCGGCGGCATGGATGCAGGCGATCCTGCAATCCTGGCGGCGCTGCAACCGGCGCGCACGATCCGCGCGGTGCTGCCGGCCAAGGGCCGGCTGGCGCAATTTCCGCTGTGGCAGGCGGCCGCCTGACAGACTGCCGCGCCTGCGCGCTTCGCCCCTAGCGAAATGGGCGCGCGCATACTATGTGGACCGGTGATTCCATTGGGCTTCAGGAGAACAAACCATACCCCGTCCACCCCGGCGCATGTTGGCGCCCCCGGTTAAGTCCGGCCCCCGCTTCGACCATATGATCCAGGCCGACAAGGTTCGCGTCATCGATGACGAAGGGGAGAACCTTGGCGTCATGTACACGCGCCAGGCGATCGAGCAGGCGAACGAGCTTGGCCTGAACCTGGTGGAAGTGTCGCCCAACGCCGACCCGCCAGTCTGCAAGTTCCTGGATGTCGGCAAGCACCGGTACGAGGCGCAGAAGAAGGCCAACATCGCCCGCAAGACCCAGAAGACGCAGGAGATCAAGGAGATCAAGATGCGTCCGAACATCGATGACCATGATTATGACGTGAAGATGCGCGCCATGAACAAGTTCATCGAGAACGGTGACAAGGTGAAGGTGACCCTGCGCTTCCGTGGCCGCGAGATGGCGCACCAGCATCTGGGCATGGACCTGCTGAAGCGCGTGCAGGACGATGTGGCGGAAGTCGCCAAGGTGGAAGCCTATCCCCGCCTGGAAGGCCGGCAGATGCTGATGGTGCTGTCACCCAAGTAAGATCTCGGCCCCTCTGCTCAGGTGGAGGGGCCGGTCGCCGTCTCAGGCGGCCAGGGTCTCCAGAACACGCCCTTCCAGCGAGTTGGGCCCGGCCTGCGCCAGGTCCACCATCACCAGATCGCCGATCGCCGCATCCGCATCGAACCACACCGATTGCAGCCAGGGCGACTTGCCCAGCCATTGGCCCGGCCGCTTGCCGCGCCGTTCGACCAGCACGGCGCACCGGCGGCCGACGCTGGCCTGGTTGAAGGCCAGCTGCCCGCGCGCGATCGTCGCCTGCAGGCGCTGCAGCCGCTCGTCCATCACCTCGGCCGCGACCTGCCCGTTCATTGTCGCGGCCGGCGTGCCGGGGCGGGGCGAGTACTTGAACGAGAAGGCGTGGGCATAGCCCGCCGCTTCCACCACCTGCAGGGTTTCGGCGAACTCGGCCTCCGTCTCGCCCGGGAAGCCGACGATGAAATCGCCCGACAGCGCGATGTCCGGTCGTGCGGCGCGGAAGCGTTCCAGCAGCCGCAGATAAGCCTCCGCCGTGTGGCTGCGGTTCATGGCGCGCAGCACCCGGTCCGATCCGCTCTGCACCGGCAGGTGCAGATACGGCATCAGCTTGGCCACCTCGCCATGGGCGGCGATCAGCCCGTCGGTCACGTCGTTGGGGTGACTGGTGGTGTAGCGGATCCGTTCCAGTCCATCGATCTGCGCCAGCCGACGGATCAGCCCGTCCAGCCCCTGCGTGCGGTCGGCTTCGTCGCTGCCCGTCCAGGCGTTGACGTTCTGGCCCAGCAGCGTGATCTCGCGCGCACCCGCTTCCACCAGCAGCTGCGCCTCCGCCACCAGATCGGCGAAGGGGCGGCTGATCTCGGCACCGCGGGTATAGGGAACCACGCAATAGGTGCAGAACTTGTCGCACCCTTCCTGCACGGTCAGGAAGGCAGCCGGAGCGCTGCGGCGACGGCGGGGCAGGGCGGCGAACTTGGCGTCTGCCGGCATGTCGGTGTCGGTGGCGCGGATGCCCTGGCTCGCCTGGGCAATCAGTTCGGGCAGGCGATGATAGGCCTGCGGCCCGACCACGATGCCGACGCCGGGGGCGCGGGCCATGATCTCCTTCCCCTCCGCCTGCGCCACGCAGCCGGCAACGGTGATCAGCGGCGCGGGTCCGTCCGTCTTGAGCAGGCGGCCGATGTCCGAATAGACCTTCTCCGCCGCCCGCTCGCGGATGTGGCAGGTGTTGAGCACCACCAGCTCCGCATCCTCGCCCTCGGCCGCAGGCGTCAGCCCCTGCGCAGCCAGCAGCTCGCCCATGCGTTCGCCATCATAGACGTTCATCTGGCAGCCGAAGCTCTTGATACGGTAGGTCGTGGGCAGGGGGCGGCGTTCCATGCGCCGCCAGTTAGGGGATCGGGCCGCCGATTGGAAGCGCCAGCGCCGCAGCGATGCGGCTTTGCGCCGCCTCCGCCATGGTCTTGCGACTGACCAGCGCCGCGGGATCCAGCGGCGGGAGGAAGCGGATGGTCAGCCGGATCGGCTCGCGACGGGCAAGCAGGCGGCGGATGTTGTCGCCGCCCGGCTCCGCATCCGTCCAGGCGATGGCGGGCGCGTCCTCGTAATCGAACGCCACCGGCTGCACGGTCACGCCGGTCGCACTCTCGGCGGCAGACAGCAGCGCGCTCTTGAACGGCAGCAGGCGGGTACCGTCACCCGTCGTGCCTTCGGGGAAGACGCACATGCGCCGCCGGGCCAGCGCGGCGCGCAGCTGGCCGACCTGCTGGCCGACCGCGCCCCGGCGTTCGCGGGCGATGAACAGCGTGTCATTCTGCGCGCACAGCCAGCCGAGCAGGCGATTGTTCGCCAGCGTGCCCTTGGCCACGAAGGCTGCACGGCACGCACCGCCCAGGGCCAGAATGTCCAGCCAGCTGGTATGATTGCCGATCAGCAACAGCTGCCCACGCGCGGGCCGGCCGACGATCGTGACCCGCAATCCGGCCAGCCAGCCGACCGCGCCCAGGAAATGCGGCGGGATCACCCGGCGCAGTCCCACCAGGCTGAGCAGCAGATGCGGCAGGATGATTGCGGCGAACAGCGCCACGATGCCGGCGATGCGCAACGGCGGCAACCAGCCCGCGGAGGCCGGTCGGGGCAACGCAGCCTGTGCCGTCATTCCTCGCGGTCGATGCGGACGCCGTAGAGTTCCATGCGGTGATCCACCAGGCGGTAGCCCAGCTTTTCGGCGATCTGCCGCTGCAGCGCCTCGACCTCGGGATCGACGAATTCGACCACCTTGCCGGTTTCCACGTCGATCAGGTGATCGTGATGCGCCTCCGGCGAAGCTTCATAGCGGGCGCGCCCGTCACCGAAATCATGACGGTCCAGAATGCCCGCATCCTCGAACAGGCGGACCGTGCGGTAGACGGTGGCGATGGAGATCCGCGGATCGATGGCGCTGGCCCGCTTGTGCAGCAGTTCCACGTCCGGGTGATCATCGGATTCCGACAGCACGCGGGCGATGATGCGGCGCTGCTCGGTTATCCGGAGGCCCCGTTCGGCACACAGCGCTTCCAGATCGATCAATTGCTGCACGCCTTCATCTTCCCTTCTGTCAGCGCTGCCGCGACAGAATGCGCCAGCGCCCCGCCACTATGGAAGCGGCGGGGCGCGATTGCAACCGGGAGGAGCCGTGACCAGCCCCCGTTATCCGGCCTGTTATTCGGCGGGCGTGGCGGCCTTGGGCCGGCGACCGCGCTTCTGGCCGGGCTTGCGGCCCAGGCCGATATCCTTGGCCAGCTTGCGGCGCTTTTCCGCATATTCGGGTGCGACCATCGGGTAGTCGGCGGGCAGGTTCCAGCGCGCGCGATACTGTTCCGGGGTCATGCCGTACTGCGTCATCAGATAACGCTTCAGCATCTTCATCTTCTTGCCGTCTTCCAGGCAGACCAGATAATCGGGCTTGATGGAGGCCCGGATCGACACGGCCGGTTCCGGCCGTTCCTCGACCGTCGGCGTCACGCCGAGGCCCTGCAGAGCGCCATAGACGTTCTGGATCAGGGTGGGGACGTCTTCCACCGCAACATTATTGTTGCTGACATGCGCAGCGACAATGTCCGAAGTAAGCGAGATCAGGGTCTCGCCGTGATCATTTTCCAAAGTGTTCATCGTGACCCTCTTGTTTCGAGATTTTTTTGCAAGATCCGCATCGGCTGCTGGGCTAACCCGCCGCCGATCTGACTCTTGATCGGCCTATTTCAGCCGTGGGAGCAAAAAACAAGAGTGTTCTATGAGACTATTGCCTAGTTCACGATGGATCGACCATCTGGATCGACATGGCACAGGTAATCGCATCGAACGGCCCACCTGAACCACGTCTGTAATAGCCGGGTCGTCGCCCGACTTGTGCAAAACCGGCCGCCGCATACAGCCGTGCCGCGCCGTTTCCGTCCCGCATCTCAAGGAACAGTCTTGCAATCTCGCGAGACCGGGCATCCGCGACTACCCGCTGCAGCAATCGCCGTCCGATGCCGCGGCCGCGCCAGCGGGGTTCGACCGCCAGCAACAGCAGTTCCTCTTCATCCAGCACGCAGCGGGTCAGCGCGAAACCCGCGACGGTTTCGCCCGGGGCCGGCTCCTCCCCCGCGCTGTCGGCCAGCATGCAGGCGGTGCCCGGAAGCAGCAGCGTGTCCTCCAACTGGCGGCGGGTCCAGGCTTCGCCGAAGGTCGGATCGAATGCGGCATTCATCACCGCCATGACTGCGTCGAGGTCGTCGGTCATCCCGGCAGCTTCGCGTCCGGCGCCCGGCCATAGAGCGGGCTGAGCGCCGTCGACAGACAGGCAGGCGGCAGCAGGGCAAATGCCGCCGCATCGGGTAGGATCTGCCGCGCCTCGCCCCAGCCTCGCGCCGCGATGAGACCTGCCGCCTGGTCGCCCGCCACCATCTGAGCGGTGCAGGCGGCCTGCGCCGGTTCCGGCGGCAGCGACACGGCCTCCGCTTGTGGCATGCCGTCGCCGGTGAAGTTCTGGACGAACCATTCGCCGTGCCCGCCGGTCATGGCGACGGAAACCGGCAGGTCGGCACCGGCACGGGCCATGGCCGCCACCAGCGCCAGCGTGGGATATCCCAGCACCTCCGCCCCCCAGGCGAGCCCCAATGCGCGCGCCGTGGCAAGGCCGATGCGCACGCCGGTAAAGCTGCCGGGGCCAAGGGATACGCAGATGCGGTCCGCCCGGCCGCGTTCTGGCAGGGCGGCGATCATCGGCACCAGCCGTTCGGCATGGCCGCGGCCGATCACCGCATTGTCCGCGGCGATCAGCTGTTCATTGTCGAACAAGGCGACGGAACAGGCCGGCGTCGCGGTGTCGATCGCCAGCAGGCGCATGGACGGGCGTGCCCGCGATCAGGCCGCGCGCACTTCGCTGACTTCGGGCACGTAATGGCGCAACAGCCCTTCGATCCCCTGCTTCAGCGTTGCACTGGAGCTGGGGCAGCCGGAGCAGGCGCCCTGCATGGCCAGATAGACCACCCCGTCGCGAAAGCCGCGATAGCGGATATCACCGCCATCATTGGCCACCGCGGGGCGCACGCGCGTCTCGATCAGGTCCTTGATCTGGGCCACGATGTCGGCATCCGCCGGATCGTCGTCCCCTTCCAGGTCGTCCATCTCCGGCGGCACGCTGAACGCGCCTGCATCACCGCCGGCAAACAGCGGGGCCTGGCTGATGAAATGATCCAGCAGGATGGATACGACCTGCGGCTTCAGCATGCCCCAGTTCGCGCCCGGCGCGGCGGTGACCGACACGAAATCGCTGCCGAAGAACACGCCCGTCACCTCGCCGGTGTCGAACAAAGCCTGCGCCAGCGGCGATGCCTCCGCGTCTTCCGGCGTGGCGAAGTCGCGGGTGCCGCCCAGGAACACCGCCTGTCCCGGCAGGAACTTCAGGGTGGACGGATTGGGCGTGGTTTCGGTTTCGATGAACATGCGCGGTGATTTAGGCGCATGGGGCAGGTGTCGCAAGGACTGGTCAAATGGATGCGGCTCCCTATTCACCAGTGCTTCATCCCCCGCGACCTTTAGGGCTTCCATGAAATCCATATTGTGCCGATCCGTCGCCGTCATCGCCTTGCTGGCCATTCTGCCTGCCGCTCCGCTCGCTGCACAACAGGTGGGCACCCCGGCGCCCGCGCCGGCAACGGCGGCGCCTGCGCCGGCAGCGCCCGCGATCAGCGCGCCGCGCTATGCCAATCCGGCCGATCCCTGGATCTATCGCGGGACCGATATTCCAGTCGATGCGGACTGGCTGATGGGCGAACTGCCCAACGGGCTGCGTTATGCCGTCCGGGAAAACGGCGTTCCCCCGGGCCAGATCTCCATCCGCGTGGCGATCGACGCCGGATCATTGTACGAGACGGAGGAAGAACGCGGCTTTGCCCACCTGATCGAGCATCTGGTGTTCCGCCAGTCGCGCGACTTCGGCAATGGCGAGGCGATCCCCTACTTCCAGCGGCTGGGCGCGGCACTGGGTGCCGATACCAATGCGACCACCAGTCCCACGCAGACCGTGTACCAGCTGGATCTGCCCAACGCGACGCTGCAGACGCTGGATGACAGCGTGCGGCTGTTCGCCGGCATGATCCGCGAACCCACGTTGAGCAGCGACAATATTCGCACCGAACTGCCCATCGTGCTGGCGGAACGGCGGGAACGGCTGGGCCCGGACCAGCGCATCGCCAATGCCACGCGCGAGCTGTTCTTTGCAGGGCAGCTGCTCGCCGACCGCAATCCGATCGGCACGGTCGAGGCGCTGCAGGGCGCTTCGCAAGGCACCGTGCGCGACTTCCACCGGCGCTGGTACCGCCCGGAACGCGCCACGGTGGCGATCGTGGGCGACGCCGATCCGCAGCTGCTGGCCGCTCTGGTGGAGAAGTATTTCACCGACTGGCAGGCGCAGGGCCAGGCTGCCGAGGCGCCCGATTTCGGCAGCCCCGAGGCGCCGGACGGGGTCGATGCCGAAAATCCTGTGGGCGAGACACGCGTCGTGGTGGAGCCCGGCCAACAGCGCGGGATCACCTATGCCGTGCTGCGCCCGTGGCAGCAGGTCACCGATACGCAGGAATATAATCGCGGCCTGCTGATCGATGCGATGGCGACCGCGGTGATCAACCGCCGGCTGGAGGAGCGCGCGCGCGGGGGCGGCAGCTTCCTGTTCGCCGCCGTCAACAAGGATCGGCCGAGCCGGTCCGCCAACGGCACCTTCGTGACCTTGGCCCCGCTGACCGAAGATTGGCGCGCGGCTTTGCTGGATGTGCGCGGCGTGATCGCCAATGCCGTGGCGGCCCCGCCGACGCAGGCGGAGATCGACCGCGAGGTTGCCGAGTTCGACATCGCCTTCGCCAACAGCGTGGAGCAGAGCCGTATCCAGGCGGGGTCCGAACTCGCCAACGAACTGGTCAATGCGGTGGATATCCGCGAGGCGATCGCTTCGCCCGAAACGGTGCTGGAGCTGTTCCGCGGCATGCGCGAGCGGTTCACCCCTGCGGCGATCCACGAACATACGCAGGCACTGTTCACCGGCGAGGTGATCCGGGCCTTGCTGCTGACACCTGATCCGACGGACGGCGATGCCGACGCGCTGCGCGCGGCAATGACCGCACCAATCAGCGCCGAAGCGCTGGCGGCCGACGGGGCGGAGGCGATCACCTTTGCCGAGCTGCCGCCGATCGGCACTCCGGCCACGCCGAGTGCGGTGGCACCGCTGGGCGTGCTGGATGTGGAGCGGGTCAGCTTCGGCAATGGCGTGACCGCGCTGCTGTGGCCCACCACCAACGAGCCCGGGCGCGCCACCGTGCGCGTGCGTTTCGGCACCGGGCTGCAGGGCGTGGCGGAGGACGAGAGCGTTTATGCCGATCTGGGTCGGCAGGCGCTGGTCGGCGCGGGCTTTGGCGAGGTGAACCAGAACGGGCTGGACCAGCTGGCCACCGGCCGCAAGTTCGGCTGGGACTTCCAGATAGAGGACGGCACCTTCATCTTCGAAGGGCAGACGCGGCGGGAGGATGTGGCCGACCAGCTGTACCTGTTCGCCGCCAAGCTGGCCAATCCGCGCTGGGACGCCGCGCCGTTCGAACGCGCCAAGGCGGCGCAGCGGCTGTCCTACGATTCGTTCGGCGGCGATGCCAACGGTGTGCTGAGCCGTGATCTGCAATGGCTGCTGCATGACCGTGATCCGCGCTATCGCAAGCCCGATGCCGCGGCGCTGGCGGCGGCCGATGCGGCAGGGTTCCAGGATGTCTGGTCCCGCTTGCTGGCCCAGGGTCCGGTGGAGGTCGACGTGTTCGGCGACTTCGATCGCACCGCCGTGCTGACCGCACTGGGGCAGACCTTCGGTGCGATGCCGGCGCGTGCGGCGGCGCCTGCGGATGCCATCGATCCGCCGATCGAGTTTCCGGCCGCCAATGCCGAACCCGAAGTGCTGCGCCACACTGGCGACACCGATCAGGCGGCGGCGGTGATCGCCTGGCCGACCGGCGGCGGCAGCGACGACCTGCCGCGTTCGCGCCGGCTGGAAGTGTTGGCGCAGGTCTTCTCCAACCGGCTGATGGACGGGCTGCGGGAACGTCTGGGCGCCAGCTATGCGCCCTTCGTGGGCAGCACCTGGCCGCAGGACGTGAATGGCGGCGGACAGCTGATGGCGCTGGCGCAGCTGCCGCCTTCGGCCGCGCCCGCCTTCTTTGCCGAGGCGAAGGAGATCGCGACAGATCTTGCCGCCAACGGCCCGCAGCCGGACGAGCTGGCGCGGGTGGTGGAGCCGATCCGCCAATTGCTGGACCGCGCGCAGACCGGGCATACGTTCTGGCTCAACCAGCTGAGCGGCGCGGCCAACGACCCCGCGCGGGTGGCGCATCTGCGCACCTTGTGGACCGATTACACGGAGACGCCGCCGGAGACCTACCGCGCCCTGGCGCAGGAATATCTGGGTGCTCACGAGGGCTGGAAGCTGGTCGTGCTGCCGCAGGAGGCGGCAGAGGGCGGACGCTGATAACGTCTGTAACATTTGCCGGGCGGGTGTGTGGGGTGTAGTGCGCGCCCACCCGCCTGCAAATGTCTGAAAGATCAAACGCCGTGGTACAGAACTGGGATCCGCAAAGCTGGCAGCGTCACGAAGCGCGCCATCTGCCCGTCTATGATGATGCGGCGGAACTGGCCGACGTCGAGGCGCAGCTGAGCAACTTCCCGCCGCTGGTCTTTGCCGGGGAGGCGCGCGACCTTCAGGCGCAATTGGCGGAGGTTGCCGCCGGCCGCGGCTTCCTGCTGCAGGGCGGCGATTGCGCGGAAAGCTTTGCCGAGTTCCACCCGAACACGATCCGCGACACGTTCCGCGTGATCCTGCAGATGGCGGTGGTCCTGACCTTCGCCAGCAAGATGCCGGTGATCAAGCTGGGGCGCATGGCGGGGCAGTTCGCCAAGCCGCGTTCCTCCGCGACCGAAACGATCGATGGGGTGACGCTGCCCAGCTATCTGGGCGACAACGTCAACGGCATCGAATTCGCCGCCGATGTGCGCCGCAACGATCCCCAGCGCATGCTGCGCGCCTACAGCCAGGCGGCGGCGACGCTCAACCTGCTGCGGGCCTTCGCCGGCGGCGGCTACGCCAATCTGCGCCAGGTGCATCAGTGGACGCTGGACTTCGTCGGCCGCTCCCCCTGGGCGGACCGGTTCAGCGACATCGCCGACCGTATCGGGGAGGCGCTGGACTTCATGGAAGCATGCGGCGTGGCGCCCGAAACGGTGCCGCAGCTGAAGAGCACCGCCTTCTACACCAGTCATGAGGCGCTGCTGCTGCCATACGAACAGGCGCTGACCCGGCAGGATTCACTGACCGGCGAATGGTACGATACCAGCGCGCATTTCCTGTGGATCGGCGATCGCACGCGCTTTTCGGGCAGCTCCCATGTCGAGTTCCTGCGCGGCGTCGGCAATCCGATCGGCGTGAAGTGCGGGCCCAGCCTGGATCCGGACGAGCTGCTGCGGCTGCTCGACACGCTCAATCCCGCGCGCGTCCCCGGGCGCATGACGCTGATCAGCCGGTTCGGGCATGACAAGGTGGAAGCGGGCCTGCCGCGTCTGGTGCGCGCGGTTGCCCGATCGGGCCATCCGGTCGTCTGGTCGTGCGATCCGATGCATGGCAATGTCGTGAAGTCCGACAGCGGCTACAAGACGCGGCCGTTCGACCGCATCCTGGCCGAAGTGCGCGGCTTCTTCGCCGTGCACCGGGCAGAAGGTACCCATGCCGGCGGCATTCATCTGGAAATGACCGGGCAGGATGTCACCGAATGCACCGGCGGCGCGGTGGCGATCACCGATGCCGGGCTGGCGGACCGCTATCACACGCATTGCGATCCCCGTCTGAATGCCGGCCAGGCATTGGAGATGGCGTTCGTGCTGGCCGACATGCTCAATCTGGACAGGCGGGAGCGGCAGCGTCAGGCGGCGTGAAACGGGGAACCGGGCGGCTGGCTAACCTTTCTTAGCAGCAGGTGTCGGCGGCCTTTCGCTGTGCACGGGCGGGGGGAGTAGAAATTGGCCACCATGCAACGCAGCATGGCGCCGGCAGCCACAGCGGATCTGCCCGCGCAGTTCACCGCCACGCGGCGGATGACCGCGGAACTGGCTGCGCCATTGTCCGACGCCGATGCCACAGTGCAGTCCATGCCCGATGCGTCCCCCGCCAAGTGGCATCTGGCGCATACGGCCTGGTTCTTCGAGACCTTCCTGCTGCGCGATCACCTGCCGGGCTATCGCCTGTTCCGGGACGACTGGCCGTTCCTGTTCAATTCCTATTACGAGGCGGAAGGCCAGCGGATCGCGCGCGACAGCCGGGGCGTGCTGTCCCGGCCCTCCCTGGCGGAGGTGCTGGACTGGCGCGCCCATGTGGATGCGGCGATGGAGCAGCTGCTGGACGATCCGGCGCTGGCACCCCTGATCCGGCTGGGCATCGCCCATGAACAGCAGCATCAGGAGCTGCTGCTGACCGATATCAAGCATGCCTTCTTCAGCAATCCGGCAGGACCGGCAATGTGGTCGGCTCCTTCGCAAGCCCCGGCGGAAACGCCGGGGCAGGGCTGGTGGCGGCATCCGGGCGGGACCGTGCCTGTCGGTCATTCGGGAGAAGGCTTCTCCTTCGACAACGAAGGGCCGCGTCATCGCGTGCTGCTGGAACTGTTTGCCCTGGCCGACCGGCTGGTGACCAATGGCGAATGGGCGCAGTTCATCGCCGATGGAGGGTATCGCACCCCATCCCTGTGGCTCGCCGATGGGTGGGACTGGGTCTGCCGGCAGGGCATCGTGGCGCCGCTGTACTGGCGTGGCGACGAACAGTTCACGCATACCGGCTGGCAACAGCGCAACGCCCATCGGCCCGCGACGCATGTGAGCTATTGGGAGGCGGATGCCTTCGCTACCTGGGCGGGCCATCGCCTGCCGACCGAATTCGAGTGGGAGGCGATCGCCGTCGACCATGCGTCCGATGCGGGCAACCAGCTGGACGGCGGCGCGCCGCCACTGCCGCAGGGTGGCGGCGGCCTGTTCGGCGATTGCTGGCAATTCACCCGCTCCGCCTATCTGCCCTATCCGCGCTTCCGCCCGGAGGCCGGGGCGGTGGGCGAGTATAATGGCAAGTTCATGGCCGGTCAGTGGGTGCTGAAAGGTGCCAGCTGCGCCACCCCGCGCGGCCACTCACGCGGCACTTACCGCAATTTCTTCCACCCGCATCAGCGCTGGCAGTTTACCGGCGTCCGGCTGGCGTGCGACCTGTGAGGGCAGATTTGGCAGAAACACTGGTGGAGACCCGCCCGGCAAACACCGCCTTTCGTGCCGACGTGCTGGCCGGGCTCGCACTGCCGCAGAAGGCGGTGCCGGCGCGCTGGTTCTACGACGAGGCGGGCAGCCTGCTGTTCGAGGAAATTACCCGCCTGCCCGAATATTACCCCACCCGGGTGGAGCGCGCGATCCTGGCCGAACGGGGCACTGACTTCGCCCGCCTGATTGCGCCCGGCCGTGCGGTGGTGGAGTTCGGCTCCGGTTCCTCCACCAAGACGCCGCTGCTGCTGCAGGCGATCGCCCCGGCGGCCTATGTCCCGCTGGACATATCCGGCGACTTCCTGCGCAGTTCCGCCGCGCAGTTGCAGCAACAGTTCCCGGATCTGCCCGTATGGCCGGTGGAGGCGGACTTCACCGCGCCCGTCACCTTGCCGGCACGGGCTGCCGACCTGCCGAAGATCGGCTTCTTCCCGGGCTCGACCATCGGCAACATGGTGCCGGCGCAGGCGCTGGACCTGTTGCGCAGCATGCGCTCCACACTGGGCCCGCGTTCGCAGCTGCTGATCGGGATGGATCTGATCAAGGACCCGGCCATGCTGATCGCCGCCTATGACGATGCGGCCGGTGTCACCGCGCGCTTCAACCTGAACCTGGCGGCGCGGATCAATCGCGAGCTGGGCGGCACGTTGCCGCTGGACGCCTTGCGGCACGAAGCCCGCTGGAACGATGCGGCGGCGCGGATCGAAATGCATCTGGTGGCAAGCGCGGCAATCCGGTTCGAGGTCGCAGGTCAGGCCTTCACGATGGCGGAGGGCGAGACGATCCATACCGAAAACAGCCACAAATATGATCGCCGCAGCCAGAACCTGCTGCTGGCGGCGGGTGGCTGGAGGCCGGTGGAGCGTTGGACCGACCAGGATGGGCAGTTCAGCCTACTGCTGGCGGAGGCGGCAGAGGCGCACCATGCGCCCTGACGCGTCACCCCCATCGCAAAGCGCCGGGCGCGACCCTAGATAAGGATCATGGATTTCGCCCCTGTCTGGGACCAGCTGGCCCACTCCATTGCCGAACTGCCCAAGTCGGGCCTGCTGATGGCTGCGATTGGGGCCATGGTGCTCGGCATGCTGGGATCGCTGGTGATGCGGTGGGTGCCACCGCTGGGCCGGCTGCTGCGGTTCGGCAGCACGCTGGCGCTGATGGCCGTGCTGGGGCTGGTGGTGCTGCAACTGTCCCGCATGGACCCGCGTTTCGAGATGGCGGTGCCGCAATTCGGCATGCCGGAACAGACCGTGGATGGCGATGAGACGCGCGTGCAGCTGGCGCGTGACGGGCATTTCTGGTTGCGTGGGGAGCTGAACGGCCATCCCACCCGCTTCCTGGTGGACACAGGCGCCACGCTGACGGCCGTGTCGGCCGAAACGGCAGAGGCGGCCGGGCTGGAAGTACGGACCAATGGCCTGCCGGTGCGGATGCAGACTGCCAATGGATCGGTCGCGGCGCAGCTGACCTCCATTGACGAGCTGCGCTTCGGCAATGTCACGGCGCGTGGTCTGGACGCGATCATCGCACCCGGCCTCGGGCCGACCAACGTGATTGGCATGAACCTGCTGTCGCGGCTGGCGAGCTGGCGGGTGGAAGGCGACACCATGATCCTGGTGCCGAACAATCCGCAGCCTGCGCTGGAAACCGAAGGCTGAAGCTGCGGCAAGTAACGCCGTCGGTATGCTCAATGTTTACTTTGTAACCCGCCATACATCTTCGGGCTTCTGTCGAGTAGCGGCTATCCCGCTGCAACAAGGAGCGAGCGATGAACAGGCGTGAACTGGGTGGAGCATTGCTGCTGGGGGCTGTCGCCACGGCAGGTGCAGGTATTCCGGCGGTTGCATGGGCGCAGGGCGCCACAGGAGCAGCCGAACAGCGGCACGCGATGGAAACATTGCGCAATGGCAGCCTGGCGCTGATGACCAGCCAGCTGGCGCAGCAGAAGGCGCGCAGTGCCACTGTCAAGGAATTCGCCGGTCTGGAGGTGGCGGAGCAGACCACGATCGCGCAGATCATCCGCGAATCCAAGAACATGACCCCGCCGCCGCCGGGCGCCATGGAGCAGGACGTGATGGCCCGCCTGAACTCTGCCAGTGGTCGTTCCTTCGACCGGGCCTATGTCGCCGCACAGATCGATGTGCACCAAAGGCTGCTGGAAGCGCAGGAGACCTATCTTGCCGCGGGCCAGGACATGCCCACCCGGCACGTGGCCATGCTGGCCCGTACCCAGATCATGGAGCACCTGACCCTGCTGGGCAAGATGCGCGCCTGACCGGCCCCTGACGTAGAAAAAAGGGGACCGGAAGCGCCTGCCTCCGGTCCCCTCCTCTCATTGCATGAGCGCAAGCTTACTCGGCGCGCGCGACCTGCTTTTCGGTCAGCATCTGCTGCAACTCGCCCGCCTCGTACATTTCCATCAGGATGTCGCTGCCGCCGACGAATTCGCCCTTCACATACAGCTGCGGAATGGTGGGCCAGTCGCTGAATGCCTTGATGCCCTGGCGCACTTCCATGTCCTGCAGCACATCGACGCTTTCATAAGCGACGCCGCAATGGTCCAGGATCGCGACCGCGCGGCTGGAGAAACCGCATTGCGGAAACAGCGGGGTGCCCTTCATGAACAGGACGACATCATTGTCGGTCACGAGCTGGCTGAGACGGGCGTTGATGTCGGACATGGCAGTTTCTTCCACTTGATCAGGTTCGCAGAGCGTCAGTTGGGAACCGCCGTCAGAACTTGCAAGGCGTGCAGTTCCCCGCCCATCCGGCCGCCCAGCGCGTCATAGACCAGCTTGTGCTGCTGCACGCGGCTGCGCCCGGCGAAGGACGGACTGGTGACGCGTGCGCGGTAATGATCGCCGTCACCGGCCAGATCCTCGATCACCACCTCGGCATCGGGCAGGGCGGCGCGGATCAATGCTTCGATTTCGGCGGCTGGCATGGCCATGATCAGTTCTCGCTCATCAGCTGTCGGCGGGCGATCACGCCCTGTTCTTCCAGGGCGGTGCGCAGGTCCGCCTCGTTTGTGTCCACGCCGGCGGCGGTCAGATCGCCCAGCACCTTGCGGATCACCGCCTCGTCGCCGCCGTCCTCGAACTCGGCATGGATGACCTCGCGCGCATAGGCGTCCGTCTCTTCCGGCGTCAGCTGCATCCGTTCGGCCGCCCACAGGCCCAGCAGGCGGTTGCGTCGGGCCGCGATGCGGAACGCGGTTTCCTCGTCCAAGGCGAACTTCGCTTCCTCGGCCCGCTGGCGGTCATTGAAGTCGGTCATGCGTGCGATCTTTCGCGTATGTGGAAATCAGGCGGGCAGGGCCGTGCCACGCACCAGCCACGGCCGGGTCGCGGCGAGCTGGTCTTCATAGCCGACGATTGCCCCGTCGCGCGCCAGCGTCAAGCCGATCTCGTCCAGCCCGCGCAACAGGCAGTCCTTGCGGAACGGATCGATAGGGAACGTGAACCTGTCCTGGAACGGCGTCGTCACTGTCTGCGTCTCCAGGTCGATCGACACCGGATCGGTCTGGGCCACCAGCAGCAGCCGATCGACCGCCTCCTGCGGCAGGGCCACGGTCAGGATGCCGTTCTTGAAGGCATTGCCGGAGAAGATGTCGGAGAAGGACGGCGCGATCACCGCACGCACACCCATGTCGGCCAGCGCCCAGGCGGCATGTTCGCGGCTGGACCCGCAACCGAAATTGTCGCCGGCGATCAGGATCGGCGCGCCGGCATAGCGCGGATCGTCGAACACGTTGCCGGGTTCCGCCCGGACGGACTCGAACGCGCCGACCCCCAGCCCTTCGCGGCTGATCGTCTTCAGCCAGCGGGCCGGGATGATGAGGTCGGTGTCGACGTTCTTCAGCCCGAAGGGGATCGCCCGTCCGTCAATGGCACGCACGGCGTCCATCAATCGGTCTCCGGCATCTCGCCGGAGGGCGTGGTGAAGCGCTTGCGCTCCTCCCGCTGCTTGCGCTGCTTCACGTATAGCAGCGCGGCAGCCACCGCCGCCGAACCGATGGCACCTGCCAGGGCAGCCTTGCCGCCCGCTCCCAGATCCTTGCTCTTGCTCATTCCTGCTAGATGCTTTGCCGCGGCGAGGCTGGCAAGCCGCTGCCGACAAACTTTCCTATCGCCTGCCACCGGCGTTCCTTCTCCGCCAGGGGCATTGCGGCATAGGCCGGGCTGGATGAAGGGAGGGGCAGCAGGCTCAGCCCGCTGCCTTCCAGCAGAGGGGCGCCGATGCGCGCCGCGGTGCCGCCGTTGAATGCGACCGCTTGCAATCGGGGCAATGTGGCGGCGAGTTCGGCCAGCGGATTGGCGGCGACATCGCGGATCGCGGCATCCAGGCTGCTGTTCGTGCGGGTGGCGGAGGCGACCACGTCCCACAGGCCGATGCCATGCGCCAGCAGGGTGGCGAGGCGCTGTTCGTATGGCAGACCGGACAGGTCGGCACCGATGGCATGCCCGACCAGATGCCAGAACCGGTTCTGCGGATGCGCGTAGTATCGTTGCTGCGCCAGCGACCGTTCGCCCGGCAGGCTGCCGAGGATCAGCAGCCGCGTGTCGGGCGCGGTCACGGGCGGGAACGATTCCTTTCGCGTCAGATCAGTTCCCGCACATCCACCAGCCGCCCGGTCACCGCCGCCGCCGCCGCCATTGCCGGGCTGACGAGATGCGTGCGCGATCCCGGGCCCTGCCGGCCCACGAAGTTGCGGTTGGAAGTGGAGGCGCAGCGTTCGCCCGCCGGCACCTTGTCCGGGTTCATGCCCAGGCAGGCCGAACAGCCGGGCTCCCGCCATTCCAGGCCGGCTTCGGTGAAGATGCGGTCCAGCCCTTCGGCCTCCGCCTGTTCCTTCACCAGCCCCGATCCGGGCACGACGATGGCCCACTTCACATTGTCCGCCCGGTGCCGCCCTTTCAGCACGGCGGCGGCGGCGCGCAGATCCTCGATCCGGCTGTTGGTGCAGCTGCCGATGAACACGTTCTCGACCGGCAGGCCGGCCAGCGGCTGGCCGGGCACCAAGCCCATATAGGCCAGGCTCTTGCGGGCGGCATCCTGCTTGGAGGGGTCGGCGAAGCTGTCCGGATCGGGCACGATGCCGTTGATGGGGGCCGTGTCCTCCGGGCTGGTGCCCCAGGTGACCGTGGGCTGCACCTGCGTGGCGTCGATCACTACCGACTTGTCGAACGTCGCGCCTTCGTCGGTGCGCAAGGTCCGCCAGTACTCCACCGCTGCATCCCAATCGGCACCCTGCGGTGCGAAGGGGCGGCCCTTCAGATAGGCGAAGGTCGTCTCGTCCGGAGCGACCAGGCCGGAGCGGGCGCCGCCTTCGATGCTCATGTTGCAGACGGTCAGCCGGCTTTCGACGCTCATCCGCTCGAACACCTCGCCGCGATATTCGATCACGTGGCCGGTGCCGCCGGCCGTTCCGATCACGCCGATGATGTGCAGGATCAGATCCTTGGAGGTGACGCCGGGCCCAAGCTCGCCGGTCACGCGGATCTCCATGGTGCGCGATGGCTGCAGCAGCAGCGTCTGCGTGGCCAGCACATGCTCGACCTCGCTGGTGCCGATGCCGAACGCCAGCGCACCCATGCCGCCATGCGCCGCCGTGTGGCTGTCGCCGCAGACAATGGTGGTGCCGGGCAGCGAAAAGCCCTGTTCCGGCCCCACCACATGCACGATCCCCTGCTGGCGCGCGGTGGCGCCGAAATAGCGGATGCCGAACTCCGCCACATTGGCTTCCAGCGCGCCGAGTTGCTGCGCGCTCTGGCTGTCGGCGATCGGCAGCCGCTGCCCGGCGGCATCGATGCGCGCGGTGGTGGGCAGGTTGTGGTCGGGCGTGGCCAGCGTCAGTTCGGGCCGGCGCACCGGGCGGCCGGCCAGGCGCAGCCCTTCGAACGCCTGCGGGCTGGTGACTTCGTGGACGAGATGCCGGTCGATGAAGATGAGGCAGGTGCCGTCCTCACGCCGCTCGACGACATGCGCGTCCCAGATCTTTTCGTACAATGTGCGTGGTTTGCTGGCCATGCCATGCAGATGGCGCGACCTGCGCGGCAAGGCAAGCGGGGGCTGTCTTTCCCCGCGTGAAGCGCCTATTTAACGGCGCATGACGACCGAATGGCTCATCCCCCTGCTGATCGTGCTGGCAAGCGCCGCCGCCATGGAATGGGTCGCGTGGGCCAGCCACAAATACATCATGCATGGCTGGGGGTGGGCCTGGCACCGTGACCATCACGAACCGCACGATCACCTGCTGGAGAAGAACGACCTGTACGCCATCGTCGGCGCGGTCATGAGCATCTCCATGTTCGCGCTGGGCAGCGAATGGATGCTGGGCGACGCGGCCTGGTGGCCGGCGACATGGATCGGCGTCGGCATCCTGGTCTACGGCATCATCTACACGCTGATCCATGACGGGCTGGTGCATCAGCGCTACTTCAACTGGGTGCCCCGGCGGGGCTATGCCAAGCGGCTGGTGCAAGCGCACCGGCTGCATCACGCCACCATCGGCAAGGAAGGCGGGGTCAGCTTCGGCTTCGTGCTGGCGCGTGATCCGGCCGCGCTGAAGGCGGAACTGCGCCGCCAGCGAGAAGCGGGCACCGCCACGCTGCGCGAGAGCGAGCGGCTGGAGGGGTAGATCACGCCAGCGGGCGTGGCCTCATCAAAGATGGCATGGTCAAGCGGCGCTGAGTGGCGGCCCGAACACCGACCAGCCGGTCTTCTGCACGAGCATCTCGAGCGCACGGATGCCGAGGATCGGATTCCCATTCTGATCCAGGTTGGGAGAGAACACGGCGATTGATGCCGTTTCCGGCGCAATGGCCAGGATCCCTCCACCAACACCACTCTTTGCGGGCAAGCCGACGCGAACGGCAAAGTCGCCCGAGGCGTCATAATGGCCGCAGGTGGTCATCAGGGCGAGCACCGTACGAGTCTGCCGCGCCCGGCAGTCCACCCGGTCGTCCTCCGCATCCCGCCGCGTGTGCATCAGGAAACGGCCTGCTTGCGCAAGCCCACTCACGTCGACCTCGATCGCGCATTGCCGGATATAGGATTCGATCACCGCATCCGGCGATGATCGCAGGTTCCCGTGATGGGCCATGAAGTTCAACATGGCCAGGTTCAGATCGGTGCCTTCGGTCAGCACCTCCTCGTCCAGCGTCACTTCACCTTCCGTGACCTGCTCGCGCACCAGATCGACGATGACGTCACGTGCTTCGGTGCCGTACTGCTCGACCAGGATATCCACCACCAGCAGCGCACCCGCGTTGATGAAGGGGTTGCGCGGGATGCCCCCGGTACGCTCGAGGTCGATCAGCGAATTGAACGGATCGCCTGAAGGTTCGCGGCCCACCCGTTCGAACACGCGATCCTCGATCCTGCGGAGCGCCATATCCAGCGCCAGAGCTTTCGAGATGCTCTGGATCGGAAAGCGCTCGGTGGTGCCGGCCGTGAACACCTCGCCATCGCGTGTCGCCACAGCAATGCCGAACGGCCCCGGGTCGGCGACGTCCTCTTCGGTGTCTGCCGCGTCCTCGATCTCGCGCGCATGTTTGTCGATGTCGCCGGCGATGTCGGCGAGGATCTGCTCGATATTCAGGGGGTCTGTCATCGGCAGATCAACGAACCGGGATCATGTCGGGTCCATCTGCACTGGTGATCGCCACGTCAGCCCGGCCGCGTGGCAATCCACAGCGCCACCGCCAGCAGCACCGCACTCGACACCGCCGCCCACGGCCAGCCGACCAGCCACCATGTCAGCGCCGCAGCGAACGCCATCATGGTCAGCGCCGCGCGCTTACCTTTGCGCGAGATGGCGCCGCGACTGCGCCAGGCGGTCAGGTGCGGGCCGATCTGCGGGTGCGCCAGCAGGCGCTGCTCCCATGCCGGGTTGCCGCGGGCGAAACAGAAGGCGGCGGCGATGAAGAACACCACCCCCGGCATCATCGGCAGGATCAGGCCCACGATCCCCAGACCGACCAGTAGCAGGCCGGCGGCCGTCCACAGCGGCCGCAGCATGGGGTCAGGCGCCGCCTGCGATCCGGCCCGCATGTTCGCGCACCAGCGCGATCATGTTGGGCACGCCCTGCGTCCGGTTGGAACTGAGCTGGTTCTTCAGGTCGAACGGGGCCAGCCGTTCCATGATGTCGGTCGCGGCAACCTCCGCCGCGGGCCGGTCCTGCACGGCGGCGACCACCAGGGCGACGATCCCCTTGGTGATGGCGGCGTTGCTGTCCGCCAGGAAGTGCAGCCGGTCCGCGTCACCGGTGGGATAGACCCACACGCTGGCGGAGCAGCCGCGCACCAGGGCGGCATCGGTGCGCAGCGCCGCGGGCATCGGGTCCAGCTCGCGGCCCAGTTCGATCAGCAGCCGGTAGCGTTCATCACCATCCAGAAAGTCGAATTCTTCGAAGATATCGTCGAGGGATCGCATGGTGCGGCGATGTAATGGCTGCTGCTCACAAATCCACCCCGTTGGCGATCGCTTCCAGCTGGCGGATGCGTTCCTTCAGGTCGGCCATCTCGATCCGGGCGGCGCCTTCTCGGCTGCCGGTCTCCGACGGACCGGTGCGGCGCAGGTCCAGTTCGCGGGTCTTGAGTGCCAGCCAGCCCTGCCACCCCTTCAGCGCGGCGGTTGCAACAACCAGCAAGGCGACCAGAGCGGTCAGGGCAAGCAGCAGATCGTGTGACATGGCAGGCAGGCTCCCTATGCTTGATCGTCGCGCAGGCGCTCGATCTGGTCGGACAGGCGGCGGCCCGGCGTGTCATCGGTGGCGATGCGTTCCAGCACACGCACCCGATCGCGCAGTTCGGCCAGTTCGCGCTGAAGCTCGGCCTCGCGCAGGCTGTGGCCAGCTTCACGGTCGCCGGGATCGGCCCGGCGCGGGCGAAGCACCATTGCGACGGCGAAGATCAGCACGATCAGGACAATGGCGGTGCCGAAACTCACTGCACGTTCTCCCGCCCGTCCCGCAGCCGCTCGATATCGTGGCTGAGGTGATAGCCGCTGTCGGTCACGATCCGCTCCACATTGGCGAGCCGGTCCTTCACGGAGCCGAGCTCGGCCCGCAGCTGGGCATTCTCCTGCGTCACCAGCTTCAGCCGCTCGGCCGTTTCGGCATCCTTCTGCGGGTAGATCGCCTTGCCCCAGCTGTTTTCCAGCGGATAGCCGTGCCGTACCCGCAGCCAGGTGGTGAACACCCAGCCCACCACGCCGGAAATGCCCACTATGGCGATCACTTCGGCGGTCAGTTCAAACGGCATGGTAGTGTCCTCCCGTTACGCTCAGTTGATGCGGCGCGGCTCGCTGTCCGGCGCGTGCAAATCCTCGATCTCGCGCGCCAGGTCGGCATTGCGGTCGGTCGCGATCCGCTCCAGCACGCGCATCCGCTGCTCCAGGCGCTCGACCTGCGCCGCATATTGCGCCGCCTTCTCCGCCGTGCGGTCGGCCATCAATTCCAGCTTGCGTTCCCGGAACTGTAAGTGCCGCTGATAGACGTCGCTGGCGATGCCGAGCACGACCGGCAAACCGATCACGATCAGTGCCAGTACGACAAGCACCACACCCAATGTAGCGACCGTGCTCATCGCACTTCGCTCCCGTTCGTGAGCACTTCCTCCACCCGGCGCTGGTCACGCAGCGCCTCGATCTGGGTGGCGATGTCGTAGCCGCGATCGGTGACGATGCGTTCCAGCACGCGGACCCGATCCTCCAGGGCCTGAACGTGGCTGGCATATTGCGCCGCCTTCTCGGCCGTCGCCTCGCTGGTGGCGCCGACCTGCCGGTCCATCATCTTCTCGCGATGCTTGATCCAGATGGCGAAGAACGGGATCATCAGCGCCAGGATGGGGATGAACAGGGCCATGATGCCTTCCATGATAGACAGTCCCTTCGAAGTTGGATCAGCGCAGCCGCTCGATCTCGGCAGACAGGCGCGGATTGCTGGAAACGTAGTGGTGCTCCACATCGGCCAGCCGGCGGTCGATCTCGCGCATCTTGGACCGCAGTTCGCGCGCGGTGCGCTTGGGGCTCTGCCGGACGCTCTGCCAGTATTTCTGCTCGTGCCGGTCGGTGTAGAGTTGCGGCGGCTTCTTGTTCAGCAGCAGGCCGGCGATGAAGTAGAAGGGCAGGATGCTGCCGCCGGACATGAACACCAGGAACAGGAAGCCCAGCCGGGTCCAGATCGGATCGACCCCGGCATAGTCGGCCAGCCCGGCGCAGACGCCCATCAGCTTGCCTTCCTGCTTGTCGCGGTACAGGCGGGTGCGGGGAGAGTTCACAGAACCGATCCTTTCTTTTCGGCGAGCAGGCGGTCCAGCTCACGCAGTTGCGGGTTGTTGTCCGAACTGTCGGACAGGCGGGCGGGGCGGAAATCGGGGCTGTCGGCGGCGACCAGGCGCTCCACCGTCTCCATCCGCTCGTCCAGCCGCTTGGCCAGATTGTACAGCTCCTCCAGCAGCACCTCGTCATCGGTGGTGATGGTGGCGGCGGTCTTCCACTTGGTCATGTAGTGGAGAATGACCCAGGGCAGGCCGATGAAGATGGCGATGATGGCAATCACGGGTTCCACAGGTCAGCCCTCCTTGCTGTCCGCGCCGCCCTTGCCGAGCGCGCGCTTCATTTCTTCCAGTTCCGCGTCGATCTTGTCCGATCCGCCCAGCGCGGCAATCTCCTCCGACAGGCTGGGGCGACCTGACGCCACGTTCAGCGAATCCGCGCGGCCTTCAGCATAATCGACCCGGCGTTCCAGCTGGTCGAACCGCGCCAGCGCATCGTCCACCCGCTCGCTGGTCATCAGCGTGCGCAGCTTGACGCGGTTCTCCGCGCTTTCCAGCCGGGCAGCGATCTGCGTCTGGCGACTGCGGGCTTCGCGCAGGCGGGTCTGCAGCTTGGCGATATCCTCCTCGTAAGCGCGCAGCGAATCGTCGAGGACGGCGATCTCCTCCTTCAGCTGGTCGGCCATGTCGGCCGCCTTCTTGCGCTCCACCAGGGCGGCCCGGGCCAGATCCTCGCGATCCTTGGACAGCGCCAGCTGCGCCTTTTCCGCCCAGTCGGCCTGCAGCTTCTCCAGCCGGACGGTGTGGCGGTGCATCTCCTTCTGGTCGGCGATGGTGCGCGCCGCGCTGGCGCGAACCTCCACCAGCGTTTCCTCCATTTCCAGGATGATCATGCGGATCATCTTGGTCGGGTCGTCCGCCTGGTCGAGCAGCTCGTTGAAATTGGCCGCGATGATGTCGCGGGTGCGGGAAAAAATGCCCATCAGGGGTACTCCGCTGGAAAGGACGCGATCAAAGGTGGGCTTGAGCGCGGGAGTGGGGCTGGTGCGCAGCCGCTCGATCTCGCGATCGAGCCGGCTGCCCAGCTGGGTGAGGCGCTGACCCGGCTTCGGGGCCTGGTCGTCGCTCATGCCAGGGCCACCACGGGAGCCACCACCAGCACCGGGCCGGTGGCGTGTTCCACACTGCCCAGCGCCACGATGTTCAGGGCGACCAGCGCCAGCAGGCTGGCCAGCGCCGCGAGGCGGGAAGGGTGGGCAATGATCGACTGGATCGACATGGGTTGGCTCCTGGACCTGTATGCCACAGGTTTTGCACGGACCGTGCCAAACGCGATATCGCAGCGATAACAGCAAGTTGCAGGACCGTGCGGCAAAATGGCATGGTGCAAATTGCCAGATGTTGGGGCTCAGTGCTATGTTCTGGGCATGGAGCGGGAAAATCAGTTTATCGGCCAGTCCGGCGCGTTCCTGGACTCGGTGGAGCGGGCCAGTCGCGCGGCGCCCTTGCGCCGGCCGGTGCTGGTGATCGGTGAGCGCGGCACCGGCAAGGAACTGATCGCGGAGCGACTGCATCGCCTGTCCGACCGATGGGACCAGCCGCTTGTCACCATGAACTGCGCCGCACTGCCCGAGACGCTGATCGAGGCGGAGCTGTTCGGGCACGAGGCAGGCGCCTTCACCGGCGCCACCAAGGCGCGGGTCGGCCGGTTCGAGGAAGCGGATCGCGGCACGCTCTTTCTTGACGAACTGGGCACGCTGTCGATGGGCGCGCAGGAGCGGCTGCTGCGGGCGGTGGAATATGGCGAGGTGACGCGGATCGGCTCCAGCCGGCCGGTGCGGGTGGATGTGCGGATCGTCGCGGCCACGAACGAGGACCTGCCACGCGCGGCGGAGGCGGGGCGGTTCCGGGCCGACCTGCTGGACCGGCTGTGCTTCGAAGTCATCACCCTGCCGCCCTTGCGGGTGCGGGAAGGGGACATCGAGGTGCTGGCCGATTATTTCGGACGGCGCATGGCGGCGGAGCTGGGCTGGCGCGACTGGCCCGGCTTTGCCCCGCATGTCAGCCAGCAGATGGAGGAGTACCCCTGGCCCGGCAATGTCCGCGAATTGCGCAACGTGGTGGAACGCGCGGTCTATCGCTGGGACGAATGGACCCAGCCGGTCGGCCATGTGCAATTCAACCCGTTCGACAGTCCGTGGAAGCCCGCGCCCCCGCCCCGGGCGCAGGAAGCTGCCGCCGCCTCCGGCTCCACCACTCCGGCTGCGCCGGCGCCGGCCGATTACGAGACGATCGCGGACCTGCGCGCCGCGGTGGAGGCGCATGAGCGGGCGATCCTGGAACATCATCTGGGCCGCAACCGCTGGAACCAGCGGCAGACCGCCAAGGCACTGGGCCTGACTTACGACCAGCTGCGGCACTGCATCAGGAAACACGCGCTGAGCGAGTGAGAGGCTCCGGTGGCTAGTTTTTCACGCGTGAAAAACCAGATTGGTACAGAGTTGATGGGTCAGGCGCCGGCCTGCGCCTGCCCGATCTCCTGTGCCCGCTTCATCACACGCTGCCATTTGCGCCATTCCCCCCGTGCATCGTCCAGCGCACGGTGGGCAGGCGGGCCTTCGCTCAGATCGTCCAGCGTCAGTATCGATTCCAGCGTCTGCTCCAGCCTGTCCGCCGCGCAGTGCGGTTTCAGGATGGCGCGCGCAGCTTCGGCGATCACATCGTCGCTGTCGCGCAGGCGCAGCGTGTGGCGCGGGATGTCGGCGGCGCGGAGCAGGGCGCTCATCCACTTGCCATCCCACGACGGCGCGCTGGCGCACAGATCGTGGCCGGACAGCACCTCCACCATGCGGCGGGCGACCTCCGCGTGATCCTCTCCCCTGTCCTCCAGTTCGGAACGGGAAATGCCGTGGATCGCCTCTGCCTGCATGTCCCAGTCGGTCCAGCGCGGGGCAGGGCGGATCAGGTGCGCTTCCTCCCGGCCGTCCTCCCACACCCAGCCGACTTCGACCGGGTAGGACCTGTCGGCGAGGGAGGATGCTTCGAAATCGAGAAAGACCAGCATGGTGATGCAATGCGCGGGCGGGGCAATCGGCTTCCGGCTTGCTATTGCATGCGACTCCGCATACATGGCGCTCATCCCGACATTGTCGAAACATTGTGGGGCTGGCGCCGGAAGGGGCCGGCACGATCGGCCATTGGCCGCAACTGGAGCATGACTGCAAGCCTATGGCCGATATCGCCCGCCTCACCCAAGTGATCGAACCCGAGGCGATTGCGCTCGGCTTTGAGCTCGTGCGGGTCAAGCTGACGGGTTCGGGCGAGGAGCAGACGCTGCAGGTCATGGCGGAGGATCCCGCCACCGGGCAGCTGATCGTGGAACAATGCATGGCATTGTCGCGCCGCATCTCCGACGCGATCGACACGGCCGAGGCGGAGCGGGGGGAGCTGATCCCCGGTGCCTACCACCTGGAAGTCAGCAGCCCCGGTATCGACCGTCCGCTGACCCGCGCCAAGGACTGGGCGCAGTGGGCCGGGCACGAGGCGCATGTCTCGCTGACCGAGCCGCTGGGCGACCATCGCAAGCTGCGCGGCAAGGCGTTGAGCATCACCGACGACGTGATCGCGTTCGAAGATCGCAAGGCCGGCCGGCTGGACGTGCCGCTGGCGCTGGTCCATTCGGCCAAGCTGGTCCTGACCAACGAGCTGATTGCCGCCACCCGCCCGCTCGACATGAGCGGGGCCGACGAAATCCTGGAAGTTCCGCAAGACATTTCCGAAGAAGAGAAGGCAGACGACTGATGGCCAGTCCGATTTCCGCCAACAAGGCTGAACTGCTCGCGATCGCGAATTCCGTCGCGTCCGAGAAGATGATCGACCGTTCCATCGTGATCGAAGCGATGGAAGAGGCGATCCAGAAGGCCGCGCGGGCGCGCTATGGCGCTGAGAACGACATCCGCGCCAAGCTGGATCCGCTGACCGGCGACCTGCGCCTGTGGCGCGTGGTCGAGGTCGTCGAGGAGGTCGAGGACTACTTCAAGCAGGTGAACCTGGAGCAGGCGGAGAAGCTGCAGAAGGGTTCCGCGCTGGGCGACTTCATCGTCGACCCGCTGCCGCCGGTCGATCTGGGCCGCATCGACGCGCAGAGCGCCAAGCAGGTGATCTTCCAGAAGGTCCGCGATGCGGAGCGCGAGCGCCAGTTCGAGGAGTTCAAGGACCGCGCGGGCGAGGTCATCACCGGCGTGATCAAGTCGGTCGAGTTCGGCAATGTGATCGTGAACCTGGGCCGTGCGGAAGGCATCATCCGCCGCGACCAGCAGATCCCGCGCGAGGCGACCCGCGTGGGCGAGCGCATCCGCGCCTGGGTGATGAAGGTGGAGCGCAACAATCGCGGCCCGCAGATCTTCCTGAGCCGCGCGCATCCCGAATTCATGAAGAAGCTGTTCGCGCAGGAAGTGCCCGAGATCTACGATGGCATCATCGAGATCAAGGCCGCCGCACGCGATCCCGGCAGCCGCGCCAAGATCGGCGTGATCAGCCGCGACAGCTCCATCGACCCGGTCGGCGCCTGCGTCGGCATGAAGGGTAGCCGCGTGCAGGCCGTGGTGCAGGAACTGCAGGGCGAGAAGATCGACATCATCCCCTGGAGCGAGGACAGCGCGACCTTCGTGGTGAACGCGCTGCAGCCCGCCACCGTCACCCGCGTGGTGCTGGACGAGGATGAGGGCCGGATCGAGGTCGTGGTGCCTGACGACCAGCTGAGCCTGGCGATCGGCCGTCGCGGGCAGAACGTTCGCCTCGCCAGCCAGCTCACCGAAAGCCAGATCGACATCATGACGGAGGAAGAAGCCTCCGAGAAGCGGCAGAAGGAGTTCTCCAGCCGTTCCAAGATGTTCGAGGAAGAGCTGGATGTCGACGAAACGCTGAGCCAGCTGCTGGTGGCCGAAGGCTTCGCCGAGCTGGAAGAAGTCGCCTATGTCGAGTTGAGCGAGCTTGCCGGCATCGAGGGCTTCGACAACGACTTGGCGGAAGAGCTGCAGAACCGCGCCCAGGAAGCGCTGGAGCGGCAGGAAGCCGCCTATCGCGAGGAGCGGCAGGCGCTGGAGGTCGAAGACGCGCTGGCGGAGCTGCCGCATCTGTCCGAACAGATGCTGGTGGTGCTGGGCAAGGCGGGCATCAAGGTGCTGGACGATCTGGCCGATCTTGCCACGGACGAGCTGATCGCGCGTCGCCGCGAAGGACCGCGCCGGCGCAACACCGACAAGCCGCAGGCCGGCCCCCCGCCGCGCCGTCCGCAGCGCGAGACCGACAAGGGCGGCGTGCTGGGTGAATTCGGCCTGACCGAGGAACAAGGGAACGAGATCATCATGGCCGCGCGAGCCCACTGGTTCGCCGACGAAGATCAGGCACCCGCAGCGCAGGAGGCCGCCGATGCGGAATCCTCGCAATGAACCGCTAGGCGACAACGACAGCGATGACGCGCCGGAGCGGCGTTGCATCCTGTCCGGCAGCAATGCCGGGCGGGACGCGATGCTGCGCCTGGCGATGGCGCCGGCCGGGCCGGATGGGCAGCATGCGGTGCTGCCCGACCCGCGGGCCCAGGCGCCGGGTCGTGGCGCCTGGATCGGGGTCGACCGCGCCACATTGGCAGAGGCCCTGGCGAAGGGTCGCCTGAAAGGCGCCCTGGCGCGTGCGCTGCGCACCGGCGCGCTGGCGATCCCTGACGATCTGCCCGAACTGGCGCAGACCGGCCTGACCCGCGCCTTTACCGAACGGCTGGGACTCGAATTTCGCGCCGGGCGTCTTATCTTGGGATCGGATCGCATCGCCCGCGCCGCGCGGGACGGGAAAGTGGCCGCCCTGTTCCATGCCGCTGATGCCAGCGGCGATGGCGCCCGCAAGCTGGATCAGGCCTGGCGCGTGGGCACCGGGACGGAAGGGACCGGCAAGTCCGGCCTGCGTCTGCCACTGGACCGGGCGGCCCTGTCTGTGGCATTGGGCCGCGACAATGTCGTCCATCTGGCGCTGACCGATCCGGGGTCTGCGCAGCGGGTCACAACCCCGTTGCAACGCCTGCTGAACTTCCTGGGTGCCCCTGCCGATGGCGCGCAGCTGATCGAGGCGAACGAAGATGGGCCGGACCGCGTGAGCGCGGCACCGGGGCGGGCGGCGCAAGCCGGACCTGCAGAGCTGAATTTGAAGGACTGTTGACCACCGATGAGCGATAACGACGACACCACGACCCGCACCCGCAAGCCCCTCGGGGTGAAGCGTTCGGTCGATGCGGGCGAGGTCAAGCAGACCTTCAGCCACGGCCGGACCAACAAGGTCACGGTCGAGGTGAAGCGTTCCCGCAAGCTGACTCGTCCTGGCGACAAGGCACCTGCGGCAGCTCCGGAAGTGGTCGAGCAGGCGCCGGTCGCCGCTGCGCCGCGTCCGGCTGCGCCGCCCCCGCCGCCTCCCCGTCCGGCCACGCCGGTCTCGGGCGAGAGCCGGCTGGAAATGCAGCAGCGTCTGCTGCGCGAGGCCGAAGAGGCGCGTCTTGCCGCGATGGAAGATGTCAGCCGCCGCGAGGAGGAAGCGCGCCAGCGTGCCGCCGAGACCGAGCGTGCCCGTGCGGAGGAGAACCGCCGGGCCGAGGCCGAGGCGCGGGAGGCAAAGGCCGAGCCTGCTGCCGAAAGCCAGCCGCAGGATGTGACGCCCGCCGCGGAAGCGACCCCGGTCGCCGAAAGTGCCACGCCCGGTGCACCTACCGCGAAGACCGAAACGGCTGCCCCGGCAGAGAGCGCCGCGCCCGCCGAGTCGCCCGCCGAACCGACGCCGGCGGCGGCCGAGGCTGCCCCGGCACCTGCGGCCGAAGTCGAGGAAGCGCCCGTCATCGTGCCGGCGCCCCGTCGCTTCTCGCCCGTTCCCCGGCCCGAGCCGCGGCGTCCCGCGCCGACCGAGGCCGCCAGCACCACTGCGCGCGGGGCGGATGCCAAGCCGCAGCCCGGCCAGAAGGCCGAGCGTGGCAAGTCTGCGCCCACGACAGCGGCGGCACCGGGCCGGCCGTCTGCCGAGCGCGGCGCGGTCGAACGCGGCAGCGCGGCCGATCGTGACAAGCGTCGCGGCGGCAAGCTGACCGTCAATCGGGCCTTGAACGAGGACGAGGGCGCCCGCGCCCGTTCGCTCGCCGCGCTGAAGCGTGCGCGGGAGAAGGAGCGTCGTTCGCAGCATGGCGGTTCGTCCAAGCCGCGTGAGAAGCAGGTGCGCGAAGTGATCGTGCCCGAGGCGATCACCGTGCAGGAACTGGCCAACCGCATGGCGGAAAAGGGTGCCGACCTGGTGAAGGCGCTGTTCAACATGGACATGCCGGTAACCGTCAACCAGACGATCGACCAGGACACGGCCGAACTGCTGGTCGAGGAATTCGGCCACACGATGGTTCGCGTGTCCGCCGCGGACATCGACATCGGCCAGACGGTCGAAGCCGATCCCGAGGAAACGCTGCGCGAACGTCCGCCCGTGGTCACCATCATGGGCCATGTCGATCACGGCAAGACCAGCCTGATGGATGCGCTGCGCGGGGCCAACGTCGTGAAGGGGGAGGCCGGCGGCATCACGCAGCATATCGGCGCCTACCAGATCGTCACGAAGGACAAGCAGAAGATCACCTTCCTCGACACGCCGGGGCACGAGGCGTTCACGCAGATGCGCATGCGCGGCGCCAATGTGACCGACATCGTGGTGCTGGTGGTGGCGGCGGATGACGGCATCATGCCGCAGACGATCGAAGCCATCAATCACACCAAGGCGGCGGGCGTGCCGATGATCGTGGCGATCAACAAGATCGACCGGCCCGAGGCGAACCCGCAGCGGATCCGCGAGCGCCTGCTGGAGCACGAGGTCGTGGTCGAGCAGATGAGCGGCGACGTGCAGGACGTGGAAGTCTCCGCCAAGACCGGGGAAGGGCTGGACAAGCTGATCGAGGCGATCAGCCTGCAGGCCGAACTGCTGGAACTGCGTGCCCGTCCTGATCGCGAGGCGGAAGCCACCGTGATCGAGGCTCAGCTGGACAAGGGCCGTGGCCCGGTGGCGACCGTGCTGGTCAATCGTGGCACGCTGAAGCGTGGCGACACCTTCGTGGTCGGTACGCAAAGCGGCCGCGTGCGCGCCCTGGTCGACGACAAGGGCAAGCAGATCAAGGAAGCGGGACCCTCCATGCCGGTCGAGGTGCTGGGTCTTGGCGGCGTGCCGCAGGCCGGTGACGTGCTGACCGTGGTGGAAAACGAGCAGCGCGCCCGTGAAGTGGCGGAATACCGTCAGGAACAGGCGACGGAGAAGCGGACCGCCATGGCGCCCGCCAATCTGGACACCATGTTCGCCGGGCTGAACAGCGCGGTGATCGAGTTCCCGGTGGTGGTGAAGGCCGACGTGCAAGGGTCGGTCGAAGCGATCGTCAATGCGCTGCACAACCTGTCGAACGACGAGATCAAGGTTCGCGTCCTGCAATCGGGCGTGGGTGCGATCACGGAAAGCGACGTGGTGCTGGCGGCGGCGTCCAAGGCGCCGGTCATCGGCTTCAATGTGCGTCCGAATGCGAATGCGCGCCAGCTGATCCAGCGGGACAAGGTGCGGATGATGTATTACGACGTCATCTACCACCTGACGCAGGAGATCGCCAAGGAGATGGCGGGCGAGCTCGGTCCGCTGCGGATCGAGAACGTGGTCGGCCGTGCGCAGGTCAAGCAGGTGTTCCCTGCCGGCAAGCGCGACAAGGCAGCAGGCCTGCTGGTGGAGGAAGGCGCGATCCGCAAGGGTCTGCATGCCCGGCTCACCCGCAACGACGTCATCGTCAGCGCGACCACCATCGCCTCGCTCCGCCGCTTCAAGGACGATGTGGACGAAGTCCGCGCCGGCGTGGAATGCGGCGTGGTGCTGGCCGATACGAACGACATCCGGGCGGGCGACCAGCTGGAAGTGTTCGAGGTGACCGAGCAGGAGCGCACGCTGTAAGCGGCGCTTCCTGACGGCAGGCGATTGCGACTGGCCGGCACGTCCAATCTAGGGGCATGCCGGCCAGTGTCATGTTAGCGGAAGGCGTTGGGCAGCACGCGCTGCACCGTGTTGTTGCGCAGCGACACCAGCAGCGCATCATTGCCGGACCGCACCCACACCTGGTCGCGCCCCGGGGCACTCAGCCGGCGGTTCTGGCGATGGTCGAGCCGGCGGTAATTGCTGACCCGGCTGCGGTCGAACCGTTCCCCACGGGCGAAACGATGCACCTGCTGCTGCTGCCGGGAAGGTGTCACCTGCGGGCGGCGGTCGTACCGGTCACCGCGATCCTGCTGGGTGTAGCGGGCCTGGTCGTGGCGCTGGACCGGCTGCGCCTCCGCGGCAAACGGGACGACCAGCGCGGCGGCCAGCAGGGTGGCGATCACTTTGTTCATGGCGCATTTCCTTTAGAAGGTCTGTGCCCTATCTACGATCGGCACAGGCGCGGTGTCCGTCACATCGGGTCGCAGATTGTCGCCCGATCCGGTCACCAGTCATCCTGCCGCAAGCTATGAAACGGAAGCGAACCATTGGCCCGCCAGCCGCAAACGAATGAAGACCAGTCGATCCGCCTGCTGAAGGTGGGCGAGCGCGTACGCCATCTGCTGTCGGAGCTGCTGACGCGGCAGAGCGTGCATGATGACACGCTCTCGGCCCACACCGTGTCGGTCACGGAAGTGCGCCTGACGCCGGACCTGCGGCAGGCCAAGGCCTATGTGAAGCCGTTGCTGGGCGGGGACGAGGCCGAGGTGCTGACGGCCCTGCGCCGCAACACCGCCTATCTGCAGCGCGAGGTGGCGCAGCGGCTGGGCCTGAAGTTCGCGCCCAAGTTGAGCTTCATGGCGGATGAAAGCTTCGAGGAAGCCGACCGGATCGATCAGCTGCTGGCCGACCCGCGCGTGACGCGCGACCTGAGCAAGGACTGACGCGGCGGGGAGTGCCCGGTGGCCAAGCTGTATTTCTACTATGCCAGCATGAATGCGGGCAAATCGACCAACCTGCTGCAGGCGGACTTCAATTATCGCGAGCGGGGCATGCAGACCATGCGCTGGACCGCCGCGATCGACACGCGCGACGTGGCGCCGATCGCCAGCCGCATCGGCCTGTCGGCCGACGCGCACCTGTTCGCGCCTGATACCGATCTGTGGGAGGCGGTCACCGCCTGCCATGCGGCGACACCGCTGGCCTGCGTGCTGGTGGACGAGGCGCAGTTCCTGTCGCACCAGCAGGTCTGGCAATGCGCCCGCCTGGCCGATGCCGCCAACATCCCGGTGCTGTGCTACGGCCTGCGCACGGATTTCCAGGGCGAGCTGTTTCCCGGATCGGCGGCCCTGCTGGGGCTGGCCGACAGTCCGGTGGAGCTGAAGGCGGTGTGCCATTGCGGCCGCAAGGCGACCATGAATGTGCGGCTGAACGCCGAAGGCGAAGCCGTGCTGCACGGCGACCAGACCCAGATCGGCGGCAATGAGCGGTACGTCGCCCTGTGCCGCCGCCATTTCGCCGACGCGCTGGGCCTCTATCGCTAGGCCGCATGCGCGCCTAGGTGGACGGCATGAACGACACATTCCTGCTGGCGCTGGCGATGATCCCGGCGCTGGTCATCGCCATCGTCTTCCACGAGGTCGCGCATGGCTGGGCCGCGCTGCTGCTGGGCGATCCCACCGCGCAGGAGCAGCGCCGGCTGACGCTCAACCCGATCCGCCATGTCGATCCGGTCGGTACCCTGCTGGTGCCCGGTGCGCTGGCGCTGGCGGGGATGCCCGTATTCGGCTGGGCCAAGCCGGTGCCGGTCAACGCCCGGCGCTTACGCGATCCGCGCACCGGCATGATGGCGGTTGCCGCAGCCGGCCCGCTGACCAATTTGGTGCTGGCCGCGCTGGGCGCGATCCTGCTGGGGCTGCTGGCGCGCTTCGTCTCAGCCCCGGCGGGCGGTGCATTCGGCTATTTCGTGGTCACGCTGCAATTGTTCATCCTGGTGAACATCTTCCTGGCGCTGTTCAACCTGCTGCCGATCCCGCCCTTTGACGGGTCGCATATCGTGGAAGGGCTGCTGCCGCGCCGTGCCGCGCGGATCTATGACCGGTTCCGCCCACTCGGCTTTCCGCTGCTGTTCGTGCTGCTGGTGGCGGTGCCTTACCTGTTCCCCGGCGCGGGTATCGTGGAGAACCTCGTCGCCCCGCCGGTCGAGTGGCTGGAAGCGCGCTACATGGCGCTGGCCGGCTTCGTGGCGGGCGTCTGACGATGACAGGCACAGGGCCCCATGGCTGGCTGATCCTCGACAAGCCGCGCGGGCTGGGCTCCACGCAGGCGGTGGGCGCGGTGAAGCGGGTGCTGCGCGCCGCCGGTCACGGCAAGGTGAAGGTGGGGCACGGCGGCACGCTGGACCCGCTGGCCGAAGGGGTGCTGCCGATCGCGCTGGGCGAGGCGACCAAGCTGGCCGGGCGGATGCTGGATGCCAGCAAGACCTACGCCTTCACAGTGACGTTCGGGCAGCAGACGGCCACGCTGGACACGGAAGGAGAGGTGGTTGCCACCAGCGATCATCGGCCGTCGGCGGCGGAGGTGCAGGCGGTGCTGCCGCGCTTTACCGGTGCGATCGAGCAGGTTCCGCCGGCCTATTCCGCGCTGAAGGTGGATGGCCGCCGGGCCTACGACCTAGCGCGTGCCGGGGAGGAGGTCACGCTGGCGACGCGGGCGGTGACGATCCATGCGCTGGACCTGCTGGATAGCGGCCCCGATTACGCCACCCTGCTGGCACATGTCAGCAAGGGCACCTATATTCGCAGTCTGGCGCGCGACATCGCGCATGCGCTGGGCACGGTCGGTCATGTGACCTTCCTGCGCCGCAACCACGCCGGTCCCTTCACCGAGGCCCAGGCGATTTCGCTGGACATTCTGGAGGAAATCGGGAAGGGCGCGCCGCTTGAAGACCACCTCCTGCCGCTGGAGGCGGGGCTGGACGGTATCCCGGCCCTGAACCTCACACCGGAAGACGCGCAGGCGGTCCGCCAGGGCCGGGTCTTGTCCGGGCAGCCCCAAGCAGACGGGCTCCATCTTGCGACGCTGGCCGATGTGCCGGTCGCGCTGGTGGAGGTCGCAGGCGGGACGATCACGGTCGTCCGGGGCTTCAATCTCTAACGATACCGCGGAGCCAAGTGAATGTCGGTTACCCCCGAGAAGAAGCAGGAAGTCATCACGGACAACGCCCGTCAGCAGGGCGACACCGGATCCCCCGAGGTGCAGGTCGCAATCCTGACGGAACGGATCCGCAATCTGACCGAGCACTTCAAGGACCACCACAAGGACAACCATTCGCGCCGCGGCCTGCTGACCATGGTCAACAAGCGCCGCAGCCTGCTGGCCTATCTGAAGAAGAAGGATGTGGCCCGGTATAACGGGCTGATCCAGAAGCTGGGCCTGCGCAAGTAAGCAATTCGGGAAGGGCGGCCGATCGGCCGCCCTTTTCGTAATGGTGCAACCAAGCCCGGGCAAACAGGCCGGGCAGCAGACAAGGGGCATCGGCCAGCGCAATTCGGCGCGGCCAGCCCCGGAGCGATCAGACAAGCGCTCCACACCGGACCGGGACGGCATACCCGGCAGCAAACCCCGCTTGTGCAATAGGGCCGGCGGGTACGAGGAACACACATGTTCGACACCAAGACTGTATCGCTGGAGTGGGGCGGCAAGACCCTCACCCTCGAAACCGGGCGCATCGCGCGCCAGGCTGATGGCGCCGTTCTGGCGACCTATGGCGAGACCGTGGTGCTGTGCGCAGTCACCGCCGCACGCACCGTGAAGGAAGGGCAGGATTTCTTCCCGCTCACCGTCCACTATCAGGAAAAGTTCTCCGCTGCCGGGCGCATCCCGGGCGGCTTCTTCAAGCGGGAGCGTGGCGCGACCGAGAAGGAAACGCTGACCAGCCGCCTGATCGATCGTCCGATCCGCCCGCTGTTCCCCGAAGGGTTCTACAACGAGATCAACGTGATCGCGCAGGTCCTGTCCTATGATGGCGAGACCGAGGCCGATGTGGTGGCGATGATCGCCGCCTCCGCCGCGCTGACCATTTCCGGCGTGCCCTTCATGGGCCCGATCGGCGCCGCGCGCGTCGGCTTCAAGGACGGCGAATACACGCTGAACCCGAAGCAGGACGCGGCGCTGGCCGATGGCAGCCTGGACCTGGTCGTCGCCGCCACGCACGAAGCGGTGATGATGGTCGAATCCGAAGCCAAGGAACTGACCGAAGAGCAGATGCTGGGCGGCATCCTGTTCGCGCATGAAGAGTGCCGCAAGGTCATCGATGCCATCATCGACCTGGCCGAGCAGGCCGCCAAGGAGCCGTGGGAGCTGACGCCGGTGGAGGACAAGTCCGCCACGCTGAAGGAGCTCGACAAGCTGATCGGCAAGGACCTGGCCAAGGCCTACGCCCTGACCAACAAGCAGGAGCGCCAGAACGCCATCAACGTGGCGCGCGCCAAGGCCCGCACCCACTTCGAGAGCATCGAGGGCGCCAACCCGGCCGAGTATCTGGGCAAGCTGAAGCTGGTCAAGAAGCTGGAAAGCGACATCGTGCGCAAGGCCATCCTGAAGGACGGCAAGCGCATCGACGGTCGCACCGTCGATCAGGTCCGCCCGATCGAGGCGATGGTCGGCTTCCTGCCCCGTACGCACGGTTCCAGCCTGTTCACCCGTGGCGAGACGCAGGCGATCTGCACCACCACGCTGGGCACCAAGGAATCCGAGCAGATGATCGACGGGCTGGAAGGCCTGTCGTACCAGTCCTTCATGCTGCACTACAACTTCCCGCCCTACTCGGTGGGTGAGGTCGGCCGCTTCGGCGCGCCGGGCCGCCGCGAGGTTGGTCATGGCAAGCTGGCATGGCGGGCGCTGCACCCGGTGCTGCCGGCCAAGGAAGACTTCCCCTACACGATCCGCGTCCTGTCCGACATCACCGAGTCCAACGGTTCGTCCTCGATGGCGACGGTGTGCGGCGGCTGCCTGTCCATGATGGACGCCGGCGTGCCGATCACGCGGCCGGTTTCCGGCATCGCGATGGGCCTGATCCTGGAAGGCAAGGACTTCGCGGTCCTGTCCGACATCCTGGGTGACGAGGATCACCTGGGCGACATGGACTTCAAGGTCGCAGGTACGGAGCAGGGCATCACCAGCCTGCAGATGGACATCAAGATCGCCGGCATCACGCAGGAGATCATGACCAAGGCGCTGGAGCAGGCGAAGGCCGGCCGGGCGCACATCCTGGGCGAGATGACCAAGGCGCTGGGCACCGCCCGCACCGAACTGTCCGCCCATGCCCCGCGCATCGAGACCATGCAGATCGACAAGTCGAAGATCCGCGACGTGATCGGCACCGGCGGCAAGGTGATCCGCGAGATCGTGGCCGAGACCGGCGCCAAGGTCGACATCGACGACGAGGGCGTGATCAAGATCTCCTCTTCCGACATCGCCCAGATCGAGGCGGCGAAGAAGTGGATCAGCGGCATCGTGGAAGAGGCCGAAGTCGGCGCGATCTACAGCGGCAAGGTCGTCAACATCGTCGATTTCGGCGCCTTCGTGAACTTCATGGGTGGCAAGGACGGTCTGGTCCATGTCTCCGAAATGAAGAACGAGCGGGTCGAGAAGCCGACCGACGTCGTCAGCGAAGGCCAGGACGTGAAGGTCAAGGTGCTGGAAATCGACAATCGCGGCAAGGTCCGCCTGTCGATGCGCGTCGTGGACCAGGAAACCGGCGCCGAGCTGGAAGACACCCGTCCGGCCCGCGAACCGCGCGAGCCGCGCGGTGGTGATCGTGGTGGCGACCGTGGCGGTGACCGGGGTGGCGATCGTGCCCCCCGTGGTGGTGACCGGCGCGGACCCCGCAGCGGCGGCGGCGATCGTAATCGCGGCCCCCGCAGCGAAGGGCGCGGCGAAGGCCGTGGCCGCAGCGAAGATGGCGGCACCGGCAATGGCAATGGCGGCAACAATGGCGGCGGCGATCCCGACCACCTGCCCGCCTTCCTGCGCGAGGACTGATCGCAGCTAGCCGGTTTCCCAGCTCGGGACATCAGCAGGGGCCGCGACCGGACATTTTGTCTGGTCGCGGCCCTTTGCGTTTGTTTGCCGCTGCGGCATGATCGGCCATGGCGACCATCCGATCTTCACCACTTGTTTACCAAGTGTGTTCACACGGGTCGTATGGTGCCTGATCTGGTGAGCGGGGCTGCGGCGATGGACAGCGATCGACAGGACGGCATCGGCGGCACGCGGGCCGCCATCCTGCATCACCTCCGCCGTGACTGGCCCGACAGCGTCGATCTCAGCGCGCGAGCCCTGGGGGTCGGCGTCGCCACCGACGATTTCCTCGCCGCCGCCGTCACGCTGCAGGACGAAGGGCTGATCATGTACGAAGCACTGCTGGTGGGCACCGGCCCTGCGCCGCTGCTGATGGCGGCCGTGCTGACCCGCAAGGGACAGGAAGCTGCTACCGCCAGCTAGGCATCGCGCTTTGGGCGGCGCCAGGCTCTCGCATGGGCCGGCCAAATCCTGTAAGGGGCGCGCCATGACCGATCAGCCTGCCACGACCCCGATCGACCGCCCCGTCCTGACCCCGCCCGACGCGCAGGGCAAGGTGCTGTTGCATTCCTGCTGCGCCCCCTGCTCGGGCGAGGTGATGGAGGCGATGACCGCCAGCGGGATCGACTACACGATCTTCTTCTACAATCCGAACATCCACCCCAAGGAGGAATATATCCTCCGCAAGGAGGAGAACATCCGCTTCGCGGAGAAGCACGACATCCCCTTCATCGATGCCGATTACGACAGCGCGAACTGGTTCAAGCGCGCGCGCGGGATGGAGTGGGAGCCGGAGCGCGGCGTGCGGTGCACCATGTGCTTCGACATGCGGTTCGAGCGGACGGCGCTGTATGCGCACGAGAACGGCTTTTCCGTCATCACGTCTTCGCTCGGCATCTCGCGCTGGAAGAACATGACGCAGATCAATGATTGCGGGGAGCGCGCGGCGGCCAATTACCCGGGCATCACCTACTGGACGTTCAACTGGCGCAAGGGCGGCGGTGCCGCCCGCATGATCGAGATCAGCAAGCGCGAGCAGTTCTACCAGCAGGAATATTGCGGTTGCGTCTATTCCCTCCGCGACACGAACGCCCACCGGGTAAGCCAGGGGCGCGAGGAGATCCGGCTGGGCGAACTGTATTACGGGGTCGAGAACGAAGCGGGCTGAGGGTGCGAACCGGGCGGCGGCCATGCGCCGCCCGGTCCCCTGCCGGCGTCAGAAGCTGAAGCCGGCCCCGGCGGAGAAGCCGCCCTTGCCGTGGGTGTCCATCGTGGCACCCGCCTTCGCCACGCCGCGCCCCTCGTTGAAGGTCGTGGAAGCGCCGATCGCGAACGCCGTCTGCCCGCGATAATGGCCGATGCCACCACCCAGCATGGAGCGGCCCGCCTCGATGGTCTGCGGTATGCCGGCGACCGCCATCGCGCTTGCCGTGCCGGAGAACGCATCACGCCGCACCCGGCGCATGTTGTTGTCCAGCTCGCCCAGGTCGAAGGCGACCTGATCGATGCGGGTGGTCAGCTGGTCCACCCGGGTGCCCACCTGATCGAAGCGCGTGTCGGTATAGGTGTTGGCGCTTGCCAGCGTGCTGTTGAGGCCGGCCTGCAATTGCCCCAGATTGGTCGCATCGGTCGCCGCCGTGCCGTTGGCGACATTGTGCAGGGCGACCGGTTGCGCCGCATCGGCGCCCACCAGCGTCACATCGTTGGTGATGGTGCCACCATTGCTGACGGTCGGCGCACCCGGGTTCGAGTACTGCACCGCCACAACCGTGCTGCCGGCCAGGTTGTTGGTGATGGTGGTGATGTCGGACGTGTTCTGCGCCACCTGGTCGTTGGTCGCCGCCAGCTGCGCCCCATTCACCGCGTCGGTCGATCCGGCGGCGAGGGTGCCGGCCGAGACATTGGTCACCCGCACGGTTCCGCCGCCTGCCCCCGCAAAGGCTGCGGTGTTGGTCGGTACGGTGCTGGCGGTGGTGCCATCCGCATCGGCGACATAGCCGACTGGGATATTGTCCACCGCCGCCTGCAGGTTGGTGATGGTCGTTTCGGCGACGGACACCCGCGTGTTGGTCGCGAACAGCTGCGATCCGTTGACGGCATCGTCCGATGTCTCGCTGAGCGCACCATCGGCCACATTGGTAATGGTGGTGCCGTCGGCACCGCCACCTAGCGAGATCGTGCCGAGCGAGGCATCGTCATAGGTGACGGCCAGATTGGAACCGCCGCCGGGTTGCAGCGCCAGGATTGCCTGGTTGGTGGCGAACAGCTGCGATCCGTTGATTGCCTCCGTCGAAGAGCCGCTGACGGTGCCGCCCGCGACATTGCTGATAGTGGTTCCGCCGGCACCGGCCAGCGTGACGCCGGCCTGCGTGGCGTCGTCATACTGCACGGCCCGATCGCCCAGCGTGCCGATCTGGGCGGCAACCGCCTGCACCTGGCCCACAGTGGCGGCATCGGTCGCCTCCGTCCCCGGCGCCAGGTTGGTCAGCTGCCGCAAGGCACCGGGCGCCCCGACCGAGACGGAGCCGACCGAGTCATACGTCCCGTCAAGCAGCGGCGCGGTGTAGCCTGCCAACGCACCGCGATCGGCGACCGATCCGGCACCGATGGCCACGCTGTTGGCTGCGGTCACCGTCGCATCCGTGCCGATGGCGACCGCGCCTTCCAAGCCTGCACCGGTCGTCGCACCATTGCCGAAGGCGATGGCGCTGATGTCCCCGGCGGTCGCGGCCTGGCCATTCGCGCCCAGCCCGGTGATCTGGTTGCCACCGATGGAGATGCCGGCCGGCGTGTCCAGCGTGATTCCGTCAGCGGTGAGATTGCATGCCGCCGTGGGGGAGACGAGATTGCCGTCCGTATCCAGCACCTGCAGCGTGATCGGATCGCCGGAGGCGATCGCATCCAGTGTGTTGCCGAGATTGGTGTCGAAATCCGTGATGCTGATCAGCCCGGGGACCAGCACGTTGAGGCCAAGGAGATCGCCGACGAGATCGTCGATCCCGCTGGCAACCGGCACCACGGCTTCATCCAGGATATCCGTGACGAGTGATGGTGGCAGCTGTACGCCGCTGCACGCGCTCACCACGGGTTGCAGGGCCTGCCCCTGGGCAGGTGCGGCCAGGGTGATGGCGAGCAAGCCGGTGACGCCCGCCGAACCGCACAGGGCACGACGGCGCGCTGATTGCGCAAATGACATGATCTCATTCTCCCAACTGTTCTTGTTTTTGCGCCGGGTTCTCGGACGAGAAAACCGGGCGACCGTCTTCGGCGGATGAACGGATATCGCCGTTCCCGCTCTTTGTTGGCCCGTCCCGTAAGGGGATGAAGCGAGTGCCGCCGCCCCTGGCGGTCGCCTCCTCTTCGGCGACACATCAAGTCGGTAGCTGGTGAAACGATCAACTTTAGGACCGTTCACGCGGTTCCGTGGGCCGTGCAAATAACGTGGTAAATCAGCAGCTTGTGTCTGATGCCAGACAAAGTAGATCGCACTGTAATCGATTTCAGATGCTACATCGGCGTGCAACTGCCGGGCGGAATGCAGGTGCCGATGAAGCAGAGTTGCCCGGCCGTGCGGAGGCTGGGGCTCTTGGCCCGTACGGGAATCGGCAGTCGAGCAGTCAGGCTTGCGGCATCACAAAGGACCGGCCGCCAGTTCGATCAGGATCGCCTCCGCACGGGCAAGCCGTTCCAGCGGCTGCGCGATCGCTTCGCGCAGCAGCAGGCGGCCCTTGGAAAGCTCCAACCCGCAGACATCGGGATTGCCCGCGAACAGGCCACGCGGGGTGAAGGCGATGGCGGCGGGGCCGGCATCGATCCGGTCGATCCGCGCCTCCCGTGCGAGCATGCGCACGCGTGCAAGCGCGAGAAGATGCACGGCATCCTCCGGCGGCTCTCCGAACCGGTCGACCAGCTCCTCCTCGAACCGGTCCAGTCCGGCAAGATCGCTGATGCGGGTGAGACGGACATAGAGGCTCACCCGCAGGTCCTCCTCCGGGATCCATGCGGGGTCGATGCGCCCGCCCACTTCAAAGTTGAGCGAAGGCGTCCAGGCGTCGACCGGCTCCCCGCGCGCCTCGCGCAGCGCACCTTCGAGCATGTGCTGGTAGAGTTCCACGCCGATCAGCTTCACGTGCCCGGTCTGCTCGTCGCTCAGCAGGTCGCCGGCACCGCGAAGGTCCAGGTCGCGTGCGCTGATCGCAAACCCCGCTCCCAGTCGGTCCAGCGCCTGCAAGGTGTTCAGTCGGGCGAGGGTGTGCCCGGCGATCTCGGCACCGGGTTCGGTCAGCAGATAGATCTGCCCGCGCCGCGCCCCTCGGCCCACGCGCCCGCGCAGCTGGTGCAGCTGGGAGAGCCCGAAGCGATCCGCGCGCCAGACGACCATGGTGTTGGCCCGCGGCACATCGAGCCCGGACTCGATGATGTTCGTGGCCAGCAGGACATCGCCATCCCCGGCCGCAAACGCCACCATGGCCTCGTCGATCTCGGCAGCGGGCATCTTGCCATGGGCCTGCAGCAGCTGGAGCTCTGGAACCAGCTTGCCCAGCTGTTCGGCCATGGCTGCGATATCATCGACCTGCGGCACCACGACGAAGCTTTGCCCTCCGCGATTGCGCTCCCTCAGTAGCGCCGTGCGGACGGTCTGCGGATCGAACGTGCCGACGGCGGTCCGGATCGGCTGCCGGCGCGCAGGCGGGGTCGCGATCACGGACAATTGCTGCAGGCCGATCAGGGCGGTCTGCAGCGTTCGCGGGATCGGTGTGGCGCTCAATGTCAGCACATGGCCTGCACCAAGCGCGCGCAGCTTGGCCTTGTCGGCCGCGCCGAACTTCTGCTCCTCGTCGATGATGACCAGCGCAAGGTCGTGATACTCGACCGCCTTGCCCGCGACGGCCTGGGTGCCGATGGCGACGCGGATCGATCCGTCCTTCAGGCCGGCGAGCGTTTCCTTCTTCTCCGCCGCGGATGTGAAGCGGGACAGGCCGGCCACCTTGATCCCTATCCCCTCCATCCGCGCGCGGAATGTTTCCAGATGCTGCCGGGCCAGCACAGTCGTCGGCGCGGCAATCGCCACCTGCCGGCCGGACAACGCGGTGATGGCGGCGGCACGCAACGCGACCTCCGTCTTGCCATAGCCGACATCGCCGACCACCAGCCGGTTCATCGGCTTGCCGGAAGCCAGATCGTCACGCACCGCATCAATCGCGCGGCCCTGGTCCGCTGTTTCCGTGAACGGGAAGCCGGCGACGAAGCGCTCGTAAGCCGCCGCATCCGGCGTCAGTTCCGGCGCGGAGCTGGCCAGCCGTTCCTCCGCCAGCGCAATCAGCTGCCGGGCGGTCTGCGCGACCGCCTCATCCACGGAGCCTCGCCGCTTCTCCCAGCTCGAACCGTCCAGCTTGTCGAGCGTGACGGCATCTTCGTCCGCACCATAGCGCCAGATGCGGCCCGCCTCGGCAACAGGCACCATCCGCCGCGCGTCGCCCGCGAAGCGCAGCACGATGGCGTCGCCACCCTCTTCGGCCAGCGGCTCCAGCCCGGCGACGACGCAGACGCCATGGTCTTCATGCACCACCACATCGCCGGTATGCAGCTCGCCCAGCGCAAAGACCTGTGCGGCGTCGCCAGAGGGCGCATCGATGTCGCGCTGCGCCCGGCTGCCGAGAAGATCGGCTGCCGTTACCGCCACCAGGCGGTCATGCCGGAACCCGCGCCGCAGCGGCATTTCCATCATCAGCAGCGATCCGGACGGGGCGTCCACCGCGTCCTGCCAGCTGCGTACAGCAACGGGATCGGATCCGAGCGCCTTGGAGACGCGGCGGCACAGGAACCGCAGGTCGCGCCGCGTGCCGAGAAGAAGCACCCGTTCTCCCGCCTCGAGCGCTTGTGAAGCAAAGGTCTTGAAGGCGCGGAGCGGCCACTTCCGCTCCACGAAACGAGGCGGCGGATCGCCATGATCGCTTGCAGGGTCGAGCAGTTCGCGGCCCGCCAGCGCCTCGGTCCAGCGCTTGTCATCGCAGATATCCTGCAGCGCGCGTGCAGGGCGCCGCCGGGCTGCATCCTCGGCAAGGGCGAGGAGGCGGCTCCTTCGCTCATCCGCACCTGCCTGCATCGCGATCTTCGCGGCCGGCAGGTGGTCCAGGAGAGTGGCCGTTCCGCGCGCATCCGGCTCTGTCGCCCGGCCCACCTCCAGCGTCCGGCATTCGCCGTGAGTCAGTTGCGTCACCGCATCATAGGCCCGGATCGAGACCACCCGCCCGTCCTGCACTTCTATCCGGTACGGTTCCCCGGCGTCGGCCGGGTACAGGTCGATCACCTGGCCGCGAACTGCCAGTTCCCCCGGCCCGTCCACCCGGTCGTCCCGGATGTAACCCAGGCCGGACAGTGTGGCCGCGAGCTCCTCCACGTCGATCTCCTGCCCTTCGGTGAGGATCGGCGGGACAGCATCGAATTCGCGGGGCGGAGGATACAGCCGCGTGACGGCTTCTCCGGTGGTGACCAGTGCAACTGCCGGTTGCCTGGCAGCTGTCAGCGTGGCCCGCAGCTTGCGCAGTGCGGTTGCCCGCTGGCCGACATTGGCAGGAGAGGGCGGGGCGCTGTCACCCGGCAGCGCATCGCTGCCGGGGCAGAACACCACCAGCGCATCCGGCGCACCAGCCTCCAGCGCCCGCGCCAGCTCCATGGCCGAGGGGTCATCTTTCGCGATGAAGAGGAGGTCGCCGTCCTGCAACGATGTGAGAAGTCCGGCAACGGTGTCGCTGACCCCTTCGCTACCCGCGCGGCCTGCTTGCCCGCGGGCTTCCGATGATCTCGCCGCCAAACTGCTATCCTTCAGAGATGGATAGCTTGAACCCGGCAGAAACAAGGGCGTTCCGCCATTCGGCTTCAGCGGACCGGCAGCATGCCGCGCTCCGGCCGGGGTGTGGGGGAAGGGATCTTAGGTGTGACCAGCTGGAAGCCACGTGGCGGAAAGAGTGGAGTTAAAACTATAGACTGCATTCTGCTCAACCACGCCGAATTGGATGTCTCAATTCATCGGAGTACCACCAGCCATACCCCCAAGTCAGTCGACCGGGGCTTTATTTGATGCTCTCCTTCCTTCCGTGCCGGCCCTACGTCGATACGTGTCACTTACTGAACCGGCCCATAGCATCATTCGCAGCATTGCGGGTTTAAGTAAAAGATTGCCCCTACATCAGCACGTACACAGATGCGTCGTTCGTTGGGTCTCACGTGTCACGCTTTGGCGGCGGTCTAAACCGCAGGAAGGCGGCAGCCAGTCCGCTTTCGGGCGCTTGGCCGGCGGAAGCGGACTTTCGTTCAGCCGGCACGGCGGAGGCTTCGAAGCGACGCGGTGGAAAGCGGAACGGCCGCTCTCGAGCGGTGCCCGGCGCTAAGGGGACCTTTGTTCCTATGGCTGGGCAAGAGCTCCAAGACGTTCAGCGTGCTCGTTGGCGGCAGGGTAGCGCATATAGGCTTCGTGGGTGCCTGCAAGGCAACCACGCAGATCGGGCGCGCCCTCATCCGTTCTCCGGTGGAAAGGCCTGCTGTGTGAAAGGCGCCCGACCTTTCGTCGTCGTTGCAGCGAAGCCGACGGTCATGCCGCTACTGCCACGGCCTTCGCCACCATCCAGGCGAGGATGAGGGCGCGCTTGCCGCGACCTCTTCACCTGCAGTAAGTGACTTGAGTATCGTTCTATAAGTTCGACATCAGAACACCACAACCGATCGGATGCTCTCGCCGGCGTGCATCAGGTCGAATCCCTTGTTGATCTCCTCCAGAGACAGCACGTGGGTGATCATGGGGTCGATCTCGATCTTGCCGTTCATGTACCAGTCGACGATCTTGGGCACATCGGTGCGGCCCTTGGCGCCGCCGAAGGCGCTGCCCTGCCACACCCGACCCGTGACGAGCTGGAACGGGCGGGTGGAGATTTCCTTTCCTGCCTCGGCCACGCCAATGACCGTGGAAACGCCCCAGCCGCGGTGACATGCCTCCAGCGCCTGGCGCATCACCGTGGTGTTACCCGTGCAGTCAAAGGTGTGATCGGCGCCGCCATCGGTCAGCGCAACCAGATGCGCCACGATGTCGCCCGCGATCTTCGACGGATTGACGAAATGGGTCATGCCGAAGCGGCGACCCCACTCCTCCTTGGAATCGTTCAGGTCGACGCCGACGATCATGTTCGCACCCGCCATGCGCGCGCCTTGCAGCACGTTGAGGCCGATCCCGCCCAGCCCGAACACGATGACCGCGTCGCCCACCTGCACCTTGGCCGTATTGATCACCGCGCCCACGCCGGTCGTGACACCGCAGCCGATATAGCAGCTCGTCTGGAACGGCGCGTCCTGGCGGATCTTGGCCACCGCAATTTCGGGAAGGACGGTGAAGTTCGAGAAGGTGGAGCAGCCCATGTAGTGGAAGATCGGTTGCCCCTTGTAGCTGAAGCGCGTGGTGCCGTCCGGCATCAGGCCCTGACCTTGCGTGGCGCGGATCGCGGTGCACAGGTTGGTCTTGCCCGAAAGGCAGCTTTTGCACTGGCGGCATTCGGGGGTATAAAGCGGGATCACGTGGTCACCGGGCTTCACCGAGATGACGCCGGGTCCCACTTCGCGCACGATGCCAGCGCCCTCATGGCCGAGCACCACGGGGAAGATGCCCTCGCTGTCCAGGCCATCGAGGGTGTAGGCGTCGGTATGGCAAAGTCCGGTTGCCATGATCTCCACCAGAACCTCGCCAGCGCGCGGCCCTTCCAGATCCAGTTCGACGATTTCCAAAGGCTTCCTGGCTTCGAACGCCACTGCTGCGCGGGTCTTCATGTCGACACTCCTTGTTCGAAATGTTTGCTACCATTGTGACTCAGAGGTGATAATCTGCCCATTTCTCAAAACACTTCGCCATATGCGGGATAATCATGTCGAGTTGGGATGGCATTGACGAGTTCATTGCGGTGGCTGCGGCCAGTTCCTTCAGCAAGGCGGCCAAGGCAATCGGCATGTCACCGACCCATGTCAGCCGGGCGATAAGCCAGCTCGAACAGCGGCTCCAGGTCCTGCTGTTCCATCGCACTACCCGACGGGTCAGCCTTACCGATGCAGGGCGCGTCTTCTTCGAACATTGCCAGCGTATCGCGCTTGAGCGCGATGAGGCGATTGCCCTCGTGGCGGAACAGGGCGAGCCGCAGGGGGAGTTGCGCGTGAGTTGCTCGACCACGATGTGTGCCACACCGACATGGTCGTGAGGGACCAGGACTATTCGGCACCCCTGCCGATGGTCCTGGGGCATGAAGGATCGGGCGTCGTCGAGGCAATCGGCACGGACGTCACCACAGTGGCACCGGGCGATCATGTCGTCATGACCTACATGTCCTGCGGACTGTGCGACACTTGCGAGGACGGCCATCCGGCCCATTGCGAAAACATGGGACCGCTTAACTTCGGCGGCGGGCGGCTGGACGGATCCGCGGCCACGACCGATGCGCAGGGCGCAACCGTGCACGACCACTTCTTCGGCCAGTCGTCCTTTGCCGAATATGCGCTGGCCAGTGAACGCAACGTGGTTCGCCTGCCCAAGGACGTGCCGCTGGAGCTGATGGGTCCGCTGGGCTGCGGTATCCAGACCGGCGCCGGATCGGTCCTCAACGCGCTGAAGGTGCGTGCCGGGTCCAGCTTCGCCGCCTTCGGTGCCGGTGCTGTCGGATTGAGCGCGATCATGGCGGCGAAGGTCGCCGGCGCGACCACGATCATCGCGGCGGACGTCAACCCTGCGCGGCTGGAACTGGCACGGACGCTGGGTGCGACGCATGTCGTGAACAGCCGCGAGAGCGATCCCGTGGCGGAGGTACGCCGGATCACCGGCAAGGGTGCCGACTTTTCGCTGGAGTGCAGCGGCCGGGCAGAGGTGCTGCGCCAGGCGATCGATTGCCTCGGCATCTTCGGCACCTGCGGCATCGTGGGCGCGACCAAGGAAGGCACGGAAGCCGCGTTCAACGTGAACGACGTGATGATCCCCGGGCGCCGCATCATGGGCATCGTGCAGGGTGACGTGGTCGCCAAGACCTTCATCCCGGTGCTGGTCGACCTGTACAAGCAGGGCCGCTTCCCCTTCGACAAGCTGGTCCGCTTCTACGACTTCGCCGACATCAACCAGGCGGTGGAGGACAGTGAGCGCGGCGTGACGATCAAGCCGATCCTGCGCATCGCACCCGCGCAGGGCTGACCACGTCCACTCCCGGCGCCGCCGCCATTCGTTCCACCGGAACGCAGAGGCGAGCGGCGACTGGCTGTGCGCGATAGCGCAAGCGCGGTTCGCCGACCGCCGGTGCAGCCCTCATGCGGGCGCGGCGGCGCCGCGCAGCAGCGCGCGGCTGTGCTCCAGCCCGGCAATCAGTGCTTGCTGCACGGCGACGATGCGCGGTGCGCTGCGCGTGTCGCGGTGCACGCCCATCCAGATTTCCCGCACGATTGATGGTTCGGCATTCAGCCGGACAAGGCCCGACTGCCCTTCCGCCAGATAACATGGCAGGTGCCCGAGACCGAGACCGGCCATCACGCCGCGCAGCTGCACCTCCCGGCTGTTGGCGAGCAGCGCCGGATCGGCCTGGCGCGTGCGTTCGGCCAGCCATTGTCCGTCCGGCGTGGCCAGCAGATCGTCCTGCACGCGCACCACCCGTTGCCCGGGCGCGCCTGCCGCCCAGTCCGGCGGGCCGTGCCGGGCGAGGTATCCGGCAGAGGCGTAGGGAGCGAAGGCCATCTCGCCGACCTTGCGGACCACCGTCTCGTGCGCTTCGAACCGGCCAAGCCGCACGGCGATGTCAGCCTCCCGCCGGGCCAGGCTGAGCGATCGGTTGTCGGTGATCAGTTCGATCACGATGCCGGGATGGTCGGCCTGCAGCGCGGCGAATGCGGGTGTCAGCACATGCCCCGCCAGCGCCTCCACCGATGTCACCCGCACCAGCCCTTCCAGCCGGCAATCGTCGCCCGCGATCGTGCGTTCGAGTGCGAGCGCGGACTCCTCCATCCGCTCCACATCGGCCAGGATCGCGGCGCCGGTCGGCGTCAGGCGAAAACCGATGGGCGTGCGTTCCAGCAAGGTCGCGCCAGCCCGGTCCTGAAGATGACCGAGCCGGCGCCCCATCGTGGTCTGGCTGACCTTCAGCGATCGCGCGGCAGCCGACAGTGTGCGGTGCCGCGCGATGGCGAGAAAGGTCTTGAGGTCGTCCCAGTCGAGCATCAGGCGCTGCGCTGCGCGTCCAGGCTCCACGGGCCGGCGCCGGCGGCCGCGAGGTACAGGAAGGTGAAGCAGTAGATGATCGCCAGCTCGCCCCCGTTCAGCACCGGGAAGAAACCCTGCGGTGCGTGCACCATGAAATAGGCGACGGCCATCTGCCCCGACAGCACAAAGGCGACCGGGCGGGTGAACAGGCCCACCAGCAGGGCAAGTCCACCGACGAGTTCGAGCACGGCTGCAAGGCCGAACAGGCTCATCAACGGCACGACGCCAGGTTCCGCGCCAGCGGGGAAGCCGAACAGCTTGACCAGCCCGTGGGCGAGGAACAGCACGGCGACGACGATGCGCAGGACTGACAGCAGGCGCGGTGCCCAGGCGGCGGCGGAGGCAGGTACGGAAGAGGGAGCGGGGATGCTAGCCATGGAATTATCCTTCGATTGATGCGGGTGTGAGGGGCGACTGGGCGGAGGTGGCCAGCCAGTCGGTGATGGCGGAGAGAGTGGGCCGGCCGATCGTATGGCCGACGCCCGTTGTGCTCTTCGCGGTGACGATGTGCCCGGCCGCACCAAGCTGCGCGGCGGCGTCGTCCGACAGGATCGGCGGCATCACCCGGTCGGTGCTGTCGTGCACGAGGAGAACGGGGGCCGCGGGGCCTCGAGGCGGAAGGACGGGGGAGGCCAGCCGGCCTGCCACGGCGATGGCGCGGCCGCGGTGCAGGCCTTGTGCGACCATCGCCAGCGTCATGATGGCGCCCTGGCTGAAGCCGAGCAGTACCAGTTCGTCCAGCGCCAGCCCGCGTTCGCCGGCCAGGCCCTGCAGCCTGTCCGCGACCCGCGGCAACGCCTCTGCCACACGCCGCGGCCGGTCGGCTTCGGTCACGCCGGCGATGGAGAACCACTGCCGGCCCCGGTCTGCCCGGTCGAACGGCTCGCACCCGTCCAGCGCGATGACGTCCGCCACCCGTTCCAGCGGGGCCAGCACCGCCGCCATGTCGGCGGCGGAGGAGCCGACGCCGTGCAGCGCCACGATCACCGGCCGGCTCATGCCGCTGCTCCGAATGCGAACGCATCCATCCGCAGCACGCCGTGCGTGGTGCTCTGGTGCAGGTGTTTTGCCTGCCCCGTTCCGCCCGCGCCCAACGCGACGAACAGCGGCAGCAGATGCTCCTCCGTGGGATGGTTGCGCGCGGCGTGCGGCGCCAGCCGGCGGTAATCGACGAGGTCGTCGGTGCGGCCCTGTTCGATCGCGTCGCTCATCCACCGGGCGAACTCGTCGACCCAGTCGGGGGCGGGTGCGTTCAGGGCGTCACGATACTGACGGAAGCTGGAGAGGTCGTGCGTGAAGCTGCCCGAGCCTACAATGAGGACGCCCTGTTCGCGCAGCGGAGCCAGCGCCTCGCCGAGGCGCAGGTGATGCTCGGGCCCCATGTCCGGCTGGACCGAGAGCTGGATGACGGGGATGTCCGCGTCCGGATAGATCAGCCGCAGCGGAACCCACGCGCCATGATCGAGGCCGCGATCAGCGACCCTTTCCACCGGGAGGCCCGCCTCCTGCACGCGGGCGGCCACTTCATCGGCCAGCCATGTCGAACCGGGCGCCGGATAGCGGATGGCGTAGAGCTCCGCCGGGAAGCCGTAGAAGTCGTGGATGGTGGGATTGACCGTGTCCACCGTGACTGATGGCGCGGCAGTTTCCCAATGGGCGGACACGACCAGGATCGCGCGGGGGCGGTCCAGCCGGTCGGCAAGCTGTTCGAGAAAGCTGCGGGCCGGTGCGTCGGTCAGCGGGAATGTGGGTGCGCCGTGGGAGACGAAGAAAGCGGGAAGCATGATCACCTCGTGGTTTGAGCCCGCAATATGCTCTCTCCATTATCGGCTAACCAGATGCGATTTGCGTGCGATGGTTATGCGTTTATGCACACCGGCTAGCCCACTCGGCGGGTGTCAGCTGAGGGTGCCGGCGGCCGCTTCTGCCACCAGCCGGTCCACGACATGGCGCACGCGGTGGCTCAGTTGCGAGCGGGTCGGCCACACCGCATGCACCTCGACCGGCACAGTTGAACAATCGGCCAGCACCGGTACCAGCCGGCCTTGCGCCAGGTGATTGCGCACCATGGAAAGCGGCACCTGGCACAGGCCGAGACCGGCGGCGGCAGCCTCGACCAGAGCCTCGCCATCGCTGACCTGATGGGTTGTGGGCGGGAGGATACGGCGGACATCCCCCTGCTGACGGACGAACCAGGCGAGCGGCGGCCCTTTGGGGGAGCCGACCACGCAGGAATGATGACGCAGCGCCTCGACCGTCTCGGGCCGTCCGTGGCGCTCCAGATAGGCGGGCGATGCGCAGATTACCCGATCCTGGTCGACCAGATGGCGCGCGATCAGGTGATTGGTATCCTTCAACGCGCCGAAGCGGATCGCCAGATCGACATCGTCCTGCAGCAGGTCGCTCGTCGCATCGGTGAATGTCAGCGACAGGCTGAGCAGGGGATGCTGCCGGACGATATCGGTCAGGATAGGCAACAGCACCTGCCGCCCGAATGCCACCGGCATGTCGATCCGCAGCCGTCCTTGCAGCACCCGACCGGCAGAGGACAGCGCTGCCTGCGCCGCGGCGACCTCCTCTATGGCGCTGGCGCAGGCGGCGAGATAGGCTTCGCCATCCGCGGTCAGCCGGGTCAGGCGGGTGGTCCGGTGGAACAGCTTGGTACCCAGCCGCGCCTCCAGCCGCGCGACAGCCTTGCCCACGGCGGATTTCGTGATGCCCAGCCGTTCGGCCGCGACCGTGAAGCTGCCGGCATGGGCCGCGGCGACGAACACCGAAACACCGGCGAGTGGATCCTGCTCGGGCATGGTATCCTTCTGCTCTACCCAGAAGTGCCTGTCACCCACTTTAACGCCTGCACGGCGACCGTAAATGGCAAGGCGACTACCACCACTTCAAGCGAGGTTCCCCATGAAGGACGAAGTCTACTCCATCTATCACCTGTCGATCGACCCGGCGAACTTCGACGCCTTCAAGACGCTGGTCGAAACCATCGTCGAGGCGACCTCCAAGGAAGCCGACACCACCACTTACGAATATGTCGTCAATGCCGAACGCACCGTGGTGCACATCGTCGAGCGTTATCGCACGCGCGGCGTGCTGCCCCATGTGGAAGAGACCTTCACCCCCTTCGCCGAACGCTTCCTGGAGCTGGTGAAGATCGACAAGCTGTATGTCTACGGCGACACCACCCCCGAGATCCGCGCCAAGCTGGACGGCTTCGGTGCCGAGTACCTGACGCCGTTCGCCGGCTTCACCCGCTGATCCGATGACCTGCCGGTCCCTTGCCATCGCCTGTGCCGCCTCGGCAATGTTCGGCACCGCTTCCGCGGAGCCTGCGGAGGAGCCTTTCCGCTGGGGTGCGGCTTCGGCTGCCTACCAGGTGGAGGGGGGCGCCAGTGCCGAAGGCAAGGGCCGGTCGATCTGGGATCATTATCTCGATGATCTCAGCCTTGCCGGCCCCGGCATGTCGGGCGCGGTCGCGATCAACTTCTACGATCGGGCGCAATATCTGCAGGACATTGCGCTCATGAAGGAGATGGGGCTGACCAGCTACCGCTTCTCCATTTCCTGGCCGCGCATCATCCCCGACGGACTGGGCCCGGCCAACCCGGCGGCGATCGCCCATTACAGGCGGTTCATCGCCGACCTTAAGGCTGCCGGCATCCGGCCGATGCTGACGCTTTACCACTGGGACATGCCGCTTTCGCTGGCCAAGGCCGGGGGCTGGGAAAATCGCGAGTCCGTCGCGTGGTTCCGTCACTATGCCGACGTGGTGTTCGACAATTTCCATGACGAGGTCGATCTCTACGTCCTGGTCAACGAGCCGCTGGTGGAGCGGGCGATGAAGCAGCTGGCCGAACAGCGGATGACCGGCGCGCCGGGCGAGTTCGCCATCGTGCCGCCCGCCAGTGACCTGGCCGGTTCGTTGCGGACGTTCAATCACCTGCTGCTCGCTTCCGCCGCGGCCAAGCAGAGCTTCGACGCCAAGGGGTACAAGGGAAGGGTCGGCCTGGCGGTACCGCTGTTCCCCACGCTGACCGGCCCTGACGCGACGCCCGCCGACCGGGAGGCCGCGACGCTGGCCGACGGCGTGATGAATCGCTGGTTCCTGGATGCCATGTACAAGGGCCGCTATCCGGCGGACGTGCTTGCCGCCGCAACCGCGATGGGCAGCGATCTGGGCATCCGGCCCGACGACGCCGCCACCATCGGCGCGGCCAGGTTCGATTATCTCGGCATCAATTTCTACGCGCCGCTGTTCATCCGCCGGCCTGCCGGCGCCGCGCCGGGCTATGCCGCGCAGATGTTCCTGCCCGAAGGGACCTATGCCGCCTATAATGGCGCGGTCCGGCCCGACCAGTTCAGGGCGCTGCTCGATCGCATCCGCGTCGATTACGGCAATCCCCCGGTCTTCATCACGGAGAACGGCGCCGGCTTTCCCGGCGAGGACGAACTGGTGGACGGAGCCGTGAACGACACCCAACGGTGCCGTTACCTGGTGGATCATATCGGTGCGATGAAAGCGGCGATGGATGATGGCTCCGACGTGCGCGGCTATCATGTGTGGTCCAGCCACGACAATCTGGAATGGCTGTTCGGCTATGGCAGCCGCTTCGGCATGATCCACGTCGATTTCGACACGCAGGCGCGCACGCCCAAGCTGAGCGCGCGCGTCTATTCGGACATCGTCAAAGGCAAGCCCGTCACCGCAGCGAGTTGTGGCTAGCATCCCAATGCGTGGCCGTTGAGGTAGAGAAGAAAGACAGAACCATGGGCATGTGCAAGGTTGCGGTGATCGGTGGCGCGCTGGGCGCGGCATTCCTCTCCCTCGGGGCGGCTCCTGCCGGGGCAGGTGTTCCAGGGACGGACGCAGCCACTTGCCAGGCGCTCGGCCGCCATGTGGTGGGCGGCGCGCAGATCGTGTCGGCACGCGCCGTGCTCGCCGGCGGCTTCGACGCGCCTCCATCCCCGATCGCGCCCGACCTCGCCGCGCGCGTTGCCACCATGCCCGCCTTCTGCCGGATAGAGGCGGTCGCCACCCCGACGCCGGACAGCCGCATCGGCATCGAGGTCTGGTTGCCGCTGCAGGGGTGGAATGGCCGTCTGCTGGGCACCGGCAATGGCGGCGGGGCGGGGCGCATCGCCTACGAGATGGGCATGGTGGAAGGGCTGAAGCGTGGCTTTGCGGTCGCCAACACCGACCTCGGCACCGCGCCCGACATCAACACCATCGCAGACCAGCCGGCACGTTGGGCCGACTTCGGCTACCGCGCCACGCATGAGATGACCCGCGTGGCCAAGGAGATGGTCAGCGTCTTCTACCAGGTTTCCTCCTTCCGCTCCTATTTCGAAGGCTGCTCAACGGGTGGCCAGCAGGCGCTCGGCTCGGCTCAGCGCTACCCGGCAGATTATGACGGCATCCTCGCCGGCGATCCCGGCCACAACCGCACCCATGTCGCCAGCTACTTCCTGTGGAACTACGCGGCGCTGAACGCTTCCCCTGCGGCCAAGCTGTCGCCGGCGCAGTGGTCGCTGGTCAGCCGGGCGGTGCTGGACGATTGCGCGGGCAAGGACGGGGGCGCACCGGGCGACCGGTTCCTGATCGATCCGCGCCAGTGCCGCTTCGATCCCGCAACCCTGCCGGTCTGCGAAGCGGGCGCTGACGACGATGATTGCCTGACCGAACCGCAGCTGGCCACGCTGCGCCGCCTCTATGCCGGCCCGGTGAACCCGCGCACCGGCGAACGCATCTATGCGGGGCTGACGCCGGGCAGCGAGGACCAGCCGCTCGGCCCCACGATGCAGGGCGATCCCGCCACCTGGCCGGCGCAGCAGTTCTATCCGTTCGATTGGGCGCTGGGATCGGACTTCACGCCCGCCGGCTTCGATTTCGACGGCGATCTCGACCGCGTCGATGCGCGCCTCGCCGGCACGCTCAACGCCAACGTCACCGATCTGTCCGAATTCGCGCGCCGCGGTGGCAAGCTGATCCTCTACACCGGCTTGGCCGACCCGGCGGTACCGTTCGGTGAGGTGGTCGATTACTACGACCGCGTTGCGGCCAGCGCCGGCGGTCTGGACGAGGCTGCCGCGTTTGCCCGCCTGTTTCTGGTGCCCGGCATGGGCCATTGCTTCGGCGGCCCCGGTGTCACCGATATCGGGCAGCCATTCACTTCCGATGTGCCGCCTGCCGCGGAGAGCGATGCACTGATGACGCTGGTCGGCTGGGCCGAGGGCGGCCAAGCCCCGGCGAGCCTGATCGCCCGCAAGCCGGCCGGCGACAGCCAGCCCGTGCAGGAGCGGCCCTTGTGCGCCTATCCCGCGCTGCCCGAATATCGCGGCGGAGATGTCGCCAGTCGGTCGAGCTTCACCTGCGTGGACCACGCCACCGGCAGCGGCCACCCCCCAGCTGTCCGGTACCTGAACTGATCGGATTGTGGTGATGTCTGAAACGATGCGAGCCGTAGTGCTTCATGGGCCGGGTGCGCCCGAGGCGTTGCGTATTGAAACCCGCGCAGTACCGCAGCCCAGCCCGGGCGAGGTCCTGATCAGGGTCGAGGCATTCGGACTGAACAGGTCCGAGATGTTCACCCGGCAAGGGCACTCGCCAAACGTCAGGTTCCCGCGCGTGCTGGGCATCGAGGCCGCCGGCACCGTGGCGGCGGCACCCGGTGGCGAGTTTGCCGAGGGCACCCAGGTGGCGACCGTGATGGGCGGGATGGGCCGGGCATTCGACGGCAGCTATGCCGAGTATGTCCGCGTTCCAGCCAGCCAGGTACGTGGCTTCCACAGCGACCTGCCATGGGCCATTCTCGGCGCGTTGCCGGAGATGCTGCAGACTGCCTGGGGTGCGCTGTTCCGCGCGCTTCGGCTGCAACCGGGCGAGCGGCTGCTGATCCGCGGCGGGACCAGTTCTGTCGGCCTGGCGGCGGCGGCGATCGCGAAAGCGCATGGGGCGCAGGTCGTCGCAACTTCGCGCCACCAAACCAGCGAGGCGCTGATCCTGCAGAACGGGGCGGATCGCTTCTTTCGCGACGAGGGACACATCGCACCTGCAGTCCGATCGGCCTGGCCCGGCGGTGCGGACAAGGTGCTGGAACTGGTCGGGACCACCACGCTGGCGGACTCGCTCGGAGCGACAGCGGAGGGCGGCATCGTCTGCATGGCGGGCATGGTGAGCGATCGCTGGTCCCTCGCCGATTTCGCGCCAATGGACGTGATTCCCACGGCCGTGTCGCTCACCACCTACACCGGTGGCGTGGAGGACTTCATGGCGCTGCCGCTGCAATCGCTGCTGGACCAGGTGGCGACAGATACGCTGCCGATCCGGCTTGGGCGAGTGTTCGCGCTGGACGAGATCGTCGATGCGCACCGGTTGATGGAAAGCAACCGGGCCGGTGGGAAGATCGTGGTGGTTACCCGTAGCTAGGAGCGGACGATGAAAGCTGTTCGAATATATCAGTACGGCGGACCAGAGGTCCTGAGGTATGAAGGTGATGTGCCGGCCCCTGTGATCGGTGCCGACACCGTGCTGATCAAGTCAGTCGCGACGAGTGTAAACCCGATCGACTGGAAGATTCGATCCGGCGCCCGGCAGAAGGACTTCCCGCTGGAGCTACCAGCAATTCTGGGCAGGGACATCAGCGGCGAAGTGATAGCGGTTGGAAGCGAAGTTCGCGGCTTCAAGCCCGGTGATCGGGTGATCGCCCTGGCCCGCGCGACCTACGCCGACATCGTTGCGGTCCCCGGCTCCCTTGTGACTCACCTTCCCGATGGGGTCGATCAAATCGACGCAGCGGCCATCCCGCTCGTATCGCTGACAGGAGATCAACTCGTTCGGGAAGCTACCAAAGTGGTGGCAGGCCAGACTATCCTTGTCAGCGGCGCACTCGGCAGTGTGGGCCGCGCGGCGGTCCATACCGCGATGAAATTAGGCGCGAAGGTCATCGTGGGGGTCCGGGCACGGCAGCTGGGAGAGGCGGAGAGCCTGGGTGCTTCCTCCGCCGTGGCTCTCGACGACGAAGATGCACTTGCCCGGCTTGAAGCTGTTGATGGCGTTGCCGATACAGTGGGTGGTGAGATCGCGGCGAAGCTTCTTCGCAAGGTCAGGGCCGGCGGCCGGTTCGGCTATGTATCGATGCTCCCGGAAGATGCTGCGGGAGAGGCAGCAGTGGAAGTAAGCCGCGTGTTCACGCGGCCTGACCCGTCCAAGCTCCGCGAGTTTGCGGACGATGTCCGGGACGGAAGCTTCGCCTTGCCTATCAGCCGGCACATGCCGCTACGTGACGCCGCCGCCGCTCACGAGCTGTTAGAAAGAGGCGGGGGCGGAAAAATCGTACTGACGATGTAAGATGCGCCGGCCGTTGGGTTTGGGCGCCCTCGGTGCACGAGTCTTGGCTCGAACTGATGAGTGTTGCACTCCCCGACAGAGCCGGCGCTACCCACCGAAGGTGGAAAGCGGTACCGCCAACGCTTCCCCCAACCAGGTGGCATCGGCTGCATAGGAACGGCGACGATTGAACGGCGATTGTTCGCCAGACACCCGGAAAGCAGCCCTTATTGGCGGTATATGGCGCTACTCGGCTGAGATGTGTGGCGGAGAGGGTGGGATTCGAACCCACGTTACGGTTACCCGTAAACCGCATTTCGAGTGCGGCGCGATCGACCACTCTGCCACCTCTCCGCACGAGAGCGCAAAGGCGCCTTGCGGCGCCGGTCGTTTGGGAGCGCGCCGCCTAGCGCAGGCGGACAGGCTTGCCAAGCCCCCCTGTGCCGGGCCGGGAACCTTGCCGGTGCCCGCCAGTCACCTATATCATCATCATGGACGTATCGCAGTTCTTCTCGCCGCAGGCCGGCCGCCTGATAAAGGCCCCGCGCAACAGCGCGGCAAGTTTCACGATCGGCGACGTCGTGCGGCATCGCATGTTCGACCTGCGCGGCGTGGTGTTCGATATCGATCCGGTTTTCGCCAACAGCGAGGAATGGTATGCCGCCATTCCCGAAGCCATCCGACCCGCGCGCGAGCAGCCGTTCTATCACCTGCTGGCGGAGAATGATGACGGATCGTATGTCGCCTATGTCAGCCAGCAGAACCTGGTGGAGGACAGCAAGGCCGGCCCGGTCGATCATCCCAGCGTCGATCAGATCTTCGAACCGTGGGAAGAAGGCCGCTATCGCCTGCGCCGCCGCCTGACGCATTGATGCAGGGAAGCCGGCTCAGCTGCCGGCCCTAAGCGCGCTGCCCAGCTGCTTCAATGCATTGGCCTTCAGCTGGTGGACACGCGGCACGCTGACCTCCAGCACCGCGGCGATTTCGGACAGGTTCAGCTCCTCCACGAAGTACAGCTTCACCACCAGCTGCAGCCGTTCGGGCAATCCGGCGATGGCGGCAACCAGCTGCTCCCGGTCCTCCTGTGCCAGCAAGGCCTGCTCGGCACTCTCGTCCTCGGCGGCGAAGCGGATGTCGGCATCCGAGTAGTTCTCGTCGATCGAACCCACGCTGATCGGACCGGCATCGTCCCGCAGGCGCTGCGTTTCCTCCGCCGACAGGCCCAGCGCTTTCGCCAGTTCCGCAAGGTCGGGCTCGCGTCCCAGCTGCCCATGGAGGCGCGCGGTGGTGCGTTCCAGCCGCAGCCGTCGGGCGCGATGGCCGCGCGGTTCGGCGGAACAGCTGCGCAGCAGGTCTACCATGGCGCCGCGCACGCGCAGCTTGGCATAGGCGGCAAAGCCGTCCTCGGACGGGCCGGCATGCTTTTGCGCACACTCGGTCAGCGCGACCAGGCCAGCCTGCATCAGGTCGTCGACATCGAGCGCGCCGCTGGCGCTGCCCGACAGGTGCCACGCCAGACGGCGGACCATCGGCAGGAAGCGGGTGACGCGATCGGCGACCTCGTCACCGCGATAGCTGCGTTCGGCTCGCAAGCCCGTTTGGCGGGCAAGGGGAACGGGGGCATAGTACATCATGCGGCCAGCGGCTCCTGTGTTGCGGGATGGGCGAGGGCAGGGGGCGGGGGTTCCTTGCCGCCGACTACGCCGATCACCTCGATTGGCTGGGTCGGCGGCAGTTCGGCGATGGAGAGCACCGTGCAGGCGGGCGCGCGCAGCTTCAGCAGCGCGGCCAGCGGCCGGCGGGCGCGTGGCTGCACGATCAGCGCGGCGTTGCGGCCACCCGGCAGCGCGGCGGCGATCGCTGCTACCCGTTCGCCGATGGAGCGGGCAAGGTCGGGCTCCAGCACCAGCTGGCCGGTCAGCGGATCGTGCAGGCCGCCGACGACCATCTCCTCCAGTTCCGCAGCCAGGGTGATGACCGGCAGCGTCTCGTCCGGTTGGCAGAGCGCGCCGACCAGCAACGGGCCGAGATCGGCGCGGACCATGTCGACCAGGCGGTCATGCTCCGTGGTGATCTGCGCGGCCTGCGACAGGCTGGACAGCACCGGCAGCGGGTGCGCCAGCGGTATGCCGTCGGCCAGCAGGGCACGCAGGAGGCGGGTCAGTGCGGCGAGTGTCAGCGGAGCGGGCGTGATCGTGTCCACCAGCTGCGCGTTGCGTTCGCGCACCAGATCGACCAGCTCGCGCACCTGATCCGGCCCGAGCAATTCGTGCGCCCGCGTGCTGAGCAGCTGGTTCACATGGGTGGCGACCACGCTTTCGAGGTCCACCACCAGGTAGCCTTCAGCCACGGCCACGTCGCGCATCGCGGGCTCGATCCACAACGCCGGGCAGTTGAAGCTGGGATCCAGCGTCGGTTCGCCCTGCACCAGGCTGCTGCGGCCCACCTGCCCGGTATCGATCGCCAGCAGCCGGCCGAGGCGTAGGGTGGCGGAGCCGAGCGGCGCGCCGCCCAGCGTGATGCGGTAGCGATCGGGCGCCAGGTCGAAACTGTCGCGGATGCGGAACTGCGGGACGATGAAGCCGAAGCTCTGGCACATCTGCTTGCGCAGGCCCGTCAGCCGGCTGACCAGCGGCGCGCCGCGCCCCTCGTCCGCCAGCTGCACCAGGCCATAGCCCAGTTCGATCGTCACCATGGCGCGTTCGGACACCTCCGCGATGGTGATGCGCGCCGGGTCCGGCGCGGGCTCCGGCACGACCGCGTTGGCGGCAGCGGTGGCCCGTTTCTGGCTGAGCTTGCGCCACAGCAGCAGGGTCGCGGCGGCGAGCGGCAGGAACAGGGTTTGCGGCATGGCCGGGATCAGGCCCAGCGCCAGCAGGATCAGCCCGACCGGCAGCCAGATGCGCGGATCGGCCAGCTGACCGCCAATCTGGCCCGACAGGTCGCGCGTGTCGGACACACGGGTGACGATCACTGCCGCGGCGATCGACAGCAGCAGCGCCGGAACGGAGGCGACCAGCGCATCGCCGACCGCGAGCGTGACATACAGCTCGCCCGCCTCGCCGGCGGACAGGCCGTGGCTGACCATGCCCAGCACCAGCCCGCCGATGATGTTGACCGCCAGGATCAGCAGCGCGGCGACCGCGTCGCCCTTCACGAACTTGCTGGCGCCATCCATGCTGCCGTAGAAATCGGCCTCGGTGGCGACCTCGCGGCGGCGGGCCTTGGCCTCCTCCGCCGTCAGCAGCCCGGCGGCGAGATCGGCGTCGATCGCCATCTGCTTGCCCGGCAATGCGTCCAGCGTGAAGCGAGCGGAGACTTCGGACACGCGGCCCGCACCCTTGGTGACCACCACCAGATTGATGATCATCAGGATCAGGAACACGAAGAGTCCGACCGCGAAATTGCCGCCGATCAGGAAGGCGCCGAACGCCTCGATCACCATGCCGGCGGCGGCCTCCCCCTCGTGCCCGTTCAGCAGCACCACGCGGGTGGAGGCGACGTTCAGCGCCAGCCGCAGCAGGGTGGCGAACAGCAGGACGGAAGGAAAGGCGGAGAAGTCGAGCGGCTTTTCCGCATTGATCGCCGCCATCAGCACCGCCACCGACAGGGCGATGTTCAGCACGAAGAACAGGTCCAGCACCAAGGCCGGGATCGGCATCACCATCAGCACGATGATGGTCAGGATGGCCGCCGGAAGGGCCAGCGTGGCCGGCAGGAACCGGTTCATGCCGCGCGGCGCGACGAAGCTGGCGGTGGTCACAGGTTGAACGCCTTCAACCTGTCGTAGGCTGCATCCACGCGGGCAAGGGCATGGCCGGGCAGGGCGGTTTCACCGCTGCCGAAGGTGGCGCGCAGCGTATCCGCCATGGACGGGCGCGGGGCTGGGCCGTCGCTGCCGCCCGGAAGGCTGGCGAGGCGGAAACCTGCCGACGGATTGCCGGGCGGCAAGCCGTTGCCGATGCCCGGCTGCCAGCTGCTGCCACCCTCCATGGCATTGGCGACCTTGCTGCGCAGCAGGCCCATCACCTCGCCAACGGAACGCGGACTCGCGGCGCCGTGAAAGATCGCGCGGTTACTGGCGGCGGCGTCGGGGAACAGGGTGGCGGCGGACTGGCCGGGATCGGTCTGCAGCGCCCCCAGGAACTGCCGGGCACCGGCCTGACCCATGAAATGCGCCAGATACAGCTCGGCCGCGTCAGGTTCGCGCCCCAGCACACCCCGCAAGCCGGCGGCATTGTCGCGCGCCAGTTCCGCCGCCATCATGGCCGAAGCATCGGCATCGTAGCGCAACGCCATCACGGCGCGCGCCATCGCCGGATCATCGACCCGTGCGCGCCCTCCGGTGCGGCTGATCGCCGCTTCGGCCCAGCCCAGGCCGTGTGCGGCACCGTGCTTGTCCACCGTGTCGAGCCAGGTGCCGGACACGAATTGGAACAGCCCGGCCGCGCTGCTGGTGCGCGCCTGCGCATGGGTGTCCAGCCCGGATTCGATCCGCGCCTGCGCCATCAGATAGTCGAAATCGACGCCGGTCGCGGCGGCGGCGCGGGCGATGGCGGCATGCGGGTCGCCGGCCGGGCTGCCGCCCGGTTGGGCGGCGGTAATCGTGGGCAATTCTGATCCCCTCTGCTTGGGTTCCTGCAGAGGAGTTCAGCAAGGGGCGTGCCAGATCAGCTGGCGCCGACTGCCCGGCTGTAAAGCTTCACCGATCCGGTCAGCGCGGCAAAGCGCGCGGCCATGTTGGTGGCGATCAGGTTGCGCAGCCGGCGATTGGTCTCGTTCACCCGGCGTACCGCGTCCAGCAGGCCCAGGCTCTCCTCGTCCAGATCGGCGGTGTCGGTGGCCGACAGCAGCTCGCACATGTCCAGCTTGCCTTGCGCGCAGGTCAGGATGCGCTCCAGGTCCAGCCCGGCAAGCGCCTGCCGCTCGCCCTCCAGCAGGGCAAGCATCTGCCGCAGGCGGCCGGCGGTGTCGGTGTGAAAGGCGGGATTCATTCTGTGGCTCGCTTGAGATGGCCCGCGGCGATCATCGCATCGGCGATCTCGCCCGCGTCCAGGGAATAGTCGCCACGCCGGATGGCGTCGCGGATGGCGCCCACCCGTGCGGCATCGACCGGCACCTCGCCGGCCGCCGACAGCTGCGCGGCTATCGAAGCCATGGCGTCTGCGGGTGCGGGCGTCGGTGCGGCGCTGCCGCCAGGGGTGCGTGCCGCGCCGCTGCGGGCGACGGGTTGCAGCGGGGTGACCCGCAGCGTGGCAAATGGTCTGGCATTCTCGATCGGTTTCATCGCGCGTACTCCGGCGATCAGCTATCGAATGCACAGAACGGCAGCGGCGCCGGCCTTTATAGGGGCACTCGCCCTGGCAGAGACCTTGGCGGCAAAGTGTTGCCGACTTATGGCATGTCCATGCCGACCAGGCCGGGCCGGATCACGCGGGCACGCAACGGCTCCGCATCGCGGCCCGCCGGGCGCACCCGGATCCAGTCACCGATTGCGCCGGCCTCCATCGCCTCCGCCTGACGCTGCAGGGCGAAGCCGCGGCCGCGCAGCGCGACGGTGACCGTCTCCCCGCGCACGACCACCTTCTCCGCTGCGGCCGGCGCCGCGGCGGTGGCCTGCTGCGAAGCAGTCAGCGGCACGAACAGACGCCAGCCGGTTTCGGGGCAGCGGACCAGCACACTGGCCTGCCCCGCGCCATGCCATTCCAGGCTCAGCGGCTGGGCACAGGCGGCAAGGCGCAGCCGGCGATCGACCGGCTGGCGCGCGCCGCCAGGTTCACCGATGGCATGCCCGGTGAAGTTCGCCACCGCGCCATCGATTGCGGCAGGATCGATGGGGGCGTTGGCCGCGGCAGCGACCGGCAGCGCCGCCCAAGCTGCGGCGAGGGTGAGAATTTTCATGGATGCTCCCTTGTGGTTGCCACCACCAAGGCAAGCATCATGCCATCAGGGCAGGCGATCATAGGCGAGCACGGCAGTGATGCCGGTCGCTCGGTCCTGACCCTTCGCCGGCTGGACCACTACGCGCGCGCCGGGCAGGTCCGCGGCCAGCGCCAGTGCCCGCGCGCCATCAGCCGGAGTGGCAAGGAGGGTCAGCTGCAGCCGCGCATCATGCTGCTCGCCCGCCAGCCACTCGGCCAGCGGCGGCGCGCCGGCACCTTCGCGCCAGATTGCGGCCGGAGCGCCTTGCTGCGGAACCGTGATGGTGGGCGGCGCGGCGTCCTCTTGCCGGTCGAGCGCGGAGGCGGAGACCAGGAACAGGATCAGCGCCAGATCCGCCAGCGTGGTTTGCCATCCGCCGAGCCCGGTCCGCGCACGGGCAATCATGCCGCGAGATCGGCTTCGGCGCAGGGACGGTCCGCCACATGCGATCCGCTTTGCCGCACGGCGCGCGCCAGCCATTCCACCACTGCCTGCCGCTCCGCATCCTCGCGCGCGGCCCGGCGGGTAATCGCGGCGGCGAGCGGGGCGCAGATGAAATGCGCCAGCACGAGCCCGTACAAGGTGGTGGTGACCGCACCGGCGATCGCATCGGCATAGGTGCTGCCACCATCCACCGCGCCCGCCAGCCCGCCCAGCGACAGCAGTGTGCCGGCCAGCCCCAACACCGGCGCCAGCTCCGCTGCATGGTCCAGCACGTTGCACGCTGTGGCGGCACCGCCTGTCCGGTCCCGGCTTAGGCGCGCATGTTCGGCGAACAGCGCGTCCACCGAACGGTACCGGATCAGCGCATCGGTCGCCCGGTCGAACTCGCCGTCGCCGACGGAGCGAGCCCGCGCCCGGATCAGGCCATCGGCATCGATGTCGCTGATCTGCCCGGCCAGCCGCTGGCGGATTGTCGGGGGATCGAACCTGCGCCGTGCCAGCCCGGCAATCGAGCGCAGGGTGATGCCCAGTTCGGCCACTCCGCAACGCAGGGCTGTGGCGGCAAGCGTGCCGCCTGCGACCAGGGCTGCCGAAGCGTGATCGAAGATGTCCATGCACGCCAGAACGGCATCCGTTCGCCGGGTTTCAGGGCCTTGGCAAAGCAGGGCGCATACTTGCCGGCAGGCGGCAAAGGCTTGCCGCTGAGGCAGGTGCGGCAGCGGGGGCGAGCCGTTTGGCACGCCCCTTGCTCAACAGCCTGGCGAAGCCGCCGCACGGGCGGGCAAACGGAACGGAGCACACCCTCAACATGAGCGATACCCTGTTCGGCATTCACGGCGCGGCGCTGGAGGTCAGATCCCAACGCATGGGGGTGCTGACCTCCAACATCGCCAACGCCGCGACGCCCGGATACAAGGCGCAGGACATCGATTTCGGCAGGGCGCTGCAGGCCCGGCTGGCCGGCGCCGATGGCGAGACGGCGGTCGGCGGTGCCACCCTGTATCGCCGCCCGGTCATGTCCAGCCTGGATGGCAACACGGTGGAGATGGCGACCGAACAGGCCGCCTTTGCCGAGAATGCCGTCGGCTATTCCGCGACGCTCGGCTTCCTGAAGGGGCGGGTCGAAACCGTCACCCGCGCGATCCGGGGCGAGTAGGCGGCATGCCCAATCCCACCACCCTGTTCCAGCTGGGGCACCAGGCCATGTCGGCGCAGCTGGTGCGCATGAACGCGGCCGCCTCCAACCTCGCCAATGCGGGCAGCGTCTCGCAGACCGAGGCGGGCGCCTACCGTCCGGTCCGCGCCGTGTTCGCGCAACAGCTCGACCAGCAGACCGGCCTCAGCTCCGTTTCCGTCGCCACCGTCGCCCGCGCCGATGTTGCGCCCGTCCGCCGCTACGATCCCGGCCACCCGTTGGCGGACGAGAAGGGCGAGGTCTGGGTCAGCCCGGTCGATGAGAACGAGGAGATGGTCGAGATGCTCGAAGCCTCCCGCCAGTACCGCAACATGGTGGAGGCGCTGTCCACCGCCAAGCAACTGATGCTCGAAACCATGAGGATGAAATGAGCCTTTCCACGATCACCCAGCTGCAGAACGCCACGGCCAGCAACCGCACTGAAAGCGCCACTTCGGGCAGGGGGCTGGAAAGCCTCGGCCAGGCGGATTTCCTGCAGCTGATGACCACCCAGCTGCAGCAGCAGGACCCCTTCGCCCCGGTCGATAACACCCAGATGCTGGCGCAGATGGCGCAGTTCTCCAGCCTCGCCACCATGACCGATGTCAGCAGCACGCTGGAGGCGATCTCCGCCAAGCTCGACCGCCTGTCCACCGCCAATCCCGTCACGGAGTAACCGACTATGTCCTACTATACCTCCATCAGCGGGCTGAAGAACGCCCAGGCCGATCTGGGCGTCATCGCCCACAACATCGCCAACACCGAAACCACCGGCTTCAAGAAGTCGAACGCCAGCTTCGCGGACATCGTCGCCAAATCCGCCATGTCCGACCCGCGCAAGACCCAGGGCATCGGCGCCACCATGGAAGCGATCACGCAGAACTTCACGGTCGGCTCCGTGGAGCAGACCGGCTCCGCGCTCGACATCGCCATCAATGGCGACGGCTTCTTCGCCACCAAGGCGGCAAAGGACGGCTCCATGTCCTACACCCGCAACGGGGCCATGATGCTGGACAGCAACGGTCATATCCAGGACGGGTCGGACAACCGGCTGCAGGTGTTCGCAGTCAACGCCGAAGGGGCGGTCACCAACCCCGCACCCGTCGATGCGCTGGTCCCCCCCGCCAATGGGGCCGGGGCCGAGCTGGCCGGGCTGACCATTGCCGAAGACGGGCTGATGACCGCCACCTATGCGGATGGCACGACCACAGCGGTCGGCCGCGTGGCGCTGGCGTCCTTTGCCTCCAACACAGGGCTGCAGCAGGTCGGCTCCTCCAACTGGGAAGCCACCGGCCTGTCCGGCCAGGCGGTGTATGGCGAGGCGGGCAGCGGCCGCTATGGCTCCCTGCTGTCGGGCGCGCTGGAGCGGTCCAATGTCGACATTGCGGAAGAACTGGTCGGCCTGATCAGCGCGCAGCGCAACTTCCAGGCCAATGCCAAGGCGATCGACACCGCCACCCGCATCACCGAAACCATCATCAACCTGCGCAGCTGAGGCTGACCGATGGACCGCCTTATCTACACCGCCCTGTCCGGCATGCGCGCTTCGATGGACCAGCAGCGCGTCACCGCCAGCAACATGGCGAATGCGCAGACCATCGGCTTCCGGGCGGAGGAACTGGACCGGCGCCCCGTCACCCTGCGGGGGCAAGCACTGGAAGTGCGCGCCATGCAGAAGGGGGAGGTGCGCGGCGCGGACATGCGCAGCGGAGAGGTGGTCCAGACGGGCAACCCGCTGGACGTGGCGCTGAACGGCGACGCGCTGCTGGCGGTGCAGGCGCCCGATGGCAGCGAAGCCTATACCCGCCGCGGCGACCTGGCCGTCAATGCGGCGGGCCTGCTGACCAATGGCGAAGGGTTTCTGGTGCTGGGTGCCGATGGCCCGATCAGCCTGCCGCCCAACGTGCAGCCGCAGCTGGCGGCGGATGGCAGCATCACGGTGCGCGATCCGGCCCAGCCCGCCGCTCCGCCGCAGGATGCCGGGCGGATCAAGCTGGCCAGCGCCACCGGCAGCGAGGTGCTGAAGGGGCTGGACGGCCTGTTCCGCGTGGTTGGCGGCGGCGTGCTGCCGGCGGACGAGCAGGCCACGCTGGTGACGGCTTCGCTGGAGCAGTCGAACGTCAATTCATCGGAAGTGCTGGTGGAGATGATCGACGCGCAGCGCCTGTTCGCCATGCGCACGAAGCTGATCGCCACCGCCGGGGAGATCGATGAAAGCGGCGCCTCCCTGATGCGCCTCGGCTGACCGAAACACGAAGGACAACGCACACATGCCTACCAACGCACTCCAGGTCGCCAGTACCGGGCTAGAGGCCCAGGGCCACCGCATGCAGGTGATCGCCAACAACCTGGCCAACGTCGCCACCACCGGCTTCAAGCGCGACCGCGCCAACTTCGCCACACTCGCCTATCAGGATGCGCGTGTCGCCGGGCAGCGGTCCTCCGCGCAGACGGCCTATGCCACCGGGCTGAACCTGGGGACCGGCGTGGCGCTGCAATCGACCAGCCAGATCGTGACGCAGGGCACGCTGAACATGACCGACCAGGCATACGACCTGGCGCTGGACGGAAATGGCTATTTCCAGGTGGAGCGGCCCGACGGGCAGCTTGCCTATACCCGCGCGGGGAACTTCGCGCTGACCGCCGATGGCCAGCTGGTGACGCAGCAGGGTTTCGCCGTGCAGCCGACCATCACCGTGCCCGAAGGCGCAACCGGGGTCAGCATCGCGCCCGATGGCACCGTAACCGCGATCATGCCGAACCAGGCGGAACCGTCCGAGCTGGGCCAGCTGCAGGTGGCCAACTTCACCAACCCGGCGGGCCTGCGCGCGATCGGTGACAACTTCCTGCTCGAAACCGCCGCCAGCGGCCCGGCGCAACTTGCTGCCGGTGGCGAGCAGGGGCGCGGCAATATCCGGCAGGGCATGCTGGAGGGCAGCAACGTCAACATCGTGGAGGAACTGGTCGCCATGATCGAGTGCCAGCGCGCTTACGAGATCAATTCGAAGATGGTCTCCGCCGTCGACGAGATGCTCCAGAACGCGAACCAGACGCTGTGATCGTCATGCGCTCCTCCCTCATCCTGGTGCCTGCGCTCGCCCTGCTGCTGGCTGGCTGCGGCGGCGTGGGCCAGCGGCCGCTGGGCTACATGCCCGTACTGCCCCCAGCGCCTGTTCCAGCGCCCGCCACGTCTGACGGCAATGGGGCCATCTACCAGGCGGCGAACGGCTATGCCCCGCTATATCGCGGCTACCGGGCGCAGGGCATCGGCGACCTCGTCACCGTGCGGCTGGTGGAGGTGACCAGCACGGTCAAGTCGGCCAGCAGCCAGACGCAGCGCGACGGTGGCATCACCGTCTCGCCACCGGCCACCGGCCCGTTCTCCTTCAACCCGTCCGGGGTTAATTCCGGCGCGTCCTCGTCGTTCAATGGCGGGGGCGACGCGGCCCAGCAGAGCAGGCTGCAAGGGGACATCACCGTGACCATTGTCGATGTGCGCCCGAACGGCACCGCGCTGGTCCGGGGCGAGAAGCAGATGGCCTTCAGCCAGGGCGAGGAGTGGATCCAGCTGTCCGGCATCATCCGGCTGGCCGATATCGGTCCCGGCAACGATGTGCTGTCCAACCGCGTCGCCGATGCCCGCATCACCTATGGCGGCCGCGGATCGGTGCAGCAGTCGAGCCGGCAAGGCTGGCTGACCAACTTCTTCAATCTGGTGAGCCCGTTCTGATGCGCTCCTTGCGACACCTCCTGCTTGCCGCCGCAGCCGCCTGCGCCGCGCTGACCAGCCCTGCCGCGGCGGAGCGCGTGCGCGATCTGGGCACGTTCCAGTCCGTGCGCGGCAACCAGCTGACCGGCTACGGCGTGGTGGTCGGACTGGACGGTACGGGCGACGACAACTTCATCTACACGGCGGAGGCGATGCGCGGCGTCACCAACCGGCTGGGCTTCCAGCTGCCCCCGGGCGTGAACCCTGCGCTGCGCAATGCCGCGGCGGTGATGATCACGGCGGACTTGCCGGCCTTCGCCAAGCCGGGGCAGCGGATCGACATCACCGTGTCCGCTATCGGCCGCGCTCGGTCTTTGCGGGGCGGGGCGCTCATCATGAGCCCCCTTTATGGCGCAGACGGGCAGATCTACGCCATGGCACAGGGCAGCCTGGCCGTGGGTGGGCTGGGCGTGACGGGGCGGGACGGGTCCAGTCTGACGGTCAATGTGCCGACGGTCGGCCGTATTCCCGAAGGCGCCACGGTGGAACGCGGCGTGGCGATCGGGTTCGAGACGCAGCCGGTGCTGCGCTGGAATCTGTTCCAAGCCGATTTCCTGACCATTTCTCGGGTGCGCGACGCGATCAACAGCCAGCTGCCGGGTGCCGCATCGGTGGAAGACGGCGCCACGCTGGCGCTGACCCTGCCGGCCGGGGCCGATCTCCGCGCGGGCCTGATGGCGGAGATCGAGATGCTCGACGTGAACCCGGCTGAGGCTGCGGCCCGCGTGGTCATCAATAGCCGCACCGGCACCGTCGTCATTTCCAGCGCAGTGCGCCTGGCGCCCGCGGCGATCAGCCACGGCAGCCTGGTGGTGCGGGTGGAGGAAAGTCCCAGCGTGGTGCAGCCCGAACCCTTCGGCAATGGTCGCACCGCCGTGCAGCAGGACTCTGCCGTCAGCATCGAGGAGGGAGGCGGCCGCGTCGCCCTGTTCGAGCCCGGCGCCAGCCTGGCCGAGGTGGTCGATGCGCTGAACATGCTGGGCACCACCCCGTCCGACCTGGTCGCCATCCTGGAGGCGCTGAAGCAGGCGGGCTCTCTCAAGGCGGAGATGCTGGTCATATGATCGCGCCGGTCACCACCGTCACTCCTGCCGCTGCGCCCAAGAGCGAACTGCGCCAGGCCGCCGAAGGGTTCGAAGCCATCATGCTGCGCCAGATGCTGGCCGCCGCGCGCACCAGCGACATGGGCGACGACCTGTTTGGGGGCGGCGCCGGACAGGACACCTTTGCCGAGATGCAGGACTCGCATTTCGCCGACCTCGCCGCCGGCTCCGGGATGCTGGGACTGGCCGACATGCTTGAAGCACAACTCGCCCGCCACGGCGCGGCACGGGAGCGGTAAACCATGGCCTCCGATCTTCTGACCATCGGCGCCGCCGGCGCCAAGGCGGCACGTGCCGCGCTGGACGTGACGGCACACAACATCGCCAATGCCTCTACCGAGGGTTACATTCGCCGTTCCGCCAGGCTGGAGGAATTGGCCGGGCGCGGCGTGTTCCCGTATGGCGGCGACATCAACCTGTCAGGCGCGCGGGTCGGGTCGATCCACCGCAACGCCGATGCCTTCCGCCAGGCGGAGGTGCGCCGCACCGCGGGCGACCTCGCCCGGTCCGACACGGACCTGGCGGCCCTGCGCGAGATCGAGACCGCGCTGGAGGACACCGCGATCTTCGATTCCGTGGTCGAGTTCGAGGCCGCGCTGCAGCAGCTGTCCAACAATCCGAACGATCCGGCCCTGCGGGCGGTGGTGCTGGCGCAGGCGGATGCGATGGCGGGCAAATTCAACCTCGCGGCGCAAGGTCTGGATGCAAGCGTGGACGGCATGCATTTCGAAGCCGGCGCTGATGTCGCGCAGGTCAACCAGCTCGGCGCCGAGCTGGCGCGGGTCAATGTCAGCCTGGCGCGTGCGACCAATGGCAGCACGGACAAGGCCGCGCTGCTGGACCGGCGCGACCTGCTGCTGGGCGAACTGAGCACCCATGCGGACAGTTCGGCGGAGTTCGCGGCGGATGGCACCGTGTCAGTGCGGCTGGGCGGTGCGGCCGGCGCGCTGTTCGTCGAGGGTAATGTCGCGGGCACTCTGGCCATGGACATCGCGGCGGACAACACGCTGTCCTTCGCCGTGAACGGTGCCGCCCTTTCCATCAGCGGCGGCAGTCTGGGCGGCGCGCAGGCGGGCGTGGCCAACGCCAACACCTTCCACACCCGGCTCGACGCGCTGGCCGATGGCATCGCGCAGACGGTGAACGAAGCCCAGGCTGCGGGCGTGGACCTTACGGGCGCCACGGGCCAGCCGATCTTTGCCGGGACCGGCGCGGCCGGGATGCGGATGGTCCTTGCCAGCGGTGGCGGGATTGCCGCGGCGGCGGCGGGCGCGCCTGCGAACAGCCGTGACGGCACGAACCTGATGGCCCTGCGGCAGGCGGTGGCGACGCTGGACCCGGCCGGCGACATGAACCTGCTGCTGTTCGACGCCTCCGCCCTGGTCGCAGCGCGCACCCTGTCGAACGAGGCGCTGGGCACCATCGCCTCCTCCGCGAAGATCGTCCTGCAGCAGCAGGCCGGCGTCGACCTGGATACGGAAGCGGCCAACCTGATCCGCTTCCAGCAGGCCTTCCAGGCCAGCAGCCGGGCCATGCAGGTGGCCAGCGACCTGTTCGACACCTTGATCGGGATCAGATAATGACCGTGAACCTTTCCACCGCCGCCTTTTACGACAAGTCGAACCGGTACCTGACGGACCTGCGCGGCCAGGCGGCCAGGCTGCAGGAGCAGGCCAGCACCGGCAACCGGCTGACCACCTCCTCCGACGATCCCGTCGCCGCTGCGCGGCTGCGCAGCCTGTCGCGCGGGGAACGGCTGGCGCAGGTCGACCAGAGCGGCTCCAACGCCGCGATGGCCGAAATGGATCTGGTGGACAGCGCGCTCGGCTCGATGGCGGACATCATCATCCGCGCGCAGGAACTGGCGCAACAGGCCGCGAACGGCATCATGACCGACAGCCAGCGCACCGCGCTGGGGGTGGAAGCGGCAGACCTGCGGCGCAGCCTGCTGACCATCGCCAACGGCGAGAACGGGTCCGGCCATGCCCTGTTCGGCGGGCAGGGCGCGGGTGCCGCCTATGCGGAGGTGGGCGGCGTGATCACCTATCAGGGCAGCGGCGCCAGCAAGGCAATCGACCTGGGGGAAGGGCAGTCCGTCACCCCTTCGCTCACCGGGCCGGAGGTGTTCGCGTTCGACGTGAACGGTACCCCGACGGACCTGTTCGCGATGCTGGGCACGCTGGCATCCGCGCTGCAGGGCGACGGCAGCGATCCGGTCGCCGCCTCGCGCGGGGCGCTGGAAGGACTGTCCGCCGGGCTGGAGCGGGTCACCACCGCGCAGGCGGTGATCGGGTCGCGCATGAACTGGGTCGAACTGATGGACGACCGGCGCACCAACAACTCGGAATTGCGGGCACAGGAGGCCAAGGATGTGGGCTCCGCCGACCTCGCCGTGACGATCAGCAAGCTGCAGGAGGTGATGACCGTCCTGGAAGCCAGCCAGGCCAGCTTCGTGCGGCTCGCCAATATCTCGCTGTTCGATCAGCTTTCGTAATCTTTCGCCGTTAGCCTGGCGCCAAACAAGGGCTCTGACGCATGTATGCTGCAATCGGGATAATCGTCCTGCTGGTGATGGTCTTCGGCGGGTTTGCCTTTACCGGCGGTGCGCTGGGGCCGGTGATGCACGCTTTGCCGCACGAGATGCTGATCATCGGCGGTGCGGCGGTGGGTGCCATGATCGCCGGCAATTCGCTGCACGAGTTGAAGGCCATCGGCGGCAGTTTCGGCAAGATCTTCAAGGGGCCCAAGCACAGCAAGCAGGATCACATCGACGCCATCGCGCTGACCAGCAAGCTGATGAAGGTGCTGCGCGCCGACGGGCCGGTGGCGCTGGAATCCCATGTGACGGACCCGGCGAGCTCCACCATCTTCGCGGAATATCCGCGCCTGCTGGCCAACAAGCCGCTGACCGCGCTGATCAGCGACACGCTGACGCTGATCGTGGTGTCTTCCGGCACGCTGGAGACCCATGCGGTGGAGGACGTGATGGACAATGCCATGAAGACGCACTTCCACGACATGCAGGAACCGCAGCATGCGCTGCAATCGCTGGCGGATGCGCTGCCGGCGCTGGGCATCGTGGCCGCGGTGCTGGGTGTGGTGAAGACCATGGGATCCATCAGCGAGCCGCCCGAGGTGCTGGGCGGGATGATCGGATCGGCGCTGGTCGGCACGTTCCTGGGCGTGCTGCTGGCCTACGGCATCGTGGGTCCGCTGGCCGGCCGGCTGAAGCAGGTGCTGGATCAGGACGAGCAGATCTTCCATGCGGTGAAGCAGGTCATCATCGCCACGCTGAACGGCTATCCGCAGCCGCTGGTGGTGGAAAGCGCGCGGTCCGGCCTGGGCCATGCCTTCCGGCCTGGCCTGTCCGAACTGCTAGACAGCCTGCGGGGGCGCTGACATGGCCGCTGCACCCCGCGGCAAGAACGACCTGCCGCCGCCGATCATCGTCAAGAAGGTCACGGTTGTGGCGGCCAGCGGCCACCATGGCGGCGCCTGGAAGGTCGCCTATGCCGATTTCGTGACCGCGATGATGGCCTTCTTCCTGCTGCTGTGGCTGCTGGGCTCCACCACGGAGGCGCAGCGCCGCGGCCTGGCCGACTACTTCACTCCCACGCTGATCAAGACCAAGGAAGGGAGCGCCGGATCGAACAACGGCCTGCTGGGCGGATCATCCATCACGGAGGTGGACGATTACCCCCACCGTCAGGGGCAGACCGGCACCCGCGCGCTGACCATCCCGCGCGGCGCGACCGGCGGCCCGCGCGAAGGCGCCGATGCGATCACCCGCATGCGCGAGCAGCTGGAGGAGAAGCTGGCCGCCGACAAGCGGTTGCGGCGGCTCATGAAGCAGGTGAAGATGGTCGACACGACCGAAGGTATCCGCATCGACCTGGTCGACGATGCCGACTTCTCCATGTTCCAGCTGGGCACCACGGTGATGACGGCGGAGGCGGACGCGCTGGTGGAGGCGATCGCCGATACCGTGGCGGACGAGGCCGGGCTGCTGACAGTGCGTGGCCACACCGATGCGCTGCAATGGCGCAATGGTGCGGGCAACAACTGGGCGCTCAGCAGCGGGCGGGCGGAAGCCACCCGCCAGTCCTTCGTGCGCCACGGCATCGCGCCGGGCCGGTTCCGCCGGATCGAGGGCGTGGCCGATCGGGAACCGGTGGTGGCCGACAACCCGGCCGATCCGCGCAACCGGCGCATCTCCATCCTGCTGGGCGGCTAGAGCCGCAGCAGGGTGGGCACCAGCTGGTCGTAATGGTCGATCACGGCATCGGCGCCCAGCTCGGCCGCGGGCAAGTCGTTATAGCCGAAGGACAGCGCCACGGACGGCACCCCGGCGGCCCGTGCCGCGCCGGTATCGTATGTGCTGTCGCCCACCATCGCGAAGCGGCCGCTGGCCCCGCACAGGCGGATTGCTTCCACGATCATGTCCGGCCGCGGCTTCGACCGGCCCGGCCCCAACGTGTCGCCACCGATGATCGCGGCGAACCGGCCGGTCAGGTCCAGTGCCTCCAGCAGCAGGCGGGCAAGATGTTCGGCCTTGTTGGTGACCACGGCCAGCAGCACGCCGCGCGCGGCCAGATCGTCCAGTGCCTGCAGGCAGCCGTCGTAAGGCACGGTATGGTCGGCCATATGGGCGGTGTAATGGTCCATCAGTCCGGCCAGCGCGGCCTCGAACTCGTCGGCGGGCAGCGGGTCGCCGGTCAGCAGCAGCGCACGCTCCAGCATGGCCCGTGCGCCGCCGCCGATCAGGTTCACGACTTCCCCATCGGGTACGGCGCGCCGGCCAAGGGCGGTCAGCGTGTGCTGCAGGGCGGGGCCGAGGTCGCGGGCGGAGTCGACCAGTGTGCCGTCGAGGTCGAAGCCGATCGCGGTGAAGGGAAAGCTGTCCATGGGCCCGGGCCGTGCCCGAGCCGGCTGGAAACCGCAACCGAACGGTGGCATTGGCCCGTCCCATGAGCAACACGCCCGCCGCCGCCACGCCGCTTGCCATCATCATCCTTGCCGCCGGGCGCGGTACGCGGATGCGCAGCGCCACGCACAAGGTGCTGCACCCGGTCGCGGGCCGCCCCATGATCGAGCATCTGCTCGCCAGTGTCGCCGAACTGGCACCGAGCCAGGTGGTGGTGGTGACCGGCGAGGGGCGCGACCAGGTGGAGCGGCAGCTGGCCGGCCGGGCGAGCTTCGCCGTGCAGTCGCAGCAGCTGGGTACCGGCCATGCCGTGGCACAGGCGGAGGACGCGCTGGCGGGATTCACGGGCGATGTGCTCGTGCTGTATGGCGACGTGCCCTTCGTGAGCGCCGCCACCATGCGCGCCATGCTGGACCGGCTGCATGGAGCCGACGCTCCGGCAGCGGTGGTGCTGGGCTTCGAACCCGCCGATCCGCTGACTTATGGCCGGATCGTGGCGGACGGTGGTGCGATCCGGCGCATGGTGGAATACAAGGATGCCAACCCGGCGGAACGCACCGTCACCCTGTGTAATTCGGGCCTGCTCGCCGCGCCGGCCGCCACGCTGTTCCCGCTGCTGGCGCGTGTCGGCAACGACAATGCGCAGGGCGAGTATTACCTGCCGGACATCGTCAACATCGCCATCGCGGAGGGACAGACCTGCGCGGTCATCACCGCCGCCGATCCGGACGAGGTCGCCGGCATCAATTCGCGCGCCGAACTGGCCGCGGCGGAGGCGCGCTGGCAGGCGGGCGCCCGGCAGCGCGCGATGGACAACGGTGCCACGCTGCTGGCGCCCGAAACGGTGTTCTTCAGCTGGGACACGCAGCTGGGGCAGGATGTGACGGTGGGCGCCAATGTGGTGTTCGGCCCCGGCGTCAGCGTGGCGGACAACGCCACGATCCACCCCTTCTGCCACCTGGAAGGGGCGCAGATCGCCAGCGGCGCCAGCGTGGGTCCGTTCGCGCGCCTGCGCCCAGGCACGGTGCTGGAAGAAGGTGTGCGGGTGGGCAATTTCGTGGAGGTAAAGGCGGCCGTGCTGGGCGCAGGGGCCAAGGCGAACCATCTCAGCTATATCGGCGATGCGACCGTGGGGGCCGGTGCGAATATCGGCGCGGGCTCCATCACCTGCAATTATGATGGCTACTTCAAGCATCGCACGGAGATCGGCCCGCGCGCCTTCATCGGCTCCAACTCCGCGCTGATCGCACCGGTGCGTATCGGGGCGGACGCGATCGTCGCCGCCGGCAGCACCGTCAGCCGCGACGTAGGTGATGGCGAGCTGCGGCTGGTCCGCGCCGACCAGCTGGTAAAGCCGGGCTGGGCGGACGCCTTCCATGATGTCATGCGCCGCAAGAAGGACGCGGCCAAGGACTGATCCCCGGGCCCGGCGTTTCCCCCAAGCTTTTCTGACAGGACATTTTCCATGTGCGGCATTATCGGCATCGTCGGCAGGCAATCGGTGGCGGACCGGCTGGTCGAAGGGCTGCGCCGGATGGAATATCGCGGCTATGACAGCGCGGGCCTGTGCACCGTGCATGACGGCCAGCTGCTGCGTCGGCGGGCGGAAGGCAAGCTGGCCAATCTGGTGACGGTGCTGGCGCAGGATCCCGTGCCCGGCACCACCGGCATCGCCCACACCCGCTGGGCCACGCATGGCGCGCCCACCACCAGCAACGCCCACCCCCATGCCACGGCCGAGGTGGCGCTGGTGCATAATGGCATAATCGAGAACTTCCGCCCGCTGCGCCAGGCGCTGGAGGCGCGGGGTCGCCGGTTCGAGAGCGAAACCGACACCGAGGTCGTCGCGCATCTGCTGTCCGAACAGGTGGAGGCGGGGAGCACCCCGCAGCAGGCGGTCGCGGCCGTGCTGCCGCAGCTGCGCGGCGCCTTTGCGCTGGCCATCGCGTTCCGCAGCCACCCCGACATGCTGATCGGCGCCCGGCTCGGCAGCCCGCTGGTGGTTGGCTATGGCGACGAGGAGGCTGCGGGCGAGATGTATCTGGGGTCGGATGCCCTGGCCCTGGCCGGCCTAACGCAGCACATCTCCTATCTGGAGGAAGGCGACTGGGTAGTGATCACGCCTGACAGCGCCGCCATCCACGACGCCGCCGGGCACCCGGTCGAGCGCGCCGTCACCCGCTCCGGCGCCAGCGCCATGGCGATGGAGAAGGGCAATTACCGCCACTTCATGCAGAAGGAGATCTTCGAGCAGCCGACCGTGGTGGCGCAGACCCTGTCCAGCTATGTCCGCGCGGTGGAGCAGAGCGTGGCGCTGCCGCAGCTCGACTTCGACATCTCCGCAGTGGAGCGGGTCACGATCGTGGCCTGCGGCACCAGCTATTATGCCGGCATGGTGGCCAAATACTGGTTCGAACGTTTTGCCCGCGTGCCGGTGGACATCGATTACGCGTCGGAGTTCCGTTATCGCGAACCGGTGCTGACCCCCGGCGGGCTCGCGCTGTTCATCAGCCAGAGCGGCGAGACGGCGGACACGCTGGCGGCGCTGCGGCATTGCAAGGCGGAAGGCCAGACGATTGCGGTCGTGGTCAACGTGCCGACCAGCTCCATGGCGCGGGAGGCGGACCTGCTGCTGCCGACGCATGCCGGGCCGGAGATCGGCGTTGCCAGCACCAAGGCGTTCACCTGCCAGCTGGCCGTGCTCGCCGCGCTGGCGACGCACTTCGCCGTGAAGAAGGGGCGGATCTCTTCCGCCGAGGAAGCCGAGATCGTGCGGCACCTGCTGGAGGCGCCGGCCTCGCTCAACGCCGCGCTGGATGGTGACGAGGAGATCGCCGCGATGGCGCACCTGATCGCCCCGGCGCGCGACGTGCTGTATCTGGGCCGTGGTCCGGATTTCCCGCTGGCGCTGGAAGGGGCGCTGAAGCTGAAGGAGATCAGCTACATCCATGCAGAAGGCTATGCCGCGGGCGAGATGAAGCATGGGCCGATCGCGTTGATCGACGAGGCTGTGCCGGTGATCGTGCTCGCCCCGTCCGGCCCGTTGTTCGAGAAAACGGTCTCCAACATGCAGGAGGTGCGCGCACGCGGTGGCAAGATCGTGCTGATTTCCGACGCGGCGGGTCTGGCCGAGGCGGGCGAGGGCTGCCTCGCCACGATCGAGATGCCGGCGGTCCACCCCCTGATCGCGCCGCTGATCTATGCCGTTCCGGTGCAGCTGCTTGCCTACCATGTGGCCTGCGCCAAGGGCACCGATGTGGATCAGCCGCGCAATCTGGCGAAGTCCGTCACCGTCGAATAGAAGATCGCCGCCTGCGAGCGGAACAGGGCTGCCACCACGCAATGCGCTGCAAACATGGGAGCCTGATACCAAAGCCGCTGGCACGAACAGCTGTTTGGCGGGTAACGCATGGTCATGACCATGCCGACCGACGAGGAACTCGCCGCCCTGGGCGAAGTGTTCGACCTTTTCACCCGCCGCTACAAGCTTGCCGAGGCGCTCGGGCCGGAGAAGCCGCTCAACGAACTCGACAAGCAGGTCCTGTCATATGTTGCCAGATACCCGGGGTGCGGGCCGACGGATTCGGCGCGCTTCCTCAATGTTGCGAACACGACGATCTCATCCGCCACTGATCGCCTGGTCAAGCGCGGCCTGATCGAACGCCGCCGGCCTGAAGCCGACCGGCGCGCGGTGGCGCTGTACCTGACGGCGGAGGGGCAGGACAAGGTGGACCGGCTGCTCGCGATGTATGGCGAACTGCATCGGCGCATGCTGGACCCGCTGAGCGTCGCGGAACGGCGGCAGCTGATCGGCATGATGCAGAAGATCATTTATCACGATCCTTGAATAGTACGAAGTTCGGTGTATCTTCTCATCATTGTCGGTCTTGCGGAGAGGTGGCCTATGACGATCAGGATCAACGGCACGGATTACGATCCGCCCGAGGATGCGCGCGTCTCGCTGCTGGACCTGTTGCGCGACCGGCTGCAGCTGACAGGTACCAAGGTCGGCTGCAACCAGGGTGCCTGCGGCGCCTGCACGGTGCTGATCGACGGCCGGCGGGTGCTGTCATGCCTGACCCTGGCCGCGCAGGCCGACGGGCGGAAGGTGACCACGATCGAGGGGCTGGGTGCCGATGGGCTGCACCCGCTGCAAGCCGCCTTCCTGGAGCATGACGGTCTGCAGTGCGGTTACTGCACGCCCGGACAGATCTGCGCCGCCGCGGCGATGCTGGTGGAGGCGGAGGCCGGCATGCCGAGCTATGTGACGGCCGACCTCACGGCGCCGGTCACCCTGTCGCGGGACGAGGTGCGCGAACGGATGAGCGGCAATCTGTGCCGCTGCGGCGCGCATAATGGCATCGTCGACGCGATCCTCAGCGTGGCGCAGGAGCGCGCGGCGTGACCCCGGTAACCTACCTTCGCGCGGACAGCAGCGCGGCGGCGATCGCGCTGGGTGCGGCTGACGGTCATCGCCTGCTGGGTGGCGGCACCAATCTGATCGACCTGATGCGCAAGGGGGTGGAACAGCCGGCCGTGCTGGTCGATGTCTCCGGCTTGGCCGCCCCGATAACGGAAGCTGCGGATGGCAGCCTGGTGATCGGCGCGGCGGCGCGCAACAGCGACGTTGCCGCGCACCCGCTGGTGCGGGCGCGCTATCCGATGCTGGCGCGGGCGATCCTGGCGGGCGCGTCTGCCCAGATCCGCAACATGGCGACGGTCGGCGGCAACCTGATGCAGCGCACCCGGTGCGTGTACTTCGCCGATGCCGCGGGATCGCGCTGCAACAAGCGCGTGCCGGGCAGCGGCTGCGACGCGCTGGGCGGCTTCACCCGCTACCATGCGATCCTGGGCGCCTCGCCCGCCTGCATCGCCACGCATCCGTCGGACATGGCAGTGGCGCTGGTCGCGCTCGACGCCCGGCTGCACCTGGCGGGCGCCGACGGCGTGCGCAGCGTGGCCTTGGCGAATTTCCACCAGCTGCCCGGAGACAGTCCGGAGGTGGAGACCATGCTGGCACCCGGCGAGATGATCCTCGCGGTCGAACTGCCGCCGGTCCAGCCGATGCGGTCGACCTATCGCAAGGTGCGGGACCGGGCGAGCTATGCCTTCGCGCTGGTGTCGGTCGCGGCCGGGATCGTGGTGGAGGACGGCCGGATCGCCGATGTGCGCATCGCCGTGGGGGGCGTGGCTGCAAAACCGTGGCGGGCTGCGCGAGCGGAAGCCTCACTTCGCGACGGACCGGCGAGCGTGGAAGCGTTCGTCCAGGCCGCGCAGGCCGAGCTGGCGCAGGCGGACCCGCTGCCCGGCAATGCCTTCAAGGTGCAGCTGGCCGAACGGACGCTCGTCGCGGTCCTCACCGATCTTGCTGGAGGTGACGCATGAGCCGGGTACAGAACGTCATCGTCGGCACGGCCCGCAGCGCGCTGTCCTGGGTGCCGGCACAGTGGCTGCCGGGCGGAACGCCCGACCCGCTGATCGGCCGCCATGGCGAGATCGGCCGGCAGGCGTCGCGGATCGATGGCGAGATCAAGGTCCGCGGCGAGGCGCGCTTTGCCGCCGAAGTGGCGATGGATGGCCTGTGCTATGCCACGCTGGTGCACAGCACGATCGCGCGGGGCCGGATCGCCCGGTTGGACAGCACGGCGGCGGAAACGGCGCCCGGGGTGCTGCTGGTCGTCACGCACCGCAACATGCCGAAGGTCGCCAGTCCATCGCTGGTGTCGATGAGCGACCCGACCGCGGTCGGCAACAGCGACCTGCCGATCCTGCAGGATGACCGGGTCCACTATAACGGGCAGGTCGTGGCCGCGGTGGTGGCGGCGACGCAGGAGCAGGCGGACCATGCCGCGACGCTGATTGCGATCGACTACGAAGCCGCCCAGGCCGAAACCCGGTTCGGCCAGGCGAAGTCGGGCGCGCGAATCATCCCGTCGCTGCTGATCGAACGCAATCACCTGTCCTTCGGCAAGGCCGAGCGGGAGCTGGCACGGGCGCCGCACAGGGTGGATAACCTCTACCGAACCCAGTGGCAGAACCACAATGCGATCGAACTGCATGCGCTTACCGCCGCCTGGGTTGGCGACCGGCTGACGGTCCACGACACGACGCAGATGATCGCGGGCGAGGCAGCGGCGCTGGCCAAGGCCTTCGGCATCCCGCGCGATCAGGTGCAGGTGCTGTCACCCTTCGTGGGCGGCGGCTTTGGCGGCAAGGGGATGTGGGATCACCAGATCGTGGCGGTCGCCGCAGCCCGCATGGTCGGGCGGCCGCTGCGCCTCCAGCTCAGCCGGGAAAGCGTATACCGGATCGTCGGCGGCCGCAGCGCGACCGAGCAGCGCGTGGCGATCGGCGCAGATGCGGATGGCTGCTTCACCGCATTGCTGCATGATGGCTGGTCGGTCATGCCGCCCTATGGCGCCTGCCCGGAAGCCTACACGTTGGGCACCCGGTCCGCCTATCGCGCGAAGAGCTTCGAGATCCTGCAGCGGCATATCGACATCGCGGTGGTGCCAAACACCTTCATGCGCGCGCCGGGTGAGGCGATCGGCACCTTCGCACTGGAGAGTGCGGTGGACGAGCTGGCGCACAATCTGGCGATGGACCCCGTCGAACTGCGCCTGCGCAACATGCCGGACAAGCACCCGATTACCGGCGCGCCGTTCTCCCAGCATGCGCAGGATCAGGCCTGGCGCGACGGCGCGGCGCGGTTCGGATGGGAGCAGCGGGCGGCAAAGCCGGGAACGCGGCGAGAAGGCGAATGGCGGATCGGCATGGGCTGCGGTGGCGGCAGCTTCCCTTATGTACGCATGCCCGGTGCGGCCGTGCGCCTGACCGTGCGGCGCGACGGTACCGCAACGCTGGCCTGTTCCGGGCAGGAGATGGGCATGGGCACCGCGACGGTGGTGGTGCAGCAGGTGGCGGACCGGCTCGGGCTGCCGCTGAGCGCGGTAACGGTGGAGATCGGCGATTCAGCGCTGCCCGCCGCGCCGATGGCGGGGGGATCCTCGCAGACCGTGTCCATCGCCGCCGCCGTGCTTGCCGCAGCCGAAAAGCTGCCGGCTGAGCTGTTGCGGCTGGCGGGCAACAGCAGCCCGCTGTCAGGCCTGCGGGCAGGCGAGGTCAGGATGGAGGGGGAAGGGCTGGCCAGCGCCAGCGAGCCGGCCCGGCGCGAGACTTTCCGCGCCATTCTGTCGCGCGCCAACCTGGAGGAGGTGAGCGTCACCGCATCCGGCACTCCGCCATTGGAGATGCTGAAGTTCGCCATGCACAGCACCGCCGCGATGTTTTGCGAGTTGCGCGTCAGCGACGTTACCGGCGAGATCCGGGTCGATCGGCTGCTCGGTTCGTTCGATTGCGGCACGATCCTCAACCCGCGCACCGCCGCCAGCCAGTTTCGCGGCGGCATGATCATGGGGCTGGGCCTCGCCCTGACGGAGGAGACGCTGCTGGACGAACGCAGCGGGCGGATCATGAACCCGACGCTGGCGGACTACCATGTGCCGGTGCACATGGATGTGCCGCAGATCGACGTGATCTGGACCGACATCCCCGATCCACGTTCGCCGCTGGGCGCGCGCGGTATCGGGGAGATCGGCATCACGGGCATTGCAGGGGCCGTGGCGAATGCCGTTTTCAACGCGACGGGCAAACGGGTGCGCGACCTGCCGATCACGCTGGACAAGCTGCTTTGACGTCCGGCTGTCCTATCCAGATCCGTTGTCAGATCGATTCAGGGTGGTGCAGGGCGAACCCCTGTGCATAATCGATGCCCATGGATCTCAGTCGCGGGATCAGTTCCTCGAACTCCACGGATTCCGCGATCGTGCACATGTCCATGGCGCGAGCGACCTTTGACACGGCCTCCACGATGATGGCGCAGGTGGAGTGGTTCAGGGTCCCTTTGACAAACTCGCCGTCGATCTTCACGAACTGGACCGGCAGGTGGCTGAGGTAAGTGAATGACGCCATCCCGCTGCCGAAATCATCCAGCGCGAACCTGAATCCCATGTCGATCAGGCTGCGCATCGCGCCAGCGGTACGCTGGACATTGGCCAGGGCCGCGGTCTCGGTGATCTCGAAGCAGATCTGCGAGGAGTGGACAGCCGGATGCGCCGCCAGCGAACTTTCGATGAACTCCAGAAAGCCGCTGGCGCTGAGGGTCGCGCCTGACAGGTTGACGAAATAGCATGCTTCGTCGGGCAGTTCAGCGGACCGTGCCTGCAGGTGCGCAAGGATCTTGCCCACGATATGGCGATCGAACTCCTCGATCATGCCGAAACGCTCCGCCGCCGGGATGAAGCCGCTCGGCGGGATGATGGTGCCATCGCCATTTCTCAATCTCGCCAGCACTTCGTAGAAGTCGGCGGGCCGGTTTCGGCCGTCCTGCAACCCGACGATCTTCTGGGCGAAGAGAATTACCCGATCTTCCCGCATCGCCTCCCGCAGGCGGGTCACATTGTCCATGTCCTGCTGCTGCTGCCAGACTTCCTCGTCCGATTCCGAGCTTACCTGAACGCGATTCCGCCCCTTGTCCTTGGCGAGGAAGCAGGCCGCGTCGGCGAGGCCCAATGCTGCCTCGAACGGCAGTGTCTCATCATCTCCGAACGTCACCACGCCGACGCTCAAGGTGACGCCGTATCGTTGCCCCTGCCAGAAGAAGTTGATGTCCTTGACCGCCTTGCACAGGCGATGCGCAAGGGCGACGGCATCCTCCTGACTGCAGTCACGCCGAAGGAGGGCGAATTCGTCACCACCCAGGCGCGCCAGCAGGTCACGCTCGTCGTCGCACTGCGACCGCAAGGCGGTCGCGACCTCGATCAGCAGGCTGTCACCCGCCGCATGACCGCAGCGGTCGTTGACGATCTTGAGATGATCGATGTCCATGTAGAGCAGGGCGTTCAGGCCCGATCCGGCGATGTCCTGTGTCTTGCGTCCGAACTCCCGCCGGTTGCACAGGCCGGTCAGGGCGTCGTGCGCGGCCTGGTAGGAGACCTCCTGCGCCAGTGTATGGGCTTCCGTCACGTCGTTGCCCTGGACAAAGATGCCGCTGATGTCGCCCATGTCGTTGAAGATCGGCTGGTAGATCAGGTCTATGTAGGACTGCTCCAGTTCGCCTCCGGCGACACGCTGGAACTCGATCGGCAAGGCGCGACCGATGAACGGTTGTCCTGTCGTGTAGACGGCATCGAGCTTGTCCAGGAAGCCTTGCGCAACCACTTCGGGCATGACCTCTTCCACCCGATGGCCGATGATCTGCCGATGACCGACAAGCTGATAATAGGCATCGTTGGCCAGCTCGAACACATGGTGCGGACCATGCAGCACGCAGATGAAGCCGGGTGCCTGCTGGAACAGCTGGCGGAGCCGCTCCTTCTCCAGATCCAAGGTGCTGCGGGCATCAGTGTCCTGAATGCTCTGATTGGCGTGAGGCATATGCGCCGGCTCCTTGATGTCGGCCAGGCAGTGGAGAATTCCCAGGATCGTACCGTCGGCACGCAGGAGCGGGAAGTTGGAAACGCTCCAATGGCGTTCTTCAGATCCTGGACCGTCCGGTGTGGGGACGGCACACTGGACATGGGGAATGTGATGGGGCGTGCGGCTCTCCAGCACGCGATCGCAGGAGGCCCGCACCATGCATGTTTGCCGATCATTCGAGCCCGGGAAGACCTCAAAGGCCGACCGCCCCAGGATCGTGGCACGATCGCTGCCAATCAGACGTGCATAGGCAGCGTTGCAGCCGATGATGGTCAGTCCGCAGTCGAGCATCAGGGCTGGAGATGGGCCCATCTCGAAAGAAACGCAGAACTCTTCCTCCCCCGCGGCTGTCGCCATCATGTATCCCCATGCCTTGCCTAGCATATTCCGCGTCCCGGCAAGGATACAAGAAGCTGGGAGAAATGTGAGGGACAGGCCTATCAACGAACGCGGGAATGTCGAACTCGTGATCTTGCTGTGCCCGGTTGTGGAGGTACAAGGTTTCCCAGCGACGCGGTCAGCCAGATCGAAAACATGCCTGCTTTCCCTGCGCGGCACTCAGCGCGATGCCAGTGATGCCGGTGTCGATCGAATTCGGACGGTGCCTGTGTTGCCGAGGTTTGGCCTAGCGCCGCTGGCGTGACAGGAACGCCCATAGTGCCTCGTTGTCGACGACCGACCAGCTGTGCTGACCGCCGCGCATCACACGCGCCGCAACGGTCGTGTCGCCCCGGCAGCGTGCATAGCCTTGCTCGTAAACCGTCGCGCTGAGATTGCGAGCATAGGGTTCGGAGCAGCCGTTCAACACTGCCCAGCGTTGCAGGGCCGCAGCTTGGGCATATCGCCAGTACGGCGCGCCGCCGCCAGTGATCGGGTTGGTGCCGTCAACATCGCCGGCGAAGGCCAGTACGGGTAGCGGCGCGTCAGGACGACATGTCGCAGGATCGGCTTGTGTCGGATCGGACGCGAGCGGCCGTCCGGCACGCAGGCCGACCACCGGCGCGATCGCAGCGAACCGCTCTGCCGCGACGCAGCCAAGCCAGGAGGCCATGCGGCCACCGCCCGACAAGCCGGTAACGTATACCCGCTTGCCGTCGACGCAGCCGGTATCCACAAGCCGGTCGATCAGGCCTGTCAGATAAGCCACATCATCACGCGCATTTTCTGGCGGCAAGGTGCCAGCGACGGTCGGAACGCCGGGAATGTTCCAGACATAGCCGCGATCGGCCGCGATACCGCCGTCAGGTGCTGCCACGACGAAGCCGTGCCGGTCTGCCGTTTCCGCAAGATGGCTGTCGCGCAGCATCTGCGCCCCGGTGCCCGTGCTGCCATGGAGCAGGATCACCAGCGGCATGGGCCCGGCGCCGTGCCCGGCGGGAAGGTGAACCGATGCCCGTTCCGGCCAGGCATCGATGCCACCAAGGCGGCACTCGGCACGAGCAACGCCCGAAACAAGGCAGAGACTGAGGCCGATCAATAGACGAAGGAGCATGTTTCCGATCCACCAGCGTATCCGTCTGCGCCTGGGACCGGTTGCTACACCGATGCGTGAGTGTCCAGTCCCGTAAGCTACCGCCCTGCGGAAGCGCCTCATGCATCAGGGGTACCCAGGCGGCACCGGATCACGGGGAACCGCAGATTGAAGCTGGTGCCTGCTTCCGGCAGATGCCGAACTGACTCTCCGCCGCGTCAGCCCAGCCCGGCGGCTTGGCAGAAGAAGGCGACCTTGCGTTCGAGGCAGCTGTCATCGCCTTCGGAAATCGTCCCGTGGCTGATTGCCTGCGAGTGCACCTCGTAGATGAACATGCCGAGGAACATGGCTGCCAGCAGGGCGGGATCCGCTGTCAGCGGCTGCCCCTCCTCCCGCCAGCGGACGAACAGGCGCTCCAGCTGGCCGCGCGCCTCCACGATGGTCCTGCCGTAGAAGCGGCAGGCGAATTCGGGATTTTCGATGCTGGAGGCGATCACGACCCGTGAAAGGGCGACCTCCGCCGGGTCGACGGACTTGTGCCGCAGATCGCGGGCCAGCCGCAGGAGGACCTCCCGGGGGTAGGAAGCGGCGGCGGCAAACTCCACCATTCGCGCGCCACGCTGCTCCACCCGGGCCAGCATGACCGCTTCCAGCAGGCCGGACTTGCTGCCGAACAGCTTGTAGAGCGTTGCCAGCGACCCGCCCGCCCGCTTGACCACGTCGGCCAGAGCCGTGCGTTCGAAACCCTGTTCCAGGAACAGCTGCTCCGCCGCAGCGATGAAACAGTCGCGGCGGCGGCTCAGGCGATCGTCGGTCGATGGCTCGCAGGCCGGGATCAGCTCAGCCCTCCACCGAGGGAACGGTACAGTTCGACCAGGTTGCTCGCCCGGGTCAGCCGTGTGGTGACAAGCTGCTGCTCCGCGGCATAGGCGGTGCGCTGCGCATCCAGTGTGACGAGGAAGGAGTCCACGCCCGCCCGGAACCGGGCATCGGACAGCCGTGCCGCGCCCGTCGCGGCACGGGCCCGGGCGGTCTGCGCATCCAGCTGTTCGCCGATCCGCCCCCGCTGGGCCAGTGCATCGCTCACCTCGCGGAAGGCGGTCTGGATCGCCCGCTCGTAAGTTGCCACCGCGACCTGTTCCGATGCGCGTGCGAAATCCAGATTGCCCTGCCGCCGCCCGGCATCGAAGATCGGCAGCGAGATCCCCGGCGCCGCGGAGTAGGTGAAGCTGCCGCCGGAAAACAGGTTGGACAAGGCGGTGCCGATCGTTCCCACCGTGCCGGTGAGCGAGAGGGTCGGGAAGAACGCCGCCCGGGCCGCACCGATATTGGCGTTCTCGGCAATCAGCTGATGTTCGGCCTGCAGCACGTCGGGCCGACGCAGCAGGATGTCGGAGGACAGGTTGGCGGGCAGGGCGTCAAGGGTGAGGTCCCCGGCGCCAAGCCCGTCGGGCAGGAGCTGCGCAGGCACGGTCGTGCCGACCAGCAGGTTCAATGCGTTCTGGTCCTGCGCCACGCGGGTTTCCAGCGTCGCGATGTCGTTGCGGGCCGACTGGTAATTGGTTTCGGCCTGCTGCACTTCCAGCTCGGACCCTACGCCGATGCGGAACTGGGCGCTGGTCAGGTCCAGCGTCTGGCGGAACGTGTCCAGCGTTTCGCGCGCGATGCGCAGCTGTTCCTGGTCCGATGCCATGGCCAGCCACGCATTTGCCGTTTCCGCGATCAGGCTGATGCGGGTGGATCGCTGCGCTTCCTCACTGGCGAAGACCTGTTCCTGCGCCGCGCGGCTGAGGTTGCGAACGCGGCCGAACAGGTCCAGCTCGAAAGCGGAGATGCCGGCATTGACCGAATAGAATTCCAGGTCCGATCCGCCGCTGGTGCCGACGCCGGCCCCTGCGCCCGGGCCTGCACCTGCACCTGCACCTGCACCTGCCGCGCCGATCACGTTGTTGGTATAGGTCGCCGACCCGGTCACCGCCGCCGTCGGCAGCAGATCCGACCGCTGGACGCGCAGCTGGGCGCGGGCCTGCAGCACGTTGCCGGCGGCAATGCGCAGGTCGCGATTGTTGGCGAGGCCCGTCTCGATCACCTGCCGCAGCCGGGGATCGAGGAAGAAGTCCCGCCAGCCGACCTGAGTGATGTCGGGCGCGTCGGTCGCTGCGGCGGGGTAGATCCCGCCTTCCGGCAGCGAGACCGGCACGGCCGCCCCCGGCCGGTCGTAATCAGGTGCGAGATTGCACCCGGCGAGCATTGTCGCGCTGACGAGGCAGGCGAGGTAATGTCTGGTCTTCACATCAGGCTCCCTGCGGCGCGACGCCGCCGTCGGAGGATTTGTTGCCGGCATCCGGCTCAACATCCCTGTTGGCGGAGGGCTGGTCTGTCTGGCCGTGCTTGAACAACCGGGCGACGACCACGAAGAACATCGGCACGAAGAAGATGGCCAGCACGGTCGCGGACAGCATGCCGCCCACCACCGCTCCACCGATGGCGTTCTGGCCACCAGCGCCCGCGCCGGTGGAGAGCGCCAGCGGCAGCACGCCGAAGACGAACGCCAGGCTGGTCATCAGGATCGGCCGGAGACGCAGCCGGGCCGCTTCGATGGCAGCATCAAAGGCGTTCATTCCGTCACGCACCCGTTCTTCCGCGAACTCCACGATCAGGATCGCGTTCTTCGCCGAGACGCCGATGGTCGTGATCAGGCCCACCTGCAGGTAGATGTCGTTGTTCAGCCCGGTCAGCACGCCAGCCAGCACCGCGCCGATCACACCCAGGGGCACCACCAGCATGACTGCGATCGGCACCGACCAGCTTTCATACAGTGCGGCGAGGCACAGGAACACGATGAGCAGGGACAGCGCATAAAGCGCGGGTGCCTGGCCGCCCGACAGCCGTTCCTCGTAGGACAGGCCTGTCCATTCCAGCGCGGTGCCGGGTGGCAGCTTGGCCTGCATCTCCTCCATCGCCTCCATCGCCGCACCGGTGCTGAGGCCAGCGCCCGGGGCACCCTGCAACTGCATGGCCGCCTGGCCCTGGTAGCGGCTTAGGATCACCGGCGCCTGCTGCCATGACAGGTCGGAGAACGCAGTGAACGGTGCCATCTCGCCGCTGCTGCCCCGTACATAGAAGTCGCCGATGGCATCGGGGGAGGAACGGTATTGCTGGTCCGCCTGGATATAGACCCGCTTGGTCCGGCCACGATCCAGGAAATCGTTGACATAGGCGCCGCCCCAGGCGGTCGAGATCGTCTGGTTGATGGCGCTGATGTCCAGACCCAGTGCCCCCGCCTTGTCCTGGTCGATATTGACCGACAGCTGCGGGGCATCGTCCAGGCTGAGGGGGCGGACCTGCGAGACGCGGCTGTCACCTGCCGCCATGCCGAGCATCTGGTTGCGTGCGGCAAGCAGCCCGTCATGGCCGACGCCGCCCGTGTCCACCAGCCACATGTCGAAGCCCGTGGCGTTGCCCAGTTCCTGCACGGCGGGCGGCACCAGCGCGAAGATGCTGGCGTCGCGATATTGGGCGAATGTGCCCATCGAACGGGCGGCGATCGCCTGCGCGCCGTTCTCGGCACCCGGGCGCTCCTCCCAATCCTTCAGGCGGATGAAGGCAAGGCCCGCATTCTGTCCCTGGCCGGCGAAGGAGAAGCCGCTGACCGTGAACACGCTGGCGACGTTGGCGCTCTCTGTTTTCAGGAAGTGGTCACGCACCACGTCCAGCGCGCGTTGCGTGCGGGGCAGGGTGGCGCCCGGCGGCGCCTGGACCAGCGCTATCATCGAGCCCTGGTCCTCTTCCGGCAGGAAGCCGCCCGGAAGGCGCGTGAACAGCAGCGCCATGACGCCCACGATCGCCAGGTAGATCACGCCCGACCGCTTCCAGCTGCGCGCGGTGCGCACGACGCCGCGCTCGTACTTCTGCGTGCCCCGATCGAAGGTACGGTTGAACCACCGGAAGAAGCGCGCCAGCGGGCCCTTGCCTTCGGCCTGGTCAGCCTTGTGCGGCTTCAGGATCGTGGCGCACAGGGCCGGTGTCAGGATCAGCGCCACCAGCACCGACAGCACCATGGAGGCGACAATGGTGACGGAGAACTGGCGATAGATCACGCCCGTGGACCCGCCAAAGAATGCCATCGGCAGGAACACCGCAGACAGCACCATGCCGATGCCGATCAGCGCGCCGCTGATCTCGTCCATGGATTTGCGTGCCGCTTCCCGCGGTGGCAGATGCTCCGTCTGGATCAGGCGCTCGACATTCTCCACCACCACGATCGCGTCATCGACGAGCAGGCCGATCGCCAGCACCATGCCGAACAGGGTCAGCGTATTGATGGAATAGCCCAGCATCGACATGACGCCGAAGGTACCTAGCAGCACCACCGGAACCGCGATGGTCGGGATGATGGTCGCGCGCCAGTTCTGCAGGAACAGGAACATGACCAGGAACACCAGCACCACCGCCTCGATCAACGTGTGGATGACCTGCTCCACCGACAGGCGAACGAAAGGGGTGGAATCGTATGGGTAGACGACCGTCACGTCCTGCGGGAAGCCTTCCGCGATCCGCTCGATCTCCGCCTTCACTTCGTCCACGGTGTCGAGCGCGTTGGCACCCGTGGCCAGTCGCACGCCGAAGCCGGATGCGGGCTTGCCGTTGTATTGCGTGTCGAAGCCGTAGATTTCCGCACCCTTGGCCACACGGGCCACGTCACGCAGGCGCACGACCGCGCCGCCTTCCGTGCTGCGCAGGCGGATATTGCCGAATTCCTCTGGCGTCTGCAGGCGGGTCTGGACGGAGACGGTGGCGTTCAGCTCCTGCTCCACCGGGGCGGGCAGCTGGCCGATCTGGCCGGCGGACACCTGCGCGTTCTGCGCCTGCACCGCCGCCGTCACATCGGCGATGGTCAGGTTGTAGCTGCGCAGCTTCAGCGGATCGACCCAGATGCGCATCGCATATTGCGTGCCGAACACCTGCAATTCGCCGACGCCGGTGACGCGGCTGACCGGATCCTGCACCTGCGCCACGATATAATCGGACAGGTCGTTGGCCGTATGGCTGCCATCTTCAGAATAGATCGCGGCGACCAGCAGGAAGCTGGCGGCAGACTTGGCAACGGTGATGCCCTGGCGCTGGACCTCCTGCGGCAGCAGCGATGTCGCTGCCTGCAGCTTGTTCTGCACCTGCACCTGCGCGATGTCGGGGTTGGTGCCCTGTTCAAAGGTCAGCGTGATGGTGACCCGCCCGGCCGAGGAGGACGAGGCGGAGAAATAGCGCAGATTGTCGATGCCTTTCAGCTGCTGCTCGATGATCTGCGTGGTCGTGCGTTCCAGCGTGGTCGCATCGGCGCCGGGATAGCTGGCGCTGATGGTAACGGTGGGCGGCGCGATGGTGGGGAACTGGGAGATCGGCAGGCTGCGGATCGCGAGCACGCCGAACAGCATCAGCACGATGGCGATGACCCATGCGAAGATGGGTCGGTCGATGAAATAGCGTGACATGGCGGATCAGTCCGCCTGCGGGGTTGCGGCGGCAGGCTGGGCCGCCTGCTGCGCCGGTGCACGATACGGCACTGCCTTCACCACTGTTCCGGGCTGCAGGTTCTGCCCCCCTTCCACGATGACGCGATCCCCGGCCTTCAGCCCGGCGGTGACCAGCCAGTTCTGCCCCACGGTGCGCGGGGCGGTCAGCTTGCGCAGCTGGATCTTGCCGTCCTGCCCCACCACGGTGGTGACCGGATCGCCGCGCTCGTCGCGCGAGACGGCGCGGATCGGCACGAGCAACGCATTGGTGCGCGTGCCTTCCACCATCTCGGCCCGGACATACATGCCCGGCAGCAGCAGGCCCTGCCGGTTGGGGAACACCGCCCGGATGATCTGGCTGCCGGTGGTGGGATCCACCGTCACGTCCGTGAAGCTGAGCGTGCCCGCGGCCGTGTAGGTGCTGTCGTTCTCCAGCTTCAGCTGCACCTGGGCCGCCCCGCCTTCGCGGTTCAGTTCGCCCGACGCCAACTGCTGGCGCAGGTCCAGCACGTCGGCGCTCGATTGCTGAATGTCGACAAAGATCGGGTCCAGCCGCTGAATGGTGGTGAGCGGCTCCACCTGTGCGGCCGAGACCAGCGCGCCGGTGGTGTAGGTGGAGCGGCCGATACGGCCGCTGATCGGCGCACGGATGGTGGTGCGCGCCAGATCGATCTCCGCCGCCTGCAGGGCCGCCTGCTGGGCCGCGACATCGGCGCGGGCCTGCTGCGCGGCGCTGGTCGCGTCCTCCGCCTGCTGGCGGGAAATGGCGTTGATGTCGACCAGCTCGCCATAGCGGCGGGCCAACGCCTCGCTGTTGGCGATCCCGGCGCGGGCACGGGCCAGGGCGGCACGCGCACTGGCCACCTGCGCCCGGTACGGGGCGGGGTCGATCCGGTAGAGCGGCTGCCCCTTGCGGACCATGTCGCCTTCGCGGAACAGGCGCTCCAGGATCAGGCCGTTGACCTGCGGGCGCACATCCGAAGTCTCGTAGGCGCTGGTGCGCCCCGGCAGTTCGGTGCTGAGCGTGACCGGCTGGGCCGAGACCGTGATGTAGCCAACCTGTGGCGGCCCGGCGGGCGCCTGCTGCTGTTCGCCACCGCCGCACGCCGCGAGGAACAAGGCCAGTCCGGCCACTGAAGCAATCCTGTTCATTCCCACCTTCGATTGGCTTTGCTGTCCGCGCGGGTCGGTATGAACCCTCGCAAACAGTCGGAAACATCACCTGCACGGGTGTGCGGCGGTCCTTCGACGACGATTCTCTCCGCTCACGTTCGGCTTGCTTGCAGTGCGAGCTCGAACGATATGAGTGATCGCTCACTCACATGAATGTTGCGCCGTTAATCGTGACGTGCCAACTTGGCAAGCCTAAAGGAGACTGGTGATCGGTTCAGAGCAAACGGCAGGGCAGGGCCGCACCGCCCGCGCGGATCAGCGACGGCGCCACCTGCTTGACGTGGCACGGCGGCTGTTCGTCCAGCAGGGTTTCCACCAGACGGGCGTGGCCCAGATCGCCGCCGAGTCGGAGATCAAGGTCGGGCAGATCTACCGCGATTTCGAAAGCAAGGAGGCGATCATCGCCGCCATCTGCGAGATGGATGTCGCGGCATGGCTGGAGGAAGATGTGCTGGCCGTGGCGGTGCAGCAGAACGATCTGCCGGCAATCCGGGCGTGGCTCGCCCGCTTCAGCCAGCCAGAGGATTCCGAGGAGTACCGTCTGGTCGCCGAGATCATGGCCGAAGCGGGGCGCAATGAACGCATCGCGGAAAGCTACCGGGTACTGGACGGCCGGATCATGGGCAGCCTTTCCGCCGCGCTGGTCGCGATCGCACCCGCCGATATCGAACGGGCGGCGATCGATTCGCTTGCGCAACTCATGATGACGTTCGGCGTCGGCCTGGCCAGCAGGAAGATCGTGCTTGGCGAGTCCGGATCAGCGGGCGCTTGCCGGATGATGGACCGCTTCCTGACATCCGAGATGGCGACCCTGTTCAGATGTCACGTGCCGCCTGGAGGGGCGGGCTGTGGGGATAAGGCCGGAGACTCTAGCTGTTCAGGCGCATCCGCCGGGTAGCAGGCGTGCCCTCCTGCGCCATGCCTTGCACCGTGCCGGCGGAAACATGATCCGCCGATCAGCATATCTTCGCAGTTCGCCGTTCCGAAAGGGCGCGCCGCTCGTTCCACCACGATGCTGCCTGACATAGCGCCCGAACCGTACATCCTCGTCCTTGCCGGATTCGGCGTCCTGATCGCCCTGGTCGCATGGCTGCCGCTCGCGCTGAGGCGGCTGCCATTGTCGCTGCCGATCATCTGCATCGCGATCGGCGCGGCGGTGTTTCTGCTGCCGCAGATCACCTTGCGGCCGCTGCCGATCCTTTATCCCGAGATAACGGAGCGCTTCACGGAGTTCGTCGTCATCATCGCCCTGATGGGGGCCGGGCTGAAGATCGATCGCCTGTTCGGCTGGCGTCGGTGGGCGATCACCTGGCGGCTGCTGCTGATCACCATGCCGCTCGGCATCCTCGCGATCGTTGTGCTCGGCCAGGCGATGCTCGGTCTGCCTCTGGCAGTGGCGCTGCTGCTAGCGGCCAGCCTGGCGCCGACCGATCCGGTCCTGGCGGCGGATATCCAGGTCGGCCCGCCCAAGACCGGCGACGAGGATGACGTCCGGTTCGGCCTGACTTCCGAAGCGGGGCTGAATGACGGCGCGGCGTTCCCCTTTGTCCATCTGGCTGTCCTGCTCGCGGTGGCGCTGCCCAGCGGCGAGCCGTGGGTCACCGAATGGCTGACCTACCGTGTGCTGTGGGAGATCGGCGGCGGGATCATCGGCGGGTGGCTGGTCGGTCGGGCGTTCGGATGGCTGACCTTCCGGGTGCCGGCGGAAACCAAGCTGGCCCGCACCGGCGATGGCCTGATCGCGCTGTCGGCCACCTTGCTGTCATACGGGCTGACAGAAATCGTGCATGTCTACGGGTTCCTGGCCGTGTTCGTCACGGCGCTGACGTTCCGCAGCGCCCATCGCGACCATGAATTCCAGCTGGAGATGCACGCCATGACCGAGCAGGTCGAACGTCTGGCGATGATGGTGCTGCTGATCCTGTTCGGTGGCGCGCTGGTGAGCGGTCTGCTGGCCAGCGTCGGATGGCCGGAGGTCGGCGCCGCCCTGATCATCCTGCTCGTGATCCGGCCGCTGACCGGGTGGATCGCGCTGCTGGGCTATCCGGCGGATCGGGGCGAGAAATGGACCCTGGCCTTCTTCGGCATCCGTGGCGTGGGTTCGATCTACTACATGGCGTATGGCATCAACCACATGACCATCGAGAACGCCGAACGCCTGTGGGGTGTCGTCGGCCTGGTCGTGCTGGCCTCGATCCTGCTTCATGGGTTGACCGTCACGCCCATCATGCGCTCGCTCGATCAGCAGCGCGGCATCGATCCCGACGCCCAGGGCAATGCGCCGCCGGGCTTGCAGGGACCGGCAGGAGAGCCGGACCAAGCCGGAGCTGCTTCCCCATCCTGACGATCCGGCATCCTGAAGACAGCCCCACGAACATGGCCTCCGAGGCCCCAGGCAGAAGGTGAATGAGACAGATGACCAAGGTCCACGACAAGCCTGCCGACGGGAACAGGCTCGCCCGGCACGAACATCCGGAACGACTGGACCGGCCCTACAAGGACGCCCTGAAGGAGCTGCAGGAGAAGCTCGAAAAGGTGATGGTCGGCCACATCGTTCACAAGAAGCGGAGTGTGATCCTGTTCGAAGGGTGGGATGCAGCGGGCAAGGGCGGGGCGATCAAGCGTCTCACGGCGGAATGGGACCCGCGCGCCTTTTCTGTGTGGCCGATCTCCGCACCGACTGCAGAGGAGCAGGCCCACAATTTCCTGTGGCGGTTCTGGAAGCGCCTGCCTGCCGCGGGCGAGATCGCCGTGTTTGATCGCAGCTGGTACGGCCGGGTTCTGGTGGAGCGTGTGGAGGGATTTGCCAGCGCCGCGGACTGGCGCCGGTCCTTTGACGAGATCAACCAGTTCGAAGCCCAGCTGGCGGCGGACGGCACCACCATCATCAAGCTGTTCCTGCATGTTTCGCCGGAGGTGCAGGACGACAGGCTGAAGGCCCGGCTCGATCACCCCTGGAAGCGGTGGAAGGTCAGTGCGGAAGACTTCCGCAACCGGGAGCGGCGCGCGGATTACCTCGCGGCGATGGAGGAGATGTTCGAGCGGACGGACACGGCCGCTGCCCCGTGGATCATCATCAACGGAGACAAGAAGAAGTCGGCGCGGATCGCTGCCTTGCAGACCGTTTATGACCGCCTCGCTCCGGTCACGCCCGCAGATCCGCCGGAGCCCTTGGAAGAGGTCATGCAACTGGCACGATCCGCTTTCGGCTGAAGATGCACAGGGCTGCTGCCCGTGCAGAACTACCGAAACCGGCTGGGGCGGGGAACCACGATTTCGCCTGAACGGTTTGGGCCGCGAAAGGCGGTGTTTCATGGCAGACAAATTCGCAATTATTACGGGCGCTTCCACCGGCATCGGCTTCGAGCTGGCGACGCTGGCGGCAAAGGACGGCTACGACATCCTGGTCGTGGCGAACGAAGCGCTGATCAACGACGCGGCGGCGGACTTCCGCCAGTTCGGCACGCAGGTGGACGCGGTCGAGGCGGACCTGTCCACCATCGAGGGCGTGGACAGCCTGCTCGCCGCCACGAGAGGCCGGCAGGTAGACCTGCTGTGCGCCAATGCCGGGCAGGGTCTGGGCCATGCTTTCCTAGACCAGTCGGTCGCGGATTGGCGGCATGTGGTCGACACCAACATCACCGGCACCCTTTATTTGCTGCAGACCACCCTGAAGCAGATGGTGGCGCGCAATGCCGGCAAGGTGCTGGTGACCGGATCGGTGGCGGGCTACATCCCCGGCTCCTTCCAGGCGGTCTATAACGGCACCAAGGCCTTCCTCGACAACTTCGTGCTGGCCTTGCAGAACGAGTTGAAGGACGTGGACGGGGTCACGCTGACCAACCTGATGCCGGGACCGACCGATACCGAGTTCTTCGACCGGGCGGGCATGATGGATACCTCCGTCGGCACCGATCCCAAGAAGGAAGACCCCGCCGCCACCGCTCGCAATGGCTGGGACGCCCTGATGTCGGGCAAGGCCAGCGTGGTATCCGGCTGGAAGAACAAGGTGCAGATGGCGGTCGAAGGCATCATTCCGGAATCCATCAAGGCGGAACAGCACCGCAAGATGGCCGAACCGGGCAGCGCCGACTGACCGGCCGGCACTAACGGTGGCAAATTAGGGCTGTTCCCCTCGCCCGGCTTGCCGCACACTGCGATGCGACGGCGGACCCTTGAAGGTCCGCCGCGCACGTATCTGAGGGGAGTGCCTGTTCCATGCCTGAAGACGACGCCCGGACTGCGTCTGCCGACGCCTACTGGAAAGCGAATGTCCGCCTGCTGCTGACGCTGATGGCGATCTGGTTCGCCGTCTCCTTTGGCGCAGGTATCCTGTTCCGCGATGCGCTGGACCGCTTCGCCATCGGCGGATTTCCATTGGGCTTCTGGTTTGCGCAGCAGGGCTCCATCTACGTATTCGTCGCGCTGATCTTCTTCTATCACTGGAAGATGAAGCGCATCGAACGCCGCCACGACCTCGATGATTGAGAGGGCGGGCAGCATGTCGACACAGACCCTGATCTACCTGTTCGTGGGCGCCAGCTTCGCCCTCTATATCGGCATCGCCATCTGGACCCGTGCCGGCTCGACCAAGGAGTTCTATGTCGCGGGCGGCGGGGTCAATCCCGTGGTCAACGGCATGGCCACCGCGGCCGACTGGATGAGCGCGGCCTCCTTCCTGTCCATGGCCGGGCTGATCGCCTTTTCCGGTTATGACGGGTCGGTCTACCTGATGGGCTGGACCGGCGGGTTCGTGATGCTGGCACTGCTGCTGGCGCCCTATCTGCGCAAGTTCGGCCAGTTCACCGTGCCGGACTTCATCGGCACCCGGTATTATTCCAGCGTCGCCCGCACAGTAGCGGTGGTGTGCCTGATCTTCATCAGCTTCACCTATATCGCCGGGCAGATGCGCGGCGTGGGCATCGTGTTCTCCCGCTTCCTGGATGTGCCGATCAACACCGGCGTCATCATCGGGATGGGGATCGTGTTCATCTATTCGGTGCTGGGGGGCATGAAGGGCATCACCTACACGCAGGTGGCGCAGTTCTGCGTGCTGATCTTCGCCTACATGGTGCCGGCCTTCTTCATCTCCGCGCTGGTCACCGGCAACCCGATCCCGCAGCTGGGGCTGGGCAGCACGGTAAATGACGGGTCGGGCACCTTTGTGCTGCAACGGCTGGACGAATCGCTGCAGATGATGGGCTTCCCGGCCTATACCGATGGCGCGAAGTCCAGGATCGACGTGTTCTGCATCACGGCGGCGCTGATGGTCGGCACCGCAGGCCTGCCGCATGTCATCGTGCGCTTCTTCACCGTTCCCAAGGCATCGGACGCGCGCAAGTCGGCCGGCTGGGCGCTGCTGTTCATCGCGCTGCTCTACACCACTGCACCTGCGGTCGCGGCCTTCGCTCGCCTGAACTTCAACGGTTCCGTTGCCGGTACGCCCTATGCCGAGGCGCCCGGCTGGTTCACCAATTGGGAGCGCAACGGCCTAATCGCGTTCACCGACCGGAATGGCGATGGCGTGATGAACGTCGCCAATGGCGATCCGTTCACCGGCACTCCGGCCTTCGCGCCCGGCGTCGGGCCGAGCGGCGAACGGCTGGTCAGCAATCCTCCGCTGCCCGGCAATGCCAACGAGGTCTATGTCGACAAGGACATCATGGTCCTCGCCAATCCGGAGATTGCGGGCCTGCCCGGCTGGGTGATCGCGCTCGTGGCGGCAGGCGGACTGGCGGCGGCCCTGTCCACCGCCGCCGGGCTGCTGCTGGTGATCTCCACCGCGGTCAGCCACGATCTGCTGAAGTCGACCTTTCGCCCGAACATTTCCGAAAAGAACGAGCTGCGCGCCGCGCGCATCGCCGCCACCTGCGCCATCCTGGTGGCGGGCGTGCTGGGCATCTATCCGCCGGGCTGGGTGGCGCAGGTGGTGGCCTTCGCCTTCGGCCTTGCGGCATCGTCGCTGTTCCCCGTCATCTTCATGGGGATCTTCTCGAAGCGCATGAACAAGGAAGGGGCGATCGCCGGCATGGTCGCCGGCCTCAGCGTCACCTTCCTCTACATCGGCTGGTTCAAGCTGTGGAACCCCGATGCCAGTACCGCAGACGACTGGTTCCTGGGCATCTCGCCCGAAGGGTTCGGCTTTGTGGGCATGTTGGTGAACTTCGCGGTGGCGCTGCTCGTGTCGCGCTTCACGCCGCCACCCCCGCCGGAGATCGGCCGGCTGGTGGAATCGATCCGCGTGCCGCGCGGGGCGGGGGAGGCGCACGCGCACTGAGCGCGCCGCCCCTCAGCCTCTAGCGGTTCTGCCGCCCCTCGATCAAAGTCTCCACGATCGAGGGGTCGGCCAGCGTGCTGGTATCGCCCAGCGATGCAAAGTCGTTCTCCGCGATCTTGCGCAGGATGCGGCGCATGATCTTGCCCGAGCGGGTCTTGGGCAGAGCGGGCGTGAAATGCACGAAGTCCGGCGTGGCGATCGGGCCGATCTCCCGCCGCACATGCGCGCGCAACTCCGCGGCGAAAGCATCGCCCGGCTCCTCCCCGGCATTCAGCGTGACATAGCAGTAGATGCCCTGGCCCTTGATGTCGTGCGGCGCGCCGACGACGGCCGCCTCCGCCACCTTGGGGTGCAGCACCAGCGCGCTTTCGACCTCGGCCGTGCCCATGCGGTGGCCCGACACGTTGATTACGTCGTCCACCCGGCCGGTGATCCAGTAATAGCCATCCGCATCGCGGCGGCAGCCGTCGCCGGTGAAGTACTTGCCCGGATAGGTGGTGAAATAGGTCAGCGCGAAACGCTCGTGATCGCCATACAGGGTGCGGGACTGGCCGGGCCAACTATGGGTGATGCACAGGTTGCCCTCCGTCGCGCCCTCCAGCACCTGCCCATCGCCATCCACGAGCTGCGGGCACACGCCGAAAAACGGCCGCCCCGCGCTGCCGGGCTTCATCGGGTGCGCGCCGGGCAGGGTGGTGATCATGATCCCGCCCGTCTCCGTCTGCCACCAGGTGTCGACAATCGGGATCGCGCCCTTGCCGACGACCTCGTGATACCAGCGCCACGCCTCAGGATTGATCGGCTCGCCCACCGATCCCAGCAGACGCAGGCTGGACAGATCGTGCTTCGTCACATGCTCCGGCCCTTCGCGCATCAGCGAGCGGATGGCGGTGGGCGCGCTGTAGAAGATGTTGACCCTGTGCTTCTCGACCACTTGCCATAACCGGTCGTGATCGGGGTAGTTAGGCACCCCTTCGAACATCAGCGCAGTGGCGCCGTTCTGCAGCGGGCCATAGACGATGTAGCTGTGGCCGGTGACCCAGCCGATATCGGCGGTGCACCAGTACACTTCGCCGGGCCGGTAATCGAATACGTAGCGGAAGGTGGTCTCCGTCCAGACGGCATAGCCGCCGGTGGTGTGCAGCACGCCCTTGGGCTTGCCGGTGGAGCCGGAGGTGTAGAGGATGAACAGCGGGTCCTCCGCATCCATCGCCTCGCACGGGCAATCCTCGGCCATGCCGTGCGATACTTCGTGGTACCAGTGGTCGCGCCCCTCCACCATGGTCACGTCCACGCCGGTATGGCGCACCACCAGCACTGCTTTCACCGCCACCTTCTGCAGCGCGGCGTCGACGTTGGCCTTGAGCGGCACCGGCTTCGATCCGCGCAGGCCGCCATCGGCACAGATGATCCAGTCGCTGGCGCAATCCTCCACCCGGCCGGCGATGGCATCGGGGCTGAAGCCGCCGAACACCACCGAATGCACCGCGCCGATGCGGGCGCAGGCCAGCATGGCAAAGGCCGCCTCCGGGATCATCGGCATGCTGATCGTCACCCGGTCACCGCGTGCCACGCCCAGCTGCTTCAGCGTGTTGGCCATGCGGATGACTTCCCGCTGCAGCCCGGCATAGGTGATGCGCCGCACCTCGCCATCGGGGTCGTCCGGCTCGAAGATCAGCGCGACCGTCTCGCCCCGACCGGCCGCCACGTGGCGGTCCACCGCATTGTGGCACAGGTTCAGCTTGCCGCCGGTGAACCAGCGGATCTCCACCGGATCGAAGCTCCAGTCGGCAATCCTCGCGGGCGGCGCGATCCAGTCGAGCCGCTCCGCCTGCTCCGCCCAGAAGCTGTCCGGCTCCTCAACGGAGCGGCGATACATCGCCTCATATGTCTCGGCGTCGCACAGCGTGCGTTCGCGCGCCTGCAGCGGCGGTTCGATCCACCGGTCCGCGGTTTTCGCGTCTGCCATCGCTTTCCCTTCTCCAGGTCGCGGTCTGTCCGCGTGTTCTCGTTTCGCAAGTGGTAATGCACAGGGCGCGCCGGCGTTGCCAGCACCTTTGCACGAAGCGGGCAGCCCACTTGCGCTTGATCAATCCTGCAGCGGGACTATCCGGGCCGCCGCTAACGGGTCCGGAACGGAAAACGACACCATGACATCGCATCGGCTGCTCGCAACGGCCTGCCTGCCGGCACTGGCGCTCGCCGCCAGCCCGGCCGTCGCGCAGCAGGCAGAGACAGCCGAGCCGATCGTGGTCACCGGGACGCTGATCGCGGGCACCGGCGATGGTGCGGCGCCGGTGCAGGTGTGGCGGGCCGAAGACCTGGCCGCACAGGGCGCACCCACCTTGCTGGACCTCACCCGCGTGCTGCCTGCGTCCAGCGGCGTGCTGGGCGATTCCGCGCAGTTCGACGGCCGCAGCCAGTTCGCGGAGGGCAGCGCCTCCATCAATCTGCGCGGACTGGGGCCGCAGCGCACGCTGGTGCTGCTGAACGGCCGCCGCCTGGCGCAGAGCGGGTCCGGCAATGTGCCCTTCGTGGATGTGAACCTGCTGCCGGTCGATGCGCTTGACCGGATCGAGATCCTGACCGATGGCGGCGCCACCACCTATGGCTCCGATGCGATCGGCGGCGTGGTCAACTTCATCACCCGCACGGACCAGAACGGCTTCACCGCCTCTGCCGCACATCGCTTCATCGACGGCTCGCACGGCGACAGCAATGCCGCGCTCGGCTGGGGGGGATGGATCGGTCCGGTGCGCGCCTTCCTGTCGGCCGGATACCAGCACCGCAGCGAGCTGATGGCGGGCGACCGCCGCGCCGTGCTGCGCCCCTATGCCGAGAACCCGCAAGGCGGCTGGACGGGTGGCGGCAATCCCGGCAACTTCGACTGGGACGGGCCGCTGAACGGCACGGGCTTCACCGCAGACGAGGGCTGCGAAGGGCTGGGCGGCTTCCGCTCCCCCGCCAGTGGCGGCGACCTGTGCTTTACCAATTTCCTGGGCTTCACCAACATCGTGGAGCCGGAGGACCGCTACCAGCTGTTCGCCGATCTGGCGGTGGACGTCGGCCCCTCGGCGGAGTTGCGCGTCACCGGGCTGTATGGTCGGCTGGAAACGACGCTGGCGACCTCGCCATCCTTCCTGCCGACCGTCTCGCCATCGGCCAATGCGGCCTTTGGCGGCGATGGGCTGTTCGTCGTTCCGGACTATGCGCCCGCGCTGGTGGATTACTGCGCCCGGTTCGGCGCGGCGGCGGGCTGCGCGCCGGGGCAGCCGGCGCTGGCCTTCCCCGTCCGCTTCCGCCCGCTGCTGTCAGGGGGCAATCCGCTGTATGACAATGCCCGCAACACCGCCAAGCAGCCGCGCGACGCCGACATGTATCAGGCGACGGTGGAGCTCGGCTGGCAGCTGGCAGGCGACATGCGGCTGACCGCCAGTGCGACCTACAGCGAATATGACCGGCACTTCGCCGTGGGCGACAGCTTCGTGGACCTGCTGCAGAATGCGCTGGCCGGCTTCGGCGGACCGGACTGCGCCTATGCCAGCCCGGCCAGCCGCGCGGGGCTGAGCTCGACGCAGCTGGCCGCGATCGCGGGCACGGGCGGCTGCACCTTCTTCAACCCGTTCTCCACCGCGATCCCGGCCAATGCGATCACCGGCGTGGCCAATCCGAATTTCGGCGGCGCGGCGCTCGCCAACGATCTCGCCACGGTCGACCAGATCTACGACCTGTCCTGGCGCGTCGCCAACACCCGCGCCTGGGTGGCTGATCTGGTGCTGGCAGGCGGGACCGGCCTGGTGCTGCCAGGCGGAGAGGCGGAGTTCGCGGTCGGTGGGCAGTTCCGCCGCGACCGCTACGAGCGCCGCTACACCGGGGCCAACAGCCTGGACCTGTTCCCGTGCCCCGGCTCCGTGCTGGACCCCGCGGCGACCTGCGCGGTGGAGACCGGCGCACTGGGCTTCATCGGATCCAACCGCGATGTCGCTGCGGCGGACGAGGTCTGGGCCGGCTTCGCCGAGGCGCGTTTGCCGCTGCTGCCCGGTGTGCTGGTGCAGCTGTCCGCCCGCTACGAAAGCTATGGCGGGGGCGATACGTTCGATCCGCAGGCGCGCATCCGCTGGGAGCTGGCGGACGGCATTGCGCTGCGCGCCGGCGTCGGTTCCACCTTCCGCGCCGCCCCGCCGCAAAGCCGTCTGGTCGACCAGGTCGTGCTCACGCTGATCGGCAGCGCCCTGCGCGCGGTGGATGTGCGCGGCGATCCGGCGCTGGCGCCCGAACGGGCGACCACCTGGAACGCCGGGGTGGATGTCGCCCGTGGCGGCTTCACCGCGGCGCTTGATTACTGGCGCTACGATTTCAGCGGCGCGATCGAGGCGGAGCCGGTGGGCGCGATCATCAGCGCCTTGTTCGGCGCCAGCGGCACCGTCAATTGCGGCAACCCTGCCTTCGCCGCTTTGCAGGCCCGCTTCACCTTCTCCGGCGGCACCTGCGGCATCGGCAATGTGCAGCGCCTGTCCACCCGCCTGTTCAACACCGGCGGGATCGACACCAGCGGCGTGGATGCCCGCGCGGCCTACACCTTCGAACCCGCGGCAGGCCTGCGGCTGGAGGCAGGGCTGAACGCCACCTACACCATCGAGTACCAGACCGACGCGCTGCTGGTGGAAGGCATGGTCGTGCAGCCAGCCTTCGACGCGGTCGGCGGCCTCAACTTCCAGACCACCGCCTATCCGCTGCCCGACCTGAAGGGCTCCGCCTGGCTGCAGGGGGAGGGCGGCGCGCATCTGCTGCGCCTGCAGCTGAACCATGTGGCCGGCTATGACGACCGGCGCGGCGCAGCGATCTTCGGCCCCAATGCCGCGCTCGGCGGGCAGAGCGTGACAGACGGGCAGCATATCGGCAGCTTCACCACGCTGGACGCGACCTGGCGCTGGAACCTGCCGTTGCCCGGCGATGGCACGACCCTGTCGCTGGCCCTGGTCAACCTTACCGACGCGCAGCCCCCGCTAGCTCGGATCGACCAGAACTTCGACCCGTTCACCCACAACGCGCTGGGCCGCACGCTGAAGCTGGGCGTCGCGCAGGTGTTCTGATCCGCGGCGAAATGCGGCGCAAATGTGGCATGGCGCTTGCCGATCCGGGTTCGGCACGGCATGAAGGTAGGCCGCTATGCTTTCCCAGAAGACCCGCTACGCCATCCGCGCCATGCAGCACCTGGCCGACCGGCACGGGCAAGGGCCAGTGCAGCTGGCGGAGATCGCCGCGGCGCAGAACATTCCCGTCAAGTTCCTGACCACCATCCTGTCCGAACTGGCGCGATACGGCATGGTCGGCAGCAAGCGAGGAAAGGTAGGGGGGTACTGGCTGGCGATCCCGCCGGTGGACATCACCTATGGCGACCTGATCCGCCTCATGCGCGGATCGCTGGCGCTGGTGCCCTGCGCCAGCCGCTTCGCGCACGAGAAATGCAGCCACTGTCTGGCCGAGGGCGATTGCCGCACGCGCGCGCTGATGCTGCAGGTGCGGGACCAGACCGCCGCGATCCTGGACGGCATCCGCCTGTCCGACCCGATCGAGCTGATCCCGCCCTTCGCTAATGACGATGATCGGCCCGCCGCACCAAAGCTGCACTTGGGCGACGAATAGCGGAAGGCTATTGTCTACCATCCGGGTTGAGTTACAGACCTGCTCATCGAAGCAGGAGCAATTCGATGGCGACACGAACCGACCTTCATGCCCCCGGGCAGCATGACGATGCGCTGTCCACGATATCGGAGGCGCTTGGCCGTCTGCGCTACGGCGTGATCCAGCTGACCGTGCATGACGGCAAGCTGATGCAGATCGACGTCACCGAGCGGCGTCGCTTCGCCGGCTGAGCCGGCAACCTTCTACCCCTTCACCCGATCAGACCGGACCACCGGATGCATCATCTCCACCTTACGAAAGCGAGACCATGCATCCAAAATCCGTTGCGCTGCTGCTGGCGGCGACCAGTCTTCCTGCATTCACCCCCGCTTATGCCCAGGTGGCCGATCCCGGCTGGGAAAGCGGGGAGGCGCCTCCCTCCGTCGGCACCGGCGCCCGCGATGCCGAGCAGCCGGCCATCCTCGTCACGGCCCGCCGCCGGCAGGAGACCGCGCAGCAGGTGCCGCTGGCGATCAGCGTGGTGGATGCGGACAAGATCGACAATACCGGTGCGTTCAACGTGGGCCGGCTGCAGCAACTGGTGCCGTCGCTCACCTTCTACAGCTCCAACCCGCGCAATTCGGCGGTGAACATCCGCGGCATCGGCGTGCCCTTCGGCCTGACGAATGACGGGTTCGACCAGGGCGTCGGCATCTATGTGGACGACGTCTATTACAACCGCGTCGCCTCCGCCACGTTCGACTTCCTGGACGTGGCGCAGATCGAGGTGCTGCGCGGGCCGCAGGGCACGCTCTACGGCAAGAACACCACCGCCGGCGCGGTGAACATCACCACCCGCCAGCCCACTTTCGACTTCGAGGCGCGGGCGGAGGCGTCGGTCGGCAATCTGAGTTTCGCGCAAGGCAAGGCCAGCCTTTCCGGCCCGATCAGCGACACGGTCGCCGCGCGGCTCGCCTTCTCCGGCACCAGTCGCCGGGGCACGATCCGCAATGTCGCCACCGGCGAATGGATCAACGAGCAGGACAATTTCGGCGTCCGCGGGCAGGTCCTGTGGGAACCGGCCGATAGCGTGGAGGTGACCTTTGCCGCCGATTACAGCACGCAGGATCCGGCCTGCTGCGGGACCGTGTTCGTCCGCACCGGCGCCACGCAGCGGGCGCTGAACCGGCAATACGCGGCGCTGGCGGCCGCGCAGAACTACCAGGTGCCGAACACCGATCCTTTCGCCCGGCGCACCGACATCGATGCCACCCTCAGCGCCGGCAACACCATTGCCGGCGCCTCCGCCCGGCTGCGCTGGGATACCGGCTGGGGCGAACTGACCAGCATCACTGCCTGGCGCTACTGGGACTGGCTGCCGGAAAACGACCGCGACTTCACCGGCCTGCCGATCACCAGCCTGTCGCAGAACCCCAGTCAGCAGAACCAGTGGACGCAGGAGTTCCGCTTCAATCACGATGGTGACCGCGTCGACTTCCTGCTGGGCGCCTTCGCCTTCTATCAGGAGGTGCGCACTCAGGGCACGCAGGCACAGGGTTCGGCGGCCAGCGCCTGGCTGCTGGCACCCTCCAGCCCCCTGTCGCGCGATCCGTCCGTGCTGGACGGGCTGACCGCGCGCAACGACATCCGGCTCGACAATCTCAGCCTCGCCTTGTTCGGCCAGGCCAGCTTCGACCTGACGGACAGCCTCAGCCTCCAGCCGGGCGTGCGGCTGAACTATGACCGCAAGGACGGGCTGTACAATTCGGTGGTGACCAACGGGGCGGGGCAGCTGGTGACCTTCGCCAGCACCGATCCGCGCATCGTGGCGCAGCGCGGCGTGCTGGCGCCGCAATTCTTCGAACCGCAATTCGATGACTGGAACGTCAGCTACGACGTGACGCTCGCCTATGCCATCACCCCCGACATCCGCAGCTATGCGACTTATGCCCGCACCTTCAAGCCAGGCGGCATCAACCTGAACGGCGTGCCAAACGATGCCGCGGGCAATCCGGTGCTGGAGGTGGGCACGGTCGACCCCGAACGGGTCAGCCATTACGAGTTGGGCCTGAAGAGCCAGCTGTGGGATGGGCGCGTCACGCTGAACCTGGCGGCCTTCCGCACGGACATTCGCGACTACCAGGCGCAGGTGGTGAACGGGCAAACCGGCGTGCTGCGCGGCTATCTCGCCAATGCGGAGGCGGTGCGCACGCAAGGAATCGAACTGGATGCATCGCTGCGCCCCTCGACCCGGTTCAACACCTATGTCAGCGGTGCGTTCACCGATGCGACCTACCGCTCCTTCGCCGATGCGCCGTGCCCGCCCGAACTGTCCGGCGGCACCACGGTCGGCGCGGGGCAGACGCCGTCAGCCCCTGGCACGCCCGGCGGGCTCAGCCCGGCAAACTGCGACATTTCCGGCCAGCGCCTGCCAGGCGTGTCGCGCTGGGCGGTGTCCTTCGGGGCGGAGGGCAATGTCCCGGTCACGCTGGCGGGCCGGGTTGGCCAGCTGTACCTTGGCTATGACGGCAGCCATCGTTCGCGCTTCTCGTCCAACCCTACGCCTTCGGCCTACACCTGGATCGACGGCTACCAGCTGCACAATCTGCGCGCGGGTTTTCGCACCGATGCGGGGCTGAACGCCTTCCTGTGGGTGCGCAACCTGGCGGACGAGGACTATTTCGAACAGTTGCAGGTGCCATCGGGCAATACCGGCTTGATCGTCGGCAATCCCGGCGATCCGCGCACCTGGGGCTTCACCGTGCAGTCGCAGTTCTGAGGCGGAGGAACTGAGGCGCTCAGCCGGTGCGGCGGGCGGTGGTGGGCGGTACCACCGCCTCCGCCGCCGGCTCGTCCACCGGCACCACATCCACGCGGAAGTCGGTGCTCTGCTTGCCGCCGCCCACGAAGACGCCGTTCACCGGCGTCACATCGGCATAGTCGCGGCCCACGCCCAGCACAATGTGGTCATCGCGCGCCAGGCTGTTGTTCGTGGGATCGATCCCGATCCACCCGGCATCCGGACCGCACCACGCCGCCGCCCAGGCATGCATCGCATCCGCGCCCACCAGCCGCGGCCGGCCGGGCGGGGGCAGGGTGCGCAGATAGCCGCTGACATAGCCCGCCGGGATGCCGTGCATCCGCAGCGCCACAATCAGCACATGGGCGAAGTCCTGGCACACTCCCGCCTTGGCCGCAAACGCCTCCGCCGGCAGCGTGCGCGAGGTGGTGACGCCGGACGCGTAGGTGAACTCCCGGTGGATCCGCGCGGCAAGGGCGCGCGCTGCGTCCAGCACGGGGGTGTCCGGCAGCAGATCGGGCGCGGCCCAGGCGCCGATCACCTCGTCCAGCGGCGTCATGCTGGCGCCATAGAGATAGGCGGCGGGTGCCAGCGGGCCGAGCGTGCGTTGGTCGCCGGCCAGCTGCCGCAGCGCGTCCAGCGCCGGAGTGGCCTGCGGCACGGGCAGCGGCGCCAGATCGGCCGTGAACTCCGTCACGATGCGCAGCGATGTCAGCCGCTTGTCATACCGCAGCGTCGTGACATGGCTCAGATAGGGGCCGGGTCCGTCCGTCCGTTCTGTCGGCGGCACATCCAGCACCATGGTAAAGTCGCGCACGGTCTGCCCGGGCCAGGCCGCCGGGCGCAGGCGCAGGTTCAGCCGGGCGTCGGACACGCCTGTGCGGTAATGCATCCGCGAATCCTGCCGGACGCGATACCTCACCCCAGCAGCGCCTCCGCCCCCCGCCGGCGCAACACGTCCTGCTGCAGGAAGAACCGCTTGCCGATCGCGTTGGACAGGCCGCCCAGGCCGTCCACCAGATCATCGATCACCGCATGCGTCACATGCTCCGCCTCCAGCGCCTCGATCCGGGCGTGCAGCTGACGGGCCAGCCGCAGCGGCGGATCGGCGCGACCGGAATGCCGCAGCTGCGGCAGCGCCTCCATGTGCTGCACCAGCCGCCGCGTCTGGAAGATCGCACCGCGCGGCTGTTCCGGGTCCAGCAGCACGATGTCGATCGCCGGTGCGGTGAAGGGGCGGGTCATGTAGCGGCCGATATACAGCGCCTCCGCATCGGCCAGGTCCAGCAGCGCGCCCAGATCGTCGGCGCTGGGCTCCGCCGGCAACAGCGCATTGACCGCCTGGAAGATCAGCGAGGCGCGCTCCAGGCACAGGCCCACATCCAGGAAACGCCAGGCATCCGCCCGGCTCAGCGTGTCGGCGATCAGCCGCTGGATGGCCGCGCCGCGCTCGATAGTGGCTTCCGCGGCGGCGATCAGCGATTCCGCATTGCCGGGCACGAACGGGGCAAGCGGGCGACTGATCGCACGCCAGCTGTCGCGACTCAGCCGGTCGCGCAGCAGCAGCGCCAGCGATCGCATCCGCTCCTCCAGCGACGCGACGGAGCTGCCAGCCGTACCGTCGCCCAGCGCAGCCGCCGCGATGTCCAGCGCGCGGCCGTACGGGGAGGACACGGCGCCCCATCGGTACAGCATCTGCGACAGGCGCTGGACGGTGCCGCTCGCGGCCGGGTCGCTCTCCAGGTCGCCGGCACATTGCAGCAGCGTCCGCGCCGCGCGGGCCGTCTGCTGGCAGCGTTCGGCATAGCGCCCGAACCAGAACAGATTGTCCGCCGCCTGGCTGGGAAGCAGCCCCGCGCCGCGGCGGATGGCGGGTGGCTCCTCCGGTGCGGACAGGGTCAGGCGGGGGGAGGGCTGGTCCGCCGCGGCGGCCACGGGATCGACAATGCACACATCGGCCGACAGGTCGCCCGCGCCCATCAGCCAGGTCCGCAGCTCGCCGGATTGCGAGATCCGGCCCAAGCCCCCCGGCAGCACGGTCCAGGCGCCGCTGGCATCACGCGCCAGGAAAGCTCGCAGGGTAAAGCCGCGCGGCTCCAGCCGGTTGCCGACCAGGCAGGGGGTGGTGGACACCTGGATGATCTCCTGCGCGGTATAGTCCATCGCCCGCCGGCTCATTGCCTCACGCAAACGATCGCGTTCCTCCCCGCTCAGGCTGCTGCCCTGCCGGGTGGCGCCATCCGGCAGCAGCGCCACCGGCGTGCGGAAGGAGGAGGACAGCACCAGATCGTCCAGGTTTGCCAGCACATGGTCCCGCTCCGCCGGGCCGCCGCACCACCAGGTGGCGGCATTGGGCAGCAGCAGCGGCTCCCCGCGCAACTCGCGGCACAGGCGCGGGATGAAGGCGGACATGGCGCGCGATTCCACCACCCCGCCGCCCATCCAGTTGGCCACCGCCAGCTGTCCGCTCTCGCAGGCGGACAGCAGGCCCGGCACGCCGATCCGGCTGCGCGTATCGAAATTCAGCGGATCGATCGAATGCGTGTTGATCCAGCGCCACAGCGCATCGATCCGCTTCAGCCCCGCGATCGTGCGCACGAACAGCCGCCCGTCGCGCACCACCAGGTCGCGCCCTTCCACCAGAGAGAAGCCCAGGTGCCGCGCGAGATAGGCCTGTTCGGGATAGGACTGGCTGAACCGCCCCGGCGTCAGCAGCGCGACCCGCGGCTCGCTGCGCTGGCAATCGGCGGCGATGCCGGAGCGCAGCGCATCGAAGAAGTCGCTCTGCCGGCGCGTGCCCATCTCCGCCAGTGCCCCGCCCGTGGCACGGCTGACCGCCAGGCGGTTCTCCAGCGCATAGCCGACGCCAACGGCGAAGCGCGCGCGATCGGCCAGCACGCGCCATTCGCCGGTGGGGCCACGCGCCAGGTCGATCGCCAGCACCTGCAGATGATGCCGCGGGGGGGCAAGGCCGACCATGCGCCGGGCGAAATGGGGCGATCCGGAGACCATCGCGGCCGGCAGATGCCCTTCGCGCACCAGTCGCTGCGGGCCGTAGATATCGGCCACGATCGCCTCCAGCAGCTCCGCCCGCTGCACCAGCCCGGCGGCGATCCCGCGCCATTCGGACGCGCCGATCACGATCGGCACCGGGCCCAGCGGCCAGGACCGTTCCTGTTCGTCCCCCGTCAGGCGGAAGGCGATGCCCAGCTCTGCGACATGCCGGTCGATCTGCGTCTGCGCCGCGCCAAGCTGCCCGCCGCCCTGCCGCGCCAGCCCCGCCACGAAGCCACGCCAGGCATCGGCCACCGCCGGGGTGGAGGCGCAGTACAAATCCGCGCCCGGATCGCCGGCATACCAGGCGAGCGGATCGATCCCGGGTTCGGGACCGAACAGACCGACGCCCTGACTTGCCATGATTGCGGCGATCCTTCCTTTAACGAACTTGCGGCGCTGCTCATACAGCGTGCGGGGCATGCGCAATACCCCGTGGCGGCACATAGGCGAACCGGCTTTTCCACTTCAGCAAAGGCTGCTCCATGAACCGCCACGACAGGGCTGCCGCCGCGATGGTCACGCCGCCGCAGACCAGCAAGGTGGCCCAGCCCGGCCGCAGTTGCTCCGGACGGAACAGCCCGAAGGCGAAGTAGATGTGGTACAGATAGATGCCGTAGGATCGCCGGCCCAGCCACACCAGCACCCGATTGCCCAGCAGAGCGCCGGCCAGCGGGCGCGGGCCGTGCCTGGCGAACAGGATCAACCCCGCATAGGAAAGACACGATAGCGGGCCGCTCAGGCCCTTCGCCGCCAGGCCGGGCAGGAACGCGGAAAGCCCCACCGTCATCGACAGCCCGGTCACGACCACCGCCAGCACCGGCACGGTCCACCAGCGGCGCAGGCGCCCCCGGGCCTCCACCCACGCCAGCAGCGCGCCGGCGCCCAGCGCATCCAGCTGCTGGACCAGCAGCAGCCCATAGCCCGGCTCCCGTGCATGCTGCGCCTCGCTCAGCGCCAGGTTCCACGTGATGGCCAGCGCGATCAGCCCGGCGCACAGCAGCCCTGCAGCGCGCGGATCCCGCCCCCATTGCAGCGCCAGCAGCAGCCCCACCGGCCACAGCAGGTAGAACTGCTCCTCCACCGCCAGCGACCACAGATGGCCGGTGATGATCGGGTCCCAGTCTCCGCGCAGTGCCAGCAGGATGTTGGTGGTGAAGGTCAGGTGCCACCATGCGGTGTCGCGGATATCATAGGCGTTCAGCGCCAGCGCGATCAGCAAGGCCAAGTAATATGGCGGGAAGATCCGCAGCACCCGCCTGGCCCAGAAGGCCCGCAGGATGTCCCACGTCGCGGCGCCGCTTGCATGGGCGGACAGCAGGATATGCGTGATCAGGTAGCCGCTGATGCAGAAGAACAGGCGCACCCCGGACCCGGCCAGCCCGAATTCAAGCCAGTAGAGATGGCCGACCAGCACGCACATGGCGGCCAGTGCCCGCAATCCGTCGATCTCCGGGCAGTAGGCGATGCCCGTCAGGCCGGCGGCAGTGCGGTCAGTCATCCGGCCCACCGTCGCTCCTAACGGCGACGGTGGGCAATGCTTTGTCGGCTGACGGACTAACCGCCGGTGCGCGGTGCGGGGCGGCGCAGGTCCAGCGTCATGGGGAACTCGCCACCTGCCTCCGCCGCCGGAATGTCGATCCGCCCCGGCGTGTGCCCATGGTCCACGAAGCGCGCCTTGCGCCGGCTTTCCGCCTCGTAATCATTGACCGGCACATCGGCGTAGGCCCGCCCCCCAGGGTGGGCCACATGATACACGCACCCGCCCAGCGACCGGCCGTTCCAGCTGTCCAGCACGTCAAAGGTCAACGGCGGGTCGGCGCCCAGAAGCGGGTGCATGCAGCTATGCGGCGCCCAGGCCTTGTACCGGATGCCGCCCACCGCCTCTCCCGGGCGGCCGGTGGGATGCAGCGGCACGCGCCGGCCGTTGCAGGCGATGACATGGCGCCCCGGCACCAGCCCCTTGGCGCGCACCTGCAGCCGTTCGGTGGAGCTGTCGACATAGCGCACCGTACCGCCGATCGCGCCGCTTTCGCCCAGCACGTTCCACGGCTCCAGCGCATGGCTGATCTCCAGCTCCACGCCGCCTGCCTCCACCGTGCCGTGCACGGGGAAGCGGAACTGGCGCTGCGCCTCGAACCAGTTGGGGTCGAAATCGTAGCCGGCCTGGCGCAGATCGTTCAGCACCTCCGTGAAATCCGCCCAGCAGAAATGCGGCAGCAGGAACCGGTCGTGCAGCGCGGTGCCCCAGCGGACCAGATCGCCATCCTGCGGCTCGCGCCAGAACCACGCGAACAGCGCGCGCAGCAGCAATTGCTGCGCCACGCTCATCTTCGCGTCCGGCGGCATCTCGAAGGCGCGGAACTCCACCAGTCCCAGCCGGCCGGTCGGGCCGTCGGGGGAATAGAGCTTGTCGATGCAGATCTCCGTCCGGTGCGTGTTGCCCGTGACATCCACCAGCATGTTGCGGAACAGCAGGTCCACCACCCACGGGAACCCCTGCGGCGCATCCGGCCCCGGCACCTGCGCCAGCGCGATCTCCAGCTCGTACAGGCTGTCATGCCGCGCTTCGTCGATCCGCGGCGCCTGGCTGGTGGGGCCGATGAACAAGCCGGAAAACAGGTAGGACAGGGAAGGGTGCCGCTGCCAGTAGAGCACGAAGCTCTTCAGCATGTCCGGCCGGCGGATGAAGGCGCTGTCGGGGAAGGTCGCGCCGCCCAGCACGATGTGATTGCCCCCGCCGGTGCCGATCGACCGACCGTCCACCATGAACTTGTCCGCCGTCAGCCCGCATTCGCGCGCCGCATCATACAGCTGCGTGGTGATGTCGGTCACCTCGGCGAAGCTGGCCGCGGGGTGGATGTTGACCTCGATCACGCCGGGGTCCGGCGTCACCTTCAGCACATGCACGCGCGGGTCCGGCGGCGGGGGGTAGCCTTCGATGCGGACGGGCACGCCCATCGCCTTGGCCGTCGCCTCGATCGTGGCGATCAGCTCCAGGAAGTCCTCCATCGCCTCTACCGGGGGCACGAAGACGGACAGGTAGGATCCGCGCGCCTCCACCGTCATGGCGGTGCGCACCGCGCCTTCGATGATCCGCTGCTCGACCATCTCCTGCCGGTTGCCGTCGGGCCCCTCGACCCGCTCCATCCGTTGCGATGCGGGCCGTTCGCGATCATCGGCGCCGCTTTCGGGCCCTTGCGCGCGGTAATCGGCCAGCGGCGCGGCGGCATCGGTGGTCACGCGCGGATGGATGTAGGGGTAGTCGGACTTGCCGACATGCGGCAGGCTGCCCAGCGGCAGGCGATAGCCAAGCGACGCATCGCCCGGCACCGCGAACAGCGCATCGCGCCGCACGCTCCATTGCTCGCTCTTCCACTTGCTGGTCTTCGCCGGCTCCGCCTGCCAGCGCTGGATCGGCAGCACATAGCCGACCGGCTGGCTGAGGCCCCGGCTGAAGGTGCGCACGATGCGGGCGCGCTCCTCCGGATCATCCACCTTCGGATCGGCGGTGGTGACGTTCACCGGCAGCTCGCCCTCCCGCTCAATCCAGCGGACCGGGTCTTCATAGACTGGGCGGACATAATCGTCCCACAGGCCCAGTCCGGCGGCGGCGCGGTCCAGGAAGGCCTGCGCCTCCGCCGGGCCCAGCGCGCCTTCGTGCACCGCATTGTCGCCGGTCAGCTCGCTGCTGCCGGCAAATGCGATCAGGTCCTCGTCCTGCCACAGCGGCGTGCCGTCCTTGCGCCAGTAGAGCGAGAAGCCCCAGCGCGGCAGGCTTTCGCCCGGATACCACTTGCCCTGGCCGTGATGCAGCAGCGCGCCCGGCGCGAAGCGGCGGCGCAGATTGCGGATCAGCCGGTCGGCATACAGGGCCTTGGTCGGGCCGACCGCCTCCCCGTTCCACTCGGCGGCTTCCGGGTCGTCGGCGGCGACAAAGGTCGGCTCCCCGCCCATGGTCAGGCGGCAATCGCCCGCTTCCAGATCGGCATCGACCTTGGCGCCCAGGTCCAGCAGCGCCTGCCAGCGGGCATCGGTGAACGGCTTGGTGATGCGCACCGCCTCGTGCACCCGGTCCACCCGCATGGCGAACTCGAAATCGGTCCGCGCCGCGTCGAGCAGCGCGCCCGAGACCGGCGCGGCGGAGCGGTAATGCGGCGTGGCGGCGAGCGGGATGTGTCCTTCGCCCGCAAACAGCCCGCTGGTGGGATCGAGGCCGATCCAGCCCGCGCCCGGCACATAGATCTCGGCCCAGGCATGCAGGTCGGTGAAATCCTCCTCCGTCCCGCGCGGGCCGTCCACGGCGACCACGTCGGGCTTCATCTGGATGAGGTAGCCGGACACGAACCGCGCGGCATAGCCCAGCCGCCGCAGCACATTGACCAGCAGCCAGCCGGAATCGCGGCAGCTGCCGGTCGCCAACCGCAGCGTCTCGTCCGGCGTCTGCACGCCCGCTTCCATGCGCACGGTATAACCGACACGCTCCTGCACGCCCCGGTTCAGCGCCACCAGGAAGTCGATCGTGCGCCCCTGCCAGCCGGCGAACTCCGCCACCAGCGCATCGAACAGCGGCCCTTCGCCTTCGCCCGCGAAATAGGCCGACAGCTCCTCGCGCAATTGCGGATCGTAGGTGAAGGGCACCGCTTCCGCGCTCTCCTCCACGAAGAAGTCGAACGGGTTGATGACGGCAAGGTCCGCCAGCAGGTCCACCTGGATGGACATGTGCGTGACCGGTTCGGGGAAGATCACGCGCGCCAGCCAGTTGCCGTGCGGGTCCTGCTGCCAGTTCAGGAAGTGGTTGGCGGGTTCGATCTTCAGCGAATAGTTGGGCACCGCGGTGCGGGTGTGGGGGGCGGGGCGCAGGCGGATAACCTGCGGGCCGAGGCGGACGGGCCTGTCGTAGCGATACGACGTGGCATGGTGCAGTGCGGCGCGGATCACGCTGCCGTTCTACCCTACCGGTCGCCGGGTGCAACAACCCCTTCGGTATTCACGCACCTTTGACGCGGAAGGCTCACTGCGTTATAATTCGTGCCACGGTCCACTCCGCAAGTTGCAGGCGGTGCCTCGCCGTGCCCGCCACCTGCGTTTAGCAGGTTGACGACGGGGCCGAATCGCTTTAGGCGCGCACTCCATTCGCTTTACCGGTGACGAACAAACCGACAGGGCCGCAGCGTTCATGCGCGCCGGTCGGTCCATTTTCGTTTGGGGCAACCGCTCCTTTTCCGGAACGGCGAATGTAACCGCGATGAGATGGAGCACCTGCCGGCCGGCTGGCGCCCTGTGGAGCATGGAGAAGACGTTTTGGCTCGTATTGCCGGGGTAAACATCCCCACCAACAAGCGCGTGATTGTCGCACTCACCTACATTCATGGTATCGGCCCTGCGACGGCGAAGGAAATCGCCAAGAAGCTGGGCATTGACGAGGCCCGCCGCGTGCAGGACCTGTCCGACGCCGAAGTCCTGCAGATCCGCGAGGCGATCGACGCCGAGTACACCGTGGAAGGCGATCTGCGTCGCAACACCGCGATGAACATCAAGCGTCTGATGGACCTGGCCTGCTATCGCGGCCTGCGTCACCGCAAGGGCCTGCCCGTCCGTGGCCAGCGCACCCACACCAATGCCCGCACCCGCAAGGGCAAGGCAAAGCCGATCGCCGGCAAGAAGAAGTAAGCCGCTGCCGGCCAGCCGCTCCGTATCGGACCGGCCGGGCCGCGCGCTTTCTTGACGAGACAGGACAGGATACCCAAATATGGCACGCGAACCTCAGCGCATTCGTCGGCGGGAGCGCAAGAACATCTCTTCTGGCGTCGCTCATGTGAATGCCAGCTTCAACAATACCATGATCACCATCACCGATGCGCAGGGCAATGCGATCAGCTGGTCCTCGGCCGGCGCGATGGGCTTCAAGGGCAGCCGCAAGTCGACTCCCTATGCCGCCCAGGTTGCTGCCGACGATGCCGGCAAGAAGGCCGCCGAACACGGCGTCCGCACGCTGGAAGTGGAGATCAAGGGTCCGGGTTCGGGTCGCGAAAGCGCCCTGCGCGCGCTGCAGGCGGTGGGTTTCACCATCACCTCGATCCGCGATGTGACCCCGATCCCGCATAACGGCGTGCGCCCGTCCAAGCGTCGCCGCGTCTGATCGTGTCGCCCGGCAGGCCATCCGCAGGCCGTCGGGCGAACCTTTTGCACGGCCGCGACGCTTCACCGGCGTCTGCGGCCGTTGCCGCCAGCACCAGACCATTTAGGGGAAGTCCATGTCCGTCAATGTGAAGAACTGGCAGGAACTGAAGAAGCCCAACACTCTCGACATCAAGGCGATCGGCGATGCCAAGCGCCGTGCCACCTTCGTGGCCGAGCCGCTGGAGCGGGGCTACGGCCTGACGCTCGGCAACGCGCTGCGCCGGGTGCTCCTGTCCAGCCTTCAGGGCGCGGCGATCACCGCGATCCGCATCGAGAACGTGCTGCACGAATTCTCGTCGCTCGCCGGCGTGCGCGAGGACGTGACCGACATCGTCCTCAACGTGAAGCAGATCGCCCTGCGCATGGAGGGTGAAGGCCCCAAGCGCCTGCAGCTGTCCGCCACCGGCCCGGCCGAGGTGAAGGCCGGCGACATTGCCGTGACCGGCGATATCGAGGTGATGAACAAGGACCTGGTGATCTGTCATCTGGACGAAGGCGCCACGCTCAACATGGAGCTGACCGCCGATGTGGGCAAGGGCTACGTCCCGGCCGTGCAGAACCGCCCGGTCGACGCACCGATCGGCCTTATCCCGGTCGACTCGCTGTACTCGCCGATCCGCCAGGTCAGCTACAAGATCGACAATGCCCGCGTCGGGCAGGAACTCGATTATGACAAGCTGAACCTGACCGTGGAAACCGACGGCACCGTGACGCCGGAAGATGCCGTGGCCTATGCCGCGCGCATCCTGCAGGACCAGCTGCAGCTGTTCGTCCACTTCGAAGACGGCATGCCGCAGGCATCCGCCCCGATGACGAGCGGCGGCATGGTCGCCCCGGCGGAAGAGAGCGACACCAACCAGCTCAACCGTTACCTGCTGAAGAAGGTGGACGAGCTGGAGCTGTCGGTCCGTTCGGCCAACTGCCTGAAGAACGACAACATCATCTATATCGGCGATCTGGTGCAGAAGACCGAGGCGGAGATGCTGCGTACGCCGAATTTCGGCCGCAAGTCGCTGAACGAGATCAAGGAAGTGCTGTCCGGCATGGGCCTGCGCCTGGGCATGGACATCCCCGGCTGGCCGCCCGAGAACATCGAGGAAATGGCCAAGAAGCTGGAGCAGGAGCTGCTGGGCTAAGGCCGGCAGCGGCTGCGCCCCGGACAAGCGACCTGCGCGAAAGCACTTGGTCGCTTGGCCGCCGGCATACGGTCTGAAGAGTTGGGCACAGGTTCGGAGCCCTTAATTCGAACCAGGACCGGGGTACCTGAAACGGCCCCCTTACGAATGGAGCACCTATCATGCGTCACGGCATTTCCGGCCGCAAGCTGCAGCGCAAGTCCGGCCACCGCGCCGCCCTGCTGCGCAACATGGCCGCCGCGCTGATCAAGCACGAGCAGATCAAGACCACCACGCCCAAGGCGAAGGAACTGCGCCCCTATGTCGAGAAGCTGATCACGCTGGCCAAGCGTGGCGGCCTGTCCAACCGTCGTCTGGCACACTCGCGCCTGATGGACGACACGCAGGAGCGCAAGCTGTTCGAGGTGCTGGCGGAGCGTTATGCCGGCCGCGAGGGTGGCTATGTCCGCATCATCAAGGCCGGCTTCCGCGCCAGCGACGCGGCCCCGATCGCCTATATCGAGCTGGTCGACCGCGATGTCTCCGCCAAGGGCCAGGACAGCGGCCCGGTGCAGACCGAGGAAGAGTACGAGGAAGCCTGATCGTCGGGCTTTCTACGGGAACGAAAAAGGGCGCCGGCGACGGCGCCCTTCTTTTTGTGCCTGCGTCTGGTGCTGCCCGCTCGAGCATCGGCCTGATGCACCGTCCGGCGTTCATGGGCGTCGATTGCTCGTAGGAAGCCAGGCGCACGCACATCTCGCCGAAAGGAGCGTAGCCTGAGCGGATCGGTATATGGATTGTCGGCATCCGGCTCGCGGCCCGAAGGGGGGCGGCCAGGTCGTTGCGCTCACGAAGGTCAGCGCAGAAGCGGACCGGCCCACCTGGGGCCCGTCGGCAAGCTCCTCGAAGGAGCATTTATTCGGTGTCGGCCGCAGCCATCTTGCGATCTTCGCGCTGCTTGGTCACGCGCTCGGCAGAAGCGGCCATCGTCTCGAAGGCGGCAACGGAGCGCAGTGCGCGGTCGCGGACATTGTCCAGAACGGCCGTATCGGCCTCTTCACGAGCCTTGGCCGCCTGCGCACGGTAGAAGAGAGCGTCCTGGGCCATGGTAATCCTTGCTGAAATGGAGATCGCCGCGCGGGTTGAACCCCGCGCGGCAATCTTCCGGATGACGATCAGTCAGCCGCTTCGAGGTTGACCGCGCTGGTCTTGCCGCGACGGTCCTGCTCCAGCTCGTAGCTGACCTTCTGGTCTTGGCGCAGAGTGGACATGCCGGCACGCTCCACGGCGCTGATGTGCACGAATGCGTCGGCGCCGCCGCCATCGGGCGCAATGAAGCCATAGCCCTTGTCGGCGTTGAAGAACTTGACGGTTCCGGTAATGCTCATGGTATTTCCTTCTTTATGAACGTCGGCTCCGCGTGAGCCGGCGGGTGCACGAGGGCAGGGAAAGAAGGAAGAAAGGAGCCGCAAAGCGCCGATAGACCGTCTATATGCGACTGTAGCCCGGACTATATGCGCCTTTGCAGACGGTTACGCAAGGTCTGCGGACAATTGCTGTCCGGCAGCGCGATCTTCCTCCGTCAGTTCGCGGATCACCCGGCACGGATTGCCCGCGGCGAACACCCCGGCGGGAACGTCCCGCGTCACCACGCTGCCCGCGCCAATTACGCTGCCCGCACCGATCGTGACGCCCGGCAGGATCAGCGCGCCGGCGCCGACCCACACATCCGAACCGATCGTGATCGGCTGGCCATATTCCCGGCTGCGGCGCAGGGCCGCATCCATCGGGTGCATCGGCGTCAGCACCTGCACGCCGGGGCCGAACATCGTGTAGTCGCCGATCGCCACCGGGCAGACGTCCAGGATGATGCAGTTGAAGTTGAAGAACACCCGCTCGCCCAGCGTGATGTTCGAACCATAGTCGCAGAAGAACGGTGGCTGGACCCACAAGCTGTCGCCGCCTTGGCCGAAGATGCGCCGGCACAGGTCGCGGCGCAGCACCTCCTCTTCTTCCGCCGAGGCGTTCAGCTGCTGGCACAGCCCGCGCACGGCATTGCGCCGGGCCACAAGATCCGGGTCCAGCGCGTCGTACAGCTCGCCCCGCACCATCCTGTCATGTTCGGTCATCCGCGTGCCTTGTCGATCAGCACCGCCTGCTGCCAGCGGCCCGGCGTTTTGTCGGTGCGGTGGATGCAGCCCGCCCAGCAGCAGGGCCGCTTGCGCCCCTCCAGCACTTCCTCGGTCGCCCGCACGATGCGGCGCTGCCGCGTGGCCGTCTGCTTCGCATCCTCCACCCAGCAGATGAACTCGTTGCGCCCGAGCGGCGTCAGTGCAGCCCAGCGCGCCCGCAGCTCCGGTGTTGCACCGATCGCCTCCTGCAGGTCAGCGGGTGCCTGATGCACCGTGCCATGCGGGAAGCCGTCGGCCACCGGGGTTCACTCCACCGGCGGGTTCTGCGCCACCTGCTCTTCCGCGCCGGTGGCCAGACCGTGGCGCAGCAGCATGGGCAGCTGGGTGAAGGTGAACAGGAAGGACAGCGGCATGAACAGCCACAGCTTGGCCGCCAGCCAAGCCTCGAAGCTGAGGGCGTAGGTCAGCGCGACGTTCAGCGCCGCCAGGACCAGGAAGAACAGGCCCCAGTTGCGGCTCAGCTTCAGCCAGCCTTCGTCGTTCAGCCCGTCGAACGCGGCCTCCAGCAGCACCTTCAGCAGCGCCTTGCCCCGCTGCCAGCCCACCAGCAGCGCGATGCCGAAGCCCAGATAGATGATCGTCGGCTTCCACTGGATGAAGCGCTGGTCCTGAAAATAGATGGTCAGCGCGCCGAAGCCCACGATCAGCGCGGTGGACAGCGCCAGCATCGGGCTGATCTTGCCCAGCCGCCACTTGCTCACCGCCAGCGCCACCAGCGACGCCACGATGAAGACGCCCGTGCTCTTGACCACTGCCATGATCTCCCCGGCGCCATCCTCGCCATCGGGGCTGAAGTGGCGATAGGCCAGGAAGAACACGATCAGCGGCCCGTAATCGACCGCCACGTTGATCCAGCCGGATCTGGCTTTCGGCTTCGCTTCCAATTTCGCCATCACGCCACCCCCGCGATCACGCGCGCGACCAGGTCGGGGTCGAAGGGGCGCAGATCGTCAAGCGTTTCGCCCACCCCGATCGCGTGGATCGGCAGGCCGTATTGTTCCGCCGCGGCCACCAGCACGCCGCCGCGCGCGGTGCCGTCCAGCTTGGTCATGATCAGGCCCGTCACCCCGGCCACCTCGCGGAACACGTCGATCTGGTTCAGCGCATTCTGCCCGTTGGTGGCGTCCAGCACCAGCACCACGTCGTGCGGGGCGGCGGGGTTCAGGCGGCCCAGCACGCGGCGGATCTTGGCCAGTTCGTCCATCAGCTCGCGCCGGTTCTGCAACCGGCCGGCGGTGTCCACGATCAGCGCATCGATGCCGGTGTCGGTGGCGCGCTTCACCGCGTCGAACACCACGCTGGCCGGGTCGCCGCCTTCCGGCCCGCGCACCAGCGGCACGCCGATCCGGTCCGCCCATACGCCCAGCTGGCCGATCGCGGCCGCGCGGAAGGTGTCGCCGGCGGCCAGCAGCACGCCGTAATCCTCTTCCTGGAACAGATGCGCCAGCTTGGCGATGGTGGTGGTCTTGCCGCTGCCATTGACGCCGATCACCAGCACCACTTGCGGGCGGGGGAAGGCGGTCACCTCCAGCGGCTTGGCCACCGGGCGCAGGATGGCGGCGATCTCCTCCGCCACGGCTTCCTTCAGCTCGCGTTCCGTCATGCTCAGGCCGAAGCGCTTGTCGGACAGGCGCCGGCGGATGCGGCCGGCGGCAGCGGGGCCGAGGTCGGACAGGATCAGCGCATCCTCCACCTCGTCCAGCGTGGCATCGTCCAGCTTGGCCGTGCCGACCACGCCCGCCAGATTGCCGCCCAGCCGTTCGGATGTCTTGCGGAACGCGCCCAGCAGCCGCTCGCTCCAGCCCGCTTCACTCATCGCAACAATCCTTCTTCGATATCCTGCGGCACCACGCGCACGATCGTGCCCGACACCGTGTTGCCGGGCAGGGCGACCCGCGCGAAATTGCCGGCATGGCCAGTGCCATCACGCTCCGCCAGCACATCCAGTTCCTGACCGATCAGCGATCGGAGCCAGAGATCCCGCACCCGCGCCACTTCCCGGCGCAGCTCCGCCGCGCGCGCCTTGACCAGCGGCGGCGAGACCTGCGGCATCCGTGCGGCCGGCGTGCCGGGACGCGGGGAGTAGGGGAACACATGCCCATGCACGATGCCCAGTTCGGCCACGATTGACAGGTTGGCGCTGTGCATCGCCTCGTCCTCCGTCGGGAAGCCGGCGATCAGGTCCGCACCCAGCGCGATCTCGGGCCGCCGCGCCCGCAGATCCCCCACCAGCCGCACCGCATCCGCGCGGCCATGCCGCCGCTTCATGCGCTTCAGCACCAGATCATGCCCGTGCTGCAAGGACAGGTGCAGGTGCGGCATCACCCGTGCCTCACCGGCCAGCAGCTCCAGCAGCAAGCCGTCGATCTCCACCCCGTCCAGCGATGACAGCCGCAACCGCGCCAGCCGCGGAAACTCCCGCAGGACCGCCGCCACCAGCACGCCCAGCCCGGGTGCGCCGGGCAGATCATGCCCCCAGCTGGTCAGGTCCACGCCCGTCAGCACGATCTCCGCCGCGCCGCGCGCAAGGTCACGTTCCACCTCGCGCAGCACCTGTGCCACCGGCAGCGACCGGCTCGGCCCGCGCCCCTGCGGGATCACGCAGAAGGTGCAGGCATGGTCGCACCCGTTCTGCACCGCCACGAAACCGCGCGAATGCAGCGGCACGACCGGCGCCGACACGGCCGGCACATTCCAGCTGCGCGCATCCAGCTTGGCGGCGTTAGGCACCAGCCCGTCCACCTCCGGCATGGCGGCCAGCCCCTCGCGCTCCACCTCCGCCGCACAGCCGGTAACCAGCAGCCGCGCATCGGGCCGCGCCCGCCGCGCGCGGCGGATCGCCTGCCGCGTCTGGCGCACCGCCTCCGCCGTCACCGCGCAGCTATTGATCACCACCAGATTGTCCGCGCCGGCCAGCAGGCCGCGCATCCGCTCGGACTCCGCCAGGTTCAGCCGGCAGCCGAGGTTCACCACCTCCACACTCACCGGGGCACACTCAAAGATAATCGCCCCAGTCGAACGACCCGCGATAGGATTCCGCCGCCGGCCCGGCCATGCTGATGCGTCCGTCCGTGTCCCGACCGATGCGCAGGGTGCCGCCGGGCAGGGCGACCTCGACCTCGCGCTCCACCAATCCGCGCCGCATCGCCGCCACGGCGGTGGCGCAGGCGCCCGTGCCGCAGGCCCGCGTCAGCCCGGCGCCGCGTTCCCACACGCGCAGCCGGATGCGGCGCCGGTCCAGCACGGTTGCCACATTCACGTTGATCCGTTCGGGAAACAGCGGGTCGTTCTCGATCCGGGGGCCGATCCGCGCCAGCGGCACCGCGTCGCAATCGGGCACGAAGAACACGACATGCGGGTTGCCGACATTTACGCAGGCCGGCTTCTCCAGCCCGTCCCACCCCACCGGCAGGCTCAGCGTGTCCAGCGGATAGGCCAGCGGGATCGCGTCCCACTCGGTGCGCGGCACGCCCATGTCCACGCGGATCTGCGCGCCATTCGCCTCGGCGGCGATCAGCCCGGCGGCGGTCTCGATCATGACCTGCTGCAGTCCGTCGCCCTGCGCCAGCCGCAGCGCGACGGCGCGCATGGCGTTGCCGCAGGCGGCCACCTCGCTGCCATCGGCATTGAAGATCCGCACCTTCAGGTCGGCGCGGTCGCTTGGCTCCAGCAGCAGCAGCTGGTCGCAGCCGATGCCCGTCTGCCGGTCCGCCAGCGCGCGCACCGTGCCCGCATGCAGCGGGGGCAGGGCACCGTCCCGCGCATCCAGCACGACGAAATCATTGCCCAGCCCGTGCATCTTGGTGAAGGAAGCGCGCATCGCCTGCCACCTAGTGAGCCAAGGGGGGCAGGGCAATCATTCTGACCCACAAGGAGTATCCCGCCATGTCCCACCGCCTGTGGCTGATGAAGTCGGAACCCGAGGCCTTCGGCTGGGACGATCTGGTGCGTGACGGCGACACCTTGTGGGATGGCGTGCGCAATCACCGCGCGGCCAACAATCTGCGCGCCATGCAGGTGGGCGACCGGGCCTTCTTCTACCATTCGGTCACCGGCAAGGCGATCGTCGGCATCATGGAGGTGGCGGAGGCCGGGCTGACGGATTCGGACGATCCCAAATGGGCCAGCGTCCGCGTGATCCCGGTCGCCCCGCTCGCCCGCCCGGTCACACTGGCGGAGGTGAAGGCGGAGCCCGCACTGGCCGAAATGGAGCTGGTGCGCCTGTCGCGCCTGTCCGTGGGAGAGGTCACACAGGCGGACTGGGACTGCATTATCGCCATGAGCCAACAGCCGGCCACCGGCGGTTGAACCCACCATGCCGGAACCCGAGCAGAGGCTAACTGTTGTTAGGTGAAAGAGCGGCACCGACCTGGCACCGCAAACAAAAGGATCTCACCATGGGTGAATTTACCGACAAGGTGAAGGGCGTTGCCAACGAACTCGCCGGCAACGTGAAGCAGCAGTCCAACGATCCCGAGACCCATGCCGAAGGCGTGGCTCAGGAGAAGAAGGGCGAGGCACAGAACCTGAAGGGTTCCGTCAAGGGCGCGCTGGGCGACAAGGTCTGACGCCAGCCAGCTGACATATTCGTCACGCAAAGGGGCTGCTCCATTTCGGGGCGGCCCTTTTCGCATGCGCTGCGGTTACACGATTTCACTTGGGCGATGGTTTACCGCTTGTTAACCTCCGCCCATGCAGCCGAACCCCGCCCGCCACTGGCTCCGCACCCTGCTGCCCGCAGGCGCGTCCTGCCCGGCGGCCGAGATGGCGGTGGAGCCGGGCCGAACCATGTTGCAACAGTTCGTCACCACTTACACCGCCGGACTGGCTGCGACCTTGGCGTTCATCGCCTGATCGCGCTACAGCGCGCGCGGCCGATGTCGGCCGCTACGTGGATACCCGACCGTTGAACTGCAAACCCGGCGCGATGCTCGCCGCTCTCCCGGCTCTCGCCATCCTATCCGCCGTTCCGGCCCGGGCCGGCGACCTGGCCCCCGCGACCGATCTGTCCGCCATCACCATCCAGTCGGCCGGCCTGTCGCTCGCCGACTGGCGCCTGCCGGCCGACGGGGTGGACCTGTCGCGCATCACGGCGGAGCCTGCCGCGGCCTTTGCGCAGGGCGCCGTCGTGGATGAGGATGCCGCATTGGGCGGCATCACCCGCGAAACCGTTCCCGGGCAGGAAACCTACGGTCCCAAGGATGCGGCCGCCGCAGCCCGCTGGGCCGACCCCGATACCGGGGGCCAGCGGCTCAGCTTCGCCAGTCAGGCGGATGCGGTGAAGTGGGAATTCGGCGCGGTGATGCTGTATTACACTGCCACCAACGGCGCCAAGCTGTTCGACGATCCGGAATGGCCGCACGGCCAGGTCGAAGGCTGGTTCGGCCGCGACACCAACAATATGGGCGTGGACAAGCTGACGCACGCCTACAGCTCCTATGTCATCTCCGAACTGCTGCACCATCGCCTGCGCCGGAAGACGGGCGATGCCCCCGGCATCCAGTATACCGCCGCCGCGCTCGGCTTCGGCGCGATGCTGTATACGGAATTCTGGGACTCGATCGAACCCACCGGCGGCTGGTCGTGGGAAGACGTCGCCTTCAACGGCCTGGGTGCCGGCTTCTCCGCCTTGCGCAACAGCGTGCCCGGCCTTGACCAGAAGCTTGACTACCGCCTGATGATCCAGCCGCAGGAAGGCCGCTACCGCCTGTCCGGCAAGAAGCATTTCGAGGCGCAGTGGCACTTCTTCGCGCTGAAGCTCGCCGGCTTCGACGGGCTGCGCCAGACCCCGCTGCGCTATGTCGAACTCGACCTCGGCTACCGGGCGGAGGATTTCACCAACCCAGACCGGGAGGCCGGCATCCGGCCCAAGCGCCACGTCTTCGTCGGCGTCAGCCTGAACTTCAGCGAGATCATGCGCCGGTTCGCGGGCGGCAACCGCTACGGCCGCGCCGCTGCCAGTGCGCTGGAATATATCCAGCCGCCCTACACGATGCTCAGCACCAACATCACGGAGTAGGGCGCCGCCAAACGCCCTTGCACGCGCCCCCACCTTGGCAGATGATGCCCGGGAGAAAGGGGGCGACCATGCGCATACCGTCTCTGCTGCTGGGTGCATCGCTGGCCCTCCTGCTGCCCGGCTGTGCCGCGCGGCAGGCGGTGCTGGTCACCGACACGCGGCAGTTCGTCTCCGCTGGTCGGGAGGCCGGGGCCGAGGCCGCCGCCTTCTTCGACGAGGCGCGCCGCCGCCAGCTGGAGGCGAACGCCATCCTGGTCGCCTCCGAACCCTCCTGCCTGTGGGGCTCGGCCATCGAGCTGCGGACTGATTTCACGACCGGCGACAGCCTATGCCTGTCCGATGCGGAACTGGCCGCAGGTGCCCCGTCCACCACCTACAGCCTGCGCCCGATCGATCCGCGCGCCGCGAAGGGCGCGATGCAGCTGATCGGCGCGATGGGCGCCTATCTCGGCGAACTGTCCCAGCTGACGCCGGAAACCGCACCGCAATTCACGATCGCGGTAACCGATGCGGCAAACGCGCTCGATGCGCTGGCCCTGCTGCTCACCCCCGCTGGCGGCACCCCGCCGGACCTCGTCGGCGCGGCAGGGCCGGTGGCCGAGCTGGTCGACTATTTCGCCGCCATTGCCCAGGCACGCGGGCAGGGCGATGCCGTCGCCCGCGTGGTGCAGGCACGCAGCGCCAGCTTCGACCGCGCGATGGAGGCGCTCGCCGCACAGATGCAGGCGTGGCGCATCGGCGTGGTCGGCACCGCCGATCAGGTCGCCGCCAATGCGCAACTGCAGGTCGCCAACCGCAACCTGGCGCAGGTGGAGGATTTCGAGGCGCGCCGCGCCATCCTGCTCCAGCTGATCGAGCAAGGGGAGCAGCAATCCGCCGCCGCCGCCGCCTATGACGAAGCCGCCGCCCTGCTGCAGGATCTCGGCGCGCAGCATGCCGGCATCGTGCAACTCGCCGGCAACCAGCCGACCACGGAACAGCAGCTGCGCATCCGGCAGGAAAGCGGTCGCCAGGTGCTCGGCATCCTCGACCGCCTGGCGCGGATCGGCACCTCCCCGCTGCCGGGCCTGCTGGGGATCGGGAGCCTTGCCCCATGACCACGCTTGTCGATGTGCTGACCTCCGCCGCCACGCTCGGCGCGCTGCTGTTCGAAGGCGCCAACAACCGCCGGTTTGAAGCCAAGGTGCGCCAGGCCTTTACCACCGATGCGCTGATGATCGTCTCCGCCACGCAGGCGCTCGCGATCAGCCCCGCGCATGGTCAGGACAGTCCGGAGTACGACGCGGTGAAGCAGGAGGTGGAGGAAGCCCTCTCCGCCATGCGCGCCGCCATCCCCGGCGACGGCTCCACCGTCCACGCCGCCCGGCTGGAGGCGGTGCAGGCGGCCGAGGCGCTGAAACGCGCCACGGTGAAGCCCGGCATCTCGGTGCTCTGACATCTCGCTGGGTGTGCCACCAATCCGGCAGCACACCCCGCGCATCCCTTACCGTTCGTAAGCCTTGGGCAGGCTGCCCGGCTGGGCCTGGCGATAGCGATCGCGCAGCCGGCTCATATGCGTGTCGAGCGACTGCTCCACCCCGTCGATGAACACCTGCTCCACGCCCGTCTGCACCTCCAGCGGGTCGCCGTCCCAGATCACCACGTCGCCACGCCGGCCCGGCAGCAGGCTGCCGAACTCCGCGCCCATGCCGACGATCTCTGCCGGGGCGGAGGTGATGGTGGCGAAGGCGGAACCCCAGTCCAGCCCGGTGGCCCCCGGCACCTGCGCCAGCCCGACCAGGTTGCCGGCCTCCTGCGCGGTGTTGCGGGTGGTGCGCAGCGCCACCTTCACGCCCGCCGCCCGCAGCCGTCCGACATTGGAGCGGGTCGCTGCCAGGCTCTCGAACGTCTCGGGCAAGTCGGTCAGCGCGGCCGTGATCACCGGCACGCCCGCGGCGGCGATCTGCGGCGCCACCATCCAGCCTTCATTCGCGCCGACCAGCACCAGCCTTATGGCCGGAAATTCCTGGTTGAAGCGCAGCACGGTCAGGATGTCGCTCGCCCGGTTGACGTTGACGAACAGCGGCACGCTGCCGTCAACCACGGCCACCAGCGCCTCGGCATCCAGCCGGGTCAGCTGCCGTTCGAAGCCGTCATGCCCCGCCGGGCTCGGCGCCTGCCGGTCACGCTTGTAGGCTTGCGCTTCGAACAGGGCGTTGCGCAGATAGGCGAAGACGCCCGGCCGCCCACCGCCGACATTCCGGCCGCCGACCTGGCCCAGTTCCGCATACTGGAAGGCGCGCGCCTGCATCAGCGCATCCATGTCGGTGCCCAGGTCGATGATCGCGCCCTGCCCGGCGAAGATCGAATCCCCGGCCACCGGCCCCACGATCGCGCGGGTATAGCCTTCCGCCCGCGTCACCTGCAGCGGCTGCGCCTTGGGATTGATCGCGGGCGCCACGTCGATCGCGGCGGAGAAGGGCGATTTGCCGGGGTCGGTATCGTCCGTCTCCTCCACGCCGCTGACCTCCACCAGCCCGACCGGCGCCAGGCCGACGACCAGCCCGGGCGACACCCACTTGCCCGTCGCATCGATCGTCCGCGCGCCGGCAGGCACGGCCACGCCGCTGCCCGCCGCCACTACCCGGCCATCGCGGATGATCACCGTGCCGTTCGGGATCGGCTGCGATCCATCGCCGATCGCCACGGTGCCGCCCGTGATGGCGATTGTCTGCGCCCCGGCGGGTACGGCCAGCAGCAGGGCCGCGGCGCTCATCAATGCGCGCTTCACTTCACGTCTCCTTCGCCGACCTGGCCCAGCTCGAAATCGGAGACCGGGCGGCGCGTCGGGTCGCTGGAATCATACAACAGCGCACCATCGACCCACACCTTCTCCGTCTGGGTGTAGGTGCTGAACGGGTTGCCGCTCCACAGCACGATGTCGGCCATCTTGCCGGGCCGCAGGCTGCCGGTCTGTTCGGCGATGCCCAGCGCGGTGGCGGGGTTGAAGCTGAGCCAGGTCCAGGCATGCTCGTCGCTGATGTCGATGCCGATCCGGCGCCCGTCGCCCAGCGCCTTGCCCACTTCCTGGTTCAGCCGCTGGATGCCGTCGGGATCGTCCGAATGGATGGTGGCGCAGGCGCCCTGCGCTTCCAGCAGGGGCAGGTTCTCGTAGATCGCGTCATAGGACTCCATCTTGAAGCCCCACCAGTCCGCCCACACGCTGGCGCAGGTGCCGTGTTCCTTCAGCAGGTCGGCGATCTTGTAGGCTTCCACCGCATGCTGGAAGCTGGTGACCTTGTACCCGAACTCCCGCGCCATATCGAGGACGACCGCCATCTCGTCCGCGCGGTAGCAATGGTTGTGGACCAGGATGTCGCCCTTCAGCACGCCGACCAGCGTGTCCATCTGCAGGTTGCGGTCGGGGGCATCGCCGCCATCCTCCGCATAGGCGTCCCACTCCGCCATATATTCGCGCGCTTCCTGCCAGGTGGCCCGGTTGACCGCGACATTGCCCATGCGGGTGGAAGGCATCTGGTTGCGGCTGCCATAGACGCGCTTGGGGTTCTCGCCACAGGCCATCTTCAGGCCATAGGGCGCGCCGGGGAACTTCATCTCCTGCACCGTGCGGGCATAGACGTTCTTGATCGTCACCGACCGGCCGCCGAACAGGTTGGCGGAGCCGGGCAGGATCTGGATGGTGGTCACGCCGCCATTGGTCAGCGCGCGGGCGAAGCCGGGGTCCTGCGGCCAGACCGAATGTTCGGCCCAGACCTGTGCGGTGACCGGATCGGTCGCCTCGTTCCCATCCGAATGCGCGTCCACGGAAGGGGTGGGGTAATCGCCCAGATGGCTGTGGATGTCGATGATGCCGGGGGTGACGAACTTGCCGGTGCCGTCGATCACCACTGCATCGGCGGGCGCGTTCACCGCCGTGCCCACGGCCACGACCTTGCCATCCGCCAGCAGCACCGATCCGCCATCGACCCGGCCGCCTTCGCCATCGAAGATGGTGGCGTTGGTGATCAGTGTCGTGACCCCCGGATAGGGCCGATAGGTCGAAGGGAACGGATCGCCCGGGAAGGCCACCCGCTCCTCGGAAGAGGATGCGCTGCTGGCGCTGCCCGTCCGTTCCGGCTGCCCGCACGCGGCCAGCGCCAGCATCGCGGCGCCGCCAAGCCATCGTAATCTCATCATTGTCCCCCTGTGCGACCCACCAGCAGGGCCCTGATCCCTGCTGGAACAATCATGTCACCATGTGATCATAAATTGCCGCGCAGGCAAAGCGCCAAGTGCCGCGACCTCGTCAATCCCTGGCGGCCGGCGCCCCGCGCGCCAGCAACGCCAGCAGCGCGAAGGAGGCGAGCCAGTGTTCGCCCATGTAGTCGCCCGCCACCTGGTCCAGCGCCGCTGCCAGATGCTCGTCCGCGACAGGCCGCAGTTCGCCTGACCGGCCGGGCGCCACCGGCGCGATTCCCAGCAGGCACCAGGCGCGGCTGAGATTGAGCCCGTCCAGATGCGCGATCTTGCCATCGCTTCGGTCCGATACGATGGCGGGGCGAAACTGCTCCGCGATCCGCCCGGCGGGCAGGAAGGCGTCGAACCAGCCGGCAAATTCCCCCGCCGGCATCACCCGCGCCATCAGCAGCGCGGCGGTCAGCGAGGGGGAAAGGAACTCGTCGCCCCCCGGCTCCCATCCGCGATAGTCGCTGCGCCCGGCATAGCCTGCGCGGGCGTAGCGCTCGATCTCCCCCACCAGTTCCGCGTCATGCCGTCCGGCCCAGTCGCGCGCCAGGATCAGCGCGAAGGCGGTGTTGAAATGTGTGCCGGTGGTGATCGGGTAGGTCAGCACCGCCAGGTAATCGCGCAGCATCCCGGCGAAGCGCCGCGCCAGCGGCTCCAGCGCGCGGCCCAGCCCGTCGGGCGAAAGCGCCTCCGCCGCCCCGTGCAGCGCCAGCAGCCACGCCCAGCCATAAGGCCGCTCGAAGCCGCGCGCATGGGGCCGGTCCAGATAGGCCAGCTCCGCCGCCAGCTTCGCGGGCGTGAACGTCTCCGCCGCCAGCGCATCGATCTTTGCAGCTTCCGGCATGTCGGGGAACAGCCGGCGCAACGTCAGCAGCGTCCACCAGCCATGCACACAGCTGTGCCAGTCGAAACTGCCGAAGAACGCCGGATGCAGCACGCGCGGGGGCAGGGCGTCGCCATCATCGGCCAGCACATGGTCCAGCTTGTGCGGATATTCGCGCGCCACATGGCCCAGCGCGATGCGGGCAAAGGCGGCGGCGGTGTCGGGGGCCAAGGTCATCGGATCATGCGTCATGGAAAGGCCAGCCAGTAGATGAGCAGGAGATTGCAGGCGAGCAGCGGCACGGCCGTGCCCCATTGCATGCGGATGACGCCATACTGGCTGCGCATGTCGAGCAGCGCGGCCGGCACGATGTTGAAGTTCGCGGCCATCGGCGTCAGCAGCGTGCCGCAGAACCCCGCCAGCATGCCGATTGCCCCCACCACCGGCGCATTGCCGCCGAACTGCTGCACCAGCACCGGAATGCCGATGGCGGTGGCCATCACCGGGAAGGCGGCAAAGGCATTGCCCATGATGATCGTGAACCCGGCCATGCCCAGGCAGTAGAGCGCCACTGACAGGAACAGGCTGCCCTCCGGGATCGCCGCGCCCGCGAAGGTGCCGATGATCTCGCCCACGCCCGCCAGCGCGAAGATCCCGCCCAGCGCGGCCAGCATCTGCGGCAGGATGGCGGCCCAACCGATGGAATCGATCAGCCGCCGCCCTTCCTGCAGCGGGGCCAGCGCGGGCGGCCGCAGCCAGTGCAGCGCCATTCCCAGCGCCAGCAGCACGCCGATGCCCAGCAGGATCAGCGTCTCGCGCCGTTCCTCGAACAGGCCCAGTTCGCCCAGCGGCGTCCAGGCATACAGCACCGTGCCGGCCACCGCCGTAACCGGGATCACCAGCGCAGGCACGAACAGCCGGTTGCCGAAGCGGGTCGCCAGCGTGGTGCGTTCGGCGGGCGAGGTCGTCGCCGGATCGCTGCGGCCCAGGCGATGCAGCCCGGCCAGGCCCACCAGCCCCAGCACCAGCACGCCATTGGCGAGATCCGACAGATGCGACCCGAACAGGAAACTCGCCGCCACCAGCCCCCAGAAGGCCGCATTGCCCCGGCGCTTGGGGTTGCTCCGGTCGCGCAGGCTCAGCACCGCCCAGGCGGCGAACACCGCGCCGCTCAGCAGGTAGAGCCATTCCAGCGTGATCATCGCCTTACCCGCCCGAACCGCCGGTCCAGCCACAGCACCCGCCCGCCATGGATGGCAAAGGCGCACAGCGCGGTCGGAATGGCCCAGACCGACAGCTGCAGCGGCGTCAGCGGATAGCCGGCCGTCTCGAACACGCCCTGGATCAGCAGGATGGAGGCGATGGCGAAGAAGATGTCCTCGCCGAAGAACAGCCCGATATTGTCGGTCGCCGCCGCCATGCCCAGCACCTGCTCGCGCTCGTCCTCCGCCAGCGCGCCATGCTGCGCCTCCGCCGCCGCCACCGCCATCGGCGCCAGCAGCGGGCGCACGGTCTGCGGGTGGCCACCAATGTCCTTCAGCCCCAGCGCCGCGGTGATCTGGCGGAAGCCGAGATAGAGCAGCAGCAGCCGCCCCATGGTGGCCCCGCGCACGCCCGCGATCAGCGTGCGGGCACGCTCCTGCAAGCCGTAGCGTTCCAGCAGGCCGATCACCGGCAGGATGATCCAGGTGACGGAGATATAGCGGTTGTCGTTGAAGGCGCGCCCCAGCGCCTCGATCACCGGCACCAGGCCCAGGCCGGCCAGCAGCCCGGTGACGATCGCCGCCACCGCCACCACCAGCAGCGGATTGAACCGCAGCACGAAGCCGACGACCACCAGCGCGATGCCCAGCAGCGGCAGCGCGCTCATCGCCCGGCCTCCCCGTAGCCGCCACCGCCGGGCGTCAGGATCACGAAGGCATCGCCCGGCGCCATCTCCGCCGATCCGGTCGCAGGCAGCACCTCGACCGTGCCATCGGCGCGCCGCACGAAGTTCTCCCCCGGCGCGGCGTCACCGCCACCGGTGATGCCGCGCGGCGGCACGCGGCGGCGATTGGCCAGGATATTGGCCCGCATCGGCTCCAGGAAAGTGATCTGCCGCTCCACCCCGTCGCCGCCATCATGCAGACCGCGCCCGCCCGATCCGCGCCGGATGGCGAAGCGGTCCAGCCGCACGGGCAGGCGCGTTTCCAGGATCTCCGGATCGGTCAGCCGGCTGTTGGTCATGTGTGTCTGCACCGCATCGGTCCCCGAATGATCCGGCCCCGCGCCCGATCCGCCGGCGATCGTCTCGTAATATTGCCGGGTGGCATCACCGAAGGTGAAATTGTTCATCGTCCCCTGGCTCGGCGCGAGCCGCCCGGTGGCCGCGAATAGCGCGTCCGTGACCACCTGGCTGGTCTCCACATTGCCCGCCACCACCGCGGCCGGCGGGCGGGGCGCCAGCATCGATCCCTCCGGCACCACCAGCGTCACCGGAGCCAGGCAGCCATCGTTCATCGGAATCGGATCGTCGATCAGCGTGCGCAGCACATACAGCGCCGCCGCCCGCGTGATGGAGCGGGGCGCGTTGAAATTGCCCGGCAGCTGCCCGCTGGTGCCGGTGAAGTCGAAGGTGGCCGTCCGCCCCTGCCGGTCCACCCGGATCGCCACGTGCACGGCCGCGCCATTGTCCGTCGGATAGCCGAAGCTGCCATCCTCCAGCGTGGCCAGCAGCCGGCGCACTGCCTCCTCCGCCTGATCCATGACATGCCCCATATAGGCCGCGATCACCGCACCCCCATGCTCCGCCGCGGCGGCGCGCAACAGCTCCGTCCCCCGCTCGCAGGCGGCGAGTTGCGCCGCGAGGTCCGACAGGTTCCGGTCGGGCCGCCGGGCGGGGTAGGGGCCACTGGCCAGCACCGCGCGGAACGGCACCTCCAGCAACTGCCCGCCCTCGGCCACCAGCAGATTGTCGATCAGCACGCCTTCCTGCGCGATGTCCGTGCTGTCGGGCGGCATCGATCCGGGGGCTGAGCCACCCACATCCGCATGATGCCCCCGCGCCGCCACGAAGGCATCGGGCGTCTCGCCATCATCACTCCAGAACACCGGCACGATCACCGTGATGTCGGGCAGGTGGGTGCCGCCATGATAGGGATCGTTCAGCGCATAGGCATCGCCTCGGCGGATCCCGCGCCCGTCACGGCGATCTGCGCGCGCCGCGATGATCCGCGCCACCGCCTCGCCCATGCTGCCCAGATGGACGGGGATGTGCGGCGCATTGGCGATCAGCGCGCCGCTCGCGTCGAACAGCGCGCAGGAGAAATCGAGCCGTTCCTTGATGTTGACCGAGCTGGCGGTGGATTGCAGCACCACGCCCATTTCCTCGGCGATGGCCATGAACAGATTGCCCATGATCTCCAGCCGCACGGGATCGCGGGCCGTGTCACCTGCCTGCCTGGCGCCCGACCCGGCGACCCGCCGCAGGACCAGCGTGCCCTCCGCTGCCAGCTCCGCCGTCCAGCCCAGCTCGACCACGGTGGTTGAGCCCGGATCGATCACCAGCGCCGGCCCGGCCACCACCTCGCCAGCCGTGAAATCAGCGCGGGCGAGCGTCCGCCAAACGCCCTCGCTGCTGCCGGTGGCCTCCGCCAGCGGCAGGGGCGCCGGCGCCAGCGCGGCCAGCCCGCCGACGCTGCCCGATGCCTCCACGCTCAGCGCCTCGACCACCACCGCCGTGCGCGCATCGGCCGTGCCGAAGCGCCGCCGATGTTCCGCCCGGAAGGCGGCGTCCATCTGCGCGGGATCGTCGCAGTCGAGCGTCAGCGTCGTGTCGCTGTCGGCGAACCGCAGCCGGGCCCGCGATGCCAGGGTGACCGCCGCATCCGGCACGCCCTGCTCGCGCAACGCCCCGCGCGCCTCCGCCTGCAAGGCATCCAGTGCCGTTCCGAAGCCGTCCAGCACCGGCGCGCCCACGCTCCGCTCGCGGATGGCCGTCACCGGCGCCAGCCCGATGCCCCAGGCCGACAGGACGGAGGCGAGCGGATGGACCAGCACCGTCTCGATCCCCAGCACCTCGGCCACCCGCGCCGCATGCTGCCCGCCGGCGCCGCCGAAGCAGGCCAGGGCATAGCGGCGCACATCATGGCCGCGCGCCACGCTGATCCGCCGGATCGCCGCCGCCATGTTCTCCACCGCGATGGCCAGGAACCCTTCGGCGATCGCCGCCACCGACATGGCGCCGCCCAGCTGTGCGGCGATCTCCTCCAGGCGGTCGAGAGAGGCTCGCAGGTCCAGCGGCTGGCGCCCGTCCGTGCCGAACACCTGCGGGAAATGCGCGGGGTCGATCCGGCCCAGCGCCAGGTTGCAATCGGTCACCGTCAGCGGCCCGCCCCGTCCATAGCAGGCGGGGCCGGGCTGCGCCCCCGCGCTGGCGGGGCCAACGGCGAAGCGCACCCCGTCATAACGGCAGATGGACCCGCCGCCCGCCGCAACCGTGTGGATCCGCATGGCCGGCGCGGCCACCCGCACGCCCGCGACGACCTCCTCCGCCGACAGTTCGAACCGGCCGGCATAATGGCACACATCGGTGCTGGTCCCGCCCATGTCGAACCCGATCAGCCGCCCGTGCCCCAGCGGCGCGGCGGAGGCGACCATGCCGACGACGCCGCCAGCCGGGCCGGACAGGATCGCATCCTTGCCGCGAAACGCATCCGCCTGCGCCAGCCCGCCGCCCGACTGCATGAAGGACAGCGCCCCATGCGCGGGCAGGTTGGCGCGCAAGGTCGCGACATAGCGCGCCAGCACCGGCGACAGGTAAGCGTCCACCACCGTCGTGTCGCCGCGCGGCACGTACCGGATCAGCGGCGCGACCTCGTGGCTGACGCTGACCTGCGCGAAGCCCGCCTGCCGCGCCAGCCGCGCGATCTGCCGTTCATGCGCGGTGTGGGTCCAGCCATGCACCAGCACGATCGCCAGTGCCTCGATCCCCGTTTCCCGCAGCGCCGCCAGCTGCGCGGCCACCGCCGCCTCGTCCAGCGGGACCAGCACGGTGCCGTCCACCGCCACCCGCTCGGCGATCTCCACTACCGTGGCGGGCAGCTGCTCGGGCAGCAGGATGTGCCGCGCGAAGATCTCGGGCCGCGCCTGCGTGCCGATGCGCAGCACATCGGCGAAGCCGCCCGTGGTCAGCAGCGCCAGCCGTTCTCCCTTGCGTTCCAGCAGCGCGTTGGTGGCGACGGTGGTGCCGATGCGCAGCTCCGCGATCGGCCCCGCGCCATGCTGCTCCATCAGCCGCCGCACCGCCTCGCTCGCCGCATCGGGATAGCGCGCGGGATCTTCCGACAGCAGCTTGTGCACCACCAGCTCTCCGCCGGGTGTGGTCGCGATGACATCGGTGAAGGTGCCGCCGCGATCGATCGCGAAGCGCCAGGCGGCACCGTGCTCCGCCGCGGGGACCGGGATCTGCGTCGTCAACGAAGGAGGTCAGGTGTTTGGGGCGGCAGGAAGGGCAGGGCGACCGTGTTCATCCAACCATGCTGCTTGCCGCGCGATCGATCGTCAACTGCCCGCCAACTTTGTCTGCCCCTCTACAAAGGGGAACTGTTGCCATTCCCTTGCGCTTGAACCGCACGATGCGCGGGGACAATTGTAGATGAAGTGCGCCAGTGCCACTCCCTTCCGCGCCGGACTGCCGGTGACGGGCTGCGCCGGCGCTGGCCCGGTCCTGTAGGCGTGGCCACGGCCTATCAGTTCCAGCCGCACGAGCGGCCGTTCCTTCCCGGCTCCCCTGCCACGCCCGACCATCCGATGGGGCGGCGGATCGCCTATTTCGCGATCGGCATCCTGCTGGGGCTGACGGGCGGGCTCAGCAACGGGCTGCTGCTGGCCAACCTGCCGCAGATCCAGGGATCGCTTGGCCTGTCCCCGGTGGAGGGCGGCTGGCTCAGCGCGGCCTATTCCATGACCAGCGTGTGCATGAGCATGCTGCTGATCAAGTTCCGCCAGCAATTCGGGCTGCAGCGGTTCATCCGCATCTTCCTGGTCGGCTTCCTGGCGGTCACGATCCTGCAGGTGTTCGTCCATTCCTATGGCGTGGAATTGCTGACCCGCGCCGCCGCGGGGGTCATCAGCAGCGCGCTGACAACCCTGTGCTTCTTCTACATCATGCAGGCCATGCCCGCGGCCGCACGGCTGAGCGGCATGATCATCGGCTTCGGCGTGGCGCAGCTTGGCCTGCCGCTGGCGCGCATCATCTCCCCGCTGCTGCTGGCGGATGGCGACATCGGCAACCTGTTCGTGTTCGAACTGGGCATGACGCTGGTCTGCCTGGGCGCGGTCGCGCTTCTGCGCCTGCCGCCGGCCGACCGGATCCCCGCGTTCGAGAAGCTCGACTTCCTGACCTTCGCGCTGTTCGCGCCGGGCATGGCGCTGCTGTGCGCGGTGCTGGTGCAGGGGCGGATCGTGTGGTGGACCACGCCCTGGCTGGGCTACGCCACCGCCGCCTCTATCGTGCTGATCGGCACGGCCATGCTGATCGAGCACAACCGTGCCAATCCGCTGCTCAACACCCGGTGGATGCGCACGCGCAACGTGCTGCGGCTTATCGCGGTGATCGTCGCCATCCGCATCCTGCTGTCGGAACAGAGCTTCGGATCGACCGGGCTGCTGACGACGCTGGGCATGGGCAACGACCAGCTCGTTACGCTGAACCTGGTCATCCTGCTCGGCTCGATCGCCGGCATCCTGGCGGGGCTGCGGGCGCTGGACCCGAAGGATCTGCTGTGGCCGGTGGTCATCTCCGCCGCGATCATCGCCGCGGTCGCGTTCATGGATGCCGACGCCACCAACCTGACCCGCCCGGCCAACCTGTATTTCACGCAAGGGCTGCTCGCCTTCGCCGCCCTGTTCTGGCTGGGTCCGGTCGCGATGGTGGGCATCCTGCGCGCCATTTCCCGCGGCCCCAGCCATCTTGTCAGCTTCTCCGCCGTGTTCGGCATCTCGCAGACCCTGGGCAGCCTGGTGGGCTCCGCCGGGCTGGGCACGCTGCAGACAATGCGGGAGCGGCTGCATTCGCAGGAGCTCGTCCACACGCTGAACGCGACCGACCCGCTGGTGCTGCAGCGGATCCAGCAGCTGGGCGGCGCCTATGCCCGCGTGCAGGGCGATCCCGCGCTGCGCCAGGCGGAAGGCGCCGTGCTGTTCGGCCAGCAGGTTTCGCGCGAAGCCAACATCCTTGCCTATAATGATGTTTTCTTCCTGATCGGAGTTCTGGCAGTGCTGGTGGTCCTGTGGCTGGGGGGGCGCTGGATCTGGCTGAGGATCCACGGCATCAACCCGCTGGCGGAGGAACTGGCAGCCATGCAGAAGATGCGGGAACGCGCAACGCAATGAACGACACCACTTCCGAACCGGACGAACGGCTGAAGGACCCGGTCGAGGTCGCGCCCGAGCCACCGCCCGCGCGCCGCGGCTGGGCCCCGCCACGCGGTGGGCGGACCGCCACGCTGGCCTTTGTGGCGCTGATGCTCTGCGGCGCGCTGCTGGCGCTGTGGGCGTGGGACCTGCCGCCCTTCCGCCGCAGCATCCAGACGACCGACAACGCCTATGTGCGCGGCCAGACCACCATTATCGCGCCGCAGGTGAACGGCTATGTTGTCGCCGTCGCCGTGCGCGATTTCGACGCGGTGGAGACAGGCGCGGTGCTCGCCCGGATCGACGACCGGATCTATCGCCAGCGGGTGGAGCAGGCCCGCGCGAACCTGCAGTCGCAGATCGCCACCCTCGCCAATTCGCAGCAGAACCAGCGCTCGCGCGAGGCCGCGCTGGGCGGGCAGCAGGCCGGGATCGAGAGCGCCCGGGCGCAGCTGGCCCGCGCGCAGGCGGACATGCGCCGGGTGGACGAGCTGGTCGCCGAAGGCTCCGTGTCCTTGCGCGAACGGGACCAGACCCGCGCCGCGCTGGCCCAGGCCGAAGCCGGCGTGCGCCAGGCGGAGGCGCAGCGCACCATCGGCCAGCAGGACGTGCGCGCCGTGACCGTGGGCCGCGCCGGGCTGGAGGCCGCGGTGGACAATGCCCGCGCCGCGCTGCGGCTGGCGGAGATCGACCTCGCCAACACGGTGATCCGCGCGCCGCAGGGCGGCAGGCTGGGCGAGGTGTCGGTCCGCCTGGGGCAATATGTCACCGCCGGCAGCCAGCTGATGTTCCTGGTACCGCCCGAGATCTGGGTTTCCGCCAATTTCAAGGAAGCGCAGACCGCGCGCATCCGGCCGGGCCAGCCCGCGATCATGACCGTGGACGCGCTGGGCGGGGCGGAGGTCCGCGGCACGGTGGAGCGCCTGTCGCCCGCCGCCGGCAGCGAGTTCTCCGTCATCCGGCCCGACAATGCGACCGGCAATTTCGTGAAGGTGCCGCAACGGCTGGCCGTGCGCATCCGGCTCGACCCGCGCGATCCGCTTTATCGCCGGCTGAGCCCGGGCATGTCGGTCGAGGCGCGCGTCGACACCGGGGTGGATCCCGGCCCCGCCCGGCAGCCCGCGCGATGAGGCGGCTGGCGATCGCCGGCCTGGCGCTGCTGGCGGCCGGCTGCACCGCGCCCGATCCGCAGACGCCCGTCGCCGCCACCATCACCCCGCCGCCCGCATGGCGGGACATGCCGGCGACCGGCGGGCCGGTGGAGGCGGACTGGTGGAACCGCTTCGGCGATCCCGTGCTCGCCCGGCTGGTCGAAACCGCCCGCGCCAACAATCCGGACATCGCCGTCGCCGCCGCCCGCGTGCAGGAGGCGCGCGCCAATGAACGGCTGGCCCGCGCGCAGCTGTTCCCCACGCTGGATGGCGGCGTCGGCGTCAGCCGTTCCCGCGCGGTCAACCCGCTCGGCACCCCGGCGGAGACAACCGGGCTGCAGCCCCTGTTCCAGGCCGCTTACGAGGTCGACCTGTTCGGCCGCATCGACAGCCAGATAGAGGCCGCCCGCGCCGCCTTCCTCGCCAGCGAGGCCGCGCGCGAGGCCACCGCGCTCTCCGTCGCCGCGGCCACCGCCAGCGGCTACATCACCCTGCGCGGGCTCGATGCCCGCCGCCTGGTGGTCGAGGAAACGATCGCCGACCGGGCCGAGGCGCTGCGCCTCGCGCGGTCGCGGGCGGAGGTCGGCTACACCTCGCAGCTCGAACTCCGCCAGGCGGAGGCGGAATATCGGGCCACGGCGCAGATCCTGCCGCAGGTCGATCTGGCGATCCGGCGGCAGGAAAATGCCCTCGCCACCCTGCTGGGCGAGGCGCCGCGCGCCATCGAACGGGGCACCCCGCTGGAAGACCTGCAGACCCCGGCCGTACCCCTCGGCCTGCCTGCCGATCTGCTGCGCCGCCGGCCCGACCTGGCGCAGGCGGAGTTCACGCTGGCCGCGACGGACGCCTCGCTGGCGGCCGCCCGGGCGCAATTCCTGCCCTCCCTGCGGCTCAGCGGCTCCACCGGGCTGACCGTGTCCAGCGCGCTGGCCGATCCGGTCGGCATCTGGTCGCTGGGCGCCAGCGTGCTCGCGCCGCTGTTCGCGGGCGGCCGGCTTGGGGCGAATGTGGAGGCCGCCGCCGCCCGGCGCGACCAGGCGGCCTTCACCTACCGCCGCACCGCGCTGGTGGCGTTCCGCGAAGTGGAGGACAGCCTCGCCGCGACGGACCGGCTGGCCGAACAGGAACGCGAACTCGCCGCGCAGCGCGTCGCCGTGGCGGAGGCGCTGCGCCATGCCGGCAACCGCTACCGCGCCGGCTACGCCTCCTATCTGGAGCAGCTCGACGCCCAGCGCGTGCTGCTTAATGTCGAACTGAGCCTGGTGCAGATCCGTGCCGACCGGCTGACCGCCGCGGTGTCGCTGTACCAGGCGCTGGGTGGAGGCTGGTCGTCGCCGCCCTGATACGGCGGCAAATCAGGATAACAGAGAAGGTCCGTGCCATGAACCGCTGGGTGCCGTTGTCGCTGCTGCTCGTCATGCTCCTGCTGCCCGGCTGCGCCGCGCCGCGCCTGTCCGGCGCGGACCAGCGGCTGATGCTGCACCGGACCTTTGTGGTCACCGGCGCGTCCAGCGGGTTCGGCCGCGGCGTGGCGGAACGGCTGGGGCGGGGCGGGGCCAATGTGGTGCTCGCCGCTCGCCGGGCCGAGGTGCTGGAGGAGGTCGCGGCCGAAGTGCGCGCCGGCGGCGGCACGGCGCTGGTGGTGCCGACAGACGTCAGCGATCCCGCCGCGGTGGAGGCGCTGGCGCAGGCGGCGGTGACCCGCTTCGGCCGGATCGACGCCTGGATCAACAATGCCGGCATCGGCGCGATCGGCCGGTTCGAGGATATCCCGATGGCCGATCACGCGCGGGTGATCGACGTGAACCTGAAGGGGGTGATCTATGGCAGCCACGCCGCCCTGCGGCAGTTCCGCACGCAGGGCTTCGGCACGCTGGTCAACGTCTCCTCCGTGGAGGGGAAGATCGCGGTCCCCTACCATGCCAGCTACGCCGCCTCGAAACATGCGATCACCGGGCTCGGCGTCGCGCTGGACCAGGAACTGCGCCTCGCCCGCACGCCGCTGATCCGCGTGGCGACCGTCATGCCCTGGGCGTCCGACACGCCCTATTTCACGCACACCGCCAATTACAGCGGCGGTACGCCCCGCATGGTGATGTTCGACGATCCCGGCCGGGTGGCCGACACCATCGTCTGGGCCGCGCTGCACCCGCGCAAGGAGATCGCGGTCGGCTTCAAGGCGCGCGCGGCGATCACCGGCCACCGCCTGCTGCCCGGCGTGGCGGAGGATTTCGCCGGCAACGTGCTGCACCGCGTGCAGGTGGAAACCGCGCCACCCGCTCCGCCGACCCCGGGTAGCCTCTACCAGCCCATGCCTGAAGGCACCGGCGTGCGCGGCGATGTGCGTGAGAGAATGGAACGGGAGGACGCCGCGCGGGAAGCTGGGCGCGTGGAAACCGCGAGCCCCGAACCCCGGCCATAGGCTGCCAGTCCATGCCGCCACTCGCCCCCGCCGCCCGCGCTGCCCTGGAGGCGGAATGGCTCGCGCTGGTCCGCCACGACCTGCCGGCAGTGGCGGTGCCGCGCGGCTGGCCCATCACGCTCGACCATTGCTTCGCCCGCGTGCTGCTGGACAATGCGGTGGGCGGCTGCTGGTACGCCGCCATCCCCCGCCGCCCCGCCTACCGCCACGCCACCGACGCGCAGCTGGCGGCGGCGGTGGCGCTGGGGCGGCAGGCGGCGGCGGGCACGCTGGACATGGAGGGGGCGAATGCGCGCTCGCTGGCATGGCGGCGGGCGCGGAAGGCGTGAACGGCCGGGCGCCCTGAGCTGCTTGTCCGGTCTCCAGCCTTCCAAGCCGTTTGACGCTCCTGAAAGCGGCCCAGCCGCTCTCGCCTTCTATTGCCGAAAGCCGCCTGACCGTTCACGCCCCATTGCGGACGTTCGTTGTACGTGAGATTTCAGGCGAATGAGCCCGTTTAAGATAATGGCCGAAACTCTTCTGCTCTGTGCTTGCTCATCGGAGGCGCAAGGAGAGCATGACGCGCTAATGAGCCGACTTGAAGAAAATGTTCGTCTGCCGGAAGGTGCTTCAAAGCTTTCGGAGTACGCCAGATACTATGCCGATGCAGGGAGAGGTGAAATTGTTGCCGCCTACCTCATCCCATTCGAGCACGAGCTTGCTCCCGGCGAGGGCTGCGAAGAAATGATGAAAGACTTTTCGAGCCGCGAAGTGCCGTGTCCAGACCAAAAATCTCCTTGGTCGATGCCCGCTGGGCAACGTCGATGGCTTGATGACCGGCTCGACTTACCGGTTGTGAGCGACGGGGGGTGTATTTACGTCGAAATCATCTTCGACAAAGCCACTGCCGCTATGAAGCGAGCCGAGTGCAACGGCCTGCTCTAGGGTCCGTTTTCCACCCAATAGCTGCCGCAACATGCCAATCCACTTAGCTCCGGCGGCGGCAAGAAGGGGCGCCAAACCACACAATCTCTTCCCGTCTGAACACGTTCGTGCCGTCGTCACAGACCCGACACAGCGCTTCCCCCGCAATGCCTGCCTGCCGCGCCTTGCACCCGGAACGGGGCGCGAACATATAACGCGCCATGAGTCTTACCCAAATCAGCGTCCGCGGCGCCCGTGAACACAATCTCAAGGGCATCGACATCGATCTGCCGCGCGATGCGCTGATCGTCATCACCGGCCTCAGCGGCTCGGGCAAGTCCTCGCTCGCCTTCGACACCATCTATGCCGAAGGGCAGCGCCGCTACGTCGAAAGCCTGAGCGCCTATGCGCGCCAGTTCCTGGAGATGATGCAGAAGCCCGATGTGGAGCACATCGAAGGCCTCAGCCCCGCCATCTCCATCGAACAGAAGACCACCAGCCGCAACCCGCGCTCCACCGTGGCCACGGTGACGGAGATCTACGACTACATGCGCCTGCTGTGGGCGCGCATCGGCACGCCCTACAGCCCCACCACCGGCCTGCCGATCGAGGCGCAGACCGTGTCCAACATGGTCGACCGCGTGATGGCCCTGCCGGAAGGCACGCGGCTCTATCTGCTGGCGCCGGTCGTGCGCGCCCGCAAGGGGGAGTACCGCAAGGAGCTGGCCGAATGGCAGAAGGCCGGCTTTACCCGCGTCCGCATCGATGGCGAGCTGTACGAGATCGAGCAGGCCCCCGCGCTCGACAAGAAGTTCAAGCACGATCTGGAGGTCGTGGTCGACCGCATCGCCGTGCGCGAAGGGATCGAGACGCGCCTGGCCGACAGCTTCGAAACCGCGCTGAAACTCGCCGACGGTTTGGCCTATGTCGAACCGGCCGACGGCAAGTTCGCCGACGGCGCCGAGCGCATCACCTTCTCCGAACGCTTCGCCTGCCCGGTCAGCGGCTTCACCATCGAGGAGATCGAGCCCCGCCTGTTCTCCTTCAACGCCCCGCAAGGCGCCTGCGCCACCTGCGACGGGCTGGGGGAAAAGCAGCTGTTCGACCCGCAGCTGGTCGTCCCCAACGAAACCCTCAGCCTGAAGCAGGGCGCCATCGTCCCCTGGGCCAAGTCCAACCCGCCATCGCCCTACTACATGCAGGTACTCGCCAGCCTGGCCGCCCATTTCGGCTTCGACCTCGCCACCCCTTGGGACCAGCTCAGCGCGGAGCACCAGGACGCCATCCTGCACGGCACCAAGGGCAAGAAGGTCCCGCTCACCTTCAAGGACGGCCGCAAGAGCTACACCGTCGACAAGGCGTTCGAAGGCGTGATCGGCAACCTCAACCGCCGCATGCTGCAGACCGAATCCGCCTGGATGCGCGAGGAGCTGCAACGCTACCAGACCGCACAACCGTGCGAGACCTGCCACGGCAAGCGCCTCAACGACAAGGCGCTGGCGGTGAAGCTGGCGAACGAGGACATCGCCACCCCCGTCCGCTTCTCCGTCAGCAACGCGCTCGCCTGGTTCACCGGCCTGCCCGAAAAGCTGACCGACACGCAGAACCAGATCGCCAAGGCGATCCTGAAGGAGATCAACGAGCGGCTCGGCTTCCTCGACAATGTCGGGCTCGACTACCTCAACCTCGACCGCACATCGGGCACCCTCAGCGGCGGTGAAAGCCAGCGCATCCGCCTCGCCAGCCAGATCGGCAGCGGCCTCAGCGGCGTCCTCTACGTGCTGGACGAACCCTCCATCGGCCTGCACCAGCGCGACAATGACCGCCTGCTCGAAACGCTGAAGCGCCTGCGCGACCTCGGCAACACCGTCATCGTGGTCGAGCATGACGAGGACGCCATCCGCACGGCCGACCATGTGGTCGATCTCGGCCCCGGCGCCGGCGTGCATGGGGGCGAGATCGTGGCGCAGGGCACGCTCAAGCAGATCCTGAAATCCAAGAAGTCCCTCACCGCCGCCTATCTCAACGGCACGCGCCGGATCGAGGTGCCGGAGAAGCGCCGCAAGGGCAACGGCAAGCAGATCACCGTCCACAATGCCCGCGCCAACAACCTCAAGGGCGTCACCGCCTCCATCCCGCTGGGCACCTTTACCTGCATCACCGGCGTGTCGGGCTCGGGCAAGTCGTCCTTCACCATCGACACGCTGCAGGCCGGCGCCTCGCGCCAGCTCAACGGCGCGCGCATCCTGGCCGGCCCGCATGACAGGATCACCGGGCTGCAGCATTGCGACAAGGTGATCGAGATCGACCAATCGCCCATCGGCCGCACCCCGCGCAGCAACCCCGCCACCTATACCGGCAGCTTCACCCTGATCCGCGACTGGTTTGCAGGCCTGCCGGAATCGCAGGCCCGCGGCTACAAGCCCGGCCGCTTCTCCTTCAACGTGAAGGGCGGCCGGTGCGAGGCGTGCCAGGGCGACGGCCTGCTCAAGATCGAGATGCACTTCCTGCCCGACGTTTACGTCACCTGCGAGGAATGCCACGGCCGCCGCTACAACCGCGAGACGCTGGAGGTGCGCTTCAAGGGCCTCTCCATCGCGGACGTGCTGGACATGACGATCGAGGATGCGGAGGAGTTCTTCAAGGCCGTCCCCCCCATCCGCGAACGGATGCACATGCTGAACGAGGTGGGGCTGGGCTACGTCAAGGTCGGCCAGCAGGCGACCACCCTGTCGGGTGGCGAGGCGCAGCGCGTGAAACTGGCCAAGGAACTCGCCCGCCGCTCCACCGGCAAGACGCTGTACATCCTGGACGAGCCGACCACCGGCCTCCATTTCGAGGATGTGCGCAAGCTGCTGGAAGTGCTGCAACGGCTGGTGGAGCAGGGCAACAGCGTGGTGGTGATCGAGCACAACCTGGATGTCATCAAGGTCGCCGACTGGATCATCGATCTCGGCCCCGAAGGCGGTGTCCGCGGCGGCGAGATCGTCGCCGAAGGCACGCCGGAACAGGTGGTGCAGGTGGAGCGCAGCTACACCGGCAAATATCTGGCGCCGCTGCTGGCGAAGTAAGGGGCGGGGAGGGACCTGCCCTCAGGCAAAGGCCTGCGACAGGTCCAGATCCGTCACGCCCAGCAATTGCAGCTGCCCGCTATTGAGGACCAGCACGGTGTTCCCGCCGCTCTGCGTCATGCCCGTGACGCTGGTGCCGGCGGACAGCACCAGCCGGTCGCCTTCCGCCAGGTCGAAATCGACGATGATGTCCCAATCGCTGGCCCTGACATGGAACAGGTCCGCGCCGGCGCCGCCTTCCAGCCAGTCCGTGTTCCAGCCGCTTTTCAGCACGTCGTTCCCGTCATCGCCATAGAGATGGCCGCTGAACGCCATATTCTCGTTGGAGAGGATGTCGTCGCCTTCGCCGCCGTAAAGGTCCACGCCGAGCACGTTGCCATCGAGGACACTGACGATCAGCGTATCGTTGCCGTCCCCGCCATACAGCTCCACGGTCGTGTCGGTGCGCCAGGTACCGTCGGCCACCGCCTCGATCCTGTCATCGCCGGCTCCGCCCTCGGCATAGAGGGTGACCGTTCCGATATAGGCATAGCCGGTCAGGCTGATATCGTCTGTCCCCACGCCGCCATATGCCTCCTGGACGACAGTGCCGCCCCCCACGCTGGCGCTCATCCGGATCACATCGTTGCCGCCGCCGCCCATGCCGTAAGCCTCGACATAATCGAAATGCGGGTTGCTGTAGTCGTACATGGCAAGGCCGATGGAACTGGTGATCGTATCGTCCCCGCCGCCGCCCTCCTGCACCACCCCGGCATAATAGGCGCGCCCCCGCAGGGTGAATGTCAGAGTGTCGCGGCCCACGCCGCCGTTCTGGAAGGCATATAGCCCGTCATCCTCAGCCCGCCCGGTCAGGCTGGTGCTGATGGTGTCGGCACCGTCGCCGCCAACCAGCGTCGTGTGGTTGAATGTGCTGTCCATGATGTCATCGCCAGCCGTGCCGACGATGGACTGTCCGTCTGCAGTAGCGATGAAATTGCTGATAACGCTCTTCTTGCGGGCCACGGCATTTCCCCTGATGCAGCGATTAACAGTTTGGTAGCTGTCTGCTGGGGAGCCTGCAATGTGGCTGCATCCGACTGTCTGTTGTAGAACGGGACAGCACCCCGCCATTAACCATAAGCCCGGCAATGCCTGCAGCCCGACAGCCACTGTTGCCGATGTGCCGGCGGGGCTGGACAATTCCTCGATGTCCGACGCCGCCGAAGGTGGAGAGCGCGTCCAGGGCCGGTTCCTGCCGGGGCGGCGAGCGGGGGCCTAAACCAGCAGATCCTCAGACAGATCGCGCCAGTCCGGATTGCCCGCCCGGATCAACCGCAACTTCCACTGCCGCTTCCACGCCTTGACCTGCTTCTCCCGCCGGATCGCATCCGCGATCCCCTCATGCCGCTCGATGGTGACCAGCCGCGTGCACCCATGTTCGCGGGCGAACACCGACCCACGCCCCTCGCGATGCTGCGTCACCCGCGCCGCAATGTCGGCCGTGACGCCGACATACAGCGTCCCATGCGCCGTGTACGCCATGGTATAGACCCAGCCGCCCTTCACGGCGCAGAGGCTAGTGCCAAGCCCCACCCCTGTCACCCCGCACCCGGCCGCCGGCACAGCCCACCCCGACCCCCAAACCCACAGCACCACCCCCCAAAGAACCGTCGCCCCTGCGCAGGCAGGGGCCCAACCAACCCCTCCACCATCACCGCCGTCCTGATGGGAGAGCTTATCCAGACCCCTGCCTGCCCCGGCGCGAAGGGGCACTGCGCTCACCTCCACCCCGAGAGCGCGCACCGCATTGTCGCTTGGTATATAGCGCCCGTATCGTCTTGATCATGAGGACATCGATCATCAAGAAGGTTGTGAACGCGCAGTAATCAGTCGTTCGCGGCATTCAATTCGGCGCTAAGTTGCTGAAAAATCTGATCTGCACCCCATGCTTGGGCAGCCGAGAAAGCTAGTTGCCTTCGTTCCAAAGGGGTTAGTGATCGAGGCGCCTTATAGCCCACGTCGTGGCTGGCTTCTGACCAAGCATGTTGGAACAAAGTCTTGATCTGTAGCTCGAAGAACTCAGGAACGATATCATCGGTACCATCGTCGATAACGTCTTCCGGTATCTTCAACAGGTAATGTGACCCGACGTAGCCAAACTCGAAATCACTTTCAGGCGCCTTGTCTTGGTATTCGATAGAAGCAAAGTAATCTTCAATAATATCTTTAACGCATAAAACATCCTTAAGATACAGGACCGTCACTCTAACCCCAATCTGATCCTGTATTTGGGTTCGTGGTTGATGGTACTTCAAATTTCCACGATCGTCGACTTTTTGAGCTTTCTTACGAAAGCTGGACGGATCCTTCGCCCTTGAAGAAATGTTGTCAATTCGTTGTACGTCTTCGAGTAGGTTTACAAAATGATCCTTCAACCGTATTGATAGCGGCTCTAAAAAATCTCGAAATACTGACTCGTAGTCATCACAATAATTAGTCATTTTCTAGTCATTCGCTGATCTTTGACAAAACCGGCGGTGGAATATCGAACGGAACCATCTTTCCTGTCTTCTTTGTCAAACAAATCTTCAAATTCATCGCTTGGTGCAGTTAAAATGGCGCCGGTTTCCATTTGCACTGAGCGATAAGGAACTCGCTTAATAAACTCAGCACCGTCAAACTTGAACACCTTTGACGACAGCGATGGTTTAGTTAGGCTAGCGCGGATTGTGTCTTCGGCCTTAGATGATAAGCCAAAATGAATGCAGAAAGAGTCAATCGAGACTTTCTTTCCCGAGAGGGCCGAAGGCGCTAGCGAGACTGCTGATGCAATCTCATTTTTCACGCTGAGATCTGGATGGAGTTTAACAGCTTTCTTTAGAGCTTCTGCCAACCGCCTAGTTCCAGCCTTGGGCGTTTCCGAGAAATCTGCGGTTAGAAAGTCGTCAAGCCAATAACTTGACATATTTTCTGGCGATCCACCGGCTTGTCTGTCCGAAGCATATCCAGACCAGAAACCTTCAGTGAGATCGTCATGCTCAACGCGGAGAGCCTTGTAGGCGGTGAATTTCTTAATGAATACCTGGTCGAGCAGCTCAACGTTCAGACCGTGTTCGCGAACCTCGGCCAGAATTGCTTCGTTCGCCGGAAATCGCGAAACCACGAGGCGAGTCTTTGTGCCATGCTTGCCGCTCATGATGAATAGCAGGCCGGTACCCGGTCGCCGGTCTGTAACATTCTGCAACCGCGCTGCTAGAGCTTGAGCAGTGCTAAGCGAGCGCTTTTTAAGATGCGAGAGGATTAAATCACGGCAATCGTTCTGCTTGGATCCCTGAGCCGTAGGCTTGAAGGTCACTTCAAAATCGGACTTGTCCGGGTCTGCGTGGAAGATCGCGTTCAGCAATCCGAACAACTTGCCGTCGCTCTCGACCGGTTTGCCATTTAGCGCTGGTGGGGGCTCAACCGATTTGCCTGGCTGAACAAGGAAAGCAAAAATCCTCGGCTTGGACACGCAACCCCCAGTCTGGCCTCGCTCAACGAGCAGACGAGTAAGCAGATTTTTCTTCTGCCCGATAGATCGCAGCTTAGAAATACCCCTGTCCTACAGCCCCCCACATAGCATACCTGCCTCGATCACCCGCGCCCGCGCGCCCACGACAAAAGGTGATCCATGGCCACGCAACCGCACAGCTTCTCCCCCGAAGACCAGCTCATCCTCGAAGCCGCCCGCATCCGCTTCGCCAACGAAAACTCGCCCGGCCGCCACCCGTCGCTCGGCCCGATCCCGGAAAAGTGCACCGGCGATGACGCCTGGGACCGCATCCACGCGCCCAACGCCTTCGCCAAGGAGCTGAAGCTGCGCGAGGAGGTGGCGGAGTATCGCCGCTCCATCGGCCTCGACCAGCCCGAACCGCACATCCCCGCCACGCAGCGCGGCCTGGCGCATGATGCCGGGTGCGGCTGGGTGCCGAACAGCCGCGATATCGGCCTGCCGGACGAACGCGCACCCCGCACGCCGCTGCAGCAGGACGACATCTGGGACCCCAACCTCTCGGAGGAGGAGAACGACCACAACTGGCGCTACACCCAGTGGCGCCAGGCGGAGGCGCGCGCGCAGGCCGCCTTTGCCGCGCTGTGGCCCGGCCTCGACACCGCCGACACGAACCAGCTCACGCCGGAGCGGCAGGTGCAGTTCCTCTCCGTGCTGGCGACCAACGGCAATGTGCGCGCGGCCTGCGCGGCGGTCGGCACCTCGGCGCACACCGCCTACAAGCTGCGCCGGCGCAACCCGCTCTTCGCGCGCGGCTGGGCGGGGGCGCTGGCGGCGGCGCGGCGGCATGTGGAGGCGGTGATCCACGACCGCGCGCTGAACGGGATCGAGGAGCCGGTGCTCTATCGCGGGGAGGTCGTCGCCACCCGCCGCCGTTATGACAACCGCCTGCTGCTGGCGCTGGCCGGGCGGCTCGACAAGGCGGCGGAGGACAGCCAGGTGGCGGCGGACGAGGCCGGGCTGGACGCGCTGCTCGCCGCCATCGCCGGCGACGCGCCCACACCCGCGCACACCCCCCGCGCCACCTGGTGCGCCAATGCGGCGGCCCGGGCTGCCGAGGCGTGGGAGCAGGAGGCGGGCGAGGCGGAGCCGGAGGAGCCGGAGATCGTGGCGATGCAGGCCGCCCGGCTCTCCCGCACCGCCGCGCTCGCCGCCGCGAAGGAACAGGCCGGCGCCGAATGGGACGGGGCCGCAACGCAGCTCCACGCCCGAGTGGACGGCCTGACCGCGGAACCGGAGATAAAGGGGGAGGTCGGGACCGGCTCCCGGCCGGGCAGCGCGCTGAAAGCCACCCTCCTGCACAGTGCAACCCCCGTCACCCCCCAGGCGGAGGCGGCCCCCACGCGCCACGCAGCGCCCGGGCCCAGGATCACACGGATGTAGCAGGTTGAAAGGGCAGGGCGATCCGCCCCACCGCCGGCGCTCAGCTGTTGAGCAGCGCCAGCTGCACGCGCCCGGAACCGGCGCGGCGCAGGCCGATCCGCTCGGCCGCGGCGGAGGACAGGTCGATCACGCGGTTGCCATGGAACGGACCACGGTCATTGATCCGCACCACCACCGACTCGCCCCGGTGGCTCACCCGCACCAGGCTGCCGAAGGGCAGGGTGCGATGCGCGGCGGTCAGTTCGGTCGGGTTGAAGGTCTCGCCACTGGCGGTCGGGCGGCCGGCCAGGCCGGGGCCGTACCAGCTGGCCACGCCGCCATCGATCGGGTCGCCGCCATCGGTGATCTCGGCGGAAAAATCATCGGCGATCTGGAACCGGGGTGCAGCGGGATCGTACTCGACATACTCGGCTGGCAAGGGCTGCGCGACCTCGGTCGCGTTCAGCGCGCTCATCGATGTGCCGGTAGCGATCAGTGCCACGGCGGCCAGTGCGATCCGCTTCATGTTTGTCATCCCGTCCATCCACGGACTGGATACGGTGCATGCCGGCCCGCTGGAACCCCATCAGCCTCCGCCGGCCCCGCCCTCGGCTCCGTTCATCCCTTTCGCCGGAACCGATGGATGGCGGCAAAATCGGCCCGTCGCGCAGACCGCTCGGCTCGCCGATGGGGCTGCCGAACGGTCCGGGCCGGGCGAATCGCTACTTTGCGTCCCGCTTGGCCAGCAGCTTCAGCCGCAGAGCATTCAGCCGGATGAAGCCCGCCGCATCCTGCTGGTCATAGGCGCCGGCATCGTCCTCGAAGGTGACATGCGCTTCCGAATAGAGCGAGTTGGGCGACCGGCGGCCCACCACGCTGGCCATGCCCTTGTACAGCTTCAGCCGGACGGTGCCGCTGACCCGCTCCTGCGAATGGTCGATGGCGGCCTGCAGCATCTCCCGCTCCGGCGCGAACCAGAAGCCGTTATAGATCAGCTCCGCATAGCGGGGCATCAGCTCGTCCTTCAGGTGGGCGGCACCGCGATCCAGCGTGATCTGCTCGATACCCCGATGCGCCCGGGCGTAGATCTCGCCGCCCGGCGTCTCGTACATCCCGCGGCTCTTCATGCCGACGAAACGGTTCTCCACCAGATCCAGTCGCCCGATCCCGTGCTTGCGGCCCAGATCGTTCAGCGCCGCCAGCAGCGTGGCGGGGCTCATCGCCTCGCCATTCAGCGCGATGCCGTCGCCGCGTTCGAAATCCACGGTGATGTATTCCGGCTGATCGGGCGCATCCTCCGGGTTGACGGTGCGGGAATAGACGTAGTCCGGCACCTCCTCCCACGGATCCTCCAGCACCTTGCCCTCGCTGCTGGTGTGCAGCAGGTTGGCGTCGGTGGAGAACGGGCTTTCGCCCCGCTTGTCCTTGGGCACGGGGATCTGGTGCGCTTCGGCCCAGGCGATCAGGGCGGTGCGGCTGGTCAGGTCCCATTCGCGCCACGGCGCGATCACGTGGATGTCGGGGGCGAGGGCGTAGGCGCCCAGCTCGAAGCGGACCTGGTCGTTGCCCTTGCCGGTCGCGCCGTGGGAGATGGCATCGGCGCCGGTCTCCCGCGCGATCTCCACCAGGCGCTTGGCGATCAGCGGCCGGGCGATGGAGGTGCCGAGCAGGTAGTCGCCTTCATAGCGGGCATTGGCGCGCATCATCGGGAACACGAAGTCGCGCACGAACTCCTCGCGCAGATCCTCGATATGGATGTGCTCGTCCGGCACGCCCATCAGGCGGGCCTTGGCACGGGCCGGCTCCAGCTCCTCCCCCTGGCCCAGATCGGCGGTGAAGGTGACGACCTCGCAACCATAGGTCACCTGCAGCCATTTCAGGATGACACTGGTATCGAGCCCGCCCGAATAGGCCAGGACGACGCGCTTGATGGAAGGCCGATCGGTCATGCAAAGCTCCAGGCAAGAAATCGCGGGCGCGCCTATCAGCACGATGGGTCCGCTGCAATGCGGAGCCCCTTGCACGCCGAAAGACCCGTAGGAAAGCGGCCCTGCGCCAGACCGGTCAGATCGGCGCGGCGGACAGTTGCGGGTTCAGCGCGGCGATGTGGTTCAGCCAGGCGCGCGGCTTGCGCATCAGGTTCTGCGGGTAGTCGACAGTCAGCCCGGACAACTGCGCCAATCGGCCGACGAAGTGGATGCAGTTGCGGGTGTCGAGGTCGTAATAGCGTCCGGGTGCATTGCGCCACGCTTCCACCTCCGCCCGCATGCGCCGGTATGTCGAGTCGGATACGGTCACGCTGAAATGCCGGTTGGTTCGGGCGATCTGCCGCTCTTCCTCCACCATCACGACGTGCTCCACCGGGCCGGTCAGGATGGCGGGGGTCACCCGCCGGGCGGAGAAGCCCCAGTTTTCATGAATGGGCGTGTCCGTATCGTCCAGGTGCCCTTCGAACACCACAAAGGTATGGGGATAGCGGCCGATCAGCGCCGATCCGTTGAAGCTGTGAAAATGCGCGGTCACTTCGGCCCGGACCGATGCCGGGACAAACGCCAGCACGAACAGGAGCGGCGCGAGAATGCGGCGGGCGCGGGCCGGCAGGGGGATCATGGAGCGGAAGCTACGGCCGCCAGGCCGGTGGCGCAAGCGCCCTTACCGTGCGGGAGCGAAACCCCAGCGGCGCTCCAGCTCCGCACGGGTGGCGATTTCCCGCTTCGCTTCCGGCATGCGCACCATCTTCTCGTACACACCGGGACTGACCTCCCGCCACCATGGCAGGTCGATCGGGCCGTTATACTGCTCCAAATAGGCCAGATAGGCATCCAGCGTGGCGAAGTCGTGCCCGCGGGCCCAGGGGCGTTGCGGGGGTGTGTCTTCCTGCTGCAAGCTGCCTTCTCCCTCCGAACCGTGCCCCTGTCGCATGGCAGCATCCTGCGTCGCCGCCGCGACCGGAACCAGAGCGATTGCCACGAAAGTGCATAAGAACTGCAGCATGACTGCAATGTCTGTTGCCAAACCTTAAAATTTTATGAACATTGCTTTCAGCTGCAACCGGGGAACGCAAAATTGCGAATCTCCACTTCTTGGGGGCTGATCCATTGCGAAATTTCAACCGTCCTGATGCGGAGGCGAAAGCCGCATCTCACGATACCATGTTCCTGGGCTGTGCGTGTCCGGGTTGCAGCAAGGGGCTGAGCACGTTCTCCGCCTCGTTGCAGGGGTTCGGGCAAGCGGTGCCCGAAGAGCTGAAGGTCGATGGCACGGCCCCTCCGGGTGACGACCTGGTCCTCTACGAATATGAGCTGGTCGCGGGCCAGACCTACCTGTTCTCCGCCTATGGCAGCGGGGACAATCCGCTGGAGGATACCGTCCTCTACGTCGCGGACGACGAGTTCTCGGTTCTGGGTTACGACGATGATGGTGGCGTGGGCCGCATGTCGATCCTGACCTATACCGCCACCTATACCGGAACCCACATTGTTGCGGTTGGCGCCTATCCCGACCTGGGCCTGTCCGGCGATTTCACGCTGGATGTCGTCGAATGGCCGGGCGAGGACACGGTGCCCGCCTTTGTCCCGACGGTGACGCTGGAACTGGGCGAAGTGGTCACCGGCTTCATCGATTCGGACGTGGGGCCGTATGCAGGCTATTCCGAGGTCGACAGCTACAGCATCACGCTGACCGCAGGCACGATCGTGACGATCGAGGTCGCAGGCGGCGGCAACAGCTTCACCAGCCTGGCGCCGGGCGAGCTCGACACCGTTATCGAGCTGTACGATGCCAATGGCAATTTCATCACCGGCAACGATGACATCGCATTTCCGGGCGACGTATCCTCGAGCATCAGCTTCCTGGTATCCGAAACCGGCGTCTACAGCCTGGACGTCTTCGCCTACAGCGACTCGGTCTTCGGGCCGACCGGCTATCAGATCACCACGTCCGTGCAGGACCTGGCCGACCTCGACCCGCTGGAAACGATCATCTGGGATTCGGCGGCCAACGTTCCGTTCGACGACAGCAACACGGCCTATGTCTACTTTGCCGGCGCCGGTGAAACCTTCGGCGAGACGGCGGATGACGGCACCAGCCCGATCCCGTCCTTCGGCTGGAACGAACGCGAAATCCAGCAGGTGATGACAGCGCTGGGTGAATATTCCAAGATCCTCGGCACCAATTACGAGATCACCACCGATGTCGAGGCCGCGACCTTCCGCCTGCTGACCACCACCAGCGAGCAGTACGGCGCATACTTCTACCCGCAGGATCCCGGTTACGGCGATGCGCAGGGGATCGGCGCGTTCAACGTGGACAGTGGCGGTTGGGACAAGGCCGGCTTCTCCGAGACGGACCTGCCCGGCGACCAGATCAGCCTGGAACAGGGCGGCTATGCCTTTGCGGTCATCCTGCACGAATTCGGCCATGCGCACGGGCTGGCGCACCCGCATGATCGTGGCGGCGGTTCCGAGATCATGCCGGGCGTCACGTCGGCCACGGGTACCTATGGCGTGTTCAACCTGAACCAGGGCATCTACACCGTGATGTCCTACAATGATGCGTGGGACTTCCATCCCGATGGGCCGACCCCGTTCTCGCTCAGCAACCTCGACAGCGGCTGGTCCGGCACGCTGAGCGCCTTCGACATCGCGGCGCTGCAGGAACGCTATGGCGTGATCAACGACTACGCCACCGGCGACAATGTGTACCTGCTGGGCGAAGTCAACGATGCCGGCACCTATTACGAGACGATCTGGGATACGGCCGGTGTCGATGTCATCCAGTATGACGGGGCCCGGAACGCGCAGATCGACCTGCTGGCGGCGACCATCGACTACTCGCCCACCGGCGGTGGCGTGGTGTCGTTCGTCGATGACATCTGGGGCGGCTACCTCATCGCGCGCGGCGTGGTGATCGAGAACGCGACCGGCGGTTCCGGCAATGACGTGCTGCTGGGCAATGCGGCCGACAACGTGCTGACCGGCAATGATGGCGACGACCAGCTGTTCGGCCGTGAAGGCAACGACACGCTGATCGGCGGCCGTGGCAACAACACGCTGACCGGCGGCGCGGGCAATGACACCTTCATTGTCAGCGGGGCCTATCTGAACGCCAGCTATGCCACGATCACCGACTGGGAAGAAGGCGACACCTTCCGCATCAACTCGCTGGGCAATGGCCGGGTGCGGTACGAGGAGGTCGCGGGCGACACGATCGTCTATGCCAACGGCGTGGCGATCGCCACGATCGAGGACACCAGCGTGCGTGAAGTGCTGGCCTCGCAAGAATACGAGTTCACCCCGCGTTCGATCGCCGTGGTGATCGACGGTGTGGCGACCTCCTTCGTGGCCTATGGCGGCGCGCAGGCGGACACGCTGAACGGCCGGGCCAACCAGTCGAACAACATCAGTGGCCTTGGCGGCA
>NZ_QZVQ01000001.1 GCF_003660445.1 Croceibacterium ferulae | reverse complement strand
GCAACGACATCCTGCTGGGTGGCAATGGCAACGACTACCTGGAAGGCGGCAACGGGTCCGACCTGCTGTATGGCGGGCGCGGCAACGATATCCTGGTGGGCGGCGACGGGGCGGACACCTTCCGCTTTGCGCGCGCCAACGAAGGCGTCGATCGCGTGCTTGACTACAATGTCGGGGAGGACAGCCTGGAACTGGGCGTGAATGCGCGCCAGGTCACCTTCCAGGACAGCTCGGAAGGCTCGCAGATGTTCTTCCGCGGCGAACTAGTCGCCGACTTCATCGGCGTCAGCGCGGCGGACATGATGGGCGAGATCGGCCAGACCGCCGCCATGACACAGGTGCAGAACCTGGCTTGGGCGTGATCTTCCGGCCGGCGGGTGTCATGCCCGCCGGCCACCGGTTCTGCCCGATCAGGGGCTCGACACAGACAGGAACGGCCGGCGCGGATCTCCCCGCGCCGGCCGTTTCTTTGCAAGGACCGGGTCTGTCGGAACAGGCCTAGCGCGTCAGCAGCGCCTGCTCGCCCGCCAGCATATAGTCGCGCGTCAGCGGCAGCGCGTCACGGTCCAGCACATACTGGACCTGGTAATTGCACATTCCCCCGCTTTCGAAAGCGGTGGCGGCGCCGGCCAGATAGAAGGTCCACAACCGGAAGAACCGCGGATCGAACAGGGCCTCGATCTCGGCCTGGCGCTCCATGCACCGGCGGTACCAGGCGTGCAGGGTGGGGGCGTAATGGCGGCGCCAGACCTCGACATCGGTGGCGATCAGACGCACGCTTTCGCTGGCGGCAAGCGTCTCGCTGAGCGCCGGGATGTAGCCGCCGGGAAAGATGTATTTGGCCGTGAAGGCATCGGTTCGGCCCGGCCCGCCCATGCGCCCGATCGTGTGCAGCAGCATCGCCCCGTCATGCGCCAGCAGCGTGGCGCAGGCGCGGAAGAAGGTGGCGAATTGCGGCTGACCCACATGTTCGAACATGCCGACGGACACGATGCGGTCGAACGTCTCCCCCCGTGCGGCCAGATCGCGGTAATCCACCAGCTCGAACCGCACCCGGTCCGCCACGCCCGCTGCCGCCGCCCGCTCCTTCGCCAGGGCCAGCTGCTCGGCGCTGAGCGTGATGCCCAGCACCTGCGCCCCGGTCGCCTGCGCCAGGTAGATTGCCATGCCGCCCCAGCCACAGCCGATGTCGAGCACGCGCATGCCCGGCGTGATCGCCAGCTTGGCGGCGATATGCGCCAGCTTCGCCTCCTGCGCGTCGCCCAGCTCCATGTCCGGACGCGGCCAGTAGGCGCAGCTATATTGCATATGCGCTTCGTCCAGCATCAGGCGGTACAGCGCGTTGCCGATGTCGTAATGGTGCGCGACATTGCGCCGGGCGCTGCCCGGCCGGTTGAAGCTCTTCACCACATGGCCGAGCCGCTGGGCCAGCTTGCGGGTCGGGGAGGGGCGGGCCAGGTCGCGGCCGTCCTCCCAGCGGTTGTTGTGCCGCAGCAGCGTGACCAGCTGCATGATGTCGCCCCGTTCCAGCGTGACCCGCCCGTCGATCCACGCTTCGGCAAAGCCCAGCCGCATGTCGAGCAGCGTGTCGCGGGCGACGCGCGCATCGGCGAAGCGCATGGCGATATCGGGGAAGGCGGGATCGGGCGTGCCGAAGGTGCGTGTGGTGCCGTCGGCAAAGGTGAGTGCCAGCGTGCCGCGTCGGATCATGCGGGCGAGCAGGCGGGCGAGCGTGCGTTCAGCGAGCCTCATGCGCGGCAATCTGCCGGGGATGGACGCAAATGTCTACCGCTCGGTATCAATCAGATGCCGGCATACCATTGGTAACCGCGATCTTCCCAGAAGCCGCCATTGCCGTCCCCGAACCCCTCCAGGCTGGCGACGGCCTGTATCCCGGTGAGGTACTTGGCATGCTTGTAGCCCAGCTGCCGCTCCAGCCGCAGCCGCAACGGCGCGCCGTTCTTCACCGGCAGATCGCCGCCGTTCAGCCGGTGGGCGATGATGGTCTGCGGGTGGAAGGCATCCGCCAGGTCGCAGCTTTCGTAATAGGGCGCGCCGTACAGCAGGTCGGCGCAGCGAAAGACGATGAACCGTGCATCGGGCAGCAGGCCCGCGCGGTCCAGGATCGGGCCGAGCTGCGGCCCGGTCCATTGGGCGATCGCGCTCCACCCTTCCACGCAATCGTGGCGGGTGATCTGGGTGCGTTGCGGCAGGCCGCGGATGTCGGCCATGGTGAGCGAGAGCGGGCGTTCGACCAGGCCGCCGACGCTGAGCCGCCAGTTGGCGAATCCGGCCGCCTGATGCGCGCGGTAGGCGGGGGTGGGCACGTCCGTGCTGCCATTGCCGCGGAAATCGGCGGAGATGGCGGAAGGCGGATATTCCCGTGCAAGCGGGCGGGGCCCGCCGATGGCGCGGTGGGCGATGCGGTGCAGCCCTTCCGCCTGATCGACCGCCCAGGCGAAAGGCGCAGTCTCCCCGATCCTGGTGCAGCCGGCCGCCATGGTGCCGAGCAGCGACGCCAGCAGGTTACGCCTGTTCATCGCGCCGTCCTCCGCCGATCATCGCACGCATCTGCCCCCACGGGCCCGACAGCAGCACCAGCAGGATGTGGCCGATCGTGAAGCCGGTCAGCGCGGCGGCGGTGATGAAGTGGATGGAGCGCGCGCTCTGGCGTCCACCCAGCGCCTGCCCCAGCCAGCCCCATGCCGCATCTGCGCCCGGGCTGATCGCCATGCCGGTGAGGATCATCAGCGGCAGCAGCACGAATATCACTACGCCATAGCTGAGCTTCTGCAGGAAATTGTACTTCGCCCCATGCGCGGCGAAGCGCAGCCGCAGATGGGCGCTGATATCGGCCAGGATGGGGCGCACCCGCCATTCTCGCCGCCGCGTCACCAGATCCCGCGCGAAGTGCCGGTTGCGCAGGGACGCCAGCATGAAGGCAAGCAGCGACAGGGCGAAGATCCAGGCGAACAGCACATGCCAGTCACGCGCGACAGCCAGGCTGTAATGGTCCGGAATGGTCATCCAGTGCGGAAAGCGCGGCACCGCGGCCCAGGCGCGCGCGGGCTGGAAGCCGGCATCGCCCCAGTACAGCCAGGGATGTGCGTTGGAGATGTTCAGACCGCTCATCAGCAGCACGATCAGGCACAGGGCGTTCAGCCAGTGCCACAGCCGGGTGGCGAGGGCATGGCGCTTCTTCATGCCGGTTCCGCCGGCTCTTCGGCCAGGAAGATGACGTCACGCGGCTGGCGCAGCAGGTGCTGCCCGCAATCGGCGAACAGCGTCTGCCCGCCCGCCAGCGGCCCGGTGGCGAGGAACAGCGCCGCATCGGCCATGTCTGGCAGGGTGACCCGCCGGCGCAGGAGGTTCAGGCGGTGCGTCCGGTCCGCCTCCGCCTCGCTCTGGTCCAGGCTGGCGAGGATCGCGCCGGGGGCAAGGGCATAAACCCGGTCCTGCGGGCGACCGGCCTGATCCTGCGCCATCTGCTGCCCCGCGACCACGCCGGCCAGCGCATGCTTGGCCATGGTGTAATGCGGAAAATCGGGGTTGGGATGTGCGACCTTCTGGTCTGTCAGGTGGATGACCCGCCGCCCACCGGCGAGCGGCGGCAGGCGCAGGAAGCGATCTGCCAGGGTCCATGGCGCCAGCGCATTCAGCCGGAAGGTCGCCAGCGCATCTGCCGTGTCGCGCGCCGGGCCGAACCGGGCGGCATTGTTCACCAGCACGCGCCAGTCAGGCAGGTGGGCGGCGAGGCTGTCCACCAGCGTTGCGCATGCATCCGTGTCGCCCAGATCGGCGGTGACGACCTCCGCACTGGGCAGCGCATCGGCCAGCGCCCGGGCCGCGGAGGTGGATCGGTGCGAGTGGATGATCACGTGCCAGCCCGCATCGGCGAAGCCGCGGACGATGGCGGCACCGATGCGGCGCGCGCCGCCGGTCACCAGAACGGCCGGTCGGTCTGCGGAGGGCGGGGCGGTGATCATGTGCGTGGTTGGAGCACATAAGGCGGCACAGGTGAACCGGCGATTGCACGGGAACGCGGTGCATCGACCGCCCAAACCTAATGCGCATTAATTGATGTCAGACCGGGAACACCGCCCCTGTATCGCAGGTTAACAGAACGTACGGGGCGCCGCTCTGGACTGCGCTTCCATGTTGTTCGCATGGAAGCTGACGGGGCGGCCATAAGGGGCAGGAGACGTGGCGAGGCTATGACTATTTCCGTCTGTATCGCTTGGACCACGCCGTTTGACATGGCGGGGGATGCTTATGCGGCGCAGGATAGCCGCGCAGTCCAGGCGCTGGAGCAGGCTCTTCTTTCCCTGCGGCTCTCGGCCCGCCCCCCGCGCGAAGTGATCGTGGCGGTCGTCGGCGACGGACGGCTGCGGCTGCCGCAGGCCAGCTTCCCCATTCGCCAGATTCGCTTGCCCGAGGGCACCGGCCCGATGGCTATCCGCAACACGCTGGCGCGCGAGGCCGAAGGCGATCTGTTGCTGTTCCTGGACCCGCAATGCCTCGCCACGGCCACCATGCTGGACGACTACGCCGCGGCTGCCGCCCGGCAGCGGGGCATCCTGGTGGGCGAGATCGATTTCCTGCCGCCGACCGCGCAGAAGCCTGACCGGCGCCGTGGCGGAGGCACGATGATGCCGGATCTGGCAACCCTGGCGCAAGAGGCGCAACCGCACCCGGACCGGCCGAACCCGGCGGCCGGGCCCGTCGCGGGCGGTGGCGATGCAGCAGGCCTGTGGGGTGCGAACTGGGCCGTCAGGGCAGCAGACCTGCAGATGCTGGGCGGCTTCGACGAACGCTACCGCACCCTGTCTGTCGGCGAAGCGGACCTGGCCCGCCGGGCGGTGCAACACGGCATCGGGCCACGCTGGATCGCCGGCGCCAAGGCATTGCACCAGTATCGCGCGCGTCCGCTGCCGCCGCTGGAACAGCTTGACGCCTTGCTGGCCGATGCGGCGCAGTTCCACGCCCGCTGGGGCGAGGCCGCGCCCGAGCGGTGGCTGCGGGCCTTTGCGCTGATGGGCCTGATCGCTCCCGGCAGACCGGGAGACGGATCGGGCGCCCCGTGGCGCAAGCTGCGCGAGCCGACAGAAGCCGACCTTGCGTTGACCAACCCGCCCGAAGGACAGGTCTGGCCCAGCAGTACGCAACTGATCGACTGGCTTGAGGACCGTACCGTGGTGCGCCTGGACAGCCGCGGTGCGCGGCCCGGTTCAGGAAGCGCCGCGTGAAGGGCGAACCTGCCGGCGGATCGCAGATCGTGTTCGGGACAGACGAAAGCATTGCGGAGGAGATCGCGAGCTATCCGCGAACCGGGCGGTTCCTGATGGGGCGGCTGCGTCACGCGCTGAGCCGGGACGAGAAGCGCCTGCTGGAAGACATGGTGACGGAGGTCAGGACCGTTGAGGGCGGGACCGCGCTGCTGCACCGGAACGATCTGGTCAACCACAGCACGCTTCTGATCGATGGGTACATGATGCGCACGGTGCATGATGGCTCCCGCCGCTTCATCCTGGGCCTGCAGGTCCCTGGCGATTTTGTGGACCTGCATGGATTCGCGCTGAAGCGGCTGGACCACGATCTGATGGCCGCCGGGCCGATCCGCGTCGGGATCGTGAGTCACGAACGGTTGGAAGAGGTGATGCAGACGCAGCCACATCTAGCCCGGGTCCTGTGGTTCGCCACATTGCTGGATGCGGCGATTCATCGCGAATGGATCATGAAGCTGGAACAGCTGACCGCGGCGCGGCGGGTGGCGCATGTCTTCGCCGAACTCTGGCAGCGGCTGGACCAGGTGGGGCTGGGCCGCACGGATAGCGTGCGCACCCCGCTGATCCAGGCCGATCTGGCCGACATGTGCGGAACCACCGCCATCCACATGAACCGGGCGCTGGCGCAGCTGCGCAAGGAAGGGATCGGGGAGCTGCGCCGCGGCACCCTGTATGTCGCGGACCGGCGCCGGCTGGAGGAATTCGGGAAGTTCGACGCCAGCTACCTGTATGGCAGGGGCAGCCTGGCGGTCGGCACCGCGCTGGACTCGCCTGACCGGGGCTGAGCCCGGCGGAGCCTAGGCGGTGGCGAGGGCCAGGCGTTCCGCGCGATGCAGCACCGCGCCAAGCCATGCGGAAATGACGGACATTCCCGCGCTCAGCAGCAATTGTTCGACCAGCGGGATGCCCAGCGCCGACAGGCCGCCCGCGATCAGCGAACCCACCACCATCGCACCCGAGTTGACGATGTTGTTCGCCGCCACGGTGCGCGCCGCCTGCGCCGGATCGCACTTGGTGGTGAGGAAGGCATAAAGCGGCACCACGAACATGCCGCCGGCAATGGCGATCAGCAGCAGCGTGCCCAGCACCAGCGCGGCGAGCGGCTGCGCCAGGAAGCCGGGCACATCCAGCAGGCCGGCCGGTGTCGCCTGCCGCTCCCACGCGCGGCATACGAAGTAGAATGCACCCACGAAAGCGCCCATGAACAGCACGGATACGGGCGCATGCCGGGCGGATACCTCGCCCTTCAGCAGCGCGTTGATCGCCACGGAACCGATGGCGACCCCGACCGAGAAGATCACCAGGAACAGGCTGGCGACCTCCTTGCTGGCATGCAGCACGTTCTTGGCCAGCGGCGGAAACTGGATGAACAGCACCGCGCCGATGGTCCAGAAGAAGCTGATCGCCAGAATGGCGTAGAACACTTCCCGCTGCGCCGTGGTGTTGCGGATCAGGGTGATGGAGGAGCGCAGGACATTGAAGTCCAGCTTGCCGCCCTTCTCGAATGGCGGGGCCGGCGGAACCTGCAGGCTGGTGACATAGCCGACCAGCGCCGCCACGATCACCACACCGGCCGCCAGTCTGACGGAGATGTAACCCGCCAGGATCGTGCCCGCCAGGATCGCGACATAGGTGCCGGCCTCCACCAGCCCGGTGCCGGCAAGCACCTCCTCCCGCTTCAGGTGCTGCGGCAGGATGGCGTATTTGATCGGGCCGAAGAACGTGGAATGGACGCCCATGGCGAACAGGGCGGTCAGCAGCAGGGGCAGGGCAAAGGCGCTGTCGCGCCCGCTCTGCCACGCCAGGTACAGGCCGGCCGCGCCCACCAGCATGATGCCGATCTCCGCCGCCTTGACCCGGCGGATGATCACCGCCTTGTCCCGCAGATCGGCCAGCTGCCCGGCCAATGCGGAAAGAAGGAAGAAGGGCAGGATGAACACGCCCGAGGCAACGGCGCTGAACTGCGCTTCCTCCGCCAGCGAATCATAGAAGGTGTACACCACGAACAGGACCATGGCGTTCTTGAACAGGTTGTCGTTGAACGCGTTCAGCAGCTGCGTCGCGAACAGCGGCAGGAAGCGCCGCTTGCGCAGCAAATGGAGCGATGTCAGCATGGCAGCAGCGTTCCTAGCCCCGTGACTGGCAAGAACAACCCGCAAGCGGCGCTTTTTGTCCGGGCCCGGACGCGCTAGGGCAGCAGGCACAATGCTGACCCTGCCAAACCTGCTTAGCCTCTCGCGTATCGTCGCGGTCCCGTTGCTCGCCGCCCTGCTCTGGTGGCCCGCCTGGCACGCCGGCTACGGCCTGGCCTTCGCGCTGTACTGCCTGATGGGCATCACCGACTATTTCGACGGGCTGCTGGCCCGTTCCAGCGGGGCGGTGAGCCGGCTGGGCATCTTCCTGGATCCGATCGCCGACAAGATCATGGTTGCCGCCGTGATACTGGTGCTGACGGCCAAGGGGCAGCTGACCGGCCCCTATGTGGGCGACCTGCACGTGGTGGCCGGCCTGATCATCCTGATTCGCGAGATCGCGGTATCGGGCCTGCGCGAATTCCTGGGCGGGCTGCAGGTCAGCATGCCGGTCAGCAGGCTGGCCAAGTGGAAGACCACCTTGCAGCTGGTGGCGCTCGGCGGGCTGATCCTGGCGGGCGCGCTGCCGCACGAGGGCTGGATCCGCATCTGCGGCCTCGCCAGCTTGTGGGGCGCGGCGATCCTGACGCTGGTGACCGGGTGGGACTACCTGCGGGTCGGACTGAAGCACATGGACTGAGCCTGGCCGGCCGCCAGAGCCCGCCAGCGTCGCCGAGCCGGTGACCGGATCGGCGCGCGCGCAGGCCGGTCCGTTCACCGCCCGATGCGCATTGCCCGACACTCCTGTCCCATTATCGGAGGCGCTTTGTCTGGCTCTCGACGTAAGACCTGTCCTGAAAATGGACGGTACGGTTTAGTGCCTGGAACTTACCACATTTGCGGGCATTCATTGGCCGGACGATTACGGGTCTAGGTTAGTCCCAGACGCCTTTCGTGAAGAGCTTCGCGTGTGCTTGGTCGTAAGACTATGGGTGCCGCGTATGATCTTGGTCGCGGCAGGCATGGTTTCAGGAGATTGTATGGCTTCTATGTTCGATACTTCCGCACTTGTTCAGACGCAGGCCGAGTGGGAGACCGTGACCGGTACGGATGGCGACGATTTTCTGAACAGCGGCCATAACGGTTCCACGCTGGATGGCGATGACACGCTGACGACCGGCTATCTGGGTGCCGGCTATACGGGCGAGCTTTATGCCACGCAGATCGGCGGCAGCGGGCGGGACAACCTGTCGGTGCTGATCAACGCCTTCACATACTACTCCTACACGTCCCTGTCGGGCGGCGCCGGTGCCGATCGTCTCGCCGTCAACAGCACGCTGACGAATGACGATGCCGACAAGGTCGCACTGGTCGAGAATTACCTGTTCGGTGGAGCTGGTGCCGACGTGATCGACGTTGATGCCGTGCTGAGCAGCGCGAGTGGTGGCAACATCGTCAACGAAGTCTATGGCGGCGCCGGTGCCGACACGATCACCATGACGGCGCGCGTGGTGGACGGCACCGACATCGAACTGGCTTCGAACTACGCCCAGGGCGGCGCTGGCAACGACACGATCTATGCCACGGGCTACGGCGATGCCGACGATTACCTGATCAACGAAGTCTACGGCAACAATGGCAATGACATCATCATCGCCCGGATCGAAGGCGAAGCCTACGGCGAAAGCTATGTCGATGGCGGCGCCGGCGATGACGTGCTGCAGGTGATCAACGGCTATTACAACGAGCTGTACGGCATGGACGGCAACGACACGCTGCGCAGCGGCACCGGGATCGACATCATGAGCGGTGGCGAGGGCGCTGACCGCTTCGACTTCTTCCAGAATGGTGGCGACGACGTGATCCTCGACTTCGAGGTCGGGACCGATACGATCGCGCTGTTCGACGGCCAGACCATTGGTTCGCTGAGCAACGTCGACGGCGGCACGCTGGTGAGCTTCGCCGATGGCGCAAGCGTGCTGCTGCAGAACGTGGTCATCACCGACCAGGCACAACTGTTCGCATGATCGAATTGTCGCCGGCTGCGTAGCCGCAAGGTTGCGCACCCAGTGACACGACGCGCCGGCGGGGCTCCCCCTGCCGGCGCGTCTTTTTGTATGCAGGGCGCGCATGTTGCCTGCAGCCGATGACAGCTGCAAGACAAAGTCGGCCGGGCCGCCGCGTGTGTATTCTATCGTACAGAACAGGGCGGCGTTCCGGAAAACAGACTTGATGTATTCTGCCAGACAGAACTCGCCGCAAAATCACATCTTGCTGGAAACCATAATTATTTTCTGTCAGCTGAAAGGTGCGCAAAACCCAGTCACCAGTGTGGGAGATAGCACTATGGCACGCAAGAACGATATTTTCGCGATAATTGAAGGGTTGGGCGACAACCAGGTGTACAATGGCACCGGCGCCCCCGACACTATTACCACCACGTTCAACAACAACACGCTGAATGGCGGCGGCGGTGGTGACACGATCATCACCACGATCACCGACCGCCTGGATGATCTGTTCGTCTACCAGAACGGTGAAGGCGGCAGCGACATCATGTCCGCCACTGTGAATGCCGGCGCCCGGTATCTTGGCTCCGTTCTGGACGGTGGCATCGGCAACGACCAGATCACCACCAACACCACGCTCGGCAACCGGTTCTTCGACACGCTGCTGGAATCCTACGCGGTCGGTGGCGATGGCAACGACACCATCAACATGACGGCGGCCCTGAACGGTGGCGGCAATCTGTGGCAGGAAGCCTATGCCGGCACAGGTTCCGACACCATCACGATGAACGCTTCCACCACGGGTGGCGCGGGAACCATCGCGTACAACTATGTGGAGGCTGGCACCGGCGCGGACACCGTCACCGCCACGGCTGAGGGCACCAACGGCGCGTTTGTGTACAACGAGATCTATGGCGGCACCGGTACCAATGGTATCCTCGCCGGCACGGATGACACGCTGACCGGCATCGTCATCGGCAATGGCGCCAGCTACATCTATGGCCAGTCGGGCAACGATGTCCTGCGTGCCACCGGCGGCAACGAGAACGAGCTGTACGGCCAGGCCGGTAACGACACGCTGTATGGCAGCACCGGGGTGGATTACTTCACCGGCGGCGCTGGCGTCGACACCTTCGTTCTGGGTAGCGGCGGCGTGGATATCATCACCGACTTCGACACCGGCCTCCTCGGCACGTTTGTCGGCGCGGACATCCTCGCGTTCGAACCGGGTACCAATCTGAACCTGGTCGACGTGCAGATCGGTGGTGACGGGCTGCTGGAGATCACTGTCGCCGGCAACACGGTTGTTCAGTTGGCTGGTCTCGACACTGATCTGCTGGGCCAGCTTGAAGGTCTGCTCGACTTCCTGGGGATCGGTGGTTCGCCGGTCACTGGCGAGGTGGGGTAATCCTTGACGTGGCCGGATGGTGCTAAACCGCCGGCCATGATCTGACCTGCATCTCTGACGGGCACGCCTCGCGGTTCATCGCGGGGCGTGTCTTGTTTGTTTCGGTGCGGACGAACTTGTTCCGCCGGAGCGCGGCCTGATGCCGATGGCCCGGACTGGCGGCCGCTCTCAGCCGGCGCGCAGTTCCTGCGCCAGCAGGCGGAATTCCTCGGCCCGCGGGCTGTTGCGTCGCCAGACCAGCGCGATCTCGCGGCTCGCATGATCCGATTCCAGCGGCCGGGCGATGATGTTGGTGCCATCCAGGATACCGGCATCCACCGCCATCTGCGGCAGCATGGTCAGGCCAAGGCCGTTATCGACCATCTGCACCAGCGTGTGCAGGCTGGTCCCGATCACGGTGGCACTGGCGCGCAGGCCGGGCCGGTCACAGGCGGCCAGCGCATGTTCCCGCAGGCAGTGGCCATCTTCCAGCAGCAGCAGCCGGCCCTCGTCGATCGTGCCGGGTTCGATGATGCTGGGCGGGTCGCGCGGATCATCCTTGGGGAAGGCGACCAGCAGCGGATCGTGGCAGATATGCTCCTGCTCCACCTCTCCCGTGGCGTAAGGCAGCGCCAGCAGCACGCAATCGGCGCGGCCCTGATGCAGCGACTCGATCGCGGCGTCGCTGGTTTCCTCGCGCAGGAACAGCTTCAGCTGCGGGCGCTCCTTGCGCAGGCGGGGCAGGATACGCGGCAGCAGGAACGGGGCGATGGTGGGGATCACGCTCATCCGCAGCTCGCCGACCAGCGGCTTGCCGGCCGACTGCACCAGTTCGGACAGCTCCTCCGCCTCGCGCAGCAGGCGGTGCGCCTTGGCCACCACCTGATTGCCCAGCGGCGTGAAGCGCACCACGCGCCGGCTGCGCTCCACCAGCGTCACGCCCAGCAGCGATTCCAGCTCGCGAATCCCGGCGGACAGGGTGGATTGCGACACGAAGGAGGCGTCGGCCGCGCGCCCGAAATGGCCCGACTGGTGCAGCGCGACCAGATATTGCAGCTGCTTGATGGTGGGAAGGTATGTGCTCATCGCCGATCCCGACCGATCGTCGCGCCGATCACTCCGGCTCCGCCCCATCCGCTTCGTCAGCCCCGGCCACCGGCGCGGCGGGCGCGGGAACGGCATCGTCGATGTGGGTCATCTTCAGTCGGCCGTTCTCCACCGCGAAGGCGAGCTTGCCTTCCACCAGGTCCAGCGCATCGCGCCCGAACGTGTCGTAGCGCCAGCCTTCCAGGATCGGCAGCTTGCGCACGCCGGCGGCCAGCAGCTCCAGCTCGTCCGATCGGGTGAGCAGGCGGGAGGCGACGTCGATCTCCCGGCTGCGGATCTTCAGCAGCAGCTTCAGCAGGTCCGCCACCAGCGCACCTTCCTTGCCCAGCGCGGGGCCGCGCTGCGGGCGGTCGGGCATCTCGTCGGCCGGCAGGTCCTCGGCCGATTCGATCACCTTCATCAGCCGGCGACCGATATCATTGTCCCGCCACGCCTGGCTCAGGCCGCGCACCTTGGCGAGGTCTTCCTGCTTCTTGGGCGGCTGGCTGGCCAGGTCGGCCAGGGTCTCGTCGCGCATGATGCGGCCGCGCGGGATGTCCTTGCCCTGCGCCTCCTTCTCCCGCCAGGCGGCCAGCGCCTTCAGCCGGCCCAGCACCGCGGCATTGCGGCTGGGCGGACGGATGCGGTGCCACGCCTCGTCCAGCTCGTTGGCGTAGTTTGCCGGATCGGCGAGCCGCTCCATCTCCGCATCCAGCCACTGGCCGCGTCCGGTCCTGATCAGTTTCTTCAGCAGGCGCGGGAAGATCTTGGCCAGATAGGTGACATCGCCGATCGCATATTCGATCTGCCGCTCGGTCAGCGGCCGGCGGCTCCAGTCGGTGAACCGCGCGCCCTTGTCGATCACCTTGTTCAGCCAGCTTTCGACCAGGTTGGCATAGCCGATCTGTTCGGACTGGCTGACCGCCATCATCGCGATCTGCGTGTCGAAGATGGGGTGCGGGGTCTTGCCGGTCAGGTTGTAGATGATCTCCACATCCTGCCCGCCGGCATGGAAGACCTTCAGCACATCCTCGTTATTGGTCAGCAGTTCGAGCAGCGGGGCCAGGTCGATGCCCGGCGCCAGCGGATCGATCGCCGCGGCCTCCTCCTCGTTCCCGATCTGCACCAGGCAGAGCAGCGGGTAGAACGTGTTCTCGCGCATGAACTCCGTGTCCACGGCAACGAATTCACTTTGGGCGAGGCGGGTGCACAGTTCTTGGAGGGACTGCGTATCCGTGATCAGCGGATGAATCTTCATAACCGATGGCCGTTAGCGCCTGCCGGCCCTGTCGCCAATGGCTGGCGGCGCGATTGTCCCCGGTGAAGAACCGTTCGCCCGCTTGTCCCGCCCGCGACTTCCGCTATGGACGCGCGCATGCATACATACCGGACCCATACGTGCGCCGCCCTGCGGCAGGATCATGTCGGCGAAAGCGTCCGCCTGTCGGGCTGGATCCACCGCAAGCGCGACCATGGCGGCGTGTTGTTCGTCGACCTGCGCGACCATTACGGCATCACCCAGATCGTGGCGGACGAGGACAGCCCCGCGCTGGCCGTGCTGGAATCCCTGCGGGTGGAAAGCGTCGTCACCATCGATGGCGACGTGAAGGCGCGCAGCGAGGGGACGGTGAACCCCAACCTGCCGACCGGCGCGATCGAGCTGTATGCGCGGGGCGTGACCGTGCAGAGCCGCGCGGACGAACTGCCGCTGCCGGTGGCGGGGGAGCAGGAATATCCGGAGGATATCCGCCTGAAGTACCGCTTCGTGGATCTGCGGCGGGAGCGGCTGCACCGCAACATCATGCTGCGCAGCCAGGTGATCACGGCCTTGCGCCGGCGGATGACCGACCAGGGCTTCACCGAATTCCAGACGCCGATCCTGGGCGCCAGCAGCCCGGAGGGCGCGCGCGACTATCTGGTGCCGAGCCGGCTGCATCCGGGCACCTTCTACGCGCTGCCGCAGGCGCCGCAGATGTTCAAGCAGCTGCTGATGGTGGCGGGCTTCGACCGTTACTTCCAGATCGCGCCCTGTTTCCGTGACGAGGATCTGCGCGCTGACCGCTCGCCGGAATTCTACCAGCTCGATTTCGAGATGAGCTTCGTCACGCAGGATGACGTGTTCAACGCCATCGAACCGGTGCTGGCGGGCGTGTTCGAGGAGTTCGGCGGCGGCAAGACGGTGACGCCGGCCGGCACCTTCCCGCGCATCCCCTATGCCGAAGCCATGCTGAAATATGGCAGCGACAAGCCGGACCTGCGCAACCCGCTGGTGATCAGCGACGTGTCGGACGAGTTCACCGAGAGCGGTTTCGGCATCTTCGCCAAGATCGTGGGCGAGGGCGGCGTGGTCCGGGCGATCCCCGCGCCAAACACCGCCGATCGCAGCCGCAAGTTCTTCGATGACATGAACGACTGGTCCAAGCGCGAAGGCTTCGCCGGCCTGGGCTATGTCACCCGCAAGGGCGGCGAGTTCGGCGGGCCGATCGCCAAGAACCATGGCGCCGACAAGATGGCGCAGCTGTATGACGCGCTGGGCCTCGGCCCTGATGACGGCCTGTTCTTCGCCGCGGGCAAGGCGAAGGATGCCGCCAAGCTGGCCGGCGCCGCCCGCACCCGCGTGGGCGAGGTGCTGGAACTGATCGAGCAGGGCTGCTTCAAGTTCTGCTGGATCGTCGACTTCCCGATGTTCGAATATGACGAGGACCAGAAGAAGGTCGATTTCAGCCACAATCCCTTCTCCATGCCGCAGGGCGAGATGGAGGCGCTGGAGACGCAGGACCCGCTGGATATCCTGGCCTGGCAGTACGACATCGTCTGCAACGGCTACGAACTGTCGAGCGGCGCGATCCGGAACCACCGGCCGGACATCATGTACAAGGCGTTCGAGCTGGCCGGCTATTCGCAGGCGGATGTCGATGCGAACTTCAGCGGCATGATCGAGGCGTTCAAGCTGGGCGCCCCGCCACATGGCGGTTCCGCGCCCGGGATCGACCGTATCGTGATGCTGCTGGCGGACGAGCCGAACATCCGCGAGGTGATCGCCTTCCCGATGAACCAGCGCGCGCAGGACCTGATGATGGGCGCGCCTACCCCCGCCAGCACGCGCCAGCTACGCGAACTGCATATCCGCACGGCGGAGCAGGGGGCCAAGGCTGCTGCGGGTGCGTCGCCTGCGGAAACGACCCGGGTGGACCAGGCGGGCGCATAGGCCGGGCGAAATGCCGCGTCCGGCGGCACTTGCCAGCCCCTGCCGCGTTCATTAGGGCATCGGACCAATTACAGTTTCTCCGTGTTTCAAAGAGGGCACAACATGAGCGATACCGCCGACCGCGTGAAGAAGATCGTCGTCGAACATCTGGGCGTCGAAGAGGACAAGGTCACGCCGGACGCCAGCTTCATCGATGATCTGGGTGCGGACAGCCTCGACATCGTCGAGCTGGTGATGGCCTTCGAGGAAGAGTTCGGGGTCGAGATTCCGGACGATGCGGCCGAGAAGATCAACACCGTTGGCGACGCCAACAAGTATATCGAAGAGCACAAGGGGTAAGGTGCGGGGGGCGCCGGCCTTGTGGCTGCGCCCCTGCCAGACCCGTTCCGCCGCGACGGCACGTGCTGTCGCGGAAGGGTTCGCAAGGCTCGGCCCCTGGGATCATCCCCGGCGGCTGGGCCTTGGTGCGTTTGGGCATAGGCCGGCTGTTCCGGCGGACATGCGTTGAGAGGATGAACTATGCGGCGAGTGGTCGTAACCGGTCTGGGGCTTGTTACCCCCTTGGGTGCGGATGTTGAAACCACCTGGGCGAACATCATCGCCGGCAAGAGCGGCGCCGGCCCGATCACCCACTTCGACGCATCCGACCAGAAGTGCCGCATCGCCTGCGAGGTGAAGGGCAAGGATCATCCGTGGGGCTTCGATCCCGACAAGCGGGTCGATCACAAGGTCCAGCGGCAGGTCGATCCCTTCATCATCTATGGCATCGATGCCGCCGGCCAGGCGATCGAGGATGCCGGCCTGCTGGACATGGATGAAGCGACGCGCCTGCGCGCCGGCTGCTCCATCGGCTCGGGCATTGGCGGCCTGCCGGGGATCGAGAAGGAATCGCTGGTGCTGGCGGCGAAGGGCCCGACGCGCGTCTCCCCGCACTTCGTGCATGGCCGCCTGATCAACCTGATCAGCGGGCAGGTCTCCATCAAGTATGGCCTGATGGGCCCGAACCATGCGGTAGTGACCGCCTGCTCCACGGGCGCCCACTCCATCGGCGATGCCGCGCGCATGATCCGCGACGATGATGCCGACATCATGCTGGCGGGCGGGGCCGAGGGCACGATCTGCCCGATCGGCATTGCCGGCTTCGCCCAGGCGCGGGCGCTGTCCACCGGCTTCAATGACGAGCCGGAGAAGGCGAGCCGTCCCTATGACGTGGGCCGCGACGGCTTCGTCATGGGCGAGGGCGCCGGCGTTGTGGTGCTGGAGGAGTACGAGCACGCCAAGGCGCGCGGTGCCAAGATCTATGCCGAGGTGGTCGGCTACGGCCTGTCGGGCGACGCCTATCACGTGACCGCGCCCCATCCCGAAGGCTCGGGCGCGTTCCGGTCCATGCAGATGGCGCTGAAGAAGGCGGGCATGACGCCCGACGACATCGACTACATCAACGCGCACGGCACCTCGACCCCGCTGGGCGACGAGCTGGAGCTGGGCGCGGTGCGCCGGCTGTTCGGCGACGCGATGGCCAATGTCTCCATGAGCAGCACCAAGTCCGCCATCGGCCACCTGCTGGGCGGTGCCGGCGCGGTGGAGAGCATCTTCTGCATCCTGGCGATGCGCGACCAGATCGCCCCGCCGACGCTGAACCTCGACAACCCGAGCGAGAATTGCGTGGGTGTGGACCTGGTGCCGCATCAGGCCAGGAAGCGGGAGATCCGCGCGGTGCTGAACAACAGCTTCGGCTTTGGTGGCACCAATGCCAGCCTGGTGCTGGTGCGGCCTGAATAGCATGCGCCGCACCGGCTGCCTGCTTGCGATCGCTTTGGCGGTGCTGCTGGCGGCGGCCGGCGGCTGGTTCGCCGGCGGCTGGTGGATCACCTCCCGCGTGGAGAAGGATACCAGCTTCATCGTGCCCAATGGCGCGACGCTGGCGGAGGTCGCGCGGCGGCTGGAGGCGGAGGATCTGGTCGGTTCGGCCGGCACCTTCCTGCTGCGCGCCCGGGTGCTGGGCGGCGCCGATCCGGTCAAGGCGGGCGAGTTCATGCTGCCCGCGGGCAGCAGCGCGGCGGCGATCCTGGACACGCTGCAGCATGGCGAGGTGATCCGCCGCTTTGTCACCATCCCGGAAGGCACGCCCTCCGTGCTGGTGCGCGAACGGCTGATGGCGGAGCCCCTCCTGGCCGGTACGGTCGCTGTCCCGCCGGAAGGCAGCGTCCTGCCGCAAAGCTACGATTTCGAGCGTGGCGAGGCCCGCGCGGCGGTGCTGGCGCGCATGCAGGCCGCGATGCGGCGGACGGTGGCGGAACTGTGGGCCGCGCGTGCAAAGGGCATAGCGGTCAGCACCCCTCAGGAAGCCGTGACCCTGGCCTCCATCGTGGAGAAGGAAACCGGCGTCGCGGCGGAGCGGCGGATGGTCGCCGGGCTGTATTCCAACCGGCTGCGGCAGGGCATGCGCTTGCAGGCCGATCCGACGATCATCTACCCGATCACGCAGGGGCGGCCGCTGGGCCGGCGTATCCGCCAGTCGGAAATCGCGGCGATGAACGGCTACAACACCTACAGCATGGCCGGCCTGCCGCGCGGGCCGATCACCAATCCCGGCCGCGCCTCGATCGAGGCGGTGCTGAACCCCGCGGCGACGCAGGCGCTGTACATGGTGGCGGACGGGAAGGGCGGGCATGTGTTCGCCGCCACTTTGGAAGAGCACAACCGCAACGTGGCGCGCTGGTTCGCGCTGCGCCGCGAACGGGGCGAGATCGAGTAGACCTGCCTTCGAGGAACGGCATGGCCCTTCGCGCGTCGGTTCGAGGCGTGACAAGGGAGCCCGCCATGCCGTCCAGCAGCCGTTCGCCGCATCATGTATCGGAGGCGCAGCGCGGACAGATCGCGCGCGGACCGGCCTGAGCGGTTCTGACCGCCTCGGCGGTCCGCTGATCCTGACGGCCGAGCTTCCCCCCGCCATGCAGGCGCGCATGAACGCCCTGCGCCAGGCGCATTTCCCGCCGGAGCGCAACCACCTGGCCGCGCATGTCACCCTGTTCCATGCCCTGCCGCCATCCTGCGAGGAGGAACTGCGCCAGGAACTGACGCGCCTGGCTGCCGGGCCGGCGCCGGAGGGGCAAGTGGAGGGGGTGATGTCCCTGGGGCGTGGCACGGCGATCCGGCTTTCCAGCCCGGCCCTGATCGGCTTGCGGGAGGAGCTGGCGGAACGGTTCTGGCCGCTGCTCAGCGCGCAGGACCAGCACCGCCCGCGACTGCATGTGACGGTGCAGAACAAGGTGACGGCGGAGGCGGCCAGGGCTCTGCAGGCGCAGCTTGGGCCGGCGATCCGGGCGGAGACGTTCCGCTTTTCCGGGCTCGGCCTGCATGTCTATGCCGGCGGTCCCTGGCACTATGTAAAAAGCTGGTCTTTTCGCGGTTGACCAATGCGCAGGTGCGCCGTACATCGCCGCCTCGCCAGTGCTGCAGCGCAGCGCGGCGCGCCCTGGGCGGAGTAGCTCAGCCGGTTAGAGCAGCGGAATCATAATCCGCGTGTCGGGGGTTCGAGTCCCTCCTCCGCTACCAGGGCCCTTCCAAGAACAAGCACTTGGCGCCGCAGTCCTCTCGGCGCTGCCGGCCCGCGTTTCAGGCGGGCGCCGCTGCCAGATCGGCTTGCTTGACCTCCCGGTGGCGGTCCTCCGTGCTGCCTGCCTGCCAGTAGCTTGAGATATACAGCCGCTCGAGGCCGAGGCCGCGTTCCTCGCGCAGATAGGTCCGCATCGCGCGCATGGCGGCGAACTCGCATGCTACCCAGGCGTAGACCGACCCGGCGGGCCATTCCTGGGCCCGCAGCGTGCGGGCGAGCAGTTCGGGGTCGCTGCCGGGTTCCTTGACCAGCCAGGCGATCTTTACGCCCGCCGGACAGGGCAGATCCTGCCGGTCGGCCGCCTCGCTGATCTCGATCGCGACAAAGCCGCGCGCCTCGGCGGGCAGGGCGGCCAGGTTGACGCTGATCGCCGGCAGCGAGGTCATGTCACCCGCGATCAGGTAGAAGTCGTGCCCCGGCGGCAGCGGCTTGGCCACGCCGGGACCACCCACCTCCAGCAGCTCGGCTGCCCGTGCGCCCACCGCCCAGCGGGTCGCCGGGCCTGCATGGCCCTGTGCGTCCGCATGCAGCGCAAAATCGACGTCCAGTTCGCCATCCCGCTGGCCACTGATCGTATAGGTCCGCACGCAGGGCTTTCCGGCATTGGACGGCAGCCGCAACTTCAGATAGCCGCCCGCCTGCCCAGCCGGGAATCCCGCCAGACCCGGGCCGCCCAGGGTGACGCGAAGCATGTTGGGCGTGATCGCCCGCTTGGCGATGACGGTGAGCGGGCGAGGGGCGGGGCGGGCAGCGGCCAAGTCATTGTCCTTGTTGACGATATGCTCGCCTCACCTAGTGCCTTGCTGCTGCAATTCAATCGCAAAGCGTCAGGGAGTGTCGGTTACAGTGCGTTCAGACGGTCCGCCATCTGCTGCCAGATCGCGGGGCTGGCGGCAGCGATCAGGCCCCGCCGGTCCCATTCGTCCACGCGGTAGGGGCTGCCATCATTGCGCGCTGCCTTGCCGCCGGCCTCTTCCAGCCACAGCGTGCCCGCCGCATGGTCCCAGGCCAGCGTCCGTTCGAAGATCGAGACGTCATTGGTGCCCAGCGCCAGGCGGGGATATTGCTCCGCCGCGCAATAGGGGATGTCGGCCAGCGTGTAATGCGGACCCAGGCCGTCCAGCACGCGCTGTCGGTGGGCGTCGTCCAGGAAGATCAGGGAGATCGCCGCGACGGGCACGTCGGCGCCGGTGGTGCGGGCGGTGATCCGCTCCCCATCCACGAAGGCGCCGCCCGCGCGATGCGCGGCGCAGAACCGTTCGGTCAGGCAGTCGAAGATCCAGCCCGATTGCACCAGGCCGCCATCAGCCCGCGCGATCATGATGCCGAAGGGCGGCTGCCCGCTGGCAAAGTTGCGGGTGCCGTCGATCGGGTCGACGATCCAGCATGGGCCGCGCAGCTGCTCGATCGCGGTGGCATCGGCGAAGGTGGCTTCCTCCCCCACATGGCCGATGCCCGGCTCCAGTTTTGCCAGCGCCTCGAACAGCGCGATCTCAGCCTCCTTGTCGGCGATGGTGACGGGATCGTTGCCACCCTTGTCCTCCACCTCGCCCTCCTGCAGGTTGCGATAGCGGGGCAGGATGATGCGTTCGGTCACGTCCCGGCACAGCGCCAGGATCTCTCGGTCGAGCATGCTCATGATCGGTAATCCGCGTTGATGGCGATGTAGCCATGGGTGAGGTCGCAGGTCCAGACGACGGCTTGGCCGTCACCCAGGCCCAGATCGACGGCGACGGCAATTTCCCGCCCCTTCAGATGTTCGGCCACGGGCGCCTCGTCATAATCGGCCAGCGGCTGCCCCTCGCGCGCCATCCAGTGGCCGCCGAAGCCGATGGACAGGCGGTCGCGATCGGCCGGCTCGCCCGCCTTGCCCACCGCCATGACCACGCGGCCCCAATTGGCATCCTCCCCGGCGATGGCGGTCTTCACCAGCGGCGAGTTGGCGATGGCCAGGCCGATGCGGCGCGCGCTGTCGTCGCTGGTGGCGCCGGTCACGCGCACCTCGATCAGCTTCTGCGCGCCTTCGCCATCGCGCACCACCAACAGGGCAAGCTGGCGGCAGATGTCGGCCAGCGCGGCGGCGAAGGCATCCGCGCCCTCGCTGTCGAACCCGGCCAGCGGCGCATTGCCGGCGGCGCCGGTGGCAAAGGCCAGCACCGTGTCGCTGGTGGAGGTGTCGCTGTCGACCGTTATGCAGCTGAAGGTGCGCGCGTTCGCGGCGGACAGGCACTGTTGCAGGAAGGCGGGCTCCACCGCGGCATCGGTGAAGATGTAGCCCAGCATGGTTGCCATGTCGGGCGCGATCATGCCGCTGCCCTTGATGATGCCCGCCAGCGTCACCGTGCGCCCGCCGATCACCGCCTGCGCCACCGCGCCCTTGGTGAAGGTGTCGGTGGTGCCGATGGTCTCGGCCGCTTCCTCCCACGAACAGGGTGCGGCGGTCAGGGCGGCCTCGATGCCGGCCTGCGCCTTGTCGCGCGGCAGGGGCACGCCGATCACGCCGGTGGAGGAGACGAACACCTCCTCGCGCGCGCAGCCGAGATGGTCGGCGACCTGCGCCATGATCCCTTCCACCGCCTCCCGCCCGCGATAGCCGGTGAAGGCGTTGGAATTGCCGGCATTCACCACCAGCGCGCGGGCGCGGCCAGCCTGCGCCTGTTCGCGGCCCAGCTCCACCTCGCTGGAACAGCAGACATTCTTCGTGAACAGTCCGGCGACGGCGGTGCCCGGTGCCAGTTTGGCATAGGTCAGGTCGGCCCGGTCCCACTCCTTGTACCGCGCCCGGGCGATCCGCAGCGTGACGCCGGCGATCGGCGGAATGGCGGGGAAGGGCTGGGCGAGCGGGGAGCGGGCGAGATCCATTGCCCCTGCCCATACCGGCACGTCCGTCCCGGGTAAACGCGCCTGTTGCCATCTGGACGAAGCGGTCGAGGTGCCCTATTTCCGCGACCGATGATCCGCCACCTTCTGACTTTGCTGGCCTTGTGCGCCGGTTTTGCCGCGATCGGTACGCCTGCGCATGCGGTGCAGGTGGTGGAAGCGGCGGACCAGGTGGCGGCTTCGGCCACGGCCTCGGCGCCGATTGCGGTCGCCCGCCTGATCGGCGCGGCACCTGCGGCACGGTGGGTGCAGGAGCGGTCCCGCCCGGCACTGTACCTTCTGCCGGTCAGCCGCGTGCCGACCGTCTACCTGCAGGCTGACCGCGCGCGCGAGTAGCGCGCCTTACGCATCCTATCGACGCTCGCCCCGCTGTCGGGCGTCCTTCGCAGGCCGCGCCATGCCGCGCCTGCCGCTCACCATATTCAGGCCGCCGCCGCGCCGCCGCACCTACATCCCAAGGATCATCCATGTTCCATTCGCTCGCCAAGTCGCTGTTCGGTTCGGCCAATGAACGCCATGTCAAAAGCCTGCTGAAGATCGTCGACCAGATCAACGCGCTGGAGCCCGAGATCCAGGCGATGGACGATGCCACGCTGCAGGGGCAGACCGCCAAGTTCCGCGAGCAGCTGGCCGCCGGCAAGACGATGGACGACATCCTGCCCGAAGCCTTCGCCACCGTGCGGGAGGCGTCGCGCCGGGTCATGGGCATGCGCCATTTCGACGTGCAGATGGTCGGCGGCATCGTGCTGCACCGGGGCGAGATCGCGGAGATGCGCACGGGCGAGGGCAAGACCCTGGTGGCGACGCTCGCCACCTATCTGAACGCGCTGCCGGGCAAGGGCGTGCATGTCGTCACCGTCAACGATTACCTCGCCAGCCGTGACGCGCAGACCATGGGCCGGCTGTATGGCTGGCTGGGGCTGACCACCGGCGTGATCGTGCCCAACCTGCCGGAGCACGTGCGGCGCGAAGCCTACGCCGCCGACATCACTTACGGCACGAATAACGAATTCGGCTTCGACTACCTGCGCGACAACATGAAGCAGGAACGCAGCCAGCAGGTCCACCGCCCCTTCAACTACGCCATCGTGGACGAGGTCGACTCCATCCTGATCGACGAGGCGCGCACCCCGCTGATCATCTCCGGCCCGACAGAGGACAAGAGCGACCTCTACGTCTCCCTGGATGCGGTGGTGAAGGAGCTGGAGCCCGAATATTACGAGGCGGACGAGAAGTCGCGCAACGTCTCCCTGACGGAAGACGGCACCGAGGAGGTGGAGCGCCGCCTCGCCGCCGCCGGCCTGCTGGCGACCGACAACCTCTACGATGTCGAGAACACGATGGTCGTCCACCATCTGGACCAGGCGCTGAAGGCGGTGGTCATGTTCAAGCGCGACATCGACTACATCGTGAAGGACGGCAAGGTCGTCATCATCGATGAATTCACCGGCCGCATGATGGATGGCCGGCGCTGGTCGAACGGCCTGCATCAGGCGGTCGAGGCGAAGGAGGGCGTGAAGATCGAGCCCGAGAACCAGACCATGGCCTCGATCACCTTCCAGAACTATTTCCGCATGTATCCCAAGCTGTCCGGCATGACCGGCACCGCCGCGACCGAGGCGATGGAGTTCTGGGACATCTACAAGCTGAACGTGGTCGAGATCCCCACCAACGTGCCGGTGCAGCGGATCGACGAGGAGGACGAGTTCTACAAGAACACGCAGGACAAGTTCCGCGCCATCGCCAAGGCCATCCGCGAGAAGAACGAGATCGGCCAGCCGGTGCTGGTCGGTACGGTCAGCATCGAGAAATCCGAACTGCTCAGCCGCTTCCTGACGGAGGAAGGCGTGAAGCACGAGGTGCTGAACGCCCGCATGCACGAGCGGGAGGCGCATATCGTGGCGCAGGCCGGGCGGCTGGGCGCGGTGACCATCGCCACCAACATGGCGGGCCGCGGTACCGACATCCAGCTGGGCGGCAATGTCGAATTCACGATCGAGGACGAGCTGCGCGACATGCCCGAAGGGCCGGAGCGCGACGCAGCGATCGACCGCATCAAGGCGACCATCTCCGCCGAGCGGGAGCAGGTGCGTGCCGCCGGCGGCCTGTTCGTGCTGGGCACCGAACGGCACGAAAGCCGCCGGATCGACAACCAGCTGCGCGGCCGGTCCGGCCGGCAGGGCGATCCCGGCCTGTCGCGCTTCTACCTGTGCCTGGAGGATGATTTGCTGCGCATCTTCGGCCCCGACACGCTGTTCTCCAAGATGCTGAACAGCAATCTGGGCGAGGGCGAGGCGATCGGCTCCAAGTGGCTGAGCAAGGCCATCGAGCAGGCGCAGAAGAAGGTCGAGGCGCGCAATTACGAATCGCGCAAGCAGGTCGTCGAATACGACAACGTCATGAACGACCAGCGCAAGGTGATCTACGAACAGCGCGCCGAGGTCATGGATGCGCAAGCCGTGGACGATGTGGTCCACGACATGCGGCAGGATGCGATCAACACCATGGTCGCCAATGCCTGCCCGCCGGGCTCCTATCCCGAACAGTGGGACTTGGCCGGGCTGAAGGAGAAGGCCGACGACGTGCTGGGCCTCGACCTGCCGATCGACGCCTGGCTGAACGAGGAAGCGATCGAGCCCGAACTGATCGAGGAACGGATCGTCGCCATGGCGGACGAGAAGATGGCCGCCAAGCTGGACGGCCTCGACCCGCAGATCTGGCGCTCGGTGGAAAAGGGCGTGCTGATCGAGCGGCTGGACCACAACTGGAAGGAGCATCTGGCCACGCTGGACGCGCTGCGCCAGGTGGTGTTCCTGCGTGCCTACGCCCAGAAGACGCCGCTGAACGAATACAAGCAGGAGGCGTTCGGCCTGTTCGAATCCATGCTGGAAGGCATCCGCACCGACGTGACCCGCGTGCTGATGAAGAGCGAGCTGCGCATGCCGCAGCCGGTCGCCCCGCCGCCGCTGCCCGAACTGCCGGACTTCCTGACCGGCCATATCGATCCGCTGTTCGGCACGGACGACAGCGACAATTCGAGCCGCGCCACGGGTCAGGAGGCGTTCCTGGGTTCGCTCGCCGGATCGCCGACGGCGGCCAGCGGGCCGGGCGGCGCGAACATGGACGATCCGTGGGCCGGGCAGGAGATCAGCCGCAACGCCCCATGCCCCTGCGGCTCCGGCAACAAGTACAAGCACTGCCACGGCGCCCACGCCTGAGCAACCGCCGCAACACCCCGCGCCGCCGCAAGCCCATGCAGCCATACCTGCGCCTCCCCGCCTTCCTCCCGGTCCCGCTTCGCGCCCGCCGCGACGGCTGGACCCCGGCGCGACAAGCCCGCTTCATCGGCCTCCTCGCCCAGACCGGCTGCGTGCGCAAAGCCGCGCAGATGATCGGCCTCAGCCGCGAAAGCGCCTACCGCCTGCGCCGCCACCCCGCCGCCGGCTCCTTCATCGCCGCCTGGACCACCGCGCTCACCGGCCGCACACAGCCCCGCTGGAAGTTCACAGGGGGCGATCGCCTGCCGCTGGCCATCACCGGCACGCTGCAGCCGCGCATGTGGCGCGGCATCTACAAGGGGGTGCAGCGCAAGTTCAGCGATTCCGCGCTTCTCGCCGCCATCGCCGATCTCGATCGCGCCACCGCGCCCGCCACCAACAACCCGCTCGCCGACCCGCAGGTGCGCGCACTTTTCGGCCGTTTGCTGTAAACATCGCGGGCGCGCGCCAGACCACTCCCCAAGGCGGGCACACGCTGCTATCGGCGCGCGATGACCGAGCTTTCCCGCATCCGCAACTTCTCCATCATCGCGCATATCGACCATGGCAAGTCCACGCTGGCGGATCGCCTGATTCAGTTCACCGGCGGCCTGACCGATCGCGAGATGAGCGAGCAGGTGCTGGACAACATGGATATCGAGAAGGAGCGCGGCATCACCATCAAGGCGCAGACCGTGCGCCTCAGCTACACCGCCAGCGATGGCGAGACCTATGCGCTGAACCTGATGGACACGCCCGGCCATGTCGACTTCGCCTATGAGGTCAGCCGGTCGCTGGCCGCCTGCGAGGGCGCGCTGCTGGTGGTGGATGCGGCGCAGGGCGTGGAGGCGCAGACGCTGGCCAATGTGTACCAGTCGATCGAGCACGATCACGAGATCGTTTCCGTCATCAACAAGATCGACCTGCCCGCGGCCGAGCCGGAGAAGGTGCGGGCGGAGATCGAGGACATCATCGGCCTGGACGCCAGCGATGCGGTGCTGGCATCCGCCAAGTCGGGCATCGGCATCCAGGACATACTGGAGGCGGTGGTCCGCAAGATCCCGGCCCCGTCCGGCGACCCGAAGGCGCCGCTGAAGGCCATGCTGGTGGACAGCTGGTACGACCCCTATCTGGGCGTCGTCATCCTGGTGCGCGTGATCGACGGCTCGATCCGCAAGGGGATGCAGGTGAAGTTCATGCAGGGCGGCACCGAGCACCTGGTGGACCGCGTCGGCTGCTTCACCCCCAAGCGGGAGGAACTGCCGGAGATCGGCACGGGCGAGATCGGCTTCATCACCGCGCAGATCAAGGAGGTGGAGCAGGCCCGCGTCGGCGACACCATCACCACCGTGAAGAACGGCGCGAAGGAAGCTCTCGCCGGCTACAAGGAAGTGCAGCCGGTGGTGTTCTGCGGCCTGTTCCCGGTCGACGCCGCCGATTTCGAAAAGCTGCGCGAAAGCATCGGCAAGCTGCGGCTGAACGATGCCAGCTTCTCCTACGAGATGGAGACCAGCGCGGCGCTCGGCTTCGGTTTCCGCTGCGGCTTTCTGGGCCTGCTGCATCTGGAGATCATCCAGGAACGGCTGAGCCGCGAATATGATCTGGACCTGATTACCACTGCGCCGTCCGTGGTCTATCGCATCCAGCTGCGCGCCAGCCGGACGGAGGACGCGGCCGAGATCCTGCTGCACAATCCGGCCGACTATCCCGATCCCAGCCGGATCGAGACGATCGAGGAACCGTGGATCAAGGCCACGATCTACACGCCCGACGAATATCTCGGCTCCATCCTGAAGCTGTGCCAGGACCGGCGCGGCATCCAGACGGAGCTGACTTACGTGGGCGGCCGCGCACAGGTCAGCTACGAACTGCCGCTGAACGAGGTCGTGTTTGACTTCTACGATCGGTTGAAGAGCATCAGCCGCGGCTATGCCAGCTTCGATTACGAGCAGATCGGCCTGCGCGAGGGCGACCTCGTGAAGATGAGCATCCTGGTCAACAACGAGCCGGTCGACGCGCTCAGCCTGATCGTCCACCGTGCCGTGGCGGAAGAACGCGGGCGCGGCATGTGCGAGCGGCTGAAGGACCTGATCCCGCGTCACCTGTTCAAGATCCCGATCCAGGCGGCGATCGGCGGCAAGGTCATCGCGCGCGAGACCATCGCCGCGCTGCGCAAGGACGTGACCGCCAAATGCTATGGCGGCGACATCAGCCGCAAGAAGAAGCTGCTGGAAAAGCAGAAGAAGGGCAAGGCGCGGATGCGCGAATATGGCAACGTCTCGATCCCGCAGGAAGCGTTCATCGCCGCGCTGCGGATGGGCGAGGAATGAGGGTGCCGGCCCGCGTCACTTCACTTGGCGTTCACGCGAGGCGCGGCTATAGCGCAGCCATGAACCTGCGTCGTCTGTCCTTCGCCATCCTCGCCCCCGCAATCGTCCTGTCAGGCTGCGGCGGGGGCCGCGATGGCGGCAGCGGCGTGGACACCGCCTATGTCGCGCGGGATGTGGAATCGCTCTACACCGCGGCGAAGGACCGGCTGGACCGTGGCGACACGCTGCGCGCCGCCGCCCTGTTCGACGAGGTGGAGCGCCAGCATCCCTACTCGCCCTGGGCGCGCCGGGCCCAGTTGATGAGCGCCTTCACCTATTACCTGCAGCGCGACTACAACAAGGCGATCCAGTCGGCGCAGCGTTTCCTGTCGATCCATCCGGGCAACAAGGATGCGCCTTACGCCTATTACCTGATCGCCATGTCCTATTACGAGCAGATCAGCGACGTGGACCGCGACCAGCGCATCACGGAACAGGCGCTGACCGCGCTGACCGAAGTGCAGCGCCGCTATCCGCAGAGCGAATATGCCTCCGACGCCCGGCTGAAGGTCGATCTGGTCAACGATCACCTTGCGGGCAAGGACATGGAGATCGGCCGCTTCTACCAGCGGGCCGGCAACTGGCTGTCGGCGCAGGTCCGGTTCCAGAACGTGGTGGAAAACTACCAGACCACCAGCCACGCGGCAGAGGCGCTGTACCGCCTGACGGAAACCAGCCTGGCGCTGGGCATCCCGGTGGAAGCGCAGAAATATTCGGCCGTGCTGGGCGCGAACTATCCGGGCAGCGACTGGTACAAGAAGGCCTTCGCCCTGATGGAAAAGCATGCGCCGGAGGCCGAGGCGCAGCTGGCTGCGATCAGCGGCTGATCGCCTGCCGCGCCTGCATGTATCGCAGGTGACGCGGCACCTTTGATGCATTAGAACGGTTGGTGAACGATGCTCACCGCCCTCGCCATCCGCAACGTCGTCCTGATCGAAGGGCTGGACCTGACTTTCGGTCCGGGCCTTGGCGTGCTGACGGGGGAGACGGGCGCGGGCAAGTCCATCCTGCTGGACGCACTGGGCCTGGTGCTGGGCAACCGGGCGGAGACGCTGCTGGTGCGCGCCGGCACGGACCAGGCCAATGTCACCGCCACCTTCGAATTCGCCGCCCTGCCGCCGCTGATCGCGGAGGCTCTGGCCGAGGCCGAGGTGGAGGCGGAGCCGGGCGAGCCGCTGATCCTGCGCCGCCGGGTGCGCGCCGATGGCGGGTCCAAGGCGTTCATCAACGACCAGCCCGTCGGCGCCGCCCTGCTGCGGCAGATCGCCCCTGCGCTGGTGGAACTGCACGGGCAGCACGATGATCGCGGCCTGGTCAATCCGCGCGGCCACCGGGCCTTGCTGGACCGCTATGCCGGGGGCGAGGTCGCCGGGGTGGAGCAGGCCTGGGCCGCATGGCGCGATGCCGAGGGGCGGCTGGCCACCGCGCGGGCGGCGGTGGAGGCCGCACGGGCCGAGCAGGACCTGCTGCTGGCTCACCTGGCCGAACTCACCACCGCCGAACCGCAGGCGGGGGAGGAGCAGCAGCTCGCCTTGCGCCGGGCCGACATGCAGCGGGGCGAGCGGCTGGCGGGTGACCTCGATGCGCTGCGCCAGGTGTGGGACGGGTCGGACTCCGCACTCGCCCAGCTGCGCATCGCCGCGCGCCGGCTGGACCGGATCGCCGGCGAGCATCCGCTGCTGAACGAAACGCTGGCGGCACTGGACCGAGCCGTGATCGAGGCGGGCGAGGCGGAGGACAAGCTGAACGAGGCGGCGGAGGCACTGGCCTTCGACCCGAATGAACTCGACCGGGTGGAGACCCGCCTGTTCGATCTGCGCGCGCTGGCCCGCAAGCATGGTTGTGAGCCCGACGACCTGCCTGGCCGAATGCAGCAGATGCGCACTGCACTGGACGCGATCGAGGCCGGCGATGCCGAGATCGCCGGGCTGGTGGCCGAAGCCGGACGCACCGGCGCCGCCTATCGCGCGGCGGCCGAGGCACTGCATGCCACGCGGCTGTCCGCCGCCGTCCGGCTGGATGCGGCGGTCGCGGCGGAGCTGGCGCCGCTGCGGCTGGATGCCGCGCGCTTCCGCACGGCTGTGACCGCCTTGCCGGAAGAGCGCTGGGGGCCGCAGGGCATGGATGCGGTGGAGTTCCTGATCGCCACCAACCCCGGGGCGCCCTTCGCACCCTTGAACAAGATTGCCAGCGGCGGCGAACTGTCGCGCTTCATCCTGGCGCTGAAGGTCGCGCTGGCCGAGCAGGGCGGCGCGGCCACGATCATCTTCGACGAGATCGACCGGGGCGTGGGCGGCGCGGTCGCCAGCGCCATCGGTGAGCGTCTGGCGCGGCTGGCTGGTCCTGCCGGCGGCGGTGGCGGGCAGTTGCTGGCGGTGACGCACAGCCCGCAGGTCGCCGCCCGCGGGGGCACGCATTACCTCATCGCCAAGTCCAGCGAAGGCGTCGTGACCCGCACCTCCGTCACCCTGCTTGACGAAGCCGGCCGGCAGGAGGAGATCGCGCGCATGCTGTCGGGCGCGGAGATCACCAGCGAAGCGCGCGCGCAGGCCGAACGTTTGCTGGAAGGGGTCTGATCGTGAGTGTCGAGGTGGTCGCCGGCGATTATCGGCGCGACGGATATCAGCATCTGCGGGCCCTGATCCCGGCGGAAGTGGCGCGAGGCCTGCTTGCCCGCATGCGGACCGATTTTCACCGGCAGGGCGTGGATCTGGCCCGGTTGCAGCAGCAGGGGCCGCTGCTGGCCTCTCCGGCAATCGAGCTGTACGGCCACCATTACGCCCCCTTCGCCACCTTCCACTGGGGCCTGACAGCGGCGGTGGAGCAGCTGGTCGGGGCATCGCTGCTGCCCAGCTACTGCTACTTCCGGGTCTACCGGCAGGGGGACATCTGCCGCGTGCATGGCGACCGGCCATCGTGCCAGCACAGCCTGTCCCTGACGCTCGCCTATGCGGACGATATCGCCTGGCCGCTGGAGGTCGCGCGCGAGCCGATCGCCGAGCCTTACCAGCGCGCCGATACCGGCTTCCGGACGGAGGATCGCGCTGCATCCGTGTCGATGGCGGCGGGCGATGCGGTGCTGTATCAGGGCGTGCATCACCATCACGGGCGTACGGCGCCGAACCCGAACCGGTGGTCCGCGCACCTGTTCCTGCACTGGGTGGATCGTGCGGGCCCGTTCGCCGACAATGCCTTCGACGGCGCCGTGCCGCCACAAGTGGATTTCTGACCAGCCATGCCCTCTTTCAAGATCCTGCTGGCCATCCCCTTATGCGCCCTCGCTGGCCTGCCCGGCTGCGCGCCGCCCATGCGTGATGCGTCCGCGCCGGCCCTGGCGCAGGATCGCGCAGCCTTCGGGGCCGCGCTGCTGGAGCGGGCACTGGCCGGGTTCTTTGATGGGCCGGGTGCCGCGGCGGACCCGCCGACGGTCTGCGTCGAACTGTCGCCAGGCGGATTGCCGGCAGAGCAGGAGAAGGCGCTGATGGCCCGCTTCCCTCGCCTCGCGCCGCGTGACCGGTGCGCGCAGGCACCGGGCCTGATGGACCGCATCACGGGCGAGCGCGCGGTGCTGCTGCAGGCCTATGGCTTTGCCTGCAGCGACCCCGACCATTGCACCGGCTGGACCAATGCCTCCGGCCAGCCCGCCACCCGCTGGACCATGCGCTGGCAGGAAGGCGGCTGGACCTTCGCGTCCGACCGGCGGTTGATTGCGCGATAGCCATGCCCGAGATGACCGAAGCTGATGCCGCCAACGAGTTGATGCGGCTGGCGCGCACCATCGCCCGCCACAACCGCCTGTACCATGCGCAGGATGCGCCCGAGATCAGCGATGCCGAGTATGACGCGCTGGTCCGCCGCAATGCGGAGCTGGAGGCGGCGTTTCCGCACCTCGTCCGCCCGGACTCGCCCAGCACCGCAGTCGGGCACGAGGTCGCAAGTTCGCCCTTGTCCAAGGTCACCCATGCCCAGCGCATGATGAGCCTGGACAATGCCTTCAGCGACGAGGAGGTGGCGGAGTTCGTCGCCCGCATCCGCCGGTTCCTCAGCCTGGCGGCGGAGGAGCCGCTGGCCTTCACAGCGGAAGACAAGATCGACGGGCTGTCCTGCTCGCTGCGTTACGAAGGCGGGCAGCTGGTCCTCGCCGCCACGCGCGGCGATGGCTCCGTGGGGGAGAACGTCACCGCCAATGTCGCGCATATCCCCGACATCCCGCAGCACCTGCCCACCGGCGCGCCCGACCTGTTCGAGGTGCGGGGCGAGGTCTACATGGAAAAACAGGCCTTTGCCGCGCTCAACGCAGGTCTGATGGACGATGCCCGCGCCAGCGGGGGCGAGGGGTTCGACGAAAGCGCCGTCCGCCAGTTCGCCACCCCCCGCAACGCCGCGGCGGGATCGCTGCGGCAGAAGGATCCGGCGATCACCGCCCGGCGCTCGCTGCGCTTCCTGGCCCATGGCTGGGGCGCGGTCAGCGCCCTGCCGGCGGACAGCCAGTTCAGGGTGATGCAGAGCTTGCGCGCTTGGGGCTTCCCGGTCTCGCCCGATCTGGTGCGGGTGGAGAGCACGCAGGCGCTGCTGGACCATTACCGCACCATCGGGGAGCGTCGGGCAGGGCTGCCCTATGATATTGACGGCGTGGTCTACAAGGTGGACAGTCTGGCCCTGCAACAGCGGCTGGGCTTCGTTGCCAAGGCGCCGCGCTGGGCCATGGCGCACAAGTTCCCGGCCGAACGCGCCGAGACCGAACTGCAGGCGATCGACATCCAGGTCGGCCGCACCGGCAAGCTGACGCCGGTCGGCCGGCTGGCGCCGGTGCTGGTCGGTGGCGTCACCGTCACCAATGTCACGCTGCACAATCGCGCCGAGATCGCGCGGCTGGGCGTGCGCCCCGGCGACCGGGTGGTGATCCAGCGCGCGGGCGACGTGATCCCGCAGGTGGTGGAGAACCTCACCCGTGAGGAGCCGCGAGACGCTTACACGTTCCCCGACCATTGCCCCGTCTGCGGCAGCGAAGCCGTCGCGGCGGAGGGCGAGGTCGATGTGCGCTGCACCGGCGGGCTGGTCTGCCGCGCGCAGGCATTCGAGCGGTTGCGCCATTTCGCCAGCCGGGCCGCGCTCGACATCGAAGGGCTGGGCGAGAAGACGATCGCCGAGTTCCTGGACCTCGGCTGGCTGGCGCATGGTCCGGCCGACATCTTCCGCTTGCACCGCCATCGGGCCGATCTGGTCGGGCGGGAAGGGTGGCAGGGCAAGTCTGTGGATAACCTGTTGGCGAATATTGAGGCGCACCGGCAGCCCGATGCCGCCCGGCTGCTGTTCGGCCTTGGCATTCGCCATGTCGGCGCGGTCACCGCGCGCGACCTGCTGAAGCATTTCGCCACGCTGCCGGCCTTGCGCACCGCGGCGGAGACGGCCCGTGCGGGCGACACGGATGCCGCGGCGGAGATGCTGGCCATCGACGGCGTCGGCCCCGTGGTGGTGGAGGCGCTGGGCGACTTCTTCCACGAACCGCACAATCGCGACCTGTGGGACGATCTGCTGGGCGAGGTCGACCCGCCGCCCTTCACGGTGGAGACACGCGACAGCGCGGTCGCCGGCAAGATCGTGGTGTTCACCGGCAAGCTGGAAACCATGAGCCGGGACGAGGCCAAGGCGCAAGCCGAACGGCTGGGCGCCCGTGCGGCCGGCACCGTCAGCGCCAAGACTGACCTGATCGTCGCGGGGCCGGGCGCTGGCTCCAAGCTGAAGAAGGCGGCCGAACTGGGCATCGAAGTAATCGACGAGGCGGCCTGGGCAGCGATCGTGGCTGCTGCGGGGTAGGTCCGGCCCGAGCTGCAAAACGGCTGTAAGGGGTGGGAAACGGACGTTTAGGGGGCCGGACTTGTCTGAACCCAGATTTGCGGAACTCCTCGCTCCCGCGCCCACTCTGTCGCTGCGGCGAGTGCCGCCTCAAGAGAAACATCGCTTTCTGGTAAGGAGGCATAAAAAACGCCTTTGCCCGACGTCTTGAAACCGTAGCCGCTGCCGAAGAAGCGACCATCATCGCTCGCCTCGATGATGAGCCACGGATCGTCGTCAGCTACTTCTGGCATCTGCTCGCCGGGGTGCAGGTGGTGGTATTCGACCATCGATCGGCTTTTCTCACGTTTTCGCAACGGGCGGCAATAGGTCGTAAGCGGCCCTCACCTTGGCATATCACCGCTGCGAACCTCAGGCACCCACTTCATCACCCCGCCGGCAACCGGCGTCCACCACCCGATGCGCACGCCCGCCGCCGCCAGCATGTCGCTAGTCCACTGGTTGCAGGTGTTGCGCACCGTGTAGTGTCCCGGGGCGTCATAGAACACGTCCTGCGGGCCATAGCCCGGATAATGCCGCGCCCCGGTCTGCGGCAGGCTGCGGCCGATCGCCGCGACCAGCCGGCGATATTCTTCGGGCCGCAGCACCAATGGGCGCAGGTTGGGGGAGGGAGCCGGGCGCACATAATGCGCCACATGCAGCAACCCGTCGCCACCCAGCCCGGCGATCCGTGCCACCGTGCCGGGGCGCAGGTCCCACCAGGTCGGCGTGTGGAGGAACACCTCCCGCTCTCCCCAGCTGATCGCCAGGTGGGTGTAGGGGCGCCCGGCAGCCGCGATGTGCTGCACGGGAAAGACCCGCCGCCAATCGGCCTGCTCGGTCACCAGCGGCAGCACCAGCGCGGTGTGGACGCCGTTGGTCTCCACCATGATGGTGACGCCGCGTGTCGGCGCCTGCCATCCGGCATTGCGCGGGATGGAGCTGCCGATCCCCGCCGTCAGTGCGAACAGCGCCACCGCCCCGGCCAGCACCAGTCCGGCCAGGCGGGTCCAGCGGATCAGGCGGGCTGCCAGCGGCGCCGCAGCCACAGGATCGACCAGTCGCCATTGACGATCCGCGCCGCCAGGCGGAAGCCCGCCGTGCGATAGGCGGCGCGCACGGCCGCCTCCTGCGTCTGCAGCAGGCCGGCCAGCACCAGATTGCCGCGCGGCGCGACCAGATCGGCGAAGTCGCCCGCCAGCCCGATCAGCGGCCCGGCCAGGATGTTGGCCATGATCAGGTCATAGGGCGCGCGCGCATGGATCAGCGGGTGGTCGGTTCCGGGTGCGGTCACCATTGCCAGCGCGCCGCGCGCGGTGCCCTGCGCGATGCCGTTCAGGCGGCAGTTCTCCGCCACCACGCCCTCGCACACCGCGTCGATGTCGCTGGCGGTGGCCTGGGCGCGCGGCCAGAGCGCCAGCGCGGCGAAGGCCAGCAGGCCGGTGCCGGTGCCGATGTCCACGCAATTGCGCACCATGGTGCCCCGTTGCTTCATGGCGTCGAGCATCGCCAGGCATCCGGCGGTGGTCGCATGCTGACCGGTGCCGAAGGCCTGCGCCGCGGGAATGGTGAAATTCACCACGCCGGGGGCGAAGTCGGCCGGGAAATCGGGCGTGTGCACATGGAAGCGGCCGGCGCGGATCGGGGTGACGCTGCGCTGCGTCTCTGTCACCCAGTCCGTCTCGGGCAGCTTCTCCGTCCGGATCTCCGGCGCGTCACCGCCGAACAGCCGGGCCAGCAGCTTGCGATCGGCCGCCGCGGGCCGTCGCGGCAGGTAGGCTTCCAGCTGCCAGTCGAGCGGCCGGTCTTCCGCCACTTCACTGCCGGTCAGCACCATGTCGCTGTCCCAGTCGCCGCTTTCCTCCATCCGCTCATGCGTCACCAGCGCCTGCCGCACGGCATCGCGGGGGGCATGGGCGAGCAATTTCCAGCTCATCGCGCGGCTTCTTTCGTCAGCCGCTCGTCGAGCGATCGGCGCTTGGTGTCGGCATAGGCGCGGCACTGGCCTTCGCCCGCCAGTTCGCCCGCCTGCAGCCGCTGCTTCATGCGGCTGGCCATCGGATGCGGGGTCAGCAGCAGGTCGCAGGGGAGGGCGGCCAGCCGGTCCAGCCCGGCGCGCATGCCTTCGACCAGCGCGGGGGCGTCCGTGAAGCGGTAGCCGTCTGCGCTGATGGGCGTCAGGCTGTCGGCATAGACGATCGTGCGGCAGACCTCGTCTTCGCAAGCCTGCCAGTGCCAGCTGAGCGCGCCCAGCGTATGGCCCGGCTGCGCGACCGGGGTCAGCGCCAGATCGCCCAGCCGCACCGGTTCGCCCGGTGTGACGGTGCCGTCTACCCGTGCGGGCGGAAAGATGTCGGCGATGGCGAATTGCGGGTCCGCCGGATCGGCCTTGCCGCTCGCCAGCACCGGCGCAGCCTCCGCCGAGGAGAGCAGGCGGGCGCCGGTCAGGCGCTGCAGCTCCGCCGTGCCGCCGACATGGTCGTGATGTTCGTGGCTCGTCAGCAACAGCTTGATGTCGGACAGCTTGAAGCCCAGTGCCTCGACATTGGCGGCAATCAGCGGGGCGCCGGCCTCGGTGCCGCCGTCGATCAGCACATGGCCGTCCTCGCCCGTCACCAGCAGCGCGGTGATGCCGCAGGTGCCCACATACCAGGTGTTGCCGTAGACGTGGAACGGCGGGCCGGGGCGATCCCACGAATCCTCGTCGGTGCAGCGCGCGGCCCAGGCGGCGCCGCGATCGGCAGAAGCGGCAGCTTCCGGCATGGAACCGGCGCTGGCGCAGCCCGCCAGCAGCAGCGTGGCCAGTGCGGCGATCCTAGCGGACATAGCTGGCGCCATTGGCATCGATGGTGGTGCCGGTCATGCTGGCGGGGGCATCCAGCGCGCAGAAGGTGGCGATGGCGGCGATCTCCTCCGGCTCCGCCACCCGGCCCAGCGGAATGTCGGCCAGCAGGCCCGGCCCGCCGCGGCTGGCCAGATAGTCGCCGGCCATGGCCGTGTCGGTGAAGCCCGGCGCCACGGCGAAGGACAGGATGCCCTGCGCGGCATAGGCCCGCGCGATGGTCTTGTGCAGCGCCAGCATCCCGCCCTTGGCCGCGGCATAGTGCCAGTGCGCCGGACTGTCGCCGCGATGGCCCGCGCGGCTGGCGACGTGGACGATGCGGCCGCCGCTCTCCCGTTCCTGCCAGTGGCGCACGGCGAAGCGGCTGAGCTGCGCGGCGGCGGTCAGGTTGATGCGCAGCGTGTCCTCCCACCCGTCCAGCCAGGCGATATCGCTGGTGTCCAGCGGGTTGGCGGCGAACAGGCCGGCATTGTTGACAAGCGCGTCGATCCGCCCGCCGGCCCGTTCCAGCGCGGTATGCCACAGCAGGTCGGGCGCGCCGGGTTCGCAGAAGTCGGCGGCGATCGTGTCGGCGTCCGCCGCCCTGGTGGCCTGGCCGATCACGCGAGCGCCGCGGTCGCGCAGTTGCGCGGCGATGGCGGCACCGATGCCGCGGCTGGAGCCGGTGACGAGGATGGTGAGCGTGTCCATATGGCGGGGCCCCTTACGCGATCCGGCGGTTGTGGCCAAGCGACAGCCTTGCCCTGACGGGCCGTTCCGCTAAGGGAGGCGGAACTGCACACACAACCGGTATAGTTCATATGGCAAACCGTCCGCTTTCGCCCCATCTGCAGATCTGGAAGTGGGGTCCGCACATGCTGACCTCCATCCTGCATCGCGTGTCGGGCACCGGAATGGCCTTTGTCGGCCTCCCGGTCCTGCTGTGGTGGCTGGGGTCGCTGGCCAGTGGGCCGGAAGCTTACGAGACCTTCCGGTCGGTCGCCGGATCGATCCCGGGCATGATCGTGCTGGTCGGGCTGAGCTGGGCGTTCTTCAATCACATGAGCTCCGGCTTGCGGCACTTCGTGCTGGATGTCGGCGCCGGCTACGAACTCACCACCAACAAGCGCTTTGCGGTGGCTTGCACCGCCAGCGGCATTATCCTGACGGTGGTCTTCTGGGCCGCCATCGTACTGTTCTGACGGCAAGCTGCACTATTTTTCGGGGATATAATGGCTAAAGGAACCTCCCTCGGGCGCGTACGGGGCCTCGGCTCCGCCCATCACGGCGTCGGACACTGGCTGCTGCAGCGCTTCACTGCCGTGGGCAATCTGCTGCTTCTCGGCTTCCTGGTGATCTCCTTCGCGCTGCTGCCGAACTTCGGTTACGAGACGCTGACGGGCTGGATCAGGAACCCGGTCGTGGCCACGGCGCTCAGCCTGATCATGATCAACACCTTCTGGCATGCGCGGCTTGGGCTGCAGGTCGTGGCGGAGGACTATTTCCATACATCCGGCAACAAGTTCACGGCCCTGATCCTGATGAACCTGGCTGTTTTCGGCGGCGCGGCCTTCGGCCTTGTTTCTGTCGCCCGCATCGCATTTGGAGTGGCATGATGGCCGAGAACCCCTCTCCGACGACCGGTGACGTGCCGACCGGCGGGCAGCAGACCGCGAACAAGCCGCTGAACTCCGCCTATCCGATCGTCGATCACATGTATGATGTGGTCGTGGTCGGCGCCGGCGGTTCGGGCCTGCGCGCCACCATGGGCAGCGCGGAAGCCGGCCTGAAGACCGCCTGCATCACCAAGGTGTTCCCCACGCGCAGCCACACCGTGGCCGCGCAGGGCGGCATCGCGGCGTCGCTGGGCAACAATTCGCCCGATCACTGGACCTGGCACATGTACGACACCGTTAAGGGGTCGGACTGGCTGGGCGACCAGGACGCGATCGAATACATGGTGCGCGAGGCGCCGCATGCCGTGTACGAGCTGGAACATGCCGGCGTGCCGTTCAGCCGCAACAAGGACGGGACGATCTACCAGCGGCCGTTCGGCGGGCACATGCAGAACATGGGCGAAGGCCCGCCGGTGCAGCGCACCGCCGCGGCGGCGGACCGTACCGGCCATGCCATGCTGCACTCGCTCTATCAGCAGAGCCTGAAGTACGACGCCGACTTCTTTATCGAATATTTCGCCATCGACCTGATCATGCAGGGCGGCAAGTGCGTCGGCGTGATCGCGATGTGCCTGGATGACGGCACGATCCACCGCTTCCGCGCGCAGGCCGTGGTGCTGGCGACGGGCGGTTACGGCCGCAGCTATTTCACGGCAACCAGCGCCCACACCTGCACGGGTGATGGCAACGCCATGGTGCTGCGCGCCGGCCTGCCGCTGCAGGACATGGAATTCGTCCAGTTCCACCCGACCGGCATCTATGGCGCCGGCGTGCTGATCACCGAAGGCGCGCGGGGCGAGGGCGGGTACCTCACCAATTCCGAAGGCGAGCGTTTCATGGAACGCTACGCCCCCAGTGCCAAGGATCTGGCGAGCCGTGACGTCGTCTCCCGCTCCATGGCGCTGGAGATCCGCGAAGGCCGTGGTGTGGGCCCGAACAAGGACCACATCTTCCTGCACCTGGATCATATCGACCCCAAGGTGCTGGGCGAACGGCTGCCGGGCATCACGGAAAGCGGCAAGATCTTCGCCGGCGTGGACCTGACGCGCCAGCCCCTGCCGGTGGTGCCGACGGTGCACTACAACATGGGCGGCATTCCCACGAACTATCACGGCGAAGTCGTGACCAAGGGTGCCGATGGCAATCCGGACACGGTGGTGCCGGGCCTGTTCGCCGTGGGCGAGGCGGCCTGCGTCTCCGTGCATGGGGCCAACCGCCTCGGCTCGAACTCGCTGATCGACCTGGTCGTGTTCGGCCGGGCCACCGGTCACCGGCTGAAGGAGATCATCAAGCCCGGCGCCGCGCAGGAGGAACTGGCCAAGACCAGCGCCGACTTCGCGCTGACCCGGCTGGACCACTTCCGCCACGCCAGCGGCGGCAGCCCGACCGCGACGATCCGCACGGACATGCAGCGCGCCATGTCCGCCCATGCCGCCGTGTTCCGCACGGACGAGCTGATGCAGGAAGGCAAGGCCAAGCTGACCGAGATCTATGGCCGGATGAGCGATGTGTCGGTGACCGACCGTTCGCTGATCTGGAACAGCGATCTGATCGAGACGCTGGAACTGGACAATCTGATCGCGCAAGCGGTGGTGACCATGCATTCGGCCGCCAACCGCCAGGAAAGCCGCGGCGCCCATGCGCATGAGGATTATCCGGAGCGGGATGACGCCAACTGGATGAAGCACACCGTCGCCTGGTTCACCGGCTGGGGCGGGCAGGGCGGGGACGTCCGGATCGACTACCGCCCGGTGCACGAATACACGCTGACGGACGACATCAGCTACATCAAGCCGAAGAAGCGGGTCTACTGATCCGCCGCCATAGGTGAAGAGACAAGGGCGGCCCCGCTTCGGCAGGGCCGCCCTTTTTCTCTGCGGGGCCGGCCAATAGCGACGCAGCCTTGCGAACCCCGATCGTCGTTCGTGCATTCTCCCGGCATGGCAGAACAGGTCGAACATCGCGCCGCGCGCGCGCAGGAGAAGCTGGCGGATAGTGCGGACACGCTGGTCGACAGCGCCGCCACGCAGGAAGGCAGCGCGGACCGGCGCACGCAGCTGGCGTCCGACCGGACGTTGCTGGCGGCGGAGCGGACCTATGCCGCGTGGATGCGCACCGGCCTTGCATCGCTGGCCTCCGGCATCGGCGCGCGGGCCTTGCTGGACGGGCTGGTGGCGAACTGGCTGGTGCTGGCGACAGCCATCGTGCTGATCCTGTTCTCCACCTTCTGCTTCGTGGCGGGCATCTGGCGGGAGATCACCGGCCGCGCCCTGCGGCCTGACCCGGACACCGCCCGGCTGCCCGGCTGGCTGCTGGTCGCCTTCAACGCTTTCCTGGTGGTGGTCGACCTGGCGGTGCTGGTGGGGATCGCCGCGCAGTAGGATCTACTCGGCCGCCGCCTCCACGCGCCTGGCCGTCACGATCCGCACCGGTTCCGCCAGCATCTGCCCCTTCATCCAGCCTTCGCCCTTGGCCGGATCGACCGGCGCATCGAAGATGGCCCGCACCACATCCATGCCGGCGGTCACATGGCCGAAGGCGGCGTAGCCTTCGCGCAGCTCCGGATCGTCGCTGGCGGGATCGGCGTCCAGGCCCGGCTGCGGGCTGAGCATGATGGAGAAGTCGCCCGTCGCGCTGCCCGGTTCCAGCCGTGCCATGCTGATCGCACCGACGGTGTGCAGCACGCCGGTGTCGCTGGTACGTTCATGCGCGACCGGCGGCAGGATTCGGTCCGGATCGTTCTGCGTGCCACCCTGGATCAGCCCGTTCGGCTGTTCGCCCCAATCGAGCCGCATTGCGCGGTAAAACACTGTTCCGTCGAACTTTCCGCTGTCGACATAGGCCAGGAAATTGCCGGCGGTAAGCGGGGCGCGCTCCGTCTCCAGCGCGACGGTGATAGGGCCTTGCGTGGTCTGCAGGATCACCTCGGTCAATGCGGGTTCGGGCTGCGGCGGGGACGGGGCCGGTTCCTGGGCCGTCGCCGGCAGGGCCAGCAGCAGCAGCGGCAGTGCGAATCGTTTCAACATGGCGCCAGTGTGCCCGCCTGCCACCCGGGCGCAACAGCCGAAGGCGCGCGGCCTCAGGGGTGGGCCCGCTCGCCCTTGTCCGTGGAGACGATCTGCCTGGCCGCGTTCGGATCCACCGGCACCTCGCCGCCCTCGGTCTGCTCCTGCGGTTCGCCCAAGGTGGCATAAGGCGCCGGGTCGCGCAGCAGGATGGAGGTGGCGATCACTTCCGGCGTCGCCGGGCGGGCGGGGTAGGGGCAGTCCATCGCCTGGCCCAGGCCCTTCAGATAGGCGCGCCGCATCATGCCCGCGACGATCGCTTCCTTGAAGGTCTTGGCGTGGGCGTTCGCGCCGGACACTTCGCGGATGACACCGCGATAGGGGATCAGCATGCCGACGACGCTGCGCGCCACCTTGCCGAACTGCAGCCCTCCGGCGGGCTCGACATTGGGCATGTCGAAATCCTCGCCCAGCACGGCATCCAGATCGCCGATGGCGGACCGCACCGCCATGCAGTCGGACAGGCCATCACTGCCATAAGGGCTGGCTTTCGCCTTCACCAGTACGGGAGGGATCTCGTCTCGCGACAGGTTCAGGTCGGCGAGCGGCAGCAGCGCGACGTCGCGCACTTCCACGCTCTCGTCCGTCACGACTTCCTGCGCGCAGACCGGCAGCGCCAGCGCGGCGCCAAGCACCGCAGCCAGCGTGCTAGCCTGCTTCGACGATACGGTCACACTGTGTGTCATCACCTGATTCTAGCCCCAATCTCAACGCCTGCATACGCTGCTGGCTTGAACCGTGGGTGAAGCTCTCCGGATTCACCTGCCGACCGGCATTGCGCATCAGCGTATCGTCACCGATCGCACTGGCGGCTGTCATGCCCTCCTCGAAGTCGCCGGGCTCGATCAGCTTGCGGTTGCGGCCCGCCCACACCCCGGCATAGCAGTCGGCCTGCAGTTCCATCAGCACCTGCAGCTGGTTGGCCTGTTGCGGCCGCTGCTGTTGCGCCTGGCGGATCGCGGCGGAAATGCCCGTCAGCGTCTGTACGTGGTGCCCATATTCGTGCGCCATCACGTAATAGCGGGCAAAGTCTCCCTCGGCCCCCATCTGTTGCGCCATCGTGTCGTAGAAGCTGGTGTCGATGTAGATGCCCTGATCCGCTGGGCAGTAGAACGGCCCGGCGTCGGAACTCGCATTGCCACAGCCGGATGATGTGTTGCCCGGATAGAACCACAGCGTCGGCTGCTGAAATTGCACGCCCGCCTGCGTGAACAGCGGCTGCCACGTCTCGTTCAGCGAGGCGAGGGCATTGCACGCCTCTGTCGCGTAGGCATTGTCGTCGCAGATCTCGGCCGCGCTCTCGCCCGTGCCATAGGTGCTGCCGGGGCCTGCCTGCTGCTGCACGCCGCTGCCTTGCAGGCTGCCCAGCATCTGCCCGGGGTCGATGCCGAACACCAGCGCGCCGATCAGCGCGATGACGATCGCCCCGCAGCCGAGCTGACCACCGCCGCCGCCGGGAAAACCGCCGCCACCGCCGCGACCCACCTGGATGCTGCCCGGATTGAATGGGTTTAGCCGCATGGAACTCCCTTGATCGCCTGACGCTTCAGTGCTGGTCTACGCCGATCAACTGGCAGGAGGTAGGGAATGTTCCTTTCGGGCAAGCGCGCACTCGTCACCGGATCCACGTCGGGCATCGGCCTCGCCATCGCGCGCGGGCTGGCGGCGGAAGGGGCGCAGCTGGTGCTGAACGGCTTTGGCGAGGAGGACGCGATCGCCGCGCTGCAGGAGGAGCTGAAGGCCGACTTCGTTGCGGCCGACCTCACCACCACGGCCGGGGTGGAGGAGCTGATGGCCGGGGCCGGGCCGGTGGATATCCTGGTCAACAATGCCGGCATGCAGCACGTGGCCCCGGTGGAGGATTTCCCGCCCGCCAAGTGGGACGCGATCATCGCCCTGAACCTGTCTGCCGCCTTTCACACCTCGCGCCTGGCGATCCCGCATATGCGGCAGGCCGGCTGGGGCCGCATCCTCGCCACCGCCAGCGCCCATTCGCTGGTCGCCAGCCCGTTCAAGAGCGCCTATGTCGCCGCCAAGCACGGCATTGCCGGCCTGACCAAGGTGCTGGCGCTGGAATGTGCGCAGGATGGCATCACCGCCAATTGCATCAGCCCCGGCTATGTCTGGACGCCGCTGGTGGAAAACCAGATCCCCGACACGATGAAGAGCCGCGGCATGAGCCGGGAAGACGTGATCGACAAGGTGCTGCTGAAGCAGCAGCCCACCCGGCAGTTCGTCCAGCCGGAGGAGGTCGCCGCCATGGCCGTGTTCCTGTGCCGGGACGAGGCGCGTAACATCAATGGGGCGAACTACACCATCGATGGCGGCTGGACGGTCGAGTAGCCGGGCGGCGTAAGCTCGTCGGAACGGCACCCGTGATGCCTCGTTCGATCGGTGATGGAGAATGCAGAAGCCAAGTCCGCCGCCGTCGGGCCTGTCCGCCAGTCAGGCGAGATATCTCTCTGGATGGGCAAGAATGTCGGGCTCGACCTGCGGGTGAAGCTCACCTCTGGCGGCATTCTGGCGATCGGCGGCCTGGTATCCAGCATCCTGCTGTCGACGGCCGTGCTCGTCGCCGTCTCGGTGCGCGAAAGCCACCGGTAGGACCGATCCCGCGCGGCAATCCGCGCCGCCCCCTAGCACCTGCCACACCCTGTCGTTACATGGGCCGCCACGAATCGAACCGCGCGCGCGCGACAGCTAAGGCAAGTGGCACTCATGGAAATCGAAACCGGCCTCACCTTTGACGACGTCCTGCTGAGGCCGGCCGAAAGTGATATCGTGCCCAGCCAGGCGATCACCCGCACGCGGCTGACGCGCGGCATCGGGCTGAACATCCCCATCCTGTCCGCCGCCATGGACACTGTGACCGAGTCCGAAATGGCCATCGTGATGGCGCAGCTGGGCGGGATCGGCGTGCTGCACCGCAATCTGACGGTCGAGGCGCAGTGCGATGCCGTCCGCCGGGTGAAGCGGTTCGAAAGCGGCATGGTGGTGAACCCCATCACCATTCGCCCCGATGCCACCCTGGGCGAGGCGCAGGCCCTGATGACGCATCACAAGATTAGCGGCATCCCCGTGACCGACGTCACCGGCCGCCTGCGCGGCATCCTGACCAATCGCGACGTCCGCTTCGCCGACAATCCGGCGCAGCCGGTGGAAGAGCTGATGACGCGCGACAATCTCGCCACCGTCAGCGAAGGCGTCAGTTCGGACGAGGCGCGCCGCCTGCTGCACCAGCGCCGGATCGAGAAGCTGCTGGTGGTGGACGAGGCCTATCGCTGCATCGGCCTGATCACCGTCAAGGATATCGAGAAGGCCGTGCTGCATCCCGATGCCACCAAGGACAGCACCGGCCGCCTGCGCGTCGCCGCCGCCACCACGGTGGGCGACAAGGGGTTCGAGCGGACCGAGGCGCTGGTGGATGCCGAATGCGACGTCATCATCATCGACACCGCGCATGGCCATAATCGCGAGGTCGCCAAGGCGGTGGAGCGGGTCAAGAAGCTGAGCAATTCGGTGCAGGTCATCGCCGGCAATGTCGCCACGGCAGAGGCGACCCGCGCGCTGGTCGGCGCGGGCGCCGATGCGGTGAAGGTCGGCATCGGGCCGGGCTCCATCTGCACCACCCGCATCGTGGCCGGCGTCGGCGTGCCGCAGCTGACGGCGGTGATGGAAAGCGCGGCGGCGGCGGGCGACGTGCCGGTGATCGCCGATGGCGGCCTGCGCACCAGCGGCGATGCGGCCAAGGCGCTCGCCGCCGGGGCCTCCGCCGTGATGATCGGATCGCTGCTGGCGGGTACGGAGGAGGCGCCGGGCGAGACGTTCCTGTATCAGGGCCGCGCCTACAAGGCCTACCGCGGGATGGGCAGCGTGGGCGCCATGGCGCGCGGCAGCGCCGACCGCTATTTCCAGCAGGACATCAAGGACCAGATGAAGCTGGTGCCCGAAGGGATCGAAGGCCAGGTGCCGTACAAGGGTCCGGCGCGCGACGTGGTCCACCAGCTGGTCGGCGGGATCAAGGCGGCGATGGGCTATACCGGCTCCGCCACCATCGCCGACCTGAAGGAACGCGCGCGCTTCATCCGGATCACCAATGCGGGCCTGTCCGAGTCCCATGTGCACGATGTGGCGATCACGCGGGAAGCGCCCAACTATCCCACGCGCTGATCGTGGAAATACAGGAGGGCGGGATCGTGTCCCGCCCTTCCACCATCGACAGGAAGATGCGGGTCAGACCGCGGTGCTGCGAAGGCAGCGGTTGTACTCTTCCTCGAACCGCTGATCCAGCATGGGGCGGTCTATCTCGCTGACCTCGCGCGCCAGTTCCGGAAACCAGGTGCTTTCCTCTTCATAGATGTGGTGCAGCACGGCGCCGCGGATATGCTCCAGCTTGTCGCGCCATTCCTGGCTCAGCGGAGTCAGCCGTTCCAGTTCGGCCATCTGCACCTTGGCCAGCGTCTGTTCTTCGTAGGCGATGGTGGCGTGACCCTTGTGGCCTTCCATCACCAGCGCGGGGTACAGCACCACCTCCTCCGCCACGGAATGCGCGATCAGCACGTCGGCGAGCTGCTTCACCGCGGTGGTCGCGTCACCTTCCGTGGTGGCGTGACGGGCGCGTTCGAAGGCAGTGCCGATCTGCTCGTGATGGCGCAGGGCACGATCCAGCCACGGGTTGGACGCGGCCAGATCCTGCGCATCGCGATGCGCCTTGGCCCGGTCCTCGTCCGATTCCATCGGGGTGACGGCAGCGACGACTTTGTCGAGAATGGACATGGTTCATCTCCTGAATGATTTGCTTTCATCCCTGACGCGCGGGCCGACCCTCCGTTCCGGACTTGTTGATCGACACGCCACAGCATCGCATGCCAAGCGAATTGCTTGACGGGCAATCGGTCCGCGACGAAAGCGCGGGCGGGATCATCGCTGGCAAGGGAACAATGGCGGACAGTTTGCCCGAATCCGGCGTGCACGCTGCCTTCCTGCATCATCGGGCGCAGCTGCTGCGCTTCATTGCCGCACGCGGGGGCGGCGCGGATGCGGAAGACGTGCTGCAGGAGGTGTGGCTGCGGATCTCCACCGCGCAGAGCGGCCCGGTCGCCAATCCGCTGTCCTACCTCTACCGCGTGGCGAATACGGTGCTGATCGACCGCTATCGCGCCCGGCGCCAGGCAGTCCTGCGTGACCGGGCATGGAGCGAGACCCAGGGCGGCAGCGACATCGCCGTGTCCGATGCGCCATCGGCGGAGCGGATCGTGCTGGCCCGCGACCTGGCCCGCGCGGTGGAGGCACTGCTGGCCCGGCTGCATCCGCCGCGCGTGGCCGCGATCTTCCGCCGCCACCGCATCGACGGCATGGGCCAGCGGCAGATCGCGGCCGAGTTCGGCATCAGCCTGAGCACGGTGGAGGCCGACCTGCGCATCGCCTATCGCGCGCTGGCCGAGTTGCGGGAGCAGTTCGATGCGGGCTGAAGCAATTGACTTCATTCGGTCGAGGTTGCGGCCGGCTGTCTCCGTCTTGGGCGCAGGAGGACCGCGTCATGCAGCCGGATGAACAGTTGAGGGAAGAGGCGCTGGCCTGGGCGGTCCGCACCCTGGACCCGGCCTTTGCGGACTGGGACGCCTTCACGCACTGGCTGGAGGCGAACCCCGCCCATGCCGCCGCCTACGACCGGATTGCTGCCGCCGCGATGGAGGCCGGCGAGCTGTCGCCGGCGCCGGCAGCGGCCAACGATGTGCAGGAGGCGTCGACGATCCGGCGGCAGGTCGGTCGGCGCTGGTTCGCCGGTGGTCTGGCCGCCTGCGCCGCCGGGTTGCTGGCGGTGGGATTGTGGCAGCAGGCGACGCCCGACCTGTACAGCCGCCAGACCGCGCCGGGGCAGGTGCTGGCCATCGATCTGGGCGATGGCAGCCGCATCCATCTCGCGGGTGACAGCCGGATCGAACTGGATCGCGACAACCTGCGTTTTGCCCGGCTGGAACGCGGCCGCGCCCTGTTCACCATCCACCACGATGAGGCGAACCCGTTCCGGGTGGAGGCGGGCGGTCATGAACTGCTGGACGTCGGCACCGTGTTCGACGTGCGCGACGATGCGGCCGGCTTCTCCGTCGCGGTGCAGGAAGGTGCCGTCATGGTCGATCCCCACGACGTGAAGGTCAGGCTGGATGCAGGGGATCAGCTGGCCATCGCGCCGGGCAGCGATCGCATGGTGGTGAGCGAGATCGCTGCCGCCGATATCGGCACCTGGCGTGACGGCCGGCTGACCTTTGCCAGTGCCAGTCTGGCGGAGGTTGCCGCCGAACTCGCGCGCGCCAGCGGCCACCGGTTCATCACCGCGCCCGGCGCGCCACGCGGCAGCCTGACGGGCTCCATCCTGGTCGACGCCGTGCGCCGGGATCCGGCCAGCGCCGGCGCGCTGCTGGGTGTCGCGGTCTGGCGGCAGGGCGATGCCTGGATGATCGAGGGGCCGTGATGCGCCGTGCGGCGCCCGCGCTGCTCGTGCTGGCCATGGCCGCACCGCTGCCCGCGGCGGCGCAGGGCGCGCGCGCGGCGGTGGATGTGCCCGCCGGCACCGCCGGGCAGGCGGCGATCGCGATCGCCCGGCAGAGCGGCACCAGCGTGGTCATCGACCCGGCGTTGGCCGGCCGGCGGGTGCGCGCCGTTCGTGGCCGGCACAGTGCCGGCGATGCGGTGCGGCGTCTGGCGGATGCCATCGGTGGTCGGGCCATCGCTGTGGGTGCCGGCGCATGGCGCATCGTCCCGCAGCATGCCGCGAGCCGGCCGGCGCCCGTCCTCCGTGATCCGCCGGCCGCTCCGCCACCGGTCGAACCGTCGCAACCCATTGTCGTGGTCGCCAGCAAGAGGGAGCTGAGCCTCGCCGATTTTGCGGGCCAGGTGTCCGTGCTCGACGGGCGGCAACTGACCTTCGGCGGGGTCGGGGGGACGGAGCGGATCACGCAGGCGCTGGCCAGCGTTTCCTCCACCCATCTGGGTAGCGGCCGCAACAAGCTGTTCATCCGCGGCATCGCCGATTCCAGCTTCACCGGCCCGACACAGGCGACGGTGGGGCAGTATCTGGGCGATCTGCGCCTGGGCTACAATGCGCCAGACCCGGATCTGCGGCTGTCCGACCTCGCCCGGGTGGAGGTGCTGGAAGGGCCGCAGGGTACGCTGTACGGGGCCGGGTCGCTGGGCGGGATCATCCGGCTGGTGCCGAACGTGCCGCAGCTGGGCGTCACCGTGACGGAGGTGCGGGCCGGCGGATCGCTGACCATGCATGGGAACCCCGGCGCGGATATCGGCGCCACCGTGAACCTGCCGCTGGCGTCGGATGTCGCGGCCCTGCGGCTGGTGGTCGATGGATCGCGCAGCGGTGGCTATATCGACAAGCCGCTGATCGGGCAGGACGACGTCAACCGGTCGGACGTGCTGGGCGGGCGGGCGACGCTCCGGGTGGAGCCCGGGCCGGGCTGGACGGTGGACGTAATGGGGATCGGCCAGCGGATCGACGCGGCCGACAGCCAGTATGCCGATCGCATCGCCGCTGCCCGCAGCGACGGGCTGGACCGGGACGCGCTGGTGACGGAAGGCTCCGACGCGAGCTTCGCGCAGGGGCAGCTGATCGTGTCCGGGTGGATCGGCACCGTCCGGCTGCGCTCCACCACCGGGCTGACCGGGCAGGACCTGACCGAACGGTACGACGCCACCCGCGATCCTGCCGTTCCGCGCCTGTTCGTGCAGCACAATGACACGCAGATGTTCGCGCACGAGACGCGGGTGTGGCAGCCGGTGGATGACGGTTTCGGCTGGCTGGCGGGGATAAGCTACACCAGCAATCGTGTGCGCCTGACCCGCGCGCTGGACCTGCCCGATGGCCAGCGTGTGGCGACGACCGGCGTCACCAACCGCATCCGCGAAGGCACGATCTATGGCGAAGGCAGCCTGCGCCTGATGCCGGGCCTGACCGCCACCGCCGGTGCGCGCGTCACGCATTCGGAACTGGGCGGGGAGGGGGAGAACCTGCCGCTGCCGCTGGTCGCCGCCCTGCGTGCCGTCACGGGCGAGCGCACGGAAACCGTGGTGCTGCCCTCCGCCGCGCTGCTGGCCAATTTGCAGGAGGATACGACCCTGTATCTCCGCTACCAGCAGGGATTCCGTCCCGGCGGGCTGGCGATCGAGGGCGACATCGTCCGCCGGTTCGAAAGCGATTCAACCGCGACGTTCGAGGTGGGCGCCCGCCATGGCACGCCGCAAGTGGGTCCGTTCGATCTGGCGGCCAGCCTGTCCTTTACCGACTGGCACGACATCCAGGCCGACTTCATCGATGCCAGCGGCTTTCCCAGCACCGCCAATATCGGCGATGGCCGGATCTGGACGGCCACCCTGTCCGGCAGCGTCGCCGTCGGGCCGGAACTGCGGCTGGAGGGTGGCCTGTCGGTGAATGACAGCCGGGTGCGCACGGGCAGCCTGTTCATCCTGTCTGATCTTGGCGGCGCGGCCAGCAATCTCAGCCGGGCCGAACTGGCCGAGCGCGCGCGGCAGGTGCCCAACATTGCCGACATCTCGGCCCGCGCGGGGTTCGACTGGCGCCGGCAACTGGGCGACGGGCTGGAACTGACCGCGCGTGGCTGGGCCAGCTATGTCGGCCGGTCACGCCTGGGGATCGGCCCCGAACTGGGCGAGCGGCAGGGCGACTATCTCGACAGCGGGCTGGCCATTCGGCTGGGTCGCGACGGAATGGGCCTGACGCTGGGGATCACCAACATCCCCGATACGCGCGGCAACCGCTTCGCGCTGGGCACACCGTTCGTGGACGATCGCCTGCAGGTGACGCCGCTGCGCCCGCGCACCGTGCGGCTGGGCTTCGACGCCGCATTCTGAAGAAAGCTGCTGATGGTGGCCAAGGCTGCCGCCGCGCTACTCCGTCCTGATCCACAGAGTTGGATGGGAAGGGATCTCCAATGCATCGTTACCTGCTTGCCTCCACGGCGGCGCTGGCCATTGCCGCGCCGGCCGCGGCGCAAGACATCACCACCCGCGTGACCAATCCGGTGCGCACCGCCACCATCGCCAATGGCGCGGCCGGCAACATCACCATCACCGCCGCCGGTTCGGTCGTGCCGGGCGGCGGCACGGCGGTGACGATGGACAGCAACCATGCGGTCAGCAATGCCGGGGCGATCACGATCGCCAACAGCAACAATGCGGTCGGCATCCTGGCGCAGGCCGGCACCAGCGGCGACATCACCAACACCGGCACCATCACGCTGGACGAGCCCTACACCCCCACCGACACCGACAATGACGGTGATCTGGACGGGCCGCTGGCGCTGGGCAGCAACCGGATCGCCATCCGCACGGCGGGCGCACATGCCGGACGGATCAGCCATACGGGCACCATCGTGGTGGAAGGCAACGATTCCGCCGGTATCCGGCTGGAAGGGCCGCTGACCGGCGCGCTGGTGCATGACGGGTCGACCACGGTCACCGGCGACCGGGTGGTTGGCCTCGCCGCACAGGCGGTCACCGGCAATGTCCGGCTGGCCGGCACGCTGACGGCGCGCGGGGCGGGCGCGGTGGGCGCGCATTTTGCGGGAGATGTGACCGGCGCGATGGTGGTGCAGGGCGCGATCACCGCCACCGGCTATCGCTACAACACCACGCCCGCAGGCGCGACGAAGCTGGATGCGGACGATCTGCTGCAAGGCGGCTCCGCGCTGCTGGTGGAGGGCAATGTTTCGGGCGGCATCGTGCTGGCGGTGCCGCCGCGTGACGCCTCCCCCACCAACGATGACGAGGACAGCGACGGTATCCCGGATTCGCGCGAGGGCAGTGCGCAGGTCGTGTCGCTGGGCGCCGCCCCCGCCATGCTGATCGGTGCCACCAATCGCGCGATCGCCATCGGGCCGGTTGCCGGCACGTCCAGCGGGTATGGCCTGCAGATCGACGGGCGGATCGGCGCTGACGGCATCCATTCCGGGGTGAACGGCAACGGGCTGGTCATCGGCGGGCGGGGCGGCGATGTCTCCATCGCCAACGGCATCGGCATCGCGGGCTCGATCACGGCCAACGCCAATGACGCCAGCGCCACGGCGCTGCGCCTGGGTGCCGGGGCCAGCACCGCGGTGCTGCAGGTGTCGGGCACGGTGGAGGCGCGGGGCGGCAATGGCTCGGCGGCGCAGACCACCGCCGTCGCCATCGATGCCGGCGCCAGCCTGCCCACGATCCGCAACAGCGGCGTCATCCGCGCGACCGCCGCTGGCGCAAACGGTAACGCCACCGCGATCATCGATCGCAGCGGCACGGTGACGCTGCTGGAAAACAGCGGCGGCATCGCGGCGAGCGGCGCGGCGGTCAATTCGGGCCGCAACATCGCCATCGACCTGTCGGCCAACAATGGCGGCGTGACCATCCGCCAGACGCAGGTCGGTGCCGGCTTCAACGCCCCGGTGATCGCCGGCGATGTGCGCCTGGGCGCCGGCAACGACCGGGTGGAGCTGGCCGACGGGTCGCTGGCGGGCACCGTGCAGTTCGGTGGGGGCAACAATGCCCTGGCCCTGTCCGGTGACGCCATCCACGCCGGTGCCGCCAATTTTGGTAGCGGGAACGACACGCTCAGCCTGGCGGGCAGTGCGATCTTCGCCGGATCCGCCGATTTCGGTGGGGGCACGGACGCACTGACGATCGCGGACACGGCGCGCTTCTCCGGTTCGCTGGCCAATGCGGCCAATCTCTCGGTCCGCGTCACCGGCGGCATGCTCGACGTCACCCGGCCGGCGACCATCGCCTCGCTCGACATGGCAGCGGGCAGTACGCTGGGCGTCACGCTCAGCAAGGTGGCGGGCGAGGGCACGGGCCTGACTGTCACCGGCGCGGCGAACTTCGCCAAGGATGCCAGGCTGCAGCTGCGACTGGCCGATGTCGGCAATGCGGAGGGGCGCTACACCGTCCTGCAGGGGGGCAGCCTCAGCGGTGCGGGCGGGCTGGTCACCGACACCAGCCTGATCCCGTTCCTGTTCAAGGCCAGCATCGCCAACGATACAGCCGCCAGCCAGCTGGCGGTGGACATCACCCGGCGCTCCGCCATCGAACTGGGCCTGAACCGGTCGCAGACCAGCGCCTACCCGGCGGTGTTCACCGCCATCGCCGGCGATGACGAGCTGGAGGATGTGTTCCTCGGCATCACCGATGGCGCGCAGTTCCGCTCGACCGTGCGGCAGATGCTGCCGGACCATGCGGGCGGCACGTTCGAAAGCATCAGCCAGGGCACCCGCGCGCTGGCCCGCCAGATCGCCGATCCGCAGAACCCGACCTGGTCCGTCGGCGGGGTCGACGTGATCCTGAACATGTCCGGCTGGAGCACGGAGAAGAGCGAGGGCGTCACCGACGGCTACACCCAGGACGGCCTCGGCTATGGCGCGGGGGCGGAGGTCGACACCGGCTTCGGCGCCTTCGGCCTGGGCGTGAACTGGATCTGGAGCGATTACGACAATGATGCCGGCAGCCAGACCACCGGCAACACCTATGGCGCGGCGGCCTGGTGGCGCGGTGCCTGGGGCGGGTTCCAGGCGCATCTGCGCGGCTCCATCGGCCGGTCGAACTTCGAATCCGAGCGGGCCTTCGCCGGCCAGATCGGCGAGGAGCAGATCGACCGGGAGATCACCGGCGAATGGAACGGTACCGTGGTCGCCGCGAGCGGCGGCCTGTCCTACGAGCTTGGCGGCGGCGCCTTCTTCGTGCGGCCACAGGTCACTGTCGATTACACCCGCCTGAAGGAGGACGGCTATACCGAGACAGGCGGCGGCAGCCTGAACCTGATCGTGGACGACCGCACCAGCGACGAGTTGGGCGTCAATGGCGGCGTCGCCGCCGGGATCGACTTCATGGGCAAGGGCCGAGGCGACGAGACCTGGTTCCGGGTCGAAGGCGAAGGCGGCTGGCGCGAGATCGCCGGCGGGACGCTCGGCTCGACCACGGCGCGCTTCGGCGATGATGGGGAGCGTTTCACCCTGACCCCCGAGCAGATGGAGAGCGGCTGGTATGCCGGCCTGCGCGCCCTGGGGGGCGGCTCCACCTTCGAACTGGCGGGGGAACTCCGCCTTGAAGATCGCCACGATGCCAATGCCGTGGCGCTGCGCGGAACCCTCAAGGTAGGGTTCTGACGCCTACCGGCCGGCAGGACAGCGCATCGACCCCCCAGACCCCCCCGCGCACCGCCGGCCGGCACCTTCGGGCGCCGAGGATCCGAACGGACCTCGGCGCCCTGTCTTTTGCGGGCACCCCGTCAGAGATCGGCCATTCCGTCCGCCACCGCATCGGCGCGCCCGGCGGCGACGAACTGGTCCAGCAGCCATGATGCCGCCGGTCCGGGCGGTGCGTCGCGGCGCCAGATCCCGCAGAAGCGATAGATGCCGGCCTGATGGTCCGGCAGCGCGAGCCGCATCAGCGTGCCTGCGGCCAGATCCGGCTGGACCATCGGCAGCGGCATATTCCCCCAGCCGATGCCTTCGCGAAGCAGGGCGTGCTTGGAACCCAGGTCGGCCAGTCGCCAGATCCGATGGCTGGTGACGGAAAAGCTGCGCCCTTCGGTGAAGCGCGACCGGTCGGTCAGCACCAGCTGCGTATGACCGCGCGCTGCGCCCGGCGGGATCGTTCCCATGCGGGCGAGCGGGTGATCGGGCGCGGCGACCGGCACCATCGGCACCGATCCGGCGGCGCAGCTGTCGATCGCCGCCGCGCCGACCGCCAGCGGACCCGACAGGCCGATCACCGCCGTGCGGTCCAGCACCATGGCGGTCACCGCACCCAGCGCCTCGACATGCAGCCGCAGCGACACCGTGGGGTACTCCCGCGCAAACCCCCGCAGCACACGGCCCAGCCGTTCCGCCGACAGCATCACGTCGACCGCTGCGGACACCTCCGCCTCCAGCCCCTGCAGCAGGCCGCGCGCCTTGGCCCGCAGCGCATCCATTCCTTCGCCCAGCGATCGCGCCTCCGTCAGCACGGCCCGTCCCGCATCGGTCAGCCGGGGCTTGCGGGTGCCCTGCCGCTCGAACAGGGTCAGGCCAAGCTGCGCCTCCAGATTGGCGATGCCATAGCTGATGACGGACACGGCGCGGTTCAGCCGGCGCGCGGCGCCTGCAAAACTGCCCTCGTCCACGATGGCCAGGAAGATCCGCAACTGGTCGAGACTGGGGGTGCCGGGTTCGTCCACTTTTCAACTCCATCGAACAGATGGTCCGAACTTTTCACTCTGCCTTGAACAGCCGGTCAGGTCCATATCACCTGCAACGCCGGTGATCCCTCCGGCCACCAGGAGATGGCACAATGATCGACCTTCGTCCCTTCGACAGTCTCGGCGGCGCAAACCATGGCTGGCTGGATGCCAAGCATCACTTCTCCTTCGCCGACTACCACGATCCTGCACGCGTCCACTGGGGCAATCTGCGCGTCTGGAACGACGACACGATCGCGCCGAAGACCGGCTTCCCGCCGCATCCGCACCGGGACATGGAGATCATCACCTATGTCCGCGAAGGCGCGATCACGCATGAGGACAGCCTGGGCAACAAGGGCCGCACCGAGGCAGGGGACGTGCAGGTAATGAGCGCGGGCACCGGCGTCCGCCATTCGGAATACAACATGGAGGATGTGACCACCCGCATCTTCCAGATCTGGATCATACCCACCAGCACTGGCGATGCCCCGCAGTGGGGTGCCAAGCCGTTCCCCAAGGGCGTGCGTTCGGGCCAGTTCGTGACGCTGGCCAGCGGTTTTGCAGGCGATGACGATGCCCTGCCGATCCGCACGGAAGCGCGCGTGCTGGGCGCCACGCTGAAGGCGGGCGAGACGGCGCAGTACCAGCTGGGCCGGACCCGCAAGGCCTATCTGGTGCCGGCCGCCGGGGCGGTGGAGATCGACGGGGTGCGGGTGAATGCCCGTGATGGTGCCGCCATCAGCGATGTCGAGGTGCTGACCGTCACTGCGCTGGAGGATGCGGAGATCGTGCTGGTCGACGCGGCCTGATCGAAGGCCGGGACAGCCTGCGTGTGCGGCGGATCGGTCCCGCCGCACACGTTGAAGTCAGGCGCCGTCGGCGATGCTGGCGGCCAGGTCGGCCTGGCGAAACGGCTTGACCAGCCGCGGCAGGTCGGCGGCGATGCCATCCGCCTCGGCATAGCCGGACACGATCAGCACGCGTGTGGCGGGCAGACGGGCCAGCACGTCGCGCGCCAGGTCGGTACCGGTCTTGCCGGGCATCAGGTGGTCGGTCACCAGCAGATCGGGTTTCAGCCCGTTCTGCACCAGCTCCCACGCATGTTCCGCCGAGTCCGCTTCCGTGATGTGGTACCCCAGATCGGCGAGCATGTCGGCCGTGCTGGCGCGCACGAATTCCTCGTCATCCACCACCAGCGCGGTTCCGGCCTGCATGGTCGGCGCGGCGTCCTCCACCCGGTCGGCCATTTCGGGGCTGATCGTGGTGGCCGGCAGCCATAGCTGGACATCGGTGCCCAGGCCCGGCCGGCTCTCGATCGTCAACGCCCCGCCCAGCTGCGCGGCCAGGCCGTGGACCATCGACAGGCCAAGTCCGGTGCCCTGACCGATGCCCTTCGTGGAATAGAATGGCTCCACCGCCCGCCGCAGCGTCTCGGCATCCATGCCGATCCCGCTATCCGCGACCGACAGGCGCACATAACGGCCCGGCTTCAGCCCGGTCGGATGGCCGTCCTTCACCTGCACCTGGCGCGCCGTGATGCTCAGCCGGCCGCCATCGGGCATCGCGTCGCGGGCATTCACGCTCAGGTTCAGGATCGCCATTTCCAGCTGGTTCTGGTCCGCCAGCGCGGCGGGCAGGTCGTCGGCCACATCCATGGCGACCCGTGTCTGTGGGCCGGACGTGCTGGCGACCAGATCCGCCATGCCGCCGACCAGCGCAGCGATGTCCACGGCGCGCGGCTGCAGCGGTTGCCGCCGGGCAAAGGCCAGCAGCCGCTGCACCAGCGTCTTGGCCCGCTCGGCCGATTGCAGCGCGCCGCCGATCAGGCGCTGCTCCCGCTCCCCGCCCACGCCCTTGCGTTGCAGGATGTCGAGGCTGCCGATGATCGGCGTCAGCAGATTGTTGAAGTCATGCGCCACGCCGCCCGTCAGGCTGCCCATCGCCTCCATCTTCTGGCTCTGGCGCAACGCCTCCTGCGCGGCGAGCAGCTCCTGCTCCGCGCGCAGGCGTTCGGAAATGTCCTTGGCCAGATAGAACGCGCCGACGATCATGCCATCCTCGTCGCGCATGGGGGTGTAGTTGATCTCCCAGCAGGGCAGGGCGCATTCCGCGCGGCCGAACACCTCCACCGCGGTGAAACGTTCGCCGGTCAGCGCGCGGGCCATCAGCGCCTGCATCGCCTCGCGCTGGCCCGGCTCGAACAGGTCGGCAGCACATCGCCCAGCACGGCATCGAAGCCGTTCGCGCGCCTGAACTCGGCCGCGTGTGCCGGATTGAAGGCGATGATCCGGAACTCGGTATCGAACGCGCAGATGGGGGAGGTGGTCGCCTCGATGATGTCGCGGCTGAAGCGCAGCTCGGCCGTACGCTCCGCCACCTGGTTTTCCAGCTCGTCGTTCAGCTTCAGCAGCAAACGTTCGGACTGCTTGCGCGCGGTGATGTCGTTGAACAGGATGGCGACCTGGTGCTGTCCCGGCGTGCCGATGCGATAGGCGTGCACGTCGAACCAGCGGCCCATGGGGGCGGCGTGGTTTTCGAACCGGGCGGGTTCCCCTGTGGCGGCCACGCGGCCATAGGTGTCGAACCAGTGCTGCTCGAGATCCGGGATCGCCTCCCGCACCCACAGGCCCAGCAGGCCATCCATGCCGGTCTGCCGCTTGAAGGCCGGGTTCATCTCCAGCAGGCGGTAGTCCAATGGGGTGCCGGCAGCATCGAACTTCACTTCGGCGATGGTGAAGCCGGCGTCGACCGCCTCGAACAGCGTGCGGTACCGATCCTCGCTCTCGCGCAGCCGGGCTTCCGCACCGATCCGCTGCACATGCGCCCAACAGCGTTCCACCGCTGCCTCGACCAGTGCGACCTCATCTTCCCGCCAGTCGCGCGGCCGGTCTTGGTGCACGGCCATCATCGCCACCAGCCGCCCATCCTTCACCAGCGGACAGCAGATGATCGCGTCGATGCCGATGGACCGGAACATGTCCTGCCCATCGCCCGCCGCAAGTTCGCGCAGCACGTCGCGCACCACCAGCGTATGCCCGCCATGCATGTTGGCCACGGCCCGCGACCCGAACAGGTCCAGGCTGTAGATCCCGGTGGAACTGGCAATGCCGGGCGCGGTATAATCGTTGCGGATGATGAACCGGTCACTGTCGGCATCGACATCCGCATAGGCGCACCGCGACGCGTCCAGCTGCCGGGCCAGCAGCGCCGCCGCCGCCGCCATCGCTGCCGGTGCGTCGGTTGCATTCTGCAGCCCCTCATCCAGCGTGCGCAGGAAGCGCAGGCGGGCCTCGCTCTGCCGCAGGGCCTGGCTGGCCTGCTTGCGGGTGGTCACGTCGATCGCGGTGCCGACCACGCGCAGGCACCGCCCGTCGGCTGCGAAGATGCCGCGCCCCTTGGCCGCGACCCAGCGGATCAGTCCGTCCTCCTTGCCGATCGTGCGATATTCCACGTCGTACAGGGTGCGCTGGCCCGGGTCGCAGGCGCTGGCAAAGGCGGCGGTGGTGGCGGCGCGGTCGTCCGGATGCACCCCTTCCACGAAATCGCGCATGGATACCGGCACGTCGGCCGAGATACCGAACATCCGCTTCACGACCGGCGGCCAGATCAGCACGTCCTCCAGGATGTCGACATCCCAGAAGCCGACCTCAGCCGCCTCCGTGGCCAACCGCAACCGTTCCTCGCTGATGGCCAGGGCAGCGCGGCTTTGCTGCCGTTCGGTCATGTCCAGCATCGCGCCGATCATCCGCGTGGCACGGCCGTTGCCGCCGCGGATCACATGGCCGCGATCCAGGATGCTGGCATAGCTGCCATCGGCCCGCCGGAACCGGTACTCGTCCGACCAGCTGTCGGCGCCGCCGTCGATCGCTGCATGGATGCTTGTGTCTATCCGGGCGCGGTCATCGGGGTGGATGTGCGCGATCCACCAGTCCCCGGTCGGCTCCACCTCCGCCAGCCGGTACCCGTGGCTTTCCTCCAGCGCGGCATTCCAGGTGACGTGATTGGTTGCGAAGTCCCAGTCCCACACGGCATCGTTCGTCGCCCGCGCGGCAAGGCGGTAACGCTGCTCGATCTGCCGCAGCGCGTCCTGCGAATGGCCGTGCTGCCTGGTGATGGCCGTGAACGCATCGGCACGGTGCGCCTGTTCCGCCAGCGCGCGCCGCAGTTCCAGCTGCGTCATGACCTGCCGGGCCAGCACCTCCAGCACCAGTTGCTGGTGCGGCGTGATGCCATCCGGCCGAGGCGCGCGATCCAGCACGCAGACCGTGCCGACCGGCAGGCCGGCAGGGCTGCGCAGCAGGGCGCCGGCATAGAAACGCAGCCCGTGTGGCGCGGTGACCAGCGGGTTGGACGCGAAGCGTTCGTCCGCCTGCAGATCCGGCACGACGGTCAGGTCACCCCCTTCCAGGGCATGGGCGCAGATCGAGAGTTCGAGCGGAAGCTCGCGCGTGCCGATCCCCCGCTCCGCCTTGAACCACTGCCGGTCGCGCGCGACCAGGTTTATGACCGCGATCGGTGCCGCGAACGTGTCCGTCGCCAGCCGCACAAGATCGTCGAACTCCGCCTCTGCCGAGGTGTCGAGGACGGCATAGGCCTCCAGCGCTGCAACGCGCTCGTCCTCGGACCATGATGGTCCACCGGTGTCGCGGGGAGAAAGTGGCATTGATGGTGTCTCGATCGAAGCGGTGGGGCTGCACTTAGCAGAGGTGGTCCGCTCGCAAACGCTTATCCCGCGCTTTTGGTGTCAGCGCCGGGTCACCCCTCGGCCCAGCGTCGCAGCAGGTTGTGGTACACACCCGTCAGCCGGATCACCGCGGCGTCGCCTTGCCCGTTGGCCGCCGCCAGATCCTGCACCGACCGGTCAAGATCGAACAGAATGGCGCGCGCCGCATCGTCGCGGATCATGGACTGGATCCAGAAGAAGCTCGCCACCCGCCGTCCGCGCGTGACCGGCTCCACCCGGTGCAGCGAGGAGGAGGGGTAGAGCACCGCATGGCCGGCCGGCAGCTTCACCTGCTGGACGCCGAAATTGGTCTCCACGGTCAGCTCGCCGCCCTCGTAGCTGGCGGGGTCTTCCAGGAACACGGTCATCGACAGGTCGGACCGTACGCGCAGGCCGGTGCCGGCATGGATGCGGATGGCATTGTCCACATGCGTGCCGAACAGCTGCCCGCCTTCATAGGCGTTGAACAGGGGCGGGAAGATCACCTGCGGCAGGGCGGCGGCGATGAACAGCGGATTTGCGCCCAGCGCCCCCAGCACGATCTGCCCGGCCTGCTGCGCCGCCGCGCTGCCTTCGGGCAGCTGGCAGTTCTTCTTGGCCAGGGCGGATTGCGGGCCGGAGGTGACGTTGCCGTCGACCCATTCGCCCGCGTCCATCAGAGCGCGGACCTGCGCCAGCCGCGCCGCATCCAGCAGATCGGGGATCGCGATCAGCATGGCGGATCAGGTCAGCTGGAACGGAATGGCGACCACGCCCCGCACCTTTACCGGTGTGCCAGCCTGCACCGTCGGCTCCCATCGCCAGCGCCGCACCGCGCTCAGCGCCGCATCGTCCAGCCGTTCGAAGCCGCTGCTGCGGTGCACGGCGATCGTCTCCACCGAACCGTCCGTGTCCAGCGTCAGCAACAGCTCCACCGTCCCCTGTTCGCGCCGGCGGCGGCTCTGCACCGGGTAGCGGGGCGGCGGGGCTGACAGGATGCGGGCGCCGAGATCGCCGCTCTGCGCCGCCGCCGGCTGCGCGGGCGGGGCGGGGGCGGGTTCCGCCGGCTGGGCGGCAGGCGCGGCGGGTGCCGCCTGCGGCACCGCTGCCGGCTGCGCCATGGCCGGGGCGATGGCGATCGCCGGTCGGACCACCGCCACCGGCACCCTCGGCGGGAGAATGGCGGTTTCCAGCCGGCGCGGCTGCGTGGGGGAGGGCGGCGGGACCTGCTCCGGCTCCGGCTGCTCCGCCTTGCTGCCGGGGGTCAGGTTCACCGCGACGATGCGGGCACTCTCCTGATGCGTGGCCCGGATGCCCAAGCCCAGCAAGGCCAGCGCGAAGACGACATGGACCGCCGCCGTCGCGCCTATGGCCGCGAGGCGAGGGCGGGGACTGCTGCCATACCTTGCCGGAGGTGGCAGCGGCCCCCAATCTGCCCCGCAGGCCATGCTATCGGTGCGTTGCAGCAGCATGGCCCACCTTCTCGATGCAAACGGTGCGAAGCTCAAGCACTAACATGCAATCACCTCGCAATAGTAATTGAGTGCATCAATAGCTGTAGCTCAGCGTCAGCACCGCGGACCGGCCTTCGCCCGGCGTGGCCCAGCCATTGTTGCGGATGCCGGTGAAGTACCGCTCCTCGAACACGTTCTGCACATTCAGCTGCGCCGCCAGCCCATTGTCCATGGTGTAGGCAAGATAGAACCGGTGCGTCATCCAGTCGTCGGACCTGATGAACGGCGTCGCCGTGTTCGTCAGCAGGAAGCTGCCCTGATAGGTGAAGCCGTATCCCACCTGGAGGCCGAAGGGCAGGGTATAGGTGGTGAACAGGCTGCCGGAATGTTCGGGCGTGTTGGTCAGCGGGTTGCCCGCCTGCAGGTCGGTCAGCGGGCAGGTCACGGCATTGCCGCCGGTCGGCGGGGTATAGCTGGTGCCCGGGTTGGCCAGGCAGTAATTGGAGACCGACTGCAGCACCTGGCTGTCCAGATAGGTGTAGTTGGCGAACACCGTCCATTCCGGCGTGATCCGCCCCGCCGCGCCCAGCGCCACGCCGTTCACCCGGTTGCGGCCGTCATTCACCTGCAGATTGCCGATCGCCGGATCGTTGCTGGTGACGGGATAGTTGGTGCGTTCGTTGCGGAACAGGGCGGCGGTCAGCTGCAGCCCGGCATCGAACAGGTCCACCTTGCCGCCGATCTCGTAATTGACCGCTTCCTGCGGGTTTACACCGCACGGCTCCGCGCCGATCAGGATCTGCTCCGCATTCGCTGCGCCGCAGCCCCCGCGCACGGAGGCGGAGGTTGGCGTGCGGCTGTTGCCATAGGCGGCGTACAGGCTGGCATTCGGCACCGGCTTGAAGACCGCGCCGATGCGATAGCTGAACAGATTGTCCTCGCTCTCCTGCACCGCGCCCGGCGTGATGGCGCCAGCGGTGCTGACGGTATCGCTGCGGAAGCGTGCGTCGTTCCGTTCCCAGCGGATGCCGCCATTGATCTCGAACTGTTCGCCCAGTTCGACCGCGTCGAACAGGTAGAGCGCCACATTGCTGGTGGTGCCTCGCTGCCGGCCGGTGCGCACGAAGTTCACCGGGCCGCCATAGATCGCATCCGGATCGGCGATGTTGATCGGCGGCAGCGCCGGGTTGGGCGTGACGCCGCCGGGATTGCGCAGCGAGTTGCCGTTGTCGAGCCGGTAATCCTCGCTGGTATAGGCAAGGCCAAGCGTCACATTGTGCTGCACTCCGCCCGTGTCGAACGAGGCCATCAGGTCCAGCTGGTTGTGCAGCAGTTCCGTTTCGGTGAACCGGGTCGTGCCGCGCGGGCCGGAGGGGTAGTAGGTGCCGGGGATCTGGCCCGCCTCGCAGGCCGCGCCCGTCGGCAGGCTACCGCTGGCCAGGCAATAGGCGCCCTGGGGCGGATTGACGACGATGTCGGCATCGATGTGGCTGAGGCGGAACAGGTTGCGCACCGACAGCACGTCGCTGAACTGGTGCTCCACGATCGCCGTGGCCAGGTCGATCGTCTGGTCCTGGCGGTCGACATCCCTGTAGCCGTAATAACCCCCGTAATCGGCGCCCGGCAGCAGGCCGCCCAGCGCGCTGTAATAGGGCACGCCATAGACGGGCGTATTCTCGTCCTCCTGGTGCTGGTACAGCAGCGTCAGGCTGGTCGGGCCGTCGATCCCGAAGGTGACGGACGGGGCGACGCCCCACCGCTCCGCGCTTTCGAAATCGCGATCGGCGAACTCGTTGTGGTGCACCATCGCGTTCAGCCGGACGGCGATGTTCTCGGCCACCCGCACATTGCTGTCGATCGTGCCGCGATAATATTCATCGGTGCCGATGCCGCCGGACACGATCGTCAGATCGTCGGCGCGCGGCCGCTTGGTGATCAGGTTGATCGTGCCGCCGATCGAGCCCGACCCGGCATAGACCGAATTGGCCCCGTTCACGACCTCGATCTGTTCCAGATTGAACGTGTCGGACCGGTTGTACTGCGCGCTGTCACGCACGCCGTCGATCTGCAGGTCGTTGTTGGCGCTCTGCCCCCGCAGGTTGATGCTGTCGCCATAGCCGCCGCCACCTTCGCCCGCGCCGAAGGTGATGCCGGGGATGGTGGTCAGCGCCTCACGCAGCGTCAGCAGGTTCTGCTGGCGCAGGGTGGTGTTGCTCAGCACCGTGATGGTCTGCGGAATGTCGAGCAGCGGCTGCGTGTATTTGGGGGATTCCGCTTCTTCCACCTTCACGACCTCGTCATCGATGGCGGTGCTGGTGACTGTGGCGGAGCCGAGACGCTGCGGCTGTTCGCCTTGCTGCGCCTGTGCGCCAGTGCTGAAGGCGAAGGCGCTGACGCAGCCGAGCGCCAGGTATGACGGGATAGTTCGTATTGCAGACATGAGACCCCCAAGCAAAGCTGAAGGCGCGCTACTACGAGTGACTCGCAACTGCAACAGTGTTTCTGCGAGTGGCTCGCATTATTTCCGGACAAGAGAAAGGGCGCGGAACCTGCTGGTCCCGCGCCCTTTCGAAAGGTCCGGCGATGAAGCCTGGCGCTTACTGCACGGCTTCTTCCCCGTTGGTCGGAATCTCGTCCTCGTCGTCGCTCGGCAGTTCGCCCAGCTCGCGGTTGGGATCGTAGGCTTCGGTGAAGCCTTCGCCCTCGCCACGATCTTCCTCGAACATGCGGGCCATGACGTCGACGCCCTGGCTCTGCAGTTCGGCCTCATCCGCCGAACGCGCCACGTTGACCTTCACCGTCACGCGCACTTCAGGGTGCAAGGCGATCGTGATGTCGAACATGCCCAGCGTCTTGATGGGCGTCGGCATCACGACCTGGCGCTTGTCCACATCGTGACCCTGTTCCACCAGCGCCACGGCGATGTCGCGGGCGCTGACCGAACCGTACAGCTGGCCGGAATTTGACGATGCGCGGATCAGGACCACCTGGGCCCCGTCCACGGTCTGGCCGAACTTCTCGGCCTCGCCACGGCGTTCCGCGTTCTCGGTCACCAGCCGTTCCCGGTTGGCTTCGAACACGCGCTTGTTGTTGTCGTTGGCGCGCAGCGCCTTCTTCTGCGGCAGCAGGAAGTTGCGGGCGTAGCCGTCCTTGACGGTCACGACGTCGCCGATGGCGCCGAGCTTCTCGATCCGTTCGAGCAGGATGATATCCATGGTCGTCCGCTCCTTACTTCACGACATAGGGCAGCAGGCCCAGATGGCGGGCGCGCTTGATCGCCTTGGCCAGCTCGCGCTGCTTCTTGCCGCTGACGGCAGTGATACGGCTGGGCACGATCTTGCCACGCTCGGACATGAAGCCTTGCAGCAGGCGCGTGTCCTTGTAGTCGATCGCGGGGGCGTCCTTGGCCGAGAACGGGCAGGACTTGCGGCGGCGGAAAAACGGACGGGCCATCAGTTGCTATCCCCACGGCGCTTGCGGTCGCGCTCGACCTTGCGCAGCTGCGCAGACGGGCCTTCCTCGTGCTCTTCAACGGCGATGGTGATCCAGCGGATCACGTCTTCGTTGATGCGGTTCTGGCGCTCCAGTTCCATGACCATGGCGCCCGGACCCTCGAGGTTGAGGAGCACGAAATGCGCCTTGCGGTTACGGTCGATCTTGTATGCCAGGGACTTCAGGCCCCAGCTCTCGGTCTTGACGACCTTGCCCTCGTTCGCTTCCACGATCTCCGTGATCGAGGCGGCGAGCGCATCGACCTGAGCCTGGCTCAGATCCTGACGCGCGAGGAACACATGCTCGTAAAGAGCCATGTCAACGCTTCCTTTCACTTCCTGCCGATCGCTGGCTGTCCGCCATGCGCGTGACACGCGCTGGCATCGGCCCCTCCGGCTTTCTGCTGACCCATCGCGGCGCGGTTCGCCGGCGCGGGAAGCGGCGGCCTTAGCCGAACGCGGCCACAATGCAAGCGCGCTGATCCGCTCGCTCCCGGCCGGCGATCTGCTACGCACCGGCTTTCGCGAATCTGTGACGGAGAATGCCTGTGCCCGGTGGATTGGTCGCCTTGCTGGACGATGTGGCGGTGATCGCCAGAGTTGCGGCCTCCTCCCTGGACGATGTGGGCGTGGCCGCGGCCAAGGCGGGCAGCAAGGCGGCGGGCGTGGTGATCGACGATGCGGCGGTGACCCCGTCCTACGTCACCGGCTTCACGCCTGATCGCGAACTGCCGGTGATCGCGCGCATCGCCAAGGGCAGCCTGATCAACAAGCTGGTGTTCCTGCTGCCCGGCGCCCTGCTGCTGAGCGAGCTGCTGCCCGCCGCGATCACCTGGCTGCTGCTGGCTGGCGGGCTCTACCTCGCTTACGAGGGCGCCGAGAAAGTGATGGAGAAGCTGGGCGGCGCCAAGCATGGCGAGACGCTGGAGGATCCTATCGAGGATCCCGTCGCCTTCGAGAAGGCCCGGGTGAGCGGCGCGGTGCGCACCGACCTGATCCTGTCGGCGGAGATCATGGCGATCGCCCTGGCCGAGGTGGCGGACCAGACGCTGGTGACCCGCGGGGTCACGCTGGCGCTGGTGGGGATCGTGATCACGGTGGTGGTCTATGGCGTGGTGGCGCTGATCGTGAAGATGGATGATGTCGGGCTGCACCTGACCAAGCGGGACAGTGCCGGCGCACAGAGCCTGGGCCGCGGGCTGCTGCTGGCCATGCCGCGGGTGCTGGTGGCGCTGTCGGTCATCGGCACGATCGCCATGCTGTGGGTCGGCGGCGGGATCGTTTTGCATTCGGGCGAGGTGCTGGGCATTCCCGGTCCGGCGCACCTGGCGCATGATGCGGAGCACTGGCTGGCGGCGCATGGCGGCGCGGGTGGCGGCGTGCTCGGCTGGCTTGGCTATGCCGGCATTTCCGCAATCGTCGGCCTGGTACTGGGCACGGTCATCGCGCTGTTCCTGCACAAGGTGCTGAAGGTGGGCGCGCACTGAGGCGCGCCCGCCCGGGTCAATTATACCGGCGCAGCAGCCCCGCCAGCTTGCCCTGCACCAGCACATCGCCGGCGGGGTAGAGCTGCGGGTCGTAGGCGGCGTTGGCGGGGTCGAGCCGGACCATACCGCCCTTCTCGCGCCAGAGATATTTCAGCGTCGCTTCCTCCCCCCGGATCAGGGCGACCACGATCTCCCCGTCGCGCGCATCGTCGGTGCGCTTCACCAGGGCGTAGTCGCCATCCAGGATGCCGGCCTCCACCATGGAATCGCCGGACACCTCCAGCGCATAATGCTCGCCCGCGCCGAGCAGGGCAGCGGGGACGGGCAGGACCTGGTGGTCCTCCATCGCCTCGATCGGGAGGCCGGCGGCGATGCGGCCGTGCAGGGGCACCTCCACCACATCATTGGCCGGCGGCGGCACGAGGCGCGGGGTGCGCGCGGACACCACATCCTTGGCCGGAGCGCGATCGTTTGCCGCGACAACAGGGGGGGTGACACGGGTGACATTGTCCGGCTGCCGCAGAACTTCCAGCGCGCGCGCCCGGTTGGGCAGGCGGCGGATGAACTGGCGTTCCTCCAGCGCGGAGATCAGGCGGTGCACGCCGGACTTGCTGCGCAGGTCCAGGGCTTCCTTCATCTCCTCGAACGAAGGCGAGATGCCGGTCGCCTCCAGCCGCTGCTGGATGAACTGGAGCAGTTCGTGCTGCTTGGCGGTGAGCATCGGGCGCCTTTCCCACATTTGACCGGCCGTTTCGTGAACGGATAAGGAACAAGTAGGCAACTCGCGCCGCATCGTCAAGCGAGCAGGTGCACCGCCACCATCTCGCCCGCACGGGCGGCCACGCTGCCGGCCGGCCGGCGGATCAGCGCGTCGCTGCCGGCCAGGGACAGCAGCGCGCTGCTGTCCTGTTCGGACGCGGGCAGCACGCCAGCGTCGGTCAGCCGGGCACGGACGAACTCCGTCCGGGTGCCCGCCGCCGGCAGCGGCGCGGCGAGCGGCAGGTGCAGGCTGCGCGGCAGCGGATCGGCTGCCCCGGCCAGCGCACGCAGCAGCGGCAGCAGGAACAGCACGGCGGTGACGTAGCTCGACACCGGATTGCCCGGCAGGCCGATGATCCACTGGGGGCCGCGCCGCGCGACCAGCAGCGGCTTGCCCGGGCGGATCGCCACGCGCCAGAAGGCGATCTGCGCACCCCAGGCTTCCAGCGCCGGGCGGATCAGGTCGTGATCGCCGACGGAGGCACCGCCACTGGTGACCAGCACGTCGGCATCCTCCGCCCCGGCCAGGGCCGCGGCCAGCGCCTCCAGCGTATCCGCCACCGGCCCGATGCGGGTGATCGCGCCGGCATGGGGCGCGGCCATGGCGGCGAGCATGGCGCCGTTGCTGGCTGGGATCTGGTGCGGGGCGCAGGCGGCAGGGTCGCGGGCCAGTTCGTCCCCGCTGTCGAGCACCGCCAGCCGCGGCAGGCGGCCGACGGGCAGGGTGGCGTGACCGGCGGAGAGCGCCAGCGCGATCTGGCCGGCGCCGATCCTGGTGCCGGCGGGCAGCAGCGGGGTACCGGCGGCGAAGTCGAACCCGGCGCGGCGGATATGGCGGGGGCTGCACGCCCCGTCGGCCAGCAGGGTCAGGCTGTCGCCATCACGTGCGGCCTCCTCCTGCAGCAGCACGGCGCTGGCATCGGCGGGCAGCAGCGCGCCGGTGGCGATGCGCACGGCCTGCCCCGGCGCAAGCGGACCACCGAACGGGCGGCCCGCGGCGCTGCGGCCGATCACGGACCACGGCCCGGCGAGATCGTCACCGCGCATGGCATAGCCATCCATGGCGGACAGATCGGCGGCGGGCTGGGTGCGGCGAGCCACCAGCGGGGCGGCCAGGTGGCGGCCCGCGGCAGCTTCGGTGGCGACCTCTTCCATATTCAGCGGAGTGACGCCGGAAAGCAGCCGGTGCTGCGCCTCCTCCAGCGGGATCGGCGGGGTCATGCGGGCATGTCCGGGGCCGCGCGCCAGTGGCCGCTCTTGCCGCCGGTCTTCTCCAGCAGGCGGACCCCGTCGATCACCATGCCCTTGTCGATCGCTTTCGCCATGTCGTAGATCGTCAGCAGGGCGATCGAGGCGGCGGTCATCGCCTCCATCTCCACGCCCGTCCTGCCGGTGAGCGAGGCGCGGGCGGTGACCGCCAGCGTGCAGTCATCGACGAAGGCGAAGTCCACGCTGACACTATCCAGCGCCAGCGGATGGCATAGCGGGATCAGCTCGCCCGTGCGCTTGGCCGCCATGATGCCGGCGATGCGCGCGGCGGCAAGGACGTCCCCCTTCGGCCCGCTACCGTCGCGAATGGCGGCCAGCGCCTCTGTCGACATGCGAATGCGGCCGGTGGCGGTGGCGGAGCGTGCGGTCTGCGCCTTGCCGCCGACATCGACCATCCGCGCGGCGCCGGTCTCGTCCAGATGGGTGAGGCCGGTCATCGGACGACCCCGCCGGCATTGGGGGGTGACACAGGTGACACTGTGCAGGGAGTTGCTTGAACACGGAGGAGAAGCTGTGGCGTTGCCCCCGTCCTGCTGGCCGGATTCCGGTCGCCGGCTGGATATCGTACCGGGGCGAAGTTGACACAACTGACACTGTTCACGCGGCGGGTGGACGGGGCCGGGAAGAGGGCACCTGTGCGGCGGTGCAGAGGGGCGGCAGGGAGGCGGGAAGGCGAGATCATCCCGGCTTCATGGCACAGGGCAGCGGTGTAGGACAGGCCCGGGCCGAGCGGGAAGTCGGGAAGGGCGGATGGGTCGCGTTCACGCTTGTCGTTCGTCCGGCGCTGGTTGTGCGAGCACTTGCGCAAGGGCGCCAAATGCGGCCTGGCGGAGATCGTCTTGCGACAGGGTGAGGGTCAGCGATCCCGGTGGCCGTGAAGGGTGGAGAGCGGACATTGCGACGAAGCGCAAGTAAGCTAAGACAGTGACGTGGATGATGAAGCGCACCTGCTAGACAAGTACAAGCAAGCCCTTCAGGGTATCTCGGTTTCGCACGCTTGGCGTGGACATGGATCTGCAATCTTTCTTGAGTTTGGCAAGCTGACGCCGAAGCTCCGAGAGGATGGAACAACCGGCAATCCCGACGGGGAACTCTCGTTGATGATCGAGTGGAGCTGGCGGATTGAAGAAGCAGACTACATCGCTTGCGGGAGTAGCAGCGAGGAAAAGGTCTGGAGACCTTGGCTAGCGAAACTGATCGGTAAGGTAGTGCTGGATGTGACTTTATTTGGGCGGCTACCGGAACTTATGCTAACGCTTACCGATGATCTTTATCTTTCTTCCTTCATGACCGCCGAAGGTCATCCCGAGTGGGCCTTGATAGATCATCGGAACGGAGGGCTGCCAGCACTTGTAAGCTTGCACGGTCGCATAGGATCTGAAGACGAACTTTCCCCTTAGTCACGAATGCGCAGAGAAAGCGCGCTAGTGTCTGCTATGGGGCGAACTGTTCGTCAGGGGGCGCCCGGGTGATTGTGCCGGGCCTAAGTGGCCGCCGCATCGCATCTGCTGCCCGTTTGTCCGACCTCGACGATCGCGCATGAGTGGCCCGCACTGCGCTGAATGGCCGTGCAAGACAGCTTTGATCTGCATGTGATCAAAGCCCGCTGCCGAGTTGCCGCATTTGACCTGGAGAGCCGATGCGGCAACACAACCGGACATGTCGCCCAAGCGGCCTTCGCCCCAACTGACGCGAAAAGCTGGCGGGCCCGCGCTGCTATGGGTCAAGTCGTCGGCGGCGCCGTATTACATAGGTTTCAGTCCTCCGTTCCAGCATCTGCCGAACCATCTTCCTTGTCTGGAGATTTCTTCTTGGAAGATGAGGGCTTGCCCCGGCCGTTATTGCCGCCGCCGCGACCGGTTCCGGTGCTGCCGACTGCGCCATCGCCGCCTTTGGTGGTGACTGCGCCCGGGTTACCGCCTGCACCCTTTACTGCCATGTTCATTCTCCTCTGTTCAGATGCAAAGACTCCCTTGCTTCGATGCGAACCTGCCCATCGGGTTCGAGTTCCGAAGAACATGGAGTAACCCAATAGAAAAGGTGAGCGCTTTGCGAGGCGCACAGGTCATCTCAATCGGTTGGCACATCGGCTAATAACAAATGACATCATGAAGCCGCCCGCTGGACCATGATTTGCAGAATGACTGTTATCATAGATTAACTATGTTCGATAAATATCAACTTAGGAACGGGTGCAATCAGCCACCGTTCGCCAGAAAGATCTGGCTTAAAGGGAGGAATGCATTGTCCCCTCGTCCTGTGACCACGAAGGAGCTGGCGTTTCAGGAGGGCGGCGATCGCCGACAGGCACTGCTGGCGCTGCTTCGGGAACTCGACGCAACAGGATACGAATTTGTCACCGCGACGCCGAGCACGCATGCCCGCGTGATCTCCCGCCCCGATCGGCATCTGGCAAGGTCGCTGCGCGACGTACTTGGCTGGAGCCTGCCGTTCACCACGAACATCGTTGCCGCCGAAATCCTCCACCTGATGGATGCAGCCGGGGTGATCGAGCAGCGGAGCGACGGCCTGTTGTCGAGCAGCGTGCGGGTGTCCTCTGCCAGGGGCACCTTGTTTCTGCATTCGGCATACCCGACGGTGGAGCAGGACGCGGTGTTCTTCGGTCCGGACAGCCACCGCTTTGCCGACCTGATCGTGGCCCGCTCGCCCGCTCTGGCGCCGGGCGCCCGCATCCTCGATTATGCGGCAGGCACCGGGGTCGGCGGCATCACGGCTGCAACATCGCAGCCGCAGGCCCAGCTGACCCTTGCGGACATCAATCCCAAGGCGTTGTTCCTGGCGTCCATCAATGCGGAACATGCCGGCTTGCAGGCCCAGACCATACAGGCGACCACCCCCGCCGATCTGCCGGACACCTTCGACCTGATCGTGACGCATCCACCCTTCATGATCGATACCGAAAGCCGGGCCTATCGCGATGGCGGCGACCTCTACGGCGCCCGGCTGTCGCTTGACTGGGTGGTGGCCGGCGCCAGGAAGCTGGCGCCCGGCGGCCGGCTGATCCTGCATACCGGCGTGTCGATCGTGGACGGCCAGGATGTGCTGCGCCCGCATCTGGAGCAGGCGCTGCCGGGGCTCGGCTGCTCCTTGTGGTACCATGAACTGGACCCCGACATCTTCGGCGATGAACTCGACAAGCCCGCTTATGCCGATGTCGAACGGATCGCGGCGGTCGGTGCGTGCGTGACAAGGATCGACGAACGGTGAGCCCCGGGACCAGGCGCCTTTGACCGGTCTGTCCGCCCGCATCCCTTTTCGCGCTGATCCTCGGCCTGGTTGCCGGAGCGCTTCTTGCAGGCAGCGCCGCGGATGCGTCGATCCTGCTTGTCGCCAGCCCGGTGGGCAAGCTGTGGCTTGATGCCCTGACGATGACGGTCGTGCCGCTGGTGTTTTCGTTGCTGGTGACGGGCGTGATATCGGCGGCGGACAGCGCGGCCGGCGGACGAGCGGCACCACGGGCGCTGACGTTGTTCGTGGTCCTGCTGCCGGCGGTCTGCCTGTTCAGCGCCCTGCTGACGCCGCTGGCGCTGGAGGTCTGGCCGGTACCTGCAGGCGCGGTTTCGTTGCAGCTTGCAGGCGGGGAGAGCCCGGTCATCGCATCCGCCGCAGACTGGCTGGAGAACATCATTCCCGCCAACCCGCTGAAGGCCGCCGCCGACACCGCGATGGTGCCGCTGGTCCTGTTCGCGCTGCTGTTCGGACTGGCCGCAAGCCGGATCGAGCCGGAGCTGCGGGCCAGCATCCAGACCTTTTTCCGGGCGATCGTCCAGGCGATGCTCAAAATCGTGCACTGGGTGCTGCTGGTGGCGCCGCTTGGCGTGTTCGCCCTGGCGTATGCGGTCGGATCACGGACCGGCATGGGCGCGGCAGGCACGCTGCTGCACTACGTGGCGTTCGTGGCGAGCGCCTGCATCATCACGGCCCTGCTTGCCTGTGTGATCGCGGCCCTGGCCGGGCGGATGTCGCCGCTGGCTTTCGCCCGCGCCGCGCTTCCGGCGCAGGTGGTGGCGGCCAGTACCCAGTCATCGCTCGCCTCGCTTCCTGCCATGATCGAGGCGGCCGGCCCGTTGCAGGTGGACCGCCAGGTCGCCGGCGTGGTGCTGCCGCTGGCCGTTGCGATCTTCCGCGCTGCCAGCGCCGCCGCCAATGTCACGGTGGCGGTCTACCTGGCGCAGCTGCATGGCATGTCACTGACCGCTGCCGACCTGATCGCCGGCGCGTTCGTGGCCGCGGCCGTCAGCATCGCGGCCGTCGGCCTGCCCGCGCAGGTCTCGTTCTTCGCGATCATCGGACCGGTCTGCCTCGCGATGGGCGTGCCGATCCAGCTGCTGCCGCTGCTGCTGGCGGTGGAGACCATTCCGGACATCTTCCGCACGATCGGCGATGTCACGGCGGATCTGGCGGTCGTGCGGCTGGTGGCGGGTCGGCCGAAGGCGGAAGCTCAGCCGGTCCGCAGCTGAGGGAGGACGTGGCTGCCGAATGCGTCGATGAAGGCGGCCTGGTTGCTGCCGACATTGTGCAGGATCAGCGCGTCCAGTCCGGCCTCGGCATATTCGTTCAGCCAGGCGGCGTGGCGCTGCAGGTCGGTGGACACCCGTACCGAGCGGTCGAGGTCCTCGGGCCCGAGCAGCCGCGCCACTTCGTCGAATTGCGCAGGCGTGGGGATTTCCCACACGACCTGCCCCTGCACCAAGTTGGTGCCCCATTGCCGGAACGCGTCCTCGCGCATCTCCGGCTCCGAGGGGCCCCATGCCAGCTTCGCCTGCGCCAGCACCGGCTTGCCGTCGCCACCGCCTTCGCGGAATGCCGCGATGATCGCGCGCAGCTGGGCAGGTGGCCCGCCGGCCACGGTGATCATGCCGTCTGCCCAGCTCCCCAGCCAGCGCGCAGTCCCGGGCGTGGTCGCCGCGCCGATTGCCAAGGGTGGCCGCCCGGGTCTGGTATAGAGCTTCGCTTCCTGAACGGTGACCCGCCCCAGATGGGTCACCGTCTCGCCAGCCCACAGCGCCCGCATGATGGCGACGCATTCCTGCAGCAGGGCCTGACGCTCCTGCTTCTGTGGCCAGGGTTGCCCGGTAATGGCTTCGTTCAGCCGCTGCCCCGTGCCGACGGCCATCGACAGCCGGTCCGGGTACATGGTCGCCAGCGTGGCGCCAGCCTGTGCCAGGATGGCGGGATGGTAGCGATAGCCGGGTGCCGAAACGGTGCAGAAGGGGATATGCGTGCGCTCCATCGCCGCGCCCAGCCACGACCAGACGAAGCCCGACTGCCCCTGCTGCTCGCCCCATGGATGAAAGTGGTCCGAGGCTGTCGCGCAGGTGAAGCCGGCCTGCTCGGCCTGCACGACCCGGTCCAGCAATTCGCGCGGGCCGAACTGTTCATGCGAGCAATGATAGCCGTAGCGCGTCATCGGCCGGCCGGCCCGGTCACGCCCGGTTGTTCGAGGTGCGGCTCGGTCCAGAACGGGACGCCGGGCGTGCCCGCAGCCTCGCCCGCACAATCCACCTGGATGCCACCATCACAGACCGTCACCCGGACAGCCCCGCCGAACGTAGCAAGATCGATCTCGAAGGCACATCCGGGCATGACCTTGGCATCGCCTGCCGCAAGGTCGCCGATGATCTGCAAGGACCTGGAACCTTCGTTCCGCAACAGCAGGACACGTGACGGGTGCCCTTCCGGACCAGAAGCGAAAGGCTTGGTGGCGGTGTCGTTCACGACCTTGATCAAGTTACGGGTCTCCGCGGACTATGCTTGCGAAAGCGGCCGCGGACAGATGCCGCTGCCACCTTCTTCAATGCGGCAGGTGCCTGCATGTTCCTACGCCCCGTATTAAGTGATGATCTTGGCCGACATGCTGATAGATGTTATAAATACATGTTCTGTCCAACCGACCACATGACATTTGATCATTTAGAAACCACCTTGTGGGGGGTGGGTTAGGACGTTTCCTTTGGCGCAGTATTACACCGAGAACTCTCATGACCGAAACCGTGCTAGAACCGCACGACTTCAAGGAGCCGGCGATCACTTTGACCGGCCCTGTCGATCAAGTGATGTATTCGAACTTTCGCGACCAGTTGAGTTACTCCCCAGACACCGGCCTGTGTGTCGTCGAGCTGTCGACATTGGGCGGCGATCCGGAAATCGCCCGCCTGATGGGGGAGGATGTGCGCTTCAACAGCGATCTCTACCCCAACCGACGAATAGTTTTTCTAGGAAAAGCAGCGATCTACTCGGCCGGGACGACCTTCATGAGCTTCTTCGCCCGAAGCAACCGCTATCTCACCCGCGGAACCCGGCTGATGGTCCATGAGCGGCTGATGTCGTCCTCGCTCCAGCTGGATGGCCCGCTCACCACCTGCATCGCCTCGGTCCAGGCCAAGCTGAACGAGCTGGAGGCGTCCATCGCCATCCAGAACGAAGGGTTTGCCTCCCTTGTGCTCGGGTCGCAGGTCTCGCTGGAGGACGTGCTTCGCCGCGCGACCTCCAACTGGTACGTGGAAGCCAACGAAGCTGCCGAGCTCGGGCTGATCGAGGCAGTGATCTAGATGCCGCGATCCGCCATGCCTGTATCCGGCCATTCCCCATCCCCTGAAGCGCATGGCCGGAGCTGAACAATGTGCCGCTTGCCTCAACCGCTGCCGCAGCCTGATCCCGTCATCGCGCCGCAGGACACCGACTATCCTGGTGTGATCACGCTGACGGTCGACGCGACGGACACCGAACGCCGCATCTTCAACGCGTGCGAGACGATCCCGGTGGAGCGGGGAGGGCCATTGTGCCTGCTCTACCCGCAATGGTTGCCCGGCTATCATGCCCCGCAGGCGCAGATCGAGCTGGTTGCCGGGTTCAGCTTCACCGCGGCGGGCCAGGATCTTGCGTGGCGGCGGCACCCAACCGAAGTCTATGCCCTGTTCGTCGATGTGCCGGACGGTTGCGCCGAGATCGAGGCCCGCTTCCAGTTCCTTTCGCCGACCAGCACATCGCAAGGGCGCGTCGTCGTCGCACCTGACCTGCTGAACCTGGAATGGAACATGGTCGTGCTGTACCCTGCCGGGCACTTCGCGCGCCGCATCCAGGTGAGGCCGACCTTGCAGCTGCCGGACGGATGGCAGGCGGGCTGCGCCTTGGAGCTGGCGAACCGGACTGGCGGCACCTGGGAGTTCGAGACCGTGCCGCTGGACATCCTGGTCGACTCACCGGTTTTTGCGGGCAGGCATTTCCGCCGGATCGACCTGGACGAGGGCGGCACAGTGCGACTGAACATCGTCGCGGACGAACCCGAGCAACTCGCAGCGACGGAGGAGCAGATCGCGCCGCATCGCGAACTCGTCCGGCAGGCGGATCGGCTGTTCGGCGCGAGGCATTTCGACCATTTCGACGTGCTGCTGGCGTTAAGCGATCAGATCGCCGGCAAGGGCGTCGAGCATCACCGGTCATGCGAGGCGGTGAGTGTGCCCGATTATTTCACCGGCTGGGATGCGAGCTTCGTGCGCCGGGACACGATCCCGCATGAGTACATCCACAGCTGGAACGGCAAGTACCGGCGGGGCGCGGACTCCTGGACCCCGTCCTTCGACCAGCCGATCCGCAACAGCCTGATGTGGGTCTATGAAGGGCAGACCCAGTACTGGGACCGGGTGCTCTCCGCCCGATCGGGACTGTGGCAGAGCGACCATGCCCTGCAGGCGCTCGCCCATATGGCAGCGACCCAGGATGTGCGGGAAGGAAGCCGCTGGCGGCCGGTCAGCGATACCACGCGCGACCCGATCATCGCGGCACGCACCGCGCTGCCGTGGCCCAGCTGGCAGCGAAGCGAGGATTATTATGTCGAAGGCGCGCTGATCTGGCTGGATGTCGATACCCGCATCCGCGAAGCCACTGGCGAGGAGCGATCGCTGGACGACTTCGCCCGTGTCTTCTTCGGGCAGGATGATGGTGACCAGATCACCAGCACCTACACCTTCGAGGATGTGGTCGGCACGCTGAACAGCCTGGCGCCCTTCGACTGGGCTGCGTTCTTCGACGACAAGCTCCATCGCACGACCGGCGTGGCCCCGCTTGCCGGCATCGAGCGTGGAGGGTACCGGCTCGTCTATCAGGACAGCCCGAGTGCATATGAAGGCGGTATGGAGGCTGTCTACGGCAGCACCAATCTGCTGTTCTCGATCGGGCTGTCCCTGTCCTCGGACGGCACGATCAACGAGGTGCTGTGGGGAAGCCCGGCCTTCGACGCGGCCCTGATTGCCGGCGCCCGGATCCTGGGCGTGAACGGGAGCACCTACAACTCTGGCGAGATCAAGCGGGCGGTTGGCCGCACGTCGGAAGGGCAGCCGCTCAACTTGCTGGTGAAGGCGGGCAAGCGGCAGCGGGAGGTACAACTGGCTTATGCAGGGGGGCACCGGTACCCGCACCTCGAACCAGTCGAGGGAACGCTGCGGCGCCTCGACGAGATCCTGCGGCCGCTATAGGGATTGCTGTGCCGGCACCGACACAAGCGGGTGGTGAGCTCCTCCGGATGCGATGGTGGTTCCATGACCCGGGCGGCGTTGCCGACGCGATTGTATGGGTTGCGCTGCATCCGTCCACGCCCGGCGGCTGTGACCTGCATCAGGAACGCCTCAAGAGCTCGCTCGCTGTAGCGACGTGGGCACTCATGTCCGAGGAGAAGGCCGATGTCCGACGACAATCTTGCAACTCTCTATCGTATGGTACTGCCCGATCATACCTGTCCATTTGGCATCCGCGCCAAGCAGATGCTGGAGGAGGGTGGCTTCCAGGTCGACGACATGATCCTGCGCTCTCGCGAGGAGGTGGACGCGTTTGAGGAAGAGCAGGGTGTTGAAACCACCCCGCAGATCTTCATCAGTGGCAAGCGTGTCGGCGGCAGCGATGATCTCGAGCGCTACCTGCGACAGCGTTGAACGGGTGACGCGTCGAGCATCTCGCGGCGATGCTCGACTGGTTCGTGGCGGCACCTGTCCTTCAGCACCGACCAGCATAGAGGTCCCCTTGCGGTGTGCCGATCAGTCACCGGACCTGGAGTGCAACATCTAGTTTAGCTTCGGAGCAATCGGGGGCGTGAACGCGTTAGCGGCAACATCATGGGAGGCGTTCATGCAGCTGACGATCAATGGAACCGCACACGACCTCACCGGCGCGGCATGCGGGTGCGCAGCATCCGCTGACCGTAAACAGGTTGCCGGCAGGGCTGCCCTGACCCTGAAGGTGGTGGGAAGCCTGCTCCGCGCAGTTCCCCGCGGCTTGCACGGCCAGCGTGCCCCGGCGAACGGAGATCACGCAAGATCATGACGAAATCCATCGGCAGTGCGATCCGGGCCAACATCGTTCTGTTCGGAGCGCTGTTTGCCAATATCGGCATCGCTGTTGCCAAGTTCGTGGCGGCCGGGCTGACCGGATCCTCCTCCATGCTGTCGGAGGGGTTCCACTCGCTGGTGGACAGCGCCAACCAGATCCTGCTGCTCTACGGCCAGCGCCGCGCCCGCCAGCCACCCGACGCGCAGCATCCGTTTGGCTATGGACGGGAGCTGTATTTCTGGGCCTTCGTCGTCGCTATCCTGATCTTCGCGCTCGGCTCCGGCATCTCGATCTACGAAGGCTGGCAGCACATCGCCGCGCCAGAGCCACTGAGCGATCCCACCGTGAACTATGTGGTGCTGGGGATCGCCTTCCTGATGGAAGGTACCTCCTTCGGCATCGCGGTGCGGGAATTCGCCGCGAACAGGGGCAGGGCCGGCTGGTGGCAGGCCATAAAGGCATCAAAGGACCCGGCCAGCTTCGTCGTCCTGTTCGAGGACTCCGCCGCGCTTGCCGGGTTGGTCGTGGCCGGGATCGGCATCTGGGCAAGCCATGCCCTTGGCGACCCGCGCATCGACGGATTGGCCTCCATCGTCATTGGCAGCATACTTGCCGGCGTAGCAATCCTGCTGGCGCGCGAGGCGAAGGGCCTTCTGATCGGCGAGAGCGCGGATCTGCAGGTGACCAACCGCGTCAGGTCGATGGTCGCCGCCCGGCCCGAGGTGTCGAGCGTCAACCATGTGCGCACGATCCACACCGCGCCCAATGCGGTTTTCGTGGCCATCAGCGCCGATTTCGCCGATCGCCTGACCATGGGCGAAGGCGAGGCGTTGATCGAACAGATAGAGGATGAACTGCGTGGCGAGTTCCCGCAGCTCTCCTCGATCTACCTGCGGCCGGAGAAGCGCGAGAACGCCGTCGTGACTTGGCCGGGGCAGCCGACGCCGAGCTGACCTGCTTCGGTCTGCTTGGTTCACGGTCGGAGGGCGAGTAGTCTGGTGATCCCGTCAAGGACTGCCAGATCATCCCGATTGCCGATATCCGCTATACCGTACCGAGTTCCAGCTGCGGTTCGAGGATGTCCGGGCCATCCGCATGGACGGTGACCGGAATGGATTTGGCTGCCGGGGTCTTGCTGCCGGCAGCATAATGCCACACCGGCATCAGCACGTTACACTCAGGGTAATAACCGCCGATGCAGCCGATCGGAATGTCGTAGGCAACCACCAGCATATTTGACAGGTGACGGTCGACACCGTCATCCGCCACCGTTCTCAAGGTGACCGCCTGACCAACCTTCAGCCCGCGCCGGTCGATGTCCGACCGGTTCATCAGGACCACCTGCCGGGCGTTGTTGATGCCTCGAAAACGATCATCATACCCGTACACCGTAGTATTGAACTGGTCGTTGCTGCGCAGCGTCATCAGCCGCAGCACGTCATGCCCGACGGCAGGCATGTCCAGATCCTCTTCCAGCGCGGTTGGCGTCACGAAGTTGGCGCGGCCGGTATCCGTGTGCCAGTCGCGCTTCTTCGCGGGCAATGGTCGCTGGAAGCCGCCGGGTTCCCACATGCGACGCTCATAGTCCCAGAACGTATCCGGCAGCGTTTCGCCGATCTCGCGCCGGATCTCCGCATAATCGTTCATGTAGTCGTCCCAGCGCATCTTCGGGTTGGGGTCGAGCACGCGCTTGGCCAATTCGCAGATCAGTCGCATTTCGCTGATCAGGTGCGGCGAGGCCGGCGTGCGCAGACCGCGATTGCCATGGATGCAGCCCGAAGTGTCCTCCATCGACAGCACCTGCTGGCCAGCCGCCGTCTCGTCGATCTCCAGCCGCCCGATCACCGGCAGGATGTAGCTGATCTCGCCCGGCAGCAGCGCACTGCGGTTGAGCTTGGTAATGACGTTCACGGTCAGCCGCAGCGTGCGCCAGGCCGGCTCCATCTGGCCGTGGTCCGGGATCGCCCGAACGAAGTTGCCGCCCAGCATGATGAACGCCTCGACCTCGCCCTTGAGCACGGCCTCGCAGGTTTCCACGGTGTTGTAGCCGGGCTCGCGGGGCGGTTCGAAGCCGAACTGCTCTCCCAGCCGGTCCAGGGGAAACAGCTCCGGCTTCTCGGTCACCCCCATCGTCCGCTGTCCCTGGACGTTGGAATGGCCGCGCACGGGGCAAATGCCGGCGCCCTCGCGCCCGATATTTCCGCGCATCAACAGAAGGTTCACCAGCAGCCGGATCGTTTCCACGCCCGCCTGGTGCTGGGTCAGGCCCATGCCATAGATGGCGATGGCGGACTTCGCGCGGCCATAGACCAGCGCGGTCGCCTCCATGTCAGCGCGGTGAAGACCCGAGCGGCGCTCCAGCTCGTCCCAGTCCTGCGCGCGCGCCCAGTTGGCGAACTGGTCGAAGCCGTGCGTGTGCTCGGCGATGAACGCCTCGTCCAGCACGGGTTCGCCACCTGTGGCGAGAGCCTCGTCGTGCATTGCCAGCACCGCCTTGCAGATGCCGGTCAGCGCGGCGAGATCGCCGCCGGCCTTGACCTGGTGATATTGCGAGCTGATCCGCGTGGCCTTGCCCGTCAGCATCTCGGTCGGCGATTGCGGGTTGAGGAAGCGCTCCAGCCCACGTTCGCGCAAGGGATTGTAAGTGATGATCGGCACGCCGCGGCGGCTCGCTTCCTGGAGCGGGTGCAGCATGCGCGGCGAGTTGCTGCCGGGATTCTGGCCGAAGAACATGATGCAGTCGGTTTTGGCAAAGTCCCCCAGATCGACCGATCCGACCGCCTGTCCGATGCTCTGCGGCAGCGCCACCGAGGTCGTCTCGTGGCACATGTTGGAGCTGTCGGGCAGGTTGTTGTTGCCGTAGGCGCGGGCAAGCAGCTGATACAGGTAGCTGGCCTCGTTCGAGAGCCGGCCCGAGCTGTAGAAGACGGTGCCCTTCTGCTTGTTCTTTACCGCGCGCAACTCGCGGGCGATCTCGTCCATCGCATGGCCCCAGGAAACCGGCACGTATTTGTCTGTGGCCGCATCGTAGCGGAGCGGATGGGTGAGGCGCCCGGGCTGCTCCAGATTGTAGTCGTCGTGCTCGCGCAGTTCGGTAACGGTATGCTGGGCGAAGAATTCCGGGGTGCAGCGATGCGCGGTGAGCTCCCAGGCGACCGCCTTGACCCCGTTCTCGCAATATTCGAGCGGCAGGGGACTTGCCGGTTTGACCCACGCACAGCTGTTGCACTGATAACCGTCAACCTTGTTGTGGCGGGTGAGCGCCACCGGCGCGCTGGCCAGCACGCCCTCACGGCGCAGGATGTTGCCGACCGAGCGGGCGGAACCCCAGCCGCCGGCCGGCAGGCGATAGGGCTTGTACTCGGGCTTTTTCAACGGCCTAACTCCACGTGATCTCGCGAGGAGAAACACCCCCGAGAACACAAGGTTGCACGGGAGAGGCAATCCAGCGAATTGTTCGGTTTGCTGAGTTGCGGGAGCTTTCGATGGTTGTTGACCGGGATTACATGCTGAAGCAGCAGAGCGGCCCGTCGCCACCGAAGCTGTTCCTGGACACGAAGGTGGTCCCCGCTGTGGTCAACGCGCTAGGAAGTGTGGAGGTAGGCCTCGCCCGTGCCTCGGCGCGCACGGGCGTTAGTGCAACAGGGATCCTCGCCGGCGCTGGAGCGCTGGGTTTCGTCGGGATCGCGTGCCTGCTGATCCGTGGGAGATCGGGTCCCCTCTAGCGCGTGCCGCTGCCGCCGGTCGACTGCCATGATCGGGGACGATCATCCGGAACGTTCAACGCGGTCCGCGTGCTGTCCTGGTGATTACAGCGCGTCCGTCAGATGTTGGCGCTGCTTCTGATCGCGAGCGCGATACCGGCCCAGTCAACGTCCGGGCCTTCCGTGGCGATGACGCTGCGAAGATGGTCGCGAACGATCCCGAGCAGTGGCATCGGCACTTCGAACGCGGTGGCAGCGGCGTCGACGAGCGTCATGTCCTTCAATCCCAGCGGCGCCGCAAATCCGGCGGGCCGGAAGCGATCCTCGACCAGGATCTCGCCGTAGGTCTGGTAGACCGGCGCGCCGAACAGCGTCCCCGTAAGCACCTCCAGCAGAATGCTGCGATCGACTCCGCCTTTCTCGGCCAGCGTCATCGCCTCCGCCATCGCTTCTACCGCAGCCATGATCATGAAATTGCCGCTCAGCTTGACCAGGTTCGCGGCGGATGGCTTGTCGCCGATCCGGAATGTGCGTTGGCCGATGGCGGCGAACACCGGTTCGCAGCGATCCAGCGCTGCCCCCGCGCCCGCCGCGACAACGAACAGCTTGCCAGCCGCCGCCGCTAGTGGACGGCCGAATACGGGTGCCGACAGGTAGCCGCCGGTGCCGCTCTCCGCCGCCAGCCGGTCGGCCAGGGCAACGCTGATCGTGCTGTGTCCGACGTGCAGTGCAGGGGCGCCGGCGATGCCGCCATCGCCGAACACCACGCCTTCCACCGCGCGGTCATCGGCGAGCATGGTCATGACGAGATCGCCCTGGGCGGCGTCGACCGGCCACTCCGCCCGGGCCGCACCTGCAGCGACCAGCGCATCGGCCTTTTCCGGTGAACGGTTCCAGACGGTCACCTGATGGCCCGCCTTTACCAGATTTGCCGCCATGGCGCTGCCCATCTGGCCCAGACCGATGAACCCGATCCTCATGCCCCTTCCTCCATGTAGCGGGCGAACTCGGCCGCGTGGCCGGGGTGCCAGCGCGACAGGGCGGGGCGGTTCTCGATGATGTCGGCTGCTGCCCAGGCGATGCGTCGTGCATCCTGCTCCGGTGTCGTCTCGTTATCGGGGCACAGGATGTAGAAATCGCCGCGCACGACACGCTCCAGCATGAGGTCGACGACCTGTTCCGGCGTCCAGGCGCCCGCCGGCTTTTCTGGTCGCGGGGAGGTCATGCCGGTGTAGGTGAAGCCGGGATCAGCAGGTGCGCGGTGACGCGCCCTCCGGTACGTTCGCGCAGGCTGTGGGCCAGGCCCTCGGTCAGCGCCTTCACGCCTGCCTTGCTGACATTGTATGCGGTGTTGCCCGGTGGCTGGGTGATGCCTTGCTTGGATCCAGTGTTGATCACCAGGCCCGGCGCATCGCCCTCGACCATAGCCGTTGCGAAGCCTTCTATCCCGTGCAGCACGCCCATGAGGTTGACGCCGATGACGCGCTGCCATGCCTCCAGCCCTGCGAACACGTCGCCACCCTGGCCGATGCCGGCGTTGTTCATCAGCACCGAAGCCCCGCCGATCTGCCCGGCCAGTTCGTGCATTGCGGCCGCATTCGCAACGTCCACAGCGTAGGCAGTTGCACCATCAATCGCGGCGGCTGCCGCCTCGAGCGCGTCACCTGGCCGATCGAGCAGAGCGATCCGCATGCCACGCCCAGCGAGTGCCCGTGCCGCCGCCCGTCCGATACCGCTGGCACCGCCGGTAATGACGGCGAGATTGCCGGGCGCGATCGCCGCGAAAGAGGGCGTACTCATCGGTTGACGCTCTCCATGGAAGGAGCGGGATAGCGTGTGCCGCTTGCCGCGCCGGGAGGCAGCACTTCGTCGATCCGCGCCAGATCGGTTGCGCTCAGCTCTACATCCAACGCGCCGAGGTTGTCTTCCAGATAGCGGCGTCGCTTGGTTCCGGGGATCGGCACGACGTCATCGCCCTGCGCCAGCACCCAGGCAAGGGCGAGTTGCGCCGGCGTGCAGCCCTTGTCGGCCGCCATGGTTCCAATCTCGCGCACGAGATCGAGGTTGCGCCCGAACGCTTCGCCCTGGAAGCGGGGATGGTTGCGCCGTGTATCGTCTGCGGCGAGATCGTCGGGCGTTTTGATCTGCCCGGTCAGGAACCCGCGCCCGAGCGGGCTGTACGGCACGAAGCCGATGCCAAGCTCGCGCACCGTGGGCAGGATCGTGTCCTCGGGATCGCGGGTCCACAGCGAATATTCGGTCTGCAGCGCGGTGATCGGGTGGACGGCATGCGCCCGGCGGATGGTATCCGGCGCCGCCTCCGACAGGCCGAGATACTTGACCTTGCCGGCGGTCACGAGCTCGGCCATCGCGCCGACGGTCTCCTCGATCGGGACGTCGGGATCGACCCGGTGCTGGTAGTAGAGGTCGATCACATCGAGGCCGGTGCGCCGCAAGCTGGCCTCGCAGGCCTGGCGAACATAGTCCGGCCTGCCGCTGATGCCGCGCGCATCTCCGTTGGGGCCGCGGACAATGCCGAACTTGGTCGCGACAACCACCCATTCCCGCCGGTCGCGCACGACGCGCCCGACCAGCTCCTCATTGGCGCCGACACCATACATGTCGGCCGTATCGAGGAAGGTCACCCCGCGATCGACCGCGAGGTTGATCGTGGCGACCGACTCCGCCTCGTCGCGGCCCGCATAGAAGTCGGACATGCCCATGCAGCCAAGCCCCAATGTCGAGACTTCCAGGCCCTGCTGGCCGAGCTTGCGAGTTTTCATGGGACGTCTCCGTTCTGGTGGGTGCCCGTTCAATGATCGAGGCAAGCTGAGGTTGCCATCATCGGCAGCGCGCAGGCACCTTGAACACCATGGGCGTCGTACCCTTGTACGGGCTTGCTAGATCGAGAGATCGAACTGGACCCAGAACTTGTCCGTATCAGTCGCAAAGTTGTCCGCCTCATAATGGGCGTAGCGGATAGAGAACAGCTTGGGTCCATGCTTGAGCGTGGCCAGCATGTCGATTTCCGATCCGTAATGGCGATGCGCCCGGTCGCTGGTGAAGTCATGCCAGGTGGCGTTCAGGGCAAGGCTGCCGAGTTGGCCGAACTGTGGCACCGCATAGCCAAGGGTAGCGTAGCCATCACGCAAGCCATCGGCGGGCGTGGTGACGAACTTGCCGGTCCAGCCGTTGAACTTGAACGCGGAGGAGAGCGGCGCCTGCACGCTGGTGAGCGCCACCCCGCTATCAGCGCCCAGTATCTCGTACCCTCCCAGCGCCGAGAAGCCGCTGGCCGACGCGCTCAGTTCGCCCAGCCAGTAATCCGCACCGTAGCGATTGGGATTACGACGGTAGTCGCGCTGTCTGGCCCAGCTGGCGACATAGCCCAGCTTGATCGCCCCGACCGGAGCGCTGCCGGCGAACCGCACGCCATAGGTCTGGCTGGACAGCCGCTGGTTCTGCACCGCCGCTTCGTCCTGATCGACGAGATAGGCGAAGCCGGTCAGCGTGCCGACCTTCGTGCCGTAGTTCGCCAGCGCGAACAGATTGTCCCCACCGATCGCGGTCGGCCGCGCACCGAACCCGTCGCGCCCGTTCACCGTCCGCACGTTCCAGCTGTACGTCGCATCGACCGACAGCCCCATTGGCTGGCCGGGGTTCACCCGCACGGCATCGAAGGTCTGCTCGCTCTGGCGCCAGGGCGCGGTACCGACAAACCTTTCATCCGCCAGTGCGATACGCTGGCGCCCGGCCGTGGCCGCAATAGCTGATCGCGCATAGCGGATCTGCGCCCGGTTAAGCTCGATGTTCTCGGGATCGGCCACGATCGGGTAGCTTGCGCGCCCGTTCAGCCCGTCATTGTAGCGGTCGATCGGCGCCACCACGGCCTCCGCCTCCACCAGCGCCGACCATCCCGCAATCCGCGCTGTCAGGCTTGGGCGAACCCGCACGGTCAGGGCATCGGCCTTGCGAGGCGACCCGTCCTGCTCGACATGCTCGTAACGGGCGCGCAGCTCCACCGCCGGATCGAGGACTATGGTCTGTGCCTGGCACTCCCCCGCGGCAATCAGCGCGAGGGTGCCGACCAACGCCGTTCTCATCTATCGTACCTCGTATGGTCGGGTTCAGGCGTGGCGATGCGCGATGCCGGGGACAGCGTCCTCGTCATCATCCACCTCGTTGAGCTGCCCCAGTTCGCCGGCTGCTCGGGCCTTCCGGCCATAGACACGCTCGAACAAAGGCGAGGCCATCAATGTCGTCACGATCGCCATGACTACCAGCATGGAGAACAGTGCCGGCCCGATGATGCCCTTCTGCAATCCGATATTGATGATGATGAGCTCCATCAGCCCCCGTGCGTTCATCAGCGTACCGACGGCCATGGAGGTTGCATTGTCCTGCCCCGTGGCGCGGGCCGCCGCCCAGCAGGCTAGCCCCTTGGCGGCGACCGAGCCGATCAGGATCACGATGGCGATGCCGGCCAGCGACAGGCTGTTGACCATGGTCAGCTGCGTATTCAGGCCCGAGAAGGTGAAGAACATCGGCACCAGCAGCGCGGTGGTGAACGGTTCGACCTGCTTCCTGATCTCGCGCGTCAACAGCCCGCGCGGCATCGCCACACCCAGCAGAAAGCCGCCGAACACCGAATGCAGACCGGCAGCATCCATCACCCAGGCGCTCAGCCCGAACAGCATGATAACGACCGCCAGGATCTGCGGTGTGACCTTGCCCTCCCGATCTGCCCAGGTGGCTAGCGGTGCCAGCAGCCGGGGACCGAACAAGATCATGATTCCGGCGAACAAGCCGCCGCCGACAATGGCCTTGATCGCAACCTCCGGACCGCCGCCGAAGCTCGCCAGCACGATCGCCAGCACTGTCCAGGCGCCGGCATCATCGATCGCACCGGCCGACAGGGCCAGTGATCCCAGCGGTGTCTTGGTAAGGCCGCGCTCCTGGATGATGCGCGCCAGCACCGGAAAGGCCGTGATCGAGATGCAGGCTCCCATGAACAGCATGGCCTGAACGTTGGTGATCCCCTCGCCGAACAGACCGAGGCTCAGCAGCCATGGTGTAAGCGCGAGCGCCACCAGGAAGGGCGCGGCCATGCCGGAGAGGGAGACTGCAATCGCGCTCCGGGCGTTCAGCCGGAAGTGGTCGGTGCGAAAGCCCAGGCCCACCAGGAACATGTAGAGCCCAACGCCAAGCTGCGCGCAGACATACAGGATCGGCTTCGCATCGGCCGGGAAAATCATAGCCTGGACGTCGGGCGCAAGGAGCCCGAACAACGATGGCCCGAGAATGACGCCGGCGATCATCTCGCCGATGACTTGCGGCTGATCGAAGAACCGCTTCATGATCCAGCCCATCGCCCGACAAGCCGCCACGATGACGAATACCTGCAAGAAGAATGCTACGCTGAGCTCCGATAGAGCCATATGTCCCCTCCCATGTACGACAGCCCGGCCGATCAGTTGCGGATCGTGCTAGCGGTAGCGCTACCGTAGGCGGAGGAAACCTCAGATGGACGCCTATTTCAATAGCGAATTATGGTTCGGATCATCTGCTGCTCTTTGTCGCGCAGGACCTTGGACGTTGTGGGCAGTCTTAAGCCGCGGATTGTCCGAGTAGCAGGAACGAGGCAGGTGGCGGACGACGACAGGGAAGCGCGCGGCATCCGGCGTACACCTGGCGGAAGCCCTGAACCGGCGGCGCCTTGTCGACGTTGGTCGCCGTGCTTTCAATTGGCGCAATTTGCTACTTCACGAACAGGTCGGCTGATCGCTTCCCCCGGCTGCAATCGATCTGACTTGCCGTGAGCACCCGGTAAACCGACATGAACGATTGTCCGGAGTTGGGGAGCATAAGGGGGCTCTGAATATCCGACCTGGCATCTTGGATGATGTGACGCCGGGTTGTTTCCACAGCGCCACAGGCGATCTTCGCATACCATGTCGTGTCTGGCTTCGGCGAAGGGTATGATGGGCTCAGCACTGATCGTGTGCAGCCGGGCGGCAGGGTGGCGATCGTGGTCAAGGCCGGACGCCGCCGCTACTGCGACACGCGCGGTCAACGAGATCATGTTATGCTATCCTGCCGCCGCAGCATCTCGGCTAATCCACAGCGACGACGTTGTCGTCGGCGTTGCGGTCGATGTACTTGTTGTAAGGGTCGATCCCGGCGAACGAGGGCCGCCCGGCCGAGATGATCCGGATCTGCTGCTGCCCGGTGGCGACCGGCCGGCGTTCCATCGCGATCACGTTCTCCTCGCTGAACGCGCCGATGCCGGGGCGGGCGGTGAACAAGCCGATGTCGATGCTGTCGGACAGCTGCGCCTTCGTCTCGTGACCGGTGCCGTCGGCATAGGTCTTGCTCGCATCGACCGTCAGCACGGTTTCATATCGCCCGTCGGGCAGGCGGGTGACGACCGCCGTGCTCGCCTTGAGGTCGTAGATGGTGATACGGGTCAGCAGGTCGTCGACCAGATGGAGTTCGGCAGCATTGCGGGCAAGGCTGCGGAAACCGTCGACGAGGTCGGTCGAGGCCGCATAGGGCGCGCCCTTGAACCGGTAGCGATCGAGCAGGCCGCGCAGCATGGTGTTGACGCGGCCCTCGCCAAGCCGGTCCTGGAGCAGGTACATGACCACCGCGCCCTTGCGATAGTGGATGTACGGCTGGTCCTCGACCCGGTTGAGCGGCAGTTCCTCGATCGCCTCCCCCCCGCGGGCAGACAGGTAATTGTCGAGCTCGTACTTGAGGAAGCGGCGGATCTTGTCCTCGCCATACAGGTGCTTCATCACCATTAGGGCCGAATATTGCGCCATCGTCTCGACCAGCAACGTGCCGCCTTGCTGGTCCGCGCTGATGAGCTGGTGCGCCCAGTACTGGTGGCCCAGTTCGTGCGCAGTGACATAGGTGACGTAGTCGATCGCATCCGGGTCGCGCGTGTCGGCGATGAAGCCGATCGCCTCCGAATAGGGGATCGTGCCGGCGAACGCCTGGGCAAAGCTGGCATAGCCCGGGAATTCGACGATGCGGGCATAGTCGAACTGATAAGGGCCGAATGCGCGCTCGAAATAGGACAGCGACGGTTTCATTGCCGAGAGCATCCGGTCGACGTTCCAGCCGTGGCCGGGGTGGTGATAGACCTGGAGCTGGACGTCCCCAAGGCGATCTTCCCTGACCGCGTAATCGGCCGACTGGACCGAGAAGAAGGCCAGGATCGGCGCGGTCGAGACGAAGCGCGCGCTGCGGCGTCCGTCCGACACGGTGTCCGACACGCGCCGCCCGGGGGCGATCGGCGTCTGCTGGGCATCGGTGGCTACGGTGATGTCAGATCGGACCCAATCGGCATCCCCGACATAGTTGCGCTGCCGTGCCGAAACGTCCTCCAGCTTGGCCATGCGCAGTTCGGCAGGAAGCCCCAGCCTGCGGCGGACGACCCGGTCCCGGAGAAGCGACGCGCGGTTCATTCCGATCTGCGGCGTGAACTCCGAATTGTTCAGGAAGGTGCCGTTGGCAATCAGCCGAGTGTCGTCGCCGCTGGCACGAAATCCCTGTTGCTCGCGACTGGTGACGAAGCTGATGGTGCCGGTCGCGCCGGGCGCGAGCGGCCGGTCGAAGCGGTAGATCCGGTATTGCAGCGCATCGTCCCGCATGGCGAGCCGGGCACCGGGCACCGCCACCGCGCCCAGCCTGGTCTGGAGGTCGGGCAGCCGGAGGTGAAGCTCTTCCAGCGGTGCGCCGGTGTCGTTGACGTAGTGGTAGAGCCCGGTCACCGCCAATCGCCGGTCACGGGGGAAGATGCGCACGTCGAGCTTGACGTCGGTGAGCGAGGGCTGCGCCAGCGTCTCGTATCTGAGATACTTGCGCTCGTAGGCGGCTTGCTGCTCCTCGACATCCTCGCGCGTGAGATAGGTGTTGCGGACATTGGTGTTGTAGAAGGCCCAGACGCCCGTGGCGGCAAAGACGACCAGTGCGGCAGCAAAGACGACGCCGGGCGTGCCGCGCATCCGCGCGGGAAGCCGGGCGAGGCGCGGGCGCAGCCGCGTCTCGGTTCCGCGCCGCCACAGCAGATGCGCCAGCACCGCCAGCATCAGCGCGAAGGCGCTCCAGTAAAGGCGGAACCACCAGGCGCCGGGGCCACCAACCTGCGCGCCGTTCATGTCGGACAGTTGCGCCGATGGACCGCGGGCATACTGGTAGAGCGGGTGTTCCCAGCCAAGATTGGACAGCACGAGCGTGGCGACCAGATAAACCACCATGATGCCCCAGCCGATATATTTGTTCGGGCTGAGCGCCTGGACGAAGACGGCGAGGATCGCGATCAGCGCCATGTCGACGGTGCCAGGCAGGAGATACCACAAGAGGTACTTGCCGGGCGCCAGATCGCCGCCACCATTGACCAGCTGGAACAGCATGGCGAAGACCATCGCCGCCGTCAGCGTCGCCATCAGCACCAGCGTCACCGCCAGGGCCTTAGGCACCAGATAGGCCCAGTTGGGCAGTGAGGTCGCATCCACGATCTCGTGCATCTTGCGTTCGCGGTCGCGCCAGACGAGCTCGCCGGAATAGAAGATCGCGATGATGATCGGGATGATCCCGAAGCTGCCGTCGAGGATGGCGATGATCGAAAAGGTCAGCGGTCGCGCCGCCGTGCCGTAGAGTTCGCTGCCCAGGATCAGCGATGCGCCGGCGTTGAACAGCCCGATGAGCAGCAGCACGGCAAATGCAGGCGACTTGAACACCTGCGCCACTTCCAGCCGGGTACGGCTCCACAACCGGGCGCCCGCGGCGGCCTGCGGGGTGGCGGGCGGCAGCTGGTCGACCACCGTCGGCCGGATCGCCGACTGTCGCGCTGAACGCTTCTGTTCGCGGCGGATGCGGCGGCGCGATGCGCCGCGCTGGGTAAAGGTGAAGCGGAGGTAGGCGAAAACAAGCGCAAGCGCGCCGATGCCGAGGCCGACCAGCCGGTTGACCAGCAGCGTACCCGTAAAGGTTGGCACGGCGATGTTCGCTTCCGCCGCGGTCCAGTACTGGACCGCGTTGCTGAAGGCGGCGACGCCGAACGGTTCGATATAGCCAGTGAGGTCGCGCAGTTCGGGCTGGTTCCGTGCGACCGAGACCAGGACGAGGTAGAGAACGAGAAAGACAACAACGCCCAGATAGCTGTACATCATCGAGCGTGTCGTGGTCGCGACGGCGAAGAAGATTGCCGCAGTCAGGAACAGGTTGGGCAATGCCAGCAGAAAATAGGCATAGGCATAGGTCGACAGCCGGTTCGGCCCGAGCGTGTCGGGGTCGACCCACGGCATCCAGCTGCCGATCCAGATTGCCAGCGGAATTGCCAGAAAGGCGACGGCAGCGGCCAGGAAGGCGCCGGTAAATCGGCCGAACAGATAGTCGAACTTGGCAACGCGGGTCGAACGGACCATCGGGCCGAAACCGGATTCATCGTCGCGCACGATCACGTTGGCGACGAACGCGGTCGTGACGAACATGAAGAACAGCGAGAAGACCAGGTGGATCTGGACGATGGCCTGGGCGGAGTTCTTCCACACATTGCCGCCGCTGCCGATGGTGATCGTTTCGGACGCGACCGCGCCAAAGGTCAACAGGAAGAACAGCACCGCGACGACCCAGAACACCGGGCTGGTGAGCTGGTAGCGCAGTTCGAAGCGGGCGATCTTGCCGAACATGGGCGCCGTCTCCCCGCTCAGGCCGAGACAGCGGCGGGAACGCTCGCCGCCGCCGGGCGCCGGGTGCGCGCGAGGGTGGCGAAATACACGTCCTCCAGACCGCCGGGGACCGCCGCGAACCCGTCACCGGGATCGGTGGGGGACAGGATATGGATGATCGTGCGGCCGGCGAACAGGCGCGTCGAGATGACCTCGTGTTCCAGGCGTGCTGCCTCCAGTTGGTCGCGGGCGATCGCCTTTGCCCACACGGTGCCGCGCGCCTGTGCGATCAGGTCGAGCGGTGCGCCCTCCAGCCGGATACGGCCACCGGCCAGAACCGCCATGCGGGGGCATAGATCGGCCACATCCTCGACGATGTGGGTGGACAGGATCACGACGACGTTCTCGCCGATCTCCGCCAGGAGGTTGAGGAAGCGGTTGCGCTCCTCCGGGTCGAGGCCGGCGGTGGGTTCGTCGACGATGATCAGCCGCGGATTGCCGATCAGCGCCTGAGCGATTCCGAAACGCTGGCGCATGCCGCCGGAAAAGCCGGCGATCGCCTTCTTGCGGACGTCCCACAGATTGACCTGGTTCAGCAGCGTCTCGACCGTCGCCTTGCGGTCGGACGCGGTGGCCACGCCCTTGAGGACGGCCATGTGGTCGAGCATGTCGTAGGCTGTGACGCGCGGATAGACGCCGAAATCCTGCGGCAGGTAACCCAGCGTCTCGCGCAGCGCCTCGGGATGGGAGATGACATCGATCTCGCCAAAGCGGATGCTGCCGGAGGTCGGCGTCTGCAGCGTGGCGACCGTACGCATCAGCGTCGACTTGCCAGCACCGTTGGGGCCCAGCAGCCCGTACATGCCGGTCGGGATCGACAGGTTCACGTCGTCCAAAGCCCTGGTGCCGTTGGCATAGATGTGGCTGAGATTCGCAAGCTCGAGCATCCGTTCCCCCCAGAAAACCGTGGTGCTGAAACAAACCTAGCGGACTGTCTTGCCTAACTAAAGCACCAATAAGGCTTCCACGAAAAGCTTCTGCGAGACGCACCTGGCGTGATCCTGTGTCCCTGAACCGCTTTGAATAACAGGTGGTTGAGCCCCTTCCAGTTACTCATATGTCGTCCTGAGCGAGCCCGGGCCCGCATTCAGCAACTCGTGCCCGCAAATAGGCGAGAACTGTCGGGATGCGGAGCGCCAAGGAAGACCGACCGCCGAATGGCTGACGCCGCTCCCCGCCAGCTGCACTGACGCCGGGGATGATATGGGGTCCAAAACGCTGCTGGCCGCGATCTCTACTTCGATCGCTTCGGAATTCGACAGAATAGGGATTCGGCGCCCACTCTCCGGTTCGCCCTTGCGCGGACAGACACGTCGAGGCACGGCATTTGTTTATACAGGTCGAAGAGGCAACGAGATGGTCATGAACAAGTCTTCGCGGCATGCGATCGGGATGGCACTTGCCTTGGCCGCGCAGCCCATCCTCGCGCAGGAGAGCCCGACTACGATGGCCAATGAGGCGACGTCCTCCACACCTGCCGAAAGCGGGAACGACCCGTTCATCTGGCTGGAGGAAACCCGCAGCGTTCCTGCATTGTCTTGGGTGCGTTCGGAGAATGAGCGGGTCGATCAGACGCTGGGCACCGACCCGCGCTTTGCCGCGCTCAAGGCGGAAGCTCTTGCCATTCTCGATAGCGAAGACCGCATCCCCTTTGTCAGCTTCACACCCTTCGGGCTGCTGAACTTCTGGCAGGATGCGCGCAATCCCAAGGGGCTGCTGCGCCTGACCACGCTCGAAAGTTACCGGACCGACAATCCGCAATGGGAAACGGTTCTCGATATCGACCAGCTGGCGCGCGACGAAGGGCGTGAATGGGTGTATCACGGCATGAGCTGCCTGCCCCCTGACGGGCGGCGCTGCATGGTGGGCCTGTCCGACGGCGGCAAGGACGCGGACGAACTGCGCGAATTCGACATGGAAACGCGAAGCTTCGTAGAGGGCGGGTTCCTTCTTCCCGAAAGCCAGGGCGATGCCAGCTGGATCGACGACGATACGCTGCTTGTCAGCCGCGACTTCGGTGAAGGCACGCTGACCGAAAGCCTGTACCCCTACACGACCCGGCTGTGGAAGCGCGGCACGCCGATCGCCGATGCGCCCGAGCTGTTCCGCGGCGAGCCGACGGATGTCTCGGCAGGCGCGAACCTTCTGCGCGACTCCAGCGGCACGATCCAGGCGCGCACCGCCTACCGGGGACTCTCCTTCCACGAACGCGCCTATTATCTCCAGCGCGGCGACGAATGGGTGCGACTGGAAATGCCGGAGAAGTCGGCCCTGTTCGGCATCGTCGACGGGCACATCCTGTTCAGCACGGACGTGCCGTGGACCACCGGCGGCAGCACCTTCCCGGCCGACTCCCTTGTAGCGGCCGATCTGGAGGAGTGGAAAGCGGACCCGAATGGTGCTGCCAAATCCCTGGTATGGGCACCGGGCGAACGCCAGACCAAGCAGGGCGCAGCGATCACCGCCAATTCGATGTTCGTCAATCTGCTCGACAATGTGCGGGGGCAGGTGCTCCGCTTCGATTACGAAGATGGCGCATGGGTGAGCCGGCGCGTCCCGCTTCCCGAAAACGCCACCGTCAACGTCTCTGCGTCCGACGACGAGAGCGACCAGATCCTGTATTCGGTGACGGATTTCCTCACCCCCACCACGCTATATTACTCGGATGGCAGCTCTGTGCCCGAGATCATCAAGACCAGTCCTGCACGCTTCGATGCGGCGGGGCTGGAGGTCGAGCAGTTCGAGGCGACGAGCAGCGACGGGACGCAGATCCCCTACTTCCTCGTCAAGCCGAAGGGCATGGTCATGGACGGGACCACCGCGACCCTGCTGTCGGGCTATGGCGGGTTCCAGGTTCCGCGACTGCCCGGCTATCTCGGCACCACCGGCAAGCTGTGGCTGGAGCGGGGTGGCGCCTATGTGCTGGGCAATATGCGCGGCGGCGGCGAGTTCGGGCCCGAATGGCACCAGACCGCCATCCGTGAGAACAAGCAGCGCACCTGGGACGATTTCATCGCGATCGCAGAGGATCTTGTCGCCCGCGGCATCACCAGCCCCGAACATCTGGGTATCCAGGGTGGCAGCCAAGGCGGATTGCTGGTCGGCACCGCCTTCACCCAGCGCCCTGACCTGTTCAATGCCGCTATCGTGCAGATCCCGCTATTCGACATGCTGCGCTATCACGAGATCGGCCGCGGCGCCTCCTGGATCGGGGAATATGGCGACCCGCGCATCGCGGAACAGCGCGGCTGGATCGAACCCTACTCGCCCTATCAGAAGCTGGCGGAGGAGACCGACTTCCCCACGCCTTTCTTCATCACCAGCACCGCCGATGACCGCACGCATCCCGCCCATGGGCGCAAGGCAGCGGCGCGGATGAGCCAGATGGGACAGGCCTACTACTACTACGAGGACATGACCGGCGGCCATTCAGGCGGCGTGGACAATGATCAACGCGCCAAGCTGCTCGCGCTGCAGAACGTCTACCTCCTGCAGCAATTGATGGGCGGAAGCGGACTCCATGAGGAGGAGCAGGCTCGGCCATAGCACCCGCATCTGGCCGCCGGATGCGGGTAGATCAGTGCGGATGCACATAGATACGCATCGAACATGGATGGGCTATGCCGATAAAGGGGGCCGGGCGCGTCGTGCGACCAATGTATCGCGGCGGTACGAGCAAGGTCCACGTCCGGGTCAAATCACGGCGGACGCTCTTCCGGCTTTATGTTCAAGAGCTCTCTGTCTGCGACTGTCCATCACCGGCTGGGACACAAAGTCTGAACCACCGTCTGCTTACCGGATCCCGCGGACCGGCGCTGTACGTCCGAGATGAGGTCCACGGCACATAGACTGCCCGGATGACGGTGCAGCTGATCGGCTTGGCGCTAATTCATAATCCCGCAGGCTGACCAGGTCGCCCCATTGCCTTCAGGCTCTTGCCTTGACCGGCAAGCGGAACGGCGCGCCAAGCCGGTTGAAGGCGTTCATTGCCGCAATCGCCAAGGTAAGGTCGACCAGATCTCTGGGCGCGAACGCTGCGGCGGCGGCGGCGTAGGCCTCGTCCGACGCGTGAGTTTCGCTCACCAGCGTCACCTCCTCCGCCCACGCCAGCGCCGCGCGGTACTGGTCGGGGAACAGGTGGGGCACTTCCGCCCATACCGGCACGAGCGTCACCTTGTCGGCCGCCATCGTCTTGAGCAGGTCGCGCGTATGCAGGTCGATGCAATGTGCGCAGCCATTGATCTGCGATACACGCAGGAAGACGAGGTGGATCAGCTCCTCCGGCAAATCGGTATCGTGAGTGATGTAGTGGTGGATGCCGGACAGCGCCTTCGCGCCAGCGGGTGCCACTTCGAACCAGTTCAGACGTGCAGTCGTGGTCATGGTGTAATCCTCGGCCAGGCGCCAACCAGCGGCGCTACCTGGCATGACGAGGCGCCGGGCTCGGGTGTGACATCGAAGGAACGATGCCGAAGCGGGTGAGCCGACACCGCACGCTCCCGTTTGTCAAACCCATGTCACACCGCGCCAGGCCACCTCGTCATGGAAGCGAGCCTGCTGCTCACTCACAAGGAGAAATCGCCATGACGCCCCGCATCGACAATCCGCAAAACCTGTTCCCCGCCGGCCTGAAGGCGATGGTCGCGCTGGAGACGGCGCTGCACCAGACCGGGCTCGATCCGGTGCTGCTGGAACTGGTCAAGCTACGTGCCTCGCAGATCAATGGCTGCGCGCATTGCATCCACATGCACACCACCGCATTGCGCAGACGGGGCGTGGAGGAGATGAAGCTGTACCTGCTGACGGCCTGGCGGGAGTCCAGCCTGTTCACCCCGCGCGAGCGAGCGGCGATCGGCTGGGCCGAAGCGCTGACCCGCGTGGCCGAGACGGGTGCGCCGGATGCGGAGTACACGGATCTCGCCTTCGAGTTCACGGAAGAGGAGCAGGTGCAGCTGACCTACGCTATCGGCGCGATCAATGTGTGGAACCGGCTGCAGGTCGGCTTCCGTACCGGGCATCCGGTGGACGCCCGTGAAGCCGCCTGAACAGCACTTGGCCACGTTCGAGGCGCAGCGGCCCCGGCTGCTGCGCATCGCCTACCGCATGCTCGGCTCCGTCAGCGAGGCCGAGGATGTGATGCAGGAGGCGTGGCTGCGCTGGGCGCGGGTGACGGACGGCGTCGATACACCCGCCGCCTATCTGACCCGCATCGTTACGCGACTGTGCCTGGACCAGCTGAAATCCGCCCGTAGCCGGCGCGAGGTCTATGTCGGCCCTTGGCTGCCGGAACCGCTGATGGGCAGCACGGACGAGGAGGCGGTTGCCGACGATGTCACGCTGACCCTGATGATGGCGATGGAGCGGTTGTCTCCGCTCGAGCGTGCCGCCTTCCTGCTGCACGATGTGTTTGACATGCCCCTGGCGGAAGTCGCCGCCACGCTGGGGCGAGAGCCGGCGGCAGTGCGGCAACTCGCCTCGCGCGCCCGCCGCCATGTGCAGGATGAGCGGCCCCGGTTCAGCATGCCGGCCGAAGAGGCGGAGCGGATCGCCCGTGCATTCTACGTCGCCAGCACCAGCGGGGATGTGACGGCACTCACCGGCATCCTGGCGAACGAGGTGGCGATCCACTCCGATGGTGGGGGCAAGGTGATCGCCTTCCTTAACGTCGTCCGCGGCATCGATCGAGTGTTCCGCTTGTTCCAACGGGTCGCGCGCAAGCCCGCCTACCAGCCGCGCCTGCTCCGGCCGGTGACAATCGACGGACTGCCCGGCTTCGTCAGCATAGATCGCGGCCACGTGCTTCAGACCACAGCCCTGGATGTCCACGACGGAAAGATCGCCGCCATCTACATCGTGCGCAATCCCGACAAGCTGCGGCATGTCGCCGCGCTGTTTGCGGCCGACATCCAGCCGCGCGACGCGACCCGTCCGAGCTGAGTAAGCCTGAAGTGAAGTGACCGCTGACCTGCAGTTGGCCGCCCTGTCGCGCCGGGTAAGGGCTGTCGACGCGGCAGCTGAACAAACGTCCGAAGCTGAGAAGCGCAGGCTGTCAAGACGTCCGGGCTGAGGTCGAGCCGCTCGCCAGTATACCCCAGCTACTCTCCGCTGTCTTGCCGGCGACTGGCGAGGAAATCATCAACGGACGCGCCCGGCAGATTGGCATACTTGCTGGCGAGAGCCTGAGCATGCCTGATGAGATCAGGTGTCAACATGTGGCCCTGAACGGCTATACCGGCGCCGCAGCCTACTGCGCTGGCTCGCGAGTGCAGCAGATCGGAGGCCTGGAAGCTGATTAACCTGCCCGTCAATCAAGCAAACACCTGCTGGCACAAGACCAGACGGGCCGGATGGCCATGACCAGAAAGCGGCTTCGGGGTGCGCCACGTCCGATCCCGAATGTACAAGTCGCTCTGCCACATCAGATGAGCCAGCGTCCGCTTAGGTCCGGGGTGAATTCGAAAGCGGGCCGATCGCTTTCCGCCCAATCTGAGCCTCCCCGGCACTCGGCGCGCCATGGCAGCAGTCACGAAGCGAGGTGAAAGAATGTCCGCTCTTGAGGAGTGGACGAGCAGCATGCCTCCGATACGGGCCGTCAGTGTTCGGTAAGTGCGACTGCCTCGAAATCGAAGCCCTTCCACCCATGCCGCTTCGCCGCTTGTTTGGTCAGCGCCTCCTTGCTCGCGGCGTCCGTCGCGGAGGTGGCATGACCCCAGAACATCTCGGTCTTGCCGCCGGGCAGATGCGCGACGATGCGCCAATAATGCGTGAACGGCGCTGCGGTGGGGCCAATCGTCTTGACGTACCCGTCGGCCATCGTTGCGGTCAGGTAGCGCTTCTTCCTCGCCATCCTCGCGCGATAGCGCAGCGGCGATGGGAGCGGGAGAGGGGGCCTGCCTCAATTTTCCCCAAGACGACCGATCCTGTAAGGTCCGGATCTGGTTGCCAGCGTCCGTCCTTTCCAGCTCAGCCGCACCAACCCGTCGCGGACCAGCCCGTCGACCGCAGCATGGACCGCAGGCATCGCGCTGCGCCAGTTCGCCGAGATCGCGCGCGCCACCTCGCTCGGGCAGATCGTCGCCTCCGGCGCGCGGCACGCGAGCAAGGACAATGTCGTGGTCCGTGGATCAGTCATCGGATTTATCTCGGCACCGTACGCCACTTGGTCAAGCCACGAGAGAAGCTGCCTGCCTTATTGCAGGTCCAGGGTGTGACGTAATTCAATCAATATCTTGGCTGGCGTCAGACCAGCATGAATGAGCTTCCGCTTACGGGGGACGCAGGTGCTGCGTCGAACGTCCACAAAGAAGTCCAATCGTCGTGATTGGTCATTTGTTCTGACTCGGGCGGTCGGCATTTCATGCGCCCGATTGTGGATGTCCAACGCAACTTTCACGATCGTCGAAAGCTGCCCTTCGTCACCCGCCTGCAGTACGCGTCAGGAACGACATGGCCTGCAGAAAAGCCGCTCACGTCCACACGGCGATCAGCGATCTTTACGGATCCTTTATGCTTGGCGGCCCGATTGCCCCGCGCAATCTGATGCCGGTCGGCGCCATCTGACCCCTGCAATGGAGGTCGGTGATGTCGTTTGAACTTTGGCTGGGCGCTGCGGTCGCAGCGCTGGTGTTGGCATATCTTGTCGCGGTGCTCGCGCACCCTGAACGGTTCTGATCGGGGGCGCGCAGATGACCCTTGCCGGCTGGACCCTGATCGGTCTGTTTCTCGCCATGATCATCGCGCTGGCCCGGCCGGCCGGCGCGGTGCTGTTCCGCCTCTATGACGATCGCCCCTTGCACGGCGAAGCATTGCTGCACCGGCTGCTCGGCAGCGACCGGGCGGAACAGGGCTGGCTCGCCTATGCCGCCGCGGTGGTGGCGTTCAACCTGGCCGGGATCGCGTTGCTGTTCGCGATCCTGAAGCTGCAGGGCGTGCTGCCGCTGAACCCGCAGGGGCTGCCGGCGGTGGACAGCTGGCTGGCGTTCAACACCGCGGTCAGCTTCGTCACCAACACCAACTGGCAGAACTATGGCGGGGAGACGACCCTGTCGCATTTCAGCCAGATGGCCGGGCTGACGGTGCAGAACTTCCTGTCCGCCGCCACAGGCATCGCGGTCGCATTCGCCTTCATCCGTGCGCTGGCCCGGTCGGGCGTGGCCACCTTGGGCAATTTCTGGGTCGATGTGTCGCGCATCGCGCTGTGGCTGCTGCTGCCGGTCTGCATCGTGCTGACGCTGGCCTATGTGGCGATGGGCGTGCCGCAAACGCTGGCCGGGTCGGTCACCGCCACCACGCTGGAGGGCGCGGAGCAGACCATCGCGGTCGGTCCAGTGGCGTCGCAGCTGGCGATCAAGATGCTGGGCACCAATGGCGGCGGCTTCTTCAACGTCAATTCGGCGCATCCGCTCGAGAACCCCTCGGCGCTGTCGAACCTGCTGCAGATGCTGACCATCTTCGTGGGGGGTGCCGGGCTGACGCTGACCTTTGGCCGTGCCGTGGGCAATTTGCGGCAGGGCTGGACCATCCTGGCGGCCATGCTGGTGCTGTTCGTGGCGGGCGTGACGCTGCTCTACTGGGCGGAGGCCGCGGGCAATCCGCTGCTGGGCCTCGCCACCAACATGGAGGGCAAGGAGGTGCGCTTCGGCATCGCAGCCACGGCCCTGTTTGCCGCCGTCACCACCGCGGCATCCTGCGGTGCGGTGATCGGCATGCACGACAGCTTCATGCCCCTGGGTGGGCTGGTCACGCTGTTCAACATGCAGCTGAGCGAGGTGATCGTGGGCGGCGTGGGGGCGGGCTTCTACGGCATTCTGATCTACGCGATCCTGGCCGTGTTCATCGCCGGGCTGATGGTCGGCCGCACGCCCGAATATGTCGGCAAGAAGATCGAGGCGCGGGAGATGACGCTGGCGGTGATCGCCATCGCCATCCTGCCGCTGATGATCCTGGGCCTGACGGCCATCGCCAGCGTCACGGCGGCGGGTCTTGCCGGGCCACTGGCCGCGGGCCCGCACGGCTTCACGGAGATCCTGTATGCCTACAGCAGCGCGGTGGCGAACAATGGTTCGGCCTTCGGGGGCTTGAGTGGCAACACGCCGTTCTACAACGCTACGCTGGCGTTGGGCATGTTCGTGGGCCGTTTCGGCGTGATCCTGCCGGCACTGGCGATCGCCGGCGGTCTGGCGGCCAAGCGGCGCCAGCCGGTCGGGCCGGGCTCCTTCCCCACCACCGGCGCGCTGTGGATCGGCCTGCTGACCGCGATCATCCTGATCGTCGGCGGCCTGACCTTCCTGCCCGCACTCGCCCTCGGCCCCATAGCCGACCAGGCGCAGATCGCCGCCGGCATGACCCTGTGAAAGCCAGTCCCATGACTCAGCCGCGATCCCTGTTCACCGGCCCCTTGTTGGCCACCGCTGCGCGCGATGCCGTGGCCAAGCTGAACCCGGCGGTGCTGATCCGCAATCCGGTGATGTTCGTCACCGCCATTGTCGCGACCCTGTCCACGGTGCTGTGGATCGGCGGGCTAGCCGGGGGAACCGGCAATCCGGTCTTCGAAGGCCAGCTGGTGTTCTGGCTGTGGCTGACCGTGCTGTTCGGCAATTTCGCCGAAGCCATCGCCGAAGGGCGTGGCAAGGCGCAGGCGGCCAGCCTGCGGGCGACCAAGGCGGACCTCACCGCCAAGCGGCTGGCCGTACTGGACGGGGACTGGCAACAGGTGCCCGCGCACGAACTGGCGGTCGGCGATCTGGTGCTGGTCGACAGCGGCGACCTGATCCCCGCTGATGGCGAGGTGGTGGCCGGCGTCGCATCGGTGAACGAAGCCGCGATCACAGGCGAATCCGCGCCCGTGATCCGCGAAGGCGGCGGCGACCGTTCCGCCGTGACCGCCGGCACCCGGGTCATCGCCGACCGGATCACCGTGCGTGTCACCGCCGGCGCCGGGCAGGGCTTCCTGGACCGCATGATCGCGCTGGTCGAAGGGGCAAGCCGGCAGAAGACCCCGAACGAGATCGCACTGACCATCCTGCTGGCCGGGCTGACCCTGATCTTCCTGACCGCGGTTGGCACGTTGCCCGCCTTTGCCACCTATGCCGGCGGCAGCATCGCGGTGCCGGTGCTGGTGGCGCTGTTCGTGACGCTGATCCCGACCACCATTTCCGGGCTGCTGTCTGCCATCGGCATCGCCGGCATGGACCGGCTGGTGCGTTTCAACGTGCTGGCGAAGTCCGGCCGCGCGGTGGAGGCGGCGGGCGACATCGACACGCTGCTGCTGGACAAGACCGGCACCATCACTGTCGGCGACCGGCAGGCAACCGCCTTCGGCCCGCTGCCCGGCATCGCCGACCACGAACTCATCGCCGCCGCCCGCCTCGCCAGCCTGGCGGACGAGACGCCGGAGGGCCGCTCCATCGTGGTGCTGGCGGACAGCCTGCTGCCCGGCGGCGAGGGCATGCCGGCCGGGGCGGAGCCGATCGCCTTCACTTCGCAGACGCGCGTGTCGGGCGTGCAGATCGGTGACCGCGCACTGGTAAAAGGGGCGACGGACGCCATCCTGCGGCGCCTGCCCGACGCCGCCGGCGCCGATGCGCTGCGCCGCGCGGCCGAGGATATCGCTCGCACGGGCGGCACTCCGCTGGCGGTGGCAGACGGCACGCGGCTGCTGGGCGTGGTCCACCTGAAGGACATCGTGAAGGCCGGCATCCGCGAACGCTTCGGCGAACTGCGCCGCGTGGGCATCCGCACGGTGATGATCACCGGTGACAATCCGCTGACCGCCGCCAGCATCGCGGCCGAGAGCGGCGTGGACGATTTCCTGGCGGAGGCCACGCCGGAGGACAAGCTGGACCTGATCCGCCGCGAACAGGCGGGCGGCAAGCTGGTGGCGATGTGCGGCGACGGCACCAATGACGCGCCCGCGCTGGCGCAGTCCAATGTCGGCGTCGCCATGAACACCGGCACGCAGGCCGCGCGGGAAGCCGGCAACATGGTCGACCTGGACAGCGACCCGACCAAGCTGATCGAGATCGTGGGGCTGGGGAAACAGATGCTGATGACCCGCGGCGCGCTGACCACCTTCTCCATCGCCAACGATGTCGCCAAGTATTTCGCGGTCCTGCCGGCGATCTTCGTGGCGCTGTATCCGGGCCTGGGCGCACTGAACCTGATGCGGCTGGGCAGCCCGGAAAGCGCGATCCTGTCCGCGATCATCTTCAACGCGATCATTATCCCGCTGCTGGTGCCGTTGGCGCTGCGCGGCGTGAACTACCGCGCCGGCGATGCGGGCACGCTGCTGGCGCGCAACCTGGCTGTCTACGGCCTGGGCGGCCTGGTCGCGCCCTTCGTGGGCATCAAGCTGATCGACATGGCCGTCACCACCCTCAACCTCGCCTGAAGGGCACCCCGACATGCTGCATGAACTACGCCTAGCGATCCGCCCCGCTGTCAGCCTGCTTCTGCTGCTGACGCTGGTGACCGGAATTGGCTATCCCCTGCTGATGACCGGCGTGGCCCAGCTGGTCTTCCCCGGGCAGGCCAATGGCAGCCTGATCCGGCAGGATGGCCGGGTGATCGGCTCCAGCCTGATCGGGCAGAGCTTCACCAGCCCCGGATATTTCCACGGCCGCCCGTCGGCCGCTGGTGACGGCTACGACGCCGCCTCTTCTGCCGCCTCCAATCTCGCACCCGGCTCCGCCGACCTAGCCGCCCGCATTGCGGAAGCCAGGGCCAGCGAAGGACTGACCAGCATGGCTCCACCTGCGGACCTGGTCACGACTAGCGCCTCGGGGCTCGACCCCCATGTCAGCCCCGAGGCGGCCTTTGTGCAGGCGCCGCGCATTGCCGCTGCCCGTGGCGTGGCGCAGGCGGAGGTGGAGGCGCTGATCCGCGCCGCGATCGAGGAACCGCTGCTGGGATTCCTGGGCGAAAGGCGGGTCAATGCGCTCGCGCTCAATCGACAACTGGATCGGATTGCGGCAGCACCGCCCACATGACGTCGGCCACCCCGCGCCCCAGCCCAGAAGCGCTGCTGAAGGCCGCGCGACAGGCGGGGCGTGGGCGGCTGAAGATCATCCTTGGCGCCGCGCCCGGGGTCGGCAAGACCTACGAGATGCTGCTGGAAGGGGCGGAGGCGGCACGCGCCGGGCGGGACGTGGTGGTCGGCGTGGTGGAAACGCATGGCCGGGCGGACACCGCCGCGCTGGTCACCGGGCTGGAGGTGCTGCCGCGCCGGACCATTGCTCACGGCGCGCACAGCCTGGCGGAGTTCGACCTCGATGCCATGCTCGCCCGCCGGCCGCAGGTGGCGTTGGTGGACGAATATGCCCACAGTAATGCGCCGGGCAGCCGTCACCCCAAGCGCTGGCAGGATGTGGAGGAGCTGCGCGACGCCGGGATCGATGTCATCACCACGCTCAACATCCAGCATCTGGAAAGCCTGAACGACGTCGTCGCCGGCTTCACCCGCGTCCGCGTGCGCGAGACAGTGCCCGATGCGCTGCTTGACGATGCCGAGATCGAAGTCGTCGACCTGCCGCCGGACGAGCTGATCGTCCGGCTCCAGGATGGCAAGGTCTACCTCCCGGAGGAAGCGACCCGCGCGCTCACGCACTTCTTCTCGAAGTCCAACCTGTCCGCCCTGCGCGAACTGGCACTGCGCCGTGCGGCCATGGCGGTGGACCGGCAGATGCTGGACCATGTGCGGCTGGCGGGGGAGCCGGGGCTTTGGGCGGCGGGCGAGCGCGTGGTGGTGGCTGTGGGCGACCAGCCGGGGGCCGACGCGCTGGTGCGCAGCGCCAAGCGGCTGGCCGACGCGTTGCACGCGCCGTGGACCGCGCTGACGATCGAGACGTCGCGCAGCGCCCGCCTGCCGGACGCGACGCGCGCGCGCATCGCCGATGCGCTGAAGCTCGCGGGCACGCTGGGCGCCACGCTGACCACCGTCTCCGCCGCCAGCGTGGTGGAGGGCGTCTGCGCCCATCTGGCGGAATCGCGCGCGACGGCGGTGGTGATCGGCAAGACCCGCCGCAGCTGGTGGTTCGAGCTGCGGCACCGTTCGGTGGTGGATCAGTTGGTGCGGATGAACGATGCCGTGGCCGTGCATGTGGTCCCGCTGCCCGCGGCGGCCACGCAGGACCGCACCGGCCTGCCATTGCCAACGATCGGCAGCACGGGGGCCGCGCTGCTGATGATCGCGCTGACCACAATGGCCGGCCTGCTGCTGCAACCGTGGCTGGGGCCGAACGCGATCGACCTGCTCTACCTGGTCCCGGTGGTCGCCGCCGCCACCCTGCTGGGCCTGCGGGCATCGCTGGTCGCCAGTGTCAGCGGGGCGCTGGCGTACAACTTCTTCTTCCTGCCGCCGATCCGCACGCTCAGCATCGCGGAGCCGCAGAACGTGCTGACCTTTGTCATCCTGGCCGGCGTCGGCATCACCGCCGCGCAGCTGGCCGGGCGATTGCGCCAGCAGGCGAATGTCGGCGCGCGCAGTGCGACGGAGAACGCCGCGCTCGCCGCCTTTGGCCAGCGGCTGGCCAGCGTGGCGGACGAAGGCGGCACGGCGGCGGTCACCTGCAGCGAGATCGCCAATCTGCTGGATCTGAGCACCGTGCTGCTGCTGCGCCGCGAGGGGCGCTTGCATGTCGCCGGCTCCGCTCCCGGGCAAGCGGTGCTCGGCCCGCTCGACATAACGGCGGCCGAATGGGCGTGGGACCGGGGCGAGCCCGCCGGGCGCGACACCGCCACGCTGACCGCCAGCGATTGGCAGTTCCACCCGCTCGCCACCTCGCTGGGCGTGCTGGCGGTGCTGGGGATCAGCCATGACGGACGCGGCGACCCGCTGCCCGCCAGCCGCCGCGTGCTGTTCGCCACCCTGCTGGGGCAGGCGGCGCTGGCGCATGAACGGTTGCAGCTGGAAGGAAAGGCGCGCGAGATGGCGGCGCTGAAGCAGCGGGACGACCTGCGCGCCACGCTGATCTCCTCTCTCGGCCACGACCTCAAGACCCCGCTGACCAGCGTGCTGGCCGCCGCCGACGCACTGGCGCATGATGTGCCCGGCAACCCTGCGGCCGCCACGCTGAAGGCGGAAGGCCGCCGCCTGGCCCGCCTGTTCGACGATCTGGTGGAGATGACCCGGATAGAAGCCGGCGCGCTGGCGATCCGGCCCGAACCGATCGACCTGACCGATGCGGTGGCCGCCGCGGTGCACGATCTCGGCCCGGCGCTGGCCACCCATCCCATCCGGCTGGACGTGCCCGTCACCCTGCCGCTGGTGATGGCCGACCCCGGCATGCTGCATCACATGCTGATCAACCTCATCGACAATGCCGCCAAATACTCGCCCGCCGGCGCGCCGATCACGGTCGCCGCGCGGCGGGATCCGCAGCGGCTGGTCCTGTCAGTTCTGGATGCCGGGTCTGGCCTGCCGCCAGGATCGCCGGCCGAACTGTTCCGCCGCTTCGCTCGCGGGCAGGGCAGCGACGGCACCGGCGGCACGGGGCTGGGGCTGGCCATAGTGCAGGGTTTCGCCGATGCGATGGGCCTGGTCGTGCGCGCCGCCCCGCGTAGCGATGGCACAGGCTCGTGCTTCGCCGTCGAATGGCCCGAAGCCCTGATCCGCCGCCTGCAGGACCACGCAGTATGACCCCGTCCGTTCTGATCGTGGATGACGAACCTGCCATTCGTCGGCTGGTACGGGCCGCGTTGGAGCGGGCGGGCCACCCTTGCGCTGAGGCGGGCACCGCGGCGGAGGCGCTGGTCATGGCGGCCCGGCCCGGCTGCGAGCTGGTGCTGCTCGACCTGGGTCTGCCCGACCGCGACGGGCTGGAGTTGATCGGGCTGATCAAGGCGCTGGACCGCTCCGTGCTGGTGCTGACCGCCCGCGATGCCACGGCGGAAAAGGTCGCCGCACTGGACCTGGGGGCGGACGACTACGTCACCAAGCCGTTCGATACGGACGAGCTGCTCGCCCGCATCCGTGTGGCGCTGCGCCATCGCACCGGCAGCGATCCCGCCGGGCGGCTGCAGGCCGGGCCGGTGGTGCTGGACAGGGCGGCGCACCGGGTGATGCTACGCGGGGCACCGGTGCACCTGACACCGAAGGAGTTTACGCTTTTGGCTGAATTGCTGCGCCACGCGGGCAGGGTGCTGACGCACCGTCACCTGCTGGCGGCGGTCTGGGGCGAAGCGCATAGTGCCGACATCGAATATCTGCGCGTCGCCATGCGCGCTCTCCGCAGCAAGCTGGAGGATGATCCCGCCCGGCCCGCACTGCTGATCAACGAGCCTGGAATCGGCTACCGCATAGTGGGATGATGGCAGTTACGTCTCGGCAGCCGGCTGCTCCCACAACTCCACCGGGTTGCCCTCCGGATCGTGTACGCGGGCAAAGCGGCCCACTCCATCCATGGTCTCCTCCCGCTCTACCGCGATCCCGGCGGTGCGCAGGCTTGCCAACAACCCGTCAAGGTCGCTGACGCGCAGATTGATCATGGCGCTGCGATCGGCGGTGAAATAGTCGCTGTCGGCCTTGAATGGCTGGAACACCACGGGACCGCCCTCGGCTTGCCAGACCCATTCGCTGCCGGGGTCGGAGATTGCCTGTCCGCGCACCAGCCCGGCACCGACGCCAAGATGCCGCCGATACCAGACCTCAAGTGCCGCGGGATCACGGGCGCGGAAGAAGTAGCCGCCAAAGCCCAGCACCGGCATATCATGCCTCTCCCAACCACATAGTCGCCGAATGATGCACCCGCGCGCGATGTCGGGCAAGCGCTACCGGCCGTCTCGAGCCGGAAGTGCATGAGGTTCAGGGACTACGTATGCTTTCGGTTTAACGCTAATGCGCCATTTACCATTGGGAAAGCAGCGCTCGCTAGCCGGATTGGGTCGGCTACGGTGCTCATTACCTCGCAAAGCGGTGAAGCTTCGGCAGCCGGGATCTGTTCTCGGGGGTTATTCAATGAAGCTTTATTCGCGCCTGCTCATCGGGGCGTCCACGCTAGCGACGTCTTTGGTCCCGCTTGGGGCTCATGCGCAGGATAGCACGCCCACGGTGGTGGATGGCAACGGCTCCAAGGGAGAGATCGTCCATTCAGGCGCATCGCGGAGCGTCGGCAACTCCGACCGGACCACCACCTTCACCAACTACTACACCGAAGGCGGGGCGGGCAGCGGCGGCGGTGCGGGCCTGGGCGGCGTGTTCTTCGTGGACCAGGGCGCCAGCCTGACGCTGCGCAACGTGGAGCTGATCGGTAACACCGTGAAGGGCGGCGAAGGCGGCAGCCTCGCGACGGTTTCGCTTTCCGACATCACCATCAACCTGCCATCGCTGGAGCTCGACGCCAGCGCGATCACCGCAATCGGCGTGGCGCCGACCGTGACCCGGAACGACCAGAACCAGCTGGTCATCACCGGTGCCACCATGTCGAACGCCAATCCGCTGATCGGCGCCGGAGCAAGCGTGAGCTTTGGCGGCGCCGCGGCAGGCGGCAAGATTTCCGCCATTGATGGAACCAGCGTCACCTTCGCCGAGCAGATCGTTATCGAAGCCTCGGCCATCAACGCTGCGACGATCGACACGGCAGCATATGGCCCGGCAGGAGGACCGGCCACCGGCGATACCTTGATCAGCCTTTCCGGCACCCTTGATGCGCAGAAGGTGCAGAACGGCATGACGCTGTTCGGCAATGGCATCGCAGCCGGAACGACAATCACGAAGGTGACCTATGACGCGGACAACAAGGCCACCGCGATCGAACTGAGCAACGGCACGACTGCGCCGGTCAGCGACCTGCAGGTCGTTGGCATCAACCAGTTCGATGCAACGCGCTTCTCGGTAGCAGACAGCAACAGCATCAAGCCGATCGGCACGCTGGCCGGGCTGACTGAAGGCATGACAGTAAGCGGCGATGGCTTCCCTGTGGGCACCACGATCACGAATATCGCCAGCGACGGGACCATCACCTTCTCCAATGCGGTGAAGCCCGGATCCGGCTTCGTTGCCAGCTTGCAGGGCGCGGTCGTCGGTTCGCAGACGATCACCCTGGGGGCGGCCCGCAATGACCTGGCCAAGGGGATGGAGGTGAGCGGATCGGGCATTCCGGCGGGTACCCGGATCGTCGCGATCGAAGGCGCCAGAATTACCCTCAGCAACGCGGTCACGGCCGCCGCCGCGGCGGCGATCGCGGACAACACCTTTGTCGCCTCGTTCAGCAAGGTGATCTCCGGCGCGGGCAACACCCTGACGGTGGCAAGCACAGAAGGGCTGAAGGTGGGCGCGCTGCTGTCGGGCGGCGGGGTGCCTGCATTCGCGGTGATCACCGGCATCGACGCGGAGGCCGGCACCGTCACCTACCGGATCGATCCGGGCGCGGCGGAACTCGCCAATGGCGGCGCCATGAACGGTCTGGTCACCAGTGCCTTCGGCGCCAATGGCGATAACGGCCTGAATGGCAGCAACTTCAACCCGTTGATGAACGATGGCGAGGGGGAATCGGGCACCAACGGCTACGAGGGCGGCAATTCGCTGACCGGTGCCGGCGGGGCCGGCGGCAACGGTGGCAGCGGATCGTCGGGCGTGGGGACCAATACGGCCCTTGCCCTGTCGATCGTGATGGCCACCAAGTCGGCCATCGCCTCCACGGCGGAGGCGGCTGCCGCTTCGTCGCCGTTCACATTCCCGATCGCCGTGGCGAAGGGTGTCGCGATCGCGCTGGACTGGGCTGATGTCGCCTACAATGGGATCCTGCTGGGCAAGTGGATCTACGATCTCAACCAGGGCCAGAAGGCATTCGGCGGTGATGGCGGCTCCGGCGGCGATGGCGGCAATGGCGGCACCTTCTTCGGCGGCGGCGCCGGCGGCGCGGGCGGCAATGGTGGTGACGGCGCGAAGTCCAAGACCGATGGTGGCGAGGGCGGCGCCGGTGGTACGGGCGGCGCGGGCGGCTTCGGCGCGGGCGGCGGCGCGGGCGGCACGGGCGGCGCGGGCGGCGCTACCGGCGCGGCCAAGGACGGCGACGCCGGTGCGGGGGGCTCCGCCGGCTTTGGCGCCGGTGTCGGTTCGGATGGCGACGGCGCGAATGGCGGCGGCGGTTCCGGGTTCGGTGGCGCGATCTTCGTGCGCAGCGGCGGCACGCTGGTGATCGCGGGCAATTCGCTGTTCCAGAACAACGCCTCGCTGGCGGGCTCCTCCAACAATGGCGGTTCTGCCGGCAAGGCGATCGGCAGCGACCTGTTCATGATGAAGGGCAGCAATGTCACGCTGACGCCGGGGGCGGGCAACACGATCCGCTTCGAAGGTACCATCGCGGATGACAGCTCCGCCAGCTATGCCGGCGCGGCCTACGCGGCGGGCGCGGGCGCCGGCCTGCAGATCACCGGCGGCGGACTGGTGCAGCTGCTGGGCCAGAACACCTATAGCGGCACCACCTATGTCGGCGGCGCCACGCTGCAGGCGGTCGATGGCGTCGGCCTGAACGTCAACAGCCACCTGACCTTCAACGGCGCGGGTACGATCGGCAACCTGTCGGCGGAGAATGCCGGCGTGTGGCTGGCCGGCGGCACTGTTGTCCGGCGTGTCGGCGGCTTGCCGCACCAGCTGAGCTGGGACGGCAGCGGCGGTTTCGCGGCGGTCGATGCCAAGGGGCTGGTGCTGAACTTCGGATCGCTGAACGGCGCGCCGGGGCAGAACCTGACCTGGGGCCAGAATGGCTTCGTGAAGGACGGCTCGACGCTGATCTTCGGGTCGGAATATGCGCAGGGCGCTGTCACCCTGGCGAATGCCGTCAACCTGAACGGCGGAACGGGCCGCATCGCCGTGTTCGACAACCAGGCGGTGATGGGGGACCACGCCCTGCTGGCGGGTGCATTCAGCAATGGTGGGCTGATCGTCGGTGACACGCTGTATGGCGGCGCGGCCTATTTTACCGCGCAGAACAGCCTCAATTCGCTCACCATCAACAATGGCCTGATCAGCACCCGCTTCGGCGGGAGCACCGGGCGCCTGATGCAGGCTAGTGGTGGATCGCTGTACATGAACGGCGGCCGGCTGGAGCTCCATGGCGCGGAAAGCCTGTCTTATGCCCATCTGGCCGGCAAGGCCGAACTCGCCGCCTTTGCCTCTGTAAACGGCAGCTACCTCGACAATCGCGCAAATGCAGCCTTCCATGCCGATGCCAGCTTCACGGAAGTCTATACCGGCAGCGAAGGGACAACCGCCTTCTACGGTCAGCTCGACAATCGCTGGATGAACAACCAGGGCGGAACGCTGCTCGCAAAGGGAATGACGGGCGGCTACCTGCATAACGGGCACGACGCCGCTTTGATCAGCACCGGCGACATCACCAACGATATATACACATACAATGAAGGTCTGCTGGCGATGGCCGGCAATCTGACCACGCCTTACCTGTACCAGTACGGCCGCCTGGCAATCGTTGGGGACATGGTTGAGGGGGTGGAAACCGCCACGACGCGCACCCTCACGACCTCCGGGATGACGAGCAACCCCAACGCCATGATCAGCCTTGGCGGGCTGAGCGGCGAGGTGGCCAACACCCTGCGGCTCGATCTTGCCGGTGACAGCGAATTCGCCGGTGTGATCGACGGTGCCGGTCAGCTGGTAAAGGCCGGCGTCGGCAAGTTGCTGCTGTCCAACGCCAACACGTTCACCGGTGGGCTGACGATCGAGCAGGGCGGCGTCGAGACCACCCTGTCCGGCACGCTGGCCGACAGCGTGACGATCGACGTGCGGGAGCCCGGCACCTTCATCTGGGGCAGCGAGGATGCGGTCGCCAGCCTGAAGAATGCCGGCATCACCCGGATCCTGGCCTTCGCCAGCCTGGAGGAGGTGGCCAATAGCGGCCTGCTGGACCTGAACGCACCGATGGTGGTCAGTGGCACGCTGACCAACGCGGACATCGGCTCCGTCAACATTGCAGGGAACGCAGGCGCCAAGGTGGGCCAGCTCCGCAATGCGGGCAAGCTGGCCAATGCTGGCGAGCTGCTGGTGCTGGGCGCGGCCGACAATGCCGGCACGTTGTCGCTGGCAGCAGGGTCGGTGAACCGCTTTGGCTCGCTCGCAAACACCGGCACCATCGGCAGCGACGCGTCCATGGTGGTGGTAGATGCGTTCGAGCAGACCGCAGGCAGCACCGTCAGCAGCGCGGACCTGGTGGTGGGCGGCGATTATCGCCAGACCGCCGGCAAGGTGACGCTGGGCACGACCCTGACGGTCGGTGGCACCGTGGCGCTGAACGATGCCTTGTTGAACGCGGGTGGGGACGTGTCGATTGCGGGCGATTTCATCGCCGGTTCCGCCGAACTCGCCACTCCGGCGGACCTGATGGTGGGCGGTGCCTACTCCCAGGTGAGTGGCGTGGCCGATGTCGGCGGCGATGTGACTGTCGGCTCCGGCATTGCAGTCGGCAATGCCATCTTCGATGTCGGTGGCACGATCGCGGCGGGTGGCGGCTATGCCCAGAGCGGCGGCACAACGACCGCAGGTGCGGACTTCGGCGTTGATGGCAACGTACGCGTGCAGGGCGGCCTGCTCACCGTGGCCGGCGATGCGACCGTGACGGGGAACTACCTCCAGACCGGCAGCATGCTGCGCGCAGGCGGCCGGATGCAGGTCGGCGGCGCTTACGCACAGACCGGTGGGGAAGCGGATATCGGCGGCTCTCTGCTGGCGCGGTCCAACCTGACGGTGGACGGCGGAAGACTGGCTGCAAAGGGCTCCATCGTCTCCGGCGGCGACTATGCGCAGTTTGGCGGCACGGCGATGGCAGGTGCGGATTTCAGCACCGACGGCAACCTGCGGCTGAACGATGGCAGTCTGGCGATTGCCGGGGAGGCAACCGTGCTGCGCAGCTATGCGCAGACACTCGGCAAGGTGACTGCGGGTGGCGCCCTGAAGGTCAGCGACAGCTACGCTCAGGTGGGTGGCGAGACCGAAATCGGCGGCGCTCTCGCGGTGCAGTCCGGCATGACGACGGACAATGCCGCGCTGAAGGTCGGTGGTTCGCTGATGGCTGGTGGCGACTACACCCAGACCGGCGGCACGACCACGACAGGCGCGGATTTCGGCACCGGCGGCAATCTGCGACTGGATGACGGCGTGCTGGCGATCGCTGGCGATGCGGTCGCGACCCGCTCCTACTCGCAGACGCTTGGTCGCATGACGGCGGGAGGCGTGCTGGCGGTAGGCGGCGGCTTTGCCCAGGCGGGCGGCACGGCGGACATCCGCGGAGACCTGACGGTCGCTGACGGGATGACGATGAACGATGCCACCCTCGATGCAGGTGGTGCGATGATCGTCGGCGGCAACCTGCAGCAGGTGAATAGCCGGCTCGCCATCGCTGCTGACGCCGTGGTGCGGGGCAATCATGCCCTGACCGGCGGTACCGCAACGGTCGGCGGCATGCTGGATATCGGCGGCACGCTGACGCTGGCCGAAGCCGACTTGAATGTCGCAGGAAACCTGCGGGCTGCCGGCTTCGCTCAAGCGAACGGCAACACCAATGCGGGCGGCAGCCTGCGTGTGAACGGCAGCCTGGCACTGGCGGGTGGCATGGTGCAGTCCGGGTCCGATGTGGTCGTGACTTCCTCCTACCGGCAGGATGCAGGCACGCTGAACGCGGCTGGCAACCTGCAGGTGGGCGGCGCCCTGACGTTGAACGGCGGCACCGTCGCCGTCGCTGGTGACATCGCCAGCGGCACCCTGTCCGGCACCGGCGGCAGCATCGTGCTGGCGCAGGGCGCGGCCATGGCGATCGACCAGACGGCTGACGGCATCTTCGCCGGCAACATCACCGGCAACACCGCCACCGTTATCAAGACCGGCACGGCCACGCTGACGCTGGCAGGTGCGGCGGGCAGCTTTGCCCCGGCGCAGCTGTTCGTGACGGCCGGCGCGGTGGCGGTCGATGGTGCGGGCATCCTCGACTCCGCGTTGAAGGTCGACATCGCCGACAAGGCGGGCCTGACGCTGGTGAACGGCAACCAGACCATCAACAATCTCAGCGGTTTCGGCACGCTGGCGCTGAACGGCAACAACCTGCTGCTGGCCAATGGCGGCAACTTCAACGGCACGGTCACGGGTACCGGCAGCGTTTCGCTGACCAGCGGCGCCTTCGGTCTGTCCAACTCCGTCGATGTCCAGAACGGCAGCTTCATGGTGGAGAAGGGCAGCGAGTTGAGCGTGCGCCAGGGTGGCACGTTGCAGGCGACCAAGGTGCAGGTGACCGGATCGCTGGATGTCGTGGGAACAGTCACGTCCGACACCACCACCGTCGATGGCGGTTCGCTGCATCTCGGCTCGGGTACTTCCGGCGGCATGATGGCCAGCAAGGCGCTGCAGGTGACCAATGGCGGGCGCCTGACCGGCAACGGCCAGGTCGCGGGTCTCACCACGGTCGGTGGCGGCTCCAACGGCCTGCTCTCGCCCGGCAACTCGCCCGGCATCATGAGCTTCGCTGACCTGACGCTGGGCAGCCAGTCCACCGCGTTGATGGAGATCGAGGGTATGAATGGCGCCGGCAATGCGGGCGGCCATGACCTGATCACCGTGTCGGGCAAGCTGACGCTGCAGGACGGGTCCACCCTGGCCCTCGCCAGCAGCAGCGGCTTCGAACCCGCTCTGGGCCAGACGGTACAGATCTTCGACGCCGCACCGGGAGCAGTCACGGGCCAGTTCGGGACGGTGACCAGCGCCTTCGGCAATCGTGTCGCCCTGAGCCTGTCCAATGGCACGGTGATCGGTCTGGGCGATGCGGATGGGAACGGCTTCATCGATGCCGCCACTACCAATGCCAATCAGCGCGCGATGCTGAGCCAGCTGCGTGTCGGATCGAGTGGCGGAGTGGATCAGTATCGCGGCGGCCATCTGGTCGAACAGGTTGCCGGTGCATTGGCGTCGCGGGATGCGGTGGCGCTGGCCGCCACCTTCGATCGCGCCTCGCCGGAAGCCTATGCCGGGATTGCCGATCACCAGCGTCTGTCGATGCTGAACGGCCTGGCCGATCTGGGCGGATACAGCCAACTGGCCGACCGGGCGATCTATGCCACCGGTTCGATCGCCTATGACAAGGCGCGCAGTCGGGACGAGGCGGGCTTCACCCGCTTCCGGTCGCGCGACACCCGCTTCACCGTGGGCTTCGCGGCGGAACTGGCATTGGCCAAGCTGCAGGTGTCCTACACCCAAAGCGATGGCGAGGTGACGTCGCAGTATCTGCAGGGCGAGGCCAAGGGCGACGTCTTTGCCGCCGGGATCTCAGTTCCGCTGGCGCTGGACGGGGCGTTCCGGGTCATGGCGCGGGTCAGCCACGGCAGCTACCATTACGAGGGCGACCGTATCAGCAACGGCGGCTCAGCCTCGTTCAACGGGGTGGATGGCACGGCGACCGTCTATGGCGGCGGGTTCGAGTATGTGACCCACTCGCCCCGCGCCAGCCTGGCCGCCTCGGCCGAGGTGCTGGGGGTGACCAGCCGGGTCGATGGCTTCGCCGAAGGTGGTGCGCTGCCGTTCGACGCGCTGAACGTGGCGCGCCAGCGCGACACGTCGGCGGTACTGCGGGCGCGGATCACGGGCGGTTATCGCCTGGCGCCGAACTGGCAAGCCTTCGTCAAGCTGGCCCTGGACCAGGATCTCAGTGACAAGCTGCTGGGTGTAACCGCCAGCGTGATCTCGGAAGACGCGCCATTCACGGTCGCCAATCCGGGCTTCACCGACACCCGCGCCCATATCGGCGCCGGCACGGCGGTGGACATCACGCCCGGCCTGCGTTGGAGCGTGGAGGGCGATGTCGGCAACGCATCCCGCGTTGGCGCCCGCACCAGCGTGACCCTGCGCTTTTAAGGCACCAGAGACCGGCTCGCTTTCCCAGGGGGGCGAGCCGGTCCTCCGGCAACAAGTAGGACAGTGTGTCGTAGAAGCAGGCGTGCAGGTTCATCGATCGCATCGCCCGACGATCGCCCTTCTGTAAAGAGCGAACCCGTCGCTATGCACCCGAACCAGCCAACCATCAGCAGCATCTGAGCCCTGAAGATCGGCCGCCGCTGGCGTTGATTGACCAGCTGCCGCAGGTGTGCGCGCGGCTTTTCCACAAACGGTCATTGCCGGTCGTGTCGACGAGGCGGTCACGCACTTCACCGGTGACGGCGATGCCGACATTTCGCGCCCCGAACCGCATCTGCGACCAGTTCCAGTCCGGTAGCCCCATCCCAAAGTGTCGGTCGAACTGTTGGCGGCGGAGACCAGCACGCCTGAATCGCCGGATCGGGCCGGAGCAAGACCGATCAGCCGCCTATCCAGTTCCTCAAGGGCGGCGACGGCTCTATAGGCGATATCATGAACCACAATCTCGTCACCGACCGTCCGACCTTCGTGACCCATCTGGAATGCTCGATCTCGGGCGAGCAGTACCAGGCGGATATGCTTCACGGCCTGTCACGCGCCGGGCGCCCGCTGCTCGTGCGCTATGATCTGGCAGCAGTGAAGGCGCACCTGTCCCGGGACGAACTGGAGATGCGCGACACGGACATGTGGCGCTGGCGCGAGATTCTGCCGGTGCGCGGGACGGAGAACATCGTGTCGCTTGGCGAGATCGAGACGCCGCTGATCCCGATCCCGGCCAGCGGCGGCCAGCATGTTCTGGTCAAGGACGAAGGACGGCTCCCCACCGGCAGCTTCAAGGCGCGCGGGCTGGTCATGGCCGTTGCCATGGCGAAGGAGCTGGGTGTGACGCGCATCGCCATGCCGACCAACGGCAATGCCGGCGCAGCACTCGCCGCCTATGCCAGCCGGTGCGGGATCGAGACGATCGTCTTCTGCCCGGAAGACACGCCGGAGGTGAACGTGCGCGAGATCGCCATGCAGGGTGCGCGCGTCTGGCGGGTCAACGGACTGATCGATGATTGCGGCGCGATCGTCGGCAAGGGTGCCGCGGAAGGCCGCTGGTTCGATTTCTCGACCCTCAAGGAACCATACCGGATCGAAGGCAAGAAGACGATGGGCCTGGAACTGGCCGCACAGTTGGGCTGGCGTCTGCCCGATGCGATCTTCTATCCTACCGGGGGCGGCACTGGCCTGATCGGCATGTGGAAGGCGTTCGACGAGCTGGAGCAGCTTGGCTGGATCGGCCCGGAACGGCCACGCATGTATGCGGTGCAGGCGTCTGGATGCGCGCCGATTGTCCGGGCGTTCGAGGCAGGCGAGGAGCATGCCGAGCGCTGGGAAGATGCCCATACCGTTGCTGCGGGTATTCGCGTGCCGCGTGCCGTGGGCGACTTCCTGATCCTTCGCGCGGTCCGGGAAAGCGGCGGCAAGGCGCTGGCCGTGGGTGATCCGGCGATTCTGCAGGCAGTGGAGGATTGTGCCAGGCGGGATGGCCTGCTGCTCTGCCCCGAAGGCGGCGCCACGCTCGCCGCCTATCGCGAGGCACTGAGGACGGGCGAGGTGAGCGAGGACGAGCAGGTGGTGCTGTTCAACTGTGCGACCGGGCTGAAATACCCGATGCCGCCGGCACCCGACACGCTGGACCGGCATGCCGAGATCGACTTCGCCGCGCTCTAGGATCACGATCGGTCCGGCGCTGGCCGATCACGGTCATCCGGCGCTGTCCGCAGACCTCCTTTGCGGGCTTGAGCGGCGAGCCGCGCGGACCATCTCGTCCACCCAGTGGATCAGCAGCGTCTTGTAGGTCTTGCGATCCTCGGGCGCGCGCATCGCGTGATCGGCACCGCGGATTACGCGGTGGCTGAGTGATCCGGCATGGTGAAACGCGCCCATGTAGGACGCGATGGCGGTGTGCGGCACGTGGGCATCGAATTCCGATTCCACGATCAGCACATGACCTTCGAAATCGGCACAGGCCGTCAGCGCACGATCTCGTCGAGGCCCATGGAAGCGGTTGCGGTAGGTGCGGACCTTCTTCTTGTCGAGCAGGGCCTTGGGCGTCTCCCATTCCCGATCCGGATACAGCGCGGGCACCCGCAGGCCGAGCCACTGTACCGACCGCTCCGCGGTAAGCAGCGTCGCAAGATAGCCGCCATAGCTGACGCCGACGACGCCGATGGCGCTGCGATCCACCAGGGGATGTGCCGCAAGGAAGTCATAGGCGGCGATCACGTCCCGCAAGCCATCCTGCCGGGTCACCTCCTCCTGCCGGGCATCGCTGCCGGCGTGGCCACGCAGGTCGAAGGTGAAGCACAGGCAGCCGAGCCGTGCGATCTCCTCCGCACAGTCCAGATCCTCTTCCTGGTTGCCCCCCCAGCCATGCACGAACAGAAATCCCGGGATCAGCTTTTCCGGGGCCAGCAAGGTACCGCGCAGATGCTGGCCCGCCACGGGGACGATGACCGATCCTTCCTCTACCGTCATAGACGCTGTGCCCATTTGGTCAGCGGGCCGACCACCGGATCGACCCCGTCGTAATACACCGTCGCGCGATCGGGCGGAGTGGCCCGGCCGTGCACTTCGACCGTAGCGGTTGTCACCCTGGTCAGCGTCGGATCGGCGGCGAAGGCCTCCATCGCCGCGATCTCTGCGCCGCTGGCGCCGCCGGCGCGCCAGGACTGCTCGAGCACGGCGACCTGGATCGCGCTGGTATTGTCGGCACCCTGGATGACGTCGTAATTGCGGCGGGACAGGCGAATGTCGGGATATACCCGGTGCGCCGCCTGATCGAACATGATTGCCTGCCCGACGATATGGCGGATCAGCGGATCAGGCGCCACGTCGAGCAGACCCGGCATATCGCCGCGCACGACCACCAACTCCGACCCGCCATAAACTTCCTCCCCCAGAGCATTGGCAGTCAGGCTCTGCGTTCCCCAATAGGCTATGCGGTGGGATCCGACCGTGGCAGCACCAACGCTGTAGGTCACGACATCTGTCAGGTTTTCCTCCAGGCACAGGCCGTAAGCGCGCAACTCTCCGTCGTCCTGCTCAGCGAGCAGCTCGGTCAGTGCCGCCGTGTCATGAACCACTGTCTGACCCAGCCCGGCCTTGCCGCGGACCGGCTTCACCCGCACCGGGCCGCGCGCCAGAAGCCGTTCGCCCGCGATTGCCGCGTCGGATCGACTGAACGCCGTGAAGCCGGGCAGAACGGCGGGCGCTACCGCATCAGCCATCGTGACCGACCAGCCGCAGGGCCGCGCGGCATCGGCCGCGACAAGACCATGAGTGATCGCCTTCGTGCCGACGAATGGATGGGGCACAACCCCGCCGAAGAAGCTGTCGGCCCCAGCAAGCCCGAGTACCGCGGCCTCGGCTGCATCAAGCGTTTCGGAGGGCAGCACGAACAAGGCTGAACCATCGCCGCTTTCTGCCCCGCATTCACCGACATGTGGCAGGCCCAGCAGCGCAGCGATGCGCGCGGCTAGCACGTCCATCGTCGCGCGATCATGCATGTTGGCCGGGCCAGGCAAATGTGTTGCCACCCCGATCATCGGGTTCAGGGCTGCCTTGGCCGAGGCAGGCAAAGATGCAGGAGACGGGACGAACTGGAACAAGGGATCATGGGTCATGGCTGCTCCGGCGAATTGACGAACAGATAACGCATGCCGCTGCGCCAGGTACCCGCACGAAGCCTGCCTGCCCGACCAACCGATGCTTTCGCGCGCTTGCTCGTTCACAGGTGCTTAGGAGCTACTTCGAAGCACGGATATGGTGAGGTCAGCGACGCGGAGGCGAGGGCAGGGAGCTGATGTCGGCATCTAGGTCCCTGCGGCCATGGAGTGGTCAGTCGGCACGCGCCCCTTGCCGGCAACCCGATGTGCTCTGGCGCTCCGCGCTCATCCGGTCTGGGGCGGCACACGTGGCGTGATGCCGCCGGCGACATCCAGGCCGGCAGGATCGATATCGCTGCCGACCTGGCCGCCGCGCGCGTTCAAGTCAGGCGAAGGCGCCGGCATTCCAAGGTTCGACCGACGGCAAGTCCACGCCGAGATCGCCGATGTCGCCAAAGATCAGTTCCGCCATGAAGCCGCCGCCGGTTTCGGAGGACACGGTCGTCAGCGTGACGTCGAGCGTCACATTGTCGAAACCGTTGCGATAGCCGGTCAGGTCGCCCAGGTTGATCGCCGCATCGTCGAAGAAGGCATCGGCCTCCGCCTCGTCGGCGAAGCTGCGGGTGAACAGGCTGATGCCATCGACACTGATGTCGATTTGCAGCGTCTCGAACCCGGCACCCAGCACCTCCCCGTTGGTGAGGCCGATCATGCTTTCGCCAATACCGTCCAGTTCACCCAGCGCGATCTCCACCGCCATCGTGTTGGTGATGGTCTGCAGGCCGTCCCCCACACTCGCCTTGGCGCCGCCCAGCAGCGTGGTGGAGGCAGCCTCGACATCGCTGCCGAAGGCGGCGCGTACCGTATCGTTGCCGGCCAGGATGGCGGCGAGCGCGTCGTCGTCGATCCCGGCATTGACGATGGCGAAGGCATCAGCCGCACCCTCCAGCACCAGCGCATCGCCGCCGGCCTGCGCGCGGGCGACCAGCACCGCCTGCCCGTCCAGCGACAGGGCCGCACCGGCGGTGACGTTGACCGCGCTGTCCAGCAGGCCGGCCCCGGCGCTAACCGCGGCGCTGCCGCTGGCGCCTTCCACCGTGATCACGGCATCCGCGATCCCGCTGCGCACCACGCCCGCGCCGGCCGTAGCCGCAACGGACAGGGACAGCGCGTCGCCGGCGATATCCAGCACCGAAACGGCATTGCCGCCCACCGCGCCACCGATCGGGCCATCGGCATCCAGCTGCATCCCGCCAGCCCCGCCGACCGCCTCCAGCTGGATCGTGACGAAGCTGCTGGCGACGGACGCGGCAGCGGCGTCATAGGTCAGGCGGGAAGAGGCATCGGCGCCCGCCGCCGCGATGCCGCCGGTGCTGCTGCCGCCCGCGCCGGCATAGGCGCGCTGGGTCAGCACCAAGTCGCCCATAGCCGTGCCCGACGCCACATTGGCAAGGTTCACCGCCGCGCCCCGACCGCCATCGGCGCCGTCGAACCCGTCGCCGCCAATGCCGCCATAGGCGTTGATACTGGCCGCGGCGCGGTCGATGCCGTTGGCATCAGCGCTCACGGAACTGATCGCCCCGCCATCGCCGCCACGTGCGCCCGCGCCGAAGGCAAGGCCGCCATTGCCCGCGAACAGGTCGATCAGCGTTTCCGACTGCTCCCCGCCGAAGGATGAGCCTTGGGCGCTCGCCGCGCCGCCGGTGCCGGCGACGCCGGAATCCACGCTGTCGCCACCATTGCCGCCCGCGACATAGAGCCAGGTCAGCGCGGTATCGGTGGCACGGCTGGTGGCGGCGATGCTGGCCGCTCCGCCTTGGCCTGCCACCGCCCCAGCGAAGGCCGAGCCGCCCGTTCCACCGCGGGCATCGCCGGTGATGCTGGCGACATTGCCGCTCAGCAGCGCGCTCTCGACCCCCGCATCGCCGCCGTCACCGGCGCGCGCGCCCGCACCCACTGCGCTGCCGCCCGCACCGGCATAGGCGCGGCTGTCGGCATAAAGCTGCGTGGCGGTGGGCGATACGACAGAAAGATCATAGTCGAGCCGCGCGGCAGCATTGCCGCCTTGCCCGCCATTGCCGCCGCCGGACGCGTTGCCGCCATCGCCCGCGACGGCCCCGTTATTGACCATCACGCCGCCGCCATCATTGGTGGCCTGGACGGAACCGGCGATCCGCGCATTGCCGCCATTGCCGGCGGTGGCGCCGTTCCGCCCGTCGCCGCCATTGCCGGCATGCGCTTCCGCCAGGGCCTGCACATTGTAGCCGCCGGATCCGGTGGCGGAGGCGAAGACCTGCCCCGCGTCGAGCCCGTGGGCACCGCTGTAGCCAACACCCGATCCGGCCCCGCCATCGCCCGTGCGACTGATCGCCGCCGCCGTCGCCAGCCAGAGGCTGTCGGAAACGATGTGCGCCGTCGTCATCAGCGCTTCGCCACCAACGCCGCCATTGCCTTCGCCCAAGGCATCGCCGCCGGCGCCGGCATAGGCCTCCACCGCTGCGAGTTTCTGCGCCTGCAGGTCGGTCGATCCGGTGCGGACATCGGCGAAAGCCGTGCCACCGGCCGCGCCGCCCCGGCCACCACCGGTCGCACCGTCACCGCCTCGGCCACCATTGGCATAGCTGATGCTGTAAGGTGATGCGCCGGTCATGGTGGCGGAGGTCAGCGCGATGCCGCCGTTACCGCCGATCCCGTCGACCGCCTGTGTCCCGCCATTGCCGCCGGTCGCGGTGACGAAGGCGAGGGTCTGGGCGCTCTGCGTGGCTGCGGTCCGGTCGTCGAAGAATAGGGTGGAGCGTGCATCGCCGCCACTGCCCGCACGGCCAGTGTCGCTGTCACCGCCATTGCCGCCGATCGCCTGCTGGTCGCGCACGGACTGGCCGCCATTGGTGATCGCGGTGACAGCATTCAGCAGCGCCGCGTCGCCACCGCGCCCACCGTCGGCACCGTTGATCCCGGCGCCGCCATTGCCGCCGGTGGCGATGGCGACGGCCAGCGCGGCCGCCTCCTCCACGCCGGCGCCCGCCAGTTGCGCGGATGCGGTGATGTTGGTGGCGGTGCCGCCGTCGCCGCCGGTCGCGTCCGCCCCGTTGCCTATCCCACCATCGCCACCGGTGCCGGTCGCCTGCGCCGTAACGGTCGAGAGGGCATCGTCCCGCCCGCTGGTGGCGATCGCGGTTGCCTCCGTCGCATCACCGCCGGCCCCGCCATCGCCTCCGCGGGAGCCGCCGGCACCACCGCGCCCGCCGGTCGCGTCCGCCTGCGCGGTCAGGTCGCGCAAGGTGCCGGACTGCGCTTCTGCCCGGGCAGCGGCATCGCCACCTTGTCCGCCATCGGCGCCGGAGGCCCGCGCATTGCCGTTGCCACCGCGCCCGCCGGCACCGCCGGTCGCCCGCGCACGGACATTGCGGTCTTCAGGAGCGACGTTGTCAGCGCGAACGGTCTCGCCCGCCCCGCCATTGGTGGCCACCCCGCCATTCGCATTGGCGTTAAGACCGCGTGCGCCAGCATTTCCGATGATGCGAACCAGACTCATTTCTACGGTCTCCCTGTTGCTAGAGCCAGGACGGAGGCAGCAAGGAACTGCCTTGGTCGGGCACAAGCATTCTCAAGATCAGTGCGACGCCACGCAACAGGAGATCATACAGCCTCCCGCAAGGGGTGGTCATCATTCGCTCCCCGATCATGAGGGGGCCGCCGGCTGCCTTTCACGCAGGAATAGCTGCTTGCCGGCATAAGCGCCTTGGCCGTGCCGCCAAGCAAGGCAGCGCTAGAGTGCCTGCGATTTGCCAGTCTCCGCGGACATGGCCGTACCCTTACCAAACGGACCGATGAGGCGGCGATACTCGGCTTCGGGTACGCCGTAGCTGTCACCTGCTAGGTCTTCCAGCTTCTCGCGATCGCGAATAATGACACGCCCGCGCTTCGACGTGATCATCCCGCCGCCTTCGAGGATGTGCAGGGTGACCGTCACGCCGCTGCGATCGGCGGAGATCATCATGCTCATGAATTCGTGCGTCAGCGCGATCTCGTCGCCATCGATCCGGTCGTGACACATCAGAAGCCAGCGGGCGAGCCGGGACTCCACGCGATGGCTGGCATTGGTGGCCGTGCTCTGAGCAGCCTGGACGAGCATGGTCTGGACATAGCGCAGCAGCGTGATGCGAAGGCTCTCGCTCTGGTCGATGGCGGCGAGGTACCGGTCGGTGTCGATGCGCAATGCGGTCGAACCGGGAACCTGTACAAAGGTTTCGTGCGGCGAGCGATCGGTGCCGAGCAGCAGGCAGGTGGCCGACACGCCTTCGCGACCAAATATGCCCGCTTCGGTGCGGCCGCTCCGCGGCATGACGGACACGATCGAGACAACTCCGCCCTCAGGGAAATAGACGTGTTCGATCGGTTTCTCAGGAGCCACGAGCATGTGCTCACGAAGGAGCGGCACGCGTGTCAGATGCGGCGCCAGCGTAGCAAGATCGTCCGGCAGGAGTGCGCCGAGCAGGGTGTTGGCCGACAAACATTGATCTGGCTGCGCCATGTTCGCTCTTCTGAACTCAGGCGAAAGCACGACACATCTTCCAGTCGTTCGCGCCCTGACCCCCGGCGAACGATCTGGCGCCTTATAGTCAGGCGCGGCACAGCGGCCAGCCAACTCTTTGTGGACTACGCCACAGTTCGCAAGCGGCCACAGCTGTCCAGACCAGACTGCCTCGCGGGTCGGATCAGTCCGGCCCGTTCCCGTGCGCACGCAACGGCAGCACGACATGCGCCTGTCCCAGCGGACCGATGAGGCGGCGATACTCTGCCTCTGGCACCCCGTAGCTGTCGCCTGCCAGTTCCTCCAGCTTCTCCCGGTCGCGGATGACCACCCGGCCCCTCAAGGACCGGATCAGGCCTGCGCCTTCCATGATGTGGAGGGTGACCGTCACGCCGCTGCGATCGGCCGAGTTCATCATGCTCATGAACTCGTGCGTCAGCTCGATCTCGTCGCCGTCGATCCGGTCGTGGCACATCAGGAGCCAGCGGGCGAGGCGCGCCTCTACACGGAACTGGGCGTTGGTCGCGGTGCTCTGGGCGGCCTGAATGAGGGCCGTCTGAACGTAGCGGAGCAGCACCGTCCGGATGGAGGCATTGTGTTGAACCAGGTCGAGATACCGGGCCGCATCGATGCGCAAGGCGGTTGAGTCGCCCACCTGCATGAAGCTCTCATGAGGAGTCCGGTCCGTGCCGAGCAGCAGGCATGTGGCCGATACACCTTCCCGTCCGAAGATGCCCGTTTCCGTCCGTCCGCTTCGCGCCATGTCGGAGACGATCGAAGCGATCCCTCCTTCTGGAAAGTAGACATGCTCGACCGGCTCGTTCGGGATGACGAGCACCTGCTTGCGCACAAGCTTCACCCGGCTCAGATGCGGCACGATCAGAGCAAGATCCTCCGCAGCAAGCGCGAGGAGCAAAGTGTTTGTGGTGTGGAACTGGTCTGGCTGGGACATGATCGCCCCTTGATCTCGGGGCGGAAGCGCGACGCATCTTCCAGCCGCTCGCGCCCTGAATGTCGGCGAGCGATGATTGCTATATGGGTCGTCGCACCGAATTTGCGAGCCGAAACTGCACAGACTGCGCAACACTGCGCCAGATCATCTTTCACGCACAGTCATCTGCAGGAACCGCATGGGTTCCGCTCTTGTGGGATTCGGTACGAACCGAAACTACACAAACATCTATCTCTGAGCGATATCTTCCTGATTGTTGAGCACGCCACAGTTGCCAGCGCGCAGCTTCCGCTCCGACGTAATTTTGATATGTATCGTTTGTGAACATATTTCAAAAGGTGCTGCATGTTCAACGATGATGATCTCTTTCTCTGCACTCGTGTTGGCATCGTGCGAACGTATCATGCGGAGGCTGCTTCTTTTTCCATCAGAAGCAGTTCGCCCATGCCTTTCCCGAGCAACGCGCCATGATCGGCGCTCAGCTCTCCGCGACATCGCCGGCGGGCGACGTTGCAGCCTGTCGTCCGCCGCGACTGGCCGGCAGCCGTCTGGCAGCATCTGCATTCCTTTCGCGTGAGGAGCGGCAGGCGCTGGAAGATGCGGCCGCACCCGCAAGGACGGTCGCAGCCAACACCGACCTGTTGCAGGAAGGGGCGCATGCGGATGACCTGTTCATCATCGTCGAAGGCTGGGCCTGCCGCTACGTGACGGCCAAGGACGGTGGTCGTCAGCTGTCGGCCTTGCTGCTGCCGGGCGACGTGGGCAATCTGGACTCGCTGTTGTTCAGCCGGCTCGATTATGGCGTGCGGACGCTCACCGAAGCGACCGTCGTGGCGGTACCGCGCGACTGGATCCTGGCGCTTGCCGTGCAGCATCCCGGCATTGCACGAACCTTTATCTGGCTGGCTCTGCTCGAGAACGTGATCCTCACCAAATGGACCCAGTCGCTTGGCCGCAGGTCGGCCAAGTCGCGACTGGCGCACCTCCTGTGCGAGCTGAGCATGCGCCTGGATGCCGAGACTGACGGCGAGAGCAGGTTTACCCTGCCGATGACGCAGGAGCAGATTGCCGACGTCCTGGGGCTCACCGCTGTTCACGTCAACCGCGTGCTGCAGGAGCTTCGATTGGAGGGCATGGTCTCTACCAAGTATCGAAGGATGATCCTGCCGGATGTGGTGCGGCTACGCCAGAGTTGCGGCTCCGATCCGCACTACCTGCATATGGAGCAGCCCGCCGCCACGCCACGCGGCATGGTGGCGAGGGCGCTGTCGTGAACAGCTTGGCAGCGCTCCCGCAGGGTGCGCGCCAGCAGGAGCTTAACGAGCTGCTGCTGCGTGAGACCAACCACCGGTGCGGCAATGATCTGCAGCTCGTCGTCAGCCTGCTGGCGCTGCAGGGCCGGCGCGCCGCCAATAACGAGGTGCGTCAGGCGCTGAACGAGGCGGCGGAGCGCGTCGCCATTCTGGCACGCGCACGGCGCGCCATGCAGCGGGAGCGTGCTCCCAATCTGGAGACGGCCCTGCGCCAGGTGTGCGAGGCTCTGCACGCGCAGGCGGAGCCACGCTCTATCGTGATCTCGCTGCAAGCGTTCCAGGAAGTGGAGGGCCTGCACGCGACCCAGATCACGACGCTCGCGCTGGTGGTGAACGAACTGGCCACCAACGCCATCAAGCACGCCTTCGAAGACGGCGTGGAGGGGTATGTCCATGTCTCGGTCGATCGGCATGGCAGCCGCGACGTCGTCATCACCGTCGATGATGACGGGCTGCCGTTTCCTGAGGCGGGCGGCGGTAGCGGCGGGCTCGGCATCGACCTTGTGAAACGTCTGATGGCTTCGATCGGCGGCCTCTTCATCCCGCCGCCAGCGGGAAGGAAGACTTTCGAACTGCGCGTACCGCTCGCCGGCAGCTAGGCGACCTCACGGGAACAAAGCCATGCCGCTGTATTACATCCGCCTGTGCGGTGCTTCCGACGGAGCCAATGATCCGGACGGGGAGGAGTTTGCCAGCGACGCCGTCGCGCGGGATCATGTCGTTGCCTCCATACGCGCGATGATCGCCGACGGTCTGTCAGCCACCGCCGACTGTTCCGCATTCGTGTTCGAATTGAGGGGCCAGGGGGAGCAGCTCATCGCCGCTATTCCCTTCACCGGGGCGGCGCAGCCGATCCGATGTCAGGCCGGAGGGTCTGCCCATGCGTTGGCCGAACCCGTCATCCATGGAGAGCCAAGCCGGGCCGCTGTGATCGCACTGCCCGGACAAGCCTGATCCGCCGCTGAGTGGTGCGGGCTATGCCTCCGGCTGCGCCGCACCTGCCTCGACATTGGCGAAGCCTTCCCGCTTCCCCTCCTGAATGCCGGCGTCGGTCGCCGCGGTCGCGTTCGGGTCCTCCAGCACACGAGCGCTGGTCTGCCGTTCCAGCTCGCCATTCAGCTCCGCACCGATCAGGAACACATAGGCCGACAGCCACAACCATGTGAGCAGCACCACCACTGCTCCCAAGGATCCATAGGTCGCGTTGTAATTGCCGAAATTGGACGCGTAGTAGCCGAACCCGGCGGTCGCGATCAGCCACACCACCGTTGCGATCACCGCGCCCGGCGACAGCCACTTCCATTTCGCCTTCGGTCGGCTGGGTGCATAGCGGTAGAGGCAAGCGGCCGCCGTCACCACCAGAGCGGCAAGCAGCAGGTAGGAGATGATCCGGATGGCGGCGAGCACGATGCCTGGTGCCTCCGGGATCAGGCTTCCGAGGAAAGCGAGTATGGCGGTCGTGGCAAACGCGGTCAGCACCAGTGCCAGCCCGCCAAGCACGAGCAGGAAAGAGAGAACGGTCAGCCAGATGAAGCCGCGTTCCTCCTTCTCGTCATAGGCGACGTTCAGCGCGACGATCATGGACGCAGTCGCCCTGCTTACGCCGTACAAGGCGATGCCGAGCGCAATCACCAGGCCCAGGCCCTGCTGTTGGCTGGACGTCTCCACGACGCCGACCAGCTGGTCGGAGATCAGCCGGGCCGCATCGTGGGGCAGGATGCCGAACAACTCATTGATGTGGCGCGAGACCGTCTCCCCATCTGCGAGCAATCCGTAGGACAACACGATCGATGCGAGCGTCGGCACGATTGCCGTGAAGCAATAAAACGCCACACCCGCAGCAATCAGGCTGACATTGTTGGCGTTGATCTGCGCCCAGGCACGCTTGGCTACCTGAAACCAGTCCGCACGGGTCATCTTCCAGGGGCTGGACACATCAGTCGCGTGCCGGGGGTGGCGGTGCCATGGACGCTTCATGCGGGCATATTCCTCTGTTGCCGAACTGCGGGCCGGATTCCACCCTTTCGGCTCCGGCGAGACCTTAACGGTCGATCGCCGGCATCGTTGCCGCGAGCTGATCGTGGCAGCCGCGGGCGTCGAGGCCGGGTCGGTCGTGCTGCTTGCCGTGGATGAGCGGTAGGACCGGAACTCTTCACTCCGTGCTGGCTTGAGTTGCTGAAACAGAAGGTACGAAGACCATGGCGGACGATCAGAAGTTTCCTACCCAGGCCAGCGGAGGCGGGTCCGACAAGGGGAAGCCGGATGGCGTCTCGGCATCGCCGAGCAATAACCCCGATGTAGATGTGCAGGGTCGCACATCGGGCGGGGAGAGCGATGGGGGCGCATACCCAAACCCGCATACCGGTCGTGAGCCGACTCAAGGCGGTTTCATGGGGCACGGCGGCCAGACCAACATCGGGTATCATGGCAGCGGGCAGACCGGCAGCGGCGGCCCGGAAGCGCCGAACTCGACGACCCGCGGCGATGATGAGGACAGCGACCGGGAGCAAGTTGACCAAAAGGACGGCGGTGCCGGCGATCGGCAGGGTCCCACTCCCTGATGCACGACCTGAAGACATGCGAAGAGCGAAGCAATGCCGCCGGATCGCCGCCATCCGGGATCGCCTGCGCGCTTGCCTGCTCCGTAGTCCGGAACCGCAGGGCGCAGCATGCGCTTATGCCAGGCCATCGGTAAGAAGATCACGCCAGTAGCGCATGCCGGCAGGCCATCGGTTTGCCTGAGACTGCCGGGGAACAGAACCAGATGGGCAACGCGCAAAGGTGCACAGGTCAACAATGCTCAGCTTTCTCGTGGACGGCGGCCAGATGGGGGCGGCCATGCGCAGCTACGATTGGACCAGGACGGTGCTGGGGCCACCAGCCGGCTGGCCCACTGCGCTGAAGACGTTAATCAGCGTCGTACTTGGTTCCAACCAGCCGATGTTCCTGGCCTGGGGCAGGGACCAAACCCTGTTCTACAATGATGCCTACGCCGCCATTCTCGCCAACAAGCATCCGGAGGCTCTGGGCCAGCCGTTCCTGCAGGTCTGGTCGGAGATCGAAGCGGACCTGATCCCGATTGTCGAGCAGGCCTATCGGGGGCTGCCCGTCCACATGGACGACATCACCCTGATGATGCAGCGGCGGGGATATCTGGAAGAGACGCATTTTGCATTCTCCTACACCCCGATCAGGGGCGACGGAGCAAGGATCGACGGCCTGTTCTGCGCCTGCACCGAGATCACCGAACAGGTCCTTGCCGAGCGGCGCCGCGCAGCCGACATTGAGCGGCAGCGGAGGCTGTTCGAGCAGGCGCCCGGCTTCATAACGATCCTGCGTGGGCCGGATCATGTGTTCGAGTTCGCGAATGCGACCTATCGCCGCCTGTTCGGCAATCGGGACTTCGTGGGAAAGACCGTGCGGGAAGCCTTCCCGGAGCTGGCCGATCAGGGCTTCTACGAACTGCTCGATCGCGTGTTCCAGACAGGCGAACGCTTCGTTGCCGATCATATTCCCATTCGCCTGCAAGGTTCGGGAGCCGCGCCGGTCGAGCGCTTCCTGGACTTCATCTACGAACCCATCACCGATGACAGCGGCACGGTGACAGGGATCTTCGTCGAAGGGCATGATGCGACCGAGGGTCGGCGGGCGCAGGCGGAGCTGCGCGAAAGCGAGGAACGCAACCGGCGGATTGTGGAAGGGGTGAAGGACCATTCCATCTTCACGGTCGATGCACAGAACAAGGTTGTCGACTGGACGCCAGGCGCGGGAGCCGTGTTCGGGTGGTCGGCAGACGAGATAGCCGGGCGGTCTGCTGACATCCTGTTCACTGCCGAGGACCGCGCGGCGGGCATTCCAGCGAGCGAGCTTGCGGTTGCCCGGGATAGTGGGTGCGCCAATGATGAACGCTGGCATGTGCGCCGGGACGGATCGCGCTTCTTCGCCAACGGATCGGTTCGCCCGTTGCATGACGCGGATGGCACGATCACGGGCTTCATCAAGATCGCCCGCGACGAGACGGTTCGCCGCGCCGCGGAGGCGACGCTACGGGAGACCGAACAGCGTTACCGGCTGGCCGCCAAGGCGACGAACGACGCGATCTGGGACTGGGACCTTGTTACGAATCGCGTCGAGTGGAACGAGGCGATTAAGGTGCTGTTCGGCTATACCGAGGAGCAGGTGGAGCCGACCGGAGGCTGGTGGATCGAGAACATCCACCCTGACGACCGCACCAGGGTGGAGACCGCCATCCACGGTGTGATCGACGGTACCGGCGATCATTGGGCCGCCGAATACCGCTTCCGCCGGGGCGATGGCACCTATGCCGATGTCTTCGACCGCGGGCATGTCTTCCGCGACGAGAAGGAGCAGGCGGTCCGGATGATCGGCGCCATGCTGGACCTGACGGAGCGCAAACGGGCCGAAAACAGCCTGAGAGAGCTGAACGAGACGCTGGAGAGCCGTGTGGCTGAGCGTACCGCGGAACTCATGGCGGCGCAGGATGCGCTGCGTCAGGCGCAGAAGATGGAAGCCGTCGGCCAGCTGACCGGCGGCCTGGCGCACGACTTCAACAATCTGCTGACCGGCATATCCGGCAGCCTGGAGATGATGCAGATCCGCGTTGCCCAGGGGCGCACGGCCGATGTCGAGCGATACGTGAATGCGGCCCAGGGAGCTGCAAAGCGCGCCGCCGCGCTGACGCACCGGCTGCTCGCCTTCTCCCGCAGGCAGACGCTGGCCCCCAAGCCGACCAATGTGAACCAGCTCGTCTCCGGAATGGAGGAGCTTATCCGCCGCACCGTCGGCCCTGCGATCGAACTCGAAACGGTGAGCACGGCCGGCCTGTGGCCCAGCCTGATCGACCCCAGCCAGTTGGAGAACGCGGTCCTGAACCTGTGCATCAATGCCCGCGATGCGATGCCGGACGGGGGCACCATCACGATCGAGACGGCCAATCGCTGGATCGACCGGCGGATGGCGGAACAGCGCGGGATGGAGCCTGGGCAGTACATCTCGCTATGCGTGTCCGACACCGGGACGGGCATGGCTCCGGATGTGATCGCCAAGGCGTTCGACCCTTTCTTCACGACCAAGCCGATCGGCGAGGGCACGGGCCTCGGCCTGTCCATGATCTACGGCTTTGCCAAACAGTCCGGCGGTTCGGTGGCGATCTATTCAGAGGTTGGCCAGGGCACGATGGTGTGTGTCTACCTGCCGCGGCACCTGGGCGAGGCAGATGCCGGAGAAACCGAGGCGGGGGTAGACAAGGCGCCACGAGCGGATGCGGGCGAGACGGTACTGGTCGTCGATGACGAGCCGACTGTCCGGATGCTGGTCGCCGAGGTGCTGACGGATCTTGGCTACACGGCAATCGAGGCGGTGGATGGAGCCGCGGGCCTGAAGGTGATCAACTCCGATCTGCGGATCGACCTGCTGGTGACGGATGTCGGCTTGCCGGGCGGCCTGAATGGCAGGCAGGTGGCGGATGCGGCGCGCTCCGTGCGCCCCGATCTGAAGGTATTGTTCATCACCGGCTATGCCGAGAATGCGGTGCTGAGCCACGGCCATCTGGATCCGGGCATGCATGTCCTGACGAAGCCGTTCGCGATGGACGTGCTGGCAACCCGTATCAGGGAACTGATAGAGGACTGACGGGAAGATCGGCAGCTTCCGCGCTTCCCGGATGCGGCCGACCGTTCACGCGGTACGGACGTCACGGGCAATCCGGTGCGAATTTTCGCGCCATGGCCGTAAAGGCCGTGAACGCGGCCGACGGGTTGCGGCGACCGGGATAGTAGAGGGACAAGGGCGCCAGCAACGGCGTCCAGTCCGCCAGCGCCCGCACCAACCGCCCGGCGGCGATATCCCGGCGCACGTCGGATTCCATGAAGAAGCCAAGGCCGACCTCCTCCAGCACCGCCTGTCGCGCCAGGGTGAACTCGTCCAGCGTGATCGGCCCGCGCACATCGATCTGCACGGGTTGGCCGTCCTTCTCGAAGTGCCATCGGTACGGTGCGCCATTGGGCAGGCGGATACGAATGCACGCATGGCGCATCAGGTCGGGCGGAACGCACGGGGGATCGTGGCGCTGGAAGTAGGCGGGTGTGCCGACCACCACGAAGCGGCGGGGGCTTTGCAGCGGGATGGCGATCATGTCGCTGGGCACGAGGTCTAGGCTTCGGACTCCCAGATCGAAACCGTCGGCCACGATGTCCACCAGCCGGCCTTCAGTGACGAGATCGACGTGCACCTGCGGGTGCAGGCGCAGGAAGCGCAGGATCAGGGGCGACAGGATCTCACGGGCGGCGGTGGCAAAGGCGTTGATGCGCAGCACGCCGGATGGTGTCTCCTGCTGCGAGCGCGCAATCTCCATCGCGTCGTGGATGTCACCCACCGCCGGGCCGACCTGATCGACAAAGGTCCGTCCGGCATCGGTCAGCGAGACGCTGCGGGTGGTGCGATTGAACAGCCGCACGCCGAGCTCGCCCTCCAGCTTCGCCAGGGCGTTGCTCAGCGCGCTGGTGGAGATGCCCAGTTCCAGCGCCGCTGCCCGGAAGGAACCCCGGCGGGCAATGGCGAGCACCGCATCCAGTTCGACCAGACCGTGACGGGGCATTGTCCTCCAATCCGCGATGACGCGTCCCGGATTAGCCCGATTATCACCGGAAGTCAGCAGCCCTAACTTGCAGGTGACGCCGGCTGGATCGGCATCACGGACAATCATGCTGGTGGCCCCAGCACAATGGGAGCAGACAACATGCAGTATTATCAGGTCTTCATCAGTGCGGAACAGACCGCGCAGGCCTTTCGCATCCTGGATGCCCTGATCGCGCGGCAACTTGCCTTCGGCGGCCCGGTGGTCGGTGGTCCTGCCAAGTTCCTGTGGAACTTCAAGGAAAGCGACGTTCCCGAGGAGCTGCGCGAACACAAGCTGTTCACGATCGAACAGGACTACAATTACCTGATTACCTACACGCGCGAGGATCTGAAGGACGAGCTGATCGACGTCGCCGAGTCAGCCTCGCTCGAGGAGGTCTGTATGATCTCCATGGTGCCGATGGAGATCAACCGCTCGCTGCGCGTGCTGCTGGACGCGACGTTCGAAGGCCGCGGCGGCGGGGCGGTCCCCGAGCCGGTCGATGGCGTGACCGCGCTGACCGTCGTGCCCAGCCACCAGATCCCATCCCGCACGAAGAGCTCCACCGGCATGGTGGGAAGTCGTCGCTAGTCAGGCGAGCTCGCTCGCTACGAGTACCATTCTATCAGGAGGATTGATGATGACAGTTGAATTGCCCCAGCCAATCTCGGACTACTTCGCCGCAGACGCCGAAGACGGCGCCGAGGCGGTTGCCCAGTGCTTCACGGATGACGCCGTGGTCAGGGACGAAGGCGAAACGCATGTCGGGCGGGCGGCGATCCGCTCGTGGAAGGTCGAGGCCGGAAAGAAGTACACCTATTCGGCCACGCCGTTCGAGGTAGCGCGGGACAGCGATCGCACGGTGGTCACCGCCCATGTCGCGGGCAATTTCCCCGGCAGCCCGGTGGACCTGCGATACATCTTCGAGCTTCATGGCGAGAAGATCGCGGCACTGGAAGTCATTCCCTGATCCGTGCAATCGCGGATCATCTCTGCGTTGCAGGTCGGGCGGGGGGGGGGGGACGGGCTGTCCCCCCGCTTCTCTCAGCTGCGCCTGGTTCCGGTGACCGCGCCTGCGGGTGCATGGCTGCCGATGTGCCCGTACACGGCCGTACCGAGCTGGCGGATCTGGCGATTGAGATCAGCCAGTGCCGCCGGCGTTTCACCGGACGCGGCCAGAAGCGCATTCCCAAGGCATCCGGCGCGCGCGCGCAGCGCCTGGCCCTCCGGTGTCAGCGTGACCACCACTTGACGCTCGTTCTGCGGATTGCGCGTGCGGCGAAGCAGTCCCGCTGCCTCCAACCGCTTTAACAGCGGGGTCAGCGTGCTCGATTCCAGTGCGAGTTCATCCGCAAGGCCGCCGACCGTGCGCCCGTCCGAGCGCCACAGCACGTTCAGCACCAGGTATTGCGGATAGGTCAGCCCGAGGCTGTCCAGCAAAGGCTTGTACAGGCGCTGGATCGCGATCCCTGTCGCGTAGATGGCGAAGCACAGCTGGTCTTCCAGCGGCACCGGCCCGGCAGCATCATCAACCATTTCAGTTCCTTGCACCTGTCGATCAATGCACGGATATCGCGGTAATACTTGATCGCGCAAGGGCAGGGTCGCGCACGCGGGCATCTCTCTCCACCTGGAAAATCGAGCCGGAAAGCTACGCAGGTAGCGCGTGCCGCGCATCCCGCCATTCCGCCGTAACCACACGCGGCGAGATCAGGCTGTCGGCAATGGTGCCGAACCGAAGTCCCACATCGACCATCACCGCCCGCATGCACCACGCGGCCTATGTCCGTGCGCGCGACGCGGTCGGTCGGCCCGACCGACCCACTCACCGCCAACGGAGAAACAACATGCACCAGCTCGTGCAGGACCCCCTGCGCCACCCGGCAACAGAGATCGCTGCGCGCAGCCTGCTGACCGCGCCATTCTGGATCAGCGGGCTGTCAAAGCTCGTCCACTTCGACAGCGGCGCCGCCGAGATGGCCCGCGCCGGACTGGAGCCGGCGGCTGCCTTCAACCTCGCCACAATTGCCACGCAACTCCTGGCATCTGCGCTCGTCATCAGCGGCCGGTGGACTTGGATCGGGGCGGGTGCGCTGAGCGTATTTACCGGGCTGACCATCCTGCTGGTCCATCGCTTCTGGGCCATGACGGAGGAGCCGTTCCGAACCATCGCCTTCCACACATCGGTGGAGCATGTCGGGATCATCGGCGGCCTGCTGGTGGTCGCGATCCTCTCCGCGCGGAGTCCCGCGGCGTGATGCACCCGGTGACCTGTGCCGGCCTGTCCTTCGTGGCGACGGCATCGCTGCTGATCTGGGACGTGTTCGATGAACCTGAATACCCGGCGGCACCGGCATCTTCTGCGGGGACACTCGATCCGTCAGCCCGTTACCCGCTGGCTCTCCCGCTGGCAGCCCCGAACGACCTCCTATGCGAGGACCCGCGGATCGAGGCCAGACGCATGATGCCGCAGGCGCAGGTCTGGCGGCATGATCCCGGCGCCACCTGCCCCTGACCTGTGCCCGCCACTGCCAACCTGAACTTTCAATGGAGTATGCAACATGTCGGAAGCTCTGATGCGCGAGGTCCAGCACCTCACCCGGGCGGCACGGATGCTGGCCGTGGTCGGCGCCGCTGCAAAGCTGCGATCTGCAGGCAAGGTCGACGCCGCCATCCAGGAGCAGATCGAGCGCGGCGCCCGCATGGTCTTGGGCGATGCGGCGGCCGATCTTCAGATGTCGGACGGCGCAACGATACTCACGATGATCGGAATGGCACTGGCCGAAGCCGGCGAACTGTTCCGTGATCCTGCACGCACGGCGGGGTGGCAGGTGCAGGCGCCGGAGCTGCTGCAAGTCATGGGCCGGGCCTCCAGTCATGCATTCGATCGGATATTTGCCCTGGCGGAAACGCGGCCCCTGCTGCGTGATGCCTTGGCTGGCACGTTCCTGGATGTGGGGACTGGCGTCGGGGGGATCGCGCTGAGAGCGGCGGACGCCTGCCCCGAGCTGCGGATCGATGCGATCGACATCTGGGAGCCTGCCCTGCGGCTGGCTGCGGAGAACATCGCCGCCAGCCTGCATGCCGATCGCATCCGGCTGCGCAATCTCGACGTGACCGCACTTGAACCAGAGCTCCGCTACACGCTGGCCTGGCTGCCGACCATGTTCATGAACCGGGCGGTGGTGGAGGCGGCGACGGCGCGGATCGCCGCTGCAACCCGCAGTGGAGGTTGGCTCGTCGCGGCGCTTTACACCACCCCGGACGATCCGTTCGGGGGCATCATGGCGTCGCTGCGGACCCTGCGCGGCGGAGGCGAGATTACCGATCCGATGGAGCTTCGGGAGCTGCTGCGAGCAGACGGCTATGTCGATGTGGAGGTCGAGGTCGCGCCCTTGGCGACGTTCGTGTTCGGTCGAAGAGGCTGATGGACATAGAAAGAAGAAATGCTGGCATTGCCAAAACTGATAGAATTGATACTTAGAAGCCAGGTGGTGCCGACGACTCGTGCCTGCCTCCGCCTGGCGGCTGCTGCACGGGGATCCTGCGTCTCGTGACCTGCACTGCTGAGGGGGCTCCACCGGAACTCAGCAGGACAGAGAAGGAGCACGCAGTGACCTATACGGACCAGAATGATGACGCTTTCCGCCGCCGCGCGAGCGAGAACCAGGCGCGGCTGAATGCCGAACTGAGGCCAGCTTACGACTTCATCGTGTGTGGAGCCGGGGCATCCGGCTCCGTGCTGGCGCGGCGGCTGGCGGAACATGACGGCGTGCAGGTGCTGCTGATCGAAGCCGGCGGCAGCGACGAGGGGGAGCAGGTGCAGGATCCCGGCCAGTGGCCCGTCAATCTGGGCAGCGAGCGTGACTGGGGCTTCGTCGCCAAGCCCAACCCGCATCTGAACGGCCGTGCGCTGTCCATGTCCATGGGCAAGGTGCTGGGCGGCGGGTCGAGCGTGAACGTGATGGTCTGGGCGCGCGGGCATCGCAGCGACTGGGACTTCTTCGCCGCCGAAGCAGGCGACGATCGCTGGAGCTACGCCAACGTCCTGGAGACCTACAAGCGCATCGAGAACTGGCAGGGCACGCCCGATCCTGAATATCGCGGCACCGGTGGCCCGGTGTGGGTGCAGCCGGCCGCCGATCCCAGCCCGGTGGCTTATGCCATGCTGGATGCGGCGGGCGAGCTCGGCATTCCCCGGTTCGACAACCCCAATGGCCGCATGATGGAAGGGCAGGGCGGCGCCGCGATCACCGACATGCTGGTCCGCGACGGTCGCCGGCACTCGTTGTTCCAGGCCTATGTCCGGCCCTGGATGGATCGCCCGAACCTGACGGTGTTGACCGACACCACGGTGCTGCGGGTGATCCTGGACGGGAAGCGCGCCACCGGCGTCGAGATCCTGCGCGGCGGCGAGCGGCGGAGCATCACGGCGCGGCACGAGGTGGTGCTGTCCATGGGCGCGATGCAGACGCCCAAGATCCTGATGCATTCCGGCATCGGCGACGAGAACGAGCTGAAGCGGGTGGGCCTGCCGGTCGTTCAGCACCTGCCCGGCGTAGGTGCCAACCTGCAGGACCATGTCTCCTTCGGCTGCACCTGGGAGTACAAGGAGCCGATCGCACCGCGGAATAGCGGCAGCGAGGCGAAGCTGTACTGGAAGAGTCGACCCGATCTGGAGACGCCCGACCTGCTGTTCTGTCAGGTCGAGTTTCCCGTCCCTAGCGACCGCACGGCCGTGCTTGGCGTGCCGGAGCATGGCTGGACGATGTTCGCCGGTCTGGCCCGCCCGCACAGCCGGGGCCGGCTGCGCCTGCAGAGCGCCGATCCACTGGCTGCGCTGGAGATCGACGCCAACATGCTGTCCGATCCGGCCGACATGGAAGCGGCGATGGCCTGCGTCGAACTGTGCCGTGACCTGGGCAATGCGCAGGCGTTCCGCCCGCTGGTGACGCGCGAGGTGATGCCGGGCAATCTGAAGGGCGATGCCCTGCGCAACTATGTGCGCGATGCGGCAGTCACCTACTGGCACCAGACCTGCACGGCCAAGATGGGGCGCGATGCGATGTCGGTCGTGGACGGATCGCTGCGCGTCTATGGCATTGAAGGCCTGCGGATTGCCGACGGATCGATCATGCCGCGGGTGACCACCGGAAACACGCAGGCCCCGTGCGCGATCATCGGCGAACGGGCGGCGGAAGCGATCCGCGCCACGCACCTGCTGTGATCGACGCCCCTTGCGACCGCGCAGATGGCGTGGCCGCAAGGGCCCCCAGCCATGCCTTGCCCACCCGGACCCGCCTATGAACAATGTCTCTGCAGCGCAGGATTTCACGCCTGCCCGCGCCAGTCCCGTCGGCCGTGTGCTGGTCGTCGAAGAAAACCCGAAGATCCGCAACGCCATCGTCGCCTACCTGACCGATCATCAATGGTCCGCCATTGGCGCGGACCAGCGCGACATCCCCCGTCACCTGCAGTCCAGGCAGCTGAGCCTCGTCACGCTGAATGCCCGGCTGAAGATGGCGGACGGGCTGGATGTCCTGCGGCAGATCCGCACCCGATCGCAGGTGCCGCTGATCATGTACAAGGACGGGCAGGACGACGGGGTGGAGCGGGTCGTCGGCCTGGAGCTGGGCGCCGACGACTTCATGAGCGGCGCGCTGAACCTGCACGAACTGCTGGCCCGCGCGCGGGCGATCCTGCGACGGCAGGAACTGGGCCGCACGGCGCCGCAGCCGACACGGGGCGGTTACCGCTTCGCCGGGTGCGAACTGCGCCACGCCACCCGCGACTTGGTATCCCCCGCCGGTGCGGCGGTTGCGCTGACGCGCAGCGAGTACAGCCTGCTCTGCGCGTTGCTCGGTGCGCCTGGCCGGACGCTGACACGCCTGCACCTGATGCGGGCAACCCGGACGCACGAGGACATTTCGGACCGGAGCATCGACGTCCAGATTCTGCGGCTCAGGCGCAAGCTCGACAAGCATGCCGGGGCGGGCAAGCTGATCACCACCGATCGCAGCTTCGGCTACCGCTTCGCGGCGGAGGTGGAGCCGCTGTATTGATCCGCGGGGTGCCTGTCCCCAACTGGCGGGCCGGCGGCGCGTTGCTCGTTCTGTCCGGCCTCTGTTAGGGATTGGTGATGGCGAAGACAGACAAGGACATCCTGACCACCGCGGAAACCGCAAAGATCCTGGGCGTGTCCACGCGCACAGCGCAGCTGCTGATCGAGGGCGGCACGATCCCGTCCTGGAAGACGCCGGGCGGCCATCGCCGCGTGTACCGCACGGACGTAATGACCATCATCGAGGGCCGGCAGAAGAACGCGCGGCGCGATGGGCATCGTCCATCCGCGATGATCGTCATCATCGGGTCGGAGGAACGCCTGGGCACCTATCGCCAGCTGTTCGCCGCCACCGGGGAGTTCACGATCGAGGCATTCTCCGACGTGCTGGCCGCGCTGGTGGCCATCGGGTCGCTCCACCCCCATGCCATCATCGTCGATGTCCAGCCGGACGGACCGGATCGCACGCCGCTGCTGCACAGCCTCGCCGCCAATCCGGCCGTCGCGGGCAGCCGGATCCTGGTGGTGGGCGCGCAGCCGGACCTTTCCGGCGATCCGGCGCGGTCCGTCATCGTGGCCACGGCAGAGGACGCGCGGGACTCGATATTGGCCACGCTGGTGGAAGAGGGTCAGGACGCGCCTGCCGAAATCGAGGAAGGCGTGCCGGTCGCGCTGAACGAGGGGGAGCGGCTGCTGGCGCTGGAGCGTGCCGGCCTGCTCGACACGGAGCCGGAGGATGCGTTCGACCGGCTGACCTGGCTCGCTTCGCAGATGCTGGACACGCCGGTCGCGCTGATGACGCTGCTCACGCCGTCGCGGCAATGGTTCAAGTCCCGTGTGGGACTGGACCTGGCGGAAACGCCGCGCAGTTGGGCGTTCTGCAATCATACCATCATGCAGCGGGAGGTGTTCGCCGTGGAGGACCTGGCGCAGGACCCCCGCTTCGCCGACAATCCGGCAGTTGCCGGCGATCCGCGCTTCCGCTTCTACGCCGGGGCTCCTGTGCTGGACGAGGACGGATTTGTCGTCGGATCGCTGTGCGTGATCGACCATGCGCCGCGCAAGCTGGACCAGCGGGGCGCGCAGATCATCGCGACGCTGGCGGCGATCGCCTCGGACGAACTGCGGCTGCGCGCCATGAACCGCCGGATGCGCGGGCAGGGTCGTGGCGCCGACGCAGTTGCGGGCCGCACCGTCCGGCACGCATCTGCCGCTGCCGATCAGCCCAGTTGAACGACCCGGCTGCAGCCGTCACCCGGCCGGACATGCAGCCAGCTGTGCATGTGCTGCGTCACATAGCTCCATTGCTCGCGCGAGCCGTCGCGGCAGCGAAGCGCGATGGCGCCTTCGATGCGCGGTATCGTATAGAAGATCCGGCCGGGCAGCCGATGCAGGGCTTGTGTTGTCCCGCCGCTGTCGGTGATCGTGGCGGAGAGGACGTTTCGCGACCGGTCGATCACCACAGTAGACCCCATGACCCACAGCATGGCGCCGAGCAGCGCCAGCGTGGCTGCGGCGACCGCAGGGATGATTCGTCGGCGAACCGGCTTCATACAGGTGTCCTCCGCTGCCGCAGCACTCTGGCAACGGCAATCGTGCCCAGACCCGCCGCGATGCCCCAGAAGGCCGATCCGATGCCAAACAGTGTCAGACCGGACGCGGTCACCAGCAGGGTCAGGATCGTCGCATCGCGATGCTCGCTGCTCGCCAGCATGGCCTCCAGCGCGCCGGATAGGGTCGGCACGATCGCCAGCCCCGTCAGCACGGCGATGGCCGTGTGCGGCAGCGCCAGGAAGGTGCGGACGAGAGCGGGCGCGAAGATCGCCAGCAGAAGATAGAAGCCGGCATAGATCAGGGCGACCCGCCAGCGCCGCTCTCTGGAGGGATCGGCGTCGGGGCTGGTGCATAGTGCGGCGGTGATCGCCGCGAGATTGACGGCGTGGGCACCGAACGGCGCCGCCGCCACGCTGGCCAGGCCGGTGCCGACCAGGAGTGGGCCGGGCCGCGGAGAGTAGCCGGCGAGCTGCAGCACGGCGATGCCCGGCAGGTTCTGCGACACCAGCGTGACCACGAACAACGGCAAGGCGATGCTCAAGACCGCTCCGGCGTCGAACGCCATGCCGGCCGGGACCAGGCTGCCGAAGGTGGCGCCGTCCGGAAGCGTGCCGAGATCGCCGCGGGCCAGGGTCAGGGCGACACCCACGGCCAGGACCAGCAGCAGCGCATATAGCGGCACGCGCTGGCGCGCCGCCACGAAGATGCCGCAGAGCAGCAGCACGAACAACGGGTCGGCATTCGCCTGCCGGAAGGTTTCGAGCCCGAATGGGAGCAGGACGCCGGCCAGCATCGCGGACGCGACCGGCGGCGGGATCGCGCCCGCCAGCCGACCCAGGAACGGCACTGCGCCGAAGGCAACCCCGATCAGCCCCGCCAGCGCAAATGCCCCGCAGGCGACCGGCCAGGATGTCGGCGGCGCCGTGACCAGCAGTGCCGCGCCGGGCGTCGACCATGCCAGCACGACGGGGATGCGCAACCGCAGCGACAGCGCCGCGCCCGCGACGGCGATGCCCAGGCACAGCGCGGTGATGGCAGATCCGGTCTGCTCCACCGAAGCGCCCATTGTGCGGAATGCCTGGACGACCAGCGCGATCGTGCCGCCGAAGCCCACAGCCGTGGCCACCAGGGCGGAAGTCCAGGCGGAGAGTGGAGGCAATGTGTCGCGCATCAGGGCCGGTTCATAGCAGGGCAGCGTGAAAGAGGGAGGCGGTAGATCATCGCATGATGCCCGCCGCCACCGACGGGCCAGAGCAATCGATCAGCGAGCCGCTACCGTCTCGCTGTGGGCGGCGCGGTCGATCACCTGGGCAATCACCTCGGGCTGGGTCATGAAGACCGCGTGGCTGGCCTTCACCTCCGTCACCTCCGCGCCGATCCGCGCAGCCATGGCTTGCAGCATGCGCTGGTCGAACGCCTTGTCGTCGGTCGGGATGATCGCCCAGCTGGGGCGGGTGCGCCAGGCGGCCTGGGTCAATTCCTGCGTGAAGGAAGCCATGTTGATCGGCACCTGGGAGTCGCGCAGGAAGGCGGCGTCGGCATCGCTGGTGTCGGCGGCGAAGCCCGCCTTGAACATGGCCGGGTCGATATGGCCGAAGCCGTCGCTCGTGGTCCTGATCACGAATTCGGGCGGGGTGGTGTAGCCGTCATACAGCTGCGCGGTCGTTTCGCCGGCATCGGGGGACAGGGCGGAGACATAGACCAGGCCGGCGACCTTGGGGTGGACCCCGGCCTCCGTGATCACCGTCCCGCCCCAGCTGTGGCCGACAAGGATCGCGGGGCCATCCTGCTGGTCCAGTGCGCGGGTCGTTGCCGCGACGTCGTCGTCCAGGGAGGTCAACGGGTTCTGGACAATGGTGACGCGGTAGCCGCGCCCGGTCAGGTCATTGTAGACCGCGCGCCAGCCGGAACCGTCGGCAAAGGCGCCGTGGACCAGGACGACATTCTTCACGCTGGCAGTGGCGGCTGCGGTGGCCTGTTGTGCCTGCGCGGTGCCCGAAAGGGTTGCACCCACCAAGCCGATCGCGGCCGCAGCGAGGGAAAGCTTCATGATCTTGCGGAACATCTTGGATCTCCTGTGTTCGCGGGCGGGTTCAGGCGGCCAGGTTCAGGCGGACATCCAGCCCTTCGCGAGCGAGATGGGAGTAGGGGCACACGCTGTGCGCTTCCTGCAGCAGGTCGGCCGCGACGTCCGACTCCACGCCGGGAAGCGACACGGACAGGGCGACATCGAGGCTGAAGCCGGCACCGTCGGGCCGTGCGCCGATGCCGACCTGCGCGGTCACCTTGCTGTCTTCGGGCAGGCTGACCTTCCGGCGCCCGGCGATGAAACGCAGCGCGCTGAGGAAGCAGGCTGCGTAGCCGCACGCGAACAGCTGTTCCGGATTGGCGCCTTCGCCGCCGGGCCCGCCAAGTTCCCTCGGTGTGACGAGCGCGATCGTCAGCGAGCCGTCATCGACGCTGGCGCTGCCGGTCCGCCCGCCGGTTGCCGAGGCACTGGTCTGATAGAGAATGTTCATCATGTCGCTCCTTCTTACCCGTATGTGTGTTGCCATAACACATATTGCGATATCTTTTAGCTTTGTCCAGTGTCTTTTTTACTCCGGGCCCGAGAGGCCCGGAGACGCCGCGCCAGATGATTACACGGTAGGCACCGTGCCGCCGTCGATGGTGAATTCCGCGCCATGAATGGCGGCCGCGCGATCGGAAGCGACAAAGGCGATCAGCTCGGCCACCTCCTCTGGCTGGGCGGGGCGGCCGATCGGGATGCCACCGAGCGAAGCGAGGATGCTGGCCTTGGCGTCATCCTCGCTGCCTCCGGAGCTTTGCGCGATGCGCTTCACCAGCGCGTCCGACGCTTCGGTGAAGATCCAGCCGGGAGAGACGACATTGACACGCAGCCCCTTGGGGCCGAGTTCCTTGGACAGGGCCTTGCTGTAGACGGTGAGAGCCGCCTTGGCCGCGGCATAGGCGGTGGTCGAATCATGCAGCGGCAGTTTGCGCTGGATCGATCCGGTATGGACGACGGCGCCGGTCCCCCGCACAATCATTGAGGGCAGCAATGCCTTGTCCAACCGCACGGCGCTGAGCAGGCTCAGGTTGAGCTCCGACATCCAATGGCTTTCCTCCAGCGCGGCAAAGCCGCCACCCGGTGTGCTGGAGCCGCCGACGACATGGACGATGATGTCCGGCGCCCCGATCGTCTCGAGGACCCGGCTGGCGAACAGGGCCACGCCGTCCGCGCTGCCAAGATCGGCCTGGACGAACAGGTCGGGCGGGACGAAGTCCGGCCGGCCTGACCGGGCGGCGGTCATCACGCGTGCGCCAGCTTCGCTGAAGCGCCGGTACGTCGCCGCGCCTGCGCCCTTGGTACCGCCGGTGACGACGACGGTCTTGCCGGCAAACTCGGCAGGGTCGATCCTGGGCATCATGCTACCCCTGTGCTGAAGTAATCGGTGGCGGGCTTGTGATATGACGGCATGTATCGAGCTCCTTGAGATCATCTGCGGTTTGTTGACGGACAACCAGATGCTGCTACGGCTCGGCCGTCACAAGAACGCACGAAAAGGTTAGGAGCTGACCTGTGGGTAAGCGGCCCGATTACACGGCAGCGACTGCAGCGCAGGGCGTGCAGGACGTGATTGATATCGTGAATGGCCGCTGGAAGCTGGTGATCCTGTTCCAGCTGTTCGGCGGCAAGGTGCTGCGCTTCTCCGCGCTGGAGCGGGCAATTCCCGGCATCTCGCAGAAGATGCTGGCGCAGCAGCTGCGCCAGCTGGAACGCGACGGCGTGATTGCGCGCACCATCCACAACGAGGTCCCGCCGCGGGTGGAGTACCACCTCACCGCTTGGGGCCAGCAATTATGCCCGGCGCTGGACTCGCTGCTGATCTGGCGGGAGGCGGCCTCCCTGCCGGTTCCCGAGGAGCCGCCGACCACCGGGTGCATCCGCCCGCTAGTCGACGCTGTTGCAGGCAGGACGGCCTAGCGGAGCCGCCATCTGCCAGCCGGCATTACTGGCGGCAGTAGCCTTCGCCGTCCTTCACTGTCAGGCAGTCGGTCTTGCCGGCGAGATATTTCAGCCCAGTCTCGTCACCGCTGGATGCGCGCAGCACCTGCGCGCCGTCGGGCCGGGTAAAGGCAATGCCTTCCGGCGTACCGACGCCTTCGTAGGTTCCGGCCATGTCGGCATCCGTGCCGTACTGCATTTCCAGCTGGTAATGCCCGGCCTCCGCCAGCTTCGTGACGGTGAGGTTCAGCCCCTCGACTCCGATCCAGCGGCCCACCCATTCGTCGCGCGACACCGCCTGCGTGGCGGGTGCCGGCTCCAGGCTTTCGGCTGTGGCAACGGCGGACGGCGTGGCAGCGGGAACTGCCTCTTCCTGCGCGCCACCTGAGCAGGCCCCGGCGCCGAGGGCGAGAAGCAGGGAAGCGTGAAACCACTTCATAGGGGGAACTCCTTTGATCGACATGTCACTCTCTCAGGCCGAACGCCTGAGCGGCTCGTAAGTCTGCCGGTAACTTCTGGGGCCGAGGAATGGCAGCAGCATGTTCCTGAGCAATGGCGGGAGGCGCGCCGCGCGGGACATCCTGTCGGTCATGCGCTGCACATGGGCGACCCTGGGGCGACGCAATGCCTCGAACGCGGCCAGGGTGGCCGGGATGTCGGGCGAGGATGACAGCAGGTCGCCAAGGCTGATGGCGTCCTCCATTCCCAGCGCGGCGCCCTGCGCCCAGACCGGCGCGGTGGCATGCGCCGCATCCCCGATCAGCACCATCCCGCTACCCTGCCACCGGGACAGGCGCACATCCTCCAGCGGCGAGTGATGCAGGGTCTCGGGGCTGGCAACAGCATCCAGGATCGTGTTCCGCACGCGACAGGGAAGATTTGCCGCCATGTCCAGCAGAGCCTCGACCCCCCGGCCCGATTGGACGGGGGCAGTGACGGCTGCCCAGCCATACACTTCGGATTCGCTGATCGGCATGAGCAGCACCATACCGGCAGCATCGGCCCAGACGGTCCAGCAGCGCACCCCCGGATTGGGGGCCATGAAGCGCCAGCTCGCCTGTGCCAGCAGGGCTGGAGCGGTGCCCGCGGCCGTATCGAACATCTGGCGCCGCACCAGCGAATGTACGCCATCGGCACCCACCACCAGGCTGCTGGCGATGGTCGTGTTGTCCTTCAAGGACAGGAGCGGGCCCCGAGCATCCGGCACGACCGAGCGGACGATGGCCCCGCGGCGGATCGTCTCTTCCGGCATGCCGTCGCCCAGCATGGCCAGCAGGTCAGAGCGGCGCAGGCTGCGTGGCCGCAGCGCTTCGCCCCAGAAGCGATCCTCGTCCACCGCGAAGAGCAACCGGTCCGCGGATGTCCGGTATTCGCGGCGGCCGATCGGGTGGCCGGCCTGCTCGATCTGCTCGCGCAGGTCCAGCTCGGCCAGAGCCTGAATTGCGTTGCCCGGCAGGTTGATCGCCAGCCCGCCATCCGCCGGCAGGCGCCGCCGTTCGAGCACAAGGTGCGGCAGCCCACGCATCCTGAGGGTACGCGCCAGGGCAAGACCGGCGATACCGCCGCCAACGATCACGACGGGTTGTTCGAACGATATGCCCGAGATCCTACGGTGGCGCGCTGCGCCTTCATACTTCGCAACGGTTACGATCGTCACGGATCGTGCGGCGCAGTCGGAGCCAGGAGCCAAAGGCCCACCAGGCCAGCGCCCACAGCGCCCCGGCCGCCCATCCGGCGAGCACGTCGCTCGGCCAGTGCACGCCCAGATAGACCCGGCTGGTGCCGATCAGCAGCACCAGCGCGATTGTCGCGCCGGACAGGTACCAGCGGACGGAGGGACGCGGGATGATCTGCATGATCGTCAGTGCCAGCGTCAGGTAGATGATCGCGCTGTTCGCGGCATGGGCGCTGGGGAAGCTGGCGGAGCCGACTTCGACCAGATGGTCGATCAGTGCCGGACGCTCCCGCCCGACCAGCCGCTTGCCGATCTGCACCGCCACCGATCCGCTCACCGTGCCGGCGGCAACCAGCGCCGCGGAGAACGGGCGCCGGATCGCCAGCAGGAAGCCGACTGCCAGCAGCACCGCAATCGTCAGCACCGTTCTGCCGCCAAGTGCGGTCACATCCACCATGACCTGCCGCAGCCAGCCGGGGCCGGCAGGCACCGCAAGATCGTCGGGCGTGCGCAAGGCCAGCAGGATGGCGCGATCGAAGCCGAACTGCGCCCCGTGCGCCAATGTTGCGCCGGTTGCGGTCACCACCAGCACGGCCGCGGCCAGCGCGCCCAGTGCCATGAAGGCGTATGGCGGATGCGCGACATCCTCCGGCGGTGTCCAATCAGGCGCTGGCAAGTTGCGGGCGAGCCGCTCGGGCAATGAATCGTTGTGCACGACGCTTCGTGTAGCAGCATGCGCCAGCTTGCCGATTGGCCGCATGTTTCCGCCGTAAGATCAATCCGGCGACAGGGCGGCAGCGGGTTGCCGATCCATGCCGGCGGAGTAGAAAGATCGAAAAAAGCGAGAGGGATGAATGGCAGAGAACTCGAAGGGCAGTCACGCTTCAAGGCGATCAGTGCTGGCCGGCATGGCCGGGATCGGCCTTGCGGCGACAACGCGGGTAAAGGCCGCGCCATCGCTTCCGGACTTCGGCCCGAACGTGCTGATCGTCGATCCCGCGCGGCCTGCGGAGATGCAGGCCCGCATAGACGCGATCCATCGGGAGCAGGAGCGCGCACACTTCACCGATCAACGCTACGCCATCCTGCTGCTGCCCGCCGAACACCGGCTGGAGATCAATGTCGGCTTTTTCACGCAGATCGCCGGGCTGGGTCGGCTGCCAGGTGACACGACGGTGATCGGCCATGTTCACGCAGAAGCGGACTGGGCCGGGGGTAGGGCGCTCACCAATTTCTGGCGGGGTACCGAAAACCTGGCCGTGCGCCCGCCCGACGGTGCCGATCGCTGGGCCGTTTCACAGGCGGCATCGTACCGGCGGATGCACCTGACGGGAGACCTCGCCCTCGATGACGGTGGCTGGTCGAGCGGGGGCTTCCTGGCCGATTGCAGGATCGACGGCACGATCCGCTCCGGCACGCAGCAGCAATGGTTCACTCGCAGCAGCCGGATTGGCGGCTGGGATGGTGCGAACTGGAACATGATGTTCATGGGCGTTCCCGGCGCCCCTGCCACAAGTTTTCCAGAACCGCCTTACACGACGCTGCCCGATGTGCCTGTCCTGCGCGAGAAGCCGTTCCTGTTTGTCGAGCCCGACGGCACATGGGCGGTGTTCCGGCCCGCCTTGCGCCATGATGCGAGCGGGCCGAGCTGGACGGATGCGAGCCCGAAAGGCGATGTTATTCCGCTGTCGCGGTTCCTCGTCGCCCGACCCGGGACATCGGTCAGCGAGATGAATGCCGCGCTTGCCGCAGGACGGCATCTGCTGCTGACGCCGGGCATTTATCGACTCGCAGAACCGCTCCGGGTGACCCGCCCCGGTACGATCGTGCTCGGACTGGGTCTCGCCACCCTGCTGGCGGAGGGAGGCACGACGCTGATCGCGGTCGATGACGTGTCCGGCGTCACGGTAGCGGGGGTGTTCCTGGATGCCGGGCCGGAGGCATCGCGGCTGCTGATGGAGGTCGGCCCGCAAGGATCGACGCGCAGCCACGAAGGCGACCCCAGCTTGCTGGCGGATCTGTATGTTCGGGTCGGTGGTGCGGCGGTCGGGCGGGCGGAAACCTGCATCGAGATCAACAGCAACCACGTGTTGGGCGATCATCTGTGGATCTGGCGTGCCGATCATGGCGACCGCCCGGGGGGACGGGTCCATGTCGGCTGCGACGAAAGCACCGGGTCGCAAGGGCTGGTCGTCAACGGCAATGCCGTCACCATGTACGGTCTGTTCGTGGAACATCTCCAGAAGTACCAGACGTTGTGGAATGGCGAGAACGGCCGCACGTTCTTCTACCAGAACGAACTGCCCTACGACCCGCCGGACCAAGCCAGCTACATGGCCGGCGCGACACGTGGCTGGGCGGCGTACAAGGTCGCCGATCATGTGCGCCGCCACCGGGCGGTCGGCATGGGTATCTACGCCAACTTCACGGCCGATCCGTCCATCGTGCTGGAAAGCGCGGTAGAGGCGCCGCGGGTCGCAGGCGTCAGTTTCGAGAATGTCACCACGATCTCGCTCGGCGGCGGAATGGGGACGATCGCCCACCTCGTGAACGATCGCGGTGCAGCGGCGAAGCCCGGGGCCGTGCGCCAGACGCTGACCCGCTATCCCTGAAATGGACGCGATCACGAAGGTGAGGGTCGCCAGGATCATGAAGAAGGAACGACCATGAGGTGCTTCGCAATTGCTGTCGCCATGCTGCTTGCAGGAACCGCGACAACAGGATGTGCCCCGCAGGATCGCGGCGGTGCTGGGTCATCGGACGGACAGGTTGTCTCCAGCACCGGCCTTGGCGCCAGCAATTACGGCGTCGACATGGCCATGACTGCGCCGCGGGGAGAACCGAGCTTTGCCGACGAATTCGGCGGAGCTGCGATCGACCGCGACAAATGGCGGTACGACGTGTCCCGCAACAAGGTCGGCTGGTACAATAACGAGCTGCAATATTACTCTGCCGGCCGGCCGGAGAACGCCCGAACCGAGGACGGCCTGCTGATCATCGAAGCGCGGCGCGAGACACTGGACAACCTGCCCGATCATGGCGGGCAGGCCTACAGTTCCGCCAAGCTCGTGACGCAGCAGCCGCTCGGCTTCGGCTTCTACGAGATACGCGCGCAGCTGCCGTGCGGACGAGGGATATGGCCCGCGATCTGGATGCTGCCGCAAGGGGGAACCTGGCCGGAGCAGGGCGAGATCGACATCATGGAGATGGTCGGCATGAACCCCGGTGTCGTCCTCGGCACACTGCACACCGGCGCTTTCAACCATGCGAAAGGCACCCAGCGCGGCGCGGAAACGCTGGTGCCGGACGCCTGCACCGCCATGCACAGCTACCAGCTCGACTGGCAGCCCGATGCAATCACTATCGGCGTTGACGGACGCGGTTTCATGCAGGTCAGGAACGATCAGCCGGGCGGCCACGCAGCATGGCCATTCACCCGGCCGTTCGACCTCATCCTGAATGTCGCGGTCGGTGGCGATTGGGGCGGGCAGAAGGGGGTCGATGACAGTGCCTTCCCCCAGGCTATGAAGGTCGATCATGTCCGCCACTGGGCGCGGGAGCCGTGACGGCTATCGCCATCACGGCTTCATGCGCGCCTCGTCCAACTGCGTGACCATCTCCATTGCCCGATCCTCGGCGTTGCGGGCGATGGCCACGCGATACCGGCCAGGGCGGATGTGCCAGCCGGGCTGCTGCACATCGTAATCCGCGATGATGCGCGGCTCGGCCGTCAGCGTCACCCGCTTCGTCTCGCCCGGCGACAGCTCGATGCGCTGGAACGCGGCAAGCCGCATCGGCGCGTCGCTGCCTTCCCGCGTCACGTAGAGCTGCGGGACGTCCGCGCCCGGTCGTGTGCCGGTGTTCGACACATCCACCGTGACCGACAGCCCATCACCGCCCATGACGGTGGCATCGCTGTAGGCAAAGCTGGTGTAGCTGAGGCCGTGCCCGAACGGGAACAGCGGCCGCTGCCCGCTCTTCTCGTACCAGCGGTAACCGACATCGGCCCCTTCACCGTAGGTGACCGGGAAGCTGGAAAGCTGGTAATCGCTGACATTCGCCGGGTTGGCCGCCGCCTGTGCCTCCAGCGAGGAGAGTGTGTCCAGCCCCACCGGGGTGGGGCGTGGCGGCTGGGAGGCGGTTGCGGGGAAGGTGATCGGCAAGCGGCCCGACGGATTGACCCGCCCGGTAAGGACATTGGCGATCGCTTCACCCCCGCGCTGGCCCGGATACCACGCCTGCACGATCGCGGGCACGCGATCGACCCACGGCATCAGCACCGGCCCGCCGGTCTCCATCACGGCCACCATGTTCGGCTGCGCCTCGGCCACCATTGCAATCAGCGCATCCTGATGATCCGGCAGGCGCAGGTCGGGCGCATCCTGCGCTTCCGTCGTCCACTGCGTCGCGAAGATGATCGCCAGGTCCGCCGCCCGTGCCGCCGCCAGGGTCTCGTTCAGGTTGCGGCCGTCGACATAGTCGATCTGCACGCCGGGCAGCGCCTCGCGCAAAGCGGCAAGCGGGGAGGAGGCATGGTAGGTGATGCGCACGAAAGAAGCGGCAGGGCCATAGGCCAGCGGGATCTCCACCGGCGCGCCGCCTACTGAGCGCACCTGGCTGGATCCGCCGCCGGAGAGCACACCGCGATCGGCGGCCCCGCCGATCAGGAGGATGCGTTTCGCCGTCCGGGCCAGCGGCAGCACTCCGCCTTCGTTCTTCAGCAGGACAATGCCCGCCTCCGCCGCCTGCTGCGCGACGCCGGCATTGCGGGCGTAGTCCGGAACCTGTGCGGATGCGGGCACCGACGTGTCGAACGCGCCACTTCCGATCAGGCCGGTCAGATAGCGGGCGACCATGTCGTCGATCCGCGCCACCGGCACCTCCTCGCGCTCCACAGCTGCTTTCAGCGGGGCCCCGAAATACTCCGCCCTGTCGAGTTCCTGCCCCGATTGCTGGTCGAGACCTGCATTTGCCGCCTTGGCGGTTGAATGGACGCCGCCCCAGTCGCTCATCACCCAGCCGCGATAGCCCCAGTCACGCTTCAGCACCTGGTTGAGCAGGAAGTCGTTCTCGCACGACCAGTCTCCGTTGACCTTGTTGTAGGCGCACATCACCGATCCCGGCTGCCCCCGCTCGATCGCGATCTGGAATGCGAGCAGGTCGCTCATGCGGAAGGCGGCTTCATCGATCTGCGCATCGGCAACCATGCGCCCGGTTTCCTGCGCATTCAGTGCGAAGTGCTTCACGGTGGACACGATGTTGTTCGACTGGACCCCGGCGATGTGTTCGCCGGCGAGCATGCCCGAAAGCAGCGGATCTTCGCCGAAATATTCGAAATTGCGCCCGTTCCAGGGATCTCGCGTCAGGTTGACGCCGCCTGCCAGCAACACGTTGAAGCGCTTCGCGCGGGCCTCGGCCCCGATCATCATGCCTCCAGCACGCGCCAGTTCCGGCGAGAAGGTCGCAGCGGTGGCAAGGGCGGAGGGAAGGGCAGTGGCGACATCGCCCTTGCGCTGTTCGACCTGGTTGGCGACCCCCAGCGATGCGTCGCTTTCGCGCACGATCGGGATGCCAAGCCTCGGCACGCTGTCGATATGTCCCGCCGACGGGATCAGTTCGGCGGCCGTCTTGCCCTCTGCCATGGGCGGGAAGAGGCCGTGCAGCAGCGCGATCTTCTCGTCGAGGGTCATCTGCGCGACCAAGGCTTCGGCCCGCTGGCGGGCATCGGCTGCCGAGGCTGTCGGCACGGCGGCGGGTGACGCCTGGGCGTGCGCCGGCTGCGCCACCACCAGCGCCGGGGCAGCAGCGATTGTCGCGGCGAGCAGCCACGATCGTCCCATCGTCATCACTTCAGGCCTTCCCTCTTCGTCGCACGTCTGCGCGCGCACTGTAGCCAACCGGCATCACTGGTTCGGAATGATACCAATCTCCCGCTGAGATGTTGACAGGTTCGCCGGTGTTCAGCAAGTCAGCGGGATTGGAGCGCGCCCGTGAAGAGGCGCGGTTTGCAGGGGATTTCATGATGGGTGCTTTTTCCGCTCGCACTTTGACGCGGCTCGCAATCGGATCGTCTCCGCTCGCTCTGGTGGCCGTGTCAGGCATGGCGCATGCGCAAGATGCGGCGGCAACGGTGGGCTCGCCTGGTCCGTCCGAAGTGCTGGAAGCACCGGCCGACACCTTCGAAGGCGAGGAGATCATCGTCAGCGGCATCCGCGCGAGTCTCCAGGCTGCGGTCGACATCAAGCGCAACGCGCAGGGTGTGGTCGACGCGATCTCGGCTGAGGATATCGGCAAGTTCCCGGACACCAACCTCGCCGAATCCCTTCAGCGCATCACGGGCGTGTCCATCGACCGCCAGAATGGCGAAGGGTCGACCGTCACGGTGCGCGGCTTCGGTCCCGAGTACAATCTGATCGTGCTGAACGGCCGTCAGCTGCCCACTTCGACACTGGGAGACGGCGCCAGCCCGCCGGCATCGCGGTCGTTCGACTTCGCCAATCTGGCATCCGAAGGCATCGCCGCGGTGGAGGTGTACAAGACCGGTCGCGCCGCGGTGCCGTCCGGCGGTATCGGCTCGACCATCAACATCAAGACACCGCGCCCGCTCGACCGGCCGGGTACGCGCGGATCGATTGCGGCGCGCGGTGTTCTCGACACGTCGCAGAACGGCAGCAACGACATCACCCCGGAAGTGTCCGGCATCTACAGCACGACCTTCGGCCATGAGGACCAGTTCGGCTTCCTGGTGTCCGGCGTGTATCAGAAGCGCAATGCCAGCGTGAACAACGGGTCTGCGGGCTTCGGCAATTCGTTCCTTGGTTCGGAGAACGACTGGGGCACGGTCGGGCCGGAGGGGCCCAACGTCATCAATCGGCCCGGGCCGACCGACGTCTACGAAGTCCCGCAGAGCGCGGCCTACAATCTCACCGACATCAAGCGGGAGCGTATCAACGGGCAGGTCGCGCTGCAGTACCGTCCGGTCGACAGCGTGACGGCCACGTTCGACTACACCTATTCCCGCAACGAGGTCGAAGCCCGCGACAGCAGCGTGGGTATCTGGTTCAATTTCGGCGACACCTCGACCGAGTGGACCGACGGCCCGGTGGCCGGCCCTGTTTTCTACACCGAACGCTTCGGACCCGGCAAGGACCTGTCCTACAGCGGATCGCTAACGGCCAATGTCTCCGAGAACAATTCGATCGGCGGCAACCTGACCTGGGAAGCGCCGGGCGGCCTGACCTTCGTGCTGGACGGGCACCATTCGACGGCGGAATCCAAGCCGACCAACCGCTTCGGGACGAGCACGTCCGTCGGCTCCGCAATCTTCGGGGTGGCATCGCAGACGGTTGATTTCACGAAGGACCTGCCGGTTCTCTCCTATCAGATGGGTCCAGGGATTGATGCGCTCAATCCCGCGCTGATCAATGCGACCGGGAACTCCTTCCGCAACGCCTATTTCCGGGACCGCATCAACCAGGTGCAGTTGACCGGCCGCTACGAACATGAGGGCGATTTCCTGGACTCGCTGGATTTCGGCGTTTCCTATGTGAACAACAAGGTGCGTTCGGCTTACGGCTTCCTGCAGAATGACACCTGGGGCGGCCTGGGCACGCCGGAGGATCTGCCGGACGACATCTTCGAACTCGTCACCCTGCCAGACAAGTTCTCCGGCGTATCTGGTGCCGATGATGGCATCATCCCGGCATATTACCGCTTCGATTTCGAGCGGATGGTTGACCTCCTCGACCAGCGTTTCGGGATCTGTGGCGGCGACGGCAATTGCCTGGCGAGTTACGACACCGACAGGCGCATCACCGAGCGGACTGTCTCGCCGTTCATCCAGGCCAATCTGGGCTTCGATGTGGCCAGCCGGCCGGCACACCTCATCGCCGGCGTCCGCTACGACAAGACGAAGGTTGACTCGGCATCGCTGACGCCCGTGCCCTCGGGCGCGGCGTGGGTGGCGCAGGGTGAGTTCAACATCCTTTACTCGGCCGACAGCACCTTCCTGGACAACAAGGGCAGTTACGACAACTGGCTGCCGGCGTTCGACTTCGACATCGAGGCGATCGATGATGTCGTGCTGCGCGCATCGTACAGCCATACCATCACCCGGGCCGACTATGGCAGCCTGCAGGGCGGCCTGACCCTCAACCGCCAGTTCGGCATCGCCGGCGGCGGCGGGCTGCAGGGGAACCCCAACCTGGTCCCGTTCCTGTCCAAGAACATCGATTTCTCGGCCGAATGGTACTATTCGCCCAGCAGTTACCTGTCGGCCGGGTACTTCCGCAAACGGGTGAGCAACTTCATCAATTCGCAGGAGATCGAGCGGTCGGCCTTCGAATTGCGCAATCCCGCGGACGGTCCACGGTTCGACCAGGCGCAGGCTGCCCTGGGCGGCACGACCGATACGGGGCTGATCCGCGACTACATCCTGCGCAACTTCACGGAAGGCGTCGAGGTGGCGCGAGACGGCTCGGGCGCCCCGATCCTCGACGTCAACGGCTACTACACCGGTCGGATCATCGGGCTGCCGGAGGATGGCCTCGTCAACTTCCGGGTCGGCACGCCGTTCAATTCGGACCAGACCGCGACCATCGACGGCTTCGAATTCGCGGTCCAGCACACCTTCTGGGACACCGGCTTCGGCGCGATCCTGAACTACACGATCGTCAACGGGGATGCGCAGTTCGACAATACGCTCGATCCGAATGTGGGGCAGTTCGCGCTTGCCGGCCTGAGTGACAGCGCAAATGCCGTGCTGTTCTTCGACAAGTTCGGCCTGCAGGCCCGCGTCGCGTATAACTGGCGTGACAAGTTCTATGCCGGGGGGAACCCCAATCCGACTTACGTGGAGGCATACGGGCAGGTCGATGCCAGCGTGAGTTACGAGTTCATGCAGGGCCTCACCGTGTTCGGCGAAGCGATCAACCTGACGGGCGAGGACCGCCGCGGACACCGGCGCAACGAGAACTTCGTCACCTTCTCGCAGCCAGGATATGCTCGACTGATGGGAGGCGTACGTTTCAGCTTCTGACACGTGGTCGGGTGAGGGCATGATGGCTTGCCTGCGCTGGTGCTGGTGCGCCCGTGCAGCAGGCTCCATGGCCCGATCGCCCACCGGGGGAGCAGGCCAGCGGTGACCGGGGACGTCAGGCGTATCGTCGTGGTCGGCGGGGGCACCGCAGGCTGGCTTTCGGCCTGCCGGATAGCAGCTGCTGCCGACCCGCTAGCCCGGCCTCCCATATCAGTGACCCTCGTCGAGTCGCCCGATGTGCCGACGATCGGAGTGGGCGAGGGTACCTGGCCGACGATGCGCGGCACGCTGGCGAAGATCGGGATCAGCGAGACCGAGTTCCTGTGCGCGGCTGACGGTGCCTTCAAGCAGGGGTCGCGGTTCGATGGCTGGCGCACCGGAGGCGAGGGCGACCGGTACTATCATCCCTTCACCGCGCCGGCCGAAATGTCGCCGCACGATCTCGTCGCCCTGTGGCGGCAGACCGAGCGGCCGTTCGCCGAGGTGGCAAGTGCCCAGCCGCATGTCTGCGCCCACGATCTGGCGCCGCGCCACCGGACCATGCCGGACTACGCCGGAGCGCTGAACTATGCCTACCATCTCGATGCGGGGAAGTTCGCCGCGCTGCTGCGCCGAACCGCCACGGAACGGCTCGGGGTTTCTCATGTCAGCGACCATGTCGTCGGGGTGGAGGCGGCGGAGGATGGCGACATTGCGGGAATCGTCACGCGCCAGTCGGGTGTGATCCGCGGCGATCTGTTCCTCGATTGCACCGGGCACGCGGCGCTGCTGATCGGCGGTCACGCGAATGTACCGCTGGTGGATCGCACCGATGTCCTGTTCAACGATCGCGCGCTGGCCGTACAGGTGCCGGTCGAGCCCGGCAGCCCCATCGCTGCGCAGACGAATGCGACGGCCCATGCGGCCGGCTGGATCTGGGACATCGGCTTGCCGAGCCGCCGCGGCATCGGCTGCGTCTATGCCAGCGCATTCGCCAGCGACCAGACCGCGGAACAGACGTTGCGCGGCTATCTGCGGCAGGCCATGCCCGGCACTGATCCGGGTGGACTGCCGATCCGACGTCTCGCTTTCCGTTCTGCGCATCGGGAGCGCTTCTGGCATCGCAACTGCCTTGCGATCGGTCTTTCTGCAGGGTTTCTCGAACCGCTAGAGGCATCGGCCATCGTGCTTGTCGAGCTCTCGCTGGATGCCTTGCTTGACGGTTTCCCGGCGGATCGATCGGCGATGGACTTGCATGCCAGGCGCTTCAACGCGCTCTTCCGCTATCGTTGGGACCGGATCGTGGACTTCCTGAAGCTGCATTACGTGCTCAGTTCGCGGAAGGAGCCGTATTGGCGGGCCCACCGGGAGCAGGCGACGATCCCCGAGCGGCTGCAGGAGCTGCTGGCGCTGTGGCGTACGCAGCCGCCGACATTCGCGGACCTGCCTCATGCGCACGAGGTGTTTCCGGCGGCGAGCTATCAATATGTGCTGTACGGCATGGGTGCTTTGCCGCCGCCGGCGCTTCCGGTCGGGAGCGGGCGCCTCGATGCTGGTGCCGCCTCGCTGAACCAGATCGAACAACGCGCCCGGACGTTCGCTGCCAGCCTGCCGACCAATCGCACGTACCTGGATGCGCTCCATGCATCCGAGACCGCTTCAGAAAGGACGCTTCATGTCTGATCATGTGCTGCTGACGGCCGAGGCGCACCGTGATCTGCGCATCCGGCGGGACCGTTCCGCCGCACTCGGCGACGAGGTGATGACCTCACTCCTCGTCCCCGACGAATTCCGTCGCGTGCAGGGCGAATATCCGATCCTGTTCCGCCAGAACCGCGAACGCAACGGCTTCACGGCATTCGCGATCTTCGGTTTCACGACCGGAGAGAACTTGTTTCTGGAGGGCGATCGATGGGATGCGAGCTACTTGCCGCTCGCCCTCGATATCCAGCCCTTCCTGATCGGCGGCAGCCCCGATGCGGCAGGCGGCAAGCAGGCGGTCGTCGATCTCGGCAGCCCGCGCATCGCAGACGGGGAGGGCGTGCGTGTCTTCGACCGGGACGGACGCCCCACGCCTTACCTGGAAACGATGCTCGCCAGGATGAGCGAACTCGACAAAGGCTACCGCGCCGCTGCGCCGTTCTTCGACGCGCTGGCCCAGTATGATCTGCTCGAGCCGCTGATCCTTGAAGTCACGCTGATCGATGGTTCCACCAACCGGCTGATCGGCTTCCACACGATCGCGGAAGACCGGTTGCGCGAACTGGATGGCGCGACCTTGGGCGAGCTGCACTCGGCGGGGCATCTCCTGCCGATCTTCATGGCGATGGCGTCCCTTGCCAAGCTGACGACGCTGATCGAGCGCAAGAACCGACGCATTCGCGGTGGCTGAAGGTGAGCCCGCCATCTTTTCGGCCCTGAGCAGGGTGCCGGAAATCATCGTGCAGGGCGCGGCCGAGCTGGACGACCGGCTGCGCGGAGCCGACGCGCCCTTCGTTGTGCGCGGCCTGGTGAATGACTGGCCGCTCGTGCAGGCGGGCCGCCGGTCCGGACGAGAGGCGCGGTCCTATCTCCTGGATCATCACCGCGACATGCCGTTCACCGTCTCGATCGGTGATGCACAGAGCGGTGGCCGGCTGTTCTACGACGATGCAATGGGGATGAACTTCCGCGTTGCCCGCGGCAAGCTGCCGGACATCCTGGGCCAGATCGACAGGAGCGAGGACGAACCCTCGCCGACGCCGATCTATCTCGGGTCGATCAACGTGCGAGGCTACTTCAGGGGTCTGCACGAGGCGAACCATGTCGATCTTGGCGATCGCGATGCGACGGCGAGCATCTGGATCGGCACGCGTACGCGCATCGCAGCCCACAATGATCAGCCGGACAATCTGGCCTGCGTCGCAGCGGGCCGGCGCCGCTTCACGCTCTTCCCGCCCGGGCAGTTCCGCAACCTGTATCTGGGCCCCGTGGACAATACGCCGGCGGGCCGGGCCATCTCCATGGTCGATCTGCATGCGCCCGATCTGGACGCCTATCCACGCTTTGCCGAGGCGATGGAGCATGCGCAGGTGGCCGAGCTGGATGCGGGCGATGCAATCTTCATCCCGTCACTGTGGTGGCATCATGTGGAAGGGCTGGCGCCGTTCAACGTGCTGGTGAACTATTGGTGGCGGAACAGTCCGGGATGGCTGGGGCAGCCGCAGGACGCGCTCAATCACGCCATCCTGGCGTTGCGCGATCAGCCGGAAGATCAGAAACGCTACTGGCGGGAGGTGTTCGACCATTATGTCTTCGGCGATGAGAACGAGGCCACCGCGCACCTGCCAGAAGGGGGGCGCGGTGTGCTGGCGCCCTTGACGCCCGAAACGGCCGACCGACTTCGCAGCTACCTCTTGCGGCAGCTCAGCCGATGACGGTGCCTCCTCCGCCGATCGAGAACGCATACCGCGTGATTGTCGCAGGGGGCGGCACCGCCGGCTGGATGACAGCGGCCGCCATCGCCCGAACAATGGGCCGCACCGTTGCGCTTACGGTGGTGGAATCTGATGCGATCGGCACGGTCGGTGTCGGCGAGTCGACCATTCCGCCGCTCACGAATTTCAATCGGCTGCTGGGCATCAACGAAGCCGAATTCATGCGCGCCACGACCGCGACCTTCAAGCTGGGCATCCTGTTCGATGGCTGGAAGGAGCGCGGGTCGCGCTACTTTCACTCCTTCGGCACCACGGGCCGGGACCATTGGTCGGCCGGTTTCCAGCATTTCTGGTTGCATGGCCGGTCCAAGGGGCACGACCGCCCGTATGACGATTATTGCACGGAGCTGGTCGCCGCCTTGCAGGGCAAGTTCGCGCACCTGCCCAACGATGCGACGAACTATGCCTATCAGCTCGATTCCGGTCTGTACGCCCGCTTCCTGCGCACCATGGCGGAAGGCGACGGCGCAGTACGCGTGGAGGGGCGGATCGCCCGCGTCGACCTGGATGCGGGGACGGGCGAGATCGACGCGCTGGTGCTGGACGATGGGCGGCGCATCGCTGGCGACCTGTTTGTCGATTGCACCGGCTTTCGCGCGCTGCTGATCGAAGGCGCGCTGCATGCCGGCTACGACGACTGGACGCACTGGTTGCCGTGTGACTCCGCGATTGCGTTGCAGACGGAAAGTGTCGGTCCGCCGGTGCCGTACACGCGTGCCATGGCGCATGATGCAGGCTGGCAGTGGCGCATCCCGCTGCAGCACCGCGTTGGCAACGGCATCGTCTTCTGCAGCCGCTATCTGGACGGCGACGCCGCGCTTGAACGCTTGCTGGCGAATGTGGAGGGCGCCGTGCTGACGGAGCCGAACCGGCTGCGCTTCACGACGGGCGTCAGGCGGCGGCAATGGCATCGCAACTGCGTGGCGATCGGCCTGTCTGGCGGGTTCATGGAGCCGCTCGAATCGACCAGCATCCACCTGATCCAGCGCGCCATATTGCGGCTGCTGCGCCTGTTCCCGCAAGGGGGCATCAACGCAGCCGACATTGCCGAGTTCAACGACCAGCAGCATCAGGACATGGAGCAGATCCGCGACTTTCTGATCCTGCACTACAAGGTGACGGAGCGGCGGGACAGCGCCTTCTGGCGGCAGTGCGCCGCAATGGACGTCCCCGAAGCGCTGGCGCACAAGATCGCGCTCTTCGCGGAAACTGGCCGCGTATTCCGCCGCAATGAGGAACTGTTCGCGGAGAACAGCTGGGTGCAGGTCATGATGGGGCAGGGCATCATGCCGAAGGCCTACCACCCGGTTGCCGCCAAACTGCGCGATGACGAGCTTGCCAAGTTGCTGCAGGTCTTGCGAGACAACGTGACCGGCGCGGTCGCGACGATGCCGGATCATGCCGCTTACGTTGCGCGCTACTGCTCGACTGACGCGAGGCAGCCTGCCTCACGCGCGCGGATCGAGCCTGCGTAGAGCGTTGCAAGAGCCAGGCAGCAGGCTTCGGGGAAGCTGGCGGCCGGCTCTTGCAGTATGATCTGTGGGTTGTTCGGCCGACTGAATCGGCCATGCAATTGTCAGCGCGTGCCCTTTCGCAACAGAATCGCCGCCAGCGCGCCCCCGCCAACTATTGCGGCCGTAAGCAGCGGCGATGCCGCTTTCTGTAGCTGCAGCGCGATGCTGGATTGCCGCGCGTGGACATCCTGACTGCCACGCAGCGCATCTTCGCGCGGTTCGTAGAGATTGTCACGGCGAGCGGCGACGCCGGGATCACCCGGCTTCTGCTGCGCCTGGGTGCCGGCCAGTTCCATGATCGCGTCGGTCAGGCGTGGTGCTGCCTGTGCCAGCATGGAGGAGAGAAGCCCGCCACCGCCGGCATACAGCGTTCGTCTCGGGTTGGCGCAGGCGAACAACACCGCGTCCGCCACCACCTCTGGCGTGTAAAGCGGCGGGGGAAGCCGGGGCGGCTCGTCCATGAAGTTCCGGGCGTGCTCGGGAAACGGGGTGTCGATCGGGCCGGGCTTGATCAGGGTAACGGATATGCCGGCCTTCTCCCGCTCCAGCTCCATGCGCAACGTGTCGGTCAGCGCTTGCACCGCATGCTTCGTGGCGCTGTATGGTCCTTGCTGGACGATGCTGCGATCGCCCAGGATCGATCCGACGTTGATGATGGCTCCACCACCACGGCCACGAAGATGCCGCGCGGCGACGAGCGATCCGTGGAGAACGCCGAAATAGTTGACGTCGAACACCCGGCGGTGATCCGCCAGCGGAACCTGCTCCAGCGTGCCATATGTTCCTATGCCGGCATTGTTGACCCAGCTGTCGAACCCGCCGAACTTCTCGCTGGCGACCGTTGCAACATCTTCCACCGCAGCCGGATCGCTGACATCAGCAGCGCAGATTGCAATGCGTCCACCGACACCAGCCAGCCGGGCGTGCAGTTCCTCCAGCGCCTCGGCGTTGCGCGCGACGGCCACCACCGCGGCTCCCTGCCGGATCGCTGCTTCGACAATCGCCAGCCCGTTCCCGCTGGTCGCGCCCGTCACGACGATCACCTGTTCGCGCAATGATTTCAACTTGATCGCCATCATAATTCTCCGTTCGTCTGTTCCAGGGTGCGGCGCAGCACATCGGCCGATGCGAGCAGGGCCGAAATTTCGTCACGCGTGAGCTCAGGCGTCAGAACGCGCAGGATCCCTTCAGCCCCGATCAGGCAGGGCAGGCTCAGATAGATGCCGTCGATGCCATATTGTCCGCTCAGCAACGTCGAGACGGGAAGCACCACGCGTTCATCGCGGTAAACAGCCTCGCAGATGCGAGCGATCGCGGATGCCACGCCGTAGGACGTGAAGCCCTTTCCATGGCCGATCGTGTATCCGGCGCGCATGACCTCATGCGCGACCTCGGCTCGATCGAACTGCCGCCCGTCGAGATAAGCGTCCAAATCCATGCCGCCAATGCGGACGGTGGAATATGCCATGACCTCGCTATCGCCATGTTCGCCCAGCACCTGCGCCGCAACGGCACCGGGCGCGATGCCAAGCCGGTCGGCGATGCGCTTCCTGAAGCGGTTGCTGTCGAGGAGCGTACCGGTGCCGATCACGCGTGCTGCCGGAAGGCCGGACTCGGCCTGCGCCACCTGGGTCATGGCGTCGGCCGGGTTCGAGGCCACCACGAACACGCCGTCGAACCCCGCATCCATCGCCCGGCGCACGCAGTCGCGCACGATCTCCGCGCTGCGACCGGCGACGCTTGTGCGCGGCTCGCCATCCTTGGGGGTCGCGCCTGCCGTGATGACGAGAATGGCGGCGTCGCGCACGTCGGAGTAGTCGCCGGCCCAGATCCGCACCGGTTGCGAAATGGCGTTCGCGTCGGCGACATCTGTGGCTTCTGCCGCGGCGTGCTCCGCGGAGCGGTCGATCAGCACGATCTCCGCAACGGTTCCGTGCAACATCAGTGCGTAGGCCGCCGTGGCGCCCACATTGCCGGCACCGATGATGGCGATACGCGAAGTATTGGGCATGATCGGCTTCCTTGAATCTGCACCGGACAAGTCCGCGACCGGCACGGCACGAACGTGATCTTCGTGCTGAACGGTCGATCAGGCCACATGGGGGCAACGCCAGATCGCTTGATCACGGATGATCGCCGTTTGGAGCCAATCCCGGAGGCTGATCGTTATGCTGCCACACACTCAGGAGAGTATCATGGCCGATCAGGTGAATGGCAGCGGCGACGCTGATCGCAAGGACAGTGCAGCCGAGACAAACGGCGGCGCAACATCGAAGGCAGGGACGGGGCAGTCACCCGATAACAAGGATGCAGGCTCCGCTGAGTCCTCCTCGCCGGAGCAGACAGAGTCCGACAAGACGGAAGTACTGGAGGAAGCACAGCGGGATGCGGCCAAGGAGCGCGAGGAGAACCGCGGCTATCAGTAAGGTGCGGGCGGCAGTTAATTTGCAAGCCGCCTAACGCCGTGGCGAGGATACATGTAAGGAGCCAGGGGTGGGTGCGCATGCACCTGCCTCGTTACCCAGAGATTGAGCCCCCAGAGATGCGGAGAGACCGACATAGCACGTAAACCGAACTACGATTTCGAGCGGCGCGAGCGCGAACGGACCAAGGCTGCCGAGGCTGCGAAAAAGGCCCAGGCCAAGGCGGACAAGCGTGCGGCTGAGCAGGCACAGCCCGCGGCCGAGCAGGAAGAGCCTGGTGGGGACTGATCAGGCAGTCCCCGGTTTGGTCGAGGCAGTTACGGGGTCGTCCGGTGCCAGTCTCGCTCAGCTTGGCTGGAAGGCCTTCTTCAGCGAACAGGTCTCCGCCGAACAGACCCAGACCTGCCAGCCAGTCCGCGTCATGTCGGTTCATCGCGGACGGGTGACCGTTTCGGGTGAACGGGTTGATGATTCGATCCCGTCCAGCTTGCCCGCGCAAGGGGGGGCGGAGGACCGCCCCACCGTCGGCGACTGGCTGCTGATGGACCGGAGCATCCGAAGGATCGTGCGGATCCTGGATCGGACGAGCCTGTTCAAGCGGCCCGCGCCAGGGGATGACCGCCGGATCCAGCTTATCGCGGCAAATGTAGACACGCTGTTCATCGTCACGTCCTGCGACCAGGACTTCAACGTCGCGCGGATCGAACGCTATCTGGTCCTCACGCGCGAGGCGGGCGTCCGTCCGGTGCTGGTCCTCACGAAAGCCGACCTGTCGCCTGACCCTGAAAGCCTGGTCGACGCGGCGCGCGCGCTGCAGGCAGGGTTGGTGGTGGAACTGGTCGACGGGCGCGATCCGGCCAGTGCCGCGCGCCTCCAGAAGTATTGCGGCTTCGGGGAGACGGTTGCGCTGGTGGGATCGTCCGGCGTGGGCAAGTCGACGCTGATCAACACGCTGACAGGATCGGACAGCATCGCCACACAGCCCGTCCGCGAGGATGACGGCAAAGGCCGGCACACGACGACGGTGCGCCAGATGCATCGTCTCGGCAGTGATGCTCAGGACGGCTGGCTCGTGGACACACCGGGCATGCGCGAGCTCCAGATGTCCGAGGTGGCATCCGGCGTAAGCGAGGTGTTCGACGACGTCACGGCCGTGGCGCTCGAGTGCCGGTTCGCGAACTGCACCCATAATGATCAGCCCGGATGTGCCATCGAGGCCGCGATGGAGGACGGCGATCTTGATCCCGCGCGCGTCGATCGGTGGCGCAAGCTTGCCCAGGAGGATGCGGTGAACAGCGGCTCCGCGGCGGTTCGCCGTGCCCGGGGCTCGAAAGGCCGGAGGTAGAAGATGACACCCGTACGCAGGTAGAGGCCCATCCACGCTCTCCACACAAGCGGCACCGCTGGCTGAGAGCTAACCCGGCCCCCTGCTTGCGCAGCGGCGACCGTGAAGGGTAAGCATACGAGCGTCAGCTGCCCGCGCGGCGGGGGAGGGCATTAGGAGTTTACGCGCGGAGACCCGGGGCAGGGGCTATCATGCGATCGGGTCGCGCAGCATATGTCGGTCATGGCCGAACACATCCTCTACAGCTTTCGTCGGTGCCCTTATGCAATGCGGGCACGTCTGGCCCTGGCAGCGAGCGGTACCCCTTACGAGCTTCGCGAGGTCCGGCTGTCCGACAAGCCCGCCGAACTGCTGGCGGCCTCGCCCAAGGGGACTGTGCCTGTCCTCCAGACGGCCGACGGAGCGGTGATCGAGGAAAGTCTCGCCATCATGCGCTGGGCCCTGGAAGCGCATGATCCGGAGGGCTGGCTCACGCGCGACGACCCGGGGCTGATCGCCGGCAATGATGGCATGTTCAAGCACCATCTCGATCGATACAAATATCCCGATCGCCACGGTTCGGAGCCTGACCGGCACCGCGACGAGGGCCTCCGCTTCCTGCAGAACCTTGATGCACGGATAGCGATTGCGGGCCAACTCTGCGGACTGGAGCGAGGGATCGCAGATGCCGCGATCATGCCGTTCGTCAGGCAGTTCGCCGCGGTCGATCGTGACTGGTTCGAAGCCCAGCCTTTGCCTGACCTGAAGGCGTGGCTCGCAAAGCACCTTGCCTCGGATCTGTTCGACAGCATCATGCACCGACCGACGCCGTGGTCGCGCGGCGACCAGCCGCTCGTCCTCTGCAGCGCGGCCTCGACCAATTGATGCCGGTCACCAGATGAAGACGAACGGGCGTCCTGATCGGAAGTGTCCCGTCGATCCAATCGCTGCAGCTCGCGTGCTGTGAGTGTAGCAGCACACCATTGTCTGAAATTGCTGGTGGCCGCTGGCATGTTTGTTCATTGGTTCTGAACCGCTGCCAGCCATCTAGGGTACGATGCCTTCCTTGCTCTCGCGTCTGAGGCGTGTCCGCCATTCCGATCAGGTGATCGCCGCGCAGGTGCGCGCGACGCTGGTCGAGTCGCTGTACGCATCTCCTCAGTCGCTCGTCATCGGCGCGGTGGCGAGTAGCGCGATCGCGGTGACGGTGGCTGCGGTCAGTGGTGATGGCTGGCTGATCGCAGGTGCAGTCGCGCTGACCGGAACCGCACTCGCCCGGATCGTCGATGCGCTCAGACCGCCGCGCTCGGCCCGCGATGGCGGCCAGAAAAGCGGGCGGCAGGTGAAGCATCAGGAACTCGTCTATCTGACGGGCGCGTTGTCCTACTCGATGTTGCTGGGGATGTTCGGCCTGCTCACCCTGACCAACACGAATGACGGCGTCTTGCAGCTGCTCGCGGTCACGACGACGATCGGTTACGCCGCAGGGATCGCGGGCCGGAATGCGGGGCGACCGTGGATCGCGCTCAGCCAGCTTTGCTGCGCGTCGGTGCCGGTCATCGTCGGCCTGCTTGCCTCCTTCGATCCGCTGAAGGCAGAACTGGCCGTCGTCATCGGTCTGTTCGTCGTTGCGATGATGAACATCACCTTGCAGACCTATGACGTGATCCTGAAGGCGACCGTCGGCTCCATGGAGAAAGCCGCCCTGGCGGAGTACAATGCGGCCCTTGCCCGGCGCGATGATCTGACCGGTGTCGCGAACCGCACCGCCTTCCGGGAACAGCTGGAGGCGGATTTCGCAGCCCTGGGCGAGGCCGATTATTGTTTGGCGATCCACTGGCTGGATCTGGACCGGTTCAAGGAGATCAACGACTCCTTCGGACATTTTGCCGGCAATGCGCTGTTGTGCGGCATCGCGGCACGGTTGAACGAGACATATGGCGGCCGCGGGATCGTTGCCCGGCTGGGCGGAGATGAATTCGCCATCGTCTGCCGGATTCGGCATCCTGGCGAAGCCGCCAGTATCGGGCAGGAGATATTGCGGCTCGTGGAGCAACCCGTGCAACATCACGGCCGCCTGCTTCACGCCACCGCATCGATCGGGATTGCGGTTGCGCCCACCGATGGCCGCGATCCTGACACTTTGTTGAAGAACGCCGATCTGGCGCTGTACCGCGCGAAGGATAGCGGCCGGGGGCAATTCTGCTTCTACGAACCGGTGATGGACGAGAAGGTGGAGCGGGGCCGCCATCTCGCCTCCGAAATGAAGGGCGCCCTTGGCCGCGGGGAGTTCCACCTCCTGTTCCAGCCCATCTTCGACCTGCACGGGGCAGCGGTGGTCTCGTGCGAGGTCCTTCTGCGGTGGAACAACCGCCGATATGGATCGGTATCGCCGGTCGAGTTCATCCCCATTGCCGAAAGTAGCGGCCTGATCGTGGAGATCGGCAGCTGGGTCATTCGGGAGGCGTGCCGATCCGCCAGCGGGTGGGGCACGGATGTCAATGTCGCGGTCAACCTGTCGCCGATCCAGTTGCGATCGCCCGATCTGCCGGCCGTGATCATGAACGCGCTGGCCGCCACCGGGCTCACCGCGGGCCGGCTGGAGCTGGAGGTGACGGAATCGGTGCTGCTCGAGGATGTCGAGGGAGCAATCGCTGCGCTGAAGGCGATCAACAGCCTGGATGTCGGCACGACGCTGGACGATTTCGGAACCGGGTACTCGTCACTGAGCTACCTGACGAGGTTCCCGTTCCAGACACTCAAGATCGACCGCTCCTTCATTTCCGACCTGGAGCAAAGCCCGGCGTCCGTGGCCATCGTCCAGACCATTGTCGAACTCGCCGCCAAGCTGGGCATGCGGACGGTGGCGGAGGGGATCGAGACCCAGGCGCAACTCGACCAGCTGCGGCGAACCCGGTGCGATGCGGTGCAAGGGTACTTCCTGGCGCCACCGATGTCGGCAAGCATGGTCGATGCCATGCTTGCCGACGACAAGGTCCGCGCCCGGGGCTGAACAGCCATCGGGCGCGGATGCGGATTTCACGCAGCCAGCAGGCGGGTCTGGGCGTTCACCAGTCGGCGCATCAGCTTGAGGTCACCCTCGCTGAGCCGAAGGGCGGCATCCGCCCACAGATCGACCACGGTCTGCAGTTCGGCGAGGTCCAGCGGGTGGACGGCGCGGGATGCCTCGTAGATCGCGCAATGGCCTGCGTGCCTGCGGCGGTTCTGCCGGATGTAGTTCTCCACTTCCGCGCGGCCCTGACCCGGATCGGCCAGGCCATGGATGATCCCGAGATCATACAGCTCCTCGGCAGAGTAGGTCTTGCCGCTGAGGATCATCTGTTCCGCACGCGCCGCACCCAGGCGGCGGGAGAGGAAGCAGTGCGCGCCCATGCCGGGGAACAGCCCGAACAGGGTCTCCGGCAGGCCGAACTTCGTGCCCCGCTCCGCAATGACGACATTGAACGAGAGCAATGCTTCGAACCCGCCGCCAAGGGCGTCCCCTTCGACAAGTGCGATCGTGACGATCGGCTGGCCGAGGCTGAGCATGTTGCGATGCAGGATCTCGACGCAGGCATGGCCGTAGCGGCGCAGCGCCTCCCGATTGCCGTTGCGGATATGTGCAGCGAACAGGTCGAGATCACCGCCGAGCGAGAATACACCGGGGAAGCGGGATCCCAGAACGACGTATTTGATCGGCAGGCCGCCCGCGGTGACCGCCTCGTCGATGTCGTCCTGCCAGGTGCCGAACTGGACGAGGAGTTCAGGATTGAAACTGGGCCTGACCTTCTGGTTCATATAGGTCCAGAGGGTTTCCAGTTCGACATCGACTTCAGTTTCGAGATCCTGGTACACGAACAATTCTCTGTCGCGCGGCGATTTGGTCTTTTTTTCGGGCTGGTCAGAAAGCCGAGTTGTGTCGTAAGCGTGCTGCTGGAGAGTCATGAGCCGTCCTTCTTGGGTGGCAGCCGAGTGCTGCAATCCAAGAGTAGAGGTTTTCGGCCAAGTTGATGTGGCGTTTGCGCGGCAACCACATCCTCAGCGCGTCAGTGCTCCCATTCCTCCTCAAGGACTTCGGCGCGGCGGCCATCCCACTTGATCTCCACCTTGCGTCCTTCAGGATCCCCGTCCGCCTCGCCAAACAGCTCGTAGATCACCAGTCCGTCAGCCTGGGTACTTTCGATGACCCGGCCGGGTGCAAACCCAGCCGCGTGCGCCGCACGCACCTCGTCAGGCACGTCGGCGAAAGCGATGTCGCGCTGTGTCTCCACCACGCGCCAGACCCCGTCCTCCTCCATGATGTCGAACTCGATTTCGGCACCGTCGGGAAGGGTGCCTTCAACATCGAAGTAACGGCGCCCGTCGCGCGTCTCCGCTTGCGCTTCGGCAGCGGTGAAGCCGGCGCGG